>NZ_KL591003.1:300256-320170 GCF_000716335.1 Streptomyces sp. NRRL S-118 | reverse complement strand
GGCGACGTCACGGCCGCCGCCGTCGCCGCCGCCGCGCGCGCCGGGGACCCGATCGCCATCGCGTCCTTCGAGCGCGCCGCCCAGGCCCTCGCGGCCGGGATCGCCGCCACCGCGACGCTCATCGAGGTGCGGATCGCCGTCATCGGCGGGGGAGTGGCGGGCGCGGGTGAGGTGCTGTTCGCCCCGCTGCGCCGCGCCCTGCGCGACTACGCCACCCTCTCGTTCGTCCGCCGTCTGACGGTGGCCCCGGCGCTCACCGGCACCGACGCGGGCCTCCTCGGCGCGGCCGCGGCGGCCTCGCCCCGCAGGCTGCCCGGCGGGGTGACGGCGCCCGCGCCCCTCAGCGGCTGAAACCGTGCAGGGCGCCCGCGAGGCGTGGGCCCAGGCGGCGCTTCAGTCTGCGCAGCGGCTCCAGCCGCCCGGCGGCCCGGTCGATCCGGTAGTACAGCTGCGGCGGGACGTACGGCAGCAGCGGGGAGTGCCGCTGGCCCAGCAGCGCGAACATCTCCGCGGGCGGCAGGTCCACGTACCGCGGGAGGTTCTCGTACCACTGGGCGCTGTAGCGGGCCGCGCTCTGCACGGGGAGGAGCGCCGACCTGCGTTCGCGTTCGTAGCGGACGAGCGCGGGCCGCAGCGCCGGACTGCCGCGCAGCGCCCCTGCCAGGGCCATGGCGTCCTCCAGGGCCAGTGTGGTGCCCGCGCCGATGGAGTAGTGCGTGGTGTGGGCGGCATCGCCCATCAGCACGACGTTGTCGCGGTGCCAGGTGCGGTTGGTGACGGTGCGGAAGGCGAGCCACTGCGCGCTGCCGTCGGTCTCTCCCCGCCCGAGCAGCCGGTGTCCGTCCAGCGTGCCGGCGAAGAGCTCCTCCAGCAGGGCGAGGCCCTCCGCCTCGCCGGCCCGGTCCAGTCCGAGGCCCCGCCAGGTGGCGGGCGAGCACTCGACGACGCAGGTGCTGCGGTTCTCCCCGTACCCGTAGGCGTAACACCAGATCCAGCCGTGCGCGGTCTCGGTGAAGGCGAAGGTGAAGGTGTCGAAGACCTTGGTCGTGCCGAGCCAGATGTACATGTTCCGGCCGGCCGTCACCTCGGTGCCGAAGTGGTCGGTGTGGCGGTCCCGCAGTGCGCTGTGCACCCCGTCGGCGGCGACGACGAGGTCGGCGTCCGCCACCTGCTCCACGGAGGTGACCGGGTGGCCGAACTCCAGCCGTACACCGAGCTCCGCCGCTCGCGCGGCGAGGACGTCGAGGAGGCGGCGGCGGGCGATGCCGAAGCCCTCGTCGCCGTGGTGGACGGTCGTCCCGCCGCGGATGTGCGCGGCGCCGCCGCTCCAGCGGACCGAGTTCTCCCCGATGGCACGGGCCGATTCCGGGTCGTGGGCACGCAGTGCGTCCAGCAGGCCGGCCCAGTAGGTCACGCCCCAGCCGTACGTCGATCCGGCGGCGTTGCGCTCGTGGACGGTGATGTCGTGGGAGGGGTCCTGCCGTTTCATGAGGAGGGAGAAGTAGAGGCCGGCGGGCCCTCCGCCGACGCAGGCGATCTTCACGCGGGCTCCCGTCGATGACAGTGTGCTGACCGATTGAATACGGAGCGTAACATCGCGAACCCGGTGCAGTTGCGTTTCGTCGGCTGTGGCGAGGGTCCTCCCGGTCCGGCCGCAGCCCGGAAGGCGGCCCTCGCCGCCCGGCGTTCAGCGTCGTGCCGCAGGCGCCGCGGGGCCGGGCGACACGGGGGCCTCCGTACCGTCACGCACAGGCAGTCGCAGGGCGCACAGGGCCCCGGCCGCGGCGACGGCCGCCAGGCCCGTCAGCGTGCCGCCGACCGCGGAGGCGAACGCCCCGACGGCTTCCGCACCGGTCCCGCCCGCGCCGGTCCCGCCCGCGCCGGGCGCGCGGCCTCCGGCCGTACCGGGTGCGGCGAGGGTCAGGAGCATGGTCGCCGCGGCGATGCCCAGCGCCGGGCCGGTGTTCATGGCCGTCTGCTGAAGTCCCCCGGCCACACCGGCGTGCCGGGCGGGCACCCGGCGTACGAGAACGGTCGTGGCGGTGACCATCACCGTGCCGAAGCCGGCGCCCATCAGCAGGAAACCGCCACCGACCGTCCACGACGCCGCACCGGGCGCGGTGAGCCGCGACAGCAGCAGGACGCCGAGTGCCAGTACCGCCATGGCCGTCGCCGTCGTCCTGCGCGGTCCGTGCCGCCGCATCAGGGCCGGGACGGCGGTGGCACTCGCCACCATCGCCACCGCCAGGGGAAGGGCCGTCAGGCTGCCGCGCAGCGGGTCCATGGCCTGGATCTCCTGGAGGACGTACGTACCGACGAACAGCGCACCGAACATCGCGGCCGACGCGGCCAGCAGTACGGACAGCGCGGCGGTGACGGTCCGGGAGCCGGTCACCTCCGGCGGCAGCAGCGGGTTCGCCGCGCGCCGCTCGTGCCGGACGAACGCGGCGCCGCACACCCCGGCGGCCACGAGCCACGGTGCGGTCGCCGGGAGTCCCACCAGCGCATGGACGAGACATCCCAGAGCGGCGGCGAGGAGGCACGCCCCCGGCAGGTCCAGCCCGGAGCCGAGGCCACCCCGGGCGCCGCCGCCCGTGGAACCCGGCCAGCCCCGCGAGCCGGCAATCCGGGATCGGTCGGCCTCCCGGGATCGGTCGCTGTCCCGGTATCGGCCGGCGGCGTTACGAAGGCGGTCGGCATCCCGAACCGGGCCGGCCTCCCTGTACCGGCCGGCGCCTTGGGCCCGGTCGGCCCCCGCGCCGCCGGGCCCGCCCCCGAGGGGCTCCTGGGTCACGTACCGCTCGCGTACGGCCAGTGCCGCCGCGCCGACGACGACGGCGGGCAGCACGCTCAGGAAGAAGACCGCCCGCCAGCCGAAGTGTGTGGTCAGCGCCCCGCCGACCACCGGCCCCACGGCCGCCGCCGCCCCGATCGCGGCGGTCCGCAACGCGAGGGGCCTGCTGATGAGGCCGGGCGGGTAGGCGGCGCACAGCATCCCGAGCGTGGCCGGTTGCAGCAGCGCGCCGCACGCCCCCTGGACGACGCGCAGCCCGATCACCCACGAGATGCCCGGGGCCAGGCCGATGGCCGCCGAGGCCGCGCCGAAGCCGAGGATGCCCACGGCGAAGACGCGCCGATGGCCGTACCGGTCGCCGAGCCGCCCGGCGAAGACCAGCAGGCTCGCCACGGCGATGAGGTACCCGGTACTGGTCCACTGGGTCTCGGCGAACGAGGCGTGCAGGTCGCGCTGGAGGGTCGGCTGAGCGACGGTCAGCACCGTTCCGTCCAGCGCGACCACGGAGGCTCCGGTGATGCTGCCCGTGAGGGTCAGCAGCCGGAGGCGCCGTGCCTTCACCGGTTCCCCGCTTCCCGCGACCCTCGTGACTCGTGCGGTTCGTGCGACTTCTGTGACTTCTGCGAGCCCCGGGAGCCCGCGTCCCGCACCGGCTGCGTCGGTCCCTCCGGTCCCAGATGCGCGTCCAGCGCGGCGCGCAGCAGCGGCTCGACGTCCTCGCACCCCGTGGCGAGCGGGAGGCTGCCCCATCGCCACAGTTGCGCGATGCCGTGGAGGTTCGCCCACAGCGCGCCCGCGACCACCGCCGGCGCCGGGTCGGCTCCGGGGCGGGCGCGGGCGACCAGGTCCACGAGGACACCGAAGAGCGGCAGGCTGCTCTCGCGCAGGCCCAGCTCGTTGCTCTCCAGCAGGTCGTGGCGGAACATCAGCTCGAACATGCCGCGGTTGGCCTGCGCGAACTCCAGGTAGACGCGCCCCAGCGCCATGAGCTGGTCCCGGGGGGCCGCGGTGCCGTCACCGACCGCCCCGCCGGCCTGTGCCGCCAGGTCGGCGAAGCCCTCACGCGCAATGGCCGACAGCAGCGCGAGGTGGGTCGGGAAGTAGCGGCGCGGCGCGCCGTGGGACACCCCGGCCCGGCGTGCGATCTCCCGCAGCGTCAGGGGGGCGAGGCCCTCCTCGGTCACCAACTCGACGCCGGTCCGGACCAGTCGGGACCGCAGCCCCGGTTCCTGTTCACTCATGGACACTGTCTACCAGAGGGAGTAGACACTGTCTACGCGCCCTCCTGTCCGGGCGCGGGTTTCCATGGCAGGGTGGTGCGGGCAAAGCCACTGGGGGCTACGGAGGAGGGGGACCCGTGATCATCTGGATCAACGGTGCGTTCAGCGCCGGCAAGACCAGCGCCGCGCGCGAACTGATCGATCTGATCCCTGACAGCACCTTGTACGACCCCGAGATCGTCGGAGGCGCACTGCGGTACCTGCTGCCGCAGAAGCGGCTCGCCGAGGTGACCGACTACCAGGACCTGCCCATGTGGCGGCGGATGGTCGTCGACACCGCGGCCGCGATGCTGGCCGAGGTGGGAGGGGTGCTCGTGGTGCCCATGACCCTGCTGCGCCAGGAGTACCGCGACGAGATCTTCGGCGGACTGGCCGCACGCCGCATCTCCGTACACCATGTCGTACTCACGCCGGATGAAACGATCCTGCGCGGGCGTATCGCCGGCCGTGAGGAGTACGACGCCGACCCGGACGGCAACGAGCGTGTCCGCCAGTGGGCGTACGACCACATCGAGCCCTACCGCGCCGCGCTCGACGGCTGGCTGGCCACCGACGCGTACGCCGTCGACAACAGCCGTCTCACCCCGCACGAGACCGCCGGTGCCATCGCCCGGGCGGTGCGCGAGGGCGCGGTCGACGCGTGCGAGATCGTGCAGACACCGGAACCGACCGGCGAGACGCTCGCGGCCGGGGTGCTGCTCTTCGACGAACAGGACCGCGTCCTGCTCGTCGACCCCACCTACAAGCCCGGCTGGGAGTTCCCCGGCGGGGTCGTCGAGCCCGGTGAGCCGCCGGCCCGCGCCGGTATGCGGGAGGTCGCCGAGGAAATAGGCCTCGAGCTGGAAAGCGTGCCCCGACTGCTGCTGGTCGACTGGGAGCCGCCCCGCCCGCCCGGCTACGGCGGCCTGCGCCTCCTCTTCGACGGCGGCCGCCTCACCCGCGCCCAGGCCGACGGCGTCCTGCTGCCCGGTGCCGAATTGCGCGGCTGGCGCTTCGTCACCGAGGAGGAGGCCTCCGGCATGCTCCCCCCGAACCGCTACGAACGGCTGCGCTGGGCCCTGCGCGCCCGCGAACGCGGAACCGTGCTCAACCTGGAGGCGGGCGTCCCGGTCGGCACCGCGTGAGGCGTGGAGCCCGGCGCCCATGTCCGCCCCGCCGGTGCCCACCGTAAGCCTCGCCGGTGCCCACCGTCAGCCCCGCCGGGGCGCGACATCGGGCACCGGCCGGGGCGGGGAAGCGCGGCGCCGACGGGGTCCCGGAAGGGCGTGGCGTCGGCCGGGACCGGTGCGAGTGGGTGTCGGCCGGGACCGGTGCGAGTGGGTGTCGGCCGGGACCGGTGCGAGTGGGTGTCGGCCGGGACCGGTGCGAGTGGGTGTCGGCCGGGGGCCGGGGTTCTGGTGCCGGGTGGGGCTGGCCGGGAGCGGGAGCGGGAGTGTCGGGGTGGGCTGGCCCTGGCCCCCAGGGTTCCGGCTCCGCTTACGCGACCGGCTCGGCGGCGTCCCGGTCGGCCGCCGCCTTCAGTGTCGCCGCCGCGTCGGTCGTGAGGGGGTCGCCGTGACCGAAGCAGACCACCTCCGGCGCGAGCGCGGCCAAGCGCCGCATCGACGCCTGTGCCTCGACCCGGTCCACGTGGAAGACGCCCAGCCCCACGTGCCCCACCGATGCCACGGTGTCGCCCGTGAACAGCACTCCGTGGCGCGGCAGATGCACGGCGATCGACCCGTCGGTATGGCCCGGCGTGTGCACCACCCGCGCCCCGTCGCCGAAGCCCAGCTCCTCCCCGTCCACCGGCTCGCGGTCCACCCGGGTCGGCGGCGCCTCCGGCACGGTCAGCCCGTGCTCGTACAGCGGCACCTCCCAGTCCAGCAGCGCGGGCTCCGGGACCGGCGCCTCGCCCCGGATCACCGGCGCGTCCGACGGGTGGGCCAGCACCTCGGCGCCGTACCGCTCGGCCAGCTCCGCGGCCGCGCCCACATGATCGCGGTGGCAGTGTGTGAGGACGATGCGCCGCAGGCCCGCCGGCCGGAGCCCGGCACGCCGTACCGCCGCTTCGACGGGCGCGGCCGATCCCGCCCAGCCGGCGTCGATCAGCGTCAGGTCGTCGTCCGCGTCCCGCCACAGATACGCCTGGCCGATGGCGAAGCGGAGCATGTGGAGCCGGGGCGTCACCTGAATGAGGTCGAGGTCCATGCGGCGACCGTACGCACCGGCGCCCGGCCGACGCCTCCTTCTTAGCCACGAGCAGAGCGGAGCCCGGCGGTGTGTACGGGCCCGGTCATGGCACCGGGTCCGCCCGACGTCCCGCCGGGACGACTCGACTCGGCTCAGCCGTGCTGCGCGCGGGCGTAGTTCAGCAGGAAGTGCGCCTCCGCGACGGACATCCGCTCCAGTTCCTGCGGCGAGACGCTCTCGTTGACGGCGTGGATCCGTGCCTCCGGCTCACTCAGGCCGATCAGCAGGATCTCCGCCTCCGGGTACAACGATGCCAGCGTGTTGCACAGCGGGATCGAGCCGCCCATGCCCGCGGTCTGCATCTCCTGACCCGGGTACGCGATGCGCAGCGCCTCGGCCATCGACGTGTACGCCGGGCTCGTGACGTCCGCCTGGAACGGCTGGCCCTGCCCCACCTGCTCCACGGTCACCCGTGCGCCCCACGGCGTGTGCGCCTCCAGGTGCGCCGTCAGCAGTTTCGTCGCCTCCGCGGCGTCCTGGCCCGGCGGCACCCGCAGACTGATCTGGGCGCGCGCGGTGGACTGCACCGACGGCGTCGCTCCCACCACCGGAGGGCAGTCGATGCCGATGACCGTGACGGCCGGGCGGGCCCACAGCCGGTCGGCGATCGTGCCGCCACCGATGAGCTCCACCCCGTCCAGGACCTTCGCGTCCCTGCGGAAGTCCTCCTCCGGGTACTGGAGGCCCTGCCACCGGCCGTCCGCCTCCAGCCCGTCCACGGACGTCGACCCGTCCTCGGCCCGCAGCGAGTCCAGGACCCGGATGAGCGCCGCCAGCGCGTCCGGTGCGGCCCCGCCGAAGAGCCCCGAGTGCAGGTTGCCCGCCAGCGTGTCCACCTGGACCCGCAGCATCGTCATCCCGCGCAGCGACGCCGTCACGGTCGGCAGCCCGACCCTGAAGTTCCCGGCGTCACCGATCACGATCGTGTCGGCGGCCAGCAGCTCCGGGTGCTGCTCCGCGTACCGCTCCAGACCGCCCGTGCCCTGCTCCTCGGAGCCCTCGGCGATCACCTTGACGCCCACCGGTATGCCGCCGTTCGCCTTGAGGGCGCGCAGCGCGAGCAGGTGCATGATGAAGCCGCCCTTGCAGTCGGCTGCGCCCCGCCCGTACCAGCGGCCGTCCTCGCGCTCGGTCAGCTCGAACGGCGGGGTGTCCCAGCCCGCCAGGTCCAGCGGCGGCTGCACGTCGTAGTGCGCGTACAGCAGGACGGTCGGCGCCCCCTGCGGGCCGGGCAGGTAGCCGTACACCGCCTGCGAACCGTCCGGTGTGTCCAGTACGGCGACGTCCTGGAAGTCCTCCGCGCACAGGGCGTCCGCCACCCAGGCCGCGGCGGCCCGGCACTCGCTCGGCGGGAACTGCTCCGCGTCCGCCACCGACCGGAACGCCACGAGCTCCGCGAGCTCCTCCTTCGCCCGAGGCATCAGGGATGCGACGGTCTCGGCGATCTGCGCGGCGATCGGGTGGCCGGCGGTGGCGGACATGGGCACGCTCCTCGTGGGTGCGACGTTGTGACTGACGGGGTGACCGTTCTTGTACGGCGAACGCAGGTCCGATCCTCCCACAGGGGCGGGGCGCGCCCGAGCCGTAGGATGCGGTCGAGATCATCGGGTCACGAGGTCGGACCGGTGGGAACGCGGGACCAGTTCGGGACGGGAGCAGAAGCACATCGTGAGCAGCGAGAACGCAGACGCCGGTAACGAGTACGAGGCGCCGGTATGGGATGTCGTCGTGGTCGGCGCCGGACCGGCCGGAGCCTCCGCGGCCTACGCGGCGGCCGTCGCGGGCCGCCGGGTGCTCCTGCTCGAGAAGGCCGAGCTGCCCCGTTACAAGACGTGCGGCGGCGGAATCATCGGGCCGTCGCGCGACGCGCTGCCGCCCGGCTTCGAACTGCCGCTGCTGGACCGGGTGCATGCCGTCACGTTCTCGCTGAACGGCCGTTTCCCCCGCACACGGCGCTCCAAGCGCATGCTCTTCGGGCTCATCAACCGGCCGGAGTTCGACGCCGGCCTGGTGGAGCAGGCGCAGAAGGCGGGCGCCGAGCTGCGGAGCGGGGTGACGGTGGCGCGCGTCGAGCAGCACGGCTCCGCGGTGCCGGACCGGCGCACGGTCGCGGTCGTCCTGGCCGACGGGGAGGTCGTGCTCGCGCGGGCGGTCGTCGGTGCGGACGGCAGCGCCAGCCGCATAGGGGCACACGTGGGCGTCAAGCTCGACCAGGTCGACCTCGGCCTGGAGGCGGAGATCCCCGTGCCGTCGACGGTCGCGGAGGACTGGGCAGGGCGGGTGCTCATCGACTGGGGCCCGATGCCGGGCAGTTACGGGTGGGTGTTCCCGAAGGGGGACACCCTGACCGTCGGAGTCATCTCGGCGCGCGGCGAGGGTGCCGCGACCAAGCGGTACCTGGAGGACTTCATCGCGCGGCTCGGACTCGCGGGTTTCGAGCCGGCCATCTCGTCGGGGCACCTGACCCGGTGCCGAACCGATGACTCGCCGCTGTCCCGCGGGCGGGTCCTGGTCTGCGGGGACGCGGCGGGGCTGCTGGAGCCGTGGACGCGCGAGGGCATCTCGTACGCCCTGCGCTCCGGCCGGCTGGCGGGCGAGTGGGCGGTGCGGATCGCCGAGGCACCCGACGCCGTGGACGCGCGGCGCCAGGCGCTGAACTACGCCTTCGCCATCAAGTCCGGGCTGGGGGTGGAGATGGCGGTCGGGCGGCGGATGCTCACGCTGTTCGAGCGGCGGCCCGGCCTGCTGCACGCGGTTCTCACCGGCTTCAGGCCCGCGTGGCACGCGTTCGCGGACATCACGCGCGGCGTGACCACGCTGGCGGGGCTCATCAGCTCGCACGGCATGGCCAGGCGGGCGCTGGAGGCGCTGGACCGGCGCGGCCCCGGGCGCGCGGGCTGACCTGCCGGCCGGCTTGTCGTCGGCCCGGGACCCTGTGGGTGTGGGCGTGGGCAGGGCGCGGGCGTGCGCGTGGGAATGGCCGACCGGTCGGGCACGCGGCCGAAGGTTGGGTGCCGGGTGGCTGTCGGGTGGGTGCCGGGTGGCGGTCGGTGGGTGTCGGACGGCTCAGGCGGCCCGGGCGGTTCGGGCGTTGGTCTTACGGATCAGCCGAGGGTGATCCGGAAGACGGGATGCTTGGGCGCGATGGCGCGCAGCTCCGGGTCCGACGCGTCCGGCCCCACGCCGCCGAAGAACACGCCGACCTCCGCCTTCCAGCGCTTGAGGTAGGCGCGCAGCAGGGCGGGCTTGTCCTCGTCCGGGACTTCCTGCGCCGTGAACGCCTGAACGCGCTTCCCGAGGTGCAGCTCGCCCCCGCCCGCCGCACGCATGTTGTGCGTCCATTGGACGTGGCCGCGCGGGGCGACGAGGTAATGATTCCCGTCGAGTGTGAGCAGGTTGACGGGCGTACGGCGCCACTCGCCGCTCTTGCGTCCGCGGACGGCGAGGACGCGTGAACCCCAGACGCTGATACCGCGACGGGTCAGCCAGCTGACGATCCGGTTGAGGACGTGGACGGTGAACCAGCCTGGCTTGATGACGTGGTTCGACGGGGACGGCGACGGGGACGGCGATGGCGACGACGGCGTGGGAGGCATGGGTGGGTCCTTTCGCGGGCGGAGGTGGCAGCGGTGGTGGGCGGCGGCGCGGTGGCGTGGAAGGAGTGGCGCGGCGGAGCGTTACGAGAGCACTGCTCTCGCTTGAGAACAGTGTGCACGCGAGCGATGATCCAAAGCAAGAGCGGCGCTCTCCTTTTGGACTGCTGATCTCAGCGCGGATTGCCGCTCCCTCTCTATCGCCGCATCAATCTCCGACCGCCGCGCCGGTCCTGAAGTGCTGCCCTGATCGCCGCTCGCCGCTCTCGTCCGGATCGCTGATCTCGTACCGGAGCACTGCTCACTCGATGGCACACTGACCCCATGACCAGCGTTCAAGGAGCCCGCGCCCGTGCGCGCGTGGAAATCACTGCCGCCATCAAGGACGAGGCGCGCAAGCAGCTCGCCGCCGAAGGGGCCGCCAAACTGTCCCTCCGCGCCGTCGCCCGTGAGCTCGGCATGGTGTCCTCCGCGCTCTACCGCTACTTCCCGAGTCGGGACGACCTCCTGACCGCGCTCATCGTCGACGCGTACGACGCGATCGGCGCCGCCGCCGAGGAAGGACTCGCCGCCGCGGAACCGGACGCCGGCCCGCTCGCCCGCTGGGTGGCCGTCTGCACCGCCGTACGCCGCTGGGCCGTGGCGCACCCCCACGAGTACGCGCTGATCTACGGCTCCCCGGTACCCGGTTACACCGCCCCGAGCGCCACCATCGAGCCGGCGTCCCGGGTCGGGCTCGTGCTCATCTCCGTAGCCCGCGACGCCTACCGTGGCGACGGTGTGGCGCTCCCGCCGCTTGCCGAGGAGCTGCGCCCCGAGGCGCACCGGCTCACCGCCGACATCGCCCCCGGCCTGCCACCGGCACTTGTCGTCGCACTCGTCTCGGCCTGGTCGCAGCTCTTCGGGCTGATCTCCTTCGAGGTGTTCGGCCAGTTCAACCGGGTCGTCGAGGAGCGGGACGTGTTCTTCGGGCACGCGGTCGCCCGCCTCGGGCGGGATGTGGGGCTCATGCGCTGAGCCGGATCCGGACGGCGTCCCCGGCCCATCGTTCAGGCCGGCGGTCTCTTCAGTCGATGGTCTCTTGAGTCGGCTGAGTCGACGGTCTCCAGCGGAAACGGGCTTTGAAGCCGACGGTTCCAGGGCCGATGGTCCCCGGGGGCGACGGTGCCAGGTGCGACGGTCCGGGGGGCGCGGCCCGGACACGCGCCCCCGACCCCGGGCCCGGACACGCGCCCCCGACCCCGGGCCCGGACACGCGCCCCCGACCCCGGGCCCGGACACGCGCCCCCGACCCCGGTCCCGGTCACCAGTACCGGCGGTGGTCGTCGGTCGCACGCTCGGGGTCGGCCTGGGGCGCGCCGGGCCCCGTGCGTCGACGCAACAGGCTGCACGGAATGGTGAAGTCTGCACCCGCGATCGCCGCTCCGCCGCCGCCTGACTCGCGGGGCCGGCCTACGACTCGGGCGTGGCGCGTCGTCCGGGCCGGCCGGGCTGATCCGATGCGCCGGTGAAGCCCCACAGCACCCGGGTCACACGGAGCACGAAGGCCGCACACGCCGTGAGGGCGGCCGCGACCAGCACTCCGCGGGCCGAGGCGCCGTCCAGCCCGAAGACCACCACGGGCGCGCCGAGCAGACAGAAGAGCGCCGCCGCGAGGAACGCGCCGGTCACCAGCGCGTACCCGATCTCGACGGTGACGGCGTCCCGTTGTGCCTGATCTCGTGTGCCCATGCACCGCAGTGTCGCCGCCCGCGCGGCCGGCGGGCAAGGAAATCGCCCGTCGGCCGCGCGGCGGCGTATCGCGCAACCGGTGCGTCAGTCCCGTACGGCGACGGTTTCGACCTGCTGTCCGTGGAGCGCGTCCGGCTCCCGGTGGTCGTGCCGCTCGTGCGCGTCCCCGGCAGCGGCGGGGGACTTCGCCACCACCACCGACGGCTGCCCGGCACGGCGCCGGCGCAGACCGGTCAGGGTGATCAGCAGGCCGGCGAGCGCGATGGCGGTCACCACGGTCAGGCCGGGCCGGAAGCTGTCCAGCACTTCCTGCTTGGAGCCGCCCTCGGCGCCGCCCGCGGTGATGACGGCGGTCACCACGGCGAGGAAGAGGGCGCCGCCCACCTGGACCGAGGTGTTCAGCAGCCCCGACACCATGCCCTGCTCGTGGTCGTCGACGCCGCTCGTGGCCTGGATGTTGAGCGAGGGGAAGGTCAGCGCGCAGGCCGCGCCCAGCAGCAGCATCGACGGCAGGATGACGGCGGCGTACCGCGGCGTCAGGTCCACCTGGAGGAAGATCGCGTACGCGACGACGAGGAGCGCGAAGCCGGTCGCGATCACGCGGGGCGTGCCGAACCGGTCCACCACGTCACCGATCTTGGTGGAGGAGAGCGCCACCAGTACGCCGGCCGGGAGGAACGCGAGCGCCGTCTGCAGGGCGCTCCAGCCGAGCAGCGACTGCATGTACTGCGTCACGATGAACTGGAAGGCGACGTACGAGCCGAAGAAGGCGGCGGCGCCCAGCTGCGCCCGCAGCTGTGTGCCGGAGCGGAGCACGCCGAGCCGCAGCAGCGGGCTCGCGGTGCGGCGCTCGACGGTCACGAAGACAGCGAGCAGGACGGCGGAGGCCAGGAACGACAGCAGGGTGCGGGCCGAGGACCAGCCTGCCTCGGGCGCCTCGACCACCGTGAAGACCAGGAGCAGCATCGCCGCCGTACCCGTGACGGCGCCCGGCAGGTCGTAGCCGCCGCGGGCGTCGTCGCGCGGGCTGCGCGGGATGAGCTTGATGCCGACGGCCAGGGCTATCAGCGCGACCGGCGCGGGCAGCAGCATGGTCCAGCGCCAGCTCAGTTCGGTCAGGAGGCCGGACAGCACCAGCCCCATGGAGAAGCCGGTCGCGGCGCAGGTGGTGTAGATCGACAGGGCCCGGTTGCGCTGCGGACCCTCCTTGAACGTGGTGGTGATGATCGACAGGCCGGCCGGCGCGGTGAACGCGGCACTCAGGCCCTTGATGAAGCGGCTGGCGATCAGCAGCGGGCCGGAGTCGACGAGACCGCCCAGCAGCGAGGCGAGTGCGAAGACGGCAAGGGCTATGAGGAAGACGCGGCGGCGGCCGAGCAGGTCGGCGGCGCGGCCGCCGAGCAGCAGCAGGCCGCCGTAGCCGAGGATGTAGCCGCTGACGATCCACTGCAGGGTGGCGGTGGACAGGCCGAGGTCGGCCCCGATGGACGGCAGGGCGACACCGACCATCGAGACGTCGAGGGCGTCGAGGAACATCGCGGCGCACAGCACCAGCAGGGTGCCCCACAGCTGCGGGCTCCAGCGCTCCTGCGGCGCGGGGGAGGGAACGGTGAGCGGAGAAGTCATGAGCAGGAGACTACATGCACATGCATTGAATGCAAGTGCATTTAATTCCGATGCAACGAAGGGCGTCGTCTCTGCTAACTTGGGGTCATGGCAGCGATGAAGTCCGAGCGTGCGCTCGTGGAGCAGTGGCACGACGTGCGCGCGCTGCACGCCCGTACGACGTCCGAACTCGACCGCGAGCTGCACCCCTACGGACTCGGCGCCAGCGACTTCGAGGTCCTCGACGTGCTCGCCGAAGGGTCCCCGCAGGACGGCGGCTGCTCCTATCGCGTCCAGGAACTCGCGTCCCGGGTGCACCTCAGCCAGAGCGCCCTGTCCCGGCTCGTGGCCCGCCTGGAGAAGGACGGCCTCGTCACGCGCGGCATGTGCAGCGAGGACCGGCGCGGTGTGCGGGTGGCGCTGACGGAGCAGGGCCGCGCCCGGCACGCCGAGGTGCGGCCCCTCCAGCGTGCCGTGCTGAGCCGGGTGCTGGCGGACGGAGCCCGGTCCGCGACGAGCTCTACGATCAGTTGACGGCGGAGGTCTCGCGCCAGAGGCGGGCCAGCCGCTCGTCGCCCGTCACGGTCACCGTCCCGGCCGGAAGCCGGTTCCACAGCGTCAGGTAGAGCTGCTCGGCAGTTCCGTGGAGTTCGCAGTCCGCCGCTCCGTCGCCGCCGCGCGTCGCGCGCGGCGGCCCCGCCGACAGCCGGACGGTCCACACGTCACCCGTGTCGGTCGCCCGTACGCGCAGTACACCCGGCTCCTGCGTACGCACCCGGCTCTTCTCGCGGGCGTGGAAGCCGCGGAGCAGCTCGTCGATCCCGTCCGCGGCAACCTCCGCGGGAACCTCCGCGTCCACGCGCGCACTCACGGCACCGGGGGCCGCCGTCCCGAGCGCGGACTGGGCGTCCACGCGGTGGATGGTGGTCTCGTGTGCCTGGCGCCGGGCCCAGAAGGCGCGCGGCGACGGCGCGGGCATGAAGGTCCAGCACTCCAGGGTGTCGGGCGCCTCGGTCAGCGCCGCGACCAGCAGCCGGTGCCCTTCCCGGAACCACTCCAGCAGTGCGTCGCCGTCCAGGTCGGGCTCCCCGCCGTCGGGGTGGTACGAGGTGTGCCCCTCCACCACGAAGGCGCGGGCCCAGCGGTGCACCATGCCGGTGTGCCGCAGCAGGTCCCGCACCTGCCAGCCGGGACAGGTGGGTACCGGCGCGCCGGGGCCGGCCTTCTCGGCGGCATCGGCCAGCAACTCGCCTTCGCGCGCGAGGGACTTGATGTGAGCGGTGATCTCCATGCCGGGATTCTGGCAGCGACCGCCGGCTTTCCGCCCGCGCATTTCGGCATGCGGCCCCGACGCGCTGCCCCGCCCGTCCGGACCGCGTCCCCCCGACCGTGTCCCCTGACCGTTCGTCGGGACCGCGTGCCCGGATCGCTCACCGGGCTCGGCCGCCCGGACCGCGTCCCCGTGCCCCCGGACGCTCGTCGGGACCGCGTGCCCGGGCCCGCACGCGCGAAGCGCACCCGGACCGCGGGCTGCCGTCACCGTACGGTCGAGGCGTTCCGGGCCGCGTACCCGATCACCGCCGCGCCGCCCGCGAGCACCGCCACCGTCGTCAGGGCGACCGGCAGCGAGAACCAGTCCGCCAGGAAGCCGATCGCGGGCGGCCCGAGCAGCATCCCGCCGTAGCCGAGCGTGGACGCGGCGGCCACCCCGCCGGGACCGGCCAGGGCCCCGGCGCGCGCCACCGCCACCGGGAAGATGTTCGCCAGGCCGAGCCCCGTCACGGCGAACCCGGCCAGCGCGAGCCACACCGTCGGCGCGAGCGCGCCCAGCAGCATGCCCACGGCCGCCGTCGCACCGCCCGCCACCAGGGTCCTGGTCTGTCCGAGCCGCTGCAGCAGCGCCGTACCGGACAGTCGTCCGGCCGTCATCGCGAGCGCGAAGAGCGAGTAGCCGGCCGCTGCCGCACCCGGATGGGCGGCGAGGTCCTGCTCCAGATGGAGAGCGCCCCAGTCGGCCATCGCACCCTCCCCGTACGCCGTGCAGAGCGCGATCACGCCGAACACCGCGACCGCGCCGCGCGCCCGCCGGTCGAGGCGCCGCCCCCCGGGCGCCTTCTCGGCGGGCAGCGCCTCCGGCGGCGCGGGGCACGGGTGGCGCAGCAGTACGGGACCGGCCACCGCGGTCAGCATGAGGCCGGCGACCGTGAGGCCGAGCAGGTGAGCGGTGGGGGACAGGCCGCCGGCGACCAGCGCGCCGAGTCCGGCGCCGAACATGCCACCGAGGCTGAAGGCCGCGTGGAAGCTCGGCATCACCGGGCGGCGCAACGCGGCGACGAGATCGACGGCGGCGCTGTTCATCGCCACGTTGATGCCGCCGTACGCGGTGCCGAACACCAGCAGGACCAGACCGAGCGTGAGTGCCGAATGGGTGAGCGGCGGGAGCGCGATGCTCAGGGAGAGCAGCACCGCCGCGGCGACGGTGACCGGATGGCTGCCGAAGCGGCGGCACAACCGGCCGGTGAGCGTCATGGTCACGACGGCGCCGGCCGACACGCCGAGCAGGGCGAGCCCGAGGTCGCTCGGGGAGGAACCGGTCTGCTCCTTGATGGCCGGGATGCGTACCACCCAGCCGGCGAAGAGGAAGCCGTCGAGCGCGAAGAACAAGGTCAGGGCGGTGCGGAGGCGGGACAGGGAGCGTGCGGCGGGGTCTCCGCCGGGTGTCCCCGGAACGGCCGTCCGTAGTTTGTTTAGTAGCGGCACAAACTCAGGATAGGGGTCAGCCCCAGCCGCGTACAACCACCGGTCCCGGCCCCTGCCCCGTTCCCCTCCCGGGCAGGGCCGTCCGGATCGGGCTCACCGCACCGCCCTGACCATCGCACCAAGTAGGAACGTCGTGGACCGATACGAACCGATGCGAAGCGTCGCGGACCGATTCGGACCGGTGTGAATCCTCGGGGACCGATACGAAGCGGGGCGGCCCGGTCGGCCATTCGCCGGCTCGGGCCGCCCCTGCACTCGTGGCGTGTGCCCCGAGGACTCAGGGGCGGCGTTCCCGCGTCAGGGGCGCTGCATGTTGCCCTTCGGCTTTCCGCTCTGGTCCGGCGTGCCGTGCGGCGGCGGGCTCATGGGCTGGGGCGAGGTCGCGGGGGTGACGGGCGAGCCGCCGCGGGCCTGGCCGGCCTGCTCCGGACGCCACGCCGCCGGGTCGCCGCCGGACGGGGTGGCTCCCTGGTCCAGCTGGTGCTTCCGGGCCGTGAGGACCTGGACGACCATCGGGCGGTCGGCGTGCTCGTGCTCGTAGTGCAGCAGCTGCGTCAGGTCCTCGGCGCTCAGTGCGCGGATACGGTGCTCCAGCGTTCCGACGGACAGCTGGTCGTAATCGGGCAGCGGAAGTTCGCCGCGGTCGGCGGTGCTCATCCGGATCCTCCCTGGGTCTCGTTGACTGTCTCGCGGACGTCGTCGACGACGTGCCGGTCCAGCGCGGCGCGCACGAGCGCCGCCGCCAGCGCGGGCAGCTCCTTCCTCCCGACCAGGCCCGCCAGTTCCTCGCGGTCCGTCGGTAGGCCCAGCCGCTCCGCCCCGTCGAGCGTCCTGTCGTCCAGGTACGGCGCCAGCTCCGGCCATACGCCCTGCGCTTCCCGCAGGAAGATGTCCGCGCCGGCGGGCCCGATGCCCGGCACCTCCTGCAGCAGCGCGCGCAGGCGCTCAGGGTCGCCGCCGGACTTCTCGTGCATCCGGCGCAGATCGCCGCCGTACGCGTCGAGGACCAGCTCGGCGGCCCGGCCCAACTGGGTGGCCGTGCGCTCGTCGTACCGCCGGTAGCCGCCCTTGCCGAGTGCGTCCACGCGCTGCTGCCAGTCGGCGTCGCTCATGTGCCGTGCGTCCCGCATCCCGGCGGCGAACAGGGCGCGCGCCGCCGCGACCGCGGTGTCCGCGCGGATGCGGGCACTCAGCAGATGGGCCAGGACCAGCAACTCGTACAGCGGCTGCGGGGTGTCCTTGAGCCGGATCCCGGCCTCCTCCGCGTACGTGCGCCCCTGCCCGTCGAGCAGGGCCCGCACCGTCGCCTTGGTGTCGGACCGTGACATGGAACCTCCCGCACCTTGCATCAGCCACCCGCAGTACCCGTCCACGACCACCCGAAACAGCAGCCCCGTCGAGCCGGGCCGCGAGCAGCCCCGTCGAACCGCGCCGCACGTCCGCCGCGAGTCGCGCCGCGAGAAGGGTCGCGCGTCCGCCGCGAGTCGCGCCCCGAGAAAGGCGGGGGAGGGCGCGAAAAGGGCCGCCGGCGGGGCCCCAGGACTGGACAGGACGGGCAGGACCGTCCGCATGCTGGATCATGGGAGACTCGCCCCCATGAACGGCAAGGCGACCATGACCCGATCACGGCTGGACCGGGGCCGCAGCGCGCTCGGCCCCGCGCTGGAGCTGGTGCACACCGGGCGCGCGCCCACGCGTGCCGTGCTCACGGCCGAGCTCGGCGTCACCCGTGCCACCGCCGGCGCCGTCGCCGCGGAGCTGGAGGCGCTCGGGCTCATCCGGGTCGACTCCCGGCCCGGTGCCGCCGCCGGTTCCCAGGGCCGTCCCTCGCACCGGCTCACCGTGGACGAGAACGGCCCCGTCGCCCTCGCCGCCCAGGTGCACGCCGACGGCTTCCGCGCCGCCCTCGTGGGCCTCGGCGGGCGCATCGTCGCCACCGCGCCCGGCTGCGTGACCGTCACCGCCGACCCCGCCCAGGTGCTCGCGGCCGTCGTCGAGGCGGGCGCCGGGCTGCTGCGCGAGAGCGGGCGCCGCTGCGTGGGCGCCGGCCTCGCCGTGCCGTCCGCGGTCGCCGAGCCGGACGGCACGGCCCTCAACCCGCTGCACGTCGCCTGGCCCGCAGGGGCCCCGGTCCGGGACATCTTCGCGGAGCAGGTGCGCAAGGCGGGCATCGAGGGGCCGGCCTTCACCGGCAACGACGTCAACCTGGCCGCCCTGGCCGAGCACCGGCACGGCGCCGGCCGTGGGGCGCAGCACCTGCTGTGCGTCGCCACCGGACACCGGGGCGTGGGCGGGGCCCTGGTCCTCGACGGGCGCCTGCACACCGGAAGCTCGGGCCTCGCCCTCGAAGTCGGGCACCTCACGGTCAACCCCGAAGGCCGTCCCTGCTACTGCGGCAGCCGCGGCTGCCTCGACGTCGAGGCCGACCCGCTCGCCTTTCTCACCGCCGCAGGGCGCGAGCCCGGCCCCGAGGTTTCGCTCCTGCAGCAGGCCCGGGACCTGCTCCGGACGGAGGGCGACGACCCGGCCGTACGGGCCGCCACGGAGGAGCTCGTCGACCGGCTCGGCCTGGGCCTGGCGGGCCTGGTCAACATCCTCAACCCGGACCGGATCATCCTCGGCGGCCTGCACCGTGAACTCCTGGCCGCCGATCCCGAGCGGCTGCGTGCGGTGGTCGCCGACCGCAGCCTGTGGGGGCGCAGCGGCGGCGTGCCGATCCTGGGCTGCACCCTGGACCACAACAGTCTCGCCGGTGCTGCCGAACTGGCCTGGCAGCCGGTTCTCGACGACCCGCTCGCCGCGCTGGGCCGTCCCCCGGCCCCGCTGGACGCCTCCTAGCGCGCCCGGACCCCGCCGGGCGCCGCCGCCGGCGCGGACGTCGAACCCCCGCACGCTCGCCGGCCCGGCGAGCAGGGCAGCCGGCCGCACGGCCGGCGGCCGGGTGTGACCGCCGGTGCCGCCGTGCTGCCGCCCCGCCCTCCCGGGGCACCATGACGCACTCCGCAACCGCGTACCCACCGCGTGCCGCCCAGCCCGTACCGCCGCACCCGTACGGCGTGGTCCGTACCGTCGCCCGGTCAGCCCGCCACGGCGGACCGGGCGGCCGCGGGCCGCTCGAGGACGGTGTCGACCGGTTCGAAAGGAACCGGCTCCGTGAACGGACCGCCGGTGGCGGCCCCGTACACGGGGAGGGCCGGGATCGCGATCGGCGTGGCCGAAGGCGCCGGAAGGGTGAACCACACGACCTTCCCCGCATCGCCCTGCGGGCGTGCGCCCCAGCTCTCGCTGAACGCCTCTATCAACGCCAGTCCGCGCCCCGAAGTGGCGAGCGCGTCGGAGGCGTTGGCCTTGGGTACCGGGAGGCGGGGGTCGTGGTCGTGGACCGAGACCGTCAGCCGGTCGAGGAGCAGTTCGAGCTCGACGGTGCAGACCTTGTCCGGCTCGGCGTGCTGGTGAACGTTGGTCAGCAGCTCGGTGACACCGAGTGCGGCTTTCTCGATCAGACTGTCGAGGTTCCAGTAGCGCAATTGCGCCGACACGATTCTGCGGACCTGACCGATCCGCGACGGCAGGGCTTGGAGCTCTACCGTGCACTGCCTGCTTGCCTGGCTGATCACGGCTGCGACTCCCCGAAATAGGTCCGGAAGAAGACGGAGATCGGATCCAGTGGATGGCTGGCTGTTGGTCCGGCGGGCTGGATCGCAGCGTCACCGCCGGTGCACCCTGAGTAGTGATGTCAAACCAGCGTGGCCCAAGGGTGACCGCCGCGCAACTCGCGGCCACTGACTGCACCTCGGCCCCTGCCGTCGCGCCCACCGCACGGGATCCGGCTCCTGCGCCGCTCCCGCCCGCCGTCGCGCTTGTCGCCCTCGTCGCACTCGTACACGGGCTCGCACTCGTACACGGGCTCGCACTCGTA
>NZ_KL591003.1:256768-300106 GCF_000716335.1 Streptomyces sp. NRRL S-118 | reverse complement strand
CACGGGCTCGCACTCGTACACGGGCTCGCACTCGTACACGGGCTCGCACTCGTACACGTGCCCGTGCTCGGTACACGGCTCGTACTCGTGCACGTGCCCGTGCTCGTACACGGGCTCCCCGGCGCCGGGCCGCCCGTCCGCCCGTCCGGCCGCGTCAGCCGCGACCGGAGCCCGCCCTGCGGACAGCCTCCAGGAAACGCCCGGCGAGCGCTGTCGCGGTGCTGTCCGGCCTGCGGCTGCGCTGCCCCATGGTGAGCCGGTACCGGTGGCCGTTGAGCGTGGCCACCGTGGCTCCGTCCCGGCCCGCGAACCACGGCCTGCCCGCCCGGACGGCGCGCACCGGCGCACTGTCGATCACCCGCCCGTAGCTGGTCAGCAGGGCCAGCTTGCCGTCCTTGATCAGGACCTCGCCCGCCCTCGTCAGCGAACGCGGCCACCGCTCGATGCGTACGCCCGTGGCGCTGAAATCAGGCTCCGCCATGACTCTGCCGCCCCCTTCGCGCGGATTGCCGGTCCGGTCAGTCTGCACAACGACCCGCCCGTACACCAGGGCGCGTAGGGAGCACGGTCCCCAAGCTCGCCCTATAGGGCATCAAAGTCATCGTTTGCGCAGGTGAGGAGGGTATGTTCAAGGAAGGGGCAGCAGTGGCGGAAGACGAGGAGTGGCACGCGTGAGCACCGTTGAGCAAGCTGAGCCGGCCGGTGCGGCCGGAACCATCGATGTGGACCGCAGCGACCCCGAGTACCGGTCCTGGCTGAAGGACGCCGTACGCAAGGTCCAGGCCGACGCCAACCGGTCCGCCGACACGCACCTCCTGCGCTTCCCGCTGCCCGAGCAGTGGGGCATCGACCTCTACCTGAAGGACGAGTCCACCCACCCCACCGGCAGCCTCAAGCACCGCCTGGCGCGCTCGCTGTTCCTCTACGGCCTGTGCAACGGATGGATCCGCCCCGGCAAGCCCGTCATCGAGGCCTCCAGCGGCTCCACCGCCGTCTCCGAGGCGTACTTCGCGAGTCTCGTCGGCGTGCCGTTCATCGCCGTCATGCCGCGCACCACCAGCCCCGAGAAGATCCGGCTCATCGAATTCCAGGGCGGCCGGTGCCACTTCGTCGACGACTCGCGCAAGATGTACGAGGAGGCCGCGGCGCTCGCCGTGCAGACCGGCGGCCACTACATGGACCAGTTCACGTACGCGGAGCGCGCCACCGACTGGCGCGGCAACAACAACATCGCCGAGTCGATCTACCAGCAACTGCGCCTGGAGCGCTACCCGGAACCCGCCTGGATCGTCGCCACCGCCGGCACGGGCGGCACGTCGGCGACCATCGCCCGCTACGTGCACTACATGCAGTTCGACACCCGTATCTGCGTTCCCGACCCGGAGAACTCCTGTTTCTTCGAGGGGTGGACCACCGGCAACGCGCTGGCCTCCAGCGACTGCGGCTCCCGGATCGAGGGCATCGGCCGGCCCCGGATGGAACCCAGCTTCGTGCCCGGCGCCGTCGACCGCATGATGAAGGTGCCCGACGCGGCGAGCGTCGCCGCCGTACGCGCCCTGGAGAACGCCATCGGGCGCAAGGCCGGGGGTTCCACGGGCACCGGCCTGTGGAGCGCGTTGAAGATCGTCGCCGAGATGGTGGCACAGGGGCGCACCGGCAGCGTCGTCACGCTGATCTGCGACCCCGGCGAGCGCTATCTGGACAAGTACTACTCCGACGACTGGCTGGCCGAACAGGGCCTGGACATCACCCCGTACAGCGCCACCATCGACGAGTTCCTGCGCACCGGCGCCTGGCCCGACTGACCCTGCCGCCCCACGCGCGGGCCCACCCGCCGCACCCTCACCGCCGACCGCGCCGGACCGGCTCGTGAGTCGTCACCGGCTCATCGAGCCGGACGAGCCGCAACCGGTGGCCACCGCAGACCACCGCAACTGACGATCCGTCAGAGACTTGCCCCGCCGCTCCCCGTACGCTCGCGGAGCAGACCGGCCAGCGCCCGCCCGAAGACCAGTCGCCCGGCCCGTGCGAGCAGCGCGTCGCACGCCCGCGGCAGCCCGCGCAGCCGCACCTCCTCCGTCCACGTCACCCGCGTCCCGCCCGCCGCCGTCTCCCGCACGGCGATCTCGGCCCACCCGGTGACCACCCGGCCGCGCTTCTCCAGCCGGCAGCGGCCCGCCGCCCGGCCGGCCACCGGCGGTTCCCAGCGCACGACCTCCATCGGGTCGTCGAACCCGAACCGCCCCACCCCCGTCCGCGCGGTGAAGCGGCTCCCGGCCCGGGTCTCCCCGGCCGTCGCCGCCGTGACCCGCGTCAACGGCACGAGCCGCGCGTGCGCCCGCCAGTCCGTCACCCGCCGCCACGCCTCCGCGACCCCCGCCGGCGTTTCCCGCTCGACCCGGAACACACCCATGGAGCGCCCCTATGCCTCGTCCTCGCCCGCCACGATCAGCCCCGGCAGGTGCTCCGCCATCTCGGCGCGGGCCTGAGGAGAGAGGCCCGGGTCCGTCACCAGGTGGTCGACCTCGTCCAGCCGGGCGAAGGAACTCAGGCCGACCGTGCCCCACTTGGTGTGGTCCGCGACCACCACGACGCGCCGCGCGGAGTGGACCAGACGGCGGTTCGTCTCGGCCTCGGCGAGGTTCGGCGTGGACAGCCCCGCCTCCACCGAGATGCCGTGCACGCCGAGGAACAGCACGTCGAAGTGGAGCGAGCGGATCGCCTGGTCCGCCACCGGACCGACCAGCGCGTCCGACGGCGTACGCACTCCGCCGGTGAGGACCACCGTCGCCGCGCCCGGCCGCGCCGCGCCGCCCGGCGCGGTCTGCTGCGCCGCGTGGAACACGTCGGCCACCCGCACCGAGTTGGTCACCACCGTCAGGTCCGGTACGTCCAGCAGGTGCTGTGCCAGGACGTACGTGGTCGTACCGCCCGACAGGGCGACCGCGCTGCCCGGCCCCACCATCACGGCGGCCGCCCGCGCGATGTCCTCCTTCGCGCTCTGCTCCAGCGAGGACTTCGCCTCGAAGCCCGGCTCGTGGGTACTCGCCTCCGCCACCGGCACCGCGCCGCCGTGCACCTTGGCGAGGACGCCCTGGCGCGCGAGCGCGTCCAGATCCCGGCGCACGGTCATGTCGGACACGTTCAGCCGGCGGGTGAGTTCGTTGACCCGCACCCCGCCGCGCCGCCTCACCTCGTCCAGGATCAAGGCGCGCCGCTGCTCCGCGAGGAGGTTGTGGTTGTCGCTCACCGCAGGGGCCGGTCCTTCCAGGTCGTCGACAGGCTGGCAAGGCCCCTCATCCTGCCACGGGCCGCCCCGCCCGGGACGGCGGGGAGATTGCGTGAGGGACCTGCGCGGCGCGGCCCCGATGGACGATCCTGGTGCAGCGCACCGCCACCACCCCGCACCGCCACCCCTCCCCGTCCCGCAGAGAGCGAGCCCGAAGTGCCCCCTGCCACCCCGGAGACGGAGCCCGCCGGACCGGCCCCCGGTGCCGCGCTCGAACTCCTCGTCCACGGCGTCGGCGGAACCACCCCTGCGGACATGCTCGACGACCCCCGCACCGTCCGCGTCACCGGTGACGAGACCGCCGCCATCCACCGGCGCGCCGCCGACCGGTACGCCGAGAACGAACCCGAGCGGTTCCGCCACGGCCCGGTCCAGGAGGCGTACTGCTGGTGCAACCTGACCTCCGGCAACGGATCACGCGCCCTGTGGCTGCTGCTCCTGCCCTTCATGGTCGTCAACCTGGCGCACTGGATGCGTCCCCCGGCCGAGGGGCAGGCCGCCGCGGTCCGGCTCTACGGCGTGCTCGTCCGCCTGGTCGCCCTCAGCCTCACCGTACTGCTCACCGCCGCCGCCTGCGAGGTCGCGCTGGACCTGGCGGCCTGGCAGTGCGCCGGCTCCGTGCGCTGCGCCGACGAGCGTTCCTGGCTGGGCTTCCTGTCCGTCTCCCAGGGCGGCTGGTGGTCGCAGCCGGGCCGCCGCCTCGCGCTCGCCGCGCTGCTGCCCGCCGCGCTCGTCGGGCTGCTGTGGTACCTGTCCAACCGCACCTGGAGCGCGTACGAGGCCCAGCGCCCGCCCCGCGGCGAACAGGACGGCGACGGCACACCGGGCCTCCGGCCGCGCCCCGCCCTCGGCCGCCCCGGCTTCTGGTACGGCCGCCGGCTCGTCGCCCGGCTGCGCGCAGCGCACACCGCCGCCGGATTCCTCACCGTCGCCGCCGCGGTCGGCGGCGCCGCGGCCCGCCACGACCGCGGCGCCGCGAGCACCACCCGCGAGATCCTCGGCTGGGCCGTCGAAGGGGCCCTGCTGCTCGGCGCGGTGGTCGTGGTCACGGTGGTGTGCCGCCGCGGCCGCAGCGAGCGGCGGCTCGACCACCGCCTCGAC
Source organism: Streptomyces sp. NRRL S-118 (assembly GCF_000716335.1). Lineage (GTDB taxonomy): Bacteria > Actinomycetota > Actinomycetes > Streptomycetales > Streptomycetaceae > Streptomyces. The sequence continues at coordinate 295,716 of NZ_KL591003.1, read as the reverse complement.
GGCGTCCTGGTCACCTGGCTGCCCGGCGGGTCCCTCGCGCTCCTCGCCCTCGCCCTGCTGTACGCCGGCTGGTCCCGCCCCGGATGGCGCTCCACCGGCACCCTCCCCGGCGACACCACCTTCAGCTTCATCGTCCTGGCCCAGGGAATCCTCGTGGTGGCCCTCGCCGCCGTCGCCCTGCGCCTGCACCGCCGCGCGCCGCACACCCGTACCGTCCTGTACGGGCTCGGCGGCCCGGCCGTCGCCATGCTCGCCTGCGCACTCGGCGGCGTGATGACCGGCGGGATCGCCCAGCGCGTCGCCGACTGGCTGGACGGGCCCGCGACGCCCGGCACCGGACAGGGCCCCATCGTCGGCCCGCCCGTGCTGCTGAGCTGGCAGGCGTCCGTGATCCCCGTCCTGCTGCTCCTGCTGCTCGTCCCGGTGCTGCTCCTCGCGCTGCGCACCGCGCTCACCGCCCGCCGGCTCGTCCCCGTCGTGGAGGGCGAGTACGACGGCGAGCGGCCCGACCCCGTCCGCAGCCGCCGCATCGCCGCGGTCCGGGCACGGGCCGCGCTCACCGACGCGGCTCCCGGCATCGTCGGCCTGGTCTCCGGCGCCACACTGCTGCTGGGCGCGCTCGCCGTCGCCGGCTCCAGGGCGAGCGGCACCGTGCCCGGCAAGGCGTTCGCCGGGACGCACCCGCTCGTCGAGGGCGTGGCCGAGTCCGCTCAGGCCCTCGGCTCCTGGCTGGTCGGGTTCGGCTTCATACTGTTCGTCACCTGGGGACGGCGCGCCTACAAGGACGCCTCCGCCCGGCGCACCATCGGCATCCTGTGGGACGTCGGCACCTTCTGGCCGCGCGCCGCCCACCCGTTCGCCCCGCCCTGCTACGCCGAGCGCGCCGTGCCGGACCTGGCCTGGCGGATGTCGTCCTGGACGGGCCGCACCGGCGGCCGTCTGGTCATCTCCGGCCACTCGCAGGGCAGCGTGCTCGCCGCGGCCGCCGTCTGGCAGCTCCCCGCCGCCACACGATGCCGCGTCGCCCTGCTCACCTACGGATCACCCCTGGAGCGGCTGTACGGCCGGTGGTTCCCCGCCTACTTCGGCCCCGGGCCCCTGGCCGCCCTCCACCGGGAGCTGCACTGCTGGCGCAACCTGTGGCGCCGCACCGACCCGATAGGCGGCCCGGTGAACCTCCCCGCGGAGGGCGACAAGCCCGAGGTCGACCACTTGGCGCTGCGGGACCCGGTGGCGTACGGCCGCACCCACGAACACCCGCTGCCCGAGCCGGTCCTGGGCCACTCCGAGTACCAGGCCGACCCGGTGTTCGCCAAGGAACGGGCGGTCCTGCTCGACCGGCTGCCGCCCGCCCTGCCGCTGCCGCTCCCGCAGCAGCGTACGGAGACGGAACCCTACGGCAGCTCGGGCAGGTCCTCCGGATAGAGCAGGCTCAGGTCGTCGGTGCTCACCTCGGTGAGCTCCGCGACCCGGCCCGCGTGCCGCTCCACCATGGACTCGAACGTCTGCCGCGCGGTGCGGCCGTTGCCGAAGCCGGGCCCCTTGGGCAGCTCCGTGAAGTACTTCAGCAGCGCCTCGCCCGTTCCCGTGCCGAGCCGGTACTCGTGCTCCTCCGCCTGCTGCTCGACGATCCGCACCAGCTCGGCCGGCGCGTAGTCGGGGAAGGCGATGGTCCGCGAGAAGCGGGATGCCACACCTGGGTTGACGGTCAGGAACCGCTCCATCTCCGCGGTGTAGCCGGCGACGATCACCACCACCGCGTCCCGGTGGTCCTCCATCAGCTTCACCAGCGTGTCGATCGCCTCGCGCCCGAAGTCCCGCCCGGAGTCCTCGGGGGCCAGCGCGTACGCCTCGTCGATGAACAGCACCCCGCCGCGCGCCCGGTCGAACGCCTCCTGGGTACGGATGGCGGTGGATCCGATGTGCTCGCCGACCAGGTCCACCCGGGACACCTCGACCAGGTGACCGCGCTCCAGCACCCCGAGGGAGGCGAGGATCTCGCCGTACAGCCGGGCGACGGTCGTCTTGCCGGTGCCGGGGGAGCCGGTGAAGACCAGGTGGCGGCGTACGGACGCGGCCTTGAGCCCGGCCTCCTGGCGTTTGCGGCCGACCTCGATCATGTTGGTGAGGGTGCGGACCTCCCGCTTGACGCTGTCGAGGCCCACCAGGGCGTCCAGTTCGCCCAGGACCTCCTGCGAGCCGCGTGCCGGGGCCCCCGCGGGCGCCGCTCCGCCGGCCGCGGCGGGTGTCCGGTCCGGTGCCTGCGCCGGGACGGACCCCAGCAGCCCGCCGGCCGGCTGCGTCGCCGTCACGACGCCCGCGGCGGTCGCGGCCGGAACGGAGGGCGCGTGTGCGGCGGTGAGGCCGCTCTCGTCGCTGGTGCAGTCCTCCATCACGGGACGGTCCTCGCCGAACTCGTACCCGCCGCGCGCGCACCGCTCCGTGCGGCACCGTCTCAGCGTCGTACGGCAACCGTCCATGACGTGGAAGCCGTACCCGCCGCTGCCCGTCACCCGGCAGCCGTGGAACGTGCCGCGGCCCTCCGCGGAGACGTAGAACCCGGCCTCGGCGGGGGAGATGACGGTGCACCGCTCCACGGTCGGGTCGGCGCCCTTGGTGACGATGACGCCGGTCTGCACGGCGTCCATGGTGCAGCCGTTGAGTGTGCCGCCGCTGCCGTGGTCCCGGAACCAGGCACCGGTCGACGCCTCCCGGATGCGGCAGTCGTCGAGCTGTGCGGTGGCGCCGTCGCTGACCGAGACGGCCGTGTTGCGCACCTGGCCCAGATCGCTGTCCACCACGTCCACGCGCGAGCCGCGGTCGAGCACGAACAGCGCGTCGGGCACGTCGTGCACCCGGCACGCGTCCAGGACGGCCGTCGCACCGTCGGAGACCCACACCGCCGGGTAGTCACCGGTGCTGTCGTGGATCTCGCACTGATTGGCGTCGACCCGGGTGCCCGGGTCCCACACCGACAGACCGTTGCGCCCGAAGCGCCGCACCGTCGAGCGCGTCAGCGTCAGGACGGCACGCGAACGCAGGTCCACGGCGTTCTCCGGGACGTCGTGGATGTCGCAGTCGGAGAGCGTCAGCACCGCGTCCGTGTCGAGGGTGATGCCGTCGGCCGACGTGCGGTGCACCTGCGAGTCGGTCAGGTGCGCGGCGGCCCGCGAACTGACCTGGACACCGCTGCCCTTGGTCTCGTACACCTCGCAGCCGATCGCCTCCAGGCCGCTGCCCTCGCCGGTCACGGAGAAGCCCGCGCCGCCGGTGTGGTGGACGCGGCACTGCTCCAGCCGTGGGTGCGCGCCGCCGCGCACGGTGACGCCCGACTGCCCGGCGGAGACCACCTCGCACTCCTCGAACACGCCGCCCGCGCCGTCCAGTACGCCGATCCCGACCCCCGCCGGATTGTCCACGGTGCAGCGCCGTACGGTGGGCCGCGCGGCGCCGCGCACCTCCAGCCCGGACGCCGAGCGGGTCACGATCCGCAGGTCCAGCAGTTCCGGAGTGCCGTCCTCGACCAGCAGCGCGGGCGCCGCGGTGTCCTGGCCCTCCACGTACAGATCCTGCACGGTGGCCGAGGCGCGCACGGTCAGCGGTACGCCGTCGGCCGGGGCGATCCGTACGGCACCCGCCGCGCCGTCCGCACCGCGCAGGGTGACCGCCCGCCGCAGGACCAGGTTCTCCCGGTACGTACCGGGGGCGATGGTCAGGACGTCGCCGTCGCCGGCGGCCTCCAGGGCCGCGGCGAGAGAGGCGTACTCGCCCGTGCGGCGCCGCCACCGCGATGTGCCGGTGTGCGTCACCTGGACCGTGCCCTGTGCCATGGTGCTGCTGAGCCCCCCACCTCGTCGTGTCGCTCCCCTAACGGTCGCACCACCGTAGCGCGCGCGGCGAGGGCCGGCCGACCGGTCAGCTGCCCGCGCCCGTCCTGCCCCAGTCCGGACCGGTCCGGGCCCACTCGCGGTCCAGGCGCGCGTACCGCCGTTGCGTCAGCTGCCGTACGACCAGCCGCCGCACGCCCTCGACAAGCGCCGCGGACGCGACGGCGACACCGGCGCCCGCCAGCGCGGCGTGCTCGCGGGCCGTGGACGCGTCCATGGGGCGGTTCACCGGGCGGCCCCGGTCGTCCGTCCAGATCCGCACCGTGTCGCCCGGCTGCGCGTTCTGCCGGGCGACGCTCACCGTCCCGGTCCGCAGGGTGCCGTCCGGGGCCGTCCAGCCCGCCCGCACCGGCTTGCGCATCCGGTGGTCCGCCGAGGCGTCCGGGTCCCGCGGCACACCGTCGCGGCCCCGCGCGGGACCCAGCACCTCCGCGGTGACCGGATGGCGGTGCGCCTGCTGCAGCCGCGCCGTCTGCTGGACGGACGCATGGGTCGCCGCGCCGGTGAGCAAGCCCGCGGCGGGCGCCGCCAGACAGACGAGCACCAGGGCGGCGAACGCCACCCACGCCTCGGCGAGATCGGTGGTCCGGCACAGGGAGTTGTGCCGCCAGCGCCAGAGCCCCATGACCGTATGCACGGAATTCGGCACCCCCTTCCGTGTCCGTCAACGCGCGTACGGACCTTCCGGGTTCCCTCCGCCGTGGGCACCATGCACCCGGCGGTCCCGTCTACCGGTAGCCGAGGATCTCGACCGGGTCCCCGGTGCGCAGGGTGCCGGTGCCCTCCGGCACCAGGTTCTGGCCGAAGACCATCCGCCGGTCGATGAGGCGGTGCCGGGCGAGGGTGCGCAGCGGCTCCTTGCCGCGCCGGGCGGTGCGCTGGTCGGTGGTGGTGACGATGCAGCGGCCGCACGGCTTGGCGACGCGGAAGGTGACCTCGCCGATCGCTATCCGCGTCCAGCGGTCCTCGTCCCAGGGCGCGGTGCCGTCGACCACGACGGTCGGGCGGAAGCGCTCCATGGGCAGGGGCCCCTCGTCGGGGTGGTCGCCCTGTGCGATGAGGGAGTTCAGGGCGTCGAGCGAGGCCGTGGTGGTGACCAGGAGCGGGAAGCCGTCGGCGAAGCTGACCGTCTCGCCGGGCTGCGCGTAGTCGGGGTCGATGGGACGCCGGCGCGCCGGATCGTCCAGGTGCACCAGCCGCACGTCCTCGCCGAGATAGGCGCTGAGCCACGCGTCGGCGGCGGCCCCGGCCGGTACGGCTTCCACCTTCGTCCCGAAGATCTCGGTCACGACCGTGCCGGTGGCCCCGGAGGGCACCGGCACCGGCAGCGGCTTCCGCCCGGGCGCGGACAGCGTGATCCCGCCGCCCTCCCCGAGCGCGGCGGAGGCCAACGCCAACCGTGCGTGCTGGCGTTGGGTCACCGCCTTCGCCGAGGCGTCGATCAGCATCCAGCGGCGGTCCCCGGCGAGCCCCCACGGCTCGACCACCGCCTCGGCGGGTGCGGAACCGCCGAGCGACTTGACCGGATGGATGTGCAGGGAGCTCACTTCTGCAGTCGGCATGGCCTCATCCTGCCAGTCGCTCCCCGGCACGGGTGCCGTTCGGTCAGTACCCGCCGCCCTGGTAGGGGCGGTTGTACGGGTCGTCGTACGGAGCCGGCGCGGGCGCCGGCGCGGGACGAGGGGCTGCCGGGCGCATCGCCTCGTACCCCGTGGCGACCGGCCGGGAGTACTGCGGGGGCTGGGGGCCGGCGTAGCCGCGCGGCGCCGTCGCCTGCTGGGGGATGTAGGGAGCGGGCGCCTGATGCAGCGGAGTGGGCTGCGGCGCCTGCATCTGGGCGGGCTGGGGGTAGCCGTAGGAACCGCCGTAGGACGGGGCGGGCTGGGAGGGTGCCGCCGGGAGGGCGGGGAGCGCCGCGGGCAGCGCCGGCAGGTAGCTGTTGCCGGTGTCGTACGCGGCAGGCACTCGGATCGGGGCGATCTGAGGCGTGCCCCGCTCCGCGACGAGGGAGTCGTAGATCGGGGTGTCCGGGAACGACGGCGCGCCGTAGTAAGCGCCGCCGTAGGAGCGGGGGGAGGTCATGGCACATAAGTTAAGCCCACGATCTGCTTTTGGGGAGCCCGGTAAGAGGGTTGTTTTACGTGTACTGAGAGGCCATCGATCCCCAATGTGACCGAAGGTGGCAAAAAGGGGGCGCCCCTTCGGGTAAAACCCATGCTGAGGAGGGGTTACCGGCGGTCGGTCCTCAGACCCCCGGGCGGGCCCCCTCCGGCCTCCCGGTGTCTTCCCGTCGCTTCGACGGACACGTCCCCGTCTCCTCGATTACGTTGGCGGGTACATAAATCGCCAGGCGTCGGACCGGCGAAGGGGTGGTCATGTCCATGATTAAAGGAGCCAATGTCGTCGTGCCGGCGCGAAGTCTTCGCGTCGAATTGGGCTGGCGTTCCGGTCCCGGTGTGCCGGACGTCGACGCGTCCGCCCTGCTGCTCGTGTCGGGCAGGGTGCGCTCCGACGCGGACTTCGTCTTCTACAACCAGCCCGCGCACGCCTCGGGCGCGGTGCGGCACGAAGGCAAGCGCACATCCGGCCCGGCGGTGACCGACACCCTCGCCGTCGACCTCGCCCGCGTGGAGCCCGCGGTGGAGAAAATCGTCCTCGCGGCCTCGGCGGACGGCGCGTCCTTCGGGCGGGTGCCGGGGCTGTGCATACGGGTGCTGGACGCGGACGACGGCACGGAGGTGGCGCGGTACGACAGCCAGGACGCCACCGTGGAGACGGCGTTCATCCTGGGCGAGCTGTACCGGCGGCAGGGAGCGTGGAAGTTCCGTGCGGTCGGACAGGGCTACGGCAGCGGACTGGCCGGCCTGGCAACGGACTTCGGCATCACGGTCGACGCGCCTCGGCACCCGGCCCCGGTACCCCGGCCGTCCGCGTCCGCGGACCCGGCGCCCCGGCCGCCCGCGTCCGGGAACCCCGCGCCCCCGTCCCGGCCGTCCGCCCCCGTGTCCCGCCCGTCGGTGCCCGCGCCCCGGAACCCCGTGGCCACCCCTCCGCCCGCGGTGCCGCGGGACGTGCCCGCCGGCCGGCGGACCGGTACGCCCGGCAGTCCGGCGCCCGCCCCGCGCAAGGTCGCGCTCACCAAGGTGACGCTCACCAAGAACGCCCCCTCCGTCTCGCTCACCAAGCAGGGCGGAACCTCCGGCACCATGCGCGTCAACCTCGACTGGACCAGCCGCTCCGCCGGCTCCGGCCGGGGCTGGTTCGCCAAGCTCGCCGCCGGCGACGTGGACCTCGACCTGGGCGCCCTGTACGAACTCACCGACGGCAGCAAAGGCGTCGTCCAGGCGCTCGGCAACACCTTCGGCTCCCTGCACCGGCCGCCGTACATCCACCTCGACGGCGACGACCGCACCGGAGCCGTAGCCACCGGCGAGAACCTCACCATCAACCTCGACCACAAGGACCGGTTCCGCCGCATCCTCGTCTTCGTCACGATCTACGACGGGGCCACCAGCTTCGCCGGTCTGCAGGCCACGGTCACCCTGTACCCGCAGCACGGCGCCCCCGTCGACTTCTCCCTCGACGCCTGCACCGTCAACTCCCGCGTCTGCGCACTCGCCCTCATCACCCAGGAGCACGGCGACCTCGTCGTCCGCCGGGAGGCCCGCTACCTGCTCCCGCAGCCCGGCGTCACCCACCAGGAGACCGTCGACACCACCTACGGCTGGGGCCTCACCTGGACGCCGGCCCGCAAGGACTGACCGGGGCCGCCCCGGCCCTACCGTTCCGGCGCCGCCTGCGGGCGCGGATACGTACGGCCCTTCCAGGCCGCCCCGCGCCCCCGGTGGTGCTGCACCGCGGAATCGACCGTCATGCCCAGGTAGAGCGCCGCCGTGAACGGCAGCAGGGGCGCCGTCCACAGCGACTGGCGGTAATAGCGGAGCATCGGGATGTACGTCCCCGTCATGACCGCCCAGGCCGCGGCGCCCAGCACACCCGCGGCCGGGTCACCCCCGAACAGGCCCGCGCACAGCGCGGCGGGCGGTACCGCGTACACCATCAGCAGCCCGCCCACCGTGCCCAAAAGGATCACCGGGTTGTGGCGGAGCTGCGCGTACGCGGTGCGGGACACCATCCCCCACAGATCGGCCAGCCGCGGGTAGGGGCGGACGCTGTCCATCCGCTCGGCGAGGCCCAGCCAGAGCCGTCCGCCGGCCCGCCGTACGGCCCGGGCCAGGGACACGTCGTCGATCACCGCCTGCCGGATCGACTCCGGCAGGCGCGCCCGGTCCGCCATCTCCGTGCGCAGCAGCATGCAGCCCCCGGCCGCGGCCGCCGTCCGTGCGCCGTCCTTGTTGGTCCACCGGAACGGATACAGCTTCGCGAAGAAGTACACGAACGCCGGCACCACCAGGCGCTCCCAGCCGCCGGCCACCCGCAGCCGTGCCATCTGCGAGACCAGGTCCAGGCGGTTGCTCGTGGCCGCGGCGACGAGCTCCCGGAGGCTGTCGGGCTCATGGGCGATGTCCGCGTCCGTCAGCAGCAGGTAGTCCGGGTCGCCCACCGCGTGCGGGCAGTCCGCCGCCTCCGGGGCCCTCACCGCTCCGGGGCCGCCCGCCGCGTCCGGGCGGTCATCCGCCGCGTCCGGGCCGCCGCCCATCGCGTCCGGGGCCGCCGCCTCCGGGTTCCGCATCGTTCCGGGGCCGCGCATCAGGTCCGGGACCCCCACCGCCCCGGGGCCGCCCGCGACTGCTCGCGCGCGGGCCACCGCGATCCCGTGCCGCACGGCCCACAGCTTCCCGGTCCACCCGGGCTCCGGCGGGCCCGGCGTCGCCACCGTCAGCGGCAGCCCCCCGTGCCGCACGGACAGCGCGCGGGCGAGATCCCCCGTCCCGTCCTTGCTGCCGTCGTCGACCAGCACGATCCACGCAGGCCCCGGATAGTCCTGCGCCAGCAGCGACGGCAGGCTCACGGGCAGGACCTCCGCCTCGTCCCGCGCCGGGACCACCACGGCGACGGACGGCCACCGGGCCGGGTCGGCCCGCCGGGGCAGCCGCTGGTCCGTCCGCCAGAAGAAGCCCTGCCCGAGCAGCAGCCAGGCCCACGCCACCAGCGACCCCAGCGCGATCCACGCAATGGTGCTCATTCGTCGCAGTCTGCCCCACAACGAGGGGAGCGCAAGGGGCGTCGGCTAGGGTGACCGGGTGAAGATCGCGCTCATGGACTCCGGAATCGGCCTGCTGGCGGCGGCCGCCGCGGTGCGCCGGCTGCGGCCGGACGCCGATCTGGTGCTCTCCTCCGACCCCGACGGCATGCCCTGGGGACCCCGTACGCCCGACTACGTCACCGAGCACGCCCTCGGCGTCGCCCGGGCCGCCGCCGCCCACCGCCCCGACGCGCTGATCGTGGCCTGCAACACCGCCTCCGTCCACGCGCTGCCCGCGCTGCGCGCGGAGCTGGAGCCCGGGATCCCGGTGGTCGGCACCGTCCCCGCCATCAAGCCCGCCGCCGCGAGCGGCGGCCCCGTCGCCATCTGGGCGACCCCGGCCACCACCGGCAGCCCGTACCAGCGGAACCTGATCCGGGAGTTCGCCGGGTCGGTCGACGTCACCGAGGTGCCGTGCCCGGGTCTCGCCGACGCCGTGCAGCACGCCGACGAGGACGCCGTCGACCGGGCGATCGCGGCGGCCGCCGCCCTCACCCCCGACGACGTCAGGGCCGTCGTCCTGGGCTGCACCCATTACGAACTCGTCGCCGAGCGCATCCGTGCCGCCGTCCAGCCGGCCGGCCGGCCACCCGTCGACCTGCACGGCTCCGCCGGCGCCGTGGCCGCCCAGGCGCTGCGCCGCATCGGTGCCGCACCCGCACCGGCCGCCACTCTCAGCACCTCACTCGCCGTGCTGCTCAGCGGCCGCCCCTCCGGGCTCCCGGAGGCGGCGCTCACCTACGCGGAGGGCCGCCTGCTCGCCGCCGTCGCGCCCACCGGCTGACCGCTCCCGCCGGCCGACGGGCCTTCCGCGGCCCCCTGCTCCGGGGCCGCGCGCCCTGCCGCAGCACGGCACCCGGGGCGGCGCCCGCCTGTGGCACGAGGAGCCGCGACAGCGGAACGTGAGTACCCTGCTACGCATGAGGGACCACCCCCGCAGCGAGCCGGCCCCCACCCACCCCGGGCACGAGATCTGGACGGGCCGCGCGACCAACCGCGTCCAGTGGCTGCTCGCCGCCGCGGGCGCCGCCTGCGTGGCCCTCGGCATCGCCCTGGCCGTGGCCTCCCCGTGGACCACGGGCGTTCCGGCGCTGCTGATGGCGGTGATCGGATGCGTGACCGTGGGGCTGCTGGTGCTCTTCGGCACGCTCGCCTTCGTCCACGTCGAGATCACGGTCGACCACCACGCCCTCGAAGTGCGCTGCGGCCACATGGGCGTGCCGCGCCGCCGCATCCCGCTGGAGCACGTCGTCGGCGCCGAGTTCGTCCCGTCCGTCACCCCGCGCCAGTGGGGAGGCTGGGGCTACCGCTGGCGTCCCGAGCTGGGCACGGCCGTCGTGGTCCGCCGGGGCGAGGCCCTGGTCCTGACCCTGGGCGACGGGCGCAGCTTCACCGTGACGGTCGACAACGCGGAGGGCGCGGTCCACTTCATCCGCCACCGCCTCCTGCACCGGCACCGCCACCAGGACGACCGACCGCCGGCCGCCGGCCCGGTGCGCCGTCGGTCGTCACCGCGGCGCGCGCCGTCGCGAGACCGGCCAGCAGCCCGGCGGCCGTCGTCACCGGGGTGAAGCTCAGCACGTTGCCGACGGCGGCCAGCGCGGCGAGCGCGGTGAGCGCCGCGGCGGCCGACAGCACCACCGGGGTCGGCCGCAGTGAGCGCCACAGGACGTACAGCAGCCAGGCCCCCGTCCCGGCCATCACGGCGACGCCCACCAGGCCCTGTTCGGCCGCCTGCTGGAGGGGCGCCGAGTGCGGCCTGCCGCTGGCCCGCGGCGACTCCCGGGCCGCGGTGCTCAGCTCGCCGAACCGGCCCGGACCCGCCCCGAGCAGGGGTTCCCGGTGGACGACGTCCCTCGCGTCCCGCCACAGCCGCACCCGGTACGAAGTGAGCGGGCCCTCGACGGAAGCCCCTGTCCCCGGCGCCAGGACGTCCTCGGCCACCGCCCACGACGCACACACCACCAGTCCCGCGGACAGCGCCAGGCCCACCAGTACGGGGCCCCGCCGCCGCGCCCGGGCCACGGCCAGGGAGCACAGAAGCACCGCCGCGCCCGCCAGGCACCCGGCGACCGGCCCGAGGGCGAGGGACGTGCCGGCCACACCGAGCGCCACCAGCCGCAGCGCCGGGCGCAGCGACGGGCGCCGGACCGCCGAGGCCGCACAGCAGGCGGCCCCCGCGGCCAGGGCCGCCAGCGCCGCGTACGCACCGGCGTCGCCCGGCAGCGGCCCGCCGGTGGCCGTGGCGCCCGGCAGACCCGGCAGTCCCGTCCGCGCGGCGGTCATCAGGCCCAGGATCGCCAGCGCCGTGGCCGCCGCGGCGGCGACCGGCAGCAGCGCCCTGGCGATCCGCCCGCACGCGTACCCCGCCGCGAGGGCGAGCACCGCGAGCAGCACCCCCTCCGGGCGGGCGTCCCGGCCCGCGGCGCTGACCAGTGCCGACTCCGCACACGCGCCCAGCAGCGCGGCACCCACCACATCGGCCGCCCGGCCGCGCTCCGCGGCAGGCTCCGCGACCGTCTCCGGCGGACGCACCGGCACACACTCCGGCACGGACTGCGGCGCAGGTCTCGGCGCAGCGATCATCCCGTCGCCCCCCCGACTGACGGGTCCCTGATGGGACAGGACCGGCATTCACCGTAGCGGCGCCCGGCCCGAGGTGTGGAGAGGCTGTGCAGAAACGATGTTGCAGCCGCCGGGGCCGCCCTCCCGCCCGCCGCGGCCGCCGCCGTAGACTCCGCACGTGAGCGCCACCATGACCCCTGTCGACGACGCACCCCCGCCCGCCGCCGAGCACAGGTGGAGCGCACGGCTCCTGCGGCGCCTGATGAGACCGGCAACGGCGGTGCTGTCCGGGGTCCTGCTGTACCTCAGCTTCCCGCCCCGTCCCCTGTGGTGGCTCGCCCTGCCCGCCTTCGCCCTGCTGGGTGCCACCCTGCGCGGCCGGCGCCTCAGGGCGGGTTTCGGCCTCGGCTACCTGGCCGGGCTCGGCTTCCTCCTCCCGCTGCTCGTCTGGACGGGCGAGGAGGTCGGCGCGGTGCCGTGGCTGGCGCTCGTCGCCGCGGAATCGCTCTTCATCGGTGCCACCGGCCTCGGTGTCGCGGCGGTGTCGCGCCTGCCGGCCTGGCCGGTGTTCGCCGCCGCCGTGTGGATCCTCGGCGAGGCGGCACGCGCGCGCGTCCCCTTCGGCGGCTTTCCCTGGGGCAAGATCGCCTTCGGCCAGGCGGACGGCGTGTTCCTGCCCCTGGCCGCGGTCGGCGGTACGCCCGTGCTCGGTTTCGCCGTCGCCCTCTGCGGCTTCGGTCTGTACGAGGCGGTCCGCGCGCTGCGTGCGTACCGGGCGGCTCGCTCCGTCCCACGCGGCCCGCTCGCCACGGCCCTGCTCTCCGTCCTCGTCCCGGTCACCGCCGCCCTCGCCGCGCTGCCGCTCGTGTCGGCCACGGCCGAGGACGGCACCGCCACCGTCGCCGCCATCCAGGGCAACGTGCCCCGTCTGGGGCTGGACTTCAACGCCCAGCGCCGCGCCGTGCTCGACAACCACGCGCGCCGCACGGAGCAGCTCGCCGCCGACGTGGCCGCCGGCAAGGTCGCCGAGCCGGACTTCGTGCTGTGGCCGGAGAACTCCTCCGACCTCGATCCCTACCGCAACGGCGACGCGCGCGCCGTGATCGACCGCGCGGTCGGCGCCATCGGCGTACCCACCGTCATCGGCGCCGTGCTCACCCCCGAGACGGGCCCGCTGCGCAACACGCTCATCGCGTGGGACCCGCAGCGCGGCCCCGCCGACACGTACGACAAGCGGCATGTGCAGCCGTTCGGCGAGTACATCCCGATGCGGTCCTTCGTGCGCCTCTTCGACAGCGACGTCGACCGTGTCAGCCGGGACTTCGGGCCCGGCGGGAAGGTGGGCGTCTTCGACCTCGCCGGCACCCGGGTGGGCCTCGCCACCTGTTACGAGGCGGCCTTCGACTGGGCGGTGCGCGACACCGTCACGCACGGCGCCCAGCTCATCGACGTACCGAGCAACAACGCCACCTTCGGGCGAAGCGAGATGACCTACCAGCAGCTCGCCATGTCACGCGTTCGGGCGGTCGAGCACAGCCGCTCCGTGGTCGTCCCGGTGACCAGCGGTGTCAGCGCGATCATCCGGCCGGACGGCACCATCGTCCAGGAGACCCGCATGTTCACTCCGGACGCCCTGGTCTCCGAGGTGCCGCTGCGCTCCTCCCTGACCCCGGCCACCCGGCTGGGCACCCTTCCCGAAGCCGCCCTGGTGGCGCTCGCCGTGGCCGGGCTGGTCCGGGCCGCCGCCGGAGCGCTCCGCACCCGGCGTGCCGCCCGGACGGAGCAGGTCTCCGCCTAAGGTCGTGGGCATGGCGATCCCTGACTTCATCCGGGCCGTCCGGGCCACGGCCGGACACCAGTTGCTCTTCCTGCCGGGCGTCTCCGCCGTCGTCTTCGACGACGAGGGGCGGGTGCTGCTGGGCAGACGGGCCGACAACGGCCGGTGGACGCTCATCACCGGCATCCCCGACCCGGGGGAGCAGCCGGCCCTCGCCGCCGTGCGCGAGGTGTACGAGGAGACCGCCGTCGAGTGCGTGGTGGAACGGGTCGTCCTGGTCGAGGCCCTGCCGGAGCCGGTGACGTACCCCAACGGCGACCAGTGCCAGTACATGGACACGACCTTCCGCTGCCGGGCCGTCGGAGGCGAGGCGCGTGTCAACGACGACGAGTCGCTGGACGTGGGCTGGTTCCCGCTCGACGCGCTGCCACCACTGAGGGACAGCGACCTCTTCCGGATCAAGCAGGCCCTGGCCGACGAGCCCACATGGTTCGCCACCACTGCGTGATAAGCGGAAGTATGGAGCTGGAACACATACGTCGTGGTGGCACGGCTCCATAAGGTGCGGAGCATGACCGCACCCCACCCCACCGTCACCTCCCTCGACCTCGGCGGCCGCACCGCGCTCGTCACCGGTGCCGCGAGCGGCATCGGCCGGGCCTGCGCGCTGCGGCTCGCGGCCGTCGGGGCCAAGGTCAAGGCCGTCGACCGGGACGCCGACGGCCTCGCCGCACTGGCGGCACTGGCCGAGGCGTCCCAGGGCCTGGCCGGTGCGGTCGAGCCGCACGTCCTCGACCTCACGGACCTCGACGCCGCCGAGGAGACCGCGGCCGGCACCGACATCCTCGTCAACAACGCCGGGCTGCAGCGCGTCAGCCCGATCGAGGACTTCCCGCCGGAGGCCTTCCGCACGGTCCTGACCGTGATGCTGGAGGCACCGTTCCGGCTGATCCGGGGAGCGCTGCCGCACATGTACGGGCAGGAGTGGGGCCGTATCGTCAACATCTCCTCCGTCCATGGGCTGCGCGCCTCTGCCTACAAGTCCGCCTATGTGGCCGCCAAACACGGTCTGGAGGGACTGTCCAAGACGGCCGCCCTCGAAGGCGCTCCGCACGGGGTCACCTCCAACTGCGTCAACCCCGGCTACGTCCGCACCCCGCTCGTCGAGGCCCAGATCGCCGACCAGGCGGCCGCCCACGGCATCCCGGCCGGGCGGGTCCTCTCCGACGTGCTGCTGAAGGACACGGCGCTCAAGCGGCTCATCGAACCGGAGGAGGTCGCGGAGGCCGTCGCCTACCTCTGCGCGCCGCAGGCCTCGTTCATCACCGGTACGTCACTCGTCCTCGACGGCGGCTGGACCGCACACTGAGCACGGTCACGGCCCGAGCGGGGGCGGCGCGGGCGGTCGAGGCGCGAGCGGGGGCGGCGGGGGCCGAGGGGGCCCGCGGGACCGCCGACCGGTCCGCCGCCGGGTTTTCCACAGGGCTGGTGCGACCCCCCGTACGGCAGGTATCCCTGTGACCATGTCCGACGAACAGCTCTCCTACCTGGAGCTCCTCGCCCGCGGCGCGGCCGCCGAGGCCTACGACCGGCCCGCGCTGCTCGCCCGTGCGAGCGGCGCCGGCCCCGAGGCGCTGGCCGCACTGGAGCACGCCAAGCAGCTCGCGCTGCGCGTGCGCGCGGAGCTGGAGGGTCGGCGGCGGAGGGAGGCGGAGCTGTCCGCGCTGTTCGAGACGGCACACGACCTGGCCGGACTGCGCGACCTGGACGCCGTGCTGCGCGCCATCGTCCAGCGCGCGCGTTCCCTGCTCGGTACGGAGGTCGCCTACCTGAGCCTCAACGACCCGGCCGCCGGCGACACCTACATGCGGGTCACCGAAGGCTCGGTGTCCGCCCGTTTCCAGCAACTGCGCCTGGGCATGGGGGAGGGGCTCGGTGGGCTCGTCGCCCAGACCGCCCGGCCGTACGTGACGGAGAGCTACTTCGACGACGAACGGTTCCGCCACACCCGCACCATCGACTCGGGCGTACGGGACGAAGGGCTCGTGGCGATCCTCGGCGTGCCGCTGACCCTGGGGAGCCAGGTCATCGGCGTGCTCTTCGCCGCGGACCGCCGCGCCCGTGTCTTCGAGCGCGAACAGGTCGCGCTGCTCGGCTCGTTCGCGGCGCACGCCGCCGTCGCCATCGACACCGCCAACCTGCTCGCCGAGACCCGGTCGGCGCTGGCCGAGCTGGAGCGGGCCAACGAGATCATCCGCGCCCACAGCGGAGTCATCGAGCGCGCCTCCGAGGTCCACGACCGCCTCACGGAGCTGGTGCTGCGCGGGGGAGGCGTCCATGACGTGGCCGCCGCCCTGTCCGAAGTCCTCGGCGGGACCGTCGGGTTCACCGAAGGCCCGCTCCCGGGCGCGGCGCACGGCGACGGCCGGGCCGTGCGGCACGGGGACGACTGGGTCGCGGCCGTCTCGGTGGGGGGCGAGGTTCTCGGGGCGCTCGTCCTGCGCGGCCACCCGGACCTCGATCCGGTCGACCGGCGCACCCTGGAGCGCGCCGCCATGGTCACCTCCCTGCTGCTGCTCGCGCGCCGCTCGGCGGGTGAGGCGGAGCAGCGGGTACGCGGCGAACTGCTGGATGACCTGCTGGACGCGCCGGAGCGCGACCGGCGGCTGCTGAGGGAACGCGCCGCCCGCCTCCGTGCCGACTTCGACGCCCCGCACGTGGTTCTGGCCGCCCGGATCGACCGGTCGGCGCCGGGCACCCACGAACGGGACGTACCCGAGCGGGACATGCGAGGACGGGACTCGACGGCACGGGACTCGACGGGACGGGACGCGACGGGACGGGACGCGACGGGACGGGGCGCGAGGGGAGGGGACGTGACGGGACGCGACGGAGTGCCGCCCGACGGCGTCCTGCCGGGGGACACCGCCGTACGGGAGAGCGCCGACCGGCAGCGCCTGTGGTCGGCCGCGTCCCATCTGGCGGCGACCCGGCACGGGCTGGCCTCCGCACGCGACGGCGGCACCGTTCTGCTGCTGCCGCTCACGTCCGGCGACACCGCGGCCGGCCTGGCCCGCCATGCGGCCAAGCACCTCGGCGGCGCCCTGCGCGAACCGGTCACCGTCGGCGCCTCCTCACCGGTCGACGCGCCCGCCGCCCGGCCGGGCGCGATATCCCCGGCGTACGCCGAGGCCCGCCGCTGCCTGGAGGCACTGCGGCTGCTCGGACGCTCGGGGGAAGGCGCCGCGGCCCAGGACCTGGGCTTCCTCGGGCTGCTGCTGGCGGACTCACGTGACATCGCCGGCTTCGTCGACCGCACGATCGGACAGGTCGTCGCGTACGACCGGCGCCGTGGCACCGACCTCCTGCGCACGCTGGACGCGTACTTCGCCAGCGGGATGAGCCCCGTGCGCACCAAGGACGAGCTCCACGTCCACGTCAACACCGTGGCCCAGCGCCTGGAGCGGATCGCCCGGCTCCTGGGCCCGGACTGGCAGTCCCCGGCACGTGCCCTGGAGGTGCAGCTGGCGCTGCGGCTCCACTTCATGTCCGCCGCGGTCGCACGCTGAAACGGCCGGCCGCCCCCGCGCGGGGGCGGCCGGCCGTTCGGCTCCGCGGGGTTCCTCAGCGCACGACCACGGCCCGCTCGTCCTCGACGGCGTCCTCCGCCAGGTCACGGCTGCGGGTCTCCCGCGCGCACCCGATGGCGACCACGGTGAGCAGCGCCGCGGCGATGACGTACAGCGCGATCGGCGTGGAGCTGTCGTGGTCGGCCAGCAGCGCGGTGGCGATGAGGGGAGCCGGCGCACCGGCGGCGACCGAGGAGAACTGCGCACCGATGGAGGCGCCCGAGTACCGCATCCGCGTCGCGAACATCTCGGAGAAGAACGCAGCCTGCGGTGCGTACATCGCTCCGTGCAGCACCAGACCGACGGTCACGGCGAGCAGCAGGCTGCCGAAGCTCTTGCTGTCGATCAGCGCGAAGAAGGGGAACATCCATGCCCCGACCCCGATCGCACCGATCAGGTACACCGGGCGCCGCCCGATGCGGTCGGACAGGGCGCCCCACGCCGGGATCACCGCGAAGTGCACGGCGGAGGCGATGAGAACGGCGTTGAGAGCGGTCTGCTTGCTCAGCCCGGCCGACGTGGTCGCGTACACCAGGATGAACGCGGTGATCACGTAGTAGCTGATGTTCTCCGCCATCCGGGCGCCCATCGCCACCAGCACATCACGCCAGTGGTACCGCAGCACGGCCACGAGCGGCATCCTCTCCAGTTGTCCGGTCTCGGTCCTGCGGGCCTCGGCCCGGGCCAGCGCGGCCTTGAAGACGGGCGACTCGTCCACGGACAGCCGTATCCACAGGCCGACGATCACCAGGACACCGGACAGCAGGAACGGGATGCGCCAGCCCCATGAGGTGAAGGCGGCGTCGGACAGCAGGGCGGTGAGCGCCGACAGTACGCCGGTGGCCAGCAACTGCCCGGCTGGCGCCCCGGTCTGCGGCCATGACGCCCAGAACCCGCGCCGCCGGGCGTCACCGTGCTCCGACACCAGGAGCACCGCCCCGCCCCACTCGCCGCCCAGCGCGAACCCCTGCACCAGCCGCAACACGGTGAGCAGCACGGGAGCGGCGGAGCCGATCGTGGCGTGCGTCGGCAGCAGCCCGATGGCGAAGGTGGCCCCGCCCATCAGCAGCAGGCTGAGGACGAGCAGCTTCTTTCGCCCGAGCCGGTCGCCGTAATGCCCGAACACCAACGCCCCGAGCGGCCGCGCGGCGAAGCCGACGGCGTACGTCAGGAACGACAGCAGGGTGCCGACGAGCGGGTCGGAACCGGGGAAGAACAGCTTGTTGAACACCAGCGCTGCGGCGGACCCGTAGAGGAAGAAGTCGTACCACTCGATGGTGGTGCCGATGAGGCTCGCGGCGACGATGCGCTTGAGGCTGGACGGGGCTGGTGGAGCGGTCGCGGGGGAGGACATCGGCACCACTTCCTGGCGGTCGACGGGGACGCTTGCGTGTCGCCATACCGTAGGAACGCGCAGGTCAGAGACGTATGTGGTGGGACACCATAGTTCTGGGGTCGGGTGTGCGCGGGGCCACCATGGGGGCGCTGCCGGGGTCTCCGCGACGGCCTTGACGAGGCCGGGAGGGGAGCTGTCTAAGTTGCGCTATTCAGGCACGATTTGGGGGTGCCGTGCTGACTTCTGTGCGGGCTTGGTGCTGACGATTTCCGGCAAGCCTGCGAGACGTGCCGCATCGGCGTCATCGCGCGCCGCCATAGTGGAACTACGAGTCGAGGACCGGCTACTCCCGCGACAAGTTCCCGCACCGTGCTCGCTTCGGCGCAGCGCCAGGCGAAGCACACCGTCCCTGCCCCGACCGTGAACGTGAACGCTTCGGATAGCTCCGCCCCGTCCGACACAGTTCCTAGCGCCATTCCGCGGGGATGTGGGCCAACTGGGTCGCCATATGGTTGCCGATGTCGCCAGTCCTTACTGTCGACCGAGGAGGCGGAGCCCCGTCATGCCCGGACCGATGCCGGATCCCGGCCCACAGCGCGTCATCGCCGCCTCGAACTTCGTCTACACCGTCGGCAGCGGCCTCTACCTGACCGCTGGAGTCCTGTACTTCACCGAGGCAGTCCACCTTCCGGCAAGCCAGGTGGGCCTCGGACTCGGCATCGCCGGTGTCGTCTCGCTGGCCGTGGGCATCGCTGTCGGTCATCTCGCGGACCGGCACGGAGCGCGCGGTGTCTACGCGATCACCCTCGTCGTCCAAGCGCTGGCCACTGCCGGCTTCGTACTGGCAGACAGCTTCTGGCCGTTCGTCACCGCGGTAGGCACGGCCATCGGCGCCAAAGCGGCCGGATTAGCCGCACGCAGTCCGCTCATCAGGCACTATGGAGGGGGCCGACCGCAGGAATTCCGCGCCTGTCTCCGCGCCGTGACCAACGTAGGCATCTCCTTCGGCGCACT
The DNA here is from genome assembly GCF_000716335.1 of Streptomyces sp. NRRL S-118. Classification (GTDB taxonomy): domain Bacteria; phylum Actinomycetota; class Actinomycetes; order Streptomycetales; family Streptomycetaceae; genus Streptomyces. The sequence continues at coordinate 276,302 of NZ_KL591003.1, read as the reverse complement.
GCTGGCGGGCTGGGCCGTCCAGGTCGGCACCCTCCCCGCCTACCAACTCATGGTCATCGCCAATGCGGTTGCCTTCGCGGCTTCCGCAGCGATCCTGATCTACCTGCCGCCGGTCAAACCTGTCCCCGCCGTCGGCGGCCCCCGCTGGATCGCCCTGCGGGACCGCCCTTACCTCCTGCTCACCGCTCTCGACGGCATCATGGCTGTCCAGTTCAAGGTGCTCACGGTGGCCATACCGCTCTGGCTGGTCGCGGCCACCACTGCCCCGCGCTGGCTCATCTCGTGCACCATGCTCATGAACACCATCATCGTCATTGCGTTGCAGATACGAGCCAGCCGCAGCATCAATTCCCCAGCTGCCGGCGGAACCGCCTACCGCCGAGCCGGCGTGGCCTTCCTCGTCTCCTGCTCACTGATCTCCCTGTCTGCGGGGATACCAGCGTGGGCTGCTGCCACACTTCTCCTGGCCGCGATGGTGATCCACACGATCGGCGAACTGTGGCACTCTGCCGCAGGCTTCGAAGTGTCCTTCGCCCTCGCCCCACAGCATGCCACCGGTCAGTACCTCGGAGTGTTTGGCCTGGGCGCCGGACTGGCTGAAGCCCTCGGACCGGCCCTGCTGATCTCACTCTGCATCACCTGGGGCCGCCCCGGGTGGTACGTCGTAGGAGCGCTGTTCACCCTGACGGGACTGGCAGCACCATTCGCCGTCCGCTGGGCACAACGTCACCGGCGCGCTCAGCAGACACACCCAGAAGTCGCATGGAAGGTTGCAGCCGCCTGAAAGGGGTGGCTTCTGGCGCCGCTCCGGCTGTACGGCCCGTGCGCACACGAGAAACCTCGCGGGGTCACCAAGACCCTGCAGTCCGCACCGAGGAACGCGACCCACTGGTCGACACGCTCGATGGCGAAGGAACTGGGTCTGTCGCAGTCGACGGTGTCGCGCATCTGGCGGGCTTTCGGCCTGCATCCGCACCGCTCGCAGACGTTCAAGCTGTCCACGGATCGGACGAGGAGTCGCAGATCCAGGCGCTGGACCGCTTTCAGCCGGTGCTGCCGATGATGCCCGGAGTGCCGCAACGCGTCACGCACGACTATGTCCGCGCCGGCACCACCACCCTGTTCGCCTGGTGACGTCGTAGCGGTTGCCGCCAGTGAGCGCGATGCCGAGCGGCTTGAGGACCCCCGGTCGAGCGCCGGCGGCGACGCGTGCCGCCGCCCGCCCGCGGGGTGTCATGCCGTCGCTCCTCGGTATCCGGCGGGGAGAGCTGCATGTGGCCAGGATCACGCCAGTGGTCGTACCTACTGGTCGGTATGCTCGCAGGGAACCGGTTACGACAGGAGGCGCGATGTCTGCGACCAACCGCCAGATCCGTCTGGCAGCCCGCCCCGTGGGCGAGGTCAAACCCGACGACTGGGAGCACTGTGCGGGTTCCGTCGACGAGCCGGGCCCGGGCCGGTTCGCGGGACGGACACGCATGATCTCCCTGGACCCGGCGATGCGGGGCTGGCTGGACGACCGTCCCTCCTACCTGCCGCCGGTGGGCATCGGTGAGGTGATGCGCGCCGGATCGGTCATCGAGGTCACCGCATCGAACCACCCCGACTTCCAGCCGGGTGATCACGTGGTCGGAACCTTCGGCGTCCAGGAGTACGTGGTCTCCGACGGCAGGGGCGTCCTGAAGATCGACACGTCCCTCGCCCCGCCCTCGACGTATCTGGGCGCGCTGGGCATGCCCGGCATGACCGCCTACTTCGGCCTGCTGGACGTCGGGGCGCTGAAGGACGGCGAGACCGTCGTGGTGTCGGGGGCGGCCGGCGCGGTCGGCACCATCGCGGGTCAGATCGCGAAGGCCAAGGGCTGCCGGGTCGTGGGCATCGCCGGCGGACCGGAGAAGTGCGCGCTGCTCACCGACGAACTGGGATTCGACGCGGCGATCGACTACCGCGCCGAGGACGTCAGGAAGGCGCTGCGCGACCACGCCCCCGACGGCATCGACGTCTACTTCGACAACGTGGGGGGTGACATCCTCGACGCAGCCCTGACCCGGCTGGCGATGCGCGCACGCGTCGTGGTGTGCGGTGCGATCAGTCAGTACAACAACGCCACCCCGGTCAAGGGCCCCTCCAACTACCTCTCGCTGCTGGTGCGCCGCGCCCGTATGGAGGGCTTCGTCGTCTTCGACTACGCCAAGCGCTACGCGGAGGCCGCCCAGGAGATCTCCGCCTGGATCGGCGCCGGCCGCATCAAGGTCAAGGAACACGTGGTCCGAGGGAGCGTGGACGACTTCCCCGAGACGTTGCAGATGCTCTTCCGCGGTGAGAACGTCGGCAAGCTCGTCCTGGAGCTGGCATGACGGTCGCCGAGAGCGGGGCCGCGCTCCAGGGCAAGGTGGCGATCGTCACCGGCGGTGCCAGCGGACTGGGCCGGGCCACGGCGCTGGCGCTGGCAGAGGCGGGGGCACGCGTCGTGGTCGCGGACCTCGACGCGCGGGGCGGCCGTGAGGTGGCCGAGATGGTCGACGGCCATTTCCGTGCCTGCGACGTGTCCGACCTCGAGGCCAACCGTGCGCTGGTGGACTTCGCCGAGCAGCAGTACGGCGGGGTCGACATCGCGTTTCTCAACGCGGGGGTGGCGACCGGATGCGGCGTCGGCGACGACTTCGACCTGGCGCGCTACCGACGTGCGATGGGGGCCAACCTCGACGGCGTGGTGTTCGGCACCCATGCGGTCCTGCCGGCGCTGCGGGCCCGCGGCGGAGGAGTGATCGTGGCGACCGCGTCCCTTGCGGGCCTGGCGGCCGTACCGCTGGATCCGCTGTACGCGGCCAACAAGCATGCGGTCGTGGGACTCGCACGCTCCCTGGGACCGGCTCTCGCGCGTCAGAACGTGCGCTTCAACGCCGTCTGCCCGGGGTTCGCCGAGTCGCGGATCATCGACCACCTGCGCGACATGCTCTCCGAGCAGGAACTGCCGATCATCCCGGCCGAGGTCGTGGCGGACACGGTGCTGCGGATCGTCACCGGTGACGACACCGGGGAGTGCTGGTTCATCCAGGCCGGACGCGACCCGGAGCCGTTCCGTTTCCGTCATGTGCCGGGGCCGGGCAAGCCCGTCGGCATCTGACAAGGCTCACGGCAGTCCGTGTCCGTCACGGGCTGCCGGTGTCACTGCCCGGCGGTGGTCGCGGCATCGGCGGCCGAGCCGAATCCGTACACGGCGGGGCAGCGGACCGTCCGGCCGAGCCCGGCTGCTCCGAGCGGCCCGGTGGGCCGACCTCCGGCAGGCGACCCCGGATTCGCGCGGCAGCGGGCTGCGCGGTGCAGTCGCGCTCCCGTGGGCGTGGGTGCCCTGGCTCTGCTTCTGCTCGTCGAGTCCGCCGTCGGCAGTTCGGTGATCATTCGCTGCCGACGCGGACGTTCCCGCTTCCGGAGGCCATGCCCGCATTGCCACAGGACAGCCGGTTCACGATGAGCCGAACGATAGCCGGGGTGGCATCCGGCCTGGTGGTCGGCGCTGCCTCGTGGGGATCAGGTCGGCGCACGTGCCTCGTACGCTCGTCCCGAGGAAGGCCGCGATCCGTCCTCGACCAGCCGTCCGGCTCACCCACAGCTTCATCGAAAGGCATGTCACGATGACCACGTCCGACCACGCCGATCCCGCATCCGGTGTCGCCCGGGTCGATCACCGCACGGCGATCGCGGCGGAGACCGCCCGGTTCGTCGCAGCGGTCAGGGACGCCGACCTGGCTACCGCGGTGCCCAGCTGCCCCGGCTGGACGCTCGCCGACCTGGTCAAGCACACAGGCAGTGTCCAGCGATGGTTCTCGGCCCTGCTGCGGGCGCGCATCCAAGAACCCCCGCGCACACGTGAGGTGAACCTGCGACTCCCCGAGCAGGAGGACGGATACGCCGACTGGCTGGCCGAGAGCGCGACGGTGGCCGCGGACGCCTTCGCAGTCACCGACCCGGACCTTGCGATGTGGGCGTGGGGCGTCGACCAGCACGCCCGCTTCTGGGTACGCCGCATGCTCTTCGAGACGCTGCTGCACCGGGCCGATGCCGAGCTGGCACTCGGCCTCCGGCCCGTCATCGACCGTCCGGTCGCCGTCGACGGGATCGACGAGTTCCTCGTGAACCTGCCCTTCGCCACCTCCTTCGCCCCCAAGGTGGCCGACCTGCGCGGCCCCGACAGGACCATCCGCTTCCGCACGACCGACGGAGACGACGCCTGGCTCGTTCGCCTGCGGCCCGACGGCTTCGGACTGGACACGTCCCGTCCGTCCGCGGACACCGCTGACGCGACCGTCCGGGGAACCGCGGCCGACCTGCTCCTGCTCGTTTACGGCCGCCTGCCGTACGAGGCAGAGGCCCTCGCTCACGAGGGGGACGAGCACCTGCTGGCTCACTGGTTCGCCAACTCCGCCTTTTGAGGCCCGACGGGTGTGTGCCGAGGACGAGGACGCGGACGCAACGCGAGGTGACTTTCACCGGGCGGATGCCGTAACCGCTTCCGGTCGAAGCGACGGAGGGGCCATGGGTTGCCGCGTCCGCGAACACCTACTGCCTCCGGTACGCCGCACTGCCCCTTTTCTTTGATCCGGTGCCGTTGGCTCAAGAGGGCGCCCTGCGAAGTCGGCCACCGACCCGGCTGGTTCCGCGCCGACCTCGATGACTCAGGGCATGGCCATTGGTTCCAGCGGATGAAGCAGGAGGCGGAGGGGACAAGGGCCCGGTCACTACGAGCGGGCCCCGGCGGAGCCCGGATCGAGAAGGCCGGCGTTGACGACCGCGTGGCCGAAGGGGCTGGCGAGTTCGGCGAGACGCTCACAACCGGCGTCACCCAGGGTGGCGTAGGCGGGAAGGGCCAGACGGTCGGTGCGGTCCTCGATGTGCCGGCGCAGGAGGACGCCTTCCGGGCTGAGGGAGTCGCCGTCGAGGAGACCGCGCTCGCGTAGGCGCTGCTGGGTGCCGACCCACTCCTCCTCGGGCCATGCGCGGCTCGCCTTGAGGAAGGCGACGGGAACCTCACCGGTCGCGGCGTGCAGAACCAGGGCCTCCAAGCCCCCGACGCCCTCGCTCAGCAGGCACGCGACATGGCCGTCTCCACGGAACTCCCGGAGCAGTGTCTGGGCATGCCACAGCTGCAGCACCGGCTCCTCCGGCCAGGGCAGGGCGGCATGCGCGGCGAACAGCGGGCGGCCCTGCGCGTGGTCGCAGGCCGCCTCGGCGGCCCGGCGGGTCAGCGCCAGGACTTCGTGCAAGGCGGGCAGCTCGTGGATTCCCGCACGCCGCAGGGCTTCGCCTGCCGCGGCGTACCGCGCGTCCAACACCTGCTGCGGCGTCGTTGCGTCCCAGGCTCCGTCGACCGCCCGCCGTACGAGACGAGGGTTGAAGTTGTAGAAGGTCGAAATGACCAGCTCGGCGGATGCCCGGCCGAACGCGGCGCTCCGGGAGGTGAAGTACCCGGCGTGTCCGCTCAGTCCGAGGGCCGCGTACCGTCGCCGTGCTTCGGGGGCGAAGTAGATCATGGCGTGTACGGGCTCGAGGCGGCGCCAGGCCGCGCGTGCTGTGTTCACGGGGTCACCTCTTCGGAGAGTCGACGAGCGGGGTATCCGGAGAACGGGGTGTTCGCCGAGCGGGGCATTCGTCGGCCGGTTCAGTACTCGCCGTGCGCTCGCAGGTGTTCGAGCAACAGGCGGCTCAGCGTTTCGGGCGCCTCCTCGGGGACCCAGTGGCTGACGCCCTGCAGGGTCTCGAACCGGTACGGCCCATCGACCCACCGCCCGGTCTCCTGTGCCGCTGCCGGGCCGAACGCGCTGTCCTCCGTGCTCCAGACGTACAGCGTCGGCACGGCGATGGCGCCGATCGCTCCGTCGGGACGGCCGGCCCGGTACCAGTTCAGCGCCGCGGTGAGAGCGCCCTGCTGGGACAGGTGGCGCACGTAGGCGTCCGCACTGTCCGGCGGGACTTTTCCGGCGTAGAACCCGCGAAGCTCTTGGGCATCGTGGGCGAGCATGCGCTTCTCGGTCGCGGGTGTCTCGCGCCAGTCGATCATGTAGCGGGAGCGTGTGCGCTGGTCCTGGTCGGTGCGCAGGGTGGTGGCCAGAGCGCCGGGGTGCGGGGTCGAGACAACCGCCAGGGTGCGTACGCGGGCGGGGTGGGCGTGCGCGGTCCACCAGGCCACCGCGCCTCCCCAGTCATGGCCGACCAGATCGAACGCCGCCCAGCCCAGTTGCTCGGTGATCGCGACCACGTCGTCGACGAGGAGGCCGATGCGATAGTCCTCGGGTCGCCGGGGGCGGACGCCGGGGGAGTACCCACGCTGGTCGGGTGCCACCACGCGGTAGCCGTGCGCTGCCAGCGCCGCGATCTGCCGTTGCCACACCAGCCCCGTCTGCGGGAAGCCGTGCAGCAGCAGCACCGGGCGGCCGTCGGGCGGACCCGCCGCGATCGCCTCGAACCTGCCCGCACCCGTGGGGATGCTCAGTCGGGTCACGATCCCACCTCCCCATACCAACTGGTCGGTAGCCTTCAGGTAGGTGGAAGGGGCTGTCAAGGCCCGTGGTTGAACTTGACGCCGAATTCAACTATAACGAGTCGGGAGGTCGACTCCCGTCCCCGCTGTGGCCATGGCTCGTTGTCACCGGTCGCCCGAGGAGACGGTCAACCAGCTCTTTTCGCACCACAGTTGGCGTCAGGCCCCGCCCACCGACATCGATCCCCGGCCCACGGAGCTCGGATCCCCGGCTCATGGAGCTCACGGACGAACCGAACCAAGAGGAAGCACCGAGGCGACATGAGGGAAGCAGTCATCGTTTCGACGGCCCGAACGCCGATCGGAAAGGCTTACCGCGGCGCGTTCAACGACACCCAGGCGCAGGAACTTGCCGCCCATGCCCTGTCGCACGCCGTGCAGCGCGCCGGGCTCGAGGGAGGTGAGGTCGAGGATGTGATCTTCGGCTGTGCCGTGCAGCAGGGATCCACCGCTGTCAATGTCGCGCGACAGGCCGTTCTGCGTGCCGGACTCCCGGACACCGTGTCGGGGATGTCGATCGACCGGCAGTGCTCGTCGGGCCTGATGGCCATTGCGACGGCCGCCAAGCAGATAGTCGCGGACGGCATGCAGGTCGCTGTCGGCGGCGGTGTCGAGTCGATCTCCCTGGTGCAGAACGACCACATGAACACCCACCGCATGGAGGATCCCTGGCTGGTCGAGCACAAGCCGAGCATCTACATGCCGATGCTGCACACGGCTGAGGTCGTCGCCGAACGCTACGGCGTGAGCCGCGAACGCCAGGACGAGTTCGCGCTGGTGTCACAGCAGCGCACCGCGGCGGCGCAGGAGGCCGGCCGGTTCGACCAGGAGATCGTCGCGCTTCCCAGTGTCAGGAAGGTTCTCGACAAACGGTCCGGATGCGTGCGGGACGAGGAGGTCACCCTGACCCGGGACGAGGGCAACCGCGCGTCGACGACGCTCGAAGGCCTGGCCGGGTTGGCGCCGGTGCTGCCCGACGGTCAGGTCAGCGCGCATTCCACCGTCACGGCCGGCAACTCCTCGCAGTTGTCCGACGGGGCTTCGGCATCGGTGCTGATGGAGTCGAAGGAGGCCGAGCGCCGCGGACTGGAACCGCTGGGCGTCTACCGGGGTATGACCGTTGCCGGTTGTGGGCCGGACGAGATGGGCATCGGTCCGGTGTTCGCCATCCCCAAGCTGCTGAAGCAGCACGACCTCACCATCGACGACATCGGCCTGTGGGAGCTCAACGAGGCATTCGCTTCCCAGGCGCTGTACTGCCGGGACGAACTGCACATCGACCCGGAGCGGTTCAACGTCGATGGCGGCGCCATCTCGGTCGGTCATCCATACGGCATGACCGGTGCCCGCCTGGTGGGGCACGCCCTCATCGAGGGCAAGCGCCGAGGCGTCCGGTACGTGGTGATCTCGATGTGCATCGGCGGCGGCATGGGCGCAGCCGGGCTGTTCGAGGTCGCCTGAGGTGCCGGGGGTGACGGAAAAGGCGCGAAGCGCGGTCCTGGTGGACTTCGGCGGTGTCATCACCTCGAGTGTGTTGCGGGCTTTCACCGACTTCGGGGCCTCGCTCGGCGGCGACCCGGACCTTCCGCTGGAACTCCTCCGCCGGGACCAGCCGTCACGCACCCTCCTGGCGGACCACGAGTGCGGCCGTATCGACACCGAAGCCTTCGAGCGAGGATTCGCCGAACGTCTCCGCGTCCATGGCGCGGACGTATCCGCCGAGGGGCTCACGGCCCGGATGCAGGCGGGCATATCGATCGACCGGGACATGCTCGCGCTGCTCGGTGATCTCCGGGCCGTCGGCCATCCCGTTGCGCTCGTGTCCAATTCGTTCGGTACCGGAACCTACGACGGCGTCGACATCGCCGCTGTGGCCGATGTGATCGTCATCTCCGCCGAGGTCGGGATCCGCAAGCCCTCCCGGCGGATCTACGCGATCGCGTGTGAACGCCTCGGCATCGATCCGGAGGAGGCAGTCATGATCGATGATCTGCAGCAGAACCTCGACGGAGCGGCACGGCTCGGAATCGGGGGCGTCCTGCACACCAGCGCTGCCGACACCCGCCGCCGGCTCGCCGAACACTTCGGGATCACCGCCTGACCGATCGGCCGACCGGGCGCGGTGAGGCAGGTCGTCCGGCCGCAGGGTGTCCCGGACGAGCGCTACGGCGAGGAGGTCGCCGCGCTGATCGCCGCCCGGCCCCGGTTCGCAGCTCGGTGCGGCCGAGGTGTCGAGCCGGGCACGGGAGCGGCTGTCCGCATGCAAGATCCCGCGCATCGTCCGGTTCGTCGACGCGCCGCCCGAGGGCCCGACCGGGAAGGTCCTCGAGCGGTCCGTCGACGTACCGCTCCGACCCGCGCCACGGCGCCGGCGGATGTCGCCGCCCGCCGCCACTGAGCAGCCGTGCGGGTTTGTGATGGTGATGTCGGATTCAAGTAAAGTTCCCGGGATGGAGACCACCGCGCCCGAGGAGACCGACGGCGAGAAGGCACCGCCCATGGCGCCCCTCTCACAGCTCCGTGAGCCGCCTGCGACAAAGCGCGGAGCGCGGACACGGGCCGCTCTGGTGAAAGCCGCGCGGAAGGTGTTCGAACGGGACGGCTACCTCGACACCCGGCTGACCGACATCACCAAAGAGGCCCAGTGCGCGGCGGGATCCTTCTACACCTATTTCGCCAGCAAGGAAGAGGTACTGGCCGCCGTCCTCCTGGAGGCGCAGGAGGACATGCTGCACCCCGGCATGCGCCGGGTGCAGGGCACCGACGATCCCTATGCGGTCCTCGAGGCGAGCAATCGCGCCTATCTCGAGGCATACAAAAGGAACGCGAAGCTGATGGGCCTGCTCGAGCAGGTCGCTCAGGTGGAGCCGGAGTTCCGCGAGTTCCGGAGCCGGCGCGCCGACGCCTTCATCCGCCGCAATGCCCGCGGCATCGCCGACCTGCAGGCGCGGGGCGTCGCAGACCGTGATGTGGATCCGATGATGGCCTCACGCGCGCTGTCGGGCATGGTCAGCGTCATGGCCTACAACGCCTTCGTGATCGGCGAACAGCAGGAAGGAGGCACGCCTGTGGACTTCGACGAGCTCGTGTCCGCGGTCACCCGCCTCTGGGCGAACGCCCTCCGGTTCCCCGGCCACCGCTGATCGGGCGGCTGGACCGTCTGCCTCACAGCACCCGGCACCGCCGGGTGCCTCACTTTCTCGCCTCCCTCACGATGGTCGGTCGTCGGCTGCGGCCCGTGCCGGAAGGGTGAGGATCATCTTGCCGGTGCTGCCGCCTCGGAGCATGCCGAGGAATGCCTCGACGTCGTTCCCGATGCCTTCCACGGCGGTCTCCTCCTGGTGGAGCACCCCGTCGCGGATCCAGACCGACAGGTGCAGGTTCCGTACGAGGATCCGACCGGGGCCGGGCTCGGCGACGGGAACCTCGCGCAGGGCGAAGTCCTGCGGCCGGGGCACACCGTTCGGGCGGGCGACCAGGTGGCATTCGCGGCCGGTGGTGGGGAGAGTGCTCATGGCGGAGTGTCTCTCCGCCGCGTTCAGCACGGCTGGGAGGATCAGCCGAGTGGCTTGGCGAGGACGGCCTTGCGGTGGCTGAAGGTCTCGATGGAGTAGCGGCCGTGGTAGCTTCCCATGCCGCTCTCCCCGACGCCCCCGAAGGGCAGGTCGGAAATGGTGAGATGGGCCAGCGGCAGGCCGAACCCGAGACCGCCGGAGGACGTTTCGGCGGCGAGCCGCTCCCGGGTGGCGTCCGATTCGGTGAACGCGTACAGGGCGAGCGGCTTGTCGCGGTCGTTGATGAAGTCGATGGCCTCGTCGAGCCCGGCCACTTCGACGATCGGGAGGATCGGGCCGAAGATCTCCTCCTGCATGACGGGTGCGTCCGGTGACACCTCGGCCAGGACGGTCGGCGCGATGTACCTCGTCCCGCGGTCGTGCACGCCGCCGGTGGCCCGACGGCCGGAGCCGAGGAGAGCGGTCAGCCGGTCGAAGTGACGTTCGTTGACGATACGGCCGTACTCCGGGGAGGCGATGGGGTCGGGCCCGTACAGCCCTTCGATGGCCTTGGCCAGGGCGGCTTCCAGAGCGCGCGCGGTCTCGGGGTCGGTGAGGACGTAGTCGGGCGCGACGCAGGTCTGCCCGGCGTTGAGGAACTTCCCGGCCGCGAGGCGGGCAGCGACGGTGCCCAGGTCGGTGCCCCGGTCCACGAACACCGGTGACTTGCCGCCCAGTTCGAGGGTGACGGGCGTGAGGTGCCGGGCGGCCGCGGCCATCACGATGCGGCCGACCGTGCCGTTGCCGGTGTAGAGGATGTGGTCGAAACGCTGCTCGAGCAGGGCAGAGGTCTCCGGGACCCCGCCTTCGACCACGGCCACCGCGTCCGTGTCGAGGTACCGCGGCACGAGGCGGGCGAGTGCGGCGGAGGTGGCCGGGGCCAGTTCGCTGGGCTTGGCGACCACCGCGTTGCCCGCGGCCAGGGCACCGACCACCGGGGCAAGCAGCAGCTGCGCCGGGTAGTTCCAGGGGGCGATGACCAGTACGACCCCCAGGGGGTCGTACTGCGTCCAGGCACTCGCCTCGCCGATGAACGCGGGGATGGGGGCCGGTTCGGGGCGCAGCCACCCGTCGAGATGCTCCAAGGTGTGGTCGATCTCGCGTATGACGAAGTCGATCTCCGTGCGGTACGCCTCGGTGGAGCTCTTCGTCAAGTCGGCGTGGAGCGCCTCGGCGAATGTCTCCCCCTGCTCGGTGAGCAGGGTACGCATCCGGTGCAGTTGCTCGGTGCGCCAGGCCACGGGCTTGGTCCTCCCGGCGCGGAAGGTGGCACGCAGCCGGGCGACGAGCTCGGCGGGCTGCTCGGGGGCAGGGTTGTTCATGGTTCCCTCACAGGTGCGGTACGGGGGCGGGGGCGTTGTCGCCGCGCCGCGGGCAGCCCGGGCGCCGGCGCAGGCAGGGGTGATCAGCCGTGGTTCAGGAGGTCGATGAGGTTCCGTGCGAGCTGCGCCGAGGATGCGGGGTTCTGACCGGTGTGCAGATTGCGGTCCGCCACGACGTGCTCGCTGAACGGGGCCGCGGCCCGGAAGTCGGCCCCCACTTCCACCAAGCGGTCCTGGAGCAGCCACTTGGCCTTGTCGGCGAAGCCTGCCGCGGTCTCCTCGGTGTTGGTGAAGCCGGTCATGCGGTAACCGGCGAACGGCCAGCTGCCGTCCTCGCGCCGGGCGGCGAGCAGGGCCGCGGGGGCGTGGCACAGCACGCCGAGCGGCTTGCCGGAATCCAGCGCCGCGGTGAGCAGGCGGCCGGAGCCGGCGTCCACGGCGAGGTCCTCCATGGGGCCGTGGCCACCGGGGTAGAGGACGGCTGCGTACGCGCCGAGGTCGACCTCCTCGAGCTTGACCGGGTTCTCCAGGTCGGCGCGGATGGAAGCCAGGTACGCGGCGATCGCGTCGGCCTGCTCCCTGCCACCGGTGGACTCGGCGGCAAGGCTGACGGCGTCGACGGTCGGAGCCACGCCGCCGGGTGTGGCGATGGTGACATCGAACCCCGCCTCCCGGAACAGCCGGTGCGGTGTGGCGAGTTCCTCGGCCCAGTAGCCGGTGGGGTGCAGGGTGCCGTCGGCGAGCGTCCAGTGGTCGGCGCCGGTGACGACGAACAGAACTGCGGTCACAACTGTCTCCTTCGAGGTGCGCGCAAGTCGCGCGGTGGTGGGGGCGGGGTGCCGGTGCTGATGCGGCGGCGAGCGATGGTTCAGGCGACGGCGATGATGATCTTGCCGCGGGTGTGACCCTCGCGGTTGAGGCGCTGGGCGTCGGCGGCCTGCTCGAGCGGGAAAACGGCGGCCACGTCCACCCGCAGCTCCCCGCGCTCGGCAAGTTCGGTGAGGGCCTGCAGGTCCCGGCTGTCGGGCCGCACGAAGACGTACCCGCCACCGAGGCCGAGCACGGCGCCGTCGACAGCCGAGGCCAGACGGCCGCCCTCGGCAAGCAGCCCTGGCGAGACCTTCAGGGCGTCCCCGCCGACGAGGTCGAGGACGGCATCCACGCCCTGCGGCGCGAGGGCGTGGACACGGTCGGTGAGGCCGTCGCCGTAGCCGACCGGCTCCGCTCCCAGTCCTCGCAGGTAGGCGTGGTTGTGCTCACTGGCGGTGCCGATGACCCGGGCGCCGAGCGACCTGGCGATCTGTACGGCCAGAGAGCCGACGCCGCCGGCCGCGGCGTGCACCAGCACGGTGTCGCCGGCCCGCACCCGCAGGGATCGTGTCAGCGCCTGGTATGCGGTGAGGCCGGCCAGCGGAAGTCCGGCAGCCTCCTCGAAGGAGAGGGTGTCGGGCTTGCGGGCGAGCGTACGGACCGGGGCGGCGACGTACTCGGCGAAGGTCCCGCGGGAGACGAAGTCCTCACGGACGTAGCCGATCACCTCGTCGCCCGGAGTGAACTCGGTGACCCCGACGCCGGTCTCCTCGACGACGCCCGCCACGTCCCAGCCGGGGATGACGGGGAAGACGGCGTCCATGACGGCGTCCAGGTACCCCGCCTGGATCTTCCAGTCGACCGGGTTGACGGAGGCGGCCTTCACACGGACCAGGACGGTGTCCACGCCGAGCTTCGGGTTCGGTACATCGCCGTACTCCAGGACCTCAGGGCCGCCGTAGGTGCGATAAGTGATGGCCTTCATGGGGATGACTCCTTGTGCAGTGGTGGTGCGGTGGTGCGGATCGCGGTGGGGCTCGTCAGGCAGCGGCCGTGGCAGCGGCCGGCTCCGGCGCGGGCAGGCGCTCCCCACGGGGCGCCCGCTCTCCCCGTTCGAGCCCGACCAGCGAGAGGGCCAGGACGAAGGCGAAGGCGATACCGGCCAGGGTGAAGCTCAGGGTGAACTGGCTCTCGGCGGGGAGCGGGGGCACCCCGGCCGGAAGGTTCTCGATGGTCCGGGAGGCGAGCAGTGAGGTGATCAGCGCGCTGCCGATCGCGCTGCCGACGGACCGGGAGATGGAATTGATGCCGTTGGCGATGCCGGTCTGGTGGGGTGGTACCCCCGCGACGATGAGGGCGGGCATCGCGGCGTAGCCGAGGCTGATGGCTGTTCCGACAGCCATTCCGGCACCGATGACCGAGGGGGTCGACGAGTGTGCGGCGGCCAGCCACCCGAACCCGGCGACGCCGATCATCGCGCTGAGGGCGAGGGTGAGGCGTGGTCCGATCCTGCGGATCAGCACGCCACCGAACTGGGAGACGACGAGGGACGCGATGGTGCTGGGCAGCAGGTACTCGACGGAGGCGCGGAGAACCGAGGCGCCGAAGCCGTAGCCTGCGACATCCCTCGGCACCTGCGCCAGGTAGGAGACGCCGAGGAACTGGGCGAACATCCCGAATCCCACGAAGAGGCCCGCGAGGTTGCTGAGAAGCACCGGGCGGTGGAGGAACATCCTCATGTCGACCATGGGTTCACGGACGCGGCTCTCGGTGAGGCTCCAGACGCCGGCCATGACGACCGCTCCGGCGAAGCTGCCCAGCGTACGGGCGGAGGTCCAGCCCCACTCGTGCCCCTGGGAGATCGGCAGCAGCAGGAGAACCAGGAAGAGGCCGAGGGTGAGGGCGCCGAGTATGTCGGTGCGTCCACCGGTCCTGGTGCGGCTCGCCGGTACGAGGAGGACGACGGCGAGCAGAGTGACCACCGCGAGGCCGGTGGCCAGCCAGAAGACGTGGTGGTAGTCGGCGTCCTCGCCGCGGGTCAGCAGGCCGGTGGTGACCAGTGCGAAACCGCTGCCGAACGCCAGGGTGCCGCTGACCAGCGCCATCGCTCCCGGCAGACGGCGGGCAGTGACCTCCTCGCGGAGCACCGACAGGGCGAGCGGGAAGATCGCGGTGGCGGCACCCTGCAGCACGCGACCGACGATCAGCCAGAGCAGCGAGTCGGTCGTGGCGGCCATGACGGAGCCGACGATCATCACGGCCAGCACGCCGATGAGGGTCGGCTTCTTGCCGTGCTGGTCGCCGATGCGGCCGAGCAGCGGGGTGAAGACGGCCGCCGAGAGCAGGGTCGCGGTGGTGACCCAGCTGACCTCGGCGGAGCTGGCCCCGAGGCTGCTCTGGATCAGGCCGAGTATCGGCACCACCAGTGTCTGCATCATCGACACGATCATCGCGGCGAGGCTCAGGGCAAGGATGACAGCGGTCTGGGCCCGGGGTCGGCCGGGCGGCGGAGCGAGGGGTTGTGACACGGGTGCGTTTCTCCGGTGCGGGGTGGGGCTCGGCGGCGGGAACCAGGCGGGGAACTGGTCGGAGGGGGGTAGATGCTTGATGCAGCCAAGCAATAAGGGAGACGGTAGACGTCAATGGTTGATGAAGTCAAACATTGAGCTTCGCCTACACTTGAGGTATGGCCCACAGCACCGACCCGCTCGCCGACCGCTCCGCTGCGCAGCACGGAGACCCTGCCCACGACGCACTCATGGAGCGCTTGGCACGCGCCGCTGCCGGCTACTACCGGGACCTGACCTCGGCGGCCGCACTGCACGGCCTCACCATGACGCAGGCCAAGATGCTCATCCTGCTTCGGCAACCGCTGCCCATGCGCGCCCTCGCGGGGCGACTCGCCTGCGACGCCTCCAACATCACCGGACTCGTCGACCGGCTCGAAGCGCGTGGACTGGTCTCCAGGCATGCCGACGCGGCCGACCGGCGGATCAAGAACGTGGTCGCCACCGAAGAGGGGAGGGAGGCGGTCCGCCTGATCCGCGCCGACATGCGGGCCACCTCGGCAGCCTTTGCGCGTCTGGACGAGGAGGGCCGCCGCAGTCTCTACGAGCTGCTCGGGCGCCTGCACCCCGAGGAGACGACCTGATCGCGGCCGGGTCCGACCGCCGCGCAGGTCGACCCGGGGAACGGTGGCGCCCGGCTACGGAGCTGGTGGCCGGATCGCGGCGCCGGGCCGGTGCAGGGCCTCGATGAACGCCTCGCCCTCGGCCTGCCCGGCCGAACGCCCAGCGCCGTCGAGGCGCTGCTTGCCCATCCGGCCCGTCGTCCCTGAGGGGGCGGCTCCGGGTGGGGGCCGGCTCGCGCCGGGGGAACGGCTGCCTCCACCTCGAGGCGAACGAGTCGGCCGGCAGCAGAGCCGGGGTGGCTGGGTGGTGCTCCGACCGGCCTCGGGCTGCGGGACATGGCCTGGGCTGTGTCGAGAGGTGGCGCCCGCGGAGGCCGTCCGGGGCGACAGCGGTGACCGGCGTGGCGGATCCGGCCAGAGTGTCAGTGCGGCCCGGCCGTCCTCCGGTGCGGTGTCGAGGAGCCGGGCTTCGGGGGGTTTGTTCTCACAGGCCGGGTCGACGACAAGGGTCTGCCCGGTCGCGCGGTGCTCGGCGAGAACTGCCGGGCCGTCCCAGGCGCACTTGCCGGGGTCGCGCGGCGCGTCGGCTGCCCCTTCGACTCACGGACGACCTCGCCGCCGCCGAAGGCCGCCTCGATTCCGCTGTGCGGCCGGCTTCCCAGCCGCCGCCGGCGGCGGCACCGGCGAAGACCTGGGCCTGAGGCCGGCGCGCGCCGTCTACGGCGCGGCGGTGCGGGCGGCGGGCCCGGAGCCCATGGTGATGACGTTGCGGATCTCGCTCACGCCGTCTTCTCCGGGGCGATCTCCTCGATCAGGCCCTCGACGAGCTTCTTGATCTCGTCACGGATCGGCCGGACGGCCTCGACGCCCTGGCCCGCCGGATCCTCGAGCTTCCAGTCCAGGTAGCGCTTGCCGGGGAAGACCGGGCACGTGTCGCCGCAGCCCATCGTGATGCAGACGTCCGACGCCTTGACCGCGTCCACGGTGAGGACCTTCGGGGTCTGGGCGGACATGTCGATGCCGACCTCGCGCATCGCCTCGACCGCCGCCGGGTTCACCTGGTCGGCCGGGGCGGAGCCTGCCGAACGGACCTCGACCCGGTCCCCGGCCAGGTGGGTCAGCCAGGCGGCGGCCATCTGTGAGCGGCCGGCGTTGTGGACGCAGACGAACAGGACGGAGGGCTTCTCGGCCATCGGAGGTCTCTCTTGTCTCACGACGAAACAGGCGTGTCAGTGTTGGCTGACGTCAGCACCCGTTGGTGTCAGCTGTCACTGATGTGTGACAGTATCAGCCCATGATGACGTCAGTCGACACTGAACTGATCCGGGTCCTGGCCGACCCCCTCAGGCTGCAGATCGTGACCCTGCTCGCCCGCGAGACCCTCTGCACCACCCACCTCGTGGAGGAAACGGGCGCCCGCCAGACGAACCTCTCCAACCACCTGAAGGTGCTGCGTGAGGCCGGGGTGGTGGAGACCGAGCCGTGCGGTCGCTTCACGTACTACAAGTTGCGGCCCGACGTCATCGCCCAGCTCGCCGGACGGTTCGCCGAACTGGCCGAGACCGCTCGTACCGCCGCCGACAACAAGAGGGCCTGCCCGTGACCCGCACCGAAGCACCCGCGACCGTCGACGCATCGTCGGTCGTTGCGAAGCTTTCGACGCTCGACCGCTTCCTCGCCGTGTGGATCCTGCTCGCCATGGCTCTCGGGCTCGGCCTCGGACGGCTGATCCCCGGCCTGAACGACGCCCTGGCGAAGGTCGAGATCGGTGGCATCTCCCTGCCGATCGCCGTCGGCCTTCTGATCATGATGTACCCGGTCCTGGCGAAGGTCCGGTACGACAAGCTCGACGCCGTCACCGCCGACAAGAAGCTGATGATCTCGTCCCTGGTCATCAACTGGGTCCTGGGACCCGCGGTGATGTTCGCGCTGGCATGGATCTTCCTGCCGGACCTGCCCGAATACCGCACCGGCCTGATCATCGTCGGGCTCGCCCGATGCATCGCCATGGTCATCATCTGGAACGACCTGGCTTGCGGCGACCGCGAGGCGGCGGCTGTGCTGGTGGCGCTCAACAGCGTGTTCCAGGTCCTCGCCTTCGGTGTGCTCGGCTGGTTCTACCTGGACCTGCTGCCCGGCTGGCTCGGCCTCGGCAACGGAGAGTCGCTCGACATCTCCATGGGGAAGATCGCGCTCAATGTGGTCATCTTCCTGGGCGTGCCGCTGCTCGCCGGCTTCCTCACGCGCCGGATCGGTGAGAAGAAGCTCGGCCGCGAGTCCTATGAGGGCAGCTTCCTTCCGAAGATCGGTCCGTGCGCCCTCTACGGGCTGCTCTTCACGATCGTGATCCTCTTCGCCCTCCAGGGGAAGACGATCACCTCGCAGCCCCTCGACGTGGCGCGGATCGCGATCCCGCTGCTCGTGTACTTCGCGGTGATGTGGTTCGGCACCTTCCTGCTCGGCAAGGTCATCGGCCTGAACTACGACCGCACGGCCACCCTCGCCTTCACCGCGGCCGGCAACAACTTCGAGCTCGCCATCGCGGTCGCCATCGCCACCTTCGGCGTGACGTCCGGCCAGGCGCTGTCCGGCGTCGTCGGCCCGCTGATCGAGGTTCCGGTCCTGGTGGCGCTGGTGTACGTGTCGCTGGCCTGGCGCAAGAAGTTCACGGCCGCCTAGTGGCTCGACGCACGGATGTGGTGGTGATCGGCGGCGGCCAGTCGGGGCTCGCTGCCGGGTACCACCTGCGCCGCCTCGGACTGGACTTCATGATGCTGGATGCCCAGCCCGAGGCGGGCGGGGCGTGGCGGCACGTATGGGATTCGCTGCACCTGTTCTCGCCGGCCGCGTACTCCTCGCTGCCGGGACGGCTGATGCCGCCTCGGCCGGGCGGGACGTACCCCGGGGCGCAGCACGTCATCGACTACCTCGCCGACTACGAGAAGCGCTACGACCTGCCCGTGCAGCGCGGCGTCCACGTGCGGGCGGTACACCGCGACGGCCTGTTCCTGCGGGTCGAGACCGACTCCGGCGAGTGGCGTGCCCGGGCTGTCGTCAGCGCGACGGGTAGCTGGTCGAGGCCCTTCATCCCGGCGGTGCCGGGCCGTGCGGCCTTCCATGGGACCCAGCTCCACACGGTGGAATACCGCAGGCCGCAGGAGTTCGCGGGCCGGCGGGTGATCGTGGTCGGCGGCGGCAACTCCGGGGCCCAGATCGCCGCCGACCTCGCATACGACACCGACCTGACCTGGGTGACCCTGCGGGAACCCCGCTTCCTCCCCGACGACATCGACGGCCGCGCCCTCTTCGACGCCGCCACCGCGCGTCGTCGTGCCCTTGACGAGGGCCGTGCCGACACCGGCGGGGTCGCCTCGCTCGGCGACATCGTCGCCGTACCGCCCGTACGGGGAGCACGTGATGCCGGACGTCTCAAGGCGTCGCCGATGTTCGACCGCCTCACGCCGGCCGGCGTCGCCTGGGCCGACGGTCTGACCGCCGAGGCCGATGCCATCATCTGGTGCACCGGGTTCCGCCCGGCCCTGTCCCACCTCGCACCGCTCGGTTTGCGCGGGCCGCGGGGCCACATACCCACCGCCGGCACCCGCGCCCTCGCCGAGCCCCGCCTCCACCTGCTCGGCTACGGCGACTGGACCGGCCCTGCCTCCGCCACCCTGATCGGGGTCGGCCGCCCGGCCCGCGAGGCCGCCCGCGACATCGCGGCGCTGCTCTCGACGGATCGCTGACGACCTGCCGGGCCCGCGCGGCTGCCTCATCGGGGGGAGCGCGTAATGGATCTCGGACTCACCAGGGCGGGCGCGTCGCGTACGAGGTCTCGTGCCCGCGCGAGGGTGTCCTCGATGGCGATGGCGATGGCCTGACGGTCATGGGCAGGTCGACGGCCCTGCCACCCGGACACCCCTCACCGGAGCGCTCGATGGGGGTCGTCCCGCTTCAATGGACTGTCGATTGCGCCGAACACCGTGGCCCCGCGCGGATTCCTTCACCCGGTGCTTCGTCGCGTTCTGCCGCGAGGTGGAACCGGAGGTGGAACAGCCACTTGTGGTGCACCCGTCGACGCCGCGGCTGTCGTGCCCTTCCAGCCCCGGGAACACGGATGGCCTCCATGGACCGGGGTCGTGGTGACGTGCCGACCCGATGGCTGTTCAGGCGGCGGTGTACC
>NZ_KL591003.1:256232-256545 GCF_000716335.1 Streptomyces sp. NRRL S-118 | reverse complement strand
GGTGAGCAGGCCGGCCTCCTTGAGCTTCTTCAGGTGGTGGCTGACGGTGGGCTGCGAGACGCCGACGTCGGAGATGTCGCACACGCATGCCTCCCCACCCTCGTGCGAGGCGACCGCCGAGAACAGCCGGAGTCGTACCGGATCGCCCAGCGCCTTGAACATGGCGGCCGTCCGCCGGGCCTCCTCGGCGGTGAGGGGGCGCTCGGTCAGCGGCGGGCAGCAGGGGGCGACGTCCGGCTCCAGCAGCGGCAACGGGCTCACATTCGACATACGTCTATGTTGACACACGTCGAACCAGCCGCCCAGCGGTGGC
>NZ_KL591003.1:169912-256093 GCF_000716335.1 Streptomyces sp. NRRL S-118 | reverse complement strand
ATGTTGACACACGTCGAACCAGCCGCCCAGCGGTGGCCCGGGCCGGCCTGAGCCGCGCTCGTCGGCCCGGCCTCGCACCTGCGGCCGTTCTCTCGCCACTGCTGCGGGGCGCCGGCCGCCGTCCGGGTCGGCAGGGGAGGGACGGCCGCGCAGGACGGCTGCCGACCGCCGCGCCGCGCCGTACGCGTCCGGCGCGCGGGGCCGTACGCGCCCCAACTGGCCGCACTCACCGGGCACTCCGCCCTCCGGCGGGTGCGGAATGTGCGCGGGGCGCGTGCCTGCGGCGGTTCTTGATCGTTCACTGGATGTCCGGCGTGGCAGTCGCGCCCCGCCGTCGCTCTGCCCCCACCCGAAGGGTGAGGAGGCCCCCCGGTCAGGGGTGTTGGTGCGTGTTCTCGTGAACGGAGTCTCGTGGTGCGTGTCACCAGGTATTGGTGGAGGTCGGTTCGGCGCAGGATGCTGCGCTCCATGGTGCGTGCCTACGCGTCGCTGGTGGTGCGGGGCCGGTTGTGGGACGGCACAGGGGTCCCCTCGCCCGCGGGCCGTTACGGGCCCCCGGACGGCCCCGCCCTGCCGTTGGTGATCCTGGGCGATTCATCCGCGGTGACGGTGGGGGTCCGCGAGCGGGGCGAGACGAACGGGGCCCGGCTGGCCGACGATCTGGTGGCACATCTGGGGTGTGCGGTGGAGCTCGCGGTGCCGGCCCGGGCCGGGGTGACCACGGCGGGCATGGCCCGCCAGGTCCGTGAGGTCGTGCTGCGGCCGGACCGGGGCGTGGCGGTTGTCCTGGTCGGTGGCAACGACGTGATGCTGCCGACCGGTCTGCGCGGCCCGGCAGCCCACCTCGGCCGCTACGTACGGCAGTTGAGGACCGCTGGATGGCAGGTCGTCGTCGGTTCGTGTGCGGACATCGGGGCGGCCCCGGCGCTGCGCCGCGGGGTGCGACGGCTGGCGAGCGCGCGGTCCCGGCTGCTGGCGCGCCGCCAGGCCGCAGCGGCGCTGTCCGCCGGGGCCGTGGTGGTGTCCCTCACCACGGACGCCTTCCGGCAACGGCCCGAACTGCTCTACTGCGCCGACGGGTTCCACCCCAACGCCGACGGTTACCTGCTGTACCAACGGCGTGCGGCGGTCGCCGTGAAGGCCGCGGCCGGACTCGTCCCGGTCGGGACGCCCGGGGCGCCCGGCGAACCGGCGGACGGGACGTTCACGGACCCGCACCGCGCGTCGCGCCACGTCACCCGAGAGCCCGGCGCCTGCTTCATCCCCGCCCAGAGCACGGGCCGGGTGCTGATGCGCCGCTACGTCCCCGCACCGGAGCAGGAGCAGGGAACGAGCTCCTCGGCCCTGACGCCGACCGCCCCCTGACCGTCGCCGCATGCGTCCCCCGTGCCGTCCGGTGTTCCCGAGGGGCGACGGACGGCACGGGGGACCGATTCACCGCTGACCGGCGTCGGCCAGAGGGGCGGTCAGCCGCAACGACGACGGCACCACCTCGATGGGGGCGCCCACCGGGTGCTCACCGGCATAGCGGTGGTCGACCGTGTCGAACACCACGCCCAGGCGGTGCCCGGCGGGCACGTCCCACGCGGTGGCGGGCAGCAGCAGAGTGAACCGGTGAGCGGTGCCCGGGGTCCGTCCCCGGAAGGTGTACGGGGCGTGCGCCAGCAGCCGCGCCGTCCCCGCCGGACCGACGTCGTAGAGGTGACCGACCACGGTGCCGTCGGCGCTGCCGGGCACCAGCACCCCTTCCACCTGGGCGTGACCGCGCAGGGCGGCGGCCCTGGGCAGGGGCGCGCCGAGGGAGGCCACCGCGAACGGGGGAGCCAGCAGCGGCCAGGCCGTCACCGCGGGTACGCCGACGGAGTCCAGGGGGCCCGCGACGGGGAAGGGGCCGGATTCGGCGGCCGAGGCGAGACCGCCCACCAGGGCCCCGCCCCCGGCCCCCGGCTCGAGGGGCACCGGCCGGGCCGCCTCCTGCAGGGCGCTCCAGCCGGCGTACTCCTCCATGGGTCCGCCCGTCCGCGGCTGCAGCACGACCGTCGGTGCGCAGCGCTGCCCCGGGGCCCTCCCGCCGGGGTCCCGCACGTGCCGGTCCAGCCAGTCCGCCGCCCGCTCCCAGACCGGGGGTCTGGCCACCGCGCCCGTGGCGGCGGTGTGGCTGTCGGTGTGACCGCCCCGGTACATGCGCAGCTGCCGGGGGCCGGTCAGCCGGTCGAGGAAAGCGCCGGTCCGTCCGGCGGGGACGAGCGGATCGTCCCACTCGCCCACCATGAGGACCGCCGTCCCGTTGCGGTTCAGGCGCTCCACGTGCGTGAGCGGTGACCGCTCACGCACCCAGGGCGTGGACTCGTCCAGTTCCCCGGACGCCGCCCGGTCGAACGCCCGCTCCACGTCCGGGCCGTACCGCCCGTCCACTCGCCCCAGGAGTTCCTGGAACCGCAGGACGCCCGCCACCCGGGTTTCGTTGACACGGAAGCCGTCGGACAGCCGGGCCCACCCGGAGAGCGACACCACGGCACGGATCCGCTCGTCGCGCGCGGCGCCGTTCAACGCGATCACGGCACCGTAGGAGGCACCGAGGGCACCGATGCGGCGCGCGTCGGCGGCGGTGTGCTCCAGGGCCCAGCCCACGGCACGGGACAGGTCCGCCGTATCCGCGGGCCCGCCGAGATCCGCGGAGCCGCCGGACCCGCGGAACCCCCGGGGGTCGTAGGCCACCACGACGTAACCCGCCGCGGCGAGCGCCCGGTAGTGCCCCGTACGCGTCACATGGTCCAGCGGCAGGGAGATCCACGGCCCGGGCACCACGACCAGCGGGTACGGACCCGGCCCGGCCGGTTCGTACACCCTCGCCGCCAGCCGCGTCCCGTCCGCACCCCGCACCGTGGCCTTCCGCACCACGACGTCCCGCGCGTGCGGTGCGCCGGACTGCGTCGCACCGCCCGCCACCGGTCCGGCGGGGGAGCCCGGTGCGGCCGCGACGGGGGCCGCACCCGGCAGGCCGGCGAGCACGGCGGCCGCGACCACCGCACCCAGCCGGCCCGCCCCCGGCACCCCGCGGCTCAACACGCCACCGGCGGACGATCGGCCAGCACCTTCTCCACCACCTGCGCCGCGGCCTCCGCACCCCCGGCAGCCCGCACCTCCTGCCGCATCTGTGCCACCGCGGCGGCCATGCGCTCGTCCGACCCGACCGCGAGCACCGCCTGCCGCAACGCCTCGGCGGTGGCGCGCTCCCGCGGCAGGTGCACCCCCAGCCCGAGCCGCTCGACCTGCCCGGCGTTGACCCGCTGCTCCGCCATCTGCGGCACCACCACCATCGGTACGCCCAGGGACAGAGCCTCCATCACGCTGCCCATGCCCCCGTGCGTCACGAACACGGAGGCCGCCGACAGGACGTCCAGCTGCGGCACGGTCGCGTGGACCTCCACCCCCTCCGGCACCGGGCCGAGCCCCGCCTCGGCGACCTGCTCGCCCACACTCAGCACGAGATGCCGGCCCGGGCCCGCAAGGGCCTCCACACAGGCCCGGTAGAACTCCGGCCGACGGTTGAACTGCGAGCCCAGCGACACGTACACCACCGGACCGGTACCGGCCGGGGCACGCCACGACCCCTGGAAGGACCGGTCCCCGATCACCGGCCCCACCCAGTGGGCCTGCCCCGCCTTCACCGTCTCCGCCCGTCGCTGGAACGACCTCGTGAGGAAGGCGATGCACCGGGGCGGCGCCAGCGTCAGCGTGTGCACCCCGCCGGGGACGCCGAAGTGGGCCAGGGCATCGGCGAGTTGGGGGAAGCCCGGGATGGCGGAGATGTCGGACAGGCCGAAGAACTCCTGCACCAGCCCCTCGTACGGGATGTGCGTCGGAGCCAGTTGCACCGCCGGCACCCCCCACTGCGCCGCCAGCAGCGGGCCGGTCCACGCGTACACGTCGTGCAGCACCACGTCCGGCCGGTCCCCGGAGAACGCCGCCTCCAGCCGGGGCAGTGCGCCCAGGCTGACACCCAGGGCCTGCGTCACGCCCTGGACCATGTCCTCCGGCGCCTCGCCCTGCGGCGGGGCCTCGTACAGCACCGGCACCGCGCCGACGGCACGCACCTGGCTCTCGAACCCGGGCGTCACCGCGTAGCTCACCCGGTGCCCGCGCTGCGCCAACTCCCGCACCACGCCCAGGGTCGGCATCACGTGCCCGGCCATCGGCACGTTGAACACGGCGATGTGTGCTCCCCGCACCGGCGTGACGCCCGTCTCGATCCCCATCACAGCTCCAGTCCTCGGCAGACGGCACGGCCGTCGTGCAAGATCAGATCACCCGCTCAACGGCCCACCCGTGGTCGCCGGGAACGTCCCCGCGGCGATGCCACTCGTACGGGGGACGGTGCGGGGCGGGCGGGTCCGGGGCGGGCCGCGGGACGGCCGCTGTCCGCCCGGCCGCACGCCGAATGAGCGATCCGGCCACGGGCGCCCCGTGCCACCGCTAGAGTTCCGCGCATTGCAGCGTGTCGCGTGTCGGGACGGGGGGCTCATGCCCGAATTGCTCAGGGTGCCACTGGAGAGCGGCGGATCCGTGCTGGTCGAAGTCGACGACGGGCCGCAGGCGGTGGTGAGGGTGGCCCGGCCCGGCGGGATGGTGGCCGAGGCGACGCAGACGCTGGAGCGGGGACTGGAGAGCGTGCGGGAGGCGGCGCACGCGGTCCTCGGCAAGGTGGCGGACCTGCCGCGGCAGCCGGACCGGATCACCCTGGAACTCGGTCTGAAACTGTCGGCGGAGGCAGGTGTCTTCCTCGCCAAGACCGCCGGTGAGGGGTCGCTCACCCTCACCCTGGAGTGGGACAGGCAGGAGCCGGAGGCCGTGCCGGTGGCCCGGGTCGCCGCCGCGCGCAACGGCGCCCCGACGGGCTGAGGGCGCGAGGTACCCGCCGGTGCCCGGTTCCGTGCCCAACCCGGGGATCGCCCGCATCTGGTCGCGCGGCGCGTGGGCCGCACCGCAGGGCGCCGGTTTCCTCGTCGGCCCGAGGACCGTGCTCACCTGCGCGCACGTCGTGTCGGCCGTCGCCGGGGAGCCCGAAGGCCGCCCGCTCGAGGCGGGCTTCACCGTCGATCTCGACTTCCCCCTCACCGGGCCGGCCGTGCGGCGGCGGACCGCCCGGCTCGTCACGCACGTACCCGTGGGGGAGGACCACTCCGGTGACATCGCGCTCCTCACCCTCGACGAGGATCCGCCGCCCGGCGCCGGCCCCGTGCGGCTGCTGGACGTGGAGTCGGTGCGCGGCCACCCCTTCCGGGCCTTCGGCTTCCCGGCCGGCGACGACGCGGGCGTCTGGTCGCTCGGCACGATCGTGGACGACCGCGGGCGGGGCTGGCTGCAGTTCGAGAGCACCAGCGCCTGCGAGATCCGGCAGGGCTTCAGCGGCACTCCGCTGTGGGACGACCGCCACCAGGGCGTGGTGGGCATGGTCGTCGCCACCGACGGGCGGTTCCTCCAGCGGGCGGCCTACGCCATCACCGCCGCGGTCCTGTTCGAGACGCACCCCGTCCTGCGCCACCACGCCGCCCTCCCGTCACCGTTCCGCGGGCTGGAGCCGTACCGGGAACAGGACGCCGCCCACTACTTCGGGCGGCCCGAGCAGATCATGTCGCTGACCGAGGCGGTCACGACGTCCTCGATCGTCCCCGTGATCGGCGTGTCCGGAGTCGGCAAGTCCTCGCTCCTCCACGCCGGTCTCGTCCCCGCGCTGCGCAGGCGCGGTGACTACAGCATCGCCTCACTGGTCCCCGACCCCACCGTGTCGGCGGAGTACATGCTCGCCTCCGCCCTGCTGCCGCTGCTCGACGCGCCGGCCCAACAGGGCGACGACGGCGACCAGAGCGACGACGGCGACCAGGGCGAGCCGGCCGGGCCGGGGGCGCCTCCCGAGCCGCTCGAACGGCTCGAACGGCTCGCCGGACGGCTGCGGGAGGGAGCGGCCGGGCCTGCCGTCAGGGCGCTGCTCACCCGGGCCGGTACGGCCCAACTGCTGCTGATCATCGACCAGTTCGAGGTGCTGTTCCGCTGCTCGCCGGAGGCTGCCGACGCCCTCGTCGAGCAGGTGGTGACCATGACGGGGTGGCGCACCGCCGACGGCGGACCGCTGGTGCGGCTGGTCTTCGGCCTGCGGCTGGACTTCCTCAAGGCCATGCGGCGCTTCCCCGTCCTCGAGCGGGTGTGCGAGTCGTCGCCCGTGCTCGTCGACCGGCTGGGCGAGGACCGGCTCCGCGAGGTGGTGCTGTCCCCGGTCGCGGCGTTCCACGGCGCCGTACGGTTCGAGGACAGGCTCCCCGAGCGCCTGGTGTCGGACGCGGGCCGGAGCCCCGGCGCGCTGCCACTCCTCGCCTTCGCCCTTTCCCTGCTGTGGGAACGCCAGCGCCGGGGCATCCTCGGCCACGCCGCCTACGAGGACATCGGAGGCGTCGCGGGCGCCCTGGCCACGCATGCGGAACGGATCGTCAAGGAGCGGCTGGGCGATGTGCGCGACGACGCGCGGCGGCTGCTCGTCCAGCTCGTCCGCCCCGGCGACGGTGGCCTCGACCGCCCGGTCGACACCGGACGCACCGCGCGCCGCCGGGACCTGCCGGCCGCCTGCTGGCAGGCCGCCCAACTGCTGGCCTTCCACCGCCTGGTGCACCTGGACCGCGCCCCGGACGGCGCCGAGACGGTCGCGCTCGCCCACGAGGCCCTGCTGGAGCACTGGCCCACCCTGCGCGCCTGGGTCGACCAGGACCGGAGCTTCCGGAGCTGGCAGGAACACCTGCGCGAACGGATCGCGCGCTGGGAACACAGCGGCCGCGACCACGCCCTGCTGATGCGCGGCTCCGAACTCAGGCAGGCGCGGCAGTGGCTGCTCGACCGGTCGTACGACATCCCCGACGGCGAACGCGCCTACGTGCGCGCCGGCCTGGAGCGCCGCCGGCGCCGGTGGTCCCGCAGGGCCGCCGCGGGGACGGCGGTGGCGGCGGTGCTGGGGACCCTGGCCGGAGCCGGCCTGGAGTCGGTGCGCGACAGCAAGGCGGCCGAGCTCTCGGCCGGGCTCGTGCACCAGGCGCAGCGGGAGGCGGACACCCACCGGGAGAGGGCCGCCCTGCTGTCCGTCGCCGCCTGGCGCACCGCGCCGACCCAGCAGGCGCGCGACAACCTCTTCGCCCGGTACCTGGCCGACGCCCCGTTCGACGCCGTCCTGCCCGCCGGAGGGGAGGTCGCGCAGACGGCGCTGGACGATTCCGGCCGGGTCGTCGCGGTACGGACCGTCGCCGGCCGGGTGTCGGTGTGGCGTGCCGGAGCGGCCGGCGGGCCCTCGCTGATCGCCGGCATGGACGGTGTGTCGGCCGTCGCGGTCAGTCCCGACGGTGCCCGGCTGGCTCTCGGCGGCGACGGCAACCGGGTCACGGTCCGTGACCTGCGCGACGGCAGGACCGTGCTGACCCTGCGATCGGCGCCCAGTACCGCCAGCACCCTGAGGGCGGTGGACGAACTGCGCTTCGACCGCACGGGGCGCCGTCTTCTGGTGCACCCCCCGCAGGACGACACGGCGCAGGTGTGGGACCTCGACCGGCCCACGGCCCGCCCCGTGTCCCTGGAGGCACTCGAGGAGCGCCCGGCGAGCGGCTTCGCCTTCACCGCGGACGGCACGCACGTCGTGGCCTCCGACCCGCTGAGCCGCGGGGCCTGGGACACGCGCACCGGCCGTCTCACGGCCGCTCCGGGCTTCCACGAGCCCGGCTTCGCCCCCGGGCCCCGCCCCGTCAGGGCGGCGTGCGCGGACGGCAGGTGGCGGCTGTCCGACGTCTCCGCCGGCGGGTCGGGTCCCCGCCTCTTCTCCCGCCTGCCGTGCACCACGCGGAGCGAGCTCGCCGGTGTCTCCGACCGGCTCGTGCTGACCCGGGACGACGGCGCGGTGACCGTGCACGACACGGCGACCGGACAGCCGCTCACCGCACTGGCCGAGGACGGCCCCAAGGGGCGATTCACCCGCTACTCCCTGGCCGCCGCGAGCCGCCGCATCGCGTTCGCCCGCGGCGCGGAGGTGCTGCTCGTCACCGCCCCGCCCCCCGGTTCCCTCGACGCCGCCGGGATGTCCGTCTGGGGTGACGCGGAGCTGGACGGGAGCGACGCGGACGCCGTGCACTTCTCCCCTTCCGGCCGCCACCTGGTCACGGTGGGCGTCGGCGGCGCCGTCGCGGTGTGGGACCCGGCGACCGGGCGCCGCGTCGCGGCCGCCGGCACCGGCGGGTACCCGACGCGCGCGTGGGTGGCCTTCGACGCCGCCGAACGGACCCTGGCCGTACGGGAGATCGCGGACGAGTCGGTGACCCTCTACCGCCTGCCGTCGCTCCAGGTGCTGCGGAGGGTGCGCATCCACGCGTACCCCGGCTCGCCGCCCCATGACGTCGGGCTCGCCGGACTGGGGTTCACCCGGAGCGGCCGCCTCGTCGCCCTGGCGGGAGGCGCCGTCTCGCAGTGGGACACCACGACCGGCCGGCAGGTGGGCGGGGTGCTGCTGTTCCGTGAGGACGCGGAGGCCGACCGGCGGCGGTACGCCACCTCTCTCGCGGTCGACCCGGCAGCGGAGCGGATCGCCGTGACGACTCCGGACCTGCGCGGCGTGGAGGTCTGGGACCTCCGCGAGCGGCGCCGGCTCACCGTGCTCGTGCCGGGCTTCCGCGCACCCCTGGCCGACCGGGACGCGGTGCGGTTCAGCGAGGACGGCCGGCGTCTGCTGCTGGCCGGCAAGGACGGCGGTGCGGAGGTGTGGGAGGCCGGCGGCGGACGCCGTGAGGCGGCCGTCCCGGCCGACTCCGCCCGTACGACGTCCTTCCTGAACGGGACCGGCGAGGTCGTCAGCGTACGACCGGGCGCGGTGGAGCGGTGGGGGCCCGGCGGCCTCACGGCCCGGATCCGCATACCGGACGCCGCTCGGGTGCGGGCCGTCGTGCCGTCCCCCGACGGCGAGCGGCTGCTGCTGAGCACGCCGCTGCCCACCGCCTGGGGGAGGGTGGCGACCTTCCGGCGCAGGGAAACGTCCGCCGGCGCCTGGGCCGCCGGACTGTGCTCACGCGTCACCCGCAACATCTCACGGGAGGATCTGATCACGGTGCGCTACGGAATGCTGGAGCGGAATCTGCTGGGGGTGACGGCATGCGGCGCTCCTTAGGAACCCCTGCTGTCGTGGCGGTGCTCTGCCTGCTGACGGCGACGGCGTGCGGGGCGTCCCGGGACGGGGCCCGGCCCGCCGCGAGCCCGTCCGTCTCCCTGTGGGGCACCGCGGACCCTTCGGCGGAGCCCTCCGGCGAGGCGACGGAACCCTTCGACGCGGACCGTGCGGTGCTCCGCATCAAGCGCCTCGGCTTCACGGCCGACACCGACCCCGGCACCCTGAAGAGCCTGCGCGGGCCCCTCCGCGCGATCCACGCGCACTGCACCGGCAGCGTCGACGGCCACTGCGTCTCCGTGTTCTTCTTCCACGGCAACGAGTACGCCGGCAACGACGCGACCGGGGTCCGCTCCTCCGCCATCACGAGCCAGGACGGCAGGACGGTCACCCTCTCGTACCCGCAGTTCCTGCCGACCGATCCGCAGTGCTGCCACTCGGGCGGCGAGCGCGCGTACCGCGCGCGCTGGAAGGACGGCAAGGTGGTGTTCTCGCCGCCGCTGCCGGAGAACCCCAACTACGCCGACCGGTGAACCGCGGTCACCCCGGCCCGGGGGCCGCTTCCACCGCGCGCTCCCGGTAGGCGGTACCGCTCATTCCGCTCATGGACGACATCATGGACAGTGGTGTCGGCCACCTGTACGGTGCAGCAACGCATGGCCGAGAAACGCAGCCCGGGGGACGGGCGGGCGATCCGTGTGTCGATTTCCGGTGGAGGGGGCCGTGGTGCGTGTCGCGACATCCGGTGGGGAGGCCCGCGGTGCTACGAGCGCCGTCGACGCCCTCAGCCGCTCCGCCCTGGCCGTGCTCCATCTGAACGGCCGGTTCATGGCCCTGCTCAACGACGTGGCGCAGCCGTCCGGGCTGAGCGCCGCCCAGTGGCAGGTCCTCGACGCGGTGGGGACGGCCCCGCAGTCCGTGTCCGGCGTCGCCCGGCTGCTCGGCACCACCCGGCAGAGCGTGCAGCGCCTCGCCGACCTCCTGGTGGCGCGGGGGCTCGCCGTCTACCGCGACAACCCCGCCCACCGGCGGGCCAGGCTGCTGGCGGCCACCGAGCCGGGGGAGGCTGCGCTGCGCGCGGTGGGTCCCGGTCACGCCGAACTGGCCCGGCAGCTCTGCGGGGAGCTGGGCGGCGAGGACGAACTCCACCGCACCACCGAGGCGTTGCGCGAGCTGTCGCGGGCGTTGTGCACCATCGCTCCGCACCCCCCGTCCTGAGGCGGACGAACGCGCATGCCACCGGCGGCCGTTCCCGGACCGGCGACCGCACACGGCCCGAATCCGCCCCGGTGGCCTGCCGGTCGGCGTCCGATCGGCACTCCTTCCTTGTTGTACCGTTACCGACCTGACTCAGGTTGCAGTCCGGGGGGACCGTTGAATCAGTTGGTTTTCAGAATGCTGGGCCCCCTGCTCGTCCAGGCCGACGGGGTGCCGCTCCGCATCAAGGGAAGACGGCAGTCCACCGTTCTCGCGATGCTGCTCCTCTCGGCCGACCGGATCGTGTCCGTCGACACACTCGTCGACGCGGTGTGGCCCGAATCGCCCCCGGCGACCGCCCGCAACCAGATCGCCATCTGCGTGGCGACCCTGCGCAAGACGTTCAAGGAGGCCGGGGAGAGCGAACTGCTGCTCACCTCCCCGCCCGGCTACGTCCTCGCCCGCGGCGAGCACCGCATCGACGTCGTGGAGTTCCTGCACCAGGCCGAACGCGGCCGGGACGCCGCCCGGCTCGGGCGGGCCGAGGAGGCCTGCACCCTGCTGGAGGAGGCGCTCAGCAAGTGGCGGGGCGCGGCCCTCGACGAACTCGCCGGGGAACGGATCGAAGCGGAAGCGGCCCGGCTCGAACAACTCCGCCTCGACCTGATCGAGGAGCGCGCCGGCCTGATGCTGGAGCTGGGGCGGCACCGGGCGCTCACCGGCGAGCTCGGCGAACTGGTCGCCCGGCACCCGCTGCGGGAGCAGTCGCGCGAGCACCTGATGCTGGCGCTGTACCGCTCCGGGCAGCGAGCCGAGGCCCTGGAGGTCTTCCGGCAGGGACGCCGGCTGCTGAACGAGGAGCTGGGCATCGAACCCGGCCCGCCCCTCCAGCAGTTGCACGACCTGATCCTGCACGACTCGCCGGAGCTGACCCGGCCGCCCGCCACGGCCGCGCCGGCATCGGTCACCGTCCAGACCGTCCCAGCGCAACTCCCCGCGGACGTACGGCGCTTCACCGGCCGGCAGCAGGAACTGGCCTCCCTCGACCGGCTGCTGAAGGAGCCGTATCATCCGCACGCCCCGGCCGTGGCGACGATCGTCGGCGTGGGCGGCGTGGGCAAGACCGCGCTGGCCGTCCACTGGGCGAGCCAGGCGGCCGAGCGCTTCCCCGACGGCCAGCTCTTCGCCGACCTGCGCGGCTACGACGAGGAGAACCCGCCGGTCTCCCCGTCCGCCGTGCTCGACCGCTTCCTGCGCGCCCTCGGGACGCCCGCCCCGCAGATCCCGGAGGAGCCCGACGAGCGGGCAGCGCTCTTCCGCAGTCTGCTGAGCACCCGGAGAATGCTGATCCTCCTCGACAACGTGCGGTCGTTCGCCCAGCTCAGACCCTTGTTACCGGGCGGCGGCCGCAGCGTCGTCCTGGCCACCGGCCGGGAGGCCCTCGACGACGTCACCGGTGACTACACGGCTCTGCGCATCCGGTTGCGGGTCCTGCCGCCGTCCGAGGCCACCACCCTGCTCACGAAGATCGCCGGTGCCGACCGCTTCGGCAGCGACCCGGTGGCCCTGGAGCAGCTGAGCGCCCTGTGCGACTGCCTGCCGCTCGCCCTGCGGATCGCCGGCGCCCGGCTGGCCGCCAAGCCCGGTCTGAGCGTGCGGGGACTGGTGGAGCGGCTGCGCGACCAGCGGCGGAGGCTGGACGAACTGAGCCCGGAGGAGGGCGGGGTGCGGGCGGGCTTCCGCCTGACGTACCGCGACCTCACCCCGGACGCCGCCCGCGTGTACCGCAGGCTCGGCCTGCTGCGGACCGCCGACTTCGCGGTCTGGGTCGCCGCGGCCACCGTGGACACCGACCTGTGGCACGCGGAGGAACTGCTCGACCAGCTCGTCGACGCCCAGCTGCTGGAGGCGGTCGACCCGGTGCCCGGCCGGGCGGCCCGCTACCGCTTCCAGGACCTGCTCCAGCTGTTCGCCCGCGAACGCGCGGAGGCGGACGAGACGGAGGAGGAGTGCGACGCCGCGCTGGAGCGGGCCTTCGGGGCCTGGCTCTGGCTCGCCGAGGAGGCCCACCGGCGCCTGGACGGGCGGGACTTCCCGGTCGGCCGGCCCCCGGAACCGGCGCCCGGCTTCCTCCGGGGCGCGGCGGACGAGCTGCTGGCGGCACCGCTGGAGTGGTTCGACTCCGAGCGCGCCGCCGTCACCGACGTGGTGGTGCACGCGGCCGAGACGGGCCGGGTCCGGTACGCCTGCGCCCTGACCGAGAGCGCGGTGCCCCACTTCGAGACCCGCAACTACCTGGAGGACTGGCAGCGGTGCGCCGAGGCGTCGCTGTCGTCGGCCCGCCGCACCGGCGACCGGGCCGGCGAGGCCACGATGCTGCGACTGCTCGGCTCGCTCGCCATCTACCAGCGGCGCTACGAGCTGGCCGAGGGGTGGAACATGGCCGCCCTGCGGCTGCTGCGGGAGACGGACGACGTCCACGGTGCGGCGCTCGCCCAGCGGAACCTGGCCATGTGCGCCCGCTTCCAGGGCGACTGGGGCCGTGCGCTGGAGCACTGCCGGGCGGCACTGGACGGGTTCTCCGCGGCCGGCGACACCGGCAACCAGGCCCATCTGCTGGGCTACCTCGCCCAGATCGAGCTCGACCGCGGGCAGGTGGAGCGGGCGCTGCCGCTGGCCGTGGAGGCGGTGGAGCTGAGCCGGCGCGCCGGGTCGGTCCGCGCGGAGACCCAGAGCCTCTACCGGCTCGCCGAGGTACGGCTGCGCGCGGGGGAGTTCGACGAGGCCGCCGGGTCCTTCCACGAGGTGCTGCAACTGTCCCGCAAGGAAGGGGACCGGGTCGGCGAGGCCCACGCCCTGCGCGGGCTCGGCGAGACGCAGTGGAGCCAGGGCCTGCTCCCGGCGGCCGGACGCACGCTGAAGCAGGCCCTGGAGATCACGGAGGAGCTCGCCGACCGCTTCCTGTACGCGCGGGTCGAGACGGACCTCGGATGCGTCGACGCGATCGGTGGCGACCACGCGGCGGCGGTCGAGAGGTTCGAGCGGGCCCACGCCGCGCTCGGGGAGGTGGGGGCCCAGCCCTGGCGGGCCGGCGTGATGAGGCTGATCACCGCGGTGGGCGGTGCGTCCGGGGCGGGCGGCGGTGTGACCGGCACCCGGACGGAACGATCCTTCACGCCCGAGGGTCTGCGCCTGCTGCTGGCGGACGGCTCGGGCTGACCGCCCACCCGGGAACGGCGGTCGCGGCGGCGGGTTCCGCAGGCACGGGTGGCCCGGGTGCGGGAGGGGGCGGGGTCATCCCCACGGCATGTCGTCGTCCGACGAGCCCGGCATCTCGACCGGCCTGACGACCCCCCAGGGCATGTCGTCCGCGTTCGTGACCGTGGCGGAGTGTGCAGTGGTGCCCAGCCCGGCGCCGGCGCCCGTCATGAGTCCGGCCAGCACGGCCAGTCCGGCCATCGTCGCCCGCTTCGCCGTCCGAGTGCTGCGCATAGCGATTCCCCCTCATCGGTGGACCGTATTGCCGCTTGCTGCGGTACGAACGGACAGTAGGGACGGCTCCTTTCGATCCCTTGTCCCACCGATTTCGCGCGCCGGGACGCCCATGAAACCGACACGATATCGAGGAAATAACGGGTCCCTCTAGCGTCGTTCGTAGATTCTTCGCACGAATCACGAACGGGGATGCCATGGAATTTCGAGTGCTCGGGCCCGTAGAGGTGCGTGACCGCGGACGCAGAGTGCCGATCTCCGGAACCAAGCTGCACACCGTGCTCGCGGCACTCCTGCTGGCCCGGGGCGAGGTGGTCTCCGACGACCGGCTGAGCCGCCTGCTCTGGGGCTGGGCGCCGCCGGTGACCGTCAGCGCCCAGCTCTACACCTATGTGTCCCGCCTGCGGAAAATCCTTGGCGATGACATACTCATCGACCGCAGGCCACCCGGATATGCCATGGCCATAGGCAATTCCACCGTCGATTTGATCGAATTCGAGGAACTGGCGCGCGCCGGGCGGGAAGCGCTGTCCGCGCAGGACCACGAAAAGGCCGGCGATCTTCTGCGGGACGCCCTGGCGCGCTGGAACGGGCCGCCGCTGGCGAACACCACCGAGCACCTCGCGGAGACCGAGGTGCCCTGTCTGCTGGAGGCCCGCGCCGCCACCCTGGAGCACCGGATCGCGGCCGACCTGGCACTCGGCCGGCACGAGCAGATCACCGCCGAGCTCACCGGCCTGGTGGCCGAGTTCCCGCTGCGCGAGCGCATCCGCTGCCAGCTGATGACCGCCCTGTGCCGCAGCGGGCGCCAGGCCGACGCGATCCACCTGTACCACCACGGCCGAGCCGCGCTCGCCGACGAGCTGGGCGTGGACCCGGGCGAGGAGCTGCAGGCCA
The DNA here is from genome assembly GCF_000716335.1 of Streptomyces sp. NRRL S-118. Taxonomy (GTDB): domain Bacteria; phylum Actinomycetota; class Actinomycetes; order Streptomycetales; family Streptomycetaceae; genus Streptomyces. The sequence goes on along the minus strand of NZ_KL591003.1, from coordinate 241,323 downwards.
CCTACCGGTCGCTGCTGGACGGCTCGCTCGTACGCCTGCCGCGGACGCGGCCACCGGCGCACGCGGCGTCGCGGCCGCAGGAGCGGGCCGCCGAGGCCGCGTCCGGCGTACACGACGGCCTTGACGTGCAGGACGGCCGCGGTGCGGCGCACGGTGTCCCGGCGACGCTGCCCCCGGACACCGTCGACTTCACCGGCCGGGAGCGCGAGCTCGGTCTGCTGCACCGGGCGCTCGTTCCGGACGCCGCCACCGCCGACCGGCCGCGCCGCGTCCTGGTGACCGGGATGGCCGGGGTCGGCAAGACCGCGCTGGCGGTGCACGCGGCCCACCGCTGCAAGCGGTACTTCCCCGACGGGCAGCTGTACGCCGATCTGCGCTCCCCGGACGGCACGGAGCGGCCCGCCGGCCAGGTGCTCCTCCACCTGCTGAGGGCCCTCGGACTGTCCCCCGGCGCGGACACCGCCGACGACACCGACGAACTCGTCCGCCTCTACCGGGAGCGCACCGGCGGCCGGAGGCTGCTCATCCTGCTGGACAACGCCGCGGGCGCCGCACAGCTCGGCCCGCTGCTCCCCAACACCCCCGAGCCCGCGGTGCTCGTCACCGGACGCACCGCGCTGCCCACCGTCGCCGGGGCGCACACCGTGGCCCTGGACCCGCTGGAGGACGGGCCTGCGCTCGAACTGCTGGCCGCCGCCGCGGGACCGGACCGGATGGCCGCCGCCCCCGGCGCGGCCGCCGTCATCGTGCAGCACTGCGCCGGCCTTCCGCTGGCCCTGCGGATCGTGGGCACCCGCATCGCCGCACGCCCGCACTACGCGCCGGACCGGCTGGCCCGGCGGCTCGCCGACCCCGCGACCCGGCTGCGCGAACTGCACTCCGGCGACCTGGACGTGCACGGCGCGCTCCTGCCGTCGTGGCGGGGACTGCGGCCGGAGGCCCGCCGCGTCTTCCCCTCCCTCGCCGGGCTGGGCCCCCGGCCGTTCCCCGCGGTGGACGCGGCGGCACTGCTCGGGCTGCCCGAGGGGGACGCCGAACTGCTGCTGGAGGCCATGGCGGACGCGGCCCTGCTGGAGGTCAGCGGAGCCGACGAGTACGGCCGGCCCTGCTACCTGTTCCACCCGCTGGTACGGCTGTTCGCCCTCTCCCTGCCGGACTGGCGGGCGCGCGGCGAACCGGCAGGACGGACCCCGCGGAGCGTAACCGGCGGCTAACCGGCCCGCCCTAGCCTCGCCCTGCCCCGCGGCGCGATGCCCCCGTACCACCCGGCCCGTTGAACTGACGTCACTGCCAATGGAGTTGGACCATGACCGAGCTCTTGCACGGCCCCGCCGGCAGCGCCGCCGCCTGCGCCGCACCCTTCCCCATGACCGAGACCCAGCAGGCGCTGATGATCGGCCGGGGCGAGGGCGTCGAGCTGGGCAGCATCGGCTGCTACGGCTACTTCGAGTGGGAGCGCGACGACCTGGACCCGGAGCGCTTCGCGACGGCCTGGCGCCGCGTCGTCGCCCGCCACGACATGCTGCGCGCGGTCGGCCGGTCCGACGGCACGCAGCACGTGCTGGCGGAGCCCCCGGCGTACGACATACCGGTCGTGGACCTGCGGGACGCCGAGCCGGCGGACGCCGGACGCCGGCTCGCCGAGCTGCGCACGGAGATGAGCCACCAGGTGTTCCCGGTGGGCAGCTGGCCGCTGTTCGACCTGAGGATCGTCCGGCTGCCGGGGGAGGGGCACCCCGGCCGGCTCCACCTGGGCATCGACCTCCAGGTGCTCGACGCGTCCAGCGCCTTCCAGGTCCTCTTCCCCGACCTGATCGACCTGTACGTGAACCCGTCGGCGGATCTGCCCGCACCCGGCATCTCCTTCGCCGAGTACGCCCGCTGGCGCGCCGACGCCCTGCCGCACACCGACACCTTCGGCGCGGCGCGTGAGTACTGGCTGGAGCGGGTGCCGCAGCTGCCGCCGGCCCCCTCGCTGCCCGCCGGTGGCGGCCGGGAGGGAGAGGTCCGCTTCGAGCGGCACGAGCACCGGCTCCCGCCCGCCGACTGGCAGCGGTTCCAGCGGCTGGCGCGGGAGGCGGACGTGACCCCGTCGGTCCTGCTCACCGCGGCGTTCGCCGAGGTGGTGCGCTGCTGGGCGGAGGAGGCCGACTTCACCCTCAACTACCCGGTGTTCCAGCGGCCCCGGGTGCACGAGGACATCGACGGCGTACTGGGCGACTTCACCAACGCCGTCCTGCTCACCGCGGACGGCTCCGGCACCACCTTCCTGGACCGGACGCACGCGCTGCGCGACCAGCTGCACCGGGACATGGAGCACGGTGCCTTCAACGGCGTACGGGTACTGCGCGAGCTGACCCGGCTGCACGGCGCCGGCGCCCAGGCCGGGATGCCCGTGGTCGTCACCAGCCTGCTCGACTACCCCGCCCGCCGGCCCGTCACCGACCTGGGACGCGAGGTCTACTCCATCTCGCAGACCCCGCAGGTCTCCCTGGACGTCCAGCTGCGCGAGCTCGGCGGCGAGCTGCGCGTCATCTGGGACTACGTCGACGGCGCCTTCGCCCCAGGCTTCACCGAGGCCGCGTTCGGCGCCTACACCGCCCTGCTCCAGCGCCTCCTCGACGACCCGGGGAACCTGCACACCGAGCGCTTCGACCTGATCCCGCCCGCCGAGCGGGAGCTGCGCCGCCGGGTCAACGACACGGCGGGACAGATCCCGTACACGACACTGCAGGACCTGTTCGCCGAGCAGGCCGCGCGCACGCCCGGTGCCGAGGCCGTCGTCGACGCCACGCGCCGGCTCACCTACGCGGAACTGGCCACCTACGCCTGGCGCATCGGGAACCGGCTGCGGCAGCACGGCGCACGCCCCGGTGAGCTGATCGCCGTCGTGATGGAGAAGGGCTGGGAGCAGTACGCGGCGGTGTACGGCATCCTGGCGTCCGGCGCGGCCTACCTGCCGCTCGACGCCTCGGTGCCGCCGGAGCGGCTGCGCCGCCTGCTCGCCCAGGCGGGCGTGGACAAGATCCTCACCCAGTCCGCGCTGGAGACGCGGATCGGCTGGCCGCCGAACGCCCTGCGCTACCGCGTCGACCAGGACTTCGAGGTGGGCGACGCCACCCGGCCCCCGACCGCGCAGACCCCCGCGGACATGGCGTACACCATCTTCACCTCCGGCTCCACGGGCGAGCCCAAGGGCGTCATGGTGGACCACATCGGAGTGGTCAACCTGATCCAGGACGTCGCGAAGCGGTTCGCGGTCGGCGCCACGGACCGGCTCCTGGCCATCTCCGGGCTGCACTTCGACGCCTCGATCTACGACGTGTTCGGCGTGCTGACGCAGGGCGGCACGGTGGTGCTCCCGCCGCCCTTCACCCACGCCGAACCGGACGTCTGGGCCGACCTGGTCGCCGCGGAGGGCGTCACGCTGTGGAACTCCGTGCCGGTGCTGATGGAACTGCTCGTCGGCGAGGCGGAGGTACGCGAACGGCGGGGCGATGGCCGGCCGCTGGAGTCGCTGCGGCTGTCGGTGCTCTCGGGCGACTGGATCCCGCTGACGCTGCCGGACCGGCTGCGCGCGCAGAGCCCCCGGATCCAGGTCGTCGGATCGGGCGGTCCGACGGAGACCATCTGCTGGTCGCTGTTCCAGCCGATCGGCGAGGTCGACCCGGCGTGGACGAGCATCCCCTACGGCAAGCCCATCACCAACCAGCGCTACTACATCGTCGACGGCACCGCCCACGAGCGCCCGCTCGGCGTCGTCGGCGAGATGGCCGTGGCCAGCGACGTCGGCCTGGCGATCGGCTACTGGGGGGACGACGAACGCACCCGCAGCCGCTTCATCCACCTGCCGGAGACCGGTGAACGGGCCTACCTGACCGGGGACCTGGGCCGCTACCTCGCCGACGGCAGCATCGAGATCCTGGGCCGGGACGACTTCCAGGTCAAGGTCCAGGGCCACCGCATCGAACTCGGCGAGATCGAGGCCGCGCTGCGCCAGGACGAGCAGGTCGCGTCCGCCGTGGTGGTCGCCCCGGCCAGCGCCCACGGCATCCGGCGGCTGCACGCCTACGTCGTCGCCGGACCCGGCGGCTCGGGCGAGCAGATCCTGGCGCGGCTGTCCGAACAGCTGCCGACGTACATGGTCCCCTCCGCGATCACCGTGCTGGACGAGCTGCCGCTCACCCGCAACGGCAAGGTCGACCGCCTGCTGCTGGCGTCCACCGCCGGCGCCCAGCAGTCCGCCGAGGACTCCGCGACGGCGGACGCGGACGCGGAGCCGGGCGACGCGCTGGAGCTGGTGCTCTGCGCGGCCGTGGGCGACATCCTCGGGGTCGACCACGTGGGGCCCGCGGACAACTTCTTCAAGCTGGGCGGTGACTCGCTCAGCGGCACCCGGCTGGCCGGCCTCCTCCAGGAGCTGCTGGGGGTGCCCGTGCCCGTCAAGACCGTGTTCCGCACCCCGGTCGTCGCCGAACTCGCGGCGAGGATCGCCGCCGACGAGGAGCACGGAGCCGGAGCGGTGGCGGCCGCGGAGGCGCTCAGCGAGCTGTCCCCCGACGAGACCGACGAGACCGACGAGACCGACGCGGCGGGCGCGGCGGCCGGGACGGTCGGCGCCGACGACGGGGACGGACCGCGCTGACGGCACCGGTCCGCACCGACGCACCGGCACCACCGACGCACCCGCCGAACCATCCACTCCAGGAGGGGACAGCCATGACGTTCACCCTGCCCGCGCCGATCGGCGCGCCGGCCGAGGGCCGCTCTCTGCCGGCCGGCGCGCCCGGACCGGACGGACCGGACCCGGTCACCTTCGCCGGCCGCGCCGCCGCCCGGCTCCGGCAGACCGACGCCACGCTGTACGAGCTGCTGCACCGCGAGGCGGCACGGCAGAACAACACCCTGATGATGGTCGCCGCCTCCAGTGTCGCCGACCCGTCGGTGTTGGCCTGCGGCGGCAGCACCCTCGGGAACCTCACCGCCGAGGGCTACCCCGGAGGCCGCTACCACGCGGGCTGCGGGGTGGCCGACGAGATCGAGCGGCTGGCGATCGAGCGGGCCTGCGCCGCCTTCGGCGCCCAGGACGCCATCGTCCAGCCGCACTCGGGGTCGTCCGCCAACCTCGCGGTGCTCACCGCACTGCTCAGCCCCGGCGACACGCTGCTGGGCCTGGACCTCGACTGCGGCGGCCACCTCACCCACGGCTCGCCCGCCTCCGTCAGCGGCCGCTACTACAACGCCAAGGGCTACCGGCTCACCCCCGAAGGGCTGCTCGATTACGACCGGATCCGCGAGCTCGCCCTCGCCCACCGGCCCAAACTCATCGTCTGCGGCGCGAGCGCGTACCCCCGCAGCATCGACTTCGCCCGGTTCCGGGAGATCGCGGACGAGACCAACGCCTACCTTCTCGCCGACATCTCGCACATCGCGGGCCTGGTGGCCGCCGGACTCCACCCCAGCCCCATCGACCACGCCCACATCACCACCACCAGCACGTACAAACAGCTGTACGGGCCGCGCGGCGGGCTCATCCTGCTCGGCCGCGACGCCCGCAAGGCCGGGCCCGAACGCGGCACCCTCGCCGGAACCATGCGCCGGGCGGTGTTCCCCTTCACCCAGGGCACCCCCGACCTGGCGTCGGTGGCCGCCAAAGCGCGAGCCCTGGACTACGTGGCGGGCCCCGACTTCGCGGAACTGGCCAAGCGGCTGGCCGACGGCGCCCAGGCCATCGCCGAACGGCTCGCGGAGCGCGGCATGCGCCTGGTCACCGGCGGCACCGACACCCACATGGTGCTCATCGACCTGCGCGGCACCGGACTGACCGGGGACGTCGCGGAGGAGGCACTGGAGTCCTGCGGCGTCATCGTCAACCGCAACCGCGTCCCCGGGGACACCACCCCCGTGCGCACCACCAGCGGCCTGCGGCTGGGCAGCAACACCCTCGCGGCCCGCGGGATGGACCGCGGTGCCGCCGCCGCGTGCGCGGACCTGGTCGCCGACGTGCTCGACGCACTGCGGGCCGGCTCGGGCGTGCTCCCCGCGGCGGCGCGCGCGACGGCACGGGCCCGCGTCGTCGAGCTCTGCGCCCGCCACCCCCTGCCGGGGTACCTGTCGTGACGTTCAGCGGTTTCACCGACCGGCTGACCGGCCTGGGCTTCACCATCGGCGGCGACCGGCTCGTCCCGCGGCCGCGCGGCGTGCCGGCCGGCCACCCGCGGCTCGCACTGCTCCGCCACCGCAGGATCGACGCCGGCCGGCGGCTCGGCCCGGGACCCGCCCTCGGGTCGGCCCGGGCCGCCGCGCTCGTCCGCGAGACCTGGGAACTGGTGCGCCCCCTGCTCGACTGGGCCGCGGCCGGCGGCATCACCCCGCAACCCCGAGACCGAGGAGCTGACCCCACCCCATGAGCACGCTCCCCGTTGATCTGCGCAGCGACACCGTCACGCGGCCCACCCCCGGCATGCGCAGGGCGATGGCTACCGCCGAGGTCGGCGACGACCTGTTCGGCGAGGACCCCACCGTCCGCGCGCTGGAGGAGCGGGTGGCGGACCTCTTCGGCTTCCCGGCCGGGCTGTTCGTCCCGTCGGGCGTGATGGCCAACCAGATCGCGCTGCGCCTGCTCGCCGCACCCGGCCAGGAGGTCGTCTGCGACGCCGAGGCGCACATCCTCGCCCACGAGGAGGGCTCACCCGCCCGGTACGGCGGCATCCAGACGCGCACCGTGTCCGGCGAACGGGGCCTGCTGACCCCCGGGGCGCTGGAGCGGATCCTGCGCCCCGGCAACGCCTACACCACCGGCACCCGGGCCGTGGCCCTCGAACAGACCCACACCAGAGCCGGCGGCTCCGTGTACCCGCTGGAGACCCTGCGCGCCGTGCGGCGGCTGACCGCACGGGCGGGGGTCGCGGTCCACCTCGACGGGGCGCGGATCTGGAACGCGCACGCCGCGACCGGCACGCCCCTGTCCGCGTACGGGGCACCGGTCGCGGACACCCTCGCCGTGTGCCTGTCGAAAGGACTGGGCGCGCCGGTCGGCTCCGTCCTGCTCATGGCCGCCGGACACCTGGCGCGCGCACGGTCGCTGCGGCACGGTCTGGGGGGCGGCATGCGGCAGGCGGGCATCCTGGCGGCCGCCGGCCTGCACGCCCTGGACCACCACCTGGAGCGCATCGCCGAGGACCACGAGCACGCGTCACTGCTCGCGGCGGGCCTGCGGGAGGCGGGCTGCGCGGCGCGGCCGCCCGAGACCAACATCGTCCTCGTCGACACGCCCGGCGCCGAGGACGTCGTGGGACGGGCGGCGCGGGAGGGCGTACTGGTGACCGCGCCCGGACCGGACCTGGTCCGGCTGGTCACCCATATGGACGTCGGACGACGGGCGTGCCGTCGTGCCGTCGAGGTTCTGGCGGCCGTTGTCCCCGACAGCGGCCGAGGAACGGGCGGGTCCGCGCACGCGGGGCCCGTACAGCACTGGAAAGAGAGCGAAGTAGCCTGATGAGTCTGGAAGTTCTGCCGGCGACCGCCGAGCGATGGAACGATCTGCAGGCGGTCCTGCAGCCCCGGAAGAGCGCGCACACCTGCTGGTGCATGGCCTGGCGGCTGACCACGGGCGACTACGGGCGGATGTCCGCCGACGAGCGGGGCGCCCACCTGCGCTCCCTCGTCGAGGCGGCCGACCCGCCGCCCGGGGTGCTCGGTTACCTCGACGGGCAGCCGGCCGGCTGGTGCAACGTGGCCCCCCGCAAGCAGCTGGACCGCCTCACCTCCTCGAGGACGATCCCGGAGATCGACGATTCCCCGGTGTGGTCCGTGACCTGCTTCGTCGTACGCAAGGAGTTCCGCGGCCGGGGCGTCGCGTCCGGCCTGCTCGACGGCGCGGTGGCGCACGCCCGGGCCGGCGGGGCCCCCGCCGTCGAGGGGTACCCCGTGGACCCCGAGGGCGGCCGGGTCAACCCGACGCTGGCGTACGTCGGCACGATGGAGATGTTCGAGCGGTCCGGCTTCCGCCGGGTGCGCAGGACCGAGGCCAAGAGCGACAAGAGGTACCGCTGGGTGATGCGGCTCGACCTGGACTGATCCGGCGGAGGTCTTCTCCGGGCCAGGGGCTCCCGCAGGCCGGGAGCCCCTGGCCGTTCCCGCCCGGGGATTCGCCCCGGGGGCGTCGGCGTGCGCCGAAGGTCGCTCGTGCCCGGGCCCCCCGACTGCGGCCGGGGGAGCCCCGTGCCGCGCGGCCCTCGGCGCTCCCCCTGCCTTCGGGGCACCCCCTTCGACGCCCGCGCGCCCCTTCCGGTCAGGCCTTTTCGTGCGGATCAGGCCGGATCAGGGAGCGGCGTCCGGCGCATCGGGCCTCCCCAGGCCCGTCAGGGCCGGGGGGCGCGTCGCACGGCGGAGCAGCGGCGACCGACGACAACGCCGCGAGGTGCGGTGTCCAGGCGTCACCAACCTGTTCGGACAGCACACCTAGCCGTGCGCGGCGATGTCCCACAGGTGCGCCGGCCGGCCGCAGCGCAACGCCTCCCAGGCCGCCCGCCGGTAGCACCCGGCCACGAGCCCGTCGCGCACCAGCCCCGACGCGCCGTGCAGATGGACCGCGTCCCGGGTCACGTCCAGGGCGGTCTCCGCGGTCAGGGCGATGAGCCCGGCGGCCTCCCCGCACGTCAGCCGGTTCTCGTCGAGGTCCTTGGCGGCGTCCCCGACGGCCCAGCGGACCGCGTCGAGCCGCGCCAGGAGACCGGCCACGCGCAGCCGCGGCCCCTGGTGCTTCACCAGCGCCTGCCCGAACTGCCGGCGGCTCCTGATCCGGGACACCACGGCCGTCAGCGCGGCGGCGGTGATGCCGGCGAGCAGCGACGCCTGGTGCACGGCCGCCCGCAACCCCACCCGGGCCAGCGCCCGTTCCGCCGCGATGCCCCGCAGCACCACGGACCCGGCGGGCACGTGGGCCTGGTCGAAGACCGCTCCGGCGACGGCCCCACCGCCGTGGTCGCGCAGCGGGCGCACCTCCACCCCGCCGGCCGGCAGGTCCACGAGCGCGACGCACGGCCCGTCCGGACCGGAGGCCAGGACCAGCAGTGAGCCCGGCCCGACTCCGGCGGCGAAGGGCCCGCCGGAGCCGTCGAGCACGATGCCGCCCCCGTCCCCGTCCGGCTTCCACGTGATGCCGGGCGGCACGCTGCCGCGCGGGTCGGGCAGCCGGCCCGGCACCGCGATCGGGTGCGTCCCCTCCCGCACCCGGTCGAGGAGGCCGTCGAGCCCGTCGGGGGCGAGGGGACCGAGCCCGGAGAGCACGTCGAGTGCGAGCAGGGTGTCGGTCAGCGGGACGGGCTGCATCGCGTCGCCGCCCTCCTCGCACACCATGGCGGCCACGGCCTGGCCGAGGTCGAGGCCGTCCATGCCGATGGGCAGCGCGAACTCCCACGCGCCCACCTGGGTCAGGGCCTCCCAGGCGTGCGCGGGGGTCCCGGCGTCCCTCTCCAGACCCTGGCGGACGGTGAGCCGCAACTGGCGGAAGAGGGAGTCCTCCTCCTCGCGCTCCCGCCACCGCTCGGCCGGCACCCCGCCGACGGCTCCCTGCTGCGTTCCCTGTGTCACGGCCGTACCTCCGCCCCTGAGTCGAGACGCAGCCGGGCCAGCGTCTCCAGCATCATTTCGGCGGTGCCGCCGGATATCCGCATCCCGGGGGCCTCCCGCATCGCCGAGTCCAGTGGATGTGCCACCCCGTCGGTCCCGGGGTCGTCGAGGGTCATGCTGTGGTCGCCGTCGAGCTCGGCCGCCCACCAGGCCACCTCGGCGGCGAGCTCGGTGGTGTACCACTTCGCCGCGGCCGCCTCGTCCTCGTTGAGCTCACCCCGGTCCAGCCGGGTCAGCACACGCCGTACGAGCGTGCCGGCGGCGAGCAGCCGGGCGTTGAGCTTGGCCAGGCCGATGTGGTCGTGCTGGCCGGCCTCCAGCCGGTCGGTGTGGCCCTCGAGCCGTTCGACGGCGGCGCGGTACCAGCGCAGCGCCTTGACGTAGTAGTCGAGTCCGGTGCGCTCGAAGGCGAGGGTCTTGACGACGATCGCCCACCCCTGGCCGATGGACCCGACGACGTCGTCGGCCGTGACGGCCACGCCGTCCAGGGTCACCTCGTGGAAGGCGTCGTCACCGATGCCCGGGACGGCCCTGATCGTCACGCCCTTCTGGGCCAGCGGGACCAGGAACAGGCTGAAGGCGTCGTTCTCGCCGCGCGCCAGGCACAGGCCGTAGTCGGCGAGGCCCGCGAACAGCGAGTGGACCTTGGTGCCGTAGAGCTTGTAGCCGCCGTTCTCGTCGGAAACGGCGCGGGTGGACAGGATGTTGAGGTCGGAGCCGGCCTGCGGTTCGCTGAAGAGCACACAGCCGAAGGCGGTGCCGGCCGCGAAGCCCGGCAGGTGTCTCGCCTTCATCGCGTCACTCGCCACGTTCAGCAGGGTGGAACCGACGATCTGCACGGTCAGCGTGTGCAGCAGGTCGGGCACGTCGTGCATCGCCAGTTCCTCGACGAGCACGGCGGCCGCGACCTGGCTGACCCCGCGGCCGCCGTACTCCTCGGGCCACTGCGGGGCGAGCAGCCCCGCCTCGCCGAGGGCCCGGTGCACGGGGCGGGGGTCCCTCGTCCGCCGGGCGGCGGCGACCGGCGCGGACACCAGGACGTCATGGATCTCCTCGCGAAGGGCGCGCATCGGCGTACGGGGCACGCCGTCGCCGCAGCGCACGAGCCCGCAGTCGGCGGGTGCCCGGTAGAACTCGGTGGTGAGCAATGGAAACTCCCAGGGGCTAGAGGGTGATCCCGGGGGCGGAGGGGGAGGCGACGGCTCGCCGCAGGACGTCCTCGACGCCGGCGAGCAGCGCCGTCACGTCCCCGGGCGCGGCGGCCAGCCGGTTGAACTCGGCGGTGCCGCCGATCTCGCCGTCGCGTTCGACCAGGCCGATGCAGGCGGAGGTCGCGGCGGGGTCGGGACTGTACAGCTCCAGGTGACGCGCGGGCGGTCCGGGCAGCTGGCTCACCTCGATTCCGGGGAGTCCGAAGGGCACGGCGGGATAGTTGTGGAGCGCGAACAGGACGCTGTACGGCTGCGTCCCGCCGGTGCACAGCTCGTCGACGGGCAGCCGCTGGTGGCTCAGGGCGTCGGCGACCGCCGCTCGGGTGCGGTGCAGCAGCTCCGGGAACGACGGCCTCCCGGACAGGTCGATCCGGACCGGGACCACCGTGGTGAACTGCCCCACGGCCCCTTCGAGCTGCGTGGCGAAACGGCCGGCGGCCGGGGTGCCGACCACGACGTCCCTGCGCCCGTCACGGCGGGCCAGCACCACCGCGAGCGCGGCGAGCAGCGTCATGAAGGGCGTGGCCCCCTGGGCGGCACCGAGGGCCAGCCCCGCGTCGAGCGGGCTTCCGGGCCCGCGGCCGAGCCGTACCGGGAGGTGCCCCCGCTCGAACCCGCCCGGCGCGGGCGGCGCCGCGGGGGTACGGGCCAGCCCGGCCCGGCGGCGCGCCAGTTCCGCCGCCCCGTCCGGCGAGGCCAGCCAGCGCCGCTGCCAGTCCGCGTAGTCCGTGAACTGCAGCTCCGGCGGGGCGAGGGCCTCCGGGCCGTCCCGGTAGCCGGCCGCCAGGTCGGTCAGGAACACCCCCGACGACCAGCCGTCGAAGACCGCCAGGTGCGAGGCGAGGACGAGGACGTGTTCGTCCGGACCGAGGGTCAGCAACCGGAACCAGCTGGTACGGCCGCTCTCCAGGGACAGCGCCGTCCCGGCGCTCTCGGCGATCTGGCGCCGTACGGCGTCGCGTCGCGCCGCCTCCGCGTGGTGCGTGAGGTCCGTCCGGGTCAGCCGCAGACAGGGCGTGTCGTCCACGGTCAGCAGCGGCCCCGGACCGTCCGGGGTGCCGGAGATCCGGCAGCGCAGCGCCTCGTGCCGTGCCAGCACGCCGGTGAGCGCCTCGCGCAGCCGCCCGTGGTCGAGGCGCCCGTTGAGCCGTACGGCGTGCGACCCGGTACCGGCGCCCGGCCGGTGCCGTTCGCTCCGGAGCAGCCGGGCCTGGAGGGCGGTCGCGGGGACCGGCCCCGCGCCGGCGCGCGGAGCCGGGCGGGCGGGGACGGGCCGCCGGGCGGCGAGGAGCATCCTGGCCAGCTCGCGCTTGGCCTCCGGCAGCGCGGCGAGCGCCCGGTCGACGCCGGCGCCGGTGGCGGCGGACGCGGTGGGCGTCCGGTCGACGCCGGCGCCGGTCGGCGCGGCCATCACGTGCCGTCCGGGTTCTGCAGGGAGCTGAGCAGCGCGGCGGCCTCGTCGTCGCTCATGTTCTCGATCCGGTCGAAGACCGCCAGGAGCCGGTCCTGTTCGCCGGCCGCCTCGGCCTGCGCGCTGCGGACGAGGTCGGCGAGGCCCGCGACCGTGGGGTGCCCGAAGAAGTCGGCGAGCGCGATGTCGATGCCGAACACGGCGCGCACCCGGGACACCACGATGGTGGCCTGCAGCGAGCTGCCGCCCAGGGCGAAGAAGTCGCCCTCGACGTCCGGGCTCGACCACTCCAGCAGCGGCGTGAGGATGTCGCGGCAGATCTGCTCCTCGATGGCGTCGCGGGGGGCCGTGCCGCCGGCGGACTGGTCGGCGGGCAGCGGCAGCGCCGCGGTGTCGACCTTGCCGTGCGGGGTGAGGGGCAGCTCCTCCAGCACGACCACGACCGGCACCATGTAGCCGGGGAGCCGGGAGGCCGCGTAGGCGCGCAGCCCCTCCGCGTCGGCGACCTCGGAAGCGTAGGCGCCGACCTGCTCCACGGTGACGTACGCGACGAGCATCCGCTCACCGCCCGCGGCCGGCTGGGCGACGGCGACCGCCTGCTGCACGGAGGGGTGCCCGACGAGGACGGCCTCCACCTCGCCCGGCTCGATGCGGTGGCCGCGCAGCTTCAGCTGGCGGTCCGTGCGGCCGAGGAACTCCAGGTTCCCGCCCGGCAGCCAGCGGACCAGATCGCCGGTGCGGTAGAGGCGCTCGGTCTCCGTTCCGTCCGCGTACGGGTTGGTGACGAACCGTTCCGCCGTCAGCTCCGGCCTGCCCAGGTAGCCGCGGGCGATGCCGGGACCCGCCACGCACAGCTCCGCGGGCACCCCGGGCGGCACGGGACGCAGCCGCTCGTCGAGGACGAACGCCTGGTGCCCGGGCATGGGCCGGCCGATGGGCGGATTGCGGTCGTAACTGCCGGTGCAGTCCATCAGGGTGACGGCGACGGTGGCCTCCGTGGGGCCGTAACCGTTGACGAAGCGGCGCTCGCCCGCGGTCCACTCGGCCACCAGCTTGCCGGGGAACGCCTCGCCGCCGACGGACACCAGGCGCAGGTCGGGCAGCGTGCGGGGGTCGAGCAGCGGCAGCAGGGCGGGCGGCAGTTCCGCCACGGTCACCCCGTCGTCCCGCAACCGGGCCTGCAGCAGGGCCGGGTCGCGGCGCTCGTCCTCGGTGGCGATGACGAGTTCGGCGCCCGCCAGCAGGGTGGTGAAGACCTCGAAGACGGAGACGTCGAAGGTGAGGGGGGCGAAGTGCAGCACCCGGTCGCCGGCGCCGATCTCGTACGCCCGCGCGATGGCCCGGGAGAAGTGGGTCACCGAACGGTGCTCGATCATCACGCCCTTGGGGGTGCCGCTGCTGCCGGAGGTGTAGAGCACGTACGCGAGGTCGGCGGGGGACGAGGTCGGCGTCAGCGACGGCACCTCCCGCACCGGGGCGGTGGAGCCGGCCGTGACGAGCTCCAGCGGCACGGGCAGCCGCGCCGCGTCGTCCACCAGGGCGTGCCGGACGCCCGCGTCGGCGAGCACGGTCCTGATGCGCTCGGCGGGCGCGGCCGGGTCGACGGGGACGTAGTGGGCGCCCGCCTTGAGGGTGCCGAGGAGGGCGGCGACGGCCGCGGGGCCGCGTCCGAGGCAGACGGCGACCGGGTCGCCGTGCCGCACACCGCGGTCCCGCAGGCGGTGGGCGATCGCCTCCGACCAGCGGTCCAGGGCCGCGTAGTCGAGCGCCGTCGCACCGTGGCGGACGGCGACGGCGTCCGGCTCGATGGTGGCCCGCTCGCGGAAGGCCCGGTCGAGCGTGGTGGTCCAGGCGGTCTCGTCGACGGGGCCGCCCCGGGACAGCTCACGGGCGTGCCGGGAGGCGGCCGGCTCCTCGACCAGGCTCAGCTCGCCGATCCGGACGTCGGGGTCGTCGGCGACCTGCTCGATGACGCGCCGGAAGGCGGCGAGGAGCGCGGAAGCGGTGCCGTGCCGGTACAGCGAGGTGTTGTACTCCAGCGACAGCTCCAGCCCGTCGTTCTCGCCGACGAGGAAGCTCATGTCGAACTTGGCCGCCCCGTCGTGCAGCTGCTCGACGGCGAACCCGACTCCGCCGGCCTCGGTCGTGTGCGTGCCCCAGCGGCCGAGCGAGGTGAACTCGATCTGGAACAGCGGGTGGCGCAGGGGGTCGCGGACCGGCCGCACTGCGTCGACGACCTGCTCGAAGGGCAGCTCGCTGTTGGTGAACGCGTCCATCACGGTGCTCGCGGTGCGTGCGACGAGCTCGCGGAAGGTGAGGCCGTCGCCCACCTCCGTGCGCAGGGTGATCATCTGTACGAAGCAGCCGATGACGCGTTCCAGGTCGGGGTGCGGACGGGAGGCGCTCGCCGTGCCCACGACGACGTCCTCCGTGTGCGTCCAGTGCCGCAGCAACGCGTTGAAGGCGGCGAGCAGCGTGGTGAAGACGGTGGTGTCGGAGCCCTCCGCCACCTCCTTCAGCCGGTCCAGCAGCTCCTGCTCCAGCATGAGCGTCAGCCCGCGGCCGTCGCCGCGGGTCTCGGGGCTGCGCGGATGGTCGGGCATCACCTCGGTGGCCTCGGCGCCGGCGAGCAACTGCCGCCACTTGTCGGCCAGCGCCTTGCGGTGCCCGGCGTCGTCGAGCTTGGCGCGCTGCCAGGCGGCGAAGTCGGCGTACTCGACGGGCGGCGAACCGGCCTCCGGGCGCCGGCCGCGGGCGGCGTCCGCGTAGCAGGAGGTGAGCTCCTCGGTGAAGATGCGCGTGGAGCCCGGGTCCCACACCACGTGGTGGACCACCCACAGCAGGACGTGCCGGTCGGGGCCGAGGCGCACCAGGTGGGCCCGTACGGGCGGGGCGGCGGCGAGGTCGAAGGGCGCCGACGCGCAGGAGGCGGTGAGCTCGGCGAGCTCCCGCTCCGGATCGTCGCTGCCGGTGAAGTCACTGGTCTGCACGCCGAGGACGAAGGCCGGGACGGGTTCCTGCCACGGCACCCCGTCCACTTCGACGAGCTTGCTGTGCAGCACCTGGTGGCCGGCGACGACGGCGTTGAGCGCCTCGTGGAGCGCGGCCCGGTCGAGCGGGCCGTCCAGGCGTATCGCCAGGGCTATGTTGTTGCGGGCCTTGCCCGCCCCCAGCCGGTCGATGAACCACATCTGCTCCTGCTGGAAGGAGGCGCGGGAGCGCGGCCCGTGGTCGGTCCGCCTGAGTTCGTTGCGGTGACCGACACCGGCGGTCATCTGGTTGCGCATCCGGCCCAGCAGCCGGGAGCGCTGCCCCTGGGGCAGCCGGCCGAGACGTTCGGCGAGGTCAGACATGGGTTCCTCCGTTGCGGTGCAGCTCGGCCAGCAGTGCGGCGAGCCGGTCCGGCAGATGCTTGGCGAAGTAGTGGCGGCCACCGGGGATCACGGCGAGCCGCAGGTCACGGGCGTACCGGCCCCAGGCGCGGTGGCCCTCCTCGTAGCCCTTGGTGGCGTCGTCGGCGTCGCCGATGACGCAGGTGAGCGGGGTGACGAGCGGCTGGTCGTAGCCGTCGGGGGTGCGGGCGAAGAAGCGGGCGGCCTCGGTCATGTCGTGCCGGACCATCCGGAGCACGGCCGACAGGTCGCTGTCGTCGAGGACGCCGTCGAAGCCGTCCATGGTGGTGAGGTAGCCGACGAGGTCGTCGTCGGTGGAGACGCGCTCCATCTCCAGGGCGAAGTCGGGATCGTCCTCCGGCAGCGCCGCCGCGAGGTGGAGGGCCACCGGCCGCAGCCCGTCGCGCTCCAGGACCCGGGTGGTCTCCAGGGCCGTGACCACCCCGGCGCAGTGCCCGTAGACGGCGAACGGTCCGGTGACGGTACGGGCGATCTCGCGGGCGGCGAGTTCCGCGAACTCGGCGACCGGGAGCATCGGCCCCGGGTTCAGCGGGTCGTGCCCGGGAGGGGACACGGCCAGCAGCTCGATGTGCGGCGGGAGGTGCGCGGCGAGAGGCTGGTAGGCGATCGCGTCGCCGCCGCCGTGCGGGAAGCACACGAGGGTGAGCGGGGGGGGGGCGCCGGGGGACGGGGGAGTGAGCCGGTGCAGCAGCCGGTGCGGCGCCGTGCCCTCGCCGCCGCCCCGGCCGGCCAGTTCGGCGGCGCGGGCGGCCAGGCCCGCGGAGGTGGGATTGCTGAAGAGGTCCACCACCCGCAGCTCGCCCGCCCCCGGCAGCGCCTCGGCGACGGCCCGCACGGCCCGGACGGCCGCGAAGGAGTCACCCCCCAGGGCGAAGAAGTCGTCGTCCACCCCCACGGCCGGCAGACCGAGGACCTCGGCCCAGACGGCCGCGACGCGTCGCCCCGCGGGGTCGCCCCCGGCCGGCGCGGAGGCGGCCTCGGGCGGCGCCGCCGCGGCGCGCGGCTCGGGCAGCGCCTTGCGGTCGACCTTGCCGTTGGGGCTGAGCGGCAGCCGCTCCAGCACGACGAGCCCGGACGGTACGCAGTGCGGCGGGAGCACCGCGCCCAGGGCCGCGCGCAGCGCCGGCGGGTCCGGGCGGGCGCCGTCCTCGGGGACGACGTAACCCGTCAGCCGGGCCGAGCCGGCGGTCTGCCGGGCGACGACGACGGCGTCGCGGACGCCGGGCAGCTCGCGCAGGGCGCTCTCCACCTCGCCGGGCTCGATGCGCAGCCCGTTGAGCTTGATGCGGAAGTCGGTGCGGCCGAGGAGCTCGATGGTGCCGTCGGGCCGGTAGCGGGCGAGGTCACCGGTGCGGTAGAGCCGTTCGGTCCGCCCGGGCTCCAGCTCCACGTGCACGAACTTCTCCGCCGTCAGCTCCGGCCTGTTCAGGTAGCCGCGGGCCAGCCCGACGCCGCCGAGGTGGAGTTCGCCGGGCACGCCGACCGGGACGAGCCGGTCGGCCGGATCGAGGATGTAGGCGCGCTGGTTCGCCATCGGGCGGCCGTAGGGCAGCTTCGTCCAGCCGGGTTCGACCCGGCCGACGCGGTACTCCACGGAGTGGATGGACGCCTCGGTCGCCCCGCCGAGCGCGGCGAAGGCCACCCCGGGTGCGAAGGCGCGCAGCCGGTCCGGCTGGGTCACGGGAATCCAGTCGCCGCCGAGGAAGGCGGCGCGCAGACCGGGCAGCGCGGGCCCCGAGGCGTGTTCGAGCTGGTCGAGGAGGAGGCCGAGCAGGGCGGGAGCGGAGTTCCACACGCTCACGCCGTGCCGCTCGGCGAGCTCGGCCCAGTGGGCCGGGTCCTTCGCCGCGGCCGGGTCGGGCAGGACGATGGTGCCGCCGGCGGCGAGCATGCCGAGCGTCTCGTACACGCTCATGTCGAAGCTCGGCGAGGACAGCGCGAGCACCGCGTCGCCGGGCCCGATGCCGTAGGAGCGGTTGAGGTCCAGCAGGTTGTTGACGACGCCGCGGTGCTCCAGCGCGATGCCCTTCGGGGTTCCGGTGGAGCCCGAGGTGAAGATGACGTACGCCAGGTCCCGGGACGTGACGGGGACGGCGGGCCGGCTCGCCGGCAGGGACTCCAGCCGCCGCCGGTCGGCGTCCAGCAGGATCCGCGTGGTGCCCGGGTCCAGCGGCAGCCGGCCGACCAGCTCCGCGTCGGAGACCACGATCGGCGGTGCCGCGTCCCGCAGCAGCAGGCCCAGGCGCTCGGCCGGGTAATCGGGGTCGAGCGGCACGTACGCGGCGCCCGCCTTCAGCACCGCGAGAATCGCGGTCACCAGCCCGGGGCCGTGGCGCAGGCACAGGGCGACCGTCCGGTCCGGCCCCGCCCCCGCCTCGGTGAGCCGGTGCGCGAGCCGGTTGGCGCGCCGCTCCAGCTCCCGGTAGGTCACGGTCCAGCCGCCCAGCCCGCCGCAGACGACGGCCGCGGCGTCGGGACGCCGGTCGGCGTGCTCCTCGAACAGGTGGTGGAGGCAGGCGTCCTGGGGGAAGGGCGCGCGGGTGGCGTTCCAGTCGTCCAGGGCGGCGCGCCGCTCGGGCCCGGTGAGCAGCGGCAGCGTGGAGAGGGGCGCGGCGGGCCGTTCGACGGCCGCTTCCAGGGTGGTGAGGAAGTGGCCCAGGAGCCGGTCGACGGTCGCGGCGTCGAACAGGTCGGTGGGGTACTCCACGAGGGCGCGCACGGCGCTGCCGGTGTCGTGGACGCTGATCATCAGGTCGTACTTGGTGGCGCGGGAGGAGAAGTCGATGGGCTCGGTGTCCAGTCCCGTGAGGCCGGGCGCGGTGTCCGGGGTCTCGTCCAGCAGGAACATCACCGAGGTGAGCGGCGGCCGGCTGGGGTCGCGCGGCAGCCCGAGCGCGTCGACGATCAGGTCGAACGGCAGCTCCTGGTGGGCGTACGCCTGGAGCGTGGTGTGCCGCGTGGAGCGGACCAGCTCCGCGAAGCCCGGGTCCCCGCCCGTTCTGATGCGCAGCGGCAGGGTGTTGACGAAGAAGCCGATCAGGTCGCCGAAGGCGGGGTGGTCGCGGCCGGACACCGAGGTGCCGACGAGGACGTCCTCCTGCCCCGTCCAGCGGCGCAGGGTCGCGGCGAAGCCGGCCAGCATCGTCATGTAGAGGGTGGCGCCCTCGGATTTGCCGAACTCCCGCAGCCGCGCGATGAGCCCGGGCGGCAGTTCGACGTACCGGGAGGCCCCCGCATGGCCGAAGACCGGCGGGCGGGGCCGGTCGGTCGGCAGGTCCACGGGGGCGGCGCCGCCGAGCTCCTCGCGCCAGAAGGCGGTGAGCTGCTCCAGCCGGTCGCCGCTGATGCGGCTGCGTTGCCAGACCGCGAAGTCCGCGTACTGCAGGGCGAGCCGGGGCAGCGGTCCCCCTCCCGCGCCCGTGCGGGCCGCGTAGGCGCGCTCCAGCTCCGTCGACAGCAGCCGCATCGACCAGCCGTCGGTCACGATGTGATGGAGATTCAGCACGAGGACGTGGTCGTCGGCGGAGAGCCGGGCGAGCGAGGCGCGCAGCGGGACGGCGCCCGCGAGGTCGAAGGGGGCCGACGCGTCGGCGTCGTAGAAGGCCCGGACGGCCTCCTCGTCCGGCAGGTCGGTGACCGGCAGGGGCAGCCGGTAACCGTCGATCACCCGGGGTACGGCCTCGGCGGCCCCGGGCACGTCCCGGTAGACGGTGCGCAGCACCTCGTGCCGGTCCACGACCTCCTGGAGGGCGCCGTGCAGCGCGGCGACGTCGAGGGGGCCGCGGATGCGGGTGGCGACCGGCACGTTGTACGCCGGGCTGCCGGGCTGGAGCTGGTCGATGAACCACAGGCGGCGTTGGGCGAAGGAGAGCACCGGCGCCGCGGCGGGGTCCCGTGGTGCCGGCTCGGGGTCCTCCCGTACGGCGGCGCGCCCCCCGTTGCGGCCCGCGAGGGCCTGGAACAGTGCCCGGCGGGACTTCGGCAGTGCGGCTATGCGTTCGGCGAGGGACTCGCTCACCTTGTGCCTCCGTGCGTCTGATGGAGAGGAATACAGCAAGGGATGCGGGGGGAGGGGCCGCGACCGGTACGCCCCCGGGCCTTCGGAGCGGTACGGCTCCCGGCGCGCCGGGAGCGGCGCGGCCGAGGCGGCTCGCGGGTCGTGCGGGCCCGGAGCGGGCGGCGTCGTGCGGTGACGGCGGGGACGCCGGGCGGGCCCGGCTGGGGCTGCTGCGGTACGGGCGCCGGCGCGCCGCGCGACCCACGGCGGTGTGCGGCCGGCTGCGCCGCCCGGGACGGTCCCCGCGGTAACGGCGGGCTGGTGCGGGTCGCCCGGTGCGGGCGGGCACGGCCGGCTGGTGCGGGTCCCGCGGTGCGGGCGCGTACGGCGGGTGGTGCGGGGTGATGAGGTAGGGAGCCGCGGGCGCGGTGCCGCGGATGTGCGGGTGCGGAGCGGGTGCCGGGCGGGCCGGCACCCTCTCCGACATGTCGGGGTCGCGCTACGCGCCGACCTTCGTGCCGTCCGCGGAGGACTGCGCCGGATCCGCGTCCGCGGCGTCCTGGCCGGCGGGCGCGTCCCCGACCGGCATCTCCTTGATCGCGGCGACCGGCCCCCCGAGGAGCGTCAGACCGCCGATGATGCTGAGCGCTCCGGCGATGGCCAGGGCTCCGGTCAGGCCGAGCGCCTCGCCCAGCGCGCCGCCCGCGAAGTAGCCGAGGGACAGGGCGCCGTAGACCGCCGACAGGGCGGCACCGCTGACGCGGCCCATCTGCTCGTTCGGGGTGACGCCCTGCACCAGGCTCAGGACGTGGATGTCGAACATCGGGGACACGAAGCCGATGACCGCCTGGACCACGATCAGTCCGACGAAGCCGGCGACCGCGCCACCGGTCGGCACCAGGATGTACCCGGCGCCCAGCACGACGGCGGTCAGGACCAGGGTGCGGCCGACCGTCAGCACCTTGGTGACCAGCTCGGACAGGACGGCGCCGACGATCACGAAGACCGACATGACGGCGAAGGCCGCGCCCACCTGGCCGGGGCTGAGGTCGAGGACCTTGTACGCGTACACGATCAGCAGCGCGTCACCCATCGCGGCACCGAGGTTGACCACGACGTTGGCGGTGAACAGGCCCCGCAGGACGGGGTTGCCGAAGAGGGTCTTCAGGCCCTCCTTCATCTCCGCCTTGGCCGACGCCTTCGTCTCCTCCGCCCTCGCCCGGGTGTCGCGGTGCCGGATGACCAGCAGGGCGACCAGCGAGACGAGGAAGGTGAAGGCGTCCGCCGTGATGGCGCGTGCCGCACCGAGCACCTGGATCAGCGCGCCGCCGGCGCCGGCGCCGACGGCCTCGGCGACGCTGCGGCTGATCTGGAGCTTGGTGTTGCCCTCGACGAGGTTCTCCGTGCCGATGAGCTGCGGCAACCAGGACTGGTACGAGACCTCGAAGAAGGTGGTCAGGATGCCGGCGAGAGCGGCCACGACGTAGACGTGCGCCATCGTGACGGAGTCCACGGCGAACGCCAGCGGGATCGACGCCAGGGCCAGGAAGCGGCCCAGGTCCGCCACGATCATGATCGTGCGGCGCGAGAACCTGTCGGCGACGAGACCGGCGATCGGGGCCAGCAGGAGGAAGGGCAGGAAGCGCAGTGCGCCGAGGACGCCGACCTCGAACGCTCCCCCGTCGAGAAAGACGACCGCGAGGGTCGGTAGCGCGAGCAGTGAGATCTTGTCGCCGAAGTTGCTGACGGTCTGCCCGAACCACAGGCGGTTGAAATCGGAATGCCGACCGAGTGCCATGTCGACGCCCTTTTCTGGTTGGGGACGGAATTGTCGGACGGCACTCACCGTAGGAAGACCGGGTTAGGGACCGGTTACGTATCCGGGCGGTCAAAGACCTGGTGTAGAGAGCGTATGAGAAGCGTTGTAGACCCCGGAGAAGCGTGCGACGTCGGCGCTCTCCCGGGCGATCCCCGCCGCGGTCGCGGTGTCGAAGGGCGCGCCGCCCGGGAAGGGCTCGACCACCGGACCGCTGCCGCGCCGGCCGCCCGACCACGTACCGACCGCCCAGCCGTCGACCACGACCGTCGGGCGGATCACCCCGCCTCCGGGCCATACGCGGCGCTCGTGCTCCGCGGGCACCGACAATTCCCTGCGGCGGTATCCGACGAGGTAGTTGTCGTACGCGGGGAGCAACCGCACATCGCCCCGCGGAATTCCGTCCGTGTTCTCCACGGGCATCTCGCCGGCTGCCGCCCACGCCTGTTTGGCCGTGCTGGTGCGCAGTCCCGACCAGTGGGCGAAGTCCAGGGCGTCACTGGGACCGTGGGCCGCCCGGTAGCGGCGGGCGAGTTCGGTCTCCGCGGCCGCCCCCGCGAAGGGGAGCGGTCCGGTGTCCGCCAGCCAGTCGTCGAGCAGCACGAAGGTGGCCTCACCCGCCCGCAGGGGGCCGTGGCAGATCATCCCGGCCAGCGCCGTGCGGCGGATGAGGTGGAAGGCCGACTGGCCCTTGGGCTCCACTCCCAACGACGTGAGCCGTGCGGTGAGTTCGGCCCGGGTCAGCGGGCCCTCGCCGTCGATCGCCCGCACGATCAGACGCGACGCCCGTTCGCACAGGGCCTCGTCCAGACCGAGCTCGCGCAGGCGGCGGGCGCCGAGCGCCAGGTGGACCGGGCCCAGGAGGCCGAGCAGCCAGCGGGCGTCGGCCGCGGGGACGAGCTGGAGTGTGCCGCGCATGTACCAGCCGCGGACGGCGGTGCGCTCGACATCGGTGGCCCGCCGGACGTCCTCGGCGGTCAGGCCCGTCACGCGGGCGCGCAGGCCGAGACCCGCCGCCGCGAGGTCCTGCGCCTGGACGGCGAGGACCCGGTCCAGGGCGGCGGCGACCGTCGTCTCGCGGGCCCGCCCCCCGATCGCCTGTGCGCGTGCTCTCAGCAGCCGGTCGGCAGTTCGTCGTTCCACGGTCTCCAGTCTTTCACCGATACAGGGCGGTGCGGCTGCCGGACACCGTCCGCAGCCGCACCTCTTCGAGTGCCGCGACGCAGCCGACGGCCTCCGCCGCCGACCAGTCCGTGAGCCGCCAGGCTCCCCGGCGGACCGGGCCGGGCCGGTGCACCGGAAGGTCGAGGAGGCGTACGTCGTCGAGTGCGCCCTCCCCGACCTTGACCAGGGCCTCCTTGCGCACCCACTGGCGCAGGAAGGTCCGCCGGGGGTCGGCGGCCGCCGCCAGCTCGGACAGCTCGGCCGGCCCGCACGCGCGGGCCGCCACGTGCCGGTCCAGGGGGGTGACGCCGTCGTCGGCCTCGATGTCGATGCCCACCGGGCCGTGGGCCGCGGCGGCCGCGACCCAGCCGCGGGAGTGGGCCAGGCTCACCCCGACCCCCGCCGGGCGGTCCAGCCGGGGACGGCCGTGCGGCCGGTCGCACCGGTCGCAGCTCTGCACGACGGCCAGGCTCCGCGCCGGGCGCCCGAGCAGCTCCGCGGCACAGAACCTGACCAGCGCGTGCGCGGCGACGAAGTCGTCCCGGTCCGCGGCGGACCGCAGGGCGTCCGCCCGGTCCCGTTCCGCACGGGTGAGCAGCTCCCGTACGTCACCGGCTCCGGCCAGCACCTCTCCGGTCCGCCCGGCCAGCGCGACCGCCGCCATCAGCGCCTGCGGCGCAGGACCGCGTAGTAGCCCGGCAGCAGCAGTGCGTCCGCGTCCGACTGCGGGTCGATGGCGTGCAGCCGGACCGCCTGGTCCTCCAGGACCTCCCAGTCGTCCGCCGGGAAGGCCGCGGACAGTTCGGGGCGGGTGAAGCGCTGGGAGTGCCGCACACCGGCCGCCTCCAGCGGCCCGACCAGGTCCTCGGCCCGGCCGCGCTTGCCGCCGACGAAACCGAGGTAGCCGAACGAGTTGCTGGAGTAGTCGGGCTCGTGGACGATCAGCACCCCGTCGGGCCCCAGCAGCCGGCCCGCGACCGCCGCGAGCCGGGCCCGGGCGGCGCTGTCGAGGACGTGGAAGACACCGCGGACGAAGATGTTGTACGGGCCCTCGCCCAGGGCGCCGGCCTGCTCGGCGTCGGTCATGTCGACGGCGAGGTACTCGACGTTCGCGACCCCCTCCGCGTGTGCCTCCCGCACGGCGTGCTCGATCGCGCTGACGGAGACGTCCACACCCACCACCCGCGGGTAGTGCGGGGCGAGTTCACGGCTGTAGCGGCCGTTGCCGCAGCCGAGGTCGATGAGGGGCAGGTCGTCGCGGAAGTGCCGGCGGGCCTGGCCGAGCAGCCACTGGAACTCCTCGCCGCTGTCGGCGTCCCAGATGACGTCCCCGCCGCGGCCGGTGCGCTCGATCCCCGCCCAGTACCGCTCCCACGCGTCGCCGGTGTCCCGCTCCTCGACGGGGCCGGCGGCGGCGTCGTCCCGCTCGCCCGGCGGCGGGGAGAAACGCTCCCAGGTCTCCTCCTCGCCGAGCGCCTCGAGCAGGGCGAGGAAGTCCCGGAACATGGACTCGACCAGCCCGTCGGGGAAGACGGCGGGCAGGTAGTCCCAGTTGAAGGTCAGGCCGCCGGCCTTCTCGAAGACCTGGAAGTCCAGCGAGACCTGCGGCGTCTGGGAGATGCCGTAGACCGGCACGCCCAGCTCGGTCTCCTCGTACTGCGGCGGGTGGCCGGCGAGGCTCGTCATCACCACGGGCATGGCGGGGGCGAGGGAGCCGCGCAGCTTGGTCAGCTCGCGCAGCACCTGGACACCGCTGAAGTAGCGGTGCTCCAGATCGGCCCACAGCCGGCGCTGCACGGCCTGGGCGCGCCCGGCGAAGGTGGTGTCCCGCTGCTCGACGGCGAGCAGCAGGGTGGTCGTGGTGTCCGCGAGCAGGGAGTTGACCTGGGGGTGCAGCGGGAGCCGGTTGAACAGCGGGAAGTTGATGGTGAACCGGGCCTGCCCGGAGGCGTTGCCGAGGATCTCGGCGTAGGCGGCGGCGAGCACCCCGGACGGGGTGACCTTGCGGTCGCCGGCCCGCTCCTGGATGCGGTTCCACAGCCCGGCGGGCACCACGTGGCTGAGCCGCTCGAAGCGCACGGGCAGGGCCGGGGCGCCGGCGGGGCGTTCGGGCAGCTCCGGTGCGGGCGGCAGGGTGGCGAGCCGGTCCCGCCAGTACCACTCGGAGCGGCGGTAGAGCTCGCTGTCGCGCAGCGAGTTCCCCACGGCCAGGACGTAGTCGCGGAACGTCAGCTCCAGCGGCGGGAGTTCCGCGCCGGGATCGGTGTAGCAGGTCACCAGGTCCGGGATCAGGACCTGGAAGTAGCTCCACGCGTCGGCGACGAGGAAGTCCAGGCAGAGGTGGATGCGGGCCCGGCCGCCACCGAGCAGGCTGATCCGCACGTCGAACAGCGGCCAGCCGTCGGCGTCGAGCACCTGGTGGGACAGCCGCTCGCGCAGCGCGTCCAGTTCCGCCTGCCGGTCCGCGGCGTCCAGGCTCCCGAGGTCCGTGACCGGGATGTCGTACGCGGGGATCTCCTCGTACACCTGCTGGGTGCCGTCGGGCAGGATGCGGGTGCGCAGCGCGTCGTGGCGCTCGACCAGCCGGCGCCAGGCCGCCTCGAACCGCGGGACGTCGAGGTGCTCGCTCTCCCACTCGAAGTAGCCGTGGCAGCCCACGTTCCCCAGCTCCACCAGGCCGCCGCGGCCGATCCACAGCGCTTGCTGGCTCTCCGTGAGCGGGAACGGCTCGAAGCGGGCGGCGGGGTCGGGGACGATGGCCGCCAGACCGCCGAACTCGCCCCGCCCGTCGGTGTGTTCCGTGACGATCAGGGTGCCCAGTTCGGCGACGGTCGGGCAGGTCGACAGGTCGGACAGGCTCAGTTCGACGCCGTAGCGGCGGCGGATCTCGTCGATCAGCTGGAACGCCAGCAGCGAGTGGCCGCCCAGCTCGAAGAAGTTGTCGTGGATGCCGACGCCCTCGGTGCGGAACGCCTCGGCCCACAGGCGGACCAGCCCGTCCTCGACCTCGTTGCGCGGAGGCTCGTACCCGGCGCTGACGCCCTCGTGGGGCTCCGGCGGTTCGGGCAGGCTCCGCCGGTCCACCTTGCCGTTGGCCAGGCGGGGGAGGGCGGGCAGGACGACCACCGTGCCGGGGACCATGTAGTAGGGCAGCGTGCGCGCCACGGCGGCCCGGACCGCGCCGGCGTCCGGAGGCGTGTCGCCGTCGGCGGAGACGTACGCGACCAGCCGCTTGTCGTCGGGTCCGCGTTCCTGGGTGACGACGACCGCCTCGGCGACACCGTCGGCACGGGCGACATGGGTCTCGACCTCGCCGAGCTCCACCCGGAAGCCGCGGATCTTGACCTGGGCGTCGGAGCGGCCGAGGAGCTCGACGGCCCCGTCCTCCCGGCGGCGCGCCAGGTCACCGGTGTCGTACAGCACGGGATACGGATCGTCCGGGACGACTCCGGCGCGGAACTTCGACGCCGTCAGCTCCGGACGGCCGTGGTACCCGGCGGACACCCCGGCTCCCGAGACGTGCAGCCGGCCGACCTCGCCGTCGGCGACCGGCCGGTCCTCCTCGTCCAGCAGGTGCACGCGCATGTTGGCGATGGGCACCCCGACGGGCACCTGCCGTGTGGCGCGGACCTCCTCCGGGGTGGCCTGGCTGGTGAAGTCCACGCCCGCGCCCAGGTCGAGGCAGGTGAGGACGTTGGTCGTCTCGGTGGTGCCGTACGTCATGACGACCCGGAACGGTGTGTCGACGGGCGGCCAGCTGTGCACCCGCTCCGCCGTCGTCACCAGGATGCGCAGCGCAGTGTCCCGCGGCCAGTCCAGCCCCCACACGGGTTCGGCGAGCGCGGCGACCAGCATGGTGTGGGTGATCCCCTCCGTACCGAGCCAGTCCCTGATCTGCTCGGGCGTCTGCGCCTGGCCCGCCTCCGGGATGTGGACCGCCGCGCCCAGGGGCAGGTACGGCAGCCACTCCATGATCTGCACGGCGAACCCGGGCGTGGACATCCAGGACGCCCGGTCGCCCGGGCGCACGCCATAGGCGCGCCCGGTCCAGTGCACCAGGTTGGTCAGGGCACCGTGCCGCTCCAGCACCGCCTTGGGAGTGCCGGTGGACCCCGAGGTGTAGATGAGGTGGCTGACCGTGTCCGGGCCCGTCGGGACACCGGTCGGGGTCTCGGGCAGGCCGTGCCCGGCGGTGGCGACATCGGCACGCGCCACCCCCTCGGGCAGTCGCGGGCCGTTCCCGGGCGCAGTGAGCACGAGCAGCGGACCGGCGTCGGCGATCATGGCGGCGAGCCGGTCGTCGGGGTTGACCGGGTCGAGCGCCACGATCGCCGCACCCGTCTTCAGGACGGCGAGCGAGCCGATGACGTACTCGGCGCCGCGGGGATAGCACAGACCTATCCGCTCGCCGGGGGCCGCGCCCCGGGCGATCAGTGCGTGGGCCAGCCGGTTGGTGGCGGCCTCCAGCTCCGCGAAAGTCCAGGCGCGGTCGCCGTGGACCAGGGCGGGGGCGCCGGGGGTCCGGGCGGCCTGCTCGGCGAGGAGCCGGGGATAGCCGGTGGCGGGGAAGCCGGTGTCGGTCCGGTTGAAGTCGACGATCGCGGTGGTCACAGCGCAGCCCTTTCTCGGTGTGCGAAAGCCCGGCTGCGCAGCAGCCGCACCGGGAGACTCTTGATCCCCCACGTGAAGTTGGACGAGTTGAACCGGGCCGGTCCGGTCGGTTCGAAACCGTCCAGAGCGGCGAGCATCTCGGTCAGCAGGGCGCCGAGTTCGAAGCGGGCGAGCCGGGCGCCCAGGCAGAGGTGGCGTCCGTGGCCGAAGGCGACGTGGCGGTTGGGACGCCGGTCGACGCGGAAGGCGTGCGGATCGGTGAAGACGTCCTCGTCGCGGTTGGCGGAGACGTTCCACAGCGTGACGCGGTCCCCGGCGGCGATGCGCGTCCCGTCGATCTCGGTGTCGCGCACGGCGGTGCGCAGGGCGTGCACCCCCGGGGTGGTCCAGCGCAGGATCTCCTCGACCGCCGGGGCGATGCCGGCGGGACCGAGGCGGCGCAGCAGCTCCCACTGCTCCGGCAGCCGGGCGAACATGTGGACCGCGCCCGCGGCGGAGTAGCGGGTGGTCTCGTTGGCTCCGGACAGCACGCCGTTGCAGTTGAAGACGATCTCCTCGTCGCTCAGGGGCCGTTCGGTGCCGTCCCCCTCGTCGACGAGGGTGTCGTGGGCGATCTGGCTGACCAGGTCGTCACCGGGCCGGGCCCGGCGCTCGCCGAGGAGTTCGATGAAGTAGAGGAAGATCTCGGAGTGCGCATTGCTGCGCACGGTCTCGTCGGGGGAGTCGAAGGCGTCGGTGGTCAGGGCCCCGATCCAGGCCCAGTCGGCGCGCGGGATGCCCATCATGGCGCAGACGACCCGGTTGGGGAGCTGCTTGGCGAGGTCGATGAAGTCCAGCTCGCCCTCCTCGACCGCCTCGGCCACCAGCTCGCCCACGACCGTTTCGACGAGGGCCTCCAGGCGGGGCATCCGCTGCGGCCCGAACGCCTGGTGCAGCGCGCGCTTGAGCCGGGTGTGCTGGGGCGCGTCGGAGACGATCAGCATCCGCTGGGCGACGGCGGCGACGGCCGCCGGATCGCTGCCGAGGCGCATGCCCCGCGCCGAGCTGAAGGTGTCGCTGTCGGCGTACACGGCCATGATGTCGCGGTGCTTGCTGAGCACCCAGAAACCGTCGTCGCCGCCGGGCTCCGGGTGCCAGTGCACGGGCGCGTGGGCGCGCAGCCAGGTGAAGGCGTCCCAGAAGTCGTTACGGGTGAAAGGCGCCGGATCGAGCAGGTCGATACGCATCTCAGGCCCCTTCGGCCCGGTGCGCGGGGGTGGCCGCCGCGGTGCGCACGCTGCGGGGCCGCGTGTCGCTCCAGCAGGCGTCCACATGGGCGACGCACTCGTCCTCGGTGCCGCTGAACCCGGCCGGCGTCCAGCCGTCGGGCAGCTCGCGCGCCGAGGGATACAGCGCGTACTGCTCCTCGTGGTTGACGAGGACCTGGTAGGTGGTGGGCACGACGTCCTCCGGCTCGGTCGCATGGCATTCGGTCAGGGATGGGGCGGGTCGACGTGCGGACCGCCGGTGCGGGACGGGGCCCGGCGGCCCGCCGCCCGGCTCAGGCGGTGCCGGCCGGTACGGCCGCGACATCGCGCAGCAGTCCGGCCAGGTGCTCCAGGAGCGTCTCCGGCCGGCGCAGCACGGCGTGATGACCGCCTTCGACGCGGTGGACGCGGAAGGCGGCGGTGGTGACCGCGGCCCAGCCGGCCAGGTCCTGCGCGGTGACGGTGTCGTCGCCGTCGGCCCTCCACGCGTGCACGGGCACGGAGAGCGGGGTGCCGGGGGAGTGGGCGTAACTCAGCGACAGCACCGCGTCCTTGCGGAGCATCGCGACCATCAGGGCGCGGGTGTCCTCGTCGAGGAAGGCGGGGTCGAGCCCGGCGGTGTCGAAGAGCTTGTCCAGCTCCTCGTCGTCCTCGACGATGCCCCGCCCGGCGCCGTCCCAGTGGCCGGGCGCCCGGCACGCGCTGACCACCAGGGCCGCGGGCCGGACGCGGCGGGCGATCTCGTACCCGAGGAGCCCGCCGAAGCTGTGGCCGAAGACGACCAGCCGCCGGCCGGCGGCGACGACCGGGCGCAGCTCGCCGGCGATCGCCTCGACCGCCTCGTCGAAGGTCCGCGGCATGGGCTCGCGCCAGCGGTTCTCGCGGCCCGGCAACTGCACGCCGTACACCTGCCCGACCCCCGCCAGGGCCGGGACCCAGGCGCGGAACTGCTGGCAGCCCGCGCCGGCCGGCGGCAGGCAGAGCAGCGCCGGGAGGGCGGTGTCACCCGGGCCGGACGGCCACGTGGAGATCCAGCTGCCCATGGCGTCAGGCTCCTTCGGCGGTGAGGACGGGCGCGGCCGGTGCCCCGGGCCCGGCGGCGAGCCGGTCGAGCTCGGCGGCGACCTCCGCGACGGTGGGCCGGGTGAGCAGCTTCCCCAGCGTGATGCGCAGGCCGGTGGCCCGGCGCAGGTCGGCCACGACCCGCGCGGCGGCCAGTGAGTGCCCGCCCAGCTCGAAGAAGTCGGCGGACGGTCCGGGGACCTCGCGCTCCAGCACCGCGGCCCAGACGGCCATCACCTCGCGTTCCCGTGCCGTGGCGGCGTCCGCGCCGTCCGTCCCGCCGGTCCGCTCCGGCGCGGTGAGTGCGGCGGCGAGCGTCACCCGGTCGGCCTTGCCGGTGCCGAGGGTGGGGATGCGGTCCACCACCCGGACGACGGCGGGCACCGCCGCCTCCGGCAGCAGCCCGGCGCAGTGCCCGGTGACCGCGGCGGCCAGGTCACCGGGGGCGCCGCTGCCGGGCGCGGCGACGACCGCGAGCCCCAGTGACTCCCCCGGGGCGAGCGGGCAGCAGGCGGCGGCCACCACGCCGGGGACCTCGGCGGCGACCCGCTCCACCTCACCCAGTTCGATGCGGTGGCCGCGGACCTTCACCTGGTCGTCACGCCGTCCGCGGTACTCCAGCTCGCCGCCGGCCCGCCGGACCACCAGGTCCCCGGTGCGGTACATCCGTGCCCCGCCGCCCTGGAACGGGTCGGGCAGGAACCGGGCGGCGGTGAGACCCGGACGGTTGCGGTAGCCGCGGGCCACGGCGGGCCCGCCGAGGTACAGCTCGCCCTCGGTCCCGGCGGGCACCGGGACCAGGTCGTCGTCCAGGACGTACGCCCGGTGGTCGGGCAGCGGCCGTCCGATGCTGCTCACGTCGTCACCCCGTTCACTGTCGGCCCAGGTCGCCGCGATCGTGGCCTCCGTCGGCCCGTACACGTTCAGCAGCCGGCGGCCGCGGGAGAAGCGCTCGGCCAGCGCAGCCGGGCAGGGCTCGCCGGCCACCACGACGACCTCCGCCTCGTCCAGCCCGCCGCCGTGGGCGGCCAGCAGGGACGGCGTCAGGGAAGCGGTGCGCAGTCCGGCCGGCAGCGGGGACCGGCCCTCGGCGTCGGCGCGGCGCAGCCCGTCGAGGGACAGGTCCACCAGGGCGACGCCCTGGCCGTGGAGGAGGTAGAGCAGCGTGCACCACAGCCAGCCGTCGAAGGCGGGGGAGACGGCGTTGAGGCCGAGGCCCCCGGGCGGCAGGCCCAGTCCCGCGAGCGCGCCGACGAAGGTGTCCAGGCCGCGGTAGGTGACCTCGACGCCCTTGGGGCGGCCCGTGGTGCCGGAGGTGTAGATGACGTAGGCGCATCCGTCGGGTGCGGGGGTGGCCACGGCGAGCGCCCCCGAGGCGGCGCGGGCCGGGCGGACCGTACGGATCCCCGTGACGGCCAGCCCGTCGGGCACGTCAGCGGCGACCAGGACGGAGACCCGGGCGTCCCGCAGGACGGAGCCGAGCCGTTCCACCGGGTGGCCGGGGTCCAGGGGCACGGCCGTCGCGCCGAGGCTCCAGACGGCGAGGAGCGCGGGCACGCTGTCCCGGGAGCGGCCGAGGAGCAGCCCCACCGCGCTCTCGGGCCCGGCACCCGCGGAGGCGAGCGCCGCGGCGGTCGCGGCGGTGCGCGCGGTGAGTTCCGCGTAGCCGAGGGCACCGTCCTCGGCTCTGACGGCGGGGACGTCCGGCTGCTCGCGGGTCCAGCGCGCCAGCGCGGCGAACAGCGGCGGAAGGGCTTCGCCCGACGGCCCGTCGGTGGGCCGGGGCGCCGGCGCGGGGCCGGCATGCTGGGCCGTCATCCGTCGTTCCTCTCCTGGTCGCGGACAGTGGTCGGTGCGGTCGGTGCGGTGGGTGCGGCCGGTGTGGTGGGTGCGGCCGGTGGGGTCGAGGAAGCCGGGGCGGTGGCGCGCAGGCGCGGGCCGACCACCGGTTCCCCCGAGCCCCCGCGGCCGGGCAGCTGCAGGGACTTGGTCTCCAGGAACGCCTCCAGCCCGGCGCTCCCGCACTCGCGGCCGATGCCCGACTGCTTGAAACCGCCGAACGGGGCCGCCGGGTTGAACGACCCGCCGTTGACGTCCACCAGGCCGGTGCGGAACCGGCGGGCGACGCGCTCGGCCCGGCCGTCGTCGCCGGACCAGACCGCACCGTGCAGCCCGTACCGGGTGCCGTTGACGATCCGTACCGCCTGCTCCTCGTCGTCGTACGGGATGACGCACAGCACCGGTCCGAAGATCTCCTCCTGGCCGATGGTCGTCAGCGGGTCGACGTCGGCGAACACGGTGGGCCGGACGTAGTACCCGGTGGTGAGGCCGGAGGGGCGGCCGGTGCCGCCGCGCACCAGGCGGGCGCCGCCCTCGGAGGCGCCCCGGTGGATGTAGTCGTTCACCCGGGCGTGCGCGGCGGCCGACACCAGCGGGCCGAGATCGGTCGCGGGGTCGCGGGGATCACCGGTGACGTACCCGTCCATGATCCGTCCGGCCAGCTCCACCGCCTCGTCCTGGCGGTCGCGGGGCACCAGCAGCCGGCTCCACTGGAGGCACGTCTGACCGGTGTTGAACAGGACCTGGTCGACGGTGGCGCCCACCGCGGCCGGCAGGTCGGCGTCGTCGAGGACGAGGGAGGCGTTCTTGCCGCCGAGCTCCAGGTGGACACGCTTGATGCCGTCGGCGCCCAGGGCCGCCACCTGCCGCCCGGCGCGGGTGGACCCGGTCAGGGAGACCACGTCCACGAGCGGGTGGCTGACGAGGGCGGTGCCGAGGGTGTCACCGGTGCCGACGACCATGTTGACCACACCGGGCGGCAGATCGGCCTCGGCGAACACCTCGGCGAGCAGTCGGGCGTGCAGCGGCGTGATTTCGCTGGGCTTGTGGACCACGGTGCAGCCGGCGGCGAGCGCGGGCATCAGTTTCTGCACCGTCAGCAGCAGCGGCATGTTCCAGGGCGTGATGCACACGGCGACGCCCGCGGCCTCGCGCACCACGAGGGAGTGGCCGACCCGCTCCTCGAACGCATGGGACGCGGCGGTCTCCACGCAGTGCGCCGCCATGCCGACGGACAGGCCGGCCTGGGTCTGCAGGGCCATCCGGGAAGGGGCCCCCACCTCGGCGGTGATGGTCCGCGCGAACCGCTCGGCGTTGCGCTCCAGGCCCTCCACCACGCGGCGCAGCAGCGCGGCCCGTTCCCGTACGGGCGTGGCGGACCAGCCGGGGAAGGCGCCGGCGGCGGCGCGGACGGCCAGGTCGGCGTCGCGGGCGGTGCCCGCGGGCACCGTGGCGAGCGGCGCTTCGGTGCTGGGGTCGGTGACGACCAGCCGGCGGTCGGCGTCGGAGACCGTCCAGCGGCCCCCGATCCAGTGGTCGTCGTAGCGGGGCGGCAAAGGCCCCGGGGACGGCTCGGCCGGCGGTGCGGCGGAGCCCTGCGGCACGGTCAGCACGGTCACGGTGGTTTCCTCACTGGATCGCTCGGTCACGGGATGCGCGGCGGCGGGACGAGACCCGGCCCCGGGCGGGGGACGGCGGCCCAGGGACCGGCCGCGGGACCGGCCGCGGGGCCGGGGACGCGGGCTGCGGCGCGCGAGTCGGTCGCCGGGCCGGGGACGCCGGCCGCGGCGCGGGAGTCGGGCCGGGCGCGGCGCACCGCGCGCGGCCGGAGCCCCGGGGCGGCGCCGCCCTGCACGGCGGAGGTCAGGGACGGAAAGGACGCCAGGGGCGAGCGTGCCGGTCCCCCGGCGGGAACCACCGGGGCGGGCAGCAGTGCGTGCAGCAACCGGTCGGTCTCCCGGGACGGTGCCACCGCGAGGTCCTCGCGCAGTCGGCGCGCGCACAGCTCGTACCAGCGGCGCACGCAGGCGTGTTCGCCCCGCCTGCCGTGCGCCGTCATCAGCGCCCGGTAGGTCCCCTCGTGGTGCCGGTCGATGCCCAGGGTGCTCCGGCAGACCTCGATGAGCTCGGGGAAGTCCTCCCGCTCGGCGGCGTCGGCACGCAGCACCTCCAGCGCCCGCAGCGCCAGCGACCGCAGGTACTCGCGCTGTTCGACCACCCAGTCCGCGCTCTCGCCGCGCAGGAACTCCCCGGCGTACAGGGCGACCGCGGACCGCAGCCGTTCACGGGCCGCCCCCCGGTCGCCGGCGGCGGCAGCCCGCAGCCCGGTGTGCACCAGCTCCTGGAAGCGGTCCACGTCGGACCAGAGGTCGGCGATGTCCAGGACGTAGCCGAAGTCGCGGTAGTGCAGCCGGATCCCCGACGCACAGGTGCCGTCGGGGTGCGCGTCGAGGACCCTGCGCAGCGCGTGCGCGGCCACCTTCAGCGAGCTGTCCCCGGCGGACCGGCCGGAGCCCGGCCACAGTGCCTCGTACAGCCGGTCGCGGGTGAGGGTCTGACCACGGTGGATCACGAGGAACTGGAAGAGCCCGCGTGCCTTGCCGGCCCGCCAGCGCTGCACCGGGGCGCCGTTCACGGTCAGTTCGAAGTCGCCGAGGAAGCGGATGCG
The DNA here is from genome assembly GCF_000716335.1 of Streptomyces sp. NRRL S-118. Taxonomy (GTDB): domain Bacteria; phylum Actinomycetota; class Actinomycetes; order Streptomycetales; family Streptomycetaceae; genus Streptomyces. The sequence continues at coordinate 207,251 of NZ_KL591003.1, read as the reverse complement.
TACCGCCTGCCGTGCGATTCCGGTCACCGCGGTCGTCATCGCGTCCTCCCGGGGGCCGTCGTATGCCGTTCTGCCTGCGGCGAGTCTGTTCCCCCGCTCTACAAGCGCCCTATACCGGCCGGATCCCGCCTCTGTAGGTCCGTCATAGAGCGGTTCTCCACACTGGGGATCCGACGTTCCGGGCAAACACCACCGGCGGTTTCCGGCCCCGGTCCGCCGGCTCCCGGTCCGCCGGCGGGTCCCCGGTCCGCACGGCCTCGCGGTTCACCGGCCCCGGTCCGCCGGACACGGCCGCCCCGGCGGACACCGGTGGGCCGGCCCGGGCCCGCCCACCGGGCGTCGTGCCCCCCAGCTCCTCGGCTCCCGACCGTGATTCCCGACTCCGAAATGAGGGCTGCTCCATGACCAGCACCGACACCCGATTGAAGAAGGTCGTCATCCTGGGCGGCGGCACGGCCGGCTGGATGACCGCCGCGTATCTCGGCAAGGCCCTCCAGGGCACGGTCGACATCACCGTGCTGGAAGCCCCGACGATTCCGCGGATCGGGGTCGGCGAGGCGACGGTTCCCAACCTGCAGCGCGCGTTCTTCGACTACCTCGGCATCGCCGAGGACGAGTGGATGCGGGAGTGCAACGCCAGCTTCAAGATGGCGGTGCGGTTCGTGAACTGGCGCACCGAAGGAGCGGGCGAGGCCACGGCCCGGGAGCTGCCCGACGGCCGGCCCGACCACTTCTACCACCCGTTCGGGCTGCTGCCCGACTACGACCAGACGCCCCTGTCGCACTACTGGTTCAAGCGCAAGTACGACGGCCTCACCACCGAGCCGTTCGACTACGCCTGCTTCCGCGAGCCTCCGATCATGGACGCGATGAAGGCGCCGCGCTGGCTCGACGGCCGCTCCGCCACCCGCTACGCCTGGCACTTCGACGCCCAGCTCGTCGCCGACTTCCTGCGCCGCTTCGCCACCGAGAAGCAGGGCGTCCACCACGTCCAGGACGAGATGACGGAGGTACGTCAGGACGCGCGCGGCTACGTCACCGCGCTGCGCACCCGCAGCGGCCGCGAGCTCGACGCCGACCTCTTCGTCGACTGCTCCGGCTTCCGCGGGCTGCTGATCAACAAGGCGATGGCCGAGCCGTTCGTCGACATGAGCGACCACCTGCTGTGCGACAGCGCGGTCGCCACCGCCGTCCCGCACGACGACGAGGCGGGCGGCGTGGAGCCGTACACCTCGGCCATCGCGATGTCGTCCGGCTGGGCCTGGAAGATCCCGATGCTGGGGCGCTTCGGCACCGGCTACGTCTACTCCAGCAAGTTCACCGAGAAGGACGAGGCCACGGCCGAGTTCGCGGCCATGTGGGGCCTCGACCCCGAGACGACGGCGTTCAACCACATCCGCTTCCGCGTCGGCCGCAACCGCCGCGCCTGGGTGAAGAACGTCGTCAGCATCGGGCTGTCGTCGTGCTTTCTGGAGCCCCTGGAGTCGACCGGCATCTACTTCATCACCGCGGCGATCTACCAGCTGGCCAAGCACTTCCCCGACAAGACCTTCAACGAGGGCCTGATCGACAGCTTCAACCACGAGATCGAGGTGATGTTCGACGACACCCGCGACTTCATCCAGGCGCACTTCTTCTACGCGCCGCGCAACGACACCCCGTTCTGGCAGGCGAACAAGAAGCTGACCCTCCCCGACAACATTCAGCAGAAGATCTCCGCCTACCGGGCCGGCCTGCCCATCAACTCGCCGATCACCGACGAGTCGACGTACTACGGCAACTTCGAGGCCGAGTTCCGCAACTTCTGGACCAACGGCAGCTACTACTGCATTTTCGCGGGCATGGGCCTGGAGCCCGACGCGCCCCTGCCGGCGCTGGCGTACAAGCCCGAGTCGGTGGCGGGTGCGGAGCCGCTGTTCGAGACGGTCAAGCGCCAGCAGCAGAACCTGCTGGAGACGCTGCCGAGCGCCTACGAGTACCTCAAGCGGCTGCACGGCTGAGCCCGGCCGGGTCCCGGGCTCCCCCCAGGCCCCGCGCCACCGCCGGCCCCCCGGCCCCCCGGCCCCCCGGCCCTCAGGTGTCCGGGTCTTCGGGCCGGGCCCATCACCTCCCCCGGCACCGCAGCACTCCGGCGCGGAACCGGCGGCCACCCCCGGGCCCCCGCTTCCGCCGCCGCTCCCACGGCCCGGCGCCCGGCGCAGTCCGCCGGGTGCCGGGCCGCACTGCATCGTCATCCACAGGGAGTCAGACATGCCCAACTCCGCTCCGCACCCGGACACCCCGGGCGGCGACGGCACCGAGGGGGCCGTCGCCGCAGAAGGCGCCGTCGTCCTCCGGGAGGCGGACCTCCGCCCCTTCATGGCCGCGTTCCCCTCCGGTGTCACCGTGGTCACCACCCTGGACGCCGACGGCCGGCCCCGCGGCCTCACGTGCAGCTCGATGGCGAGCGTCGCTCTCGCCCCGCCCACCTTGGTCGTGTGCATACGGACGGCGAGCCCGACCCTGCGGGCGCTGCTCGACCAGGGACAGTTCGCCCTCAACCTGCTGCACGAGCGCGCCAGGGCGACCTCGGACCTCTTCGCCTCGGGGGCGCCCGACCGCTTCGAGCGCACCCAGTGGCGGCTGCCCCTCGGGGCGAGCGGCCCGCACCTGACCTCGTCCGCCCACGCCGTCGCCGACTGCACCGTCGTGGAGACGGCCGTGTTCGGTGACCACACGGCGGTCTTCGCGGAGGCGCGCCGCATCAGCGTGCGCCCCGCGGCGCAGCCCCTCCTCTACGGTCTGCGCCGCTACGCCGGGTGGTCCGCCGCGGCGGCCGTGCCGCAGCCGGCGGCGATCCCGCTCCCGCCGAGATCCGTACCGACCGAAGGAGCCGCCGGTGTCCGCAGCTGAAGCCATGCCCGCGCTGCTCGTCGCCGTCCCGGCCGCCATCCTCGCCTGCCAGGCCGGGGCGAGCCTCGTCAGACGCCTCGGCCAGCCACCCGTGATCGGCGAGATCACGATGGGCATCGTCCTCGGGCCCTCCCTGCTGGGCTGGCTGTGGCCCGAGGCGCAGCACTGGTTGTTCCCCGCGTCGGTCCTGCCGTACACCTCGGTGCTGGGACAGCTCGGTCTGCTGGCGTTCATGTTCCTCGTCGGGCTGGAGCTCGACCTGGGTGCCCTGCGCGGCAACTCGCGGACCGCCGTGGCCGTCAGTCAGGCGGGCATGCTGCTTCCCCTGGGGCTGGGTGCGCTGCTGGCCATCCCGATGTACGCGCAACTCGCGCCCGACGGTGTCGAGTTCATGCCGTTCATGCTCTTCATCGCGGTCGCCATGAGCATCACGGCGTTCCCGGTGCTGGCCCGGATCCTGGTGGACCGCGGTCTGTACGGGACTCCGCTCGGCGCGCTCGCGATGGCCTGCGCGGCGGTCGACGACGTGGCCGCCTGGTGCCTGCTGGCGCTGGTGGTCGCGTTCACCTCGGCGGGGTCGCCGTTCGACGCCCTCACGGCGGCGGGGCTCACCGTTGCCTTCGGCGCCGCCATGCTGCTGGTGGTCCGTCCCCTGCTGGCACGGTGGGCGAAGGGCCGCACGGACCGGGCCGGCGACGGGGCGGTCCTGGTCCTGCTGTTCAGCGGTCTGAGCCTGTCCGCGCTGGCGACGGACCTGATCGGGGTGCACACCCTGTTCGGCGCCTTCCTCTTCGGCGTGGCCACACCGCGCGGCCACCGCCGCATCGAGGCGTCGTCCGCCCGGCTGCGCGCCGTGGTGGTCCCGGTGCTGCTGCCACTGTTCTTCGTGCACACCGGACTCAGCACGGAGATCGGGGCCCTGGCTACCGACCCAGTGCAATGGCTGTGGACGGGAGCGCTGCTCGCGGTCGCCGTGCTCGGCAAGTGGGGCGGGGCGGCCGGTGCCGCGCTGGCGTGCGGACAGTCCTGGCGGCAGGCCATGTCGATCGGGGCCCTGATGAACTGCCGGGGCCTGACCGAGCTGGTGGTGCTGTCCATCGGTCTGGAGCTCGGGGTGATCGGGCCCGAGCTGTTCACCATGCTGGTGCTGGTGGCCCTGATCACCACGGCGGTCACCTCCCCGGCCGTCACCCGCTTCCAGCGCCTCCGCCCGCCGGCCCCGCCGGCCCCGGGACCGGAACCTGTGCCGACGGCCGCCTCCCGCCCCTGAGCCGAGCCGGGCCGGCGGGCGCGAACCCTGGCCGGGCGGCGCCGGGCGGATGCGCCGCCGGGCCGGGGCGCCGCTGCCGTCGAGAAGCCGCATCCGCCGGGAGATCGCGCCCGGTCGGGAGACCGCGCCTCGGGAGGCCGCAGCTGCCGGTGGCGGCAGAGGTCAGGGGTTCCCTGTGTCCGTTCCCTGTGTCCGGTGACCGCGGTCGTCGGCCGGGGAGTTCGTCCGCCGGGCAAGCCCCAGCCCGAGAGACCACGCCTACCGGGAGCGGCAGCCGCGAGGAGCGCCCGGTACCCGTTCCTCCGCCGGGCGGGCCCCCGGCCCCGGAGGCCGCACCCGCGCGGGCGGGCCCCGAGGCCGCACCCACCGAAAGAACCGCAGTCGCCGACAGGGCGCGAAGCCCGCGCCTCCGCCCGTCGGGGACCCTCGTCGGTCGGGAGGCGCGGCCCTGGAGGGCCCACCGCACCCCGATGGCCCCCACCGGCCCCGCGGCCGACGTGTCGGCCCGCCCCTGTCCCTCCGCCGCACCAGGATCGGGGCATGGGCGTCCTCCTCCCCACCCTCTTCGCGCTGTGCGCGGCGGCGAGCAACGCGCTCGCCACCGTGCTCCAGCGCCGCGCCACCCTGACCGTCCCCCAGGCACAGGGCTTCCGGCCCGGTCTGCTGCTCGATCTGCTGAGACGACCGATCTGGCTGGCCGGCATGCTGGCCGTGATCGTCGCCGGAGTGGGCCAGGCGGTCGCCCTGGCGACCGGCCCCCTGGCCCTCGTGCAGCCACTGTTCGTACTGGAACTGCCCCTCGCCCTGCTGTTCGGCTCGCTGGCGGACCGTCAGCGGCTGGCCCGGCCGCTGTGGGCGGCCGTGGCCGCCGTCGTCGCCGGGCTGGGCCTGGCGCTCATGGCGGCCGCCCCCGAGGGCAACCGCACGCACGTGCCGCTCGACCGGTGGGTGCCCACCCTGGCCGGGTGCGCCGTGGTCGTCCTGGCGCTGACGACCGCGGCACTGCGCCGGCCGCCCGGCAGGGCGAGGGCGGGGTGCCTCGGGGCCGCCACCGCGGTGTGCTACGCCCTGACGGCCGCCCTGATGAAGACGTCCATGCACATCCTCGACGACAGCGGCGTCGGCGCGTTCTTCAGCACCTGGCACACGTACGCCTTCGCCGTCTGCGGCATCTGCGCGCTCCTGCTGCTGGAACACGCGCTGCAGGGCGGGCCGCTCGTCGCCTCGCAGCCGGCGCTCACGCTGGGCGACGCGGGCGTGAGCCTCGTGCTGGGCGTGCTGCTCTACGAGGAGCACGTACGCACCGGCTGGTGGCTGGTGCCGGAGCTGCTCGGGGTCGGCCTCATCGTCGTGGGAGTGTTCACGCTGGCGCGTGCCGGGGCGAGCACGGGATGACCGGCGGCCGGCCGGCGACCGGAGTCAGCCGGCGCCGTCCAGCCCGGCGAGCAGGGCGCGAGCCTCCGCCCGCGCCCGGTCCACCTCGACGTCGCGGCAGACCACCTCCAGCCCCGGGGAGGTCCACTCGGGCCGGCCGGGGACGGCGACGTACGACCGGTAGGAGAAGAAGGCACGCGTCCCCTCACCCCCGTCCCGGCCGACCCGCAGGGTGGCGAAGCGCTCCTCCTCGGGCCCCTCCTCACCGAGGAGGAACTCGTGCTCATGGGCGGCGGGAGCCGACCGCAGGCCGAGCACCGCCCGGCCGAACGCCCGGACCTGCGCGGCGTCGTCGAAGGGCAGCAGCTCGGTGACGTGCGGCAGCCCGGCCAGCAGCAGCCAGCGACGCGGCGTGCCCTCCTCCGCCGGCTCGTGGGCGACGGACAGGACCGACGTGCCCGGCGTCGACCCCGCCGCGCCGCCGCCGTACGGCCACGCGTACGTGAAGACCTGCTCGAACCTCACGCTTTCGGCCCTCCCTCCTCCGGTACGCGCGTCAGAGCCGGTTCACGGGGTACGCGCGCAGCATGACGCGTCAACGCCTGGAATGACACCACGAATTGACACGGAGGAACCTGTGAACCACATCGTGACAGCCGCTCAGGACGCGGCGGCCGCCCCCGCCTGGCTCCATCTGATCGTGATGGCGGTCGCCGTACTGATCCTCTTCTACAGCCTGGCCCGGCACAGCAACTGACCGGCCCGCTCCTCAGGGCGTGCGCGGCGTGAGCCGCCCGTCCTCGTGGCGGAGCACTTCACGGGCCGTGTCCAGCGCCGCTTCCCGGTCGTGCGGCACCACTCCGATCCGGGTGCGGCGGTCGAGGGCGTCGGCCTCGTCGAGCGCCCCTTCATGGCGCACCGCCCACACCAGTTCGGCCACGGTCACCGGATGGCCCGGCACGACGGGGCGCGCGAGGGCGGGATCCTCCAGCCCCAGCGCGTGCACGGCCGGAGCCTCGGTGCCGTAGCGGCGCACCAGCCGGCGGGGGGCGTCCAGGGCGGCGAGGGCCGCCGGGGCGGCCGCCCCGACCAGCGGAAGGCATGCCGTACGGCAGGGCCCCGCCGTGAGACCGCGTGCGGAGACCGCCGCGTCCAGGGCGTCCTGCGCCATGCGCCGGTACGTCGTGAGCTTGCCGCCCACCACGGTCACGACCCCGTCGGGCGAGGTGAGCACGGCGTGCTTGCGGGAGATGTCGGCCGTCCGTGAGGCGCCGGACGTGCCCGGCGTTCCCGGCGTGTCGAGGAGGGGCCGCAGGCCGGCGAAGGCGCCGATGACGTCGTCGCGGCCCAGTGACACGTCCAGCGCCGAACCGAGGACGTCGAGCAGGAAGCCGATGTCCGTCTCCGGGACCTCCGGAACGTCCGGGACGTCACCGTCGACCGGTTCGTCCGTCAGTCCCACGTACACCCGGCCGTCCCCCTGCGGCAGGACCAGGACGAAGCGGTTCGCCTCGCCGGGGATGGGGATGTGCAGGCCGGCGGTGAGCGAGCCCAGGTCCTCCGAGCGGAGGACCAGATGGGTGCCCCGGGAGGGCCGCAGCCGGATGTCCTCGATCAGCCCGCCCGCCCAGACGCCGGTCGCGTTGACGACGGCGCGGGCCCTGATCCTGGTCTCCTCGCCCGTGAGTTCGTCCCGTACCAGGGCTCCGCCGCCGTCGAGGGACAGCGCCCGCGTCCGGGTGAGGACCCGCGCGCCGTGTGCCGCGGCGGTCCGGGCGACGGCCGTCACCAGCCGGGCGTCGTCGGTGACCCTGCCGTCCCAGGAGAGCAGCCCGCCGCGCAGACCGGTGGACCGCAGGACGGGCGCCATGTGCCGGGTCTCCACGGGGGAGAGGGTCCGCGGCGCGGGCAGCGTGGAACGTGACGTGCGCGCCGAGGCGCGCAACAGGTCCCCGGCCCGCAGTCCGGCCCGGGCCAGCGCCGCCTGTGACCGGGAGACCAGCGGCGTCAGCGGCAGCACGAACGGCTGGGCGCCGACCAGGTGCGGGGCGATCCGCTCCATCAGGACGCCCCGCTCCACGGCGCTCTCGTGGGCGACGTCGAGCTGCCCGGACGCCAGGTAGCGCAGCCCGCCGTGGATGAGCTTGGAGCTCCAGCGCGAGGTGCCGAAGGCCAGGTCGTGGGCGTCGATCGCGGCGACCGTCAGGCCGCGGGAGGCGGCGTCGAGCGCGACGCCCGCACCGGTGGCCCCGAGGCCGACGACGAGGACGTCCACCGGTGTGCCGTCGGCGAGCCCGGACAGTTCGCGCCGGCGGCGGGCCGCGTTCAGCGACGACGACGCCCGCGCGGGTGCGGGGGTGGTGCGCGACCGGCTGAGCGGGTGGCTCATGGGGCGAGGGTCCTTTCCAGGAGGGTCCGCAGCTCACCGAGGAATGCCGCTTCATCGAGCTCGGGGTCGGACGCGTCGGTCATGGTGCGCAGCGAGAGCGTGAAGGACTGGACGATCAGCAGCAGGGAGCGGGCCTGGCGGTCGGGGTGGGCTACCCGGACCGACCCGTCGGCGTGCCCTTCCTCCAGCGCGCCGGTGATGAGGCCCAGCAGCGCGTCCTGGCTGGCGCCCCGCCGGTCCAGCACGTACGGCAGCAGGAGCTCGGGGTCGACGTCGAGGATCTTGTGGAACAGCGGGTGGGCCCGGAACGCCTCGACGCCCGCGACCAGCCCGTCGACCAGCCCCGGCCGGGTGGGGGCGCCGGGTTCCCGCTCGGGCATGGCCGACACGGCGAGGGCGACCCACTCACGGGTCATCACGTCCCCGACCAGGGTCCGTACATCGGGCCACCGGCGGTAGAGCGTCATGCGCGAGACCCCGGCGCGGCGGGCCACGTCGGTCAGCGTCGTCCGGCGCACCCCGACGGCGAGGACGCAGTCACGGGCCGCGTCGAGGACGGTTTCCCCGTCCGAATGGTTGTGACGAATGGGCGTCATCTGTCACAGTGTAATGCCAGTGCGGGCCCCAGGGCACGCCAGGACCCGAAACCCGACGGCGAGGAACCGAATCCCGTGGACATGTTGTGGAGCGGCTGGGGCGACCCGGCCAAGGCGGCACCCCTGCCCGGCACCGTGACCGGCCTGCTGCGCGACCTGCTCGGCGTCACCCCGCGCGACCACGGCCCCGCCGCGATCGAGGACATCCCCGTCCCCGCCTCACCGCTCACGAACGCCACCCTCCGCGCCCTCGCCGCATGCCTGGGCGACCCCGCGCACCTGCGGACGGACGCCGAGACCCGCATCCGCCACACCCGCGGCAAGTCCACCCCCGACCTGCTGCGCATCCGCGCGGGCGAGGTCGACGACATCCCGGCCGCCGTCCTGCTGCCCGGCAGCCACGACGAGGTCCTCGCCGTCCTGCGCGTGTGCAGCGAACACCAGGTGGCCGCCGTGCCGTTCGGCGGCGGCACCTCCGTCGTCGGCGGCCTGGCCCCCGAGCGCTCCAGCTTCGTCGCCCTGGACCTGCGCCGCATGGACGCCCTCCTCGGCCTGGACGAGGTCTCCCGCACCGCGACCTTCCAGCCCGGGCTGCGCGCGCCGCAGGCCGAGGCCCTGCTCAACGAACGCGGCTACACCCTCGGCCACTTCCCCCAGTCGTACGAATGGGCCACCATCGGCGGATTCGCCGCGGCCCGCTCCAGCGGCCAGGCGTCCGCGGGCTACGGCCGGTTCGACGAGATGGTGCTCGGCATCACCGTGGCCACCCCCGAGGGCACCTGGGAGGCCGGACGCGCGCCCCGCTCTGCGGCCGGCCCGGACCTGCGCCAGCTCGTGCTCGGCTCCGAGGGCGCGCTCGGCGTGATCACCTCGGTGACCGTGCGCCTCCGCCCGCTGCCCGAGCAGCGCGTCTACGAAGGCTGGCGCTTCGCCTCCTTCGAGGCCGGCGCCGCCGCGCTGCGCAAGCTCGCCCAGGACGGGCCGCGCCCGACCGTGCTGCGCCTGTCCGACGAGACCGAGACCTTCATCGGCCTGGCCCACCCCGACCGCATCGGCAGCGGAGCCCCGGAAGCGGCCGGCTGCATGGCGATCGTCGGGTACGAAGGGACGGCCGCGCGCAACGAGGAGTGCCGCAGCGGGGTCCACGAGGTCCTCCTGGCGGAGGGCGGCGAGTGCGTCGGCCGGGAACCGGGGGACCGCTGGGCCCACGGCCGCTACGACGCCCCCTACCTCCGTGACGCGCTCCTCGACGCCGGGGCCTTCGCCGAGACCCTGGAGACGGCCGCCTTCTGGTCCGCGCTGCCGCAGCTGTACCAGGGCGTCCGCCAGGCACTGACCACCGCCCTCTCCGACGCGGGCACGCCCCCGCTGGTCATGTGCCACATCTCCCACGTGTACGAGAACGGCGCCTCCCTGTACTTCACGGTCGTCTCCGCCCAGGGAAAGGACCCCGTCGCGCACTGGGCCCCGGCCAAACACGCCGCGAACGAGGCGATCCTGGCCGCCGGCGGCACCATCAGCCACCACCACGGCGTCGGCACCGACCACCGCGACTGGTACGCCCGGGAAGCGGGCCCCCTCGGCGTCCGCGTCCTCCAGGCCGTCAAGGGGGAGCTCGATCCGGCAGGGGTGCTCAATCCCGGCATCCTCGTCCCCGTCCGCCACCCCTGACCCCAGCCTGTCCTGCCCTACGGAGGCGCGCACATGCGACAGTTCACCGCCGTCGTCAACCCGGCCGCGGGAAGTTCCAGCGGTACGGCGGCCCTGCTGCCCGTGGCCCGGCTCCTGCGGGAGGCGGGGGCCGGGCTGGAGACCCGCTACAGCCGCAGCCTCGACCACGCCCGCGAGCTGGCACGGCAGGCCGCCGCACAGGGGCACGTCGTGCTCGCGGTCGGTGGCGACGGGATGGCTGGAGCCGTCGGCGGGGTGCTCAGCGGCACCGACGCCGTGCTGGGCCTCGTCCCGTCGGGGCGCGGCAACGACTTCGCCAGGGCCCTGGGCCTGCCCGGCGAGCCCGCGGCCCTGGCGGAGCTCCTCCTGCGGGGCACCCCGCGCGCCGTCGACACCATCGAGGTGGAATCGGCCGTCCACACGAGGACCGCGGTCCTGGGCAGCGTGTACGCGGGCGTCGACGCCGTCGCCAACCGGTACGCCAACCGGTCGCGGCTGCTGCGGGGAGCCGCGTCGTACTACGCGGGCGGCGCCCGGGCGGTGGCGGGCTGGCGGCCGGCGGCATACCGCATCACCATCGACGGCACGACGCACCAACGGAGCGGCTACACGGTCGTCGCCGCCAACTCCGGCTTCTACGGCTTCGGCCGCCGCATCGCGCCGGACGCCCGCGTCGACGACGGGCTGCTCGACGTCGTCGTCGTCCGCCACGCCCCGAAGCGGCTTTTCTTCGCGCTGATGAACGAGCTCAAGACCGGGGCGCACATGCGGCGCCCCCAGGTCGAGGTCCTGCGGGGCGAGGAGATCCGCATCGAGGCCGACCGGGACCTCCCGTACGGCGCGGACGGCGAGGTCGACGCGACGCTGCCGGTGACGCTCCGGGTGCGGCCCGGCGCCCTGAAGGTGCTGTGCTGACGACGTGCGCCGCACCCCGGGTGCCGCCGCGTGCACGACGCGCGCGGCGGCCGGTCTGCGCCTAGCGTGAGTGCGTACGCGGCGAAAGGCACGACCGTGGCAGAGCACTTCGCGTCCGTCGACGACTACATCGGCTCCTTCCCCGACGACGTGCGCACCGTCCTCGAACGGATCCGGCGCACGATCCACGAGGCGGCGCCCGAGGGCATCGGCGAGAAGATCGGTTACGGGATCCCGGCGGTCACGCTCGACCGCCGGAACCTCGTGTACTTCGCCGGATGGCGGCACCACGTCAGCGTCTACCCCGTCCCGCAGGGCGACGCCGCGTTCCAGCGCGACATCGAGCCCTACCGGTCGGGCCGGGGAACGCTGAAGTTCCCCCTGAACGCCCCCGTGCCGTACGACCTCATCGCCCGCACCGTGCGGCACCTGGTGGCGGAACGGGCCTGAGCGGTCCGTCCCGTACCGCGGGGCACCCGCCACCACGCCGTCGCCCGGGATCGCGGCGGCGAGGACGCCGGCCGTGGTCCGACGCGCTCGTCATGGCGCCGCTCGCCCCGGACGGGGAGCCGGAGCACGCGGAGGTGTGATCCGCCGAACGGGCGACCGGCGCCGTGACCGGGCACGGGAGGGATCGTTGCCCGGGCATGCCAGGAATCACCCAGCGCGCCATGACCGCGCTCGCCCTCGCCGGGGCCGCGCTCTCGGCCGGCGGAGCCGCCCACGCCGAGTCCCTCAACCAGGAGCTGGTCGACCGGGTCCACGTCGGTGTCGACGGCGACCTCGCCCAGCACGTGCTGGACGAGGCCGTGCACACGATCGACACCGTGCAGTCGAAGGCGTCGATCCAGCCGTCCGGCCGGCGATAGGCCGCAGGCCGGTCAGGAGAAGACCACGCACGCGGCGGCCGGCACCTCCACCGCGCCGCCGCGCCGCAGCCGCCCGCTCTCGGGGTCCGCCTCGAACCAGGTCACGTCGCCGGACCACTCGTTGACGACGTACAGCCGGCGCCCCGACGGGTCCGTCACCAGATCCCGCGGCCAGACGCCGCCGCAGTCCACGCCGCCCGTGAACCGCGGCTTCTCGGCTCCGTCGGCGAGGGAGAACGTCAGGACGGTGTTGCTGCCGCGCACCGCGGCCCGGACGAAGCGCCCGTCGGGCGGGACGCGGACCACGGAGGGGTGGGCGCGCTCCCCCGAGGGGAGGCCCTCGGTGTCGACCGCCACCTCCGTCAGCGCCTCCAGGCGCCCGGCCGCCGCATCCCAGCGGCAGACCGTCATCACGGGCTCCAGTTCGTGCAGGACGTACACCACCTCCCCGTCCGGGTGGAAGGCGAGGTGACGCGGACCCGACCCCGCCCGCAACACGGTCTCGGCGTGCACGCGCAGCTCCCCGGTGGCCGGGTCGAGCGCGCACACCCGCACCGAGTCGGTTCCCAGGTCCACGCTCAGCACCCACCGCCCGCCCGGGTCCGGCAGCACCTGGTGGGCGTGCGGTCCGCGCTGCCGGTCGGCGTCCGGTCCCGAACCGCGGTGCGTGAGCACGGCCGGAGGGCCGCAGAGGGAGCCGTCCGGGCCGATCGCGAGGCTGCTGACGCTGCCCGAGCCGTAATTGGCGGTGAGCACCCGGCGCCCGGCCACAGCGAGATGGGTGGGGCCGGAGCCGCCCACCCCGACCGCCGGGCCGAGAGGCGTGAGGCTGCCCGCGTCCGCCCGGAAGGCCGCGACCGCGCCCGGCTCGGTGTCGCTCACCGCGTAGAGCACTCCGGCCCCCGGGTCGAGCGCGAGGGCCGAGGGGTTGACGATCGTGTCGACGGCCGAGTGCGGGGTGAGCGCCCCCGTCACCGCGTCGACGGCCGCGACCGTGATGCCGCGCCCGCCTCCCGCGGTGAAGGAGCCGATGTACGCCCACTGCCCGTCCCTCGTGTCCGCCCGGTTGCCGCGCTCCGCACCGCCCACAGGATGTCCCTTCCGCCGTTCCGCGACTGGCTGGGCACTGTAGGGCGCGCGCGGGGCGTCAGCGGCCGTACACGCCGACCTCGCGGAGCGAGTAGCCCCATTCGGTCCCGCGTTCGAGGCCCATGACGCGGACGAAGCGGGCCGGTACGGCGGCGAACCGCGCGGTGTCCAGGCCGCCGTCCCCGGAGGTGGTGGACCAGACGGTCCGCCAGTCGTTCCCGTCGCCGGACACCTCGATGCGGTACGCCCTGCCGTGCGCGCGCTCCCAGTCGAGCGTCACCCGGCCGACCGGCTGCTCGGCTCCCAGGTCGATCCGGAGCCACTGGGGGTCGCGCCGGTCGCTGGCCCAGCGGGTGCGCGGGTCGCCGTCCACCGCGCGGCCGGCGGCGTAGCTGGTGAACGGGTTCCACTCCGCCGAACTCGCCGACGCGGGAGCCCCGGTGGCCAGGTTGGTGCCCGCCCGGTGGCGCTCCGAGCCACCCCAGGTCGTCAGGTAGGACTCCGCGCCGCGGAGAAGGTCGTCGATGACGTCCTGGCCGCCCGTGACCCGGATGTCCTCCAGCCAGTCGGGCACCAGGCCGTAGTGGGCGGCGCCGTCGGTGTTGATGTCCCAGGTGCGTTCCCCGGTGGTCTGCCGGTCGATGAGGGAGCCGCCGTCGGCGCTGCGGAAGGGGTACCGCACGGGGTTGGGCGCGTCCGCGCCGCGCGGGGCCGGCCAGCCGCCGACACCGTTCATGTCGGTGCCGTAGCCGTATCCGGCGCCGTACTTCTCACGCAGCGCGTCCGTGCGCCTCGCCTCGGCGGTGAATCCCTCGGCACCGTGCATGTACTGGGCGATGAAGCCGCCGAGGCGGTAGACCCGCTCGGTCCAGTCGGTGTCCATCCAGCTGTGCGAGGAGAGGACGCCGGGGTAGGACGCCGACTCCAGGATGTCCAGGACGCGGCCCGTGGCCTTCACGCTCATGTGGTCGATCTCGATCATCATCCCGCGCTGCATCATGCCGCGCACCGCGTACTCGCCGAGTGCGGTGAGGCCGCGGGTGTTGCACCGCGCGTCGGCGGCGTACGAGGGGACCGCGACGCCGGGCGGGAGCTGCTTCTCGGCCTGGGCGGCCGGGGCGGCGCCGATGGGGTTGTCGGCCTGCGGCCCGGTGCACTTCTCCGTCTTCCAGAACGTGCCCGTCGACAGGAACTGGCCGACGTTGATCGCCGTACCGAGGGTGCCGGAGTCGAACCGGACCCCGCACAGGGCGTTGTCGAACTTGTGGCACAGGAACATGCTGCGGACACCGAGGGCGTGCAGCTCGTCCAGGCCGCGGTCGATGTCGTCCTTGCCGCACTGCGCCACGTCCAGGATCTGCTTGCACCCGAAGGGTTCCGAGGTCTCCACGCCCAGGACGACGGCCATCTTGCCCTGCTCGACGACCTCGCGGGCCTGGGCGGAGTCGGTGACGATCCGGAACCATCCCTTGCCCGGTCCGCCGTACATCGTGTCGATGTACGCCTGCATCTCGTACGTCTTGCGCGCCTGGAGGCGGATCGAGGTCATCTCGTCGCAGCCGCGGTCCTTGAAGAAGTAGACCGAGCAGATCACGCCGTTGGTGACGAGGTCGTTGACGAGCACCCGCTGACCGCCGCGCCAGGCGCGTTCCACCCACGCGTAGTAGTTCTGCTGGTGGGTCAGCGAGTCGTGGGCGGGCCAGTCCTTGAAGGTCGGCCAGCCGTGGGGGTCGTGGCGGCCGTCGCCGCCCTTGGTGATGAAGTCGAAGACCGCGAGGGAGCCGTCGGGGTAGTGCTCCGGGCAGTCCTTGAGCGCGTCGGCGACGCCGCCGGCGGAGAACGGCTTGCCGCAGATCAGCCGGCCCCCGAAGGCCTCGCCGGACATCAGGTGGTCGTGCGCGTCGACGAACCCCCGGACCCGGCCCTGGGCGTCGGTGCCCTTGAACGGCTCCCCGGTGACGTCGATGCGGGAGTCCGGCGCCGGCCGGGCGACCGGGTCCCACCAGCCGGGGCCGGCGGCGGAGCCCGCCCCTGCCCGGGCAGGTCCCAGGGTCAGCAGGGTGAGGATCAGCGAAAGCACCGCGAGCACCCTGAGCCTGCCGTGCGCACGTCGCACCAAGGTCATCACCCGTGTCCCAGCCGGAGGAGGCACCGTCGGGAACCCGGGCGCCCGCGGGGCCCGAGCCCTTCAGTGATTGTCATGTCCCCATAAATGATGCGAGGAGGATCGCGGCTGCCGCCACAGCAGTCAAGAGCCGCGCACCGGCCGGCCGTACCGCCCGCGGACTCCACCGCCTGGTGGGAGACGCACCGGCGTGTTCTGCTCGGACGTGGGTGTGTTCCCGGCCCCTGGAGGAGTGATCCGCATGGCGAAGCGCAAGAAGCTCGACGAGGGCGACAAGGTGACCTGGAAGAGCCACGGCAAGAACGTCACCGGCACGGTGAAGCACCAGATCACCGACCGCACGAAGGCGGCGGGACGCACCGTCGACGCCTCCGCGGAGGAACCGCAGTACGAGGTCGAGAGCGACAAGAGCGGCCGCTCGGCCGTCCACAAACCCCAGGCGCTGCGCAAGAAGGGGACGTCGTGACCGCCGGGGACGGCGACGAGCGCGAGAACACCATCGCCGCGTTCCGCGACGCGGTCAACCGCACCGCCGCCGAACCGGAGCGGTGGCTGGAGACGGACGAGTCGCGCGGCGTCGGCCAGAAGAAGGACGACGGGTCGGAGAGCGTCGGACACGAGTCGGGCCGTCGCATCGTCGCGCTGCTGCGCAAGGCGGATCTCACCGACGACGACGTCGCCCACATGTGCAAGGTCGTCGGGTACGTCGAACGCCACACCGCCCAGCGCCCCGACGGCGACGTCACCCGGACACCCTGGCGGTACTCGCTGATGAACCGGGGCCACGACCCCCGGAAGAGCTGACCCGCCCGGCGCTCCCGGGCGGGCACGGGTGCCCCCGGCGAACTCTGCGTGAGATGACCGGACATCCCCTCACGGAGGGACGTCCTCCGCCGGTTGGGTGGACGAGCCGGGCCGGGGGTGTCACCGCCGGGCCCGTACTCCGACCGCTCACCGTCGCAAGGAGACCCCGTGTCGCTCCAGCGCACCATGGCCCTCGCCGCCGCCGGCTCCGCCGCCTGCCTGTTCCTCGCCGCGCCGCCCTCCCACGCGGCACCGGGCGACGTCACGACCGTCTGCGCGAGCACCCTGACTCCGGCCGGATTCGTCGATGTGAGCTGGGGGACCAGCCTCTCCTGCGGCTCGGGAAGCGCCCCGAACATCAAGCAGATCAAGCAGCTCACCGGCCTGGCCGTGGGCACCACCGTCAACGCCTGCGCGTCCACCTACCCGCCGGCCGGCTGGGTGCAGACGAGCACGTACTACACCAGCAGTTGCCGGTACTCCGTCGTGCCGAGCTTCAACCCGAACGCCTGGACGCTCAAGCGCGTGTCGTGACGGTGGGCCGGGGCGGCCGGGGCGGTGCGGTCTCAGGCGAGGCCGTCGCCCCAGCCGGCCTGGATCATCGTCTGGAACGCCCACACCCCGTCCCGTTTGACGAGGATGTCGGCGTACCGCAGCTGCGTCGTCTCCTCTCCTCGGGTCATCGTGGAGTCCGTGAACACCACGGCGATGGACGGGCTGAGGAAGACCGGCGTCCGGGTGGAGGTGAAGGAGAGCTGGGCGTCATCGCCTTCGCCCATGACCTGGCCCATGGTCTCCATGAACCGTGCGCGGTCCCACTGCGCGGTGCGGCCGTCGCCCGCGCTGTCGTCGCTGACCAGGTTCAGCGGGAAGACGGCCATGTCGGCCATGCGCGGGACATCGCGCCGGGCGCTCGCCGCGTCGTACTCGGCGAACCACGCGTCCAGGCTCGCGCGGTCCTCGGCGGACGGGGTGAAGCCGGTGTCGGGCAGTACGGTCATCGCCATCCCTCTCATCACATTTGATCAGTCGCGAGACCGTACCCCCGCCGTGGCATCTAGTCAAACTTGATTAATGGGGGGTCCAGGTGGCGGACGGCTGGGCGAGGAACCGTCACGGTCCCTGGCGGGCGGAGTCCCGCTCCTTCGGCGACGGCCGGGCGGCGAGCCGGTGGGCCAGCATCGCGAGAGGCACGGAGGCGATCCAGCTGTAGATCGCAGCGGTGGGCGAGTACACCGCGACGACCGCGGACAGCAGGAACACCACGGCCTGGGCAGGAAGGGGGACCGAGCGCCACGACAGGTGCCGCGTGCTGCGCAGGACGTGCAGTTCCATCGCGTACAGCAACAGCGCTGCGGCACCGATGACCGCTCCGTACAGACCCGGGCCGAGGGGCCGGTGGGCGTAGGACTCCAGGACGCGCGTGGGGAACGGGATCAGGGAGACCAGCACCAGGAAGGCGACGTTGAGCCAAAAGAGGCGGCCGTCGACCCGTTCGGCGTCCCGCAGGGCGGCGTGGTGGGCCCGCCAGAACAGTGCGATCACGATCGCGCTCAGCAGGAACGTCCCCACCTGGGACTGCACGTCGTCGAGGGCGTGACGCAGCGCGTTCCCGCGCAGCCCGTCCGGGAGTTCGATGTCGAGCACCAGCAGGGTCATGGCAATGGCCACCACGCCGTCCGTCAGAGCGAGCATCCTGTGCGTGGGCATCTGCGGGGATCCGTCTCGGACGGCCGGGCGCCGCTGACCGTTGTTCATGCCTCCGTAGTAGCACCCGGCCGCCCGCGGGCCCGCCGCCCGCGCGGCGAGGGCGTGTCGCGCGGGTGCGGCGGCCAGGACTCAGGTGAAGCGGACGGTGAGCAGCGCCCGGTCGTCCGGCAGCTCGGTGTCGACCTGCTGGTGGAGCAGCAGGTCGCAGGTCTCCCTGGAGCCCAGGCCGGCCGTGGCCCCGGCGGCCTGGGCGAGCCGCTCCAAGCCGACGTCCAGCCCCTCGCCGCGGCGCTCGATCAGGCCGTCGGTGTAGAAGACGAGCGTGGCGTCCGCCGGGACCGTCGTCTCGTCCTGCGGATAGTCCTGGAAGGGGACGGGCCCCAGCGGCGGGGCCAGCGCGCTGTGCAGGTAACGGGTGGAGCCGTCGGCGCGGACGAGCAGTGGCGGGGGGTGACCCGCTCTGGAATAACGCAGGGTCCGCGTGCGCGTGTTGTAACTGGCGTAGCACGCGGTCGCCATGAGCCCCTGGTGGTACGTACCGAGGAAGTCGTTCAGCTCGGCCAGCACCTCGGGCGGCTGGTTGCCGCAGCGGCGGGCGATGCTGCGGAGCACCGTGGTGATCTGCGCCATCGCCGTGGCTTCGGCGACGCCGTGGCCGGCGACGTCCCCGATGGTGAACCCGACGGTCTCCCCGTCCAGCACATGGACGTCGTACCAGTCGCCTCCCACGTCCACCATGTGCGTACCAGGGGCGTAGCCGCTGGCGATGTCCAGTCCGGGGATGTCCGGCAGGCTGGGGAGCAGACTGCGCTGGAGCCGCTCCGCCAGCCGGTGCTCGTGCTCGAACAGCCCGGCCCGGCGCACCGCCTGGGCGATCTGCAGGGCGATGGTCAGGGTGAGTTCCGCGTCCGGTTCCGCTCCGGGGACGAAGGGGATGACCAGCCGGCCGAGCGTGACCCCCTCGGCCCTGAGCGGCACCCGACGTGCGTTCTCGGGCGCGGCGGCCGCCGCACCGTGGATCCCGTCCAGGTCGGTCCAGGACGTGGGGACGAGCGGCCGGGCGTCCGCCGTCCCGAGGGAGGGGATGATCCGGCGCGAGTGCAGCTCCAGGATCACGTCCGTGGCGTCCAGGGCCGCAGGTGCGCACTTGCGCACGGCGTCGCACACGTCGGCGAGGGTGGCGCCGGCGGCCAGCGCCGCGGTGAGCCGGTACAGGCGCTGCATGCGCGCACGGGCCGCCTTCTCGCTGCGCAGCAGCAGGCCACGCTGCTCGGTGATGGCACGACGGTAGGTCATCTGCTGGTTCATCAGGCTGATGCGCTGGGTGAGCGCCACGAACCGGTCGCTGATGTCGAGGCGGGACAGGTGCAGTTGCACCGCCGGCTCGGCCCCGTCCCACCACGTGGCGCGGGCACCGTGACAGCGCAGCCGGACCGGCCGGTCCTCGTTGTCGCGCACGGTCATCACACCGGGCAGGGGAGAGCCGCTGCGCAGCCACCGCGAGAGCCGATCCCCCAGTTCCTCGGGGTCGGTGACCAGATCGCCCAGCTCGGCACCGGTGCGCAAGGAGTTCACCGTGCGCAGGGTCGCCGGGTTGACCGCCAGGATCCGCCCCGAACCGGTGCACACGAGTACCGCGTGGGGAAGCAGTCTGGCCACGGACCGGAACGACGCCAGGTTCATCTCACCGGTCCGTTGCGGTCACGTCGACGGTGCCGGGCCGCTGTTCGGCATCCCCGAAGTACTCGCGCCCCGGCTCGTCGTCCATGTCGAGCTCCGGCCTGAGGTGCACCACCACACGGCAGCCGGTGCTGCCGCGGGCGATCGTCTCCTCCAGCTCCACACGGGCGTAGCCCAGGTTCTGCGCGGCGATGGTGCCGAACACGTTCGACGTCATCATGCACATCGACTCCCGCCCCAGCACCTTCTCGGCGAACGGGCAGCTCCGGCTGCCCAGGACGATCCGCTCGTCGTCCTGCGCGATGACGAAGAAGTCGCCCTGGATGCGCTGCTTGAGATCGACGAGGACGTCCGCCACCTGCTCGCGCGACATCCGGGTCGCGCCGAGGGCCGTGACGTACGCGTCGTTGAGCTGGGAGCCGACCGACTGGCCCACCAGGCTGATGTAGCCGGAGGCTTCCTCCAGCCCGACGACGGACTCCAGCGACGTCGCCAGTTCCCGCACCAGGCTGCGCATGAAGACGTCCCGGTCCAGCCCCAGGTCCGCGTCCTTCGCCACGCTCACACGCTGCTCCTCTCCCGAATCGTGTGGAGCACCGCGAACGTGGCCGGCGCCGGTACGCCCCGGGAAACAGAAGACCAGGCTCCACGTCGAGCATAGAGGCCACCGGTGAGGAGTCCATAGTGCGGCCACCGACGAGGGGCGGACCCGGTAACGTGGTGTCGTTTGCCCCTCGGCCGGCCCGCCGGCCGGTCCCGCTCCCTCGCCCACGGTCGGGGCGGGCGGCACGCGTCAGGGCGCCGGCGCCGTCCCGGTGACCGTGACGACGTCACCCGTGCCGAGGTTCTGGTACAGCCATGCGGCATCCGACGGCCGCAGCGCGATCCAGCCGGTGGTGACGTCCCGCCTGCCGGGAGCCCGGTCGTCGTAGGGGATGGCAGCCAGGTGGTTCGTGGCCCCGCCCGCCGCCCGCAGCTCGATCACCCACGGCAGCATCATGTCGTACTGGCCGGAGAGCCCGACGTCGTCACCGGTCATGCGCCGCTCGGCGTGCTTCGCCGAGACGGTCATCGCGCCGACGGGCGTGCGGTGACGTGCGTCCCCGGAAGAGATGGGCAGTTGACGCCCCGCCGCCGTCAGCACCCTCCGTGAGAGATCGACCGTGGCGGCCGCCTGCGGCGTGGGCGCTGTCGTGGCGGTGGCGGTGGCGGTGGCAGTAGCCGTGGCCGTGGCCGGTGGTGACGGTGGCTGCTCGCCGACGTGCGGTGACGCGGTTCCGTCCCTCATGCCGAGGGGCACGACGACGGCGAGGCAGGCCGCGACCAGCCCCGACGTGATCAGGGCGTGCCTGCGGCGCCGGCGCCGCACGGCGAGCCGGCGGATGCCGGCGCCCGGGACGGCCGGGGACGGTTGCCGCTCCTCGGCCAGAGCGCGCAGCGCGGTGGTGAGTTCATCGGACATGGCTGCCCTCCCTCCTGCCCGTGTCCTTCGGCGACGACGCTTCCGCCAGCCGCTTGGCCAGGGCGTCCCTTCCTCGTGACAGCCGGGCCTTCACCGTTCCCGGCGGTACGTTCGTCTCCGCCGCTATCCGTTCGACGGACAGGTCGCACAGATGGTGCAGGACGACCGCGGTCCGCTGTGCCTCGCTGAGCCCGCGCAACGCCTCCACCAGCGCGGTGTGGTCCGGTGTCGGCCCGGGGACCGGCTCGGGCGGCGGGCTGTGGCGCACCAGCTCCAGCCAGCGGCGGGCCCGCCGCCAGCGGCTGACCGCGAGCCGCATGGCCGCCGTACGGACCCACGCCTCGGGCGCCTCGCCCGCGAGGAGCGCGCGCCGCTTGTCCCAGGCCCGTACGAAGGCTTCCTGGACGACATCCTGGGCTTCGGCCCGGTCGCCGGTCATGGCGTACAGCTGGCCGACCAGGCGGGGGAAGGCGCCTGCGTAGAAGGCGTCGAACTCCTCCTCCGTCATGGGGTTCCGCGGTCTCCATCGCTCGAACGGCGCCATTGCGGAGCGCCGCGAAAAATTCCTCAGTACGTGTGCAACCAGCCTGCCCCGGCGTGCGTACAAGTGGCGTACATGCAAGCACAAGGAAAGGAAGGCCATGACCACGGGGGGCGGGAAGAGCCCGGCGGGCGGGGGCGGGTACGGCGACCGGAACATCCGCCGGGCGGCGTGGAGGGCGGGCAGCGCCCTCTCATGAGCACCGGCATGGCACAACAGTCGTCACCGCTCCGGCGGGACGACCCGACGAACGACGAAGCAGAAGACGGAGACACGGCAGTGACCGACGCCGCGCCCGCGTGCGCCGACACCCCGGCGCAGGACGACGCCCCACCCGAGACCCCGGACCAGGCCGTACCGGAAGGGGAGGTCCGACGGGTCCCCCGCCAGGGCCCGTCGCGGGCCGCCGAGGCGTCGCCCGCGACGGGCGGGACCGAACCGGACGGGACCGAACCGGACGGGGCCGAGCCGGATGGGCCCGAACCGGACGGGGCCGAGGAGGACACGCCCGGCGCGGGGCCGGGACCGGACGACGAGGCACCGGACGACGAGGCGTCGGGGGACGAGGCGTCGGGGGACGAGGCGCCGGGGGACGAGGAGGGGACTCCGAGCCCGGAGGAGCGGGAGGTTACGCCGGGGCCGGACGAGAGCACGGGGCTGGAGGTTACGCCGGAGCCGGACGAGACCACAGGGCAGGAGGAGAGACCGGAGCGGGACGAGACCACGGGGTCGGACGAGGGCACCGAGCCGGACGAGAGCACAGGGCAGGAAGAGAGACCGGAGCCGGACGAGACCACTGGGCCGGACGAAAGCACGAGGCCTGACGAGACCACGGCGGACGCGCCCGGGCCGGAAGAGCCGAGCACGGTTACGGAGACCGGCGAAGAGGCGCCGGATCCTGACGAGGCGGCACCGGAGCCGGAGGTCGAGGCCACGGCGGAGCACTCCCATACGGCTCCGGCACCCGCCACGACCGAAGGGCACGGCACCGGCTCTGCATCCGGGCCCGACGCGAACGCCGATGACGGCGGCACCTCCCGACCCGCCGGCCGGCCGCGGGCCGTTCCGCCCGCCGTCCCCGCAGCAGCCACCGCCACCAGGACCGCGATCACGCCCACCCAGGACGTGCGCGGCGGCCTCGGCGGCAGCGTCAGCGGCCGGCACCCGGACCCGGCGCCCACGCCGACTCCGGACCCGCCGCCCACGCCGACTCCGGACCCGCCGCCCACGCCGACTCCGGAGCCGGCGTACGCACCGCTCCTGCCGGAGCGCCCGGCCCGCACGCTCTCGCGGCGCATACGGAGGCTGACGCCCGTGGTCGTCGTCCTCGTCATGCTGCTGTGCGCCGGCGCGCAGCTGGTGCGGCCGCTGCCCGCACCCGGACTGAGCCCCGCCCTGCCCCCGGCGTACACCTTCCCGGGCGGACCGCTCAAGATGCCGTGGCCGGGCGAGGGCCAGGGGGCCGTGGAGGTCGACGGCGTCGGCCTGATCGGCACGTACGGCAGCGGCGAGCCCGCGCCCATAGCGAGCGTCACGAAGGTGATGACCGCGTACGTGATCCTCCGGGAGCGGCCGATCACCGGTGACGCGTCCGGTCCGGACATCACGGTCGACGCGGCCGCGGAGAGGGAGGGCGGCAACACCGACGAGTCGAGGGTGCCGGTCAGGAAGGGGGAGAAGTACACCCAGAAGCAGATGCTCCAGATGCTGCTGCTCCCCTCGGCGAACAACATCGCGCGCCTGCTCGCCCGTTGGGACGCCGGTTCCGAGGCGCGGTTCGTCGCGAAGATGAACGCCGCAGCCCGGGAGCTGGGCATGACCAGGACGACGTACACGGACCCGAGCGGTCTCGACGCCAGGACGGTGTCCACCGCGGTCGACCAGGTGAAGCTGGCGAAGGCGGCGATGCGCAGCGAGGTGTTCCGGGAGATCGTGGACACGCCGCACGTCACCCTTCCCGGCTCGGCGGGACGGATCGACAACGGCAACAGCATCCTGCCCCGGCCGGGGGTGAACGGCGTCAAGACCGGTTCCTCGACGCCGGCCGGCGCCAATCTGCTCTGGTCCGCCGGCACCGTCGTGGACGGCGAGGAACGCCGCATCGTCGGCATGGTGATGGGGGTGCGGAACGCCGGATCCCTCCGCGAGAAGCTCGTCCTGGCGATCGAGACGTACAGCCGCGGCCTCATCGAGGCGGCGCAGAAGGGCGTCACCTCCGCCACGGTGGCCGAGGAGGGCGACGTCGTGGGGTACGTCGACCAGCCCCTCGGCGGCAGGATCCCGCTCGTCGCCACGAAGGACGTGAGGCCGGTCGGCTGGCCGGGCCTGACGGTGGACCTGGAGCTGGACCTCGGCACCGGTGGCGGACCCCTCCCGCGTTCGGCGAAGGCGGGCGCCGTGGTCGGCGAGGTGCGGGCCGGCGAGGGGGCCGGAGCGGTGCGGGTCCCGGTGGCCCTGCGGGACGACCTCGTGGAGCCGGGTGTCACCGACAGGCTGGTACGCCTCGGCTGAGGTGCGGGGGCGGTGCCCCGGCGATGTGTCAGCCGGCGCCGCCGCGTGCCGTGCGGGCCCCGAGCGGGACGCTCACGGCACGCTGTGGCGCGCGGGTGGCGGACGCTGGCGCCGGGCACGCCGGTGCTGCCCCGCGCGCGGGTCCATGCGCCCGGGTTTGCAGTTGCGGCGGTATCCGATCACCGCGTGACCCCCGGCATTTGACCTACGGGTGATCTTTCCGGTGCGTTGTCGGATCGTTCTCTTCCGGTGCCGATCGGGGATGTCCGTGACGAGGCGACAAGTGGGGTGCGGTGGAGGGGCGAGGGTTTGCGGATGCGGCCTGGGCGCATGCGGCCATAACCCTGCGTGCGCGTGGCGCTGCGGAGCGCTGACAAGTTATGGTCCCGGTCACCGGTTCTTCCGCCGGGACGACAAGGACCCTGGCAGGGCGTCCAAACCACAGCCAGGGCCTTGTTCCAGCAACCGCGATACCGATCGCACCCACGTGAACCACACATGGAAGGGGGCTACTTCATGCCCTACGACCACAATTGCCGCCGACGCCCGTTATGGGCGCCGGAATCAGGTGCCGACGCTACCATGACCCCGCTTTCCGGAGGTGGGGTGCGACAGGCCGATGACTTGGCGGTCACGGCACGAGGCGGCCTGTTCATCGCCCTGCCGGTGCTGCCCCTCATCGTCATCACGGGAGTCCGTGACCCGGCTGTACTGGCAGCTTTGGCCATAGCTATTTCCGTTCTGGGCGCGGGGATGCGCCTTGTCTACAAGCGAGTTCGCCGGTTCTGAGAATTCGCCACCCCACCTGCCCGCCTGCTCCCCGGTGAGGCCGGCGAGGCGGGCGGCTCAGCGGCGGTCGGCCGGATCCCGCCGAGCGAGTTTTCGGCTCGGCGGGTCATCCGCGACCGCATCCTCACCGCAAACTCCTCCGCATTCCCCTGAAAGAGGCACCTCCATGTCCCCGGCCCTCCCGCGACAGCAGATCAGGCAGTGTTCCCACTGCGGAGAGGACTTCACCCACATCGTCAGGCCCGGCCGCCCGAACACCTTCTGCTCCACCGCGTGCCGGACCGCCTCCCGCGCCTCCTCCGCCGAACCCCCCGACGTCACCCAGTACGCGGAGGACCTGTCGGCGACGGCGGAGGACCTCAACCTCGCCGTCACGACCCTGCTGGCCACCGTCCAGGACGACGGCGACTCCAACACCCTGATGCGTCAGATCACCGACATCGACCGGCTCCGCAAGGACGTCGAGGCGGCCATCGTCGCGCGGGCCCGCGCGCGCGGCGACTCGTGGAAGGACATCTGCCGCTCCAGCGGCCGTGGCCCCGAGCGCCTGCGCAAGACGTGGACGCAGGACGCGGTCACCCGCCGGCTGGAGCTCGTCCGCGCCGCCCGGGCGAGCCGCCCGGCACCGCCCGCCCCGGACCCCGCCGGCGGACCGGCCGCCCGGACGGCGGGCCGCACGGGCACCGGGGCGGACGCCGAGACCGTGCGCCCGCCGAGCCAGACCCCCGCGCAGCAGCTCGCGGCCGCGATGTCCTACCTCCAGCGGTCCACCCGGAAGTCCATCAAGGAGACAGCCCTCGACATGGGTGTCTCGCCCTCCCACGTCTCACGCATCCTCGCCGGGACGCGCCGGCCGTCCTGGCCCGTCGTGGAACGTTTCGCCGCCGTCTGCCGCGGCAGCCTCCCCGAACTGCGGGACCTCTGGGAAGCCGCCCAGCGCCCGCTCGGTTACGAGGCGGCCGCCCGCGAGCCGGCCCCCGGCGACCCGGCGGAAGCGAAGGAGAAGTTCCACACCGCGCTCAACGCGCTGTACCTGGCCGCCGACCGGCCCGACCTCTGGGCCCTGCAGCGGATCTCCGGTACCGGGCGGAAAGTGGCCATCGGCGAGATCACCCGCACCCTCACGGGCGGACACGTCCCCGACTGGGAGACCACTGCCCGCCTCGTCGCCGCGCTCGGCGGGCGCCCCGCCGAACTGCGGCCCCTCTGGAAGGCCGCCGCCGCGCCGCCGCCGCGCCGGCCCGACGCACCGGAACTCCCCGCCGCGGCTTTCGGATGATCGTTTCTGCGACCCCGGGGGACCACCAGCCCATGCATCCCGGCCCCGACACCCACCTGCCGCCGTCCCGCGGCTGCCCCCGCAGCCTCCGGCTCGCCTACGAAGCCTTCCACGCCCTCCACCACACGCACTACCTCGCCTTCGCCCGCGCCCGCCTCGACGACGACCGGGCGCACGCGGCCGTCGCGGCCGCGTTCACCGCCCTCCTCGCCACCTGGCCGGCGGTCATCAGCTCCCTCGACCCCGCCTCCCGGGCGTGGGCCGTGCTCACCGACCAGATCCGCTCCCGGGCCGGGGGCTGCTCACCTCCGGACGGAGACCGGCCGGTGGAGGGCCGATCGGCGCAGGGCCCGTCCGCGGACGAGCCGCCGGAGGACCCGCTGGCCGAGGACCTGCGCACGCTCGCCGCCCTCGGGTACAGCGCCGAGCACAGCGCGAGCCTCACCGGCCTGCCGCTCGGAAAGGTCCGCTACCTGACAGCCCGCACCGACCGCACCTCCTGACCGCCCGGGCCGGCTGCCCCGCCGACCGCCCGAACCGACGGCCCGGACCGACGGCCCGGGCGGGCCGCCCGGACCCGCCGCCGTACCGCCGCCGTACCGCCGCGAGACCGGCGGGACCCGCCGCCTCCGCTGCGCCGAGGCAACACGCGGGCCCGCCCTGGGGGACAATTTCCCCAGGAGGGGGATGCGGATCCTGCGGCAGCGAGGAGTGCGATGGACCCCTTCAGCGGCGTGGCGACCGTCCTGCTGGACGGCGAGGGGACCGTACTGCGCTGGTCCCGGGCCGCTGCCGCACTCCTGGACCGCCCCGCGGCGGAGGTCTGCGGCCGGCCGCTGCGGGACCTGCTCGCCCCCGCGGGGGACCCGTACCCCGCGTCCCCGGGTGACGGCACCGGAGCGGTCCTCGCGGGCCGGGCCGCCCTGCGGCACCGCTCGGGCCGCGCGGTCGAGGTGGTCCTCCAGGCACAGCGTCTGGACGGCAGCCCCGACGTGCTGCTGCTGGCCGCCCCGCTGGAGAGCGGACACGAGCGGAACGCCTCCGTGGCCCGGACGCTGCTCACCCAGGACGTGCTCGGGATCTGCGTCTGCGACACCGCGCTGACCGTCGCCCGCAGCAGCCTCGACCCCGCCCGGGTCCCCTGGGTCCGGGAACAGGTCACGGGCCGCCCGCTGACGGACCTCCTGGCCCCGGAGGACGCCGAGAACACCGCGGCGATCCTGCACCGGGTGCTGCGCACCGGCGTGCCGGCGGCCGGGCTGGAACGGTGGGTGCGGGCTCCCGGTCCCCCGGAGCGGCGGTGGGCCCTGTCCCTGTCCGCCTTCCGGACCGAGGACGCGGCCGGCCGCCCCGACGGCGTCGTGGTCGTGCTCACCGACATCACCGAGCACCTGTGGGCCCGCCGGTACCTGGACCTGCGCCATGAGGCGGCCGTCCGGATCGGTGACTCGCTCGACGTCACACGGACGGCGCAGGACCTGGTGGACGTCCTCGTCCCCGCCCTGGGCGACCTGGCGTGGGTGAGCCTGGCCGAGCCCGTGCTCTCCGGCGACGACCCGCCGAAGCTGGCCGGGGCAGGGGACTGGCACATGTACCGGGTCGCCGTGGCCTCCACCGGTCCGTGGCCCGCCGGGCTCCCGGCCGCGGGCACCATGGGTCCTCCGGTGCCGGACGCGCCCCTCATCAACAAGGTCCAGAGCGGCGAAACGGTCATCGTGCCGGACAGGGCCGACGCCCTCGCCATGGTCGAGGAGCATCCGGAGCTGCTGTCCGCGTACATCCCCGAGGGCGGGCACACCGCTGTGGCGGCCCCCCTCTTCGCCCGCGGTCTCGTCCTCGGGGCCGTCGTGGTGTGGCGCATCGAACGGCCGGGCGCCTTCGACCAGGCGGATGCCGGACTGCTGACGGAGATCGCCACGCGCGGCGCGCTCAGCGTGGACAACGCCCGCCGCTACACCCGGGAACACCGTGCGGCGGTCGCGCTCCAGCAGCGGCTGCTGCCGCGCCCCACCACCGACACCCCGGCGGCGGCCACGGCCGGGGTGTACCGCCCGGCGTCGGGTGGCGTCAGCATCGGCGGGGACTGGTTCGACGTCATCCCCCTGCCGTCCCTGAGGGTCGCCCTCGTCATCGGCGACGTGGTGGGCCACGGATTGCACGCCGCCGCCACCATGGGGCGCATCCGTGCCGCGATCCGTACGCTCGCCGAGCTGGAGATGGAGCCCGACGAGGTCCTCGCCCACGTCGACGACCTCCTCCAGCAGCTCGCCCAGGAGGCCCCCCGCGGGCAGGCGGAGACGCTCGGAGGATCGTGCCTGTACGCGGTGTACGACCCCGTCGGCCGGCGGTGCTCCTTCGCCAGCGCGGGACATCCGCCGCCGCTCATGGTGACGCCGGACGGCTCCGTGGCGACGCTCGCCGTCTCGCCCGGTCCGCCGCTGGGCGTGGGAGGCATGCCGTTCGAGGTCACCGAGATCGAGCTGCCCCCGGACAGTGTTCTCGCCCTGTACACCGACGGCCTGATCCGCCGCGGCACCGAGGACATCGACACCGGCATCGACCGGCTGACGGAGGCGCTCGGGGGCCTGGTCCCGTCGGGCCGGACCCTGGACGAGGCCGGGCACCACCTGCTCACGCAACTGGCCGGCGACGCCCCGTCCCGCGACGACATCGCCCTCCTCCTCGCCCGTACGCGCGTCATCGCACCGGAGCGGGTCGCCTGCTGGGAGTTCCCGGCCGAGCCCGGCGCGGTGGCCGGCGCCCGTGAGGCGGTGGCCCGCCGGCTGACCGCATGGGGGCTGGACCACCTGGTCTTCACGACCGAGCTCCTGGTCAGCGAGCTGGTCACCAACGCCGTCCGCTACGCCGGCGGGCCCATCGGCGTACAACTGCTGTACGAGGGGGTGCTGGTGTGCGAGGTGTCGGACCCGAGCAACACCCAGCCGCGACTGCGCCGGGCCCGCAGTACGGACGAAGGCGGACGCGGCCTGTTCCTCGTGGCCCAGTTCACCACCCGCTGGGGCTGCCGGTACGGACAGTCCGGCAAGACCATCTGGGCCGAACAGTCCCTGGCGGGAGCCGACGGCACCACCGCCGGCGGATGAACCGGACGGACCGCGCCGAGGACCGGGGCCGGCCGGGCGGCGTCGCCGCGTGCTCATCGGCGGCCTGCCAGGAAGCCGGAACAGAGGCGGTTGAAGAGTTCGGCGCGCTCGAACTGCACCCAGTGGCCGGTGTTGGCGACGGTGTACAGGTCGCAGTCCGGCATGCGCTCGGCCAGCATCCGGCCGCCCCGCGGCCGGTTGACCTTGTCCCGCGCACCCCACAGCACCAGCGTCGGCACCCGTAGCCGGCCCAGGCGCCTGTCGCGGGTGACGTCCGTCCTCCACACGGTGCGCAGGGCGCCGCGGCCGGAGGGGCGGCGCAGCGGAGGGGAGGCCACCACCTCCGGGTCGATGCTGGCCCGGTAGCGGTCGTCGATGTCCTGGTCGGAGATCTCCGTGGCGTCGACGACGAGGTACTCGCGGACGAACCTCTCGAGCTTGGGCCGGGACGGGCCGTCGCCCGTGTAGTAGTTCAGCAGCGCGGTCAGGCCGGGGGTCGGCAGCGAGCGGGTGGTGCCCACCCCGCCGGGCCCCAGGAGCACCATCCTCCCCACCCGTTCGGGGGTGTCGAGCGCCAGCCGCAGGGCGCAGGCGCCGCCGTAGGAGTGCCCCACCAGGTGGGCGCGGTCGAGACCGAGTTCGTCGAGCAGCCCGCGGACGGTGTCGGCGAGGTGGCCGACGGGATCGCTCGCGTCGACGCCCTTGGTGCTGCGGCCGTAGCCGGGCAGGTCGGGCACGACGACCCGGAACTCCTCGGCGAGCGCGCCGATGTTGCGGTGGTACGACGGCACGCCGGAGGTGCCCGGCCCGCCGCCGTGCAGCAGCAGTACGGGCGGTCCGTCACCGGTCTCCGCGACGAAGATCTTCTTTCCGGCGACGTCGAGCAGGGATTCGTGCAGGGGTTGCGGGGCCAAGGGTTCCTCACGCGTTCGTACGGGGCGGACGGGCCGCGGCGCCGGCACGGGCCGGCAGCGCCGGCCGGGCGGACGCGCGCCGCGGGCGGCGGTACGGCCAACTCCCGGCACGCGGACCAAGAGTGGCGGTTCACCGGCCGGCCATCCACCCCGGCGGCCGCTTTCGCCGTCCGTGTCCGCGCCGTCCCTGTCCGCGAGCGTCTCGCACGGTCCGCATCCCCCGGCCCGTACCGCCTCCCCGCCGGGCGGCGCGCGGCTCCTCGCGCCAGGACGACCACGACCGCCCCCAGCCGGTTCCGGACCGCATGTACGGGCCGCCGTCCCAGAGGTCGCCCGCCGTGCTGCGATGCGCCGGTCGCGCCGGCCGGTGACCGGCGGGACCCGACCACGGGCCACTCCCCGAAGGGAGCCGTTCCGGCAGCGGCGACGACAACCCGGCTCCGGCGCCGAGCAGTTGGAATCGGACCGCGGCGTACGACCGGATGGTCCGCGCCACCGGGACGAACGCCGCCCGGTGACCGACGCTCCCGGCGGTGCTACGGAAGCAGCTCGCTGATCACGTCGAGTGCCGTCTCCCACCAGGGGGCGGCGCCCGTGCCGAAGGCGGCGGCGAGGGCGGTCCCCACGGCGACGTCCTGCGCCGACACCTGCGCGGTGTCGTCCCAGTCGTCGATCACCTTGCCGTCCCCCGTCGAATCCAGCTCACCGATCCTGCGCCCGTCCCTGAACAGCCTGCTCTCGCCGTACGAGCAGGGCACGAGCCGGTAGCGCGTGCCGCCGACCTTCGCGTCGACGCGGTAGGAGCGCCGGGAGAGGCGGCCCTTCGCGGGGGTGAGCCGCGCGGGCTGCCCGTCCACGGTGAGGGTGAGGCGCGCACGGTCGCGCGTACCGATGGGGATGTGTTCGTCCGGCTTCTCGTCACCCGTACGGAGGAGCCGAACGTCGGGCAGTCCGCTTCCGGACACCTCGACGACCCCCGCACGGTGGTCCAGCCGGACCCGGGCCGGGCCCGGGGTGTTCTCGCTCATGCTCGGGCTTCTTGCTCTCTGTGCCGACAATGCGTCGAGGTTAGCCCGTGCGGGTGAGGACACCGTCGGCGGGGACGGGTGGGATCCGCACCGATGGGGTATGCCTGGTCCAGGCACCACCCGGTGTGGGGATGCCTGCGCCGGTCCGGGCCCGGACCGGGGCGCTGGTGACTGACATGAGGAATTCGTATGGCGAGCGGTACCGTGAAGTGGTTCAACTCCGAGAAGGGCTTCGGCTTCATTTCCCAGGACGGGGGAGGCCCGGACGTCTTCGCCCACTACTCCAACATCACCGGCATGGGGTACCGGGAGCTGTTGGAGGGCGAGAAGGTGACGTTCGACGTCAGCCAGGGCCAGAAGGGGCCGCAGGCGGAGAACATCGTTCGCAGCTGAACCCCCTCATGCGATCGCCCCGGTCGGTATGGCCGTACCGGCAGCCGCATCCGCCGGCCGGTGGCGACGCTCGTGTGCCGGGCCCCCGGACTCCGGCGTGACCTCCGTGCACGGGCCCGGCGCCGACGACCGGCCCGCGTCCGGTGTCACGGCGCGCCGCGCCCCGCGGGCGTGATGGGGCTCCCCGGCGGTTGCCCACCGCTTCGCCGGTCCTCCTGAGAGCCGAGGTTCCGCTCCAGCAGGCGGGTCGATTCCCCGACGCCCACCGAGCGTGCCCCGGACGGCGCGGGCAGGCGTCCGTCGGCCGCCGCGAGTTCCACGAGCGCCCGGTCGATCGCCTCGTGCGCGGCGAACAGGCACGGGGTGCTGTAGATCGCCACGTTCACCCCCACGGCGTCCAGTTCGGCCGGCGAGAGGGCCGGGGACCTGCCGCCCGCGATCTGGTTGAACAGCAGCGGAGTCCGCCGGTCACGGCCCGGATCCGCCGGATCGTCTCGACGCTGCGGACGCCGTCGACCAGCACGATGTCCGCCCCGCCTGCCGCCAGTGCTTCCGCCCGCAGCAGCAACTCCGCCTCCTCGACGGCATCCGTCCGCGCCACCACGAGCATGTCGCGCCGGGCGTCCAGGACACGCCGCAGCTTGTCCAGGCACCGCTCCAGCGGCACGACGAGCTTGCCGTCGGCATGCCCGCACCGGCGCGGCCGGTCCTGGCATCCACGGTCACCGGCCGTCCTCGGCCGGCGCCGCCGGGCCGGACACGCGAGGGTTCGCGTTCCGGCCGGGGCCGCCGGCCGAGGACGGCCGGTTCCTGCGGTGCCGCCGTCACCCGGCGGCGCGGAAGCCCCGCAGCCGCAAGCTGTTGCCGACGACGAAGACCGACGAGAACGCCATCGCCGCACCCGCGATCATGGGGTTGAGCAGCCCCGCCGCGGCGATCGGCAGCGCCGCCACGTTGTACGCGAAGGCCCAGAAGAGGTTGGAGCGGATCGTGCCGAGCGTGCGCCGCGCGAGGCGGATGGCGTCCGCGGCCACCCGCAGGTCACCGCGTACGAGGGTGAGGTCCCCGGCCTCGATGGCGGCGTCCGTGCCCGTTCCCATGGCGAGCCCCAGGTCGGCCTGGGCGAGCGCGGCCGCGTCGTTCACGCCGTCCCCCACCATGGCGACCGAACGGCCCTGCGCCTGAAGGCGCTTGACCACGTCCACCTTGTCCTCAGGCAGCACCTCGGCGATCACCTCGTCGATCCCGACCTCGGCGGCGACGGCCTCGGCCACCGCGCGGTTGTCCCCGGTCAGCAGGATCGGGGTCAGCCCCAGCGCGCGCAGGCGGCGGATCGCTTCCGCGCTGGTGTCCCTGACCGCGTCCGCGACCTCCAGGACCGCGCGCGCCTCGCCGTCCCAGCCGACCGCGACGACGGTGCGCCCGGCCGCCTCCGCCCCCGCCTTGGCCCGCGCGAGCGCCTCGGGCAGTTGCAGCGACCGGTCGGCGAGCAGCTTCTCGCGGCCCACCAGGACGGCGTGCCCGTCGACGATGCCCTGGACGCCCAGGCCGGGCACGTTGGTGAACTCCTCCGGGGCGGGCAGGGTTCCGGCGCGCTCGGCGGCGCCGGCGGCCACGGCACGGGCGACCGGGTGCTCGGAGGCGTGCTCCAAGGCACCGGCCAGGCGCAGCACTTCCCGCTCGTCGGTGCCCTCGGCGGTGTGCACGGCCAGCAGGGTCATCCTCCCGGTGGTGACGGTGCCCGTCTTGTCGAGGACGACCGTGTCGACCGTGCGGGTGGCTTCCAGCACCTCCGGCCCCTTGATCAGGATGCCGAGCTGGGCACCGCGTCCCGTGCCGACCATGAGGGCGGTCGGGGTGGCGAGACCCAGGGCGCACGGGCAGGCGATGATCAGTACGGCGACGGCGGCGGTGAACGCGGAGGTCGGGCCGGCGCCGTTGCCGAGCCAGAAGCCGAGCGTGGCGAGCGCGAGGCCGATCACCACCGGGACGAAGACGGCGGAGATCCGGTCGGCGAGGCGCTGCGCGGCCGCCTTGCCGTTCTGGGCGTCCTCCACCAGCCGGGCCATGCGGGACAGTTGCGTGTCGGCGCCGACGCGCGTCGCCTCGACCACCAGCCGGCCACCGGCGTTGAGGGTGGCTCCCGTGACGGAGTCACCGGCCCCGACCTCCACCGGGACGGATTCGCCCGTCAGCATAGACGCGTCGACCGCGGAGGATCCCTCGACGACCGTGCCGTCGGTGGCGATCTTCTCGCCCGGGCGGACGAGGAACCGGTCCCCGACGGCCAGGTCCGCGATCGGCAGGGTCACTTCGCGGCCGTCCCGCAGGACGGTGACGTCCTTCGCTCCCAGCTCGAGCAGGGCCTTGAGCGCCGCGCCCGCCTTCCGCTTGGAACGGGCCTCGAACCAGCGGCCCGCGAGGATGAACGCGGTGACCCCGGCCGCGGCCTCCAGGTAGATGTTCCCGGCGCCGTCGCTGCGGGCGACGGTGAACTCGAAGGGGTGGGTCATGCCGGGCGTCCCGGCCGTACCGAGGAAAAGCGCCCACAGGGACCACAGGAACGCCGCGGACGTGCCGACCGAGATCAGCGTGTCCATCGTCGCCGCCCCGTGGCGCGCGTTGGTCCAGGCGGCGCGGTGGAAGGGCCAGGCGGCGTACGTGACGACGGGTGCGGCAAGGGTGAGGGACAGCCACTGCCAGTACTCGATCTGCAGGGCGGGGACCATGGCCATGGCGATCACGGGTACCGAAAGGGCCACGGCGGTGATCAATCGGTGCCGCAGGGGCCGCAGGGGGTCGGGCTCCTCGGCGGGCACCGGTCCCGCGCCCGGTTCCGGTCCCGACCCGGTATCCGGTCGTGCTCGTGGTCCGGCCGGGGCCGGCAGGTGTGCCGTGTAGCCGGTCGCCTCGACGGTGGCCACGAGGTCCTGGACGGAGACGTCCGCGTCCCGGTAGCTGACCTTGGCCTTCTCCGTGGCGTAGTTGACGGTGGCGGCGACGCCGTCCATCCGGTTGAGCTTCCTCTCGATGCGGGCCGCGCAGGAGGCGCAGGTCATGCCCCCGATGGCGAGCTCGACCTCGGCGGCGCCGACCGTCGTCGTGGGGTTGCTCATGGATGCTCCTCGCAGCTCGGTCGGATACCCCTCCGGGGTATATATGCCGGGTTCCTGTATACCCCTTCCCCGTATCCGGGAGCAAGCGCTGATCTCGCTTGACTTCATACCCCAGGGGGGTATGTATTGGAACGCGGCGCATCCGGCGCGCACCTCACAGGGGAGTTCGGTCATGAACACAGGTCTCAAGGTCACCGCCTTCGCGGCGGCACTCGCAGCCGCGTTCGGCGCGGCGTACGGAGTGGGCGCGGGCATGGACCCCGTGGTGGCGGGGGGTGAGCGGGTCGCGGGCGGGGGAGGGGCCGCGCACGCTGAACACGCGGCCGTAGGGGGCGGCGAGGCGGCCTTGCCCGGGGGTCTGCTCGTGTCGCAGGGCGGCTACACCCTGGACCTGCACACTCGCGCCCTCCGCGCGGGTGAGTCCGCCGAACTGCGCTTCGCCGTGCTGGACGAGCGCACCGGCCGCAACGTCACGGCGTTCCGCCGCGAGCACGGCAAGGAACTGCACCTGATCGTCGCGTCCCGCGACCTGACGACCTACTGGCACCTGCACCCGGCCAGGGCCGCCGACGGCACTTGGTCCACGCCGGTCCGGTTGCCGGAGGCCGGTGGTCACCGGGTCTTCGCGGACTTCCGGCCCGCGGGGAAGGACGCCCGCGGCCTGACGCTCGGCGCCGACCTCGCCGTGTCGGGGACCTCCGTGCCGGACGCGCTGCCGCCGCACAGCGCGACGGCCACGGTGGACGGGTACCAGGTGCATCTCGAGGGCGGCCTCACCCCCGGCGCGGGCAGTGAGCTGACGTTCGCCGTAACGCGGGCGGGGAAGCCCGTCACGGACCTGGAGCCGTACCTCGGCGCGTACGGGCACCTCGTCGCCCTGCGTGCCGGGGACCTCGCCTACCTGCACGTCCACCCGAACGGCGAGCCCGGGGACGGCAGGACGCGTCCCGGGCCGGGGATCTCCTTCACCGCGACGGCCCCCAGCACGGGGACGTTCCGCCTCTTCCTCGACTTCCGCCACGGAGGAAAGGTCCGCACGGCGTCCTTCACGGTGCACGCCGGCAGGCCGGCCGCTGCCGGACCGGCGGAGGCGGGGCAGGAGGGCGGGGGAGGGTACGGGCCGGAGGAGGGACGCGGGGAGTCCGGGACACACGCGCACTGACCGGGGCCCGGCCCCGCTCGCCGGCCGGGGCTCACCGGCCGGGTGCAGCGGCCGGGCCACCCGGAGTTCACCGGTCCCGCCGCTGCCGGGGCTCAGCGGCCGAGTGTCGTCAGCAGGAGCCGGGCGAACTCCTCCGGCTGCTCGGTGCAGCCGACGTGCCCACCCGGGAACTCCGTGATTCCGGCGCCGAGCAACTCCGCCAGTCGCTTCACCGGCCCGTACAGGGCCTCCTGTTGCCGTGAGTCCCGCCCCGCGGCCAGGACCAGCCGGTCCGCGGTGCGGCTCAGGGCGTCGACGTCCGGGACGGTGGCCGAGAAGGGGCAGAGGATGCGCTCCAGGAAGACGGGCAGGTTGGCGTGCATGCGCGGGGCCATGTCCCGCAGCTCCGGGGGCAGCTCGGTCGCCTTCTCCGCCGGGCGCTCGCCGAGCCCCTCGCTGAACCGCGCGATCGCGGCGCCCGCCCCGCGCTCCCGCGAGATGTCGCGCACCTCCGTGAACAGCGCCCGGTGGGGCGCGGGATCGTCCAGGAGCTCCAGCAGGGGCGGCTCGTGCGCGACCACGCGACGCAGGCGCTCGGGGTGCCGGGCCAGCAGGTCGAGCGCCACGATGGCGCCCGAGCTGCTGCCGAAGACGTACGCGCCCTCGCCCGGCGCGAGCAGGTCGAGCAGCCGGTGGGCGTCGTCGCTCCACACCTCCACCCGCTGGTCGGTGAGCGGCACGTCGAGAGGGCTGCGGGACAGCCCGCGCGGATCGTAGGAGACCACCGTGAACCGGCCGGCGGCGAGAGCGGGCGCCATCGCCTCGTACAGCCCGGCGTCGGCGGCACCGCCCGGTATGAGCAGGAGCACCGGGCCGCTGCCGCGCTGCTCGTAGTGGAGGGTCGCGCCCGGCACGTCGAGTGTGCCGGTCGTGAGGGAGGTCATCGGTGGGTCCCATCGGGTCGTGGCGTACCGCCCGGCAGTGCGCGCAGCGGCTTGCCTAACTGTATTAGGTTTGAACCTAATGGTTCTAGGTGGGAGGTGTCGAGCGGATGCGGGCGCCGCCACCGACGTCGGCGCAGGGGGGCGACGCCCTGCGGGTCCCGCGGAAGGAACGCGGGTGATCACGGCGACGGGGTGTCAGGAGTGACGAGGACGTGAACGCCCAGGAGTGACGTGAGTGCACATCGGTACGGACGGCCGGCGGAGGGGCGGTGTCGCAGGGCACTCGGGATGCCTCGCGGCACCGCCTCTCCTCGTCCGGTCAGGCTGGAGGCGTCCGTCCCGGCAGAGCACGCGTGCCCTCGCCCGCTGTCCGCATACTCCGCCATATGGCTGATCGTCCGTCAGGCGTCAGGCCCCCCGCCCTCCGGCGCCCGGGCCTCACGCCGTCACGCCGTGCGGGGCGCGCATCCCGAGGCGGAGTCTGCGCCCCGGTCGACGGGGCATACGGGCACCAGGACACGACGAAGGGAGTGGCCATGATGGCCATAGCCGCAGCGGTGTTGTTCTTCATCGCGTTTCTCATCAACGCCGCCGAGATCACCACGAACGAAGCCTTCTCCTCGGGGAACGTCATGCTGTTGGGCCTGACCCTCGTCGCGCTGCACCTCGCCGGTGTCGGCGCCGGCTGGCGGGCCGGCAGGGCACACCGCCGCTGAGGCCTCTCGTCTGGATG
>NZ_KL591003.1:160473-169775 GCF_000716335.1 Streptomyces sp. NRRL S-118 | reverse complement strand
CGCCGGACGCCACTCCCTGATCCGGCCGGATCCGAACGACAGACCCCGGCCACGGTCCCGGGCGCCGGCCGTGCCGCTGCCTGCCGGACGCTGCCATGCCTGTGCGCGTGAGCGTGCGCGCGTGCCGACGCCGGCCCGGCCGCGGGTACGGCCGGGCCGGACGGCGTGCCCCGTTGGGTGACCGGCCGGGCCCCCGCGCCGGTACGGAACGTGCCTGGACGAGCAGCAGATCACCAGTAGTGACGGCGTCCGCCGACCGCGTGGCCGATCGCTCCCAGGATCCAGAGGACGGCTCCGATGACGACCAGGATGACTCCGATCGTCCAGAGGATGGAGATGCCGGCCACCAGGCCGATGATGAGCAGGATGACCCCGAGGATGATCATTGCGTCCTCCGATCTCGAGGATTACCCCACCACAAGAGTAGGCGCACCTCGGGGCGGCGGCTCGTCGGACGGTGGTCAGCGGATGAAGGTCTTGACGCACCATGCGGTGATCGACGGGTCGGTGACCCCGCGGGAGGCGCGGCACACGTCCTCCATGCCCTGAGTGGGACGGGACCGCGGTGGCTTCGGCAGCTGCGGCGGGACGAGCCGGGGCGCAGGCGCCGTGCGCTCGGGGGCCGCGGCCGGTACGGCCGCCCGGGTCCGACCCGTCGTCCTCCCCTGCGATGCCGTCTTTCCCTGCCCTGCCGTCGGGCCGCGCCCCGCCGTCGTTCCCCACGCGGACATCCCGCCCGGTGGCTGAGCTGCCGGACGCCGCGGGCCGTTCCCGTCCGTGCCGGGCTCCTCGCGTTCGGCTCGACCGCCCGCCGCCGATGGCGTGCCGGGCCGGGCGGCCGGGCCCGTCGTCGCGAGCTCCTGCTGGGCCGGGGGCTCGGCAGGAGGCCGCCACACCACGGGAGCGGAGGCCGGACCGCCCGCCGGAGCCGGGTGGTTGGGCGGGGGAACGGCGGCGTGGGGCACGGACACACAACCCGCCGTTCCGAGGAGGACGGCGGCGAGCACGGCCCGGGCCGCGAGCGCGGCGGGGGCGGTGCGGGCGCGGGACAGGACGAGCGGGCGCATCCGGCCACCTTCGCGCACGGATCCCCTTCCGCGCCGGTGCTGTGCGTCCCCGCCACCGGCACGAGTGACCTGGGGACGCGCGACGGCGATGCACCTGGGGCCGGGCCCACCGCCCGCCCTGAGTGCCTGTCATGCCGTTTGTCCCCCGGAATCGCGGCAACCTGCGTGACGAACACCCTTTGGGCACACCCGGATCGAGGGAAAACAGTCATGTCCACTGTCCTGATCGTCGTCGCCCTGGTCGTGTTGGTGGCCCTCGTGGGCGCGGCGCTGTACTGGAGGAGCCGGTCCCGCAACGAACTGCGGCGCCCCGCGCTGCAGAGGCGCTTCGGGCCCGAGTACGACCTCACTCTCGCGCGTCACGACGGCAACCACGAGGCGGCCGACCGCGAACTCGCCGGGCGGGTCGAGCGGTACGGTCACCTGCGGCCGCATCCGCTGACCGGCGAGGTGCGGGAACGCTATGAGACCCGCTGGGCCGAGCTGCAGCAGCGGTTCGTGGACGCCCCGCGCGAAGCGGTCGCGGAGGCGGGCGAGCTGCTGGCCGGGCTGGCGGAGGAGCGGGGCTTCCCCGCCGCCAACGCGTACGAGGAGCAGATGGCCGCGCTGTCCGTGCACCACGCCCACAGCCTCGACGCCTACCGCCGCGTGCGCCGGGCAGCTCGTCCGGAAGGGACCGGGGCGAACACGGAGCAACTGCGCACAGCGCTGCTCGAAGCCCGACGGCTCTTCGAGGAGCTGAGCTCCGACCGGCCGCGCAACCACCGCCGCGGCGCACGGCGCCACGAGGCGGACAGCGGCCACCACCACCGTCCGTCGCACCTGCCCCGCTCGCTGAAGCCGAAGGGAAGTGGAGTCTGATGAGCCTCGACCCCGCTCAGGTACCGCAGAAGGGGACGCCGCCCGCCTCCGGGCAGTCCCAGCCCGTACAGCACCTCGCCGGTCGCTCGTCGGCCGACCCGGGCCGGCCCGCGCGAGCCGGCGCGGACGGCGGCGTGAACCCCGCCGTCGCCGGTGGCGCCGACCCGTCCCGCGCGGTGTACCCCGTCCACGCGACACCGCCCCAGGACACCTCGCGGGCATCCCAGGGCAGCTCACACGCACCCCAGGACAGCTCTCGGCCGGCCGAAGGCCACGGACCGGCCGGCGCGGGCGACTCGCGGCCGGCCGGATCCCCTCGCTCCGCAGGCACGGCCGACGCGAGGGCCGCGACACCGGCCCGCTCCCTGGTCGCCGATGGCGAGCGGGAGGCGCTCGAACGGCGGATCCAGCACGCCATGACCGACTTCGTCGATGACCCGCGGCGCGCCGTGCAGGAGGCCGCCGGGACGATGGAGGAGGTCGCCGAGCGGCTGACCAGTGCCCTGGCGGAACAGCGCCGGAAGCTGCGTACCGCATGGGACGGCGGTGACCGCGCGGCCGACACCGAGCAGCTCCGCGTCACGCTGCGGGAGTACCGCGACATGACCGACCGGCTGCTGCGCCTCTGAACCGGAGGACACGGCCCCTCCCGCGGCGCCCTCATCCTTGTCCGCACCTCGCGGGCACGGGCGAGGGCGCCGTGCCGTGTGCCGGGAGCGATGAGTTCCCGCCCCGGACCCGGTCCATACCGGTGGACGCACTCACCCACCCGAGGAGGAAGCGATGACCGGGGACGGATTCACCACCTGCCTGTGGTTCGACGGCCGGGCCGAGGAGGCCGCACACTTCTACGTCTCCCTGTTCAAGGACTCCGGCATCGGCCGTGTCGTCCGGTACCCCGAGGGCGCGCCCGGGCCCGCGGGGTCGGTGATGACCGTCGAGTTCGTGGCCAACGGGCAGAAGTTCGTCGCGCTGAACGGCGGCCCCGAGTTCACCTTCGACGAGGCGATCTCGTTCCAGATCCGCTGCGAGGACCAGGGTGAGGTGGACCATTACTGGACCAGGCTGTCCGAGGGCGGGCAGGAGGGGCCTTGCGGCTGGCTGAAGGACAAGTTCGGCCTGTCGTGGCAGGTCGTCCCGGAGCCGCTCCTGGAAATGATCGCCGACCCGGACCCCGAGAGGGCACGCCGGGTCACGCAGGCCATGCTCGCGATGGGCAAGCTGGACATCGCCACGCTGCGGAAGGCGTACGACGGCGCGTCCGCGTAGCCTCCACGGGCCCGGCCGCACCTCACGCCCGGCCGGCACGCGAACCGGCGGCCCGCAGGACGCGGACCGCCGGTGCACGGAGCTGTCGTGGCACGGAGCCGTCGGTTGCACGGAGCCGTCGGTGGAGCGGAGCTGCCGCTGTCACGTGACGGCCGGCCCGCAGGCCCGGGGTCGCCGCCGGACGGCCCCGGAGCGCGAGGGTGCTAGAAGACGCTCACGCCGTACGCGCTCAGGGCCTCGGTGACCGGCTGGAAGAAGGTGGTGCCGCCGGAGGAGCAGTTGCCGCTGCCGCCCGAGGTCAGGCCGAGCGCGGTGGTGCCGGAGAACAGGGCGCCGCCGCTGTCGCCGGGCTCGGCGCAGACGTTGGTCTGGATGAGACCGTAGACGACGTCGCCGTTGCCGTAGTTGACGGTGGCGTTGAGGCCGGTGACCGTGCCGCTGCGCAGGCCGGTGGTGCTGCCGCTGCGCTGCACCGACTGGCCGACGGAGGCGTTCCCCGCCCCGGTGATGTCGCGGTACGAGCCGTTGTAGAGGTACACGCGGCCGTCCGCCGCCGAGGCGTTGGAGTGCCGGATGATGCCGTAGTCGTTGCCCGGGAAGCTGGAGCCGGTACGCGTGCCGAGCACGGCGGTGTTGGCCGAGTTCGTGTACCAGGTGCTGCCGCTGTTGGTGCAGTGGCCGGCCGTCAGGGCGTAGTACGTGGAGCCGCTGCGGACGTTGAAGCCGAGGGAGCAGCGGCCGCCGCCGGCGTAGATGGCCTGCCCGCCCGCGATGAGCTTGTTGAACGTCCCCGGGGTCCGCTTGACCTCCAGGGTCCCGCTCCGGCTGCCGAGCGCCTTCTTGATCTTGGCGAGCTCGGCGGCCGAGACGGTGGAGTCGGCGGTCAGGACGAGCTTGCCGGACGCGGAGTCCGTGTACCACGCGGTACCGGGGACGTCGGCCCCCAGGACCGCGTCGCTCGCCGCGGCGAGCTGGGCGGTGGTGGCACGGGGCGCGGGGGCCGAGTCCGCCGCGGCGCTCGGGGCGGCAAGCGCGGCGGCGGTCAGCAGGGCCGAGGCCACGGCGGTCAGCCGGAGGCCTCTCGCGACGCCACCGTGGGGGGTGAAGCGCTTGATGTTCACTGCATCCTCCATGGATGTCCAGGGCCCGTTGGGTGTGCGGGCCCACCAGCGGCCGCCGGCCGGCACCCGACGGGACGGCTCTCCGTCATGGGCCTGACAAGCGGTTGATACGGATCCTGTCCTCCGCTTGGGCCTGGCAACAGAGCGGCTTTCGGTCGCGCTACGCGCGTTCATCGGGTGAGCGGGCCCAGCCGCCGCCACCAGGCGCTCGGCCGGAAGTGCGTTCCGCTTCCCGCCCGTTCCGCCCCTGTACGGCAGCTGGCCGAAAGGTGACGGGACGTGGGATTTGCCGTCGGCAAAGGGTGCGGGGCCGGTCCCGAGTCACTGCGGTCGCGCACGAGCAGTTCAGTGTTCAATGAATGGACGTGTTGCTGCAGTGGCGTCAGCAACCATGGGTGACGCGTGAGGGGCCGGCCGCCCGCGCCACCGTGGACACCATGGCCGGATCCGAACCGTCCCGTGTGCGCGGGCGGGCCGGTGACGTGCGTACTCGCCGCCGGCCGCCGACGTCTCCCGTATGCCCTTGATCGCTCCGATTCGCTCCCGGCGTGCCGTGGCCTGATCGCGTCCCTCGCGCCCCGGACGGAAATTCCGGTGCCGGGGTCGAGGGCCCCTCACTACACTCGCCTTGCGTGACGCTGCCGCAGGGATCACTGCGATGTGCAGCGCGCGTTTCCGACACCGACGAGGGGGGCCCGACCGTGCGCAACCGCACCGCTGTCGTCGTTCCCCGGTCCCGGTACGACGTGATCCCGGTGTCCTCCTGGCCCCGGTGACGGCTGCGCGGCCGTCACCGGATGTCCGCGACGAACACCTGACACGTGGCATCTGACGCGCGACACCTGACACGCGGCATCTGACGCCCGGCACCGGCTCCCGGCACCGGCTCCCGGCACCTGGATCCCGGTGCCTGACGTCTCGGCAGCCGGCGAGCGGCATCCGATGGGCGATGCCCCGATGCTCCGACGCCGCACACCTCGATGCGAGCCCTCAGGGCGCCGCCGTGTCACGACGCCGGTCGTCTCCGTACCCGGTGTTCGGCACCCCGCGTCCGGAAGTCTTTCCATCCGGTCCATTCCATGCCGGTTCGTCCGGAAATCGCGCCGCCCTCTTCTTCATCTCCACCTCACCGAAAGGCCTCGGGCCGTGCGCACCGACGACCGCAAGACCTCCGCCGCTCCACTCACCCGCGTCCGCAACCTCGGCATCCTCGCCCACGTCGACGCCGGGAAGACCACCCTCACCGAACGGATCCTGTACGCGACCGGTGCCACCCACAAACGGGGCGAGGTCCACGACGGCACGACCGTCACCGACTACGACCCCCAGGAACGCGATCGCGGGATCACCATCTTCGCCGCCGCCGTCAGTTGCGCGTGGGACGGTCACCGGATCAATCTCATCGACACCCCGGGGCACGTCGACTTCTCCGACGAAGTGGCCCGTTCCCTCAGGGTCCTTGACGGAGCGGTCGTGGTGTTCGACGCGGTCGCCGGAGTGGAGCCGCAGAGCGAGGCGGTATGGCGCCAGGCCGACCAGCACGGGGTGCCCCGTCTCGCGTTCGTCAACAAGCTCGACCGCGCGGGCGCCGACCTCGACACCGCGGTCACGTCCATCCGGGAACGCCTGGGCGCGGTCCCCCTGGTCGTCCAGTTGCCGGTGGGACGTGAGGACGGCTTCACCGGGGTGGTGGATCTGCTGCGCATGCGCACGCTGTTCTGGGGCGCC
The DNA here is from genome assembly GCF_000716335.1 of Streptomyces sp. NRRL S-118. GTDB lineage: Bacteria > Actinomycetota > Actinomycetes > Streptomycetales > Streptomycetaceae > Streptomyces. The sequence goes on along the minus strand of NZ_KL591003.1, from coordinate 163,729 downwards.
GACGGCGACCCGTACGGCGAAGGCCCGGTTCCCGAGGCGCTGCTGGAGGAGGCGCGCCGGCGCCGGCGCCTGCTGGAGGAGACCGCCGCGGAGCTCCACCCGGCCGCACTGGACGAGTTCTGCACGCGCCCGGAGGTCTCCGCGCCGACCCTGGCCACGGCTCTGCGCGACATCACCCGCAGTGGTGAGGGTGTGGTGGTGCTGTGCGGTTCGGCGTACCGCAACCGCGGGATCGAGCCGTTGCTGGACGCCGTCGCGGCGTACCTGCCGTCGCCCGCCGACGTGCCGCCGGTGCGCGGCACCCTCGGCGACACGGTGCAGGAGCGGAGCGCCGACCCCGGTGCGCCGCTCGCCGCGCTGGTCTTCAAGGTGCAGGCGACCGCCACGGGCCGGCTGACGTATGTACGGGTGTACGCGGGGACGCTGCGGAAGGGGGACGCGGTGCTCGACATGGGAGCGGGCCGCAGTGAGCGGATCGGGCGGATCCTGCGGGTGCAGGCCGACCGGCACGCCGAGGTCGACGCGGCGTCGGCCGGGGACATCGTCGCCGTGGTCGGGCTGAAGACGGCGCGCGCGGGGACCACCTTGTGCGCACCGGCGGCCCCGCTGGTCCTGGAGCCGCTCGCGGCCGCCGCCCCGGTCGTCTCGGTGGCGGTGGAGGCCCGCAGGAGCCTGGACGCCGACCGCCTGGCGTCGGCGCTTGCGCGGCTGGCCGAGGAGGACCCCTCCCTGACGGTGCGGGCCGACCCCGAGACGGGGCAGACGGTGCTGTCGGGGATGGGCGAGCTGCACCTGGAGGTCGCGGTGGAGAAGATCCGTCGCGCCCACGGTCTGGAGGTCGGCGTCGGGCAGCCGCGGGTGTCCTACCGCGAGACGGTCGTCCGGGGGGTCCGGGGCCTGGTGTACCGGCACGTCAAACAGGACGGCGGCGCGGGGCAGTTCGCCCACGTCGTGCTCGACGTCGAGCCGCTGGACGAGTCTGCCGACACGGTGGCGGCCGACGCCGGCGGGGCCGGGGCCGGCGGCACGGCGGACCGATCGGTCGACCGCGCCGCGGGCGGCTTCGCGTTCCGGTCCACCGTCGTGGGCGGGCGCGTGCCGCAGGAGTACGTCCGCGCGGTCGAGGCCGGCTGCCGGGACGCGCTGGCCGAGGGTCCTCTCGGCGGCCATCAGGTGACCGGGGTGCGCGTCACCCTGACCGACGGGGCCACCCACTCCAAGGACTCCTCGGAGATGGCCTTCCGTACGGCCGGGCGGCTCGCGCTGCGCGAGGCACTGCGCGCGTGCGCGATGACGCTCCTCGAGCCGGTTGTCGAGATCACGGTGACCGTGCCCGACGACTCCGTGGGCGGTGTGCTCGGTGACCTGGCGGCACGGCGCGGCCGTGTCTCGGGCTCGACCGCGCGGGCCGGCGCGGCGGTGATCACCGCTACCGTGCCGCTGGCCGAGCTCTTCGGCTACGCGTCCCGGCTCCGCAGCCGCACCCAGGGCCGTGGAACCTTCACCACCCGCCCCGCGGGCTACGCGCCCGTGCCGGCGAGCGTGACGCAGGAGGCGCTGTCGCGGTAGCCCGCCCGCGGACTCGTGCCGCCCCCGCCGGGGCGGGCGGCCAGGCCGCCCGCCCCGGCCCTTCCGTGGTGGTGATCAGCACCCGTACGGCGCTGTTAGGGTGACGTGTGCCCGTCAATATGGGGCGTCTCCACTCGCACATTCCAACGCTCAACGGGGGTTGAACGTGAAACTTCGCCATGTCCGTGCTGTCGCCGTCCTCGGTGTCGTCCTCGTCGCGCTGACCGGTGCCCGGGGTTCCGGCGGTGGCGGCTGCGGCAGCAGCAGCGGGTCCAGCAGCAACAGCAACAGCAACAGTGACACCTCCAGCTCCGGCGGCACCCAGGGCAACGACGGCAGCAGCGGCTCCGGCACCGGGGGAGCGTCCGTCCCGGGCGGCGGCTCCGGCGCGAGCGCGGCCGAGCGCGACGTGCGCATCGACGACTGCCGGATGGACGCGGCGGGCAAGAACCTGATCGCGAAGATCACGGTCACCAACGACGACGCGATGGACTACAGGTACGACGTCACCCTGCAGTTCAAGGGCGACCTCGGCGGAGCGCCGGTCACCCGGGCCGTCGCGAAGGTCGACGACCTGCTGGTGCCCGCTTCCCAGTCCCGTACGGGCGAGGCGAGCACCGCCTACCTCGGTGACGGTAACGGCTCCGAGTACAAGAAGTGCGAGGTCATCAACGCCTCCCGGGTGACGAGCTGAGGCCTGCGGTGCACAGGGCAGCGGAAGCGAACGCGAGCCGCCCGCGCTCCTGCCTGTGGTGCGGCCGCCCCTTCCGGCCGCGCGGCCGGGGAGCGCTGCGGCGGTACTGCAGGCGCTCGCACAAGTGGCGCCGCCGGTTGTCGGACCTGATGGAGGTGCTGGGCGGCGCGGCGTAGCGGCGCCGAGCCCGTCCTGCGCCTTCTCGTCCCGCGCCGGCGCCCCCGTGCGTGCCGCCCCCCCTGCCGGGGCGGTCCGTACGGGGGCGGCGAGCCGCGCTCCGGCCCGCACCGGAAGGCGGCCGCCGGCGTGATCCGCCCGCGGTGCGGCGGTGTCCACCGGCCCGCGGGCGGCGCTCGAGGCCGCCGCCCGGGAACACGCGCCCCCGCAGGAAGGCATCGAACCCCATGAAGCGGGGCACGAGCCGACGGTGACCATCACGTCCTGTACCGGGGGCGAGCATCCTCGTGCACCGACCGGACCATTCCGGAATAGGATCCTCATGTTCCGGACATGGCGCGGGGACGGATCCAGCCGCGATTGCCCGGTATCCCGCTCCGCGGTTAATCTTCGCCGGATTTGCGACGCACGCCTACGGTGCCGTTGACGGAACGAGGTTGGACGATGACTGAGGCTCCGGTCAGGAACCCGCAGCCCGCCCGTGGAACCGCCGAGGGGGCGGGGAGGGACGCCGTGGGGGAGCCGGAACTGAGGGAGCTCCTCGCGGGGCTGACCGCGGTGCGCGACGGAGACTTCGGAACCCGGCTCCCCCACCAGTCCGACGGCCTGCTGGGGGAGATCGCGACCGTCTTCAACGGCATGGTGGACCAGCTCTCCTCGGTCACGTCGGAAGTGACACGCGTGGCGCGCGAGGTGGGCAGCGAGGGTGCCCTCGGCGGCCAGGCCCACGTGCCGGGCGCGTCCGGATCCTGGGCCGACCTCACCGAGTCCGTCAACGCCATGGCGGGCAACCTGACGGGTCAGGTGCGTTCGATC
>NZ_KL591003.1:160081-160259 GCF_000716335.1 Streptomyces sp. NRRL S-118 | reverse complement strand
GGTGAGGTGACGCGGGTGGCCCGTGAGGTGGGCACGGAGGGCCGTCTGGGTGGCCAGGCGGACGTCAAGGGCGTTTCGGGTACCTGGAAGGACCTGACGGAGTCCGTCAACGTGATGGCGGACAACCTGACGGCCCAGGTCCGTTCGATCGCCGAGGTGACCACCGCGGTGGCCCAGG
>NZ_KL591003.1:159275-159939 GCF_000716335.1 Streptomyces sp. NRRL S-118 | reverse complement strand
TCGGCGTTCGCCGATGAGGTCACCCGGGTCGCCCGGGAGGTCGGCACGGAGGGGAACCTCGGCGGTCAGGCGACCGTGCGGGGGGTGTCGGGGACGTGGAAGGACCTGACGGACAACGTCAACGTCATGGCTTCCAACCTGACGGGCCAGGTGCGGTCCATCGCCCAGGTCGCGACCGCGGTGGCGCGGGGTGATCTGTCGCAGAAGATCACGGTCGAGGCGAAGGGTGAGGTCGCCGCGCTGGCCGGGGTGATCAACACGATGGTCGACACCCTGTCGGCGTTCGCCGACGAGGTGACGCGTGTGGCGCGTGAGGTGGGGACCGAGGGCATGCTCGGCGGTCAGGCGCGGGTGCCGAACGTGGCCGGCACGTGGAAGGACCTGACCGACAACGTCAACTCGATGGCGAACAACCTGACCAACCAGGTGCGCAACATCGCTCTGGTGACCACCGCGGTGGCCAACGGTGATCTGTCGAAGAAGATCGACGTCGACGCGCGCGGTGAGATCCTGGAGCTCAAGACGACCATCAACACCATGGTCGACCAGCTGTCGTCCTTCGCGGCCGAGGTGACCCGCGTGGCGCGCGAGGTCGGCAGTGAGGGCAGGCTGGGCGGTCAGGCCGAGGTCGAGGGCGTGTCGGGCACCTGGAAGCGCCTCACCG
>NZ_KL591003.1:158925-159158 GCF_000716335.1 Streptomyces sp. NRRL S-118 | reverse complement strand
GGCACCTGGAAGCGCCTCACCGAGAACGTCAACGAGCTGGCCGGCAACCTGACCCGGCAGGTGCGGGCCATCGCCGAGGTCGCGAGCGCGGTCGCGGAGGGGGACCTGACCCGGTCCATCACCGTCGACGCCTCCGGCGAGGTCGCCGAGCTCAAGGACAACATCAACACCATGGTGGAGTCGCTGCGCGAGACGACCCTGGCCAACCAGGAGCAGGACTGGCTCAAGTCCAA
>NZ_KL591003.1:158293-158806 GCF_000716335.1 Streptomyces sp. NRRL S-118 | reverse complement strand
AGCAGGACTGGCTCAAGTCCAACATCGCCCGCATCAGCAGCCTGATGCAGGGCCACCGCGACCTGTCCGTGGTCGCCGAGCTCGTGATGGACGAACTGACGCCGCTGGTGGCTGCCCAGTACGGAGCCTTCTACCTGGCCGAGGAGGCCGGCGACGGCATCCAGCTCACCCTGGTCGGCTCGTACGGCCGCCCGTCCGGCTTCACCGGCCAGGCCCGCTTCCGGCTCGGCGAGTCGCTCGTCGGGCAGGCCGCCCGCAGCCGCCGCACCATCGCCGTCAAGGCCCTGCCCGATCACTACGTCAGCATTTCCTCCGGGCTCGGCCAGGCGGCGCCGGCCAGCCTGATCGTGGTCCCGATCGTCGTCGAGGACCAGGTGCTGGGCGTCATCGAGCTGGCGTCGTTCGAGGAATTCACCACGGTCCACCGGGACTTCCTCGAGCAGCTGATGGAAACGCTGGGGGTGAACGTCAACACCATCGTCGCGAACGCCCGTACCGACGAGCTGCTGGAGG
>NZ_KL591003.1:157557-158246 GCF_000716335.1 Streptomyces sp. NRRL S-118 | reverse complement strand
AACACCATCGTCGCGAACGCCCGTACCGACGAGCTGCTGGAGGAGTCCCAGCGGCTGACGGCCGAACTCCAGGCACGCTCGGCGGAACTGCAGGTCCAGCAGGAGGAGCTGCAGCGCTCGAACGCGGAACTGGAGGAGAAGGCCGCCCTGCTGGCCGCCCAGAACCGCGACATCGAGACCAAGAACCTGGAGATCGAGCAGGCCCGGCAGGAACTGGAGACCCGCGCCCAGCAGCTGTCCCTGGCCTCGAAGTACAAGTCGGAGTTCCTGGCCAACATGAGCCACGAACTGCGCACCCCGCTCAACAGCCTGCTCATCCTCGCCCAGCTGCTGGCGCAGAACCCCACCCGCAACCTCACCCCGAAGCAGGTCGAGTACGCGGGCATCATCCACTCCGCCGGCTCCGACCTGCTCCAGCTCATCAACGACATCCTGGACCTGTCCAAGGTCGAGGCCGGCAAGATGGACATCAACCCCGAGCGGGTCGCGCTGCGGCAGCTCCTCGACTACGTCGAGGCCACCTTCCGCCCCATGACCACGCAGAAGGGCCTGGACTTCACGATCACCACGGCCCCCGGAGTCCCGTCCGACCTGCTGACCGACGACTCCCGGCTGCGGCAGGTGCTGCGCAACCTGCTCTCCAACGCGGTCAAGTTCACCGACCGCGGCAGCGTCGAACTGCGCATCGA
>NZ_KL591003.1:157267-157446 GCF_000716335.1 Streptomyces sp. NRRL S-118 | reverse complement strand
TGCGCATCGAGACGGCCGGCGAGCAGGAGCTCCCCGTGTCCGTACAGCGTGGAGAGCCCGTGCTGGCCTTCCGGGTCAAGGACACCGGCATCGGCATCGCCGAACAGCAGCTGGAGGCCATCTTCGGCGCCTTCCAGCAGGCCGACGGCACCACCAGCCGCAAGTACGGCGGTACGGGA
>NZ_KL591003.1:153113-157065 GCF_000716335.1 Streptomyces sp. NRRL S-118 | reverse complement strand
CCTCGGCGGCGCGGTCACCGCGGAGAGCACCCAGGGTCAGGGCAGCACCTTCACCCTCTACCTGCCCGTGACCCGCGGCGACTGGGAGACGAAGGCCCTCACCGCCGCGCCCGCGGAGGCCACGCCGGCCACCGCCGCCCACCCGGCGGCGGGCACTCAGGCCGCCCGCCCCACTCAGGAGACGCCGCAGAAGCGCCGGCTGCTCGTGGTCGAGGAACGCGCGCGTGGCCTGCTGTCGCTGGTCGCCGAGAGCGCCGTCGCCGATCTCGCCGGCAGCCGGGACCTTCCCAAGGGCTCGGCCGAGATCGAGGTCATCACCGCGGTCGGTGCCCGGGAAGCGGCGGAGAGCCTGGCGGCGGGGCCCTTCCACTGCGTCGTCCTGGAACTGGACATGCCCAGGGACGAGGCCCTGCGGTTCCTGGACGCCATGGAGGGTGACGCCGCCGTGACGACCGTCCCCGTCCTCGCCCACAACAGCCGCCGCCTGGATCCCGCGCACGAACAGAAGCTGCAGTCCCGTTCGGGCACCCGGCCGCTGGAATTGATCTCCAGCCTCGACGAGCTGCGCGAGCGCATCGCCCTCCACCTGTCCGCGGAGCAGCCGGGGGACGTGGTACCGCTCGTACGGGCCGAGGAGGCCCGCGAGAAGCCCGCCCAGACCGTCGACGGCAGCCTCGCCGGACGCACGGTGCTGGTCGTCGACGACGACGCCCGCAACTTGTACGCCATCAGCGGCATCCTGGAGCTGCACGGCATCCATGTGCTGCACGCGGAGGACGGGCGGAAGGGCATCGAGGCCCTGCGCGAGCACCCGGAGATCGACCTGGTCCTGATGGACGTGATGATGCCCGAGATGGACGGCTACGCCGCGACGTCCGAGATCAGGCAGGATCCGGGATACTCCGCCCTGCCCATCATCGCGGTGACGGCCAAGGCCATGCCGGGCGACCGGGAGAAGAGCCTGGCCTCCGGTGCCAGCGACTACGTCACCAAGCCCGTCGACGCCAACGACCTCATCGCCTGCATCGGACGGTGGCTCGATTCCTAGGACGCCGGAGCACCGCCGTACGCTTCCCCACGCACCACCCTCACCGCCGAACGAGGAGTCAGCAGCACCGTGAGCACTCCGGAGCACGTCGAAGAACCCGTCCCTGGCGACGGGCCGCTCCGGCCTTCTCGCTCGGTCCCCGCCTCCCGCACTCCCGCCTCCTTCACGCGGCACCCCGCTGCCGAGGCGGAAGCGACGGGGGTGGGGAGGCTGGCCGCCACGGTGGAGCGCCTGCGCCGCGAGATCCGCGCCGCTCAAGCCGCAGCCGACGGCCGGGCGTTGCTCGAACTCGCCAAGGGCGTGCTGATCGAGCGGTTGCAGTGCGGCCCCACCATGGCCGCACACCAGCTGGCCGCGCTGGCGGACGAGGCAGGCGTCTCCCAGTTGGAGCTGGCCGCCGACATCATCAACCAGGCGGCCCGCGATCACGTCACCGAGGTCGCCACCGATTTCGTGAGCAGGACCAGCGGCGACACGGGCACGGCCGACGACGGCGCCTCCGTCGGCGTGCGCCTGCGCACGGCGGAGAGCGGTGCGCTGGCCGCGGGCGACACGCAGGCCGTGGCCCAGTCCCTGCTGGAGCACGCCCTGACGCCGCTGGGCGCCAACGCCGTCGCGGTGTGGATCGCCGGATCCGACGCGTCGCTGACCCTCGCCGGGCACGCGGGCTTCACCCCGGAAGAAGCCGACCGCTGGCACTACGTACCGCCGGGCGTCTCCACGCTGGCCCGCCAGGCCCTGATGGAACGAAAAGCCGTCCACGTGGCCTCCCTGTCCGCGGAAGGACTGCCGTCCATAGGGGCGGCGCAGCACCCCGGCGGCGGCCGGATGGCGGTTCCGGCCGGCACCGGTGGCCGCGTGCACGGGATCCTGGAGATCTGCTGGCCGGGACGGCTGGAGCCGCAGCCGCCCCAGATCGTCCGTCAGGTCGAGGCACTGGCCGAGCTGTGCGCCCACACCCTCGAGGGCCTCACAGGTGTGAGCGTCTCCTCTCCCTCGACGGACTGGCTGTCCAGGCCCGATCTGTCGGAGCTGGTGGACCTGGCGGAGGGCCTGTACGACCCGGCCCTGGTGCTGACTCCCCACCTGGGGCCCGACGGTGTCCTCGTCGACTTCCGCATCCACCACGTCAACAGCCATTTCGTCGACCCGGCGGGCCGTCCGCGCAACGCGGTGAGCGGGGCGCTGCTGCTGGAGGCCTACCCGATGGCCGTCGGCGGCAGCGAGCTCTTCGAGGAGATCGAGCGGGTCTTCGCCACGGGCAGGCCGTTCCGGGCCCAGCGGATGACGCTGACCGCTCTGGTCGACCAGGTCCCCCTCGCGGCGGTCGCCGACATCAGCGTCAGCCGCCACGGCAGCAGCGTGCTCCTCATCTGGCGGGTCGAGGACGAGGCCGCGCGCCTCGCCCATCTCCTCCAGCACGCCCAGCGCCTGGGCAGGATCGGTGGCTTCGAGGAGAACATCGCCACGGGCGAGATCACGTGGAACGATCAGCTCTTCGACCTGTACGGCCGGCCGCACACCTCGCCGCCCGTGCCCCTGGAAGCCCTGTCGTCCCACGCCCACCCGGACGACGCCGTGGCCATCGGCCGATTCCTCCGCGCCGTGCTGCATCACCGCCGGCCAGCGTCGGCCGCCTTCCGGCTCCAGCGTCCCGACGGCATCACCCGGCACATGCGCGTGATCGCCGAACCCGTCCTCGACGCCCACCACCGGCTGCTCGCGGTACGGGGCGCGTACCAGGACATCTCCGCACAGCACTGGACGGAAGTGGCACTGGCGGCGACCCGCGACCAGCTGGCGCACACCGAACAGCAGGCCGCCGAACGCAACCGGCTGACCCTCCAGCTCCAGCACGCCATCATGCCGCCCGCACACGCGCTTCCCCTGGACAGCCCCGGCCTGCAGATCGCCGTACGCTACCGGCCCGCCGAGTCGGAGTCCATGGTGGGCGGGGACTGGTACGACGCGGTGGTCCTGCCGTCGAAGCAGATCATGCTGTGCGTGGGAGACGTGGCCGGCCACGGTATCGAGGCGGCCACGAGCATGGTGGTCCTGCGCAACGCCATGCGCGGTCTCGCCGTGACCGGGGCCGGCCCGGCGCAGTTGCTGTCCTGGCTCAACGTCGTGGCCCACCACCTGACCGACCACGTCACCGCCACGGCGGTATGCGGCCTGTACGACCCCGAGAAGCACACCCTGCGCTGGGCACGGGCCGGTCACCTGCCTCCGGTCCTCATCCGCGGCCGGAAGGCGACACCTCTGCGCACCGTCAGCGGAATCCTTCTCGGTGCGCTCGCGGAGGCCTCGTACGAGGAGGACGAACTGCAGATGGACCCAGGTGACACCCTCCTGATGTACACCGACGGACTGGTCGAGCGCCGCGACGAGGCGGTCCAGGACTCCCTGGCCCAGCTGTTGGCACACGCCCGGATACCGAGCGCGACGCTGGAGCAGCAGCTCGACGGTCTGCTCACGCACAGTACGTCCGACACCGACGACGACACCTGCCTCATCGGTGTCCGGGTCGTGTGACCGCACCGACGGCAGGCCGGGACACCGATGCGTGCCGGGTCCGCCCGCTCCGCCCTGCCGTCACGGCCGGGCGGCAGGGCAGCAACCGGCGCCCGCACCGCCCGCCCGGCGAGCGCCGTGTCCCGGTCGGGCCACCGGTGCGTCGACAGCCTGTCGTTGTCGTGTGCCGGGCGGCGTCCGGAACCGACGCTGCGAGCGGGCTGGCAGGATGCCTGTAGGTGATCTTCGGCCATCCCGGCCGGCCACCCCTGCGTGGTTGTCGCCCAGCGGTACAAGGAGGGGTCCGTGTCCCAGCGACTGACAAGGCCGTTGCGAACCGTCCCGGCCGAGGACGGCCGTTCCGACGATGCTCCGAGCCCCGGCCGGGAT
>NZ_KL591003.1:152591-152985 GCF_000716335.1 Streptomyces sp. NRRL S-118 | reverse complement strand
GCCCCGGCCGGGATGCTGCCGCACACGCCGCCCGGGAGGTCATCGAGCTTCTGGAAGTGCTCTGGAACAAGGGCCGGGACATGACGTCGTCGGCTCCGGTGTCGTCCTCGCAGTTGCGGGTGCTGTACATCCTGGAGCGCGATCAGCCGATCAACCTGCGCACGCTGGGCGAGGTGCTCGGCTCGGCGCCGTCCTCGGTCAGCCGTATGTGCGACCGGCTGGACGCGCTCGGCTTCATCGAGCGCTCGCCCAGCTCGGCCAGCCGCCGGGAGCTGGAGCTGCGGTTGTCCAGCCGAGGCGACAGCTACCTGAAGACCTTGCGCGGCCGCCGGGAAGCCGCGCTGCTCGACGTCATCTCCGCCATGCCACCCGCGGAGCGGGCCGCACTCGCGGC
>NZ_KL591003.1:53526-152462 GCF_000716335.1 Streptomyces sp. NRRL S-118 | reverse complement strand
CCCGCGGAGCGGGCCGCACTCGCGGCAGGACTGAGCAGCTTCCGCCTCGCCGTCGCGGACACCGAGCCGGAGCAGCGCGCGGCGGGCGACGGCAGGGTGAGGTCCGCCGGATCGGCGTGAGCCGTACGCCACGGCACGGTGTCATGACGCGTCAACGCCGGGGTACACGCAGCCCGTCGGCGCCGCTGAGGGCAGTCCGCCGCAGCGCAGTCCCGAACCGACGAGGAAGCGAGGTGCTCGTATGTCGCAGGTCGAGGAGTCCATCGAGGTGGGCGTCCCGGTGAGGACGACGTACAACCAGTGGACGCAGTTCGAGACCTTCCCCGAATTCATGGAGGGGGTGGAGCGGGTCGAGCAACGCACCGACACCCTGACCCACTGGGTGACGACCGTGAACGGCGCCAAGCGCGAGTTCGACGCCGAGATCACCGAGCAGATCCCCGACGAGCGCGTCGCCTGGACCACCGTGAGCGGTGAAGCGAGGCAGGCGGGGGTGGTGACCTTCCACCGGCTCGACGACACCACCACGAAGGTCATGCTGCAAATGGACTTCGACCCCGAGGGCCTGGCCGAGACGGTCGGCGACAAGCTCGGTTTCGTCAGGCGGCAGGTCTCCGGTGACCTGAAGCGGTTCAAGGTCTTCATCGAGAACCGGGGCAGCGAGACCGGGGCCTGGCGAGGCCAGGTCTGACACCGCGCCGTCGCCCGCAGGACGTGATGTCCCGCGAGCGGGGCGCAGCACACCTTCGAGCCCCCGGACCGGACGCCCCCGGGCCGGGGGCTCGGTGCGCGCCGCCCTTGCCGGTACCCGCCCCGGCACCTCGGCGGAGCCGTCGCTTCTCTGTAGCTGACCGGTAACAGGTGTACCCACCAAGCGAGTTCGGAGCGATCGTGTTGCAGGTTCAGCACCTGCAACAACCGGGCCCGGGCGTGGCCCGGGCCCGGTCCCCGCACGGGTGTCGGCTGGAGCAGCGACGCACGGTGCTGGAGCAGCGACCGGTCGGCGGCGGTCAGCACGGCTCCCTTACTCGTGAGGCCCACCCAGAGGGGCGGGTGCACCGGACGTGCCCCGCAAGGCGCTGCTCATGCGTGTGGGGCCCAGAACGCCGCCAGTCTGCCGGTCCCGACCTCCACATTCTTCCAGGTGCCGGCGAAGGTGAGCACGGCGATGGCGGAGGTGGGGAAACCGCTGCGGTTCAGCCTGGCCGGCAGATCGCCGTCCGCCTCACCGGCGAGCGCGTCGGCGAGCGCGTGCATGCCCGGGTTGTGCCCCACGACCACGAGGTTCTCCACCTCGTCGGACACCTCGTTCAGCACGGCCATCAGCTCTCCGGGGGAGGCATCGTAGATGCGCTCGTCATACGCCGTCCGGGGCCGCTCGGGAAGCTCCGGCACGACGAGCTTCCACGTTTCGCGGCAGCGCACCGCGGTCGAGCACAGGGCCAGGTCCGGGGTGACACCGGAGCCCGCCAGCCAGCGCCCGGCCACGGGCGCGTCCTTGCGGCCGCGCTCCGCCAGCGGACGCTCGTGGTCGGCGTCGTCGTTCCATTCCGCCTTGCCGTGCCGGAGAAGGACAAGGCGGCGGGTGGTCTCAGTCGTCATGCGGTCGAGCTTGGCAGGACCCGCGGCCCACCAGGGCGAGGGCCGACCGGGATTCCACCCTGCGAGCGAATCCCCGCTCGACAAGAGGGGGGCCGCACGGGACAGCCGCCCGGTTCGGTCGGGCAGGACGGCGTCGTCGGAAACGCGGCAGACGTACCATCCCCCGCCAGCTGGGTACGTCGTCGAGGCCGGGTCCTGCCGCGGTGAGGTGGAACCCGCCGCGTATCAGGTCACCGGCGGTGAGGTCATGCCCCGGAAGCGGGACGCGGCGTCGATGACCCGGACGGTGCCAGGGCGAGGTTCCAGAAGCCGGCGTAGCGGCCACCGCTGCGCAGCAGTTCCTCGTGGGTGCCTTCCTCGACGATACGACCGGAGTCGAGGAAGACGATGCGGTCGGCGTGCTGGACGGTGCGCATCCGGTGGGCCACCATCACGACGGTGCGGCCCGCCATCAGGCGCTCGACGCCGGCGTGGACGGCTGCCTCGTTGACGGGGTCCAGCGCGGAGGTGACCTCGTCCAGCAGCACGATCGGCGCGTCCTTCAGCAGAGCCCGGGCGATCGAGACGCGCTGGCGCTCGCCGCCCGACAGGCGCGCGCCGCCCTCGCCCACCTGGGTCGACCATCCGTCGGGCAGGCGCCCGACCACTTCGTCCAGTCGCGCCGCGGCCGCCGCCGCCCGCACCTCGGCTTCGGTGGCGTCGGGGCGGCCCAGGCGTACGTTGTCCTCGATCGTGCCGTCGAACAGGTAGACGTCCTGGAAGACGATGGCGAAGCGTGCCATCAGCGCCGCTGTGCTGATCGCGCGCACGTCCGCACCGCCGACGCGCACCGCGCCCCCGTCCACGTCGTGGAACCGCGCGAGCAACTGCAGCAGCGTGGTCTTGCCCGCCCCCGACGGTCCCACCACGGCGAGCCGTTGCCCTTCGGGCACGGACAGCGACAGGTCGTCGAGCACCGTGCGCCCACCGTGCCGGAAGGTGACACCGTCGAACTCCACACCGTGGCCGACCGGTCGGACCGGCTCCGCGGCCTGCGGCAGCGGCTCGGTGCGCAGCACCGCATCGAGCCTGCCCAGCTCGCCGCGCGCGCCGCGCAGCTTGCCGCCGAGATCGGCCAGCGACAGCAGCGGATCCGCGCAACGGGCGGCCAGGACCAGGACCGTCAGCAGCTCCGCGGCCCCGATGCGCCCGCCGAGTGCGAGGTACGCCCCCAGGGCCAGTACGACGGTGAACACCGCCTGGACCGTGAGCGTCAGCCCCAGCGCGCCGGGCAGCGCGGACAGCGTGGAGCGGCGGGAGGCGCGCTGCACCTGCCGCAGGGCGTCGTCCAGCAGCCGGAAGCGTTCGGTGGTGCGGCCACCGGCGCGCAGCACCGGCTGGGCCTGGAGGAACTCGATGACCCGTCCGGTGGCCTCGCGGTCGCGTGCCGCGCGCTCCGTGTCCTCGGCGGCCGCCGAACGCCCGGTCAGGATCTGGATCGCCGCCACGACGGGGACGGCGGCCAGCGCGGCCAGGCCCAGCTGCCAGTCGAACGCGAGGATGACGACGACGATCGTCAGCGGCGTCACGGCGGCGGAGACGAACGGCGCCAGCAGGTGCGCGATCACGCTCATCGCCTGCAGTACGCCCTGACCGGCCAGGACGGACACCTCTCCCACCCGGGCCGGGCCGTACCAGCCGAGCGGCAGCCGGGCGAGGTGGTCGCCGAGGCGGTGGTACACACCGCGCAGCAGCGCGGTGCCGACGCGGAACCCCGACAGGTCGCTGACGTATCGCAGCACCGCGTAGGCCACCACCGAGGCCCCGAACGCGCCCAGCCACGGCCAGGCTTCGCCGGCCGAGCCCCCGAGCAGGGCCCGCAGCACGGGCACCAGCAGGCTGTAGGACAGGCCCTCGACGACCGCGGTCGTCGTCATCAGCGTGAGGGCGCGGCGCATCGGGCGGGAGTACTGGTGGCCCAGCACGCGCAGCAGCATGTGGATCATCGCGGGTCGTCTCCTTGGCGTCCATCGCCGGACAGAGGTGGGAAGGTGTGGTCGTGCCGGGTCACAGCCGCTCATCCCCTCCCGCGGAGCCCGCCGCGTGCCGGGCCCGCCACTGCGAGGCGAACGTCCCGCCCGCCTCCAGCAGTTCGGTGGGTGCGCCCTGCTCGACGATCATTCCGTCCTCCAGTACGGCTACGGTGTCGGCGCCGGCGATGGTCTCCATGCGGTGGGCGATGACCAGGACCGTACGGTCCCCCCGCAGCTCCTCCAGGGCGCGGCGCACCGCGAGCTCGGTGTGCGGGTCGGCGAAGGAGGTCGCCTCGTCGAGCACCAGGACGGGGGTCCCGGCCAGCAGCGCGCGGGCGAGCGCGACCCGTTGCGCCTCGCCGCCCGACAACCGGGCGTCTTCGCCGATCACCGTGTCGTACCCTTGCGGCAGTTCGAGGACGCGGTCGTGGACGTTCGCCAGACGGGCGGCGCGTACCACGTCCTCCGGACCGGCGTCCGGCACCGCCAGCGCGATGTTGTCCGCGACCGAGGCGCGGAGCAGGGAGACGTCCTGGAAGACGAAGGAGACCTGCCGGTACAGCTCCCGGCTGCCCAGCTCGCGCAGATCGACGCCGCCGAGGCTGACGGAGCCGCTCGTCGGGTCCACGAACCGGGGCAGCAGACGGACCAGGGTGGACTTGCCGCTGCCGGACGGTCCGACGAGCGCGGTGACCGTTCCCGGCTCCAGCACCAGGTCGATGCCGCGCAGAACCTCCCGGCCGGGTTCGTAGGCGAAGCGGACACCGCGCAGTTCCACGCGGTGGCCGTGCGGCGCGACCGGTTGGGCCGGCTCCCGCAGCGGCGGCACCGCGAGCACGTCACGGATCCGGCCGACCGCCCGGCGGGCGGCCTGCAGCTCGTCGAAGCCGTGCCCCAGCGCCGCAACCGGCGCGGTCAGCCCGAGCCCCAGCAGCAGGAAGGGCAGCAGATCGGCCGGGGCCATCCCACCGCCGGTGATCAGTGCCGTGCCGCCGACCAGCACGGCCAGGAGCACGAACGGGGGCGACAGCACCAGTTGCATCGCCGCGGCGATCGGGGAGATCCCGTGCACCCAGCGGCGGAAGGTGGCGACGAAGTCGTCGGTGGCGGTGCGGAACTCGCGGTGGGCGCGCTCGCCCCCGCCGAAGGCCTTGACCACCGCGATGCCCTGGACGAACTCCACGACGGAGCCTGCGATCCGGGTCATCGCCGCGTCGAAGTCGGCCTGCTCCCGGAGCCGGGCCGGGGTCATCATCAGCGGGACCAACGCCACTGCCGCCACCACCGGTACCAGTGTGATCAGTGTCAGGCGCCAGTCGACGCCGAAGAGGTAGACCAGCGACACCAGCGGCACGACGAAGGCGGAGACCAGCTCGCCGGGGGTATGGGCGATGAACGGGTGCACGGCGCCGACGTCCTCGCCCACCAGCTTGGCCAGCTCACCACTGCGGCGACGGGAGAGCCAGCCGATGGGCACGCGCCCCAGCCGCGCGGCCAGCTCCCGGCGTAACGCCAACTGCACCCATCCGTCCAGCAGATGCCCCATGCCCGCCGCGGCGGCGGTGAACAGCAGCCGGACGAGCAGGCCGGCCGCGCCCGCGACCACGATGAACCGGACATGGTCATGGTCGACCGTGCCTGGCGCGAGCAGGGTCCGGCCCAGCTCGACGGCCGCGAGCAGCGGCGCCAGCCCCGCCACCGCCCCGATGACCTGCAGGACGCCCACGGCGGCGAAGCCGCCCGCGTACGGACGCAGCAGCCGCCGCACGCCGTGACCCGCGGGGGAGTGTGCCCGCTCGGAACCGGCGTCCGCAGGTGGCGGCCCTGCTTGTTTCCTCGCTGTGGCGAGCTCGGTGGTCGTCATCGTCCTCGCGTCCTCGTCGGGCCCGTACGGGAGGGGCCGCGGCCGGCGTACAGCTCCCGCCATTCTTACGATGTAAGGCCAGGTGGGTCGACGCTATACTTACGCCGTAAGAAATGTCAATCGACCCGGGTACGGAGCGAAGGAGAGGCCCCATGGCGGCCAACAGGGCCCGCGGGCAGCGCGCCGGGCTCACGCGGCAGACCGTCCTGGAGGCGGCCGTACGGCTCGTCGACCGGGAGGGGATGAAGGCGCTGTCGATGCGCAGGCTCGGCGCCGAACTGGGCGTGGAGGCGATGACCCTCTACCACCACGTGCCCTCCAAGAGCGCCCTGCTGGACGGGATGATCGAGCAGGTCGTGGCGGAGGCCGTGCCCCCCGAGTTCGGCGCCGCGACGTGGCGGGAGGACCTGCGTGCCTACGCCCACGCGCTGATGGCCGCGCTCGCGGCGCATCCGCACGCCGTGCCGCTGCTGCTGTCGCGTCCCGCCCTGACACCCCGCAACCTGCGGACGATGGACGCCGTGGTGCGGATGCTGCACGAGGCGGGCTTCCCCCTGCCCCGGACCCTGGACATCCTCTACTCCCTGACCGGTTTCGTCGTCGGCCACGCCGCCGGGCAGGCGGGCGGCGTCGACGGCGCCGGCAGCCTGGCCTCATTGGACCCGGACGCCTATCCGATGCTGGTCCGGGCCGCCCGGGCGGCGGGCGGTGACGCGGGTGAGGCGCGGTTCGAGTACGCCCTCGACGCGCTGCTGTCCGGCTTCGAAGCATCACGTGGCCGCACCTGACGGCACCGGACCGCCTCCGCGCCTTCCCGCCGCCGGGTCTCCGGGCCGCCGGGGCTCCGCGCCTTGCGCCTTGCGTGCACGGGCCGGCCGCCGACGGCGCCGGCGTCAACGGCTGCCCCGACCAGCGGTGCTCCTCCCCGAGGAAGGTACGTCGCACAGGGCCGGCGCCGGCGTGGCCCCACCACCCTCACCGCGTCGGTCGGGCCGCCCGGCCGCCGACGGGGATGTCCAAACGGTGGGCCACGGTGGTGAGGGCTGTTCCCAGGGGGAGTGCGACCCGGGTGAGGGCGTGCCGGTCACCGCGGGTCGGGTCCTGGTTGACGATCAGCACCGGCTTCCCGGCCTGGACCGCCTGGCGGACGAACCGGAGCCCTGACATCACCGTCAGCGAGGAACCCAGAACCAGCAGCGAGGCCGCGTCACGGACCAGCCGGCGGCAGTACTCGACCCGCTGCGGCGGAACCGCTTCGCCGAAGAACACCACGTCCGGTTTCAGGATGCCGCCACAGCCCGTGCAGGGCAGCACGCGGAAGTCGCCGACCTGTTCGTCGGTGAGGTCGGCGTCACCGTCCGGGTTGATTCCGGCCGCCACCGGCTCGAAGCCCGCGTTGGCCTCCTGCAGCCGGACGGCGAGCTCGCGTCGCGGGCTGAAGGCTCCGCAGGACAGGCAGACGACGCGGTCCAGGCTTCCGTGGAGTTCCACGACGCCCTCGCTGCCGGCGGCCTGGTGCAGGCCGTCGACGTTCTGGGTGATCACGCCCGAGAGCAGGCCGTGCCGCCCGAAGGCGGCCACAGCCCGGTGCCCGGCGTTGGGTCGGGCGCTGCCGAAGGTGCGCCAGCCGAGGTGGCTGCGCGCCCAGTACCGGCGCCGGGCCCGGCCGCTGGCGGTGAACTCCTGGTAGGTCATCGGAGTGTGCCGGCTCAGGCTCCCGCCCTCGCCCCTGTAGTCGGGTATGCCCGACTCCGTGGAGATGCCCGCCCCGCTGAGCACCAGCACGCCCCCGGTGCTCAGCGCGTCGGCCACCGGTCGCAGATCCGTGGTCCCCGGCGGCAGGTCCTCGGTGGGGGTCCAGCTCAGGGTGGGGCGCATGCGCATGCCGCCAGGGTACGAAACGCGCCGCACCGCACGCCGTCGCCGTCCGGCCGCCCGCCTTCCTGGCCCCGGCCCGGTTGGTCGCGCCGCGCCCTGCCCTGGTGAGACGCCGTTCCGCCGGGCACGGCGTGGCACCGGCTCCGGCCACCGGGTGGCACGGCCCCTGTGCGGGAGGGGCCGGGTGCTCTCGTCGTCACGGAAGGCCGTGACGCGGTCCGAACCCGATGTCGTCACCGGCGGCGGATCACACCGTCCGCGTGTACGTCGTGATCAGCGCGCCGGTGGCGAAGGTGTGCACGTCCGTCACCGCGAAGCCGTGCGGGGCGAAGGGCGAGCGGAACAGCGGGATGCCGGTACCGACGACCACGGGGTACACCTTGACGATCAGCTCGTCGATCTCCTCGAGGAGTTCGCCGGCGAGGCCCGCACCGCCGCTGAGCCAGATGTCCATGCCGCCCTCCTGCCGCTTGAGGCCGCGGACGAATCCGGCGGGATCCCCGGGGACGATTTCCACCTCCGGGTCGACCTGCGTCAGGGTGCGGGAGAACACGTACTGCTCCAGGTGCGGATAGGGGCTGGTGAGACCCACCGCCAGCCCGGGGTCGTACGTGCCGCGGCCCATCACGATCGTGTCGAACCTCTTGTTCGCGACTCCGGTGAGCCCCAGGGACTCGCGTGCCGGTGCGGGCAGCGTCTCCGGGTAGTCCGCCATCACGGCGGCGGCGAAATCACCCTCGAAGGCCAAGAAGTCGTGCTGCCCGTCGGGGCTTGCGATGAAGCCGTCGATGCTCGAGCCGACGAAGTAGCTGAGCTTGCGCATGTGGATCCCCTTTCCTGGCCGGCGGCCACGCTATGGCCGCGGTCCTGAGCGGGGGGATGCCTTTCGGCGCCATGAAGCGGACCGCGTGCGCCACGACCGGCCCACCCGCGTCGTCCCGGGCCCTCCGCGTCGTGCCGGGACCGCCCGCGTCGTCCGGGGGCCGGGACGCCATCGAGGGTCCTGACCCGCCGACCGGAGCCAGCCCCGCCGGCCAGGTCTTCACATGCCGTCCCGGGACCGATCACGTCAAGAAGCGGGCGTGACAGGCCACTTGTGCACGATCGCTGGTAAGATCGTCACTCTTATGCATGAGGGGACGATCTCCGCGCGGCTGGCCCGATTCATCACCGCGTCGGTCCGCGCTTCGGGGACGCCGATGTGGCGTTTCGAGCGCTTTCCCGACCTCGGGCCCGAGGTGCTGAACGATGACCTGGCGCGGATATCGACGCCGTCGGCGCTCGCGCTGTGGGAGCAGCTGACGCTCACCGAGCCCGGCCCGGCGATCGGCGCGCTGATCACCGAGGGCACCCCGCTCGGCACCTTCGGCTTGTGGGACTACCTCATCAGCACCGGTGACAACCTTGCCGAGTCGCTGAAGGTCGCCATCGATCACCTTGCCTGCATCGGTGACGTGGCCGCCGAGAAACTGCAGGTCATCGAGGACGGACGCACCTTCACCGTCCGCCACGCCACCGGTTCGTGGGTACCCGACGTCGTCGAGGCCATCGACCTGTTCGCCCTGGCGATGCTCTCCACCAGGGCCAGCGCCGCCACGCAGCGGCCGGTGATACCGCTGGAGGTCACGCTCACCCACCGGCCGCCCCGGACGTACCAGCGGCTGGCCGCGTTCTTCGGCACCCGCAACATCGTCTTCGACGCCCCGCACAACTCCATCACCTTCGCCGACAACGACGTCCGCGCTCGGCTGCCCAAGGCCACGCCCGGTCTGCAGCAGATCCTGACCGAGCACGCCCTGCTGACCCTGTCCGCCTCCAAGCCCGTCCTCCGGTGGCACGACAGGTTCCGGGCCACCCTGGACGCGGCGCTGCGGGAGGACGCCGCATCACTGGACAGGGTCGCCCAGCGCCTGGCGATGAGCCCGCGCACACTGCAGCGCCGCCTGGCGGAACACGGCACCAGCTGGCGGGAGGAACTCGAGCAGACACGTCACCAGCAGGCCATGGAGCTGTTACGCCGCACCGACCTGCCGTTGCACTCCATCGCCACCCGGGTCGGCTACAGCGACGCCCGGGCGCTTCGCCGCGCCGTGCAGCGCTGGGAGGGACGCTCCCCGAACCTCGTCCGCCGCGACCCGGTCACGGTCGGAGGGCCGGCGGAGGCGTAGGGCGATGCCGCCGCGTCGCACTGCCGGCCCGGCTGCACCGGGCGGGGCCCGAGCGGCTCAGGGGCCGGCGACTCGGCGGACCACCTCGACGAAGGCCCGTACCCGCGCCGTCTCGCCGGCGACCGGCCACAGCAAGCCGTACTCGATCGGCGGAGCATCGTGGAACGGCACGAACGCGATGCCCGGCCGGACGTGGTACTCCGAGGCACGCAGAGCGGCCGGCGACACGCCCTTCCCGCTCGCGACGAGGGTGGGCACTTCCTGCCAGTAGGTGGCGGTCGCACCGTGTTCGACGGGGCGACCGGCGGGGGTGGTGCGGGGGTAGTGGTGGTCCAGCCAGTACTGGGGGATGTCGCCCGACATGCTCACCAACACGGTGTCCGCCAGGTCCTCGACCGAGACCGCATCCCGCCGGGCGAGCGGATGCCGGGCAGGGACGATCAGTGCGCGCGGCTCGGAGAAGATCACCGGTCCGGTGACCAGGTCGGGCTCGAGAACGGGGAACTCGGTGAGCTGGAGGTGCAGTGCGCCCGTGCGCAGCGGGCCGTAGGGGTCGGAGAGTTGCACCTCCTGGATGTGCACGGCGCAGTCCGGATACCGGCTGCGGAACGTGTCGGCGGCCCGGATCACCAGGTCGCCGACCCACGGGGAGGAGTACCCGACGCGCAGCATCCCGGTGATGCCCTTGCCGCTGGCGATGGCCCGCGCGACCGCCTCCCCGACCATGCGGTACGCCGGGGCCAGGTCGTCGCGCAGCTGCTGCCCGACGTCGGTCAGGGCGACACGGCGGCTGGTGCGGACGAACAGGGGAGTGCCGAGGCGGTGCTCGAGCTTTCTGATGGTCTGGCTGACCCTGCCCTGCGCCAGCCCCAGCCGTTCCGAGGTACGCCGGAAGTGCAGTTCTTCGGCCAGCGCCAGGAACACTTCGATTTCGTGCCGCTCCACCACTGCCCCCATGGGTGAGCATCCGTCACCGACCCATGCTACGTCGGTCTTCTCCGGCTCGGTCGCCCACGCGACAAGGGGCGTCCACCGGCCACCGGTACACGGAGCGACTCCACGGACGTGGACCCGGGCGCATGCTGCCGCACGGCGGGCGGTGTCGGGCTCCGGGCCGCGGAACTGCATCGGTGCGCCCCCGTGCGCTCTCGGGCGACGCGGCGGATGCCGTACACGATGGGACGCCCGGATGTTCGCGAGCAGAGGAGTACACATGGTCCGGCGCGGCGGTGCAGGCGGTTCCGGAGACACGGCCCGGGGCAAGTCGCGGTTCGACGACATCTACGACCGGCCCGACCCGCGTGCGTACTTCACGCGGCTGGAGCCGCTGGAGTACGAGATACCGCACCATGCCCAGCCCGTCTTCCGTCAGGCGGCCGCCGAACGGGCCGCCCTCGACGATGGCCACCCCGGCACGCCCGCGGTGCTCGACGTGTGCTGCTCGTACGGCATCAACGCCGCGCTCCTCAACCACGAGGTGACCTTGGCGCAGCTGTACGAGCGGTACACCTCCGAGGAGGCACGATCCATGTCGACGGCGGAACTCGCCGCGTCGGACAAGGAGTTCTACGCCGAGTGGCGCCGGCCCGGGGCGCTGCCGGTGTACGGCCTGGACGTGTCCCGGCCGGCGGTGGACTACGCGCGGGAGGTGGGTCTGCTGGACGCCGCCTTCACCGACAACCTGGAACAGGACCCGCCCGGCCCCCGCCTCGGCCGTGCACTGGCCGGCGTCGGCCTGATCACACTGACGGGCGGTGGCAGTTACATCACCGGCCGGACGCTGGCCGCGCTGCTCGACGGCGCACGGCGCCCGGTATGGGTGAGCGCGTTCGTCCTGCGGACCGTCGCCTACGCCCCTGTGCTGCGGACACTGTCCGCGTACGGTCTGCACAGCGCGGTCGATACAGCGCGCACCTACCCTCAGCGCCGGTTCACCGACGAGCGGGAACAGCGGTATGCGGTGGCGGCGGTCCGAGCGCTCGGCATCGATCCGTCGGGGCGGGAGGACGCCGGGCGCTTCCACAGCGTCCGGTACGACTCCCGCCCCGCCTGAGGGCCCGGGTGCGGCGGCCCGCTCTACGGGCAGCCGCACCCGGCGGGTGTCAGCCGCCCGGGCAGAAGCCGCTTCCGTGGAGCGAGGCACCGGCCTGGCCGCTGTTGTACGAGTCGAGGCTGGACCAGCCGCACACCTGCACGGCGGCAAGGTTGCCCCAGACGCGCAGGTAGTGCTTCCCGTGCAGGTCGATGCCCTTACGGTCCGCGCCGCCCACGATGTTGACGTCGATCCACGCCCGGTCCCCGCGGTTGTGCACCACGCCCAGGCGGAAGGAGCTGTAGGCGCCCTTGTTCCCGCTGCAATGGGCCCGGCTGTTGCCGCTGGTGTCGGTGAGGAGGCAGTAGTCGGAGACGAACGCCGTCTCCCGTACGTCGATGCGGATGTTGTAGCTGCCGGCGGCCTGGGCGTTCGGTGCCGTCGCGGTCAGCAATCCTGTGGCCGTGGCGAGTGCCGCCGCTGTCATGGTGAGGTTCTTGCCGAAGGCCTTCATGTGATTTCTGCTCCAAGAGGGAAGGGAGGGGCGAAACATGTGTTGCCGGCCGTGTCGCTGCACACCTGGCGAAGCGGTCGGGACGCGCAGGTGACTCACGGCTTTGCCGCGGGCGTTCGTCCGGTGGCCCCGACGACGACCCGGACCGAGGAGTGGTCGCGTCGCAGGGACTTGAGCGGCTGGTACTCGGGCGCGTCCCAGAAGGCCTGCGCGGCCGCAAGGTCTGGGAACTCGTGCACCACGAGCGTCGAAGGCCGCCAGTCCCCTTCCAGGACGACCGGGGCTTCGTCCACGACCAGGTTCCGGGCACCGGCCTGGTCCATCAGGGGGGTGACCAGCTCGACGTACCTCCTGAACCCCTCCGCGTCACGGATGTCGAGGTCGATCACGATGTACGCGCTCATGGACACTCCTTGCCTCGGTGCCGGTGGACCGGCGGTTCGTCGGAACGACCGTACGAAGCAGCGTGCAGGCGGTCCCATACGTCAAACGCCGCGATTCATGCGCGTACGTCCGGGACTTCGGATGCGGGGTACCGTCTGGTATGGACGTGTTCAGCGACGTGGTCGCGACGATGAAGGCCGGCCGGGCCAAACTCACCCGCTCCCGCTGCAGCGGCCGGTGGGGCAACCGATACGGCCCGTACCCCGGGGCCGGATTCCACGTCGTGCTCAAGGGCGCATGCTGGCTGTTACCGGCTGAGGGGCGTCCCGTCCGCATGTCCGCCGGAGACGTGGTGTTCCTGCCGAACGGCAGCACTCATGGCATGAGCGACACACCGGACCGCCCTCTGGAAGGACTTCCCCCGCTCTCACCGGAGGGGGACGGCCCGGTCGGCGGAGTCAGCCACCACACCCACGCGGGCCGGCCGCCGGCCGCTGACGACACGATCCTGTTGTGCGGCGCCTACCGGCTCGGATCCGGGACGGTGCATCCGTTTCTGCGAGGCCTTCCCGATGTGATCCACCTCCCGTCGGAGCCCGGTCGGCACAGCGAACTCCGTGCGGTGGTCGACCTGCTGAGCGCAGACACCATCGAGGACCGTCCCGGCGCGGACGCCGCCCTGCCGGCTCTGCTCGACCTCCTGCTCGTCTACGCCCTGAGGGTATGGCTGGAGGCGCAGTGTCCTGAGGCGTCCGGTGGGTGGTGTGCCGCGCTCAAGGACCCGGCCATCGGCACCGCGCTGGACCGTATGCACCGCGATCCCCGCCGTCCCTGGAGCGTGCGCGAACTCGCCGAGACCGCGGGGCTGTCGCGTACCGCCTTCGCGGCGCGCTTCACGGCCTACGTCGGCCAGTCCCCGATCGCCTACCTCACGTGGTGGCGCCTGAGCTCCGCCGCACGTCTTCTGCGCACGACCGACGCACCGATCGCTTCGGTCGCGCACCAGGTCGGTTACACGTCCGAATACGCCTTCGCGCACGCCTTCAAGCGGGAATTCGGCACGGCCCCGGGAACCTTCCGCCGAGTCGGTCGCGATGAACTGCCCCCCTCCTGACCGGCGGACTGCCTGCTCGGGCGCAATGACATGATCGAAGTGTGATCAGTGAAACCGGCCGGTCCGGTGCGACGAGGTATGTCCTGTTCGATGTCGATGGCACCTTGATCGACGCCGTGGACAATCAGCGCCTGGTATGGCGCACCTGGGCAGAGCGTTACGGACTGGACCCCGACGAGGTCCACCGGGTCGCGCTGCGGACGAGGCCGATGGAGACCTTCGCGCAGGTCGCTCCGGACCGGGACCCGCAACAATGCCTAGCGGCACTGCACGGGCTGGAGGACGAGGACGTCCGCTCCGGCGCCTATACGGCCTTCGATGGCGCCTCGGAGCTGCTCAGGGCTCTGCGGCCCGGGTCCTGGGCACTGGTGACGTCGAACTATGAGCACCGGGTGCGTGGACGCTTCGCACGGACCGGCCTGCCGGTCCCGGACGTCCTCGTGGATGCGGCCGCCGTGGAGGAAGGCAAACCGTCGCCTGTGCCGTATCTGCAGGCAGCCGCGCGACTTGGCGCCGAACCGGAGGACTGTCTGGTCATCGAGGACGCTCCTTCGGGGGTGGAGTCCGGGCTGCGTGCCGGGATGACGGTGTGGAGTGTCAACACCCCCGTGGCGGTGGAGGGCGTGCATCGTCATTTCGGCAGCCTGCGCGAAGCGGTCCGCGACGTCCTTGCCTTCGTGTCCGGACCCTGTCCTCACGGGTCGCAGGGAACGGCCGCGGCCGAGTGATCTGCCGGGCTGCTGTGATCACGGCGTAGGAGCCGTTCCGGACGGCCCCGTTCGCCGTGCCGAGCCCGCGCCCCATGCTGCTCTCCGGGCCCACGTGGTACCAGCACAACGGGCGCAGCACGGCAGGACTCCGTCCCGTCCCTGGCGACTTGGGGGATCGCGCGAACCGCTGGGCCGCGCTCCGCCCGACGCCACCTCCATCGGCCCGGCCCCGCGCCCAAGTGCAGCAAGCCCAGCTGGGCATGCGCTGTCATCCCGGTTTGTACCCATTCGTTCGCCCTGCTGCTTCTCGCAATGCTTGATCTTGCAGGTGATCGGGACCGCTCAGTGATCCGGGTGGGCGGCAAGGTGGGAAAACCAACTCCGCCACACCGCCACCCACCGGCACGCATTAGCCGGGGCGTCGGCGGTCGGCCACCCACCTGGGTGCGTTCCTGACCAGGACGATCCGGCAGGGCGGCCGTCAGGGGCGCGGGAACGACCAAGGGGAGGACAGTGACGGCAGAGCCACGGCCGGCCGGACCGCGCGGCACCGGAGGCTCGTAGGGCGTGCCACCGCGCGAGCGGCATGGAATCGCGTACTGAGATCGTCAACACTTCTGACCGTGTTCAGGCTTTATTGAATACGGCACTTCGGCATGCCCTTTTCGGGTTCGAAAGGCGAGAGGAAATTACAGTTGACGGTGCCGGGGAAGCGACCTAGCTTGATTTTGCAAGCGACGGGAAAACGGATTTCCGCCGCACTTCGACCATGGAGTTCACTCATGACTGCTGCCATGCTGCTCGACGACGCCGCGACCGCGGACCTCTCGGACTTCGACCTGGAGATCCAGCTCGCCGTCACCGGTGACCTGAACGGCCCGCTGGCCCCGGAAGCCGGCTTCACCAACGTCACCTGCCCGGAGGGCCCGGTGCTCACCTCCGGCCACTACGCGGTGAACCAGATGATGGGCCCCATCTGCTGTTCCTGAGCTCGGTCGGCCGGCACCGCCGGCACTCCGCCTCCGCCCGCCCGCATCTCCGCGGGCGGGCGGAGGCCCTGGCGGCCAGTACGGAAAGAGACTTCACAGCGGGGAACGCGGGCAATGACGACAGACCATGAATTCGAAGCCACCAGCCCTCTCCTTCTGCGGTTGGCGGCCCGGCCACGAAACGAAGAAACGCGCGATTCCCCACCGTGCTTCGGGCCGGAAATTCCCGGTGACGAGGAACTTGTCTCCGCAATTCGGGACATGCTGCGCCGTGCCGATCTGTGTGAAGCGGTGCACATATCCAGCGAATCCCTGATGTCCACGGCGGAGAAAATCGGAAGCGGCGCCACAGTTCCGCGAAAACGGCTGTTGAGCACAGCCATGTCCCTCACGCGCTACGCACTGCGGAGCGCCGGCCGGCCGACACCCTTCGGCCTGCAGGCAGGGGTGGCGCCCGTCGAGGTGGGCTCCCGAGCCCGTGTCACCTGGTCCTCGCACGACCGTAAGGCCGCGCGGCCGGACGCGGGCTGGTTCGCCGACATGGTCACGCGCTGGCTCGAGGTCCCGGCCATCCGCCACCGGCTGGAGGTGGTCGCCAACGACCTGTGCACCATCAGAGGGGAGCGGCTCGTCCTGCCGTACGTCACCGCGTCCGCCCGGACGGACAGCGCCCGCGCCGGACACGCGGGCCAGGAGGTGTCGCTGCGTCACACCCGGGTGCTGCGATGGATCCTGGACGCTGCCCGACGCCCCGTGACGTACACGGCGCTGCTGGAAGCGGCCGGTACCGAGTTCCCCCAGGTGGCGGTGAGCACCCTCGACGACCTGTTGCTGAGCCTCGTCCGGTGCGAGGTCCTCCTGACCGAACTCTCGGCCCGGGCCATGGACGAGGCCCTCCTCGACCGCACGCTCGGCCTCCTCACCGCGGTTCCGGAGGAACGCGCCGCCCTCGCCGAGGTCCGGGAGGCCCTCACCAGGTACATCGACGAGCCGCTGGGCTCCGGGGCGGAGCAATGGCGCCGGGCGGTCGCGGCCGCCCGCCGGATCGGTGAGAGCGCCCATCCCGTCGCCCAGGTCGATCTGCGCGTGGGAGCGGACGTCACACTGCCACGGACCGTCCTGCGCGAAGTGGAGAAGTGCGCCACCGCGCTGTGGAGGATGTCACCGGAGGGCCGCGTCCACCCGGAGATGCGCGCCTATTACGAGGCCTTCGTGGAGCGTTACGGAGAGGGAGGCGCCGCCCGGCTGCCCGAACTCGTCGACCCGCACAGCGGCCTGGGGTTCCCCGCCGGCTACAAGAACCCGCGCGTCGCGCGCAACGGCCGCCTGCTGATCCAGGCCGGGACCGTCGAGAACGCGGCCGACCCGTACCGGCAAGCCGTGGTCGCCGACCTCGTCCAGAAGGGCATGCTCCGCCCGGACCGCGAGATCGTCCTCGACGAGGAAGCCGTCGGCCGTCTGACCACCGGCCCCGCCGAGCCGCCGCCGTCGCTGGAGCTCTGCCTGCAACTGCTGTCCGACTCCGTCGAGGACCTGGACAGCGGCGACTTCCGGCTCCTGGTCTCTCCCATGCTCGGGTCGGCGACCCCGGGCGCGTCGATGGGCCGCTTCGCCGGCCTCGCGGGCATCGAGGAGGGTGTCGGCCGGCTCATGGCGCACGCCCGGGCCGGCGGTGACGGTGGCGGTGACAGGGACGGCATCACCGCGCAGCTCGCCTTCCGCACCCGGTCCGCCCGGAGCCTCAACGTCGCCCAGGTCCCGCTCCTCGCGCCCTGCGAGATCGCCATCGGGCGTTTCCCCCGTACCACCGGCGCCACGTCCCTCGACTGGCGCGAACTGCTCGTGGTCGCCGACGAGGAGCGGTTGCGGCTGGTGTGCGCGCAGACGGGCCGGGAAGTGCACCCTGTGCTCCCGCACAAGCTGAACCTGGAGGACCAGGCTCCCAACGTCGCCCGCCTCCTCAACGACCTGCGGCACACCGGACGCACGAAGAAGCTCCAGCTGTGGGACTGGGCCGGGTACGGCGCTTCCCCCTGGCTGCCGAGGGTGCGCATGGGGCGGGTGATCCTCTCCCCGCTCACCTGGAATCCCGGACCCGGACTCCGCGAGAACGCCGCGGCCCGCACCGGATGGAACACCGCGCTCGACCGCTGGCGCCGGGAGTACCAGGTCCCGGACCGCGTCTGCGTCGCCCGGGCGGACCAGGTGTACGAACTCGACCTGACCGACGGCCTCCAGCGGGAGATGTTCCGCCGCGACCTCGGCAACGGGTCGGTCACCGTGACGGAGAGCCCGCGTGATCTCGGATCGTACGGATGGTCCGGCGGCCGGGCCAACGAGGTGGTCGTACCGCTCGTGGGCAAGCGCGGCACCCACGACACGCACCGGTCCGCCTACCGCCACAGCACACCCGTGATCAGCGCCGTCCCCATGCACTCGCCGGGAAGCGACTGGTCGTACGCCCAAATGCCGGCGACCCCCGAGACGCACGACCAGCTCATCGGCGCCCTCGGCGTGCTGATACGCGAGATCGCTCCCGACCTCGACCAGTGGTTCTTCAGCCGGTACTACGCCCCCGAACCGCAGGTCCGCCTGCGGCTGCTGCCCACCTCCCCGCAGTCGGCCGAAGACGTGCGCAACCGGCTGTGCGCACACCTGGAACGGTTGCGCAAGGACGGCCTGATCCGCCAGTTCGCGCTGGCGGCGTACGAACCGGAGGTCGCCCGCTACGGAGGACCCGAGGCGCTCGCCGCCGCCGAACCGGTCTTCTGTCTCGACAGCCAGCTGGCCCTGGCACAACTCACCCTGGTCGGCACCGGCAAGTGCGCCGTGCCCCGGGCACAGCTCGTCGTCGCCAACCACGCGCTGCTGCTGGAGTCGCTGGGCTCCTGGGACTGGCTGCGCTGGGCCGCGACCGCGTTCCCGCGGAGCAACGACGGCACGGTCACACGTCAGGACGTGCACGAGGCCATGCGCCTGGTCCGGCCCGGCGAGACGGCGGCCCGTCTGGAACGGGCGCTGGGGCTGCGCCGACTGCACGAGACATGGCAGGGGTCCGGGACCGTGGCCCGGCTCGGCGACCGGCTCCAGGCCCTGCGCGACGGCGCCGCCGGCACCCGCCGCCGGGACCTGGCCGTGCTGTCGCTCCTCCACATGCAGCACAACCGCCTGGTGGGTGGAGACATGGCCGCCGAACGCAAGGCGGGCATGCTCCTGGGCCACGTCGCTCGGGCCCACCTCGCGGACGGCCGCGGAACGAAGGGATCCCGATGACCCCCCTGCCCGAGACGACGACCCCCCTGCCCGGGACGGCGACCCACCCGCCCGGGACGACGACTCCCCCTCCGCGCCACCGGGACCGCGCGGGGCAGCTGTCCGACCTCCTCACCGAGCGCCTCCTCGACCCGGTCGAGGTGGCGGCCCTGGCGGGTGTGCCCGGCGCACCCGCGTCGGAACCACTCGCCTGGGGACCGGTTTCCCTGGGACGGGGCCATGCGGGTCTCGCCGTGCTGTGCATCACCAGGTCGAACCGGCACCCCGGCTTCGCCGTCGCGGCACACCGCCACCTGAGCCGGGCCACCGACCTGCTCGGCCGGTCACGCCGCCCGAGTTACGGCATCGTCGGCGAGATCACCGGCCTCGCCTTCGGCATGGAGATGGCGCACCGGGTCACCGGTGGCTACACCGGCGCCCTGGCGTCCCTCGACCGGACCGTGGCGCAGCACGCCGCACGTCTGTGCCGGGACATCGAGCAGCGGCCGATCGGCGGCATGGCGCGGTACGACGCCATCGAAGGGCTGGCTGGCATGGGCCGCTACATGCTCCTGCGCGGCGACACCTTGCGCGCCCCGCTCGAAGAAGTGCTGGCCACGCTCGTGCGCATGGCCGGTACCGTGTCGGCGCCCTCCGGCCCTCTGCCGGGCCTGTGGTGCGACGGCCCGCCCTCGCTCACCGCCCGCGTCACACCCGATGTCGAGGAGCACGGGCACCTGAACCTCGGGCTCGCGCACGGCATCGCCGGCCCGCTCGCCCTGCTGTCCGTGGCCTTCCGTGAGGGGGTGCGCGTGCAGGGCCAGCACCGGGCGGCGTCCGCCATCGTTTCCCGACTGCGCCGCGCCGCGTACACCGATGCCTACGGAGTCGGCTGGGCGGACTACGTCTCGCGGGAGCAGTGGCTGCGGGGCACACCGGTACCGGCCTCCCGGCGCGCGGCGTGGTGCTACGCCGCACCGGGAGTCTCGCGGGCCGTCCAACTGGCCGGTGACGCCTTCGGCGAGCCGGGCTGGACGGAACTCGCCGAGGACTCGGTACGCGCCGTGGTGCGCGCCCCGATCGAGGAGTGGCGTCTCCGGGACCAGGGCCTGTGCCATGGAACGGCAGGCATGTTGACCATGTTGCGCTTCTTCGCCGACGGGCCGCTGGCGGAGCTGGTCGTACCGGTGCGCGACACGCTCGTGGAGATGCTCCTCAGCGCGTTCGATCCCGAGCGGCCGTTCGGCTACGTCGTTCCCGTACGCGGATCGGCCGCCGGCGGGGACTACCCCGGTCTCCTGGAGGGCGCTGCGGGCATCGCCCTGGCGCTGGACACGTACGCGGGCCCGGAGCCACGGGTCCCGTGGGAAGCGGCCCTGATGGTGGTATGAGGGAAAGAGACGTGATCATGGACGAGCTTCCCGGCCTTCTGCTTCCCGGTCCACGGATGCCGGCCGGCGGGCTGCCCGCCTTCCTGCGCCGTGTCGCCGACCTGCTGGAAACCGACACGGCGGACGAGAGCACGGAGTTCACACGGGTCGCGCGGCGATTCCTCGACGCCGGCCGTGCGGCGGCCTGCGCACCCGACACGGTGCCCTGGCTGGAGTACCGGCTGCTGACGCGTCCGGCCGCCATCGGCGAGGTGTTCGCCCGGCTTGCCCGGCTCGCCGTCGACCACTTGGACGCGGAGTCCGCCGAGGACTTCTTCTTCGTACGCAAAGGACCGGTCCTGCGCGTGCGCTTCCGGTGCGTGTCCGGCCGGGAGGACGAACTGGACGAGGTCACCGTGGCGGACTGGGACCGCCTGTGCCGGCAGGGCCACGTCGAGAGCTGGAGCCGCGCCTTCTACGAGCCCGAGTCGCATCTCTTCGGAGGCGAGAGCTCCATGGAGTTCGTCCACCGCATCTTCACGGCGGACTCGCTGTACTGGGCACGTCACCACGGCTCGCCGCACGAGCAGGCTCCGGCATGGGCCGTGTCGCTGCTGCTGATCCGGGTCCTGTTCGACGCCCTGGGCATCGTGGGCTGGGAGGACGGCCATGTCTGGGAGGTGCTGCGCCGGCGGGCCGGCCGCACGTTCGGCCCCACCGTGCCGGACGACTGGCCGCGGATCGCGGACGGCCTGCGCGACGCGTGGTCCGGGCCCGGCGGGCCGACACGGCTCGTGGACGACCGGACCCTCGCGCGGATCGAGGGGTACCGGACCGCGGTGGCCGCGTCCTGCGCACGCTGGCGCGAGGAGTACTTCGGCACTCGGAAGGCCGTGGTGGGTCCGCGGGAGGCAGCCGCGTTCCTCATCGTGTTCCACTGGAACCGGGCCGGTCTGCCGATGTCCTGGCAGACGGCGATCGCCGAGGCCCTGAGCGCGCCGGCGGGGGGCGGGCGATGACCGTGGCGGCCCGGCCCGACCGGCCGTGGCGCCGGATCGCGGGCCTGTTCGCGCCCTACCGCCGGAGTCTGTGGCTGCTCGTCCTCCTCCTCGTCATGGACGCGCTGGTGTCGATCACCTGGCCGTTCCTGCTCAAGGGCATCCTGGACGTGGCGCTGCCGCAGCAGCGTCCGGGGCTGCTGACCGTACTGGCGCTCGGCATGGTCGCCGTGGCCGTCGTCACCAATGCCCTCGACGCCTGGCAGACCCTGATCTCGACCAGGATGGGACAGGGGGTGATGCACGACCTGAGGACCGGCGTCCACGCGCGGCTGCAGGGCATGTCCTTGCGGTTCTTCACCGACCACTCCTCCGGAGAGACGCAGTCCCGGATCCTGAACGACGTGGGCGGTACGCAGTCCACG
Organism: Streptomyces sp. NRRL S-118; assembly: GCF_000716335.1. Lineage (GTDB taxonomy): Bacteria > Actinomycetota > Actinomycetes > Streptomycetales > Streptomycetaceae > Streptomyces. The sequence goes on along the minus strand of NZ_KL591003.1, from coordinate 131,150 downwards.
GTGACCACGGCAGCCACCTCTCTGGTCTCCCACCTCACCAGCGTGCTGGCGATCTCCACGTCCATGCTGGTGCTGGACTGGCGCCTGGCGGCGGTGTGCCTGCCCATGCTCGCGCTCTTCGCGTGGATCAGCGACCACGTGGGCAAGGAGCGCCTCGACATGACGCGCGAGAAGCAACGCCGACTGGCCGCCATGGCGGGAATGATCGGCGACTCCCTCTCGGTCGGCGGGATCCTCCTCAGCCGCACCATGGGGGCCGCCCCCACTCTGACGGACAGGTTCCGCGGTGCGTCGGCCGGCCTGGCGGAGGCCGAGGTGAGCACGGCGGTGGCGGGCCGGTGGCGGCTCTCGCTGATCGGCATGGTCATGGCCTCCGTACCCGCCCTGTTGTACTGGGTGGCCGGGGTGGTGCTGGGCGGCGGCACCGCGTCCCTCGGCACACTGGTCGCGTTCGTCGCCCTTCAACAGGCCCTCCTCTGGCCGGCCGTCGGGCTCCTCACCACCGGGGTCCAGGTGCAGGCGTCGCTGGGGCTGTTCGAGCGGGTTCTCGCCTACCTCGACCTCGAGCCCGACATCGCGGAGGCGCCCGTGCCGGTCGTGCTGGAAGCACCCCGCGGACACGTCCGGTTCGAGCAGGTCACGTTCGCCTACGACGGGGCAGGGACCGGACCGGCCCTCCGGGACGTGGATTTGAACGTGCCGGCGGGCACGCATGTGGCGGTCGTGGGGGAGACGGGGTCGGGGAAGACGACACTGGGCTACCTGCTGCCGAGGCTGTACGACGCGTCCGGGGGCCGCGTCCTGATCGACGGCGTGGACGTGCGCGACGTGTCCTTCGCGTCACTGGCCCGGACCGTGGGCGTGGTGTCGCAGGAATCCCACTTCTTCCATGCGTCGATCCGGGAGAACCTCCGCTTCGCGAAGAACGACGCCACCGTCGACGACATTCTGCGCGCCACGAGGACCGCTCAGGTGCACGACACCATCGTGCGACTGCCGGACGGTTACGACACGGTCCTCGGTGAGCGCGGCTACCGCTTCTCGGGGGGTGAGCGGCAGCGGCTCGCACTCGCCCGGACACTGCTGCGCGACCCGGCCGTGCTCGTCCTCGACGAAGCCACGAGCGCGCTGGACACGCGCACGGAGCACGAGGTACAGGCGGCGCTCTCCGAGGCCCTCGCGGGCCGGACCCGCATCAGCATCGCGCACCGCCTGTCCACCGTCCGGGACGCCGACCTCATCGTGGTGCTGCACCAGGGGCGGATCACCGAGCGGGGCACCCACGAGGAACTCATGGCGGCGGACGGCAGATACGCACGCCTGGTGGCACACGACCTGACAGCCGGATCTTGAAGGGAGCACTGCGATGGAGCCCGCGCACATCGTCACCGACCGTCTCGACATAGGAATGCTGCTCGACTCCGACGTCGACGCGTTCGTCGAGGCGTGGAAGGACCCGCTGATACGGCGTTGGACCAACGTGCCGAGTCCCGGTACGCGGGAGCAGGCCGCGCACTTCATCCACCACTTCTGCCCCGAGGGCTGGCGCGAGGACACCAACTACCTTTTCGGGGTGCGGGTCCGCGACTCCGGGGAACTCGTGGGTCCCATGGGTATTTTCGGACTCAGCTGGGTGGGCCGATCCGAGCGCATGGCGTCGCTGGGTTGCTGGACCCTCGCGGCCCACCGGGGCAAGGGGTACACCGCCGAGGCGATCCGCGCCATCGCAGGGTGGGCCTTCACCGAGTTGAGGCTCGACCGCATCGAGAGCGTCGGAGAGGTGGCGAACAGGGGGTCGCTGGCCTGTGCCGTCAAGGTCGGCTTCACCCACGAGGGAACCCTGCGCTCGCGCATCATCCAGGACGGCGTGCGGCGCGACGCGTGGATGGCGTCCCTCCTGCCCCAGGACCTCGGCCTGGAACCGTCCATGCCCTATGTCGGCGAGCACGAGACCCTCGTTTGAGTGCCGGCCCCCTCCGGTGCCATCGGGGCCGGGCGGCACGCTGCGAGCGCCGCGGTGACAGCGGTGACGGCGGTTGCCCGCGCCCGGCACGGTGTGTGCGTTGCGCCGAGCGGGGGTCGGGCGGCCGCCGTGCCGTCCTCCGGCGCGCCTGCTGCGGCACCTCACCCACGCCTGCCGCCTCCGGCCGCGGGAGCACCCCAGCCTGACGCACCCTGTGTTGTCAGTGGTGGCTGCCAGGCTGGTCGGCATGAACGGAGATGAGCAACTGCTGCGCGGCCGGGTCTACGGCCGGGACCACGACGACCCCGACCCCGGCCCGTTGCCGCACCACACGTACGCAGTGCTGATCGGCGGGCCGCTGGACGGGCTGCTGCTGGACATCACGGGCTGGCGGCCGGAGGAAGTCGGCGACGGCGCGGCCTTGCCCACCGAGCTCGGGCAGTTCCCCGGCGGCCGGTCGGTGTACGAACCGCGGCAGGGCGAACCGCGCGCACCGGGGCCGGGTGTGAGCTGCCGCTACTACTACTGCGGCGACACTCGCTGACCTGCGTGCCGCACGCTCACCCCGGCCGCCGTGCCGGGCCGTGCCGGGTGTGCCGGGCCGTCCCGGGCACGCGGCCGCGCCGGGCACTGAGGAAGTCACCCCGGTGCCGCCGACCGCGTGGATGACGTGGCCGTCGTCAGCGCGCGCCCGGCGGTGCCTCGGCCGAACCCCCGAGACCCCCACCGCATCCCTGCGTTCCACGAACGACCGGGAGCGAAGCCGTTTTTCCGGCCCGGCCGGCTACGCCCCCTGACGGAACGCCCTCCGGTAGCCCTGCGGGCTCGTCCCCACCACTCGTCGGAAGCGTTCCCGGAACGCCGTCGGCGAGCCGAATCCGCACTGTCCGGCGATCCGCTCCACCGAAGAGGACGTCGTCTCCAGCAGGTACTGCGCCCGTCGCACCCGCGCCCGGTGCAGCCATTGCAACGGCGTCGTTCCGGTCTGCTAAGCCGGGGCGCGGGCCGGACTCATGCCGTAGGGATGCGTACCTCCGGCCTCATGCCCGTACCTGCCCCTCCCGGACCGGCGCGACCAGTTGGCCGGATCCGGACGGATCAGGGACGGAAGCGGGGGTAACGGAGAGGGCGGCCGGGACACCGGTCCTTCCCGTACCCGCCGGTGCGCGGGTCTCGCCTTGGGGGGCACAGTGAACAGAACAGTGCGGCACGCCTGGAGAAGAGCCGGTTGTGTCATGGCGGCGGCCGTGGCGCTGCTGGCGGTCGACGCCGCTCCGCGGACCGCTGCCGCGGGCGCCGGACCCGTGGCGGTGACGACCACGGAGCCCGTCGACGCCACGCTGGGGTACCGTGCCAACGCCCGGAACGACAGCTGGGTCGCCGGCGCCACGGCCGCCCCGCCCTACAAGAAGTCGTGGTCCCGCGATCTGGGGTCCGCGGTCTCCGCTCCCGTGGCCGTCGGCCGTCACGTCTTCGTCGTGGTCAACGCCGATCAGGGGGACGAGGGCGGTCCGCGCATGCAGCTTGCCGGACTCGACGCTGCCACCGGCAAGGATCTGTGGCCGCAACGGTTCCTGACGGGCGAACCCGGAGCCACCGTGAGCTACGGCGGTGGACTGCTCTACACACAGACCCTCAGCGGCACTGTCGCCGCGTGGGATCCGGCCACCGGCACGCAGAAGTGGACCGTCCGGCTCGGATCGGGATCCGCCTCCTGCCAGTACCCTCCGACCTGGTACGAAGGCGTCCTCTACACCCAGGACGGGCGGGGGCTGGCGGTGGCCCTGGGGGCGGCGGACGGGCGACGCCTGTGGACGGCACCGCTCGCCGAGAACGGCTGGTCGACGGTCTCCGTCGACGACGCCGGTGTGTGGATCGGCTTCGACAACATCGCCTACCACCTGCTCGACCGGGCCACCGGTAGGGAACTGCGCCGTTTCGAGGCCCCGAACATCTCCGGGCCGGGCGGCAATCCGGCCGTGCTGGGGGCCGGCGCCCTGTGGCTGCGCAACAGCTGGTCCGACGACGAGAAGGTGGTCGCCTACGACCGGAAGAGCGGCGCCGCCCTGCGCTCCTTCCCCGCCGACGCCACTCCGGCGTTCGGCCCGGGCCGGGTCTACGTGACGTACCGCGGAGTCGTGAAGGCCGTCAGCACCGGCACGTACCAGGCCGTGTGGAGCTGGAGCAGCCCGCGCCAGGTGGCCACCGTCCGTCTGGTGGCGGGCGGGTACGTGTACGTGCAGGACGGCAACGGTGAGCTGGTGGTCCTCGATGAGCGCACCGGGGCAAGGGTGTGGTCGCACCGGCTGTGGCCCGAGCCGCACCCCATGGAGAACGTGACTCCGGAGGCCGACTGGCGGGGCTGGACCGTCCCCGGTGTCGCCACCGCGCAAGGGCGCCTGTTCGCGCAGGCGGAAGGCGGCGTGCTCATCGGCTTCGGAAGGGCCTGACCGCGCTCCCGCAACCGGAGTGACCGGCCGTCACGACGGTGTCCGGCAACGGCCTTGCCGTTGCCGGACACCGTCGTCGGTCAGGATGGCCGCCTGCGACCGCGCCGTACCGAGGGCTCATCGTGTGGCCGCAGCGGCTACCGCCGTGACGGGCTCGGGGAGTTCCACCGGGGCGGGCGCGGCGGCCGCCGTGGGGCGCCTGCCCGCCATGCGGCAGCCGAGGCAGTCCCGGTGGCCGTGCCTCGCCGCCCGGTCGCGTACCTTCCAGGACCACTCCTCGGGCGGACGCACTCCGCTCGGCTTGCCCCAGCCGAGGAGGTGGAGCACCCACGTCACGGCGGCGGCGGCAGCGAGGATCCCCGAGCCGAGCAGTGCCAGGGGGAGGGACACGGCGATGACGGCCAGTCCCATGACGCCGAGTCCGGTGAGACCGATCGCCGTGCCGGTCCAGCCCGCCACGGTGTGGCCCAGATCGACGTCTCCGTGTGCGCTCATGGCATGCCTTTCGGGTGGCGAGAGATAGGCTCCCCATGTCGGAAGAGAAGTTTATCTCGCGAGCTAAGTTACTTAGAGACTAAGGGAATATTCGGTGGACGGCAAGGTGCGGCCCCCCGCCACGGCGGAACAGGCTCATGCCCAGATGGATCACCTCATCGCGCTGGGCATCGTCGCCCAGCACGACGTGGCGCAGAGGCTGGGGCTGAACGTCACCGACCTCACCTGCCTCGGTTTCATCCTGGAGGCGCAGGGAGCGCAGGAGACCATCAGCGCCGGTGAGCTCGCCCAGCGGGCGAAGCTGACGACCGGGGCGATCACCGGAGTCATCAACCGGCTCGAACGTGCGGGATACGCCCGCCGCCGGAGCGACCCCGGCGACCGCAGACGCGTGCATGTGGTCGCCGACGTGTCCGCGGCGGCCCGGGTGTACGAGGTCTACGAAGGCAACCATCGCCGGATCGCGGAGCTGTTCGCCGATTACTCTCCCCAGGAGATCGCGGTGCTGTCCGACTGGTTCACTCGCGCGACCGACATCATGCGTGCCTCCTTGGAGGAGGTCCGCAGCCACGGAACGACCTGACCGCCGACGGCCGAGGCGTGACGGGCCCCGCCCACGCCCACACCGCGACGGTCAGCCGCGACGGCCCGCCGCGCCGGCCGGCGTGCCGGGACGAGTCGCAGTGCCGCCCCCAGGCGCGGGGCATCCCGGCGGGCGCACGGCCTGCGTACGGGCGCGTGAGTACGGATACTCATGTCTCGCGCCGCGGGCGCTGCCTACGTTTGCGGCATGCCCATGAGTCCACGCGAGTCGCCCGCTGCCGGCAGGGGCGGCGGGTGCTGCTGTCTGGTATTCGCCGTCCTGCCCGTCGCGTGGATCGTCGCTGCCCCGCTCCTGCCGGAGCCGGTGTTCTGGTTCCCCTTCTGGGTGGGGGCTGTGATCTGGAACGGAACCGATGGCCACGGCGGCATCGGTCATCTGCTCGACTGAAGGCGCAGGACGTGAGGATCGGCAACCCGGTGTCGGAGAGCGTCCTCCTCAGGCCTGCCCGGGCCGGAGGGAAGGGAGCTGATCGCCGCAGCGAGATGGTCGCCGCGGTGCGGTGCGTCCTCGCCGCCCACGCCTGCGATGGTGAAGTACAAGTCAAGCCGCTCCTCCCCGTACCCCGGTGTCCACGCGCCGCTCGGCACCGTCCTGCGGAGCAACGGTCCCGGCCGGTCGTCGCCGTGCCCAGAACAGCAGCGCCAGCACACCCGCCATGAGAACCGCGTTGGCTGCGTACTTGGCGGTGTAGGAAACCTCTCCCAGTGGCTCGACCATGAAGGCCAGCCCCGCGTTGGTCACCAGCGCGGCGCCTCCGACCGCCAACGCGTGCGCGCGTCCCCACTGCGCCCGCACGGACCACCGCGCCACCAGTCCGCCGAGCAGAACCAGTACCAGCAGATCCGACACGGTTCCCGGCCGGCTCGCGGGCAGTACATGATGCACCGTCATCAGCACCACTGCGGTGCTCCCGGCCAGCCACGGTGCCGGTACCCACCCGGAACGCCGCGGAGCGCGGCAACGCGGCACCAGGAATGCCGCCGCCGCCAGGGCGACGGCCGATGCCGCAGTGGCGCCGAGCTGCGCGGGCGAGGCCATGAAATGCTTGGTGTGCTCGTGGAGGAACACCAGTACCGCCAGCCCGTAGAGCATGACCATCACTCCGATGCCGACCCGGCCCAGCCATGGTCGCTCGGCGGCCCGCGGCGCGCACGACTCGACCACCGCGATGGGCGCGGCGAAGCTCCAGATCACATGGCCGACCACGAAGTCGAGTACGTGGTTGGCGCTGATTCCCAGAGCGGGGATCGCGGTCGGCAGCCGCTCCAGGTCCCAGGAGGGTTCGTCGACGAAGTCGGGGTTGAACAGACTCTGGTCGACCAGTCCCGCCTGGATCACGCCGAACGCGGCGCTCAGCAGCAGGATCGACGGCCATCCGCGCCCGGTCCGGCGTAACACTTCACGGATCAGCACCGCGGCCGTGCCGTAGAGCGGGGCCAGGAGCAGCAGCCCGATCAGCAGATCCACCGGCCGCCCCATGACCTCCAGGTAACCGATGAGGTACTCCGCGCAGATGGGGGAGAGCAGCAGCAGCCCGACGACCGGCCCGAGTCTGCGACGCAGCGGGGGCAGTGGGGCGCGGGTGGTGCGGGCAGTACCGGTGGTGCCGGGGGAGCCGGTGGGGCGGGCTGAGTCCATGGGCGTTCCTTGGTCGTGAGGGCGTGTTCATTAGTCGATCGAGTACTCGGTTTATTATTACGCGCACGGACCGCTAAGGTGGAACCGCTCCACGAAAGCTCAGTCAGGAAGGGTGCGATGAGAACGGTCGACCCGGCCAAGCACCAGGCGCGCCGGCAGCACATCCTGAACGCCGCGACCGGCCTGTTCGCGGCCAAGGGGTACGAGCGCACCACAACTGCCGAGATCTGCAAGGCCGCTGGGATCAGCGCGGGCAACCTGTTCCACTACTTCCCCAACAAGAAGGCGATTTTCCTCGCGGTGTTCGACGAGGAAGGCCATGACAAGGCCGAACGGCTGGCCAGGGCCCGGGACGCCGAGGACCCGTGGCAGGCCCTGCTGGATCTCGTGGACGACCTCGCCGCCCCTGCGGTCGAGCCGGTGGTGCCCGCACTGGTGATGGAGGCGATGGTCCAGGCCTACCGCGACCCCGAGATCGAAGCGCTGCTGAGCCGCGGCAACGCCGACGAGCACGCGGCGATCGCCGCGCTGCTGACGCGAGCCGCCGCTGCCGGCCGGATCGACCCCGGCCTCGACCCGGACAACACGGCGACGTGGATCATGGCCTTGATCGCCTCCGTCTTCACCAGCGCCGCCACCAACGCAGGCTTCGATCCGGCCGAACAACTCCCCGTTCTCCGCCTCATCCTGACCCGCTTCCTCGAGGCGCAGCCGCACGGCTCCCGGCCTCGGCCCCGGTAGCGTGCCCTCCCGCCCCTTACCCCGGGGGCACGCGTTCTGCTGAAGGTGCGAGGACGGCCGGTGCGCGCCGATACTGCCGGCGGGCGCAGCTGCTTGCCCGGGCGGGCGGCCCGCTCACGCTGGTGCCGGTGCGGTCCGTCCCCGCCGGTGCGACGGCGCTGCCCCCGGGCGTCGGCGATCCGGCTTCGTGTCCGGACCGGGGCAGTTGGGACGGCCTACGGGCTCCTCGCCGCGGCGCGGTGTCAACGAGGACGCCCGGTCCTCCGGTGCCCGCGCTCGGCTGTTCTCGCCGAGGCGCTTCCGGCCGCACACGGGACACCGTTTTCGCGTGGGTGTCCGGGGCAGGCGCATCGTAGAGCGTCGACGAAGGGACCGACATGAGCGCCGGGGAGAAGGCCAAGGCCACGACCGAGCAGGTTGTCGGGAAGGCCGTGAGGAAACTGGCCCACGCGATGGGCAAGGACACGACCGCCGCCAAGGGCGCCGCACTGGAGGCACGGGGCAAGGCCCGCGCGATCAAGGAGGGTGCCCGGGACGGCTTCCGTCACTGATCGCGTCCACTCCGAGGGGAAGGCGGAACGAAGGCCCGGTGCGCACAGCACCGGGCCCTTCGCCCGTACCGGCGTGCCGGACGTGGTCGAGTCCCTGCCGGAGTGGAATTCGAACTCACCCGCCTGGGCCGGCTGCTGGGTGAGCCGGACACCCGCGTCACCGACGCCGAAGTGAGGCCCCGGACGAAGACCGTGGGGGCAGCCGCAGGCATGCCGGGATCCAGCCTCTGCACGTCGATCGACTGCGTGAGGATGAACAGCTGCGCTTGTTCCCGCCGGCCCGGCGGCGGGAACGAACGGCGCCGACGAGTGATGGCGCAGCGGACGCTGCGCGACCCGGCGGCGGCAAGAGCCACCAGCACACCGGCCGGCAAGGCGCACAAGGACAGGCGCGCCCATCCGGCACGGCCTTCACCGGCGTCCGTCGCGGTGCGTCCGCCCGGCTCGTCCGTCTCAGCGCTGTGCCGGCCCATGCGGCCCCTGGGCGACCGGACTCGCCAGGAGAAGGGCGGTCGTCACCGCGCCCCCACCGGATGGAGCAGTACGGGGTCGACCGGCCCCGCATCCCACCGGCCGGCCTGCTGTCCGCCGCCGGGCGCAGGGTCACCCCTCGCGGGTGATCCGCCGGTCCCCGCCAAAGGGTGAGGTGGGTGTCTGGAGACGTACGCCGACGCACCGCGGAATGGACCAAGAGAACGACATGAGCGATCCAGCGGCATCCCGGACCGGTCCCGGCCGTGGGCGGGCCACCGACCGCCCGGGCCCGGGGCGAAGGGCGGCAGTCATTGCCCTCGCGCGAGCGGTGTGCGTCGCCGTCGGCCTCGTGGCCGCGTTCTACCTGCTGCCCTTGGAAGGGCGTAGAACGGCCGCCACCTGGGCCTTGCTCGCATGCGGTCTGCTCGCGGTCGTCATGGTCCTGGTCTGGGAAGCACGGGCCATCGTGCGCTCACCCTTCCCCCGCCTGAAGGCCGTCGAGGCCCTCGCCGCCACGCTGGTGCTCTACCTGGTGCTCTTCGCCAGTGCCTACCACCTGCTGGAGAGCTCCTCGCCGGGGACCTTCAGCGAGCCGCTGACCAGGACGGACGCGCTCTACTTCGCCTTGACCACGTTCTCCACCGTCGGCTTCGGCGACATCACCGCCCGTTCCCAGACGGCCCGAGTGGTGACGATGTTGCAGATGCTCGGCGGACTGCTGCTCGTCGGTGTCGCGGCGCGCATCCTCGCGGGCGCCGTGCAGGCGGGGCTGCGGCGCCAGGGCCGTGCATCGCCGCCGGAATAGGCCCCGGCACGAGAGCGACCGTCGTTTTGTGAACCGTGTCGAGGAGGTGTGAACCATGGCCGCACCGCACACGATGACGGCCCCGCCGTCACCGTCCGAGAGGGCGGCGTACGGAAGGAAGGCGCGTTCTCGTGCCTCGCGTTCCGGTCACGCCGCCTTCGAAAGGGACACGGGAAGGGTCGACCCGGTGGCAGTGGTCGAGCGGCAGTCGGCCACCCGACTGCCCGAGCTGGTGCCCCTCCGCTACGGTCGCATGCTCGAGTCCCCCTTCCGTTTCTACCGGGGTGCGGCAGCGATCATGGCGGCCGACCTCGGATCCCTGCCGAACACCGGCCTGACGGTCCAGCTCTGCGGGGATGGTCACCTGCTGAACTTCCGGCTGCTGGCCTCACCCGAGCGCCGCCTCGTCTTCGACATCAACGACTTCGACGAAACCCTGCCGGGGCCGTTCGAGTGGGACGTCAAGCGTCTGGCGGCCAGTGTGGCGATCGCGGGCCGGGCCAACGGCTACTCGGCCAAGGAGCAGAACTCCGCGGTGACTGCGTGTGTGAAGGCGTACCGCGAACGGATGCGCTTGTTCGCCGGGATGCGTGCCCTCGACATCTGGTACGCGCAGGACGACGCCGACCGCATGCGCGGCCTGCTCGCCTCGTCGAGCAAGGAGGCCAGACGCCGTACCGCCGCGGCAGCGGCCAAAGCCCGTACCCGCACGCACCTCCAGGCTTTCGCGCAACTCACCCGTGTCACGCCGGAAGGCCGGCGGATCGCAGCGGACCCACCTCTGGTCACTCCGCTCCGGGACCTGGTGACCGACCCCTCCGAGGACGACCGCCGACAACTCCGGACCCTCCTTCAGACCTACGAGGACACCCTCTCGTCCGAGCGCCGGCATCTGCTGCGCCAGTACCACCTGGTCGACATGGCCCGGAAGGTGGTGGGCGTCGGCAGCGTCGGAACGCGATGCTGGATCCTGCTCCTGCTCGGCAGGGACGACGACGACCCGCTGCTGCTCCAGGCCAAGGAGGCACAGCAGTCCGTCCTCGCCGCCCACACGGACGCCGACCGCTTCGACAACGAGGGCCGGCGGGTGGTGGCGGGGCAACGGCTGATCCAGACCACCAGCGACATCTTCCTGGGCTGGACGCATGTCGTGGGCCTCGACGGCCGCGGGCGGGATTTCTACGTGCGCCAGCTGCGGGACTGGAAGGGCATCGCCAGGCCGGACACCATGGACCCCGATCTGCTCCGCCTGTTCGCCCAGCTGTGCGGGGCCAGCCTGGCACGTGCCCACGCCCGCTCCGGCGACCCCGTGGCCATCGCGGCCTACCTGGGTCGGAGCGACCGCTTCGACCGCGCACTCGCCGCGTTCGCCCAGACCTATGCCGACCGCAACGAACGGGACTTCGAGGCGCTGGGCGTCGCGGCCCGCTCGGGCAGGATCCACGCCGAGAGCCCCGGGTGACCGCCCTCCTCACCGCGTCGCGTACACGGTGACGCCGCGTCGCGTACACGGTGACGCGGCCGCCGGTCCCCGCACTGTCACTCGGGGGGCCGGTCACTCCGGAAGCTGGCGCATCTCCATGACACGCAGCCCCAGTGACTGGCAGCGGGCGAGCAGCCCGTACAGGTGCGCCTCGTCGATGACGGGCCCGAAAAGTATGGTCTGCCCCGACATCCTCACGTGTTCCAGCTCCGGAAAGGCCTTCGTCAGCGGTTCCGACATGTGTCCTTCGACGCGGATCTCATAGCGCATGAGCTGCTCTCCCCGCGGGCGGCCCGGGACAGGCGGGTTCGTGTACTTCTCGATCGTCCGTCCCGGAGCCCCCTGGCGGCCTCACCCTGCACAGGTGACCGTGACGCCGGAGCCATCGGCACCCGCGTCCATGCGTCAAGAGGATCTTGACCGCGATGACGGACAGGCCGAGGACCGGATGCGCCGAAGCCGTGACGGCCATCAGCCGCCGCGCGGCGCCGGCGCGCCATGCCGCGGCCGGAACGGCCGGGCCGGCACCTCACCCACGGCGGGGGAGCCGAACCGCATCGTGTCGGGGAGCCCCTGGGCCGACGCGTGCCACGGCGGATCGGCCGTCTGACACCGGACCGGTGCCCACCTCACAGCAGCCGGTGCTCGCGCGCACGCCGTACAGCGTCATTGCGCCGGTTGACCGCCAGTTTCCGGTAGACGCTCTTGAGGTGGGTCTTGACGGTGTTCATCGAGACTTGCAGATCGGCGGCGATCTCCTCCGTCGACATCATCTGCGCCAGCCGTTGCAGCACGTCGTGCTCCCGTGCGCTGAGTTCCTCGAGGACCGGGGGCGACTGATCGGCAGCCCGGGGCGGTCCGCCGGGCGTCGCGGTACGGGGGGCGAGCCATCCCTCGGCCATGTTCCGCAGAGGCGCCGTGCTCAGAAGCGGCCGTATCCACGGCCCCGTCTCGAAGAAGGGGCGTCGCACCCGCTCGCGGCGCGCCTCGGACAAGGCCTGGGCGACCAGTCGGCGCGACCCCCCGTGATCATCCGCCAAGTGCGCCGCCTGCGCCCTCACCAGCAGGGCCCGTACGGTCAATGCGGGGCCGGTGCGCACCCGTGGGCCAAGGGTGCCGAGCAGATCGTCCACCGCGACGGAGTCCCCGACCGCGAGCCTGGCCCGGGCGATCTCCACGGCACACGCCGGCTGGTCCTCCGGCACCGTGCCCAGCAGCCTGACGGCCGCCTCGGACTGCCCTTCCGCCAGATGGGCGGCCGAGGCGACCAGCGCGGCGCACCCGTCCGCCCAAGGGGAGGCCACGTCGGTCGGGACCGCCTGCTCCGCCGTCCGCAGCGCGGTGCGCGTCTCACCGCGGGCCAGGAGCAGACGAGCGGTGACGATGGCCCGGCCCGCCCCCACCACCGGGTCCCGCATCATCCTGGGCGCCGCGGCCAGCGTGTCGAGCAGCTGCTGGGCCTTGCCCAGTTCGTTCCGCTCGAGGGCCACGGCGGCCAGGACGAGCTGCCCGATGCCCGACCCCGAGGGCTGTTCCTGACTGAACCGCTCTGCCGCGGACACGGCCGTCAGCGCCTTGCGCTCCGCCCTTTCGAGCCAGCCGTTCAGGTAGTCGATCATTGCCAGGCTGCCCAGTGCATCCTCCAGAGGCAGGGCTGTCGAGGGCCCGCCGGCAGCGTTGGCCACCTGGGACAGGGCGGCCCGAGCGTCCTCGAACCGCCCTGCCCACAGCCGCGCCGAGCCGACGTGGGTCAGGAGGAGGGCGGTCAGTTCGGGATGCTTGTCCAGGAGGGGGGAGGGAACCTCGTCGCGCAGCCTCCGGGCCGTCTCCGCTGCGACATCCGCTCTTCCGGGGGCACCGGTGAGGCGCGCCGCGAGGGCTTCGAGCAGGGCACAACTCAGCCGGGCCGCTGTCCGGTCGGTCCCGTCCGCGCTCAGGCCCTCCTCGGCGCGGCGCAAGTGGGTCAGGCCCCGGCTGATGTCCGACCGGGACAGGTCCCGCGCCGCACGTACGAGCTCGGTCGCGGGGCCGGCAGCCTCGGGACCCATCCGGGAGAACAGTTCCGCGAGGTCCTCGGAACGAAGACCGGTGAAGAGCTGACCGATGGCGAGGTCGTCCACCAGAGCACCGGCGGTGAACTCCCAGTCGCCCGCGGCGGCCCCGTGCCCGAGTGTTTCCCAGAGGGATCCGGCCCGCCGCAGCCACTGCGCCGCCCGCCGGTGGAGCTCCGGCTCGAGAGCGGGGCTCTGCAGGCGCAGGTGGGCCCGGAGGATCTCGCCGAACAGGGGGTGGAGGCGGTACCAGGTATGGCCGAGGTGCTCGACGAAGGCGTTCTCGCGATGGAGCTCGAAGAGGATGGCCTCGGCGTCGGCTCGTCCGGTCAGCGCGTTCACCAGCGCGGGAGTGAAGCGCTCCAGGACGCTGACCCTCAGAAGGAGGTCCTGCTTCGCCGGGGACTGCCGTCTGAGTACCTCCGCGAGCAGGAAGTCCGCAACGCTGGACTCGCCGGCCTCGAACTCCTTCAGGTACGTCTGGGGGGCCGGGCTCTCGCTCGCCGCCAGGGCGCTCAGCCGCAGACCGGCCGCCCACCCCTGCGTGCGCTGCACCAGGGCCCGTACGGCATCCGCCGGAAGACTCACACCATGCGTCTCCAGCAGCGCGGATGCCTCGTCGGGAGTGAAGGCCAGCTCCGCGCCCCGGATCTCGGTCATGTCGCCGGCCGCCCGGTAGCGGTGCAGCGGCAGAAGCGGTTCGGTACGGGTGACCAGGACAAGTCGCATGCCTCTGCCCGCGTGGTGCAGTACGAACTCCAGCTGCTGCGCGAACTCGGGGTCGGTCACCCGATCGAATTCGTCCAGAACCACGATCACCGGCTGGTCGCGGGTGCTCAGATGAGACGCCAGGCGCACCAGCAGCCCATGGTCCACGCGGCTCGCGTCCGCCGGGCAGCCGATCCCCGCGGGCAGTGGGACTCCCGAGAACCGCAGCGCTTGGAGCAGGTAGGCCCACAGCATGCCGGGGGCCGGCTCCGCGGCGTCGGTCGTGAGCCAGGCGACGGGTTCGTCCCGTTCCGAGGCCCAGTGGGCGACGAGCAGCGTCTTGCCCGCGCCGGCGGCGCCATTGACCATCGTCAGCGAGGTCTCCATGGCGTGGTCGAGATGCCTGATCAGCCGTTTCCTGGGCAAGTAGGTCACCGGAAGCGTCGGTATGGCGAACCGGGTGAGCAGGAACGGCTCTCCTTGCGGATCGGCGTACGGCCAAGTCGAGCTCGTGTCGCTCTCCTCGATACCGACCATGGTGCCCACCACCGCCGTCCCGTCCTGAGTCGGGCAATGCTGCTTTTCCCAGCATCTCAGCGTTGGTACGTTCGTGCGAGCCGCCGCCCGGGAGCAGCACCTCGGCGGTGGCCTCCCGGCTCGCCATCCGGGGAGAGGGGCAGCGGTGACCGGCGCCGGCCGCGTGAACGCGGGGCGACGTCCCAGGGGCGCCGGCGTCGACGCGCTCGCCCAGGCGGGACAACCCGGTGAGGAGCCTTCCGGGCGTGCCCCACCAGAAGGCGACCGCCCGGGCGAATCCCGCCAGGCCTGACCCGCCGACCGTCCGGCGCCGTGGTGCGCCGCTGTCGGGTCGGGCTGGGTCGGGCGGGGGCTGGTGGCGTGGGGTTTGGCGGGGAGGATCAGTAGGCGGAGTCGACGTTGTCGATCGAGCCGTACTTGTCGGCCGCGTAGTTGGCGGCCGCGGTGATGTTGGCGACCGGGTCGGTCAGGTCATGAGGGGTGCCGGGGACGTGGTAGGCGTCGAAGGTCGGCTGGATGACCTGGAGCAGGCCCTTGGACGGCGTGCCGTTCTGCGCGTTCACGTCCCAGTTGTTCTGGGCGTCCGGGTTGCCGGAGGACTCACGCATGATGTTGCGGTGCAGGCCCTCGTAGGTGCCGGGGATGTTGTGGGACTTCATGATGTCCAGCGCTTCCTTGATCCAGCCGTCGAGGTTGTCGGCGTACTGCTTCTTCGCCTTCTTCGCCGCCGGGGCGTCCGCCGCCGTCACCTGGGCCGCAGGGAGATTCGCCGACACCGGTGCCGCCTGGGCGGCCGACGGGGTCAGCATCAGCGCCGCTGCCGCCGCACCCGCGGTGGCCATGCCGGTCACGGAGAACTTGCGGAAGCGGGCGATACGGCTGGTGGTGCGGTGCGTGGGCGCGGTCATACGTGGGTGACTCTCCATCTGAGACAACGTGGGGAAGGCCGACCGCATGCGGTGCGGCGGAGCGGAGCAGCGCTCCGCGTGGGCCCCGAGCGGTCGTGCGGACCCGGCTGCTGCGTCGGGTCCGGCGCGGGGCTCCCCGGAACGACAGCCATGGTTAGGGGCGCTTCGAGCGCCACGCAAGGATGTGACGTACTACCCGACCGCATAGCAACGTCCGCCGCGGGCCTGCCGAAAGCCACAAGGATGCGGGTGGAACGGACTGCTGTGTACTACCTCCCTTAGGACGTGACGCAGCCCCTATGCGAGGCATCACAGCCATGGCGCGTCCCGGGGCGCCCATGTCACTGGCCGTGGAGACGGCTCACGTGCTGTCACCACCGGCGGAGGTGTCCAGGCGGACGACACCGCAGGACGGGCGGACGCGCTGCCGGGCGGACCGAGCGCTGCGCGTTCGCAAGCGCGGGCACCTGAGTCGGCGGGGCGTCCACCGGGCGGAGAGCGCAGCAACCCCGGCGTGGGTTCGTGAGCGCCTGAGCGACCGGACGACGGACGGGCATCGCCTGCCGGCCGCGTGACGGGAGCGGCGCAGGTAGGCCTGAAGGAAGTGGCTCGGGACGAGCCGGTGGACCTCCGGCACTCCGCCGGGCCGGGTACCGGGCGGCCTACGCCTGCCGGCTCGTCCCGGGCCGCACCTCCCGCCGCGCGACCAGCCGGTAGGCGTTGGTCAGTCCCCACCGCCCGGCGAGGGGCGCCGCCACCGTCCGGTCCAGCAGGGTGGCCGCCAGCAGCAGCGGCACACCGGCCATCAGGGTGGCGCCGCGCGCCGCCCTGCGCACCCGCCCGGGCGGCTCCGGCAGCCAGGGCAGGTCCTCGCGCGGCGCCAGCGCGTCCAGGGCCAGCCACGCCGCCGCGACCAGGTCCACCGTGTCGTGCGCCTGGGCGTGTTCCTCCGCCAGTACGGTGAAGCCGGTCTCGCCCAGCCGCCGGCGCAGGTTGGCCACCGGCGCCAGGTGCAGGTGCTGCGGCTGGAGCCACGGCAGCCACCAGCGGCCCAGCAGCCGGGCGAAGCGGCTCTCCGGATCCGGTACGTCGATCACCAGCAGCCCGCCCGGCCGCAGTACGGCGCGTGCCGCCTCCAACTCGTCCTGCGGGTCGGGCGCGTGCTCCAGGTAGTGGAACATGCTCACCACGTCGTACGACCCCGGCCTCTCCGCCGCCAGCTCCGGGAACGTCCCGCGGTGCCCGTGGCGCACCCGTCCGGCCCGCTGGGCGAGCTCCGCGCCGTCGGAGCGGTCGAGGCCGTCGAAGACCACCTCGGGCAGAACCTCACCGGCACTCGCGCAGAAGTGCCCGTGCCCGGTCCCCACGTCCAGCCACTCGGCCGGGCCGGCCAGGTGCGGGCGCACCGACTCGGCCCGCCTGCGGTAGGTCGCGGTGCCGCCCGCGAACATCCCGCCGAGGCGCTCCTCGCCCAGACCGTCGTAGAAGTCCCGGTAGTAGAAGGCGAGTCCCCGTTCGCTGAGCCGGGGATTCTGGAAGATGTGCCCGCAGTCATGGCAACGGTCCAGGCTGAACTCGCCCGGCTTGTGCTGCAAGAGGTCGGTGGTGCGCAGCCGCCCGCCGAGCCGGGCCGAGCCGCACCAGGGGCACCGGTGCTGCCGGGCCTCGAAGAAGACCCTGGTGCCGTCCGCGAGTTCCCGCCGGTAGGCGGCGCGCAGCTCGGCCACCCGTGCGGCGCGCTCCCTGCGCCCCGTACGGCCGGCGGCGGGGGAGGAGCTGCTACCGGGGGTGCCGCGCGGCCCATCCCCCTGGCGGTCGGCGACCCCGACCTCGTCGGCGTGCTCGGCGTGCCTGGCGTTCTCGAGGTTCCCTGTGTCCGCTGCGTCCCTGGTGTTTTCGGTGTCCCTGGTGCTTTCGGTGTCCCCGGGGTCGCCGAGGTCGGCGTGCGGTGCGGAGCTCATACGTGGTCCTCCTGCCGTGCCAGCCGTTCGAGATGGTCCGCCGCCGCGGTCGCGCCACCGGCCGCACGGAAGGCGGCGGAGATCGTGGCCGCCGCGGCCCGTACCTGCTGCTCGCCCAGTACGGTGTCCAGCGCCGCCCCGATGGCCGCGGCACCGGCCCGCCCGAAGCGGATCCGGACGCCCGCTCCGGCGCCCGCCACCTGTGCGGCGATCACCGGTTGGTCGTCCCGGATGGGCGCCACCACCAGGGGCACCCCGTGCCACAGCGCCTCGCACACGGTGTTGTGGCCCCCGTGGCAGACCACCGCGGCGGCATGCTCCAGGAGGTCGAGTTGCGGAATCACGGGCAGCGCGATGACGTCCGGATCGCCGGTCCGTTCGCCGAGCACCCCCTCCGGGTCGGCCACCACCGCCTGCACCCGCCCGGCCCGGGCCCGTACCGCGCCCGCCGCCTCGGTGAGGAATCGGCCGCCGACGCCGGCGTTCGCGGTCCCGAGCGTCACCAGCACCAGGGACCGGCGGGGATCGAGCCGGTGCCAGGGGAACGCGGCGGGGCGGGGCCGGGCGGCCAGTGAGGGGCCGATCCAGCGGATCCGGTCGCCACCGCGCAGGGCGGGCCCGGCCAGTTCGGGGGTGCTGAAGGCGAGTACGAGGTGCGGGGAGAACCGTGGGTCGCAGGTGCCGCCCGGGCGTCCTATCCGTTTCCGCAGGTCGCTCAGCAGCATGTCGTTCCAGGCGGCGACCCGCGGCATCGAGGCGAGCGCATCCGCGAACTCCGCGGAGGTCGTCGCCGACGTCACCCACGGCAGCCCCAGATCCTCGGCCACCAGAGCTCCGGCGAGCGCCTGCTGGTCGGCGACGACGACGTCCGGCCGGAAGGCGCCGATCGCCTGTCCCACTCCCGGCGCCATCGCCTCGGCGAGCGGGACCAGGAAGCGTTCCCACAGGAAGCGCAGGGCCTCGGGGCCGCGCAGGTCCGGCGGCCGGACGGCGCGCGGCGCACCCTCGCCGGGACCGGCCTCGCCGAGCCCGCCTGGAACGCCCGTCCCGCCTGGAACGCCCATCCCGCCCGGCGGGCACGGATGGACCACGGCATCCGGTCCGGCCAGGCGGCGTACCAGCGCGGGTTCGCCCGCCCAGGCCACGCGGTGCCCGCGGACGGTGAGCGCGGACGCCACTCCGACGAGCGGGTTGACGTGTCCGACCAGCGGCGGCACGACGAACAGGAAGGAGCTCACCGGGAGCGCACCTCCGGCCCGGCCGCGACCGGTGTCCTCGCCGGTTGCGGCGGGACCACACGGGCGACCCAGTCCAGGACCGCTTCCCGCACCCGCCCGGGCGCCTCCACCAGCACCGAGTGCCGCAGGCCCGGCACCAGCTCGGTGGTGCAGCGCGGCAGGAGTTCACGCAGCCGCGGAGCCTGTTCGGCCAGGTCGGACTCGGCGCCGTAGAGCGCGAGGACGGGGCAGCGGATGGAGCGGATCTGCGCGTCGTCGAGCACGGGGCTCGCCGGGATGTCCCGGGCCAGGGTGGTGTCCCGCACCAGCCGCCCGGCGGACTTCGCCAGGCGGGCGGTGTGGCCGCCGTGATGGGTGGCGATCCAGTCGAGGGCGGCGCTCTCGTTGACGCTCATCTCGTGGCGGACCCGCTCCAGCAGCCGGGCGAGCTTGACCGCCCAGGCGGCGGTGGCGGGTTCCGACTCGACGACCACGAGGCTCGCCACCCTCTCCGGGTGCCGGCGGGCGTACGCGAAGGCGACCGTCCCGCCGTACGAATTGCCCACCAGGTGCACCGGTCCGGTCACACCGAGACCGGCGAGCACCGCGTCCAGGTCGTCGGTGAAGGCGTCGAGGCCGTATCCGGATGCGGGACGCCCGCTGCGGCCGTGGCCCCGGTGGTCGTACATCACCACGTCCAGCCCGGCGGCGGCGAAGGCCGGGGCCACGGTGAAGTAGTAGCTGGCGAGGCTGTCGGTGAGCAGCCCGTGGACCAGTACCACGGTGGCTGGTGCCGGACCGCCGCCCGCGGGTGCGAGACGCTGCACGTGCAGCCGGATCCGGCCGGTGTCGAGGACGCTCACGGCCGGCTCCCGTCCGCGGCCTTCAGGCACACGCAGATGTGCTCGACCAGCCGGCCCACGTCCAGCTCGATGATCTCCTCCAGGTCCATGCCGGCCACGAACTCGGCGAAGTTCACCGCACGGCCGTAGCGTTCCTCCAGCAGCCCGGCGAGCGCCACCAGGTCGATGCTCTCGAGTTCGAGGTCGCTCCCGAAGCGGGTCCGCATCGTGACCTCGCCCTCCTCCCCTTCGTATCCCTCCAGCACCTGGCGGATCATGGCGGTCAGGTCGGCGAGCACCTCCGCCTCGTCGGTGCCTTCGCAGCCTGCGGGCCGGCTGGTCGTCACAACAGGTCCCCCTCGTCACGGTCGGAGCCCCGACCCGGCGGTTCCGGGTCCGGGCCGGTCGTCCACGCCACGACGTACGCGCGCGGTGGCAGTCCCGGCGGGTTGGCGACCTCCACGCAGTCGACCCGGTACACGCGGACCGGGGTGCCCGGAGGAACCGGGGAGTCCCGGCTGTCCCGGGCGTCCGGTGGATCGGGGGACTGCGGTGTGCCCGGCCGGTGGACGTGGACCGTCAGCCGGCCCGCGTCCGCGGCCGTCACCGCGATGTCCCTCGGGCGGCCACCGAAGCCTGTGCCCTCCGCCTTGGCGACGGCTTCCTTGGCCGCCCAGAACCGGGTGAACCACAGCTCCGGCGCCTCGCCGGAGCGTGCCCGGCAAGCCGTCAGCAGTTCGCGCTCTGCCGGGCCGAGCGCGGTGGCCACGGTCGCCTCCGCCGGCACGGTGATCTCCTCGATGTCGATGCCCGGCCCGGGCCGGCCCGTCTGCGCACCCTCCCCGCCCGGCCGCGCCGGTGGACGCGCAGTGCGGGCCAGCGCGACACCCGCCTCGGCGCGGTGCGCCAGCGACACCTCCAGCGGCGGCAGCGTACGACCGTGCCGCCCGGTGACCCGGGGCCGTCCCGACGGCTCGTTGTCCACGAGGAGTTCGGCGGGGAAGACGGGCCCCTCCCCGGCATCCCACAGCAGACGGCGCACGGCGTCCTTGGCGGCGATCCGGCCCAGCAGCCACTGCCGGCGGCCGCGCGGCGGCCTCGCGGCGTAGGCGGCACGCTCGGGTCCGCCCAGCGCGTTGCGCATGATCAGCTCCCGGGAGGCCAGATCGGGCCAGCGCTCGAACACCAGCGACCAACCGCCCGGCCCGGGCACCGAATGGGTGTTGCGCTCGGGGAAGCGTTCCACCGGCCGGGTGTGCGGGTCGTTGTCGAAGCGGCGGTCCTGCCAGCCGGTCACCTCCGCCCACACCCGGCCGGACACGGTGAGCACCGCGTCGGCCTCCAGAGCCGTGTCCGTGAGGGAGACGATCCGCACCAGGCAGTCCACCGGTGTGCCGGGCAGCGGGGCCGGGCCGAAGAACCGCATGCGCCGCATCCGCACCGGGAAGACCACGGTCCGGTCGGTGCGGGTCGCCATGATCCAGTAACCGAGGACCTGGCCGACGTTGTCCAGCAGCGCACCCGGCGCGGGCGGTGCGGTGAGGGTGGCGCGCACGTGCCGTTCCCCGATCGCGGTGAGCCGGCTGATGCCCTGGAAGGCGGGGCCGTGGAACATCCAGCGCTCGCGGTAGATCTGCTCGGCGGTGTGGTCCGGCACCCGCTCGGAAGCGTGGTCCGGTGGTGCGGGCGGCAGCGGGGCCGTGGGGTGGCGGGCGGCCAGTTCCACGACGGCACGCGCCTGCGGACCGAACGACACCCCCACCCGGTCCGGCCCTCGCGGGGTGACGGTGACCGGGACGTCCACCGGTTCGGACGCCGTCAGCCACCGGTCGAAGCACGCGTCGTGCACCGCCACGGCCACCTGCCCGGGTACGGCACGCTCCGCCGCCGCCATCAGGTGCGCCACGATCGTCGTGGCCGGCACCACCGGCCACCGGTCCGCGACATCCGGCCAGTCCGGCCGCTGCGGGAAGAAGCAGTGGTCCAGCAGGTAGGGCATGTGTTCCACCGAGACCCGCACCGTCTCGTGCCGCGCGGGGCCGCCGGGGTCGGCTCCCGGCTGCCGCGGCCCGCACTCCGGACGGACGGTGAGCCCACGCCCCGGTTCCGGCTCCGGCGGTGTCCCCGGCAGTGACGCCGGTGGACGCGCGGGCGGTCGTACGGGCGCGCCCGGTGCACTGGTACCGGATGGCGGTGCGGCCGGAAAGGACGGCTGCCCGGGCGAGGGCGGTGCTCCCGGCAGTCGTCCGTGCGCGGCGGGCACAGGGGCCCGTGCAGGCCGTGGGGCGGGTGCGTGCGCCGGAGGGCGTACGGGCCGGGCCGGGCGGGCGGCGGCGAGCAGTGCGGCGGCGGTGTGCGCGGCCTGTGCGGCCTCCTTCAGAAGAGCCGACAACTCCACTGCCACGGGTCCGGCGGCCGCCGGTACCTGCCCGGGTCCGGCCGAAGCGACGCCGGCCGCAAGGGCGTCGGCCGCACGGACATCGCCCGTACGAGCGTCATCCGGAGTGATGCCGGCCGGAGTGATGCCGGCCGGAGTGACGTCGGCCGAGGTTCCCTCGGCGACCGGGTGAGCAGCCACGGGCATCGCGGTGCCCGGCGTGGTGTCCACAGCGGTGGGGGAGGGGTGCGGGGTCAGGGAGGGACGGGCCGATGGCGGCAGGGTCACCAGCGCGCCGCCGAGGTCCAGCCGGACCGGTCGCCCGGGCCGACGCCCGGCGGGGCCGGCGTGCTCGGCGACGCGCCCGGACGCGGCCGGCCCGTCGACGGCCCCGGGGTCGGTGGTGGCGCCGGCCGTCCACAGGGCGGTGGCCGCTCGGCGGAGCTGGTCGAGCCCACCGCGCTGAGGGGAGTTGGCGGCGACCACCAGGTGGTCCCGCCCGGCCAGCGCATCACCCACCAGCGAGCCGAGCTGCCCGGGCCCCGCCTGGACGAAGACGCGGAACCCCGCCTCGTACAGCGCCCCGGTCAGCACGCGGAACCGGACGGGTTCGAGCAGGTGGCGTACGAACAGCTCCCGGATCCCCGCCTCGTCGGCCGGGAACGGCGCCCCGGTGGTCCCCGACCAGACCGGGGTGTGCGGGGCGCGCAGCGGCAGCCGTTCGGCGGCGTCCCGGAACGGCCCGAGACACGGGGCGAGCATCGGGGTGTGGAAGCCGGAGCGGAACGGCAGCGTGCGGACCAGCACGCCTTCGGCGCGCAGCGCGGCGGCGAACCGTTCCACCGCCGCGGGCGGCCCGCACACCATGGACTGGTGAGGCGCGTTGTCGTGCGAAACCACCACACCCGGGTGGTCTCCGGCGGCCAGCCGCCCGGCCACCCGGTCGGCGTGCGCGCCGACCGCCGCGTACGCGAGGTCGGCCGCCCGGACCGTCTCGGGGTCGAGGGCGGCCATGAAGGCGTCCACCGCCTCCTCCTCGTACAGCCCGCCGGCGGCCATCGCCGTCCACTCGCCGACGCTGTGTCCGGCGACCGCGTCCGGGACGACGCCGATGCGGCGCAGCGCGGCGTCCATCAGGCGGCCGACGGCGACGACACCGAGCCCGTGCCGGCCCAGCCCGCCGGGACCCCCGCCCGGCCCGCGGGGGCCGGCCGGGCCATCGGGGCCGCCGGGATCACTCGGACCGCCGGGACCGCGACCGCCCGGCCGCCCGCCGCCCGGAGCCGGGGCGGACGCGTCAGGCGGCCGGGGCAGGCCGAACCGGTCGGCGACGTCGTCGACCCGGGGCGCGAACTCGGCCTCCAGACCGGGGAACAGGAAGACCGTCCTGCCGGCCTCGGGCGCACCCTCGCCGAGCAGCGGGTACGGCCGGAACCACACATCCCCGCGCCCGTGCCAGGGCTCGCCCTTGGCGACGGCCCGCCGGGCGAGGGCGAGCCGCTTGGGGGTGGGGCCGACGATGCCCAGCCGTACCGGCCCGGCGCCCGCGCCGTCGGCGGGGCCCCCGCCTGCCGGGCCCGGGGCCCCCGACGCTGCGTGCTCGTCGAGAAGGCCGACAAGGGAGTCGGGCGTCGACGCGGCCAGCAGCAGGACCCGCTCCGGCTCGTCGACCACCGCCCGCGCCTCCACCGCCCGCGCCTCCGCCGCCCGTGGTGCGGGCGGCGGAGGCGCAGCGGGGACGGCGGCCGGTGCGTCGCCCGGGACCCGCGGGGCCTGTTCGAGGACGACGTGCGCGTTGATCCCGCCGAATCCGAACGCGTTGACCGCCGCCCGGCGCGGCCCGCCGTCCGCCCCGGACTCCCAGGAAGCCGCCTGCGCGAGCGGACGGAAGCGGGTCCCCGCCAGCGCGGGATGCGGGTCCTCGCAGTGCAGGGTCGGCAGCAGCACACCGTGGTGGACGGCCAGCGCCGCCTTGACGAGCCCGGCGACCCCCGCCGCGGGCATGGCATGCCCGATCATGGACTTCACCGACCCGATCACGGCCCGGTGCGCCGGCGATCCGGTGTCCGCCGGCCCGAACACCTCCCGTACGGTGGCCAGTTCGGCGGCGTCGCCGGCCGGGGTGGCCGTGCCGTGGGCCTCCAGCATCCCCAGGGAGCCGGGCGCCGCGGGATCCAGGCCGGCGGCACGCCAGGCCGCCCGTACCGCTCGTGTCTGCCCGGCCGGGTCGGGGTTCACCAGGCCGGACGTACGGCCGTCGCTGCTGACCCCGGTACCACGGATCACGGCGTACACCCGGTCGCCGTCGCGTTCCGCGTCGGCGAGGCGCTTGAGCACCACCACACCGGTGCCCTCGCCGATGAGGAGTCCGTCGGCGCCGCGGTGGAAAGGGCGGATCCGCTCGGTGGGGGAGAGGGCGCGCAACTGCGAGAAGACGCTCCACAGCGTGATGTCGTGGCAGTGGTGCACACCTCCCGCCAGCATCAGATCGCACCGCCCGGACGCCAGCGCGGCGACCGCCTGGTCCACGGCCAGCAGCGACGACGCGCATGCGGCGTCGACCGTGTAGGCGGGACCCCGGAGGTCCAGGCGGTTGGCGACCCGGGAGGCGGCGAGGTTGGGCACCAGCCCGATGGCGTCCTCCGGCCGGTCGGGGCCCAGGCGTTCGGTGAACGCCGCCCGGACCCGTTCCAGTTGCTCCGGATCCAGGCCGGGCACCAGCTCGCCGAGGGTGTGCACCAGCTGACGGGCGGTGCGGACCCGCTGGTCGAGGCGGACCAGGCCGGGGGTGAGGTAACCGCCGCGCCCGAGGACGATCCCGATGCGGTCGCGCTCGGGCAGCCGGCCGGTGCCGCCCGCGTCGGCCAGCGCGTTCGCAGCCACGTGGAGCGCGATCAGCTGGTCCGGCTCGGTGCCGGGCACGGAGCGGGGCATGACGCCCAGTCCGGTGACGTCCACCTCCGCGACGGCGTCCACGAACCCGCCGCGCCGGCAGTAGACGCGGTCGGCCACCGCCGGCTCCGGGGCGCTGCCGGGGTGGTAGTACGCGGCGTCCCAGCGTCCCGGTGGGACCTCGCCGATGACGTCCACGCCCGCGCACAGGTTGCGCCAGTACGAGGCGAGGTCGGGCGCGCCCGGCAGCAGCACGGCCATACCGGTGATCGCGACGGGTACGGAGGGGGCGCCACCGCCGTACGGGGGGCGGGTCACCCTCACCACTCCGAGGCGGTCAGGACGACGGCCCGCTCCGCCGGATCGCCCCAGGCCAGTTCCCGCAGCAGGGCCAGGGCTCCTTCCTCCGGATCGATGAGACGGACGCCGCGACGGGCATAGTGCCGGGCCAGCTCCGGGCCGACCATGCCGCCGTGGGCCGCGGAGGGGGCCCACGGTCCCCAGTGCACGGTCAGCGCCCGCCGTCCTGTGCGGGCGGCCCAGGCGGCGCCGTACGCCTCCAGCGCGTCGTTGGCCGCCGCGTAGTCGGACTGGCCCCGGTTGCCGAGAACCGCCGCGATGCTGCCGAACAGGACGACGAAGGAGGGGCGTTCGCCCTCCGGCAGCTGGTCCACCGCCGCGAGCAGCGCGGCCGCGCTCTCCGTCTTGGTGCCGTGGACGCGGCGGAAGGAGGCCTCCGGCTTGTCCTCGATCAGCCGGTCCTCGATGACTCCGGCCGCGTGGATCACCCCGTCGACGCGGCCGTGTTCCGCGTGGATCTCCTTGACGGCCTGAAGTACGGCGGCCGCGTCCCGGCAGTCGGTGCTGCGGTACCCGGCCCGGCCGCCGGCGGCCCGTACGGCGTCGAGCGTCGCGGCGACCTCGCGCTGGGCCAGGACCAGGCCGGCGGCACGGTCGACCGCGGCGGCTGAGGAACGGCGGCCGGTACGGGCCAGCACGCCCCGCAGGGCGGCGCGGTCGCGCGCGGCGGCGGTCGCCGGGTCCTCGGGACCGGTGGGCACGGGGGTACGGCCGAGGAGCTCGATCCGGCAACGGGCGGCGGCCGCCAGCACGGCCACGCACCGTGCGGTGATCCCACGGGCCCCGCCGACGACGACCACGACGCTGTCGCGGTCCAGCCCCATGGCCTCCGCCTCGGCGGCGCCTTCGCCGGCCGGCCCGGCCCCGGCCGCGGCGAGCGGGCCGAGCGGCGCCTCGGCGAGCGCCGGCGCGAACCGTCCGGCGGGCGTACGCACGACGACGGGTTCGGTGCCGCCCGCGGCCAGTTCCTCCAGCAGCGCGTCCGCGGCACGGGCCGGCCCGGGCGCACCACCCGGATCCAGCGCGACGCAGCGCACGGTGACGTCGGGGTACTCGCGGGCGGCGGAACGCAGCAGCCCGTCCGTGCCGGCCGCCCGCGCCCCGTACCCCGCCTCCCGGACGACCAGCAGGCGCCGCGGGGCACCCCGCAGGGCGGCTCGTACGACGGCGAAGCCGGCGGGCAGGAACGGCGGCCCGCCGTCGTCGCCCAGTGCGCTCAGCACGACGACACCGTCCGGCGGGCCGTCCGCCACCGTCGTGCGGTCCGTGGCCGTCACCGGTGGGAGCCCCGTTTCCGCCATCACCGCCTGCGCGCCGCGCGCGAGCAGCAGCGCCCGCAGGTGCGCGGCGGTCCCGCGCCAGGCCCCGGCACCGTCGCCGAGCAGCACCCACCGTGTGCCGGCGAGGTCCGCTGCCGAACCGGCCGTGCGCGCCAGCGCCGCCCGCACCACCCGGTACCGCCGGGGGGCGGCCACGACCGGCTCCACCGGCCCGTCGGGTTCCACTGCCGGGGCCGCCGGCGCGGGGGTTCCACCGCGCCCTGCGTCGGTGGCAGCACCGGGGGTGCCGCCGGCCGAGGGGTCCGGAGTACCGGCCGCGTCCGTGCGGGGTGCCGGCCCGGTCGATCCGGTCTCCGTCGCTTCGGTACCCGTCCTTTCGGTCGCCGTCCCTTCGGGCCCTGGGGCCCGGCTGCCGACGGGGTCCGAGGCGTCCGGAGCGGGGAAGGCATTGCTCTCGAAGGAGGGTGGGACGTGGCCCTGAGGCGTGGCGGGCGGGGCGGCCGGGACGTCGGGAAGGGCCGGGTGCACCGCCGCGCCGGGGCCCGACGCCCG
Organism: Streptomyces sp. NRRL S-118; assembly: GCF_000716335.1. Lineage (GTDB taxonomy): Bacteria > Actinomycetota > Actinomycetes > Streptomycetales > Streptomycetaceae > Streptomyces. The sequence goes on along the minus strand of NZ_KL591003.1, from coordinate 104,261 downwards.
GTCCACCAGCCACCGGGCGATCTCGGACGCGGTTCGCGCCCGCGTCAGTTCCTCCAGCTCCGCATCGTCCAGTGCCGCCGGCACGGGGCCGCCCGAGCCGCCGAGGCGACGCGCGAGTTCGCCCGCGATCTCGGCGCGTTTGATGGAGTCCACGCTCAGGTCGGCTTCCAGGTCGAGCCCCGGCTCCACCATGTCCAGGGGGTAGCCGGTCCGTTCGCTGATCAGCTCCAGGACCGCCCGCACCACCGTTTCCTCGGTGAACTCCGTCCTCGCGGAGGGGTGCGGCGCCGGCGCGGACGCCTCCGGCGCATCGCCTCCCGGGACGGGCTCCGCGCGAGCGTGCGGCGGTTCACGGTCCGGATGCGCACTGCCCTCATGCACGTCGTCCTCATGGTCCTCATGCACGCCGTTCCGGCCGGTGCCCGCCGGCTGGGCGCTCACCGCGGGCGCACCGTACGCCGCCGGCGCCGCGAGGCCCGCTGTGCCGGCGCCGGCGGCCGCCAGCCCAGGCCCGTACTCGGGCACCGGCACGGGACCGCCGGGAACCGCTGCGCCCGGTACGCCGCCGAAGTACGCGAGCAGCACGTCGCGCTGTGCGGCGATCATCTCCCGGCTGCTGCGCAGGAACTCGGCGATCAGCGCGTCCTGCGCGCCGGAGGGCGCCTCATCGGGGTTCGTCGTCACGGGTGCCTCCACGACTCGTCGGGCCGGCGCGAGGGCGCCGGGAAGCGGCTCGCCGGACGCGGTACGGACGATGTGTCCGTCCACCGTCCAGCCGGGCGTGCGCGGGGCGGCCGCGAGGTCGATGTCCACGGCGTCCCGCCCGCGGAACATCCAGTCGCAGACCACCGGAAGTCCGGCGACCGCCAGCCGGGCCAGTGCGTCGAGGAAACCAGCCAGACCGCTCCCGGCGTGCGGTTCGCAGGCGACGACCCGGTGCGGCCGGTCGCCCAGGACGTCCGCGACGAGCCGGGTCAGCACCCGTCCGGGACCCACCTCGACGAAGGTCCGGGCCCCGGCGCCGTACATCGCCTCGATCTGCGCCGCGAACCGCACCGGCGCTCCTATCTGCGCGGCGAGTTCCTCGCGCACCGCCCGGGGACCGGCCCCGTAGGGGCGGGCGGTGCGGTTGGCCCACACCTCGAACTCCGCTTCCCGTAACGGCTGTCGCGCCAGGACCCGGCCGAAGGCCGGCCCGGCCGCGGCCACTACCGGACTGTGGAAGGCGCACGCCACCGGCAGCCGCTTCACACCCAGCCCGGCCTCCCGCAGCCGTCGCACCGCTGCCTCGACCGCGAGCGTCGGTCCCGACAGGACGCTCTGCCGCGGCGCGTTGTGGTTGGCGACCACCACCCCGTCCGGCAGCGGCGGACCGCCCAGCACGCACCCGATGTCCTCCGGCGGGGCGGCCACCGCCGCCATCGCGCCGGGGTCGTCACCGGCCGCGTCCAGGATGGCCGCGGCGCGGGCGGAACTCAGCCGCGGCAGCGCCTCGGCCTCGATGACACCTGCGGCGCACAGGGCGACCAGCTCGCCGTAGCTGTGGCCGCCGGCCATGTCGGGCCGGATCCCGCAGCGGGTGAGCAGTTCGTACGCCGCAAGCTCCACCATGCCCAGGGCGGGCTGCGCGGCCCGCGTGTCGGTGAGCGCCCGCCGCGCCTCCTCCCGGGCGGCCTCGTCGAAGGCGGCGGGCGGGTACAGCGCCCCGACCGCCCGGCCGTCCGCGTCGGCAGCGAGCAGCCGGCCGAGTCCGGGAAAGGTGGTGAAGAGGTGGGCGGACATCCCGGGCCGCTGACTGCCCTGTCCGGGGAAGAGGAACGCGGTACGCCCGGCGCCCTCGTCCCCTTCGGCCGCCCGGTGCAGCCTGCCGCCGGCACCCGTGGAGGTGCCCGGACCCGGGCCGGCGCCCGCCCCGCGACCGGCCCCCGCACCCGGGCCGGCGCCCGCCCCGGAACTCACCCCCGCCCCGGAGCTCACCCCCGTGCCCGGATCCGCCCCGCCGTCCGCCTCGACCGCGGCCCGCAGCAGCCGGCACAGTTCCTCGGTGTCCGAGGCCACCAAGGCGATCCGGACGGACCCGCGGGCCCGCGCGGCGCGGTGGGACGCGGTGGCGGCCAGGTCGCGCAGCCGCCACGGGGCCTCACCGGCGGCGGCCGCGGTGGCCAGGTCCAGCAGTCCCGCGGCGGCGCGCCGGGCGGCCGCCGGATCGGTCCCGCGGAACAGGAACAGCTCAGCAGGCCACGCGTCCCGGGCGTGCGCCGGCGGCGGCCCGTCCCCGGCATGGGCGGCGAGCACCGCGTGGAAGTTGGTGCCGCCGAAGCCGAACGCGCTCAGCCCCGCGTACCGCCGCTCCGGGGCCGCCGGCCACGGCAGCGCCTCCCGGTGGAAGACGAAGGGCCCGGCGCCGGCCCCCCAGGCGGCGTTCGGCCGCTCCAGGTGCAGGGTGGGCGGCCGGACCCCGGTGTACAGGGCGAGTGCGGTCTTGATCAGCCCGGCCAGCCCCGCCGCGCACTTCGTGTGCCCGATCTGGGACTTCACCGAGCCCAGCACGCAACTCCCGCCGCGGGCACCCGCTTCGGTGAAGACGGCCGTGAGCACGCCCAGTTCGGTGCGGTCGCCGACGACCGTCCCGGTGCCGTGCGCCTCCACCAGACCGACCTCGGCGGGGGAGACCCCGGCGCCCCGGTAGGCACGTTCCAGGGCCGCGCGCTGGCCCTCCGGCCGGGGCGCGGTCAGCCCCAGGGAGCGGCCGTCGCTGGACGCCCCGACTGCCTTGATCACCGCGTACACCCGGTCCCCGTCGCGCTCGGCGTCGGCGAGACGTTTGAGGACGACGCAGGCGACTCCCTCCCCGAGGGCGATGCCGTCGGCGGCCTCGTCGAAGGCGCGGGACCGGCCGGTCGGGGACAGCGCGTGCACGGAGGTGAAGAGCGCGTAGTCGTTGATGCCGTTGTGCAGGTCCGCGCCGCCGCACAGCATCATGTCGCTGGTGCCGAGGACGAGCTCCTTGCATGCCACGTCCAGGGCGGCCAGCGAGGAGGCGCAGGCGGCGTCCACCGTGTAATTGGGGCCACGGAGGTCCAGCCGGTTGGCCACGCGGCCGGCGACGACGTTGGCGAGCATGCCGGGGAAGGTGTCCTCGGTGAGCCGGGGAAGCTGCTCGTCCAGCCCGGTGGGCACCTGCCCGTAGTAGGAGGGCAGCACGGCCCGCAGCGTGGTGGCGTTGGACAGGTCGCTGCCGGCCTCGGTGCCGAACACCACCCCGGTCCGCGCGCGGTCGAAGGCGCGGCCGTCCTCGCCGTAGCCGGCGTCCTCCAGGGCGCGCCGGGACGCTTCGAGCGCGAGCAACTGCACCGGCTCGATGCTGCCCAGGGACGCCGGCGGAATGCCGTACCGCAGCGGATCGAAGGGGATGCGCGGCAGGAACCCGCCCCATCTGGACGCGCTGGCCGCGCCCGTGCCGTCCGGGCCGGGGGAGCAGTGCACGGAGGGGTCCCAGCGCTCCGGGGCCACTTCGGTGACGGCGTCGCGGCCGTCCAGCACCTGCGCCCAGAAGGAAGCCAGGTCCGGAGCCTGCGGGAACATGCAGGCCATGCCGACGACGGCCACGTCCAGCGGTGCGGCCGCCCGGGTGGAGGGCCCGGCACCGGCCGGGTCCTGCCGGGCCCGCAGGGCGGCGCGCCGCCGGTCCAGGAAGGCGGCTGCCCCCTCGGTGACGGACGCGTGCAGCGCGGCGACGGTGGTGGTGGCATCGCGCAGCACCGCCACCTGGCCGGCCATGAACATCCCCTCGGCGTACTGCCGTTCCTCGTCCACCGGGACCAGGGCGCCGGCACCGGTACGCTCGACGCCCTTGCTCGCCAGCCTCAGCCGGCCCACGTTGAGGCGCTCCAGCCGCTCCCAGACCTCCCGGTCGGGAACGCCCTGCGCGCGCAGGCCCGCCGCCAGGTCCCGGAAGCCCTCGCTGAACGGGCTCGGTACGCACCGCGTGGCATGCCCGGGGGCCGTGCGCAGCAACGCCGTGCCGTCGGCCGCCAGCACCTGCCGCTGGAACAGGGGCCGTACGGCGCCGTGGGCGACGGCCTCCCGGGTGAACAGGTAGGCGGTGCCCATCAGCATGCCGACCGCGCACCCTCGGGCGGTGAGCGGCGCGGCCAGGGCCGCCACCATGGCGGCGGAGCGGGCGTCGTGCACGCCGCCCGCGAAGAACACCTCGATGTCCGGCGCGGCGCCGGGATCCTCATGCAGGTGGTCGAGCAGGACGCCGGTCTGCGCCTCCCACAGGGGGAAGCTGTTGCGCGGCCCGACGTGGCCCCCGCACTCGGCGCCCTCGAAGACGAACCGGCGCGCGCCCTGCCCGAGGTACTGGCGCAACAGCCCGGGGGAGGGTACGTGCAGGAAGGTGCGGATGCCGTCCGCCTCCAGGGCGCGGGCCTGCGAGGGCCGGCCCCCGGCGATGACGGCGTGGCTGGGCCGGTGCGCGCGCACCGCGTCGAGCTGTGCCGCACGGGTCTCCTCCGGCGCGAAGCCGAGGATGCCCACCCCCCAGGGGCGGCCCTCGAGTGTCGTGGCCGCCTCGGTGAGCAGGGTCCCGGCCTGTTCCCGGCCGGCGAGCGCCAGGGCGAGGAAGGGCAGGGCTCCGCCGTCGGAGACGGCGCGGGCGAAGTCAGCCCCGTCGCTGACCCGGGTCATCGGGCCCTGGGCGACCGGCAGCGGGGTGCCGAGCGCCCGGCTCATGGGCGACCCGGCACCAAGACTCCGGGCGGCGGTGTCGTCCTCGGTCGCCGCCCGGATCGCTTCGGTGACGGCGCGGACGGCACCGGCCGCGTCCCGGTGGCGGTCGGCGAAGTGCGCGGCGAGGAAGGCGTCCTGGCCGGCCGGCAGCAACTGGGTGTCCGGGTCGCGCCCGCCGAGCAGGCCGGCGACCTGGTCCGCGGCCGGGTCGGTGACCGGCGGGGCGCCGGGGCCACGGCGGCGCAGGAAGCGGTGGCCGCCGAGCACCGTGGTCTCGGAGCCGTCCATGGACCGCAGGACGGCGGCGACGGACGCGGGGAGCGCCGACTCCGCGAGGAGGGCCAGCTGGGTGTCGAGCACCACTCCAGCGGCGCCGCCGACGACGGCGGCGGCGGCCGTGCCCGGCGCGATGCCCCCGCAGGCCCACACGGGGGGCCCGTCGGGGCCGGTGGCGTCGAGGATCCGCTGCAGCAGCACGAACGTACTCAGGTCCCCGATCCGGCCGCCGCATTCGCTGCCCCGGGCGACGAGGCCGTGCGCGCCGTCGCGCAGGGCGTCCCGCGCTTCCGCCAGGTCGGTGATCTCGGCCAGCACCTGCACACCGGGCGGCAGGTCACCGGCCCGCAATCCGTCCCCGGCCAGGAGTACGGTGCGGGGCCCGCCGGGCCCGCCGAGCAGGCCGGCCGCGTCCCCGGCGCGTAATCGGCACCGCGGACCGATCCGCACGCCGTACCGCCCGGGCAGCCACCGACGCAGGTCGCGGAGGGCTTCTCGGGCGGCCCGGTCACCGGACCCGAGGTCCAGGACGCCGAGTCCGCCGCCGCGGGTGACGGCGGCCGCGAGGCGGGCGTCGGGCTCGCCGAAGGGGGTCAGTCCGATGACAGGATTCAGGACGTGCGCTGCCGACGTCATAATTCTCCGAATGTGCGATGGCGTTGCCCGGAGGGGGGGTATTCCGGCCATAACAAAGGCCGCGGGAAGCACAAGGTCGCGCGGGCCCGGAACGGGAATTCGGGCCTTTCGGTGAACGTAGCGAAAGTAGCGGGAAGTTACTGAGGGGTCAACGCTACGTTCCTGATCCGAGGGTGGCGGTGCGGAAGTGGCCGCCCGGGGTGCGGATCCCGAGCCGGAAAAGCGGACGCTCAGCGGGGGAATGTCGCGTACGGCTTCCCAGGTAATGAACGGCGTGAATTCGCTGTCCCGGAGCGGGCGCGGAAGAGCCGGAAAGTACTGGTCAGTAGCGTCATGAATGCCCGTTGTGGCTGCCGCGTGCCGGCCCCCCGGTGTCCGATTCGAGTCACGCACATTTCAGGCCGAACGCGGAACGGGCCGCCCCGGCCGCACGGGCCGGCGCGGTGCTCGACGCAGCCCGCACCGCGCCCCGCGCGTTCCTTCCGGTGCCCGAGAAGCGGCGGGCCCGACCGCCCCCCGCCGTCGCCGCCTCGTCCCGTCCGGCTGTACCGGTCACGCACGGCCGGTCCGTCCGGCGCCTGTGCGGTGTACGGATACGGCCGCCGCACCGGGCCGCATGGGCCATCTGTCGGTGGTGCGGCGAGGAGCCCGATGCACCACCGCGCGCCGGGTCGTCCGCCTTGCCCTACCCCTCGGTGGCGGGAAGAGTCGGCGCCCGGCACCGGACAGGTGCGGCATCGGGGCGACAGGCGTCCCGGAAGGGAAGGCAAGCATGCGACGATCACGCCTCAGAGCATGGCTCGTGGCGGTGGCCTCGACGGTCCTGGCCGCGGGAGTGACACTGGGCCCGGGGCAGCCGGCCGCGGCAGACCCCGCGGGGGTACAACGCACCCTCGACTGGGAGCAGTCGTCCGACCGGACGCTCCCCAGCGCGGCCCCTCCCCAGTTCATCAAGCAGTGGGCAACGGAGTACGGGGCGACGAACGCCACCGGTCCCGCGCGGGACGGCTCCTACGCGGCACGCTTCGAGTTACGCAAGACCGATCCGGTCGTCTCCAGCAGCAAGCGCGCGGAGATATCGCAGCGCGACGAGCAACCCGTGGGCGCGGAGCGGTGGTACGGATTCAGCATCAATCTGGCGACGACGTGGGCCCACGACACGTCGGCCGAGATCGTGAGCCAGTGGCATCAATGCGACGTCGGCTGCCCCGGAGGTTCACCTCCCTTGGCCCTGCTCACCGACGAAGGGCGCTGGAAGATCGACTTCCGTGGCCAGTTCATCGATCTGGGTCCGTACACCACCGGTGTCTGGGTCGACTGGGTCTTCCATGTGACCTGGCGTACGGACAGCACCGGTCTGCTGCAGGTGTGGAAGAACGGCGAGCGAGTCGTCCACCGGGCGGGCGTCGCCACCCACGGCGGGGGACCGAAATCCCCGTACTTCAAGTTCGGCATCTACAAGTGGGACTGGAACACCGGAGCTCCCTCCAGCGTCACCCAGCGAGTGCTGCACCACGACGCCCTGCGCCTCGGTGACGAACGCGCCACCTACAAGGACGTCGCACCTCAGCGGACCTGCACGCGCGCGGCGGCGGTGGCCTCGGCGTCCGCCACGACGTACGAGCCGTCCAGCCCGCCGGCCAACGCCATCGACGGCGACCTGACCACCCGCTGGTCCGGACAGGGCTTCGGCGCCGCACTGATCCTGGACACCGGTGCGGTCCGCCAGCTGTGCGGCGCGACGGTGGCCTGGCACCGGGGCAACCTCCGCTGGAACGACTACACCATCCACGCGTCGCAGGACGGCGTCTCCTACACCAAGGTGTGGGAAGGCCGCAGCTCGGGCACGACGACGGCGCCCGAGACCGTGCTGTTCACCGCGGGCTCCCTGGACGCCCGCCACCTCAAGATCTCGTTCTGGGCGAACCCCGAGAACGACTGGGCCAGCATCACGGAAGCCGGAGCGCTGGGGCTCTGAGCCGGACGGCCCGCCGGCGCCGACGGTGAGCATCGACGGCGCTCGCCGGGCCTGAACGCCGCCGAACCGCCGGTGCGGTCGCGCAGTTCCGGGGGCCTCACCGGCGGGTCCTTCTCCTCGGGAACCTTCGAGGCCGAGCCACGGGCAGTCCCCGGGTGCCCGGACCGAGGCGTCCAGCTGCGCGGTGTGCGCGTGCTCAACTGCCAGGGTTCCGGTTCGTTCTCGGGCATCATCGCCGGCTTCGACTGGGTCCGGCAGAACGCCGTCAAGCCCGCCGTCGCCAACGCCTCGCTGGGCGGCGGCTACTCAGCGGCCCTGAACAACGCGGCCACCGCACTCGCCAACTCCGGGGTGCACCTCGCCGTAGCGGCGGGCAACGAGAACCAGGACGCCTGCAACGTGTCCCCGGCGAGCGCGTCGGGCACCATCACGGTGGCCGCGTCCGACTCCGCCGACCGCAAGGCGAGCTCCAGCAACTACGGCAGCTGCACCGACCTCTACGCCCCGGGGTGAGCATCACCTCGGCGCGGGCCGGCAGCGGTTCCACCTCGTCGAGCGGCACCTCCATGGCCTCGCCGCACGTCTCCGGCGTGGCGGCCCTCTACAAGTCGGTCCACGGCGACGCGTCCAGCGCCACCGTCAACAACTGGCTGACCAGCAACAGCACCACCAGCGTGATCACCGGCAACATCAGCGGCACACCGAACCGCCAGCTGTTCACGCCCTCGACGGCCGTCGGCCCCACCTTGCACGGGCGCCTCGGCCGCCCGGCGTCGGCGGCAACCGCGGAGAGGGACGGTGCGACGACCGAACCGCGGCACCGCCCACCGCCGGGCGGAGGGGTCCGAGCACGCATGCCACCGTCGAACCTCTGACCTCTATCGCCACCGTTCGCCACCCTTCCGGACGGACCCCGCGGCTCACGAGGATGATCCAGCGTTCCCGGGCCGGATCGTTCGTGCCGGCCTACCGGCTCGGCGCGCCCGCACGCGAGCGGCCGCGCGCCGCCCTGTCGCAGGAGGTTCTTGTGTGGAATCCAGTGTGGATGCGGAGCGTCGAATGGCTGGCGGCGGCGGCGGCCGACCCCGTGGCGTGCAGGAAGCAGTGGCGGGGAGACCCCGGAACGGCGCTGCTGGAGGCCGGACGCTACTGGAACGTCCTCAGTACGCCCGAGGACCGGGGCTGGCTCGCCCTCGAGGCCCTGTGGTGCGACCGGACAACACCGCCCGGCCCCACCCTGCTGGACCGCAAGGCACGGAGAATCGGGTTCTTCCTGCCACCGGACAACGACGAATGGTTCGGGTCCGGCCTGCGGTACGCCAGCAGCAGCAGCTGGGTGGCCGTGCCGCCCCCCTACCGGGAAGCGGGACACCTGGAATGGATCATCCCGCCGGACGGCAAGGGAACTCTGCACTCGTCCGACGACCTCGAGGCCGCCCTGCGCGCAGCCGCCACCACACAGGTGTTATGGGCAGCCGCCCTGGGCGAGGAGTGACGGTCGACACCGGCTACGTCCCACCGCGGGCCGGAGCTGTTGCGGTCGGGCGACTGTTCTTCTGCGCGCCGGCTTCCGTGCGAAGGTCCGTCGCCCGTCGAGCACTTCCCCGTATGGGGGTGGGTCCGTCGGCCCCGGCCTTTCGTGATGCCGCGGACCCGGGCCCGGAACCGACGCCGCATGCGTACGCGGCACCCGCCCCGGACCCGGACCCGTACCTGGCCGGTCCGGGCCCCGCTTCTCAGACCGCGATCGCGTTCAGCGCTGCCGGTGAGACCGTCGGAGAGGTCGTCGGCGCGGCCTGGGCCCCGTACTCGGCCCAGGCCCGCGCCAGTCTGCCCACCGCCTCCGACAACAGGTCCGGAGGCAGCAGGAAGTGCAGCCGCAGGCAGCGCGTGCTCCCGCCCAGTGCGTCCATCGTGGCGCCCGGCAGCACCGCCACACCATGCCGGAGCGCCACCTGGGCGAAGGCGACGCCGTCGCCGTACGGGAGGCTCACCCAGATCGTCTGGCCGCCCTCGGCCGGCGGGCAGCTCCACGAGGGGAGCAGCCGCGCCAGCTCGGCCCGCAGGTGGTCGTGGCCGGCGCGCAGCATCCGCGCCCGGGCCGCCACGATCGGCGCGAAACCGTCCAGCAGCCGTGTGGCCACGTGCTGCGCCGCCACGTCCGACCCGAGGTCGTGGATGGCCTTCAGCCGGGCCAGCCGCGCGATCAGCGGTGCCGTGCCACGCACCCAACCGATCCGCAGTCCGCCCCACACGGCCTTGCTGAGTGAGCCGATCCCGATCACGTCCCCGTAGCAGGACAGCGACGGCGGCGGCATCCGGGGCTCGAACGCGAGGTCGGCCAGCACCTCGTCGTCCACCAGCGGCACACCGAGCCTGTTCGCCGCCTCGACGAGCCGCCGGCCGGCCAGCGGGGGAAGCACCGATCCGGTCGGGTTGTGGAACCGGGGGACCACATAGGCCAGAGCGGGCCGGTGATCCTCCATCACCGTGACCGCCTCCGCCACGTCCACCCCGTCCGGCCCCACCGCCACCGGGTGCGCGACGGCCGCCGCCTCCCGGAACAGGTCCAGCGCCCCCGGATACGTCGGCGCCTCGACCAGTACCCCGTCCCCGGGCGCGACCAGCAGCCGGGTCACGAGCGAAAGGCCCTGCTGCGCACCCGTGGTGACCAGGACCTGCTCGGGACCGGTCGGGACGCCCCGGGCGGCGTACCGTTGCGCGATCGCCTCCCGCAGAGCAGGAAGCCCCGCCGGGTGGTAGCCCAGGTCCCCGGCCGGGAGGGTCATCGTGCGGTACGCCTCCGTGAGTTCGGGCGGCGGGTCCAGCGGGGCCGCGCAGCTCATCAGGATCACGTCGTCGGGTGTCTCCAGCAGATGCAGGAAGAGAGGGTTGGACGTCTCCCGCACGCGAGGTCCGGGTGGGAGCGCGGCGGGCGCGACGCGCGTCCCGCTGCCCTGCCGCCGTACCAGCCGGCCTTCCTGACGCAGTGTGTCGTACGCCGCCACGACCGTCGTCCGGCCCACCGCGAGGGCAGCGGCGAGCCGCCGGTCGGGCGGCAGCAGGACACCCGGAGCCAGCAGCCCCTCGTCGATCAACTGCCGGAAACGGGCGGCGAGCAGGAGATACAGCGGTCCCCGCCCGGCCGACCAGCGGCCGAGACGGGCGACGAGTTCGTCCAGAGGCAGAGGAATTGGTTTCATCGCCGGACCAATCTGCCGCGATTGGTCCTGTGACCGCAAGCGGACCGCCCGTTCACTGGGATCCATGAGCGACGACACCGCAGCACTGCGACCCGAGACCCTCGCCGTCCACCCTCCCCAGGTACGGATCACCGGCAGCACACCCCTGGGCGTCCCCCTCCACCAGGGGCACGTCTTCGCCTTCGACAGCGCCGACGCGATGGCCGACGCCTTCCACTCGCCCGACACCTTCGTCTACAGCCGCCTCGGCAACCCCACCGTCCGCGCCCTGGAGGACGCCGTCACCCGCCTCGAAGGGGGAGCCGCCGCCCTCTCCTACGCCTCCGGCATGGGCGCCATCAGCGGCCTCCTGCTCGGACTGCTCTCCGCCGGGGACCATGTCATCGCGCAGCGCTGCCTCTACGGCGGCACCTACGCGACACTCACCGACCTCGCCGCGCGCTGGGGCATCGAGGTCACGTACGTTTCCGGGACCGACCCCGAGGAGACACGGCGAGCCGTGCGGCCCGAGACGCGGCTGCTCTACCTGGAGACCATCGCCAACCCCACCACCCGGGTCTCCGACCTGCCCGCCCTGATCGCCGTCGCCGCCGAAGCCGGCATTCCCAGCGCCGTCGACAACACCTTCGCCTCGCCACTGCTGTGCAGGCCGATCGAGCACGGCGCGGACGTCGTGATCCACTCGGCGACCAAGTACATGGCCGGACATGCCGACGTCCTCGGCGGGATCGCGGTCTTCAAGGACGCCGAGCTGTACGGCCGCATCCGCCACCACGCCATCGAACAGGGCGCCATCACCGACCCGTTCGCCGCCTGGCTGACCCTGCGGGGCCTGCAGACGATGCCGCTGCGCATCGAGCGGCAGAGCGCGAGTGCCCTCGACCTGGCCGGCCGGCTGGCCGCGCACCCGGCGGTCGCGGCTGTCCGCCACCCGGCGCTGGCGGCGCACCCCGACCACGCCATCGCACGCCGGTTGCTGCCGAAGGGCGGCGGCGGAGTCATCTCCTTCGACCTCGCGGGCGGGCGCGAGGCGGGCCGCGCCTTCATCGAGGCGGTCCGCCTGGCATCCCTGACCGCCTCGCTCGGCGACGTGAAGACCCTGGTGATGCACTCGGCCTCCACCTCCCACCGCCAGCTCGACCCCGCCGCCCTCGACGCGGCCGGCATCGGCCCCGGGACGGTACGGATGTCCGTGGGCATCGAGCACGTCGAGGACCTGTGGGCGGACCTGGAACAGGCGCTGGAGCAGGCGGCGGCGCGGACTCCGTAACGGGCGCCGGCCGGCGCGGCGACGCCGCTCGGCCGACCGCCCGGCCGCCCAGGGCCGCGGGCCGACCGACGGGCCGCCCAGGGGCGCGGGCCGGGCCCCGGCCCGACTTCCTCCACCGTCCGTTACTCCCTCCTCCGGACCAACCCGGTCGGCTCGTGGAGATCCACGACAACCTTCTCGACCGCATCACCGAGGCCCAGCGGGAGGCTGACTCGGAGAATCGAAGGCCTCCGCGTCAGCCTCGCCGGCGCCCGTGGCCTTCTTCTGCTCGGACCGCAATACCGTGCCAGGTTCTTACTGCGTCCGGCCGCTGAGTCGCAGCGGCTGCCCGTCCCGGCGGCATAGGTGGCCTGATCGACTCCGGGGAGAACGGCGGCACGCGATGACGGCCGCCCTCCCCGCCGGCGAACCGAACGGCGTTGCCCCTAGAGGGGCACGTTCCGGGGTTGGGGGGTGTTGACCGCGAACCGGTGCGGGGACCATCGGAGGAGCCGTCCGAGCTGAGCCCCCTCAACACCCTCACTCGGTACGCGCGGATCGCGACCGCTGCGTTCCGGCCTGCCACGTGAACGAACTCGCAAGCGTGACGGGACGTTGGCAGGATGGCAGGCAGGACCGAGAGGCCCGCACCCCGCGGGGCCACCCTGTGTCTCACCCAGAGGAATGCGGTGGACGACGTAACTCAGCACACGACCACGACCGACACGACCTCCAGGGACTCCGGTAGAGAGGAACCCGCGTTCCGCCTCGACGGCCTGCACAAGGTCTTCGGTGACTACACGGCGGCGGACCACGTGGAACTCGCCGTCCGGCCCGGCTCCTTCTACGGACTGGTGGGACCGAACGGAGCGGGCAAGACCACCACCCTCTCGATGGCCGTCGGCCTGCTCCGGCCCGACGCGGGCACGGCCAGGGTCCACGGCGTCGACGTCTGGGGGGAGCCGCTGAAGGCGCGCCGCCTGCTGGGCGTCCTGCCCGACGGGCTGGCCATGCCCGAGCGGCTCACCGGCCGGGAACTGCTCACCCACCTCGGCCAGTTACACGGCATCGACGCCATCGAGGCGGACCGGCGCGCCGACGAGCTGCTCGCCGTGATGGAACTCGACGGCTCCGCCGAACGCACCCTGGTGGTCGACTACTCCACCGGCATGCGCAAGAAGATCGGCCTCGCCACGGCCCTGCTGCACGCACCCAGGATGCTGGTGCTCGACGAGCCGTTCGAGGCGGTCGACCCGGTCTCCGCCGCCACCATCAAGCAGATCCTGCGGCGGTTCGTCGACGGCGGCGGCTCCGTTCTGATCTCCAGCCACGTCATGGCACTCGTCGAACAACTCTGCGACACCGTCGGCGTGATGGCCCGCGGCCGCGTCGTCGCCGAGGGACCGCTGGACGACGTGCGGGGCAGCCGCTCGCTGGAGGAGACCTTCGTCGAGCTGGTCGGCGTGACCATCGGCGGCGGGGAGGGACTGTCGTGGTTGGCGTCCTGATCCGGATGAAACTGGCCGTGCTGCGCCACAGCACGTCCGACACGAAGATGGCGCTGAGCGGCCTCGGCTGGGCCGCCGGGAGCTGCCTCGCCGTCACCACCGTCATCCTGGCGTTCCTCGACTTCTCCCAGCCGCGGATGCTGACGGACGTGCTCGCGGTCACCTTCGCGCTGTGGGCACTGGGCTGGATCGTCGGCCCGATCTTCGCAGGCGAACCCGCCCTCAACGGGGAGCACTTCCACCGGCAGCCGATCCCGCGCCGCACCCTCACCACGGGGCTGCTGGCCGCCGCGCTGGTCTCCGTCACCACGGCGATCACCGTGCTGGCGCTCGGAGCGACGATCGCCTTCGCGGCCCGGCTGAGCTGGCAGGCCGTCGTGGTGTCGGTGCCCGCCGTGGTGCTGCCCCTGCTCTTCATGGTGATCCTGTCCCGGGTGGTCACCCTGCTGTTCCGGGCACTGGCCCGGTCCCGTATCGGCGGCGCCATCACCGCGACCGTCACCGCCGCGATCGTCTCCCTGTGCTCCTTCTCCTGGGTGCTGTTCATCGGGGTCTACCTGCTCCTCGAGTACGGTTTCCCGCCCGCCTTCTCCACCGTGGTGCGAGCGCTGCCCTCCAGCTGGGGCCTGCTCGCCGTCGAGGCGGCGGGCCGCGGCGACTGGCTCTGGGCGGTGGGGCCGCTGGCCGCCCTGGCCGTGCTCGTGGCGGCGCTGTTCGCCGCGTGGAGCGCGCTCATCGGACCGCAGCGGCTGGCCCGTCCCGTCGTCCGCGGCTCCTGCGCGCAGGCCGCCGCACGGCGTCCGCGGCTGTTCCGCGGCGACGTGGGGACGATCTGCCTCAAGGAGCTGCGCACCTGGTGGCGCGATCCGATACGCACCCAGAGCATCGTGCTCGGCCCGGCCTTCGCGGTCATCACCGCGCTGTTCCCGCTGATCTTCGACTTCACCGCCGCGTTCCCGTTCGTCGGCGCGGCTGGCGCGCTCATGGCCGCGGCGACCTGCGCCAACCTCTACGGACAGGACGGCACCGCGCTCTGGCTGACCCTGACGGTGCCCGGGAAGGAGAGGGCCGACGTCCGCGCACGCCAGCTCGCCTGGCTGATCGTCTTCGGCCCGCTCACCCTGCTGCTGACGCTCGCCGGAACACTCGTCCACGGCGACCCCGACCTGCTGCCCTGGGCGCTCGCGGGCAACATCGCCGCCCTCGGCGGCGGTTCCGGCCTGCTGATCTGGGCCTCCGTCGCGGTCCTGGTGCCCGGCCCGGACCCGCGCAAGAGCAAGAACTCGCCGATGGACCACGGCGATGTCACCGGCCAGTCCTTCCTGATGTTCTTCCTGGTCGCGCTGGCCGTGGGCCCCACCCTCGGGGTCGCCTGGGCGGGCCACGCCCTGGAGCGGCCCGCGCTGCTGTGGGCGAGCCTCCCGGTCGCCTTGCTCACGGGTGTGCTCAGCCATGTGCTGCTCGGCTCGGTGGCGGCACGGAAGCTCCGGGACCAGGGGCCGGAGCTGCTGCACCTGATGCGCTCGGGCGCACCGTCGTCGACGGCCACCCCCGAGGAGGGGGTCGGCAAGTCCCCGTTCGAGACGATGTCCGCCCAGCGCCAGACGCTGATGTGGACGGCGATGGCCGTCGGCCTCATCGGGCTGCTCCCGCAGGGCCTGGTGCCCCTGGGCATCAAACTCAGCGGCTCCCCGGACAAGGTGTGGTTCCTCGCGCTGCACGTCTCCGACCCGTGGCAGTGGCCGGTGATCGCCGCCATGGTCCTCATCGGCGTCTCTGGCTTCTGGGCCGCCTACGGGCTCTACCGCGCCGAGAAGAGCCGCGGCCAGGCGGTGGCCGCGTGACCCGCGCCGTCCGGCAGCCCTCGCACCCCTGAACCGGCCGTGGCGCCGCCCCCTGGGCCAGGTGGTTGAGGGGCGCGGGCACCCCTCTAGGGGCGACGCCGTTCAGTCAGGCGTGGGGCTGGGCTGCCAGGGGTCGCTTGTGAGCATGTTGATGCTGATGGTGGCTTCACCCTCAGGCGGCTCGACCAGAAGTCCGGACACCGGCCTGACCCTCTACCAGGTCCTCGACGTTCTTCAGGACCTGCCGTCGGCCAGGGACTGGAGCCGGGTGAGGATTCACCACCGTTCCGGCCACTGACGGAACAGGCTGTCGACCGGTTCCACGGTCCGCATTCGACGGGGACGTCCCACCACGGAACACCGGTCCGGACCCGGAACCCCATGCCGTCGATCAGCTGCCGCCGAGGCCGGACGGGGCGGCCGCCCCACCTTGGCACCCTCCGGAAATAGCGGCTCCAGCATCGCCCACTGCTCGTCCGTGGGATCTCTCCGACCCATGAACCGTGATCATTCACGGCCCGAGATCAACTTCCGATGCACGGCCTAGCCGGCCCGGCCGGGCGGCGTCGTCCGGCTGCCGGTTTCGACGGCCACGGGAGTGGCGTCGGTGTTGAGGTCGAGACCGCAGGTACCGGTCGCCGTCACGCCGTCCTGGCCGGTGAGCAGCACCGTGGCCCGGCCGTCGCGGTCCTTGCTGTAGGCGGCGGTGCAGATCAATTGGCGCACAGCCGTCGCGTCCAGCCCGCCGAGGGCGAGGGGAAGGTTCACCATGACCTTTCCATCCCCGGAGAGCCGGACCCGGACGCCGTCGGCCGTGACCCGGGGCAGGGAGGTGCCGAGCCCGGCGGCCTTGTCGGCCTCTCCCGGGCCACTGAGCAGCGCGGACATCGCGCTCTCCGGCACCGCCGGCGGAGCCGCCCCGTCGGCCTGCCGATACTCGTCGCCGAAAGGGTTCCGGGGTGGGAACGACCGGATCACGGGCGTCAGCTTGCCGTGCGGCATCCGGAAGAACAGCAGCGCGTCGTAGCCGGGTTCGACGAAGGCCTGCACACTGGCCGGACCGCCCGCCTCGATGACGTCGGTCTCCTGGATTCCGCATCCGGCGAGCAGCAGGGCTGCTGCCATCGGCGCGGCGGCGAGCACCGGACGGCGTGTGTGCCACCGCCTCACGCGCCGCCCCCTCCCGTGCCTCCCTGACTCACGCGCCGTCCCCTCCCGTGCGTCCCCTGACTCACGCGCCGTCCCCTCCCGTGCGCAGCGGTATCTCCACGGTGAAGACGGAGCCTCCCCCCGGCAGGTTCCCCGCGCGGACCGTCCCACCGTGCAGCCTGACGTTCTCCAGAGTGATCGCGAGCCCCAGACCGCTGCCCGCGGAGCGGGTACGGGCCGCGTCGGCTTTGTAGAAGCGGTCGAAAATGTGCGGCAGTACTTCGGGCCGGATGCCGGGGCCGCTGTCGGCGACCTCGGTGACCAGCACGGGCACCCCGCCGGAGCTCATCTCGCTGCGCAGCCGTACGGTGACGGGCGCACCGCCGTGCCGCAACGCGTTGCCGACGAGGTTGGCGATGACGATGTCGAAGCGGCGCGGGTCGAGCCGTACACGGATCCCGTCGGGCAGTTCGGCGCGGACCCGGCCGTCCGTCCAGTGCCGGTTGTGCAGCGTCTTGCGGATGGCCTCCGCCGCGTCGAGTTCGTCGGTGTTCAGCTCCGCCGCCCGCGCGTCGAAGCGGGATATCTCCATCAGGTCCTCGACGAGGACGGCGAGCTTTCCGGTCTCCGAGCTGATCAGCCGCACCGCCCGGGCGGTGTCGGGGTCCAGCAGGCCCGCGTCCTCGTCGAGGACCTCGGTGACCGCGAGCATGCCGGCGAGCGGCGTGCGCAGCTCGTGCGAGACGTCGGACGCGAAACGGCGGGCGCGCGCCTCGGCCTGGCGCAGTTCCCGCACGGAGTGCTCGAGCTTGCCCGCGGACTCGTTGAAGGTGCGGGCGAGGTCGGCCAGTTCGTCCCTGCCCCGCACGCGGATACGGGTGTCGAGCCTGCCGCTGCCCATGCTCCGGGCGGCCTGGCGCAGTTCCCGCACCGGCCGCAGCACGCTGCGGGCGGCGAGCAGGCCGGGCAGCAGGGCGACGGCGAGTCCGGGCAGTGCACCGTCGCGGGCGGCGGTCATGAGCGCGTCCACGTTGATCTGCTCGTCCGTCATCCGCATGACGGCGTACAGGATCAGCCCGGTGGGCAGCACACCCTGGGGACCGGTCCGGAAGACCGTGGGCATGGCGATGGTCAGATACGGGACCCCGTCCTTGACGACCCGCTGGAAGCTGCCGTGGGGATCGGCCCGCGCGGCCCGCCGCAGCTGCGGGGTGATGACGCCGGAGACGGGGCTGGTGCCGGAGGAGGCACGGATCGAGCCGTATTCGGCGAAGACGACCCAGGGGTGCGGCTTGCCCTTGCGGGCGATGTCGCGCAGGACCTCCTCCATGCCCTCGCCCCGTACGGGCAGGGGGAAACCGGTCTGCTGGACCTGATCGCGGAACGACGAGACGGCCGTGTCCTGCGCGGTCTTCAGCAGGGCGCTGCGAGCCTCGCGGTAGGTCAGCGCCGCGGTGGTACCGGCGCTGACGACCGCGACCAGCAAGAACGCCAGAACCAGGCGCGTGCGCAGACCGAACGCCCACGCCCGCCGCGCCGGCCACCGCCCGCCGGCGCCGGAGCGCCTTCGCCGGCCGGCGGGACGTCCGCCCCCGGGGTGCTCCGCGCCGTCGCATCCCGGCACATCGCCGTCGCGGGCCGGGCCGCCGCCGGCCTCGGCGCTTCCGTCGGCCGGACCGCTGTACGCCCCGGCGCCGGGCACCGCGCCGAGGCCGTGCCCGCTTGCGTCCCCGTTCCCGTTCCTGCCGCCGTTCCTGCCGCGGCGCCCCCGGCCGAGGATGGGCGTCCCGGTCACAGCGGCCCGAAGCGGTAGCCGAAGCCCCGCAGCGTCTGGACGTACCGGGGGGTGCCGGAATCGTCCTCGATCTTGTTGCGCAGGCGGCGGACGCACGCGTCGACCAGGCGCGCGTCGGCGTGGTAGCTGTGCTCCCACACGTGCTCCAGCAGTTGCTGACGGCTGAAGACCTGCTCCGGGGCGGCGGAGAGGTGGAGCAGCAGTTTCAGCTCGGAGGGAGCCAGCGCCAGGTGCCGGCCGGCCTTGGTGACGGTCAGTCCGGCCCGGTCGATGGTGAGGTCGCCGTGGATCTCCGTGGCCGGCCGTCCCGGGCCGGTGTCCTCGATACGGCGCAGCACGGCACGGATGCGCGCCTCGATCACGTCGGGGCGGGCGGGCTTGACGATGTAGTCGTCGGCGCCCGCCTCCAGTCCCACGATCATGTCGAAGTCGTCGCCGCGTGCGGTGAGCATGATGATGGGCAGCTGGCTGTCCTCGCGGACGCGCCGGCAGATCTGCACGCCGTTCATGCCGGGCAGCATCAGGTCCAGCAGCAGCAGATCGGGGCGGAACTCGCCCAGCGCGGCGAGTCCGGCCTCGCCGGTGGCGGCCGACCGCACCTCGTGGCCGCGGCGGCGCAGACCGAGTTCGACGCCTTCCCGCACGGCGGGGTCGTCCTCGATGAGCAGTACGCGGGGCATCAACAGTCTCCTCGATGATGATTCAGCGCCGGGCCAGTCGTCGGCGTACGCCGGTGATCAGCGCGTCGAGTTCGGTCAGCCGCAGCGGACGGGCGAGCAGCGCGAAGGTGAGCACGATGACGGCCGCTCCGGCGGCCGTCGCGGCCGGAACCCCGGCCCGTGCGGCCCCGGTCGCCGCCAGATGACCCAGCGCGGCGGCGGGAACGGCGGCGAGGAGCAGCCGTGCGTGTGCCACGACGGCGGACGACCGCCACGGCCGGGCCACGACCAGCCGACGGCTCAGCACCCGGCCCGTGACCGCCCAACCCGCGAACAGTGCCAGGGAGTACGCCGCCGCCATCCCCGTCACCGCCCAGCGGGCCGGCAACAGCTGGGCGGCGGACACGGACAGCCCCGCGTTGAGGGTGACGATCACCAGGTTGAGCAGGAAAGGCGTACGGGTGTCGCCGAGCGCGTAGAAGGTGCGGGAGAGCACGTACTGGCCCGACATGGCGACGAGTCCGGGCGCGAACGCCATCAGGATCCCGGCCATCGCGGCCGTGTCGCCCGCGCTCGTCCTGCCGTGACCGAAGACGAGGGCCATCACCGGGTGCGCGAGAGCGAACAGCATGCAGGCGGCGGGAACGACCGCGGCCGCCGAGGCGCGCAGGGCGTGCGAGACGTCCCGCCGCAGGGCCGCGGTGTCCGCGTCGGCGGCCGCCGCGCTCATCCGGGGCAGCAGCGCGGTCACCAGGGAGACCGTGATGATGCCGTGCGGCACGACCCACAGGGCATAGGCGTTGTTGTAGGCGCTGTAGCCGGGGCCTCCCTGCAGGCCCGCGGTGGTGGCCAGCCGGGTCGTGACCCAGTAGGCGGCCTGGTTGGCCAGGACCAGCAGCACCAGCCAGCCGGCGGACCGCAGGGGGCGCGTCAGTCCGCTGCCCCGCCAGTCGAAGCGCGGCCGCCAGCGGAAGCGGGCCGCGCGCAGCCCCGGGACGAGGGCGAGTGCCTGGACGGCGATCCCGGCGGTGGTCCCCCAGCCGAGCAGCGCGGTCTCGGTCGCGGTGAGCGTGTCCCCGCCACCCATGGCCAGCGCCAGAAACAGACCGAAGACGCTGATGACGACCACGTTGTTGAGGACCGGGGCCCACATCATGGCGCCGAACCGGCCGCGTGCGTTGAGCACCTGCCCCAGCAGTGTGAACAGTCCGAGGAAGAAGATCTGAGGCAGGCAGTAGCGCGCGAACGCCGTCGTCATCGCCGCCTGCGGACCGCTGTAGTCGGTGTAGGCGTCGACGATCGCGGGGGCCGCCCACACCGCGGTCGCGGTGATCGCCAGCAGGGCTACGACGCAGACCGTGACGAGCCGGTCGGTGTACGCGGCCCCGCCGTCGTCGTGCTCCTTGGCCGCCTTGACCAGCTCGGGCACGAAGACGGCGTTCAGTGCGCCGCCGAGGAGCAGCATGTAGACGATGGTGGGCAGTGAGTTGCCGACCGCGTAACCGTCCGCCGTGGGTCCGATCGTGCCGAGCGCCGCGGCGACCACGGCGGAACGGACGAAACCGGTACCCCTGGACACCAGGGAGCCGGCGGCCATGACCGCACTGCTGCGCGCTGCGGAGACCGCCTTGCGGGCGTCGCCGGGTACGGCTCCCGCGCGACTGCCCGTACCGGAGCCGCCGTCCGGCGCCGTGCTCGCCTCCGTACCGGAGCCGCCGTCCGGCGCTGTGCCCGTCTGCGACATCGGCGGCCTCACCGGCGGTTCAGGTACGCCTGGAAGGCGCGGTGAAGCGTCTGATTGGCGGTGCCGCCCAAGGCTCTCTCCCATTCCCCCAACGTCTCGACGACCTGTCCGCCGGTGCCGAGCTTCCACCGCAACAGTCCGTACGCACGTTCGCCAGGGTCAAGGGTGGAGGGTACCCCGCGCATGTCGTAGACGTCAGCGCCCAGCGCGTGGGCGTCCAGCAGCATGCGCCATTGCAGGGCGTTCGACGGCCGTACCTCCCGGCGGTGGTCGGCGGAGGCGCCGGTCTGGTACCAGACCCTGTGGCCCACCGTGATCATGGTGTGCGCGGCGAGGACCTCCCCGCGGTGGCGGGCCAGGTAGAGCTTCATCCGGCCCGGCTCCTCGGCGTTGAGCGCCGCGTACTGGCGTTCGTAGTAGCTGAGCGAGCGGCCGAGCCGGAAACCGTCGCGCTCCTCGGTGATGCGCAGCAGCCGGTAGAACTCGGGCAGGTCGGCCGCACTGCCCACGACCACCTCCACGCCTTCCTTCCGGGCGCGCCGGACGTTGCGCCGCCACTCCTGGTTCAGCCCGGACCACAGATCCTCGGTGCTGCGCCCGGCGAGGGGCACGTGGAAGACATGGCGCGGCTGGGCGTCCCCGTCGTCCCCCGATCCGTCACCGCCGCAGCGGCGCCAGCCGCGGGCGCGCAGCCGATCGGCCACCGCGGTGCCGAGCGGGTCGACCTCGCTGGCGAGGACGTCGCCCAGACGCCTGTCCGGTCCGCCGAGCGACTTCAGCAGGGCCGCGTCCCAGCGCCGGTAGGCAGGCGAGGGACCGATGCGCACGGCGAAGGCGCCCGCGCCGCGCAGGTGCTCGAGCAGCGGGCCGAGCCAGCCGTCGATGTCCGGGTCCGCCCAGTCGGCGACGGGTCCCTCGGGAAGGTAGGCGAAGTACTTGCGCGTACCCGGCAATGGACGCAGCAGCACCAGCGCCACTCCCGTCAGCCGGCCGGCCTGCGGATCAGGACCCCAACCGACCAGCTGGGCACGCCAGCCCTCCTTGACGTCGGCCCAGGACGGGCACTGCAGGAATCCGGCGCCGAGCGCCGCGCCGTCGCGGGAGGCGAGAAAGGCCCGGTAGGTCTCGGCGGTGACGCATTCCAGCCTGAGGGACCGGTTGCCCTCGTCGTGAGGGCGTCGGGGCGGTACGAGCAGCGCTGACACGGACTGGGCCTCTCCTTCTCCCCGGACGGTCGCGGGGTTGCACGAGATGCTCACAGCCGCCCGTGACCGTCCCGCGCGGCGAATGTGACCGGACCATGACCGTTCCTCACCAGTCGCCGTCACATTGCTCCGCCACCGCTGACCTGCGCTTCTCCGCATCTACAGTCACGACATCGGCTGCCCGGCCCTTCCTTGCCGGCCCTCGCTCCCTTCCGCCCCGGAGGTCCTGTTGCACCGCATTCGTGTCCGCGTCCACGCCCCGGTACGTTCCGCCGTCGCCGTGGCCCTGTTCGCCTCGCTCGCGGCCGCCTGTTCCGCGAACCCCGCTCCGCCAACGGCGGACGCCGGCACGGCCGGGAAGGACGGTGACCGCCCCGTCACCGTGACGGTCACTCCCACGGGCCGGCAGGCCGCGGCCGGCGAGCCGGTGAAGGTCACCGCGGCGGACGGACGCCTCACCTCGGTGACCGTCACCGACGCCAAGGGCCGCGAACTCGCCGGCAAGGTCGCCGCCGACGGCCGCTCGTGGATCTCCGAGCGCAAGGCCGTACCCGGCACGGCGTACGCGGTCACGGCGGCCACCCGGACCCGGGGCGGCACCGCCGGCACGAGCCGGGCCTCCTTCGCCACCGCCCCGGCGGCCAAGGTCAACAAGGTCGACTGGCGACCGGGCGCCGGCGCCACCGTCGGCATAGCCCAGCCGATCTCGCTCGTCTTCGACAACCCCGTCGAGAACCGCGCCGAGGTCGAGAAACAGCTGAAGATCATCACTTCGAACGGCACCGGGGGATCATGGGGCTGGATGCGCGACTGGTCGGGCAAGGACCGGGTGGACTGGCGACCCGAGAAGTACTGGAAACCCGGCACCAAGGTCACCCTCGACGCCCGGCTGAACGGCACCGACTCCGGCGACGGCGGCTGGTTCGTGCGCGACTACACCACCACCTTCACCATCGGCGTCCAGCAGATCGTCAAGGTGGACCTGGACAGCCATCAGCTCACGCTCCTGCGCGACGGCAGGACCGTCCGGCGCATCCCGGTCTCCGGCGGCACGCCCGGCGGCGACAAGCGTTCCTGGCGCGGCACCGCCGTCCTGATGGCCAAGGAGGGCACCATCAACATGAACTCCGAGACGGTCGGCCTCGGTGACGCCTACGACAAGATGGTCGACTACTCGATGCGGCTCACCTGGTCGGGCATGTACGCGCACGCCGCTCCCTGGAACGCCCGCTGGTTCGGCAACGCCAACCGCAGTTCGGGCTGCATAGGAATGAGCAACGCCGACGCGGCCTGGTTCTACAGCCAGGTACGGGCGGGCGACCCGTTCGAGATCACCGGCAAGGACACCAAGGGCGTCGTCGCGCCGGCCAACGGCTTCGGCCAGTGGAACCTGTCGTGGGCCGACTGGCAGCGGCGAAGCGCGCTGCGCTGACGGGCGGGCCGCGACGGCTCGTCCGGCGCCGTGCCGCGGCGCGGGAGGCCGGCGCACATGGCCCGGTCCTCGCGATCGTGGCCCAGGCTGTGCGCACGTGACGGCGCATGCGTCGGCAGAGGTGGCGACGGGCGCGGCGGCGCGCGGTTCGAGGCGCTCGCCGCGCCGGTCGGCGCACAGCCGGCGGCCGTGGCCGACGACGACCACCGCGCCGGGGAACGAGGCCGGCGCGGCGGCCACCACGGCGGCACGGCGCCGCGTCTGCCTCTCCTGAGTGACCGGACGCTCCAAGGGCGTCCACGGCGCGCCGACCCGACCGCCCCGGGTGACGCGGTCAGTTGGTCAGGGCCTGCTCGATGGTGGGATGGCAGGGAATGACCGCGTCGACGCCGACCAGCTGGAGCACGCGCAGGACGGCTTCCTGAGCGCCGGCGATGCGCACCCACCCGCCCGCGCCGCTCACCTGCTGGTGGGTGGAGACGAAGACGTTGATCCCGCTGGAGTCCATGAACGTCACACCGCCGAGATCCGCCACGATCCGTGGAGGGGCACCGTCCTCGCACCGCAGGGCTTCGCTCAGCTGGTCCTTGACATCGTGGTCGATCTCGCCCCGGAGAGTAACCACCCGGACACCCTCGACCATGCGGTGCCCGGCAGAAAGCCGGGCCGGCCGGTCCGCGTTCTCGATGTGGGTCACGATCTCCTCGACTGCGCTCGGGCTTGCACGGGTCAGGGCTTGCGCGGACGATTCTGCCCCACTGCCGCCGCCGGATGCACCCGGGCGGCTGCGCCCGGCGAAACCCGTACGGCATGCATGGCATGGATCGGGGTAGAGGCGCGCGTAAACGGGGAGTGAGGCGAGGCCGGTGGGATCCCAAGCCGACGGTGACGGCTGCACGGCGCCGGACGCGTACCTGATGCGGGCCGGCTACGCCCTGGGCGGGGACGACGGCTGCATCGCGAACGCCCGCCACCACGCCGCCGCCTTCCTCGACCAGGCAGGCGACGAACATCACCTGCCGGTCTCCGCACGTGTGAAGGACCTCACCCGGCTGGTGGTCAGCGAACTGGTCACCAACGCCCGCAAGTACGCCCCCGGCCCGGTGCTGATGGACCTGCGCATCACCGCCCGTGCCGTGGAGGTCGTCGTGTGGGACAGCGACCCCGCGGTCCCCGTCGCCCGGGCCGCGGATGCCGGCAGAATCGGCCAGCACGGCCTGGAGATCGTCAAGGCCGTCACCGAGGACCTGTTCGTGGAGCAGGAACCGGTCGGCAAGCGCATCACGGCCCGCATCAGCCTGGCCGACACACCCAGCGACTCCGCTGCCGGCAGCCGGGCGTGAACACTCACCTTCTCCCTGGTCGTGCGGCTCCGTGATCGGGATGGCCGGGGTCGATGCGAGAGGTTGCGACCCGCATGGGCGCGCTTCCGGTGACGGGCCCTGACCCCCGGTGGAAGCTGCGCATTTCCCAGGCGTCCCTCGGCGTCGTCGCCGAACGACGTGTGGCTCCTCCGCTGTCCGGCCCGCGGTCCGTGGCCCCGCGCGGCTGCTCGCCGGCTGGTGGTCTTCTCGCCGGACTCCCGTTGCCGGGCCCGGCGCCCGCCCGCCGCCGGTCGGTCCTGCGAAGCCCCGAGTCCGGAGTCCGGCCGGGGTGCGGGGCCCGCCGCCCCGGCGGCCTGTCGTGCGCCGCCGGGGCGGCCGCGGGCGGGGGAGAGGTGCTCACCCTGCCGTGAGCTGCTCACTCTTCCGGGGCCCGGAGGGCGTGCGCCTGGCCTGGCGGCGGTCGATCAGCGACAGGAGCGGGCCGGTCATCGAGGTGGTGACCACCGCCATCACCAGCAGCGCCAGATACAGGCCGGAGGTGAGCACTCCGGCGCTGTACCCGACCTGGAGCAGGACGATCTCGGTGAGCCCCCGAGTGTTGAGCATCACGCCGACGCGAAGCGCCTCGGCGTGCTCCTCCCCGCCCAGACGGGAGACCGCGTAACCGCCACCGATCTTGGCGAGCACGGCCAGGACCGTCGCCAGGATCGTCACCAGCCACGGAATGCCGCCCGAGCCCGTCCATATCCTCAGCCCCGTGGCGATGAAGAAGACGGGCACCAGCCACAGGCCCAGGGTGGACACCCAGCGGACCGGTGCGTCCCAGCGAGGCGAGTCGGGCGGGACCATGAGCCCCACCACGAACGCGCCGAAGATCGCTGTGAGTCCCCAGGACTCCGCCACGCCCGCCGCGAGGAGCACGCAGACGCCCAGGACGACGGCCACCAGCCAGGGCCACCGGGCGCACAGGCGCTCGGCCTGAGTGGTCCTCAGCAGGCGGCGGCCCAGGGTGGCCGCCAGCACTCCGGTCACCAGTACGGTGGCCGCGGTCGCGACACCGCCCGAGCCGGGCTGGGCGATGCCGATCACCACGGCCAGCAGCAGCCAGGCGACGGAGTCGATGAGCGCGGCCGAGGTCAGCGAGAGCCGCCCGGCGCGGGTGGCGGTCAGGCCGCGGTCGGCGAGGATCCTGGCGAGCACGGGCACCGCCGAGACCGCCATGGTGGTCGCCAGCAGCAGCACGAAGGCCAGGGTGGGCGCGGCCCCCCGCAAGGAGGGCTGGTCGTACCAGACGAGCCAGCCGCCGAACGCAGCGCCGACCGCCAGGGAGGGCACGAGGGTGCCCAGTGCCGTCCAGCCGATGGCCCGGTCCCGCAGGCGGGAGGCGTCCAACCGCAGTTCGTGGGCCACGCCCACGAGGAACAGCACCAGTCCGGCATGCCCGAGGTCGCGCAGCGGCTGCAGCACCTCGGCCGGTAACAGCACGGACTGCGCCTCGGGCCAGGCCCAGCCGAGTACCGCCGGACCGAGCAGCATGCCGAACGCGATCTCGCCGACGACGCCGGGCTGCCCGATCCGGCGGGCCAGCCGGCGTCCCAGGTGGCCGACGACCAGGAAGGCGCCGAGTGCGGCGATCGCGTGCGCGGCCACGGGAAGTGTCACCGGCCCGCCGCTCCATCCCCCGCCGCGTCGCTGTCCGCTCCGTCGCCCGAGCCGTCCGCCGTCAGGAAGCCGACGGCGCGACGGACCACGGCCTCGTCGCGCAGCACCTTGGTGTGGCCCAGGTCCCGCACCCGCATCAGCTCGGCCTGTCCCCAGGCCGCCACCAGCGCCTCGCTGTCGGTGATCGGCGACTCCGGGTCGTTCTCGTCGTGGACGACGAGCAGCCGGCCGGTGAAGTCCCGTGCCGCGAGTGCGGGTTCGATGGCGTCGAAGGAGATGCCGAGCCACTCCTCCGCACGCGCGCGAACCAGCCCGATGGCCTCCGGCGACACCTGCATCACCTGGCCGGAGCGGCGCCAGAGGCTGGTGTAGCTGCTGATGGGGTTGACGAACACGGCCCGCTCCAGCGTTACCCCGCGCGACATGGCGTAGGTCGTGGCCGCGGCGCCCAGCGAGTGGGCGACGACGGCGTGGAAGGGACCGAACCGCTCGTGGGCCGCCTCGACCGCCTTGGCGAAGTGGATGACGGAGGACTCCCCTCCCTCGGACTCGCCGTGGCCGGGGAGATCGGCGACGACCACCGCGCAGCCCGCCCGGGCGAGCGCGTCCGCAAGGACGGTCAGGTGCCCGGCGTTGCCGGCCCAGCCGTGGACCAGCAGGATCCGCCGCTCGCCTTCGCCCCAGAGGTAGTGGACCACCTTGCCGCCGTCGACGACCTCGACCTCCTTGGCAGCCTGTTCCAGGATCGGCCGGGTGGCGTTCGGAGGCTGCGTCCGCATCGGCGTGAAGGCCAGCCGGCGCAGCTTTTCCGTGATGTCGGTGTCCAATTGATCGCCCCTTACCTTGCTTCTTCCATGCTCCGCAGGTGCGCGGAGATGATCTTCCGTACCTCGGGTGAGTCCACGATGTCGAAGTGTCCGGCGCCCTCGACGAGTTCCACGGTGGAGTTCCGCCAGCTCGCATGCAGATCCCCGGCGTGAACGGGCGGCACGTAGTCGTCGGCCGTGCCGTGGACGACCAGTCCCGGCACGTCGATCGCTCGGGCGGCCTCGAGCGCCGAGTACTCGTCCCACACCGTCTCGCCGAACCTTCTCTCGATCTCCCCGGCCACCCCCCGGACCCGGTCGTCGTCGAGGGCGTTCATCTCGGCGAACCTCTCGACCAGGAACATCTTGGCGGGCGGGGAGGAGATCGAGATCACGGTCCGGGCGGCCACCCCGGCGTGCCACGCGGTGAGGGCCCACAGGCCGCCCATCGAGTGGCCGACCACCGCGTACAGGCCGGTGAGCCGGTCGTACAGGGCGCGCAGGAGGGCGCGGATCTCGGCGGGGTCACCCGTGGTGCCCAGCGCCTCCCCGTGCGGCGGCACGTCGAACAGCACCACCCGGTAACCCTGGGCCAGGAGTTCTTCGGCGATGGCCACCATGCTGCCCAGATGGGTGTTCAGGCCGTGGACGAGCAGGACGGTGGGGCCGCTGCCGCTCTGGTAGTACTTGTAGAAACGGCCGTCGACCTTGACGGTGTGGGAACGGCACCGATTGAGGAACACCTTGGTGAACGGGTCGTGCGGCAGCTTCACGACCGTGTAGAAGCGTTCCACGAGGTCGTCCACGGATTCGGTTCGGCTCACAGCGCATTCCTCGATCGGTGTCGGTGGCTCACTTCAGCCGTGCCCTTTCCGGACCTCAGGTGCCGGGCTGCTCGCTCAGCGCCGCCAGGCACTGCCTGGCCCGCTCCGGCAGGACGTACTCCCCCTCCTTGGCGATGCGGTCGTACAGGGCCTCGACCCGCTCGTAGTGGTCGTCGAGGTTCTGGTCCAGGAGGTGGTACTCGGACTTGTTGTAGATGCCGAACTGCAGGTCGGTCATCAGGCCGAACGGATCGATGTCCGCCGCGCTCCGGGCCCCGCCGAACACCAGGCGCAGGAACTCGTCGACGCTCTCGTAACCGAGTGTGGCGAGCAGGAACTCGATCGACGCCCACTTGCGCTTGACCTGGTAGGCGCGCTCGTCCGGGTCGACGATGAAGTCCAGGCCACTGGTCATGCCCTTGGGGTAGTGGACCTTGTTGAAGCACCGCAGGTCGATGGTGAGGCGGTCCTTGGTGGTGCGGGGCAGGGTGCTGTCGGCGTGGGCCCGGTAGTTGTCGAAGACCAGCGCGTCGCCCACCCGGCTGTCGCAGTAGTAGCCGGGAGACGGCTTGTCGGCGTACGTCTTCGCCCAGTACATCGCCATGAGGTAGTCCCGCACCGACGGCAGGTCGATCTCGGACAGCTTCCCTTCCAGGAAGAGGTACAGCGCCTTGTCGACGGCGTCCTTCTCCTCGCCCTCCAGGCCGTGCTCCAGCATCTTCTCGTAGACGTAAGGGAGGTTCGGGGCCTCGACCTCGGCCTCCTCGAAGATCACGAAGGGCTGCCGGGTCAGCGGCGTCGGGGTCAGCGCGGTGTGGAAGCTGCGGTACTCGGTGGGGAAGCCGAGCTGCTTCTTCACCAGTGACGGGATCTGCAGGGCGATCGAGCTGGCCGCATGGGTGCCGTACGGCCGCTTCTCCGCCGGCACGATGAACGCGTTCACCACCGCGGTCTCTACCTCGGGGAAGTGCTCGTGGACGATGTCCTGGTTCAGGTCGTAGAAGCGCTTCGCCGAGGGCACGAACAGCACGCAGTTCTCGAACATGGTGGAGACCGGGAAGTAGCTGCCGATCGAGGCGGCCGCGAAGCTCTCCTGGATCACCGCCTGACAGCGCAGCTGGCGTGCCAGGTTGTCCGCGAGATCGTCGTCCAGATTCATCCGGACGACCTCGGTGGGGAGCACCTCCGGGTGGAAGCAGCTGGTGTTCAGCGTCCGGTGCGGAGGCAGCCTCGACCCCATCTCCTCCTTGTCGACCTGGTACTTGTCCAGCACCGGGGACAGCTGCTCGGCGTGCGCCGCCGCCGAGGAGTGCAGGAAGGTGCCGGTCTTCCGGTAGGTGCCGGTGACCGTGGCGTCGTCGTCCACGGTCGCGTCTGCCGCCTGGGTAGCGTCGCTCATGACGTCGTGTTCTCCGCTCGGTCCGTAGTGTTGATGCGGTCCACATAGGTGCGGACGAAGTCCTCGTCGAGGGGCGGGGACGGGTAGTCCTCCGCGCCGAAGACGGCGTCTCCCACAGGGAGCGCGGCGAACATGTCCGCCAGGCCCTCCGCCGTCAGGCCGTCCACCAGGGCGGCGATCCGGGCCAGGGGGCTCGCCGGGTGTCCGGCGGCGAACGCCAGCGCCCGCTGCCGCCATTCGTCGAAGGGCACGATCTCCGCCCCGCCGCCGGCGGCGCCGACCATCTCGAAGAAGCGGTCGAAGGCCGGGGCCCCGGAGTTGACGAAGTCGTAGTCCCTGCCGATGCGCGCCAGGTCGCCGGTCATCGCCTCGGCGATCGTGCGGCACAGGTAGTCGACCGGCAGGACCGCCGTGAGGTCCGCCGCCAGCGACGGGAAGCTCCCCATCTCGAGGCCGCCGGTGATCAGGTTGTGCAGGAAGTCGCCGCGATCGAGCCGGAAGTGCCCGGTACGCGTCGAGGCACCCACGAACGGCAGCCGGTACGTCGACGCCTTCGCGCCGCGCCAGCGGGCGGCGGCCACCATCTGCTCCGCCTGCCACTTGGAGGTCAGGTAGCCGTACTCCCGGTCGTCCTCGGTGACCTCGTACCCCAGGTACTTGGGCAGCGTGGCGAAGGTGGACACGAAGTGGAACGCCTTGCCGCGGCCGCGCGAGGCCAGGCGCAGCGCCTCGTGCGTACCGACCACGTTGGGACCGATGTAGTCCTCCAGCGGCCGCATCCAGTCCACCAGGGCACCGGAGTGGCAGATGGCGTCCACCTGGTCGGCCAGTTCGTCGAAGCCCTCCTCGTCCAGGCCGAACAGCGGCCTCGTGAGGTCGCCCACCACCGGGTTAAGCAGCGGCGCGAACTCCTCCTTCCACAGGCCGTAGGCGTCGAGGGCGCCGACCAGGCGCTCCATGGCCTGGCGGGTGTCGTCCGCCCGCACCAGGCAGTAGGCGACCACCTCGGAGGCGAGCAGCTCGTGCAGCAGGTAGGCGCCGACGAATCCGGTGGCGCCGGTGACGAACACCGCCTCCGGGCGTACCGGCGCCCCGGTGGCGTTGGTGAAGCGCAGGTCGGGGTGGAGCAGGCCCTTGCGGGCCGGGGACAGGTCCACGCCCACGGCCTCCGCCGGCTCGGCCGGCCCGGTGGCCGCCGTCCCGGTGGCGGTCGGGGAGGCCGCGTCCAGCCCCGCCTCCAGCAGCTGCGCCAGCAGGAAGTCGGCCAGCGAGGTGAGGTTGGGGTGATCGAACGCGATCTTCGCGGGCAGGGCGAGCCCGGTCAGGTCCGCCAGCTGGTTGCGCATCAGCACCGCCGTCAGGGAGTCGATGCCGATGTCCTGGAGCGGCACGCCGACGTCCACGGCCTCCGCCGAGGCAAAGCCCAGGGTCTTCGCCACCTCCTCGCGGACCACGCTCAGCACCACGTCCGGGTACTCCTCCGGCGCGGCCTCGCCCAGCAGCTTGCGCAGATCCGTCCCGCCGCCGGCCCTCGAGCGTCCGCCGGCGTTGCCGCTGAGCAGCGCGCGGAACAGCGGCGGTATGCCGCCACGGTTCTCGAAGTAGTGCTGCACGCGGTTCAGGTCCAGCGCGGCGGCCATGGTCAGCGCACGGCCGCTCCTGACGGCGAGCTCGAAGAGCTCCAGGCCCTCGTCCGGGGCCAGCCGGTCCAGGCCGAGCTGGGCGAAGCGGGCCCGGTCGAACTCGCTGAGCCCGGCGGCCATGCCGTCGCCCTCCCAGGGCCCGAAGGCCACCGAGGTGGCCGGCAGGCCCTCGGCCCGCCGCAGGTGGGCGAGCGCGTCCAGGAAGGCGTTGGCAGCGGCGTAGTTGCCCTGGCCGGGGGCTCCCATGACGCTCGCGATGGAGGAGAACATCATGAAGAAGTCCAGCTCCATGTCCTGGGTCAGCTCGTGCAGATGCCACAGGCCGTCCACCTTGGGCCGCAGGACCGCGTCGAACCGATCCGGCGTCAGCGCCGTCAGGGCGCCGTCGTCCAGCACACCGGCCGCGTGGACCACGCCCCGCAGCGGGCGTTCGTCACCGAACAGGGCCATCACCGCGGCGACGTCGTCGCGATCGGCCGCGTCGCAGGCCACCACCGTGGCCGTGGCGCCCAGCTCGGACAGCTCCTCCACCAGGGCTTGCGCACCCGGGGTCTCCATCCCGCGGCGGGAGGTCAGCACCAGGTCGCGTACGCCGTGGGTGCCGGCCAGCCACCTGGCCACGCGCCGGCCGAGGTCGCCGACGCCACCCGAGACGAGCACCGCGCCGTCCGGCCGGACGAACTCCCGCTGCTGGGCCGGGACGAGCACCACCTTGCCCACGTGCCGGGCCTGGGCGATGAAACGCAGGCCGTCGGAGGCGTGTGTCATGGGGAAGGCCCGCAGCGGCAGCGGGGCCAGCTTGCCCTGCGTGAACAGCTCGGCGATGGAGACCAGCATCCGCTGGATGAGGTCCGGGCCCGCCTCGGGCAGGTTGTAGACGGTGTAGGTCACGCCCGGGTGGCTCCGGTCGATGGCGGACTGCTCCCGCACATCGATCTTGCCCATCTCCAGGAACCGTCCGCCGCTGCCCAGCATGCCCAGGCTCGCGTCGATGAACTCGGTGGCCAGGGAGTTCAGCACCACGTCGAAGCCGCCGCCGGACTCACCGCCGGCGCCCTTGCCGAAGTGCTCCACGAAGCCCAGGTCGCGCGACGAGGCGAGATGGGCGTCGTCCAGGCCGAGCTCCCGCAGCGCGGGCCACTTGGGCTCGCTGGCCGTGCCGTAGACCTCGGCACCGGTGAGCCGCGCCAGCTGCACCGCCGCCATGCCCACGCCACCGGCCGCGGCGTGGATCAGCACCCGCTCGCCCGCTTGCAGACCGCCCAGTTCGTGCAGCCCGTACCAGGCGGTGAGGAAGGTCATCGGGATGGTGGCGGCCTCCTCGAAGCTGAGGTGCTCCGGCATGCGCACCACCTGGCGCGCGTCCGTGACGACCTCGGAGGCGAAGGAGCCGCGGGCCAGACCCAGCACGGCATCGCCCACCTTCACCTGGTCGACGCTGCCGCCGACCTCGGTGACCACACCGGCGAACTCCAGACCGAACGCGGGGATCTCGACCATGCCCAGGGCATTGAGCACGTCGAGGAAGTTCACCCCGGCGGCCCGCACCTCGGCGCGGATCTCGCCCGGTGCGAGGGCCCTCTCCGGCAGGGACTTGACCGTCAGCGGCTCGTCCAGGCGGCCCTTGGCGGCGATCTCCAGCTGCCAGCGGCCCTCCGCCGGGATCTGCAGATCCTGCGCCGAGCCGACCCGCAGCAGTTGCGGCACCAGCACCTCGCCGTGGCGCAGGGCGCACTCCGGTTCGGCCTCCAGCATCAGCGCGGCAGGCAGCGCCTTGCGGTCCGCCTCCTCCCCGCCGAGGTCGATCAGGCGCAGGCTCAGTTCGGGGTGCTCGTTGCGGGCGGTGCGCATCAGGCCCCACAGCGGTCCGGCGCCCAGCCCGGAGACCATGTCGTCGGCGCCGGTGCCCACCGCGCGGCGGGTGACCCAGACCAGCGGGGTGCGGAACTCCGTGCCGACCGCTTCCTGGAGCTGCTCCAGGGCCCTGGCGGCGAACGCGTGGGCCTGGGACGGTACCTCCGCGTCGGAGTCCCACAGGCAGACCAGGCCGTCCAGGTCCTCGGCGTCCTCCAGCTCCCGGACCTTGATCACCTGGATACCGGCGCGGGCCAGGAGGGTCTTGACCTCCCGCGCCCACGGCACGTCCCCGGCCGGGGTCATCATGCCCCAGGAGCCGCCCAGTTCGACGGTCTCGGTGTCGACGTGGCGCCAGTCGACGTCGAACTGGAAGCGGTCCACCCCGGCCGCGGCCAGGCGGCGCAGCACCGCGCGGTCCACCCGCCGTGCGTGGAGGCGGTGAAGCCGGCCGACATGGGCGCCGTCACGGTCGTGGATGTCGAGCGATGCCCAGAACTCGCCGTCGCCCAGCTCGAAGTCGGCGACCCTGACCCAGATCTCCGACAGGCCCTTCACCCGCAGCGACAGCCGCTCGGCCTCGAACGGCACGAACAGGTCGTCACCGGTCCGGTTCTGCAGCCGCTGGGTCAGCAGCAGGGAGTGCATGGCCGAGTCCAGCAGGGCAGGGTGCAGGACGTAGCCGGCGGCGGACTGCTCCGCGCTCTCCGGCAGCGCGGCCCTGGCCCACACCTCCCCGCCCACGTGCCAGGCCTCCTTGATGCCCTGGAAGGTCGGCCCGTAGCCGTAGCCGAGGGCGTCGAGATCGCGGTAGAGGGCGGACGCGTCGAGGGGCTCGGCGCCCCGGGGCGGAACCGTCACCGCGGTGCCGGCACCGGCTCCCTCCGCGGGCGTGATCCGGCCCTCCGCGTGCAGCTGCCAGGCACCGTCCTCACCCTCGGGGGCGCTGTAGACCTGGACGGGACGGGCCTCACCGACCGCCGGACCCACGGTGACCTGCATACGTACCGGCACACCGGAGGCCAGCACCAGCGGCGAGGCGATGACCACGTCCGACAGGTCCCACTCGCCCTCGTGGGCCGCGTCGCCCGCCGCCCGCATGGCCTCGAAGAACGCCGTGCCCGGCATCAGGACGGCGTCCATCACCCGGTGCTCCTGCACCCACACCGGCTGGTCCGCCGCCACCACGTTGGTGAACAGCGACAGCCCGGTGCCGGCGATCTCCACACCGCCGCCGAGGAGCGCGTGGCCGGTGGCGTCCAGACCGGCGCCGACCTCGCGGGAGAGCGGCGGCTCGAACCAGAACCGCTCCCGCTGGAAGGCGTACGTCGGCAGGGCCACCCGGCCACCGCCGAAGGGCGCGAAGTAGCCGTCCCAGGCGACCGGGACACCCCGCACGTGCAGCTCGGCCAGGCTCCGCTGGATGACCGAGGCGCCGTTCCTGCCCGGGGTGCAGGACGGCACCCAGGACACCGGCCCCTCGTCGGCCAGGCAGGTCGCGCCCAGGCCCGACAGCACGGGCTGCGGGCCGAGCTCCAGGAAGGTGTTCGCGCCCTGGCGGTGCAGGCTCCGCATGCCGTCGCTGAAACGGACGGCGTGGCGCACCTGGCGGACCCAGTAGTCGGCCTGCTCCAGCTCGCCCGGCGCGGCGAGCTCGCCGGTCAGGCTGCTGACGAGGGGGATCGCCGCGGGACGGAAGCGTATGGTCTCCGCCACGGCCCGGAACTCGGCGAGCATGCCGTCCATGTGGTGCGAGTGGAAGGCGTGGGACACCGTCAGCCGCTTGGCCTTGCGGCCCTGCTCCGTGAAGTGGGCGGTGATCGCCTCGACGGCCTCGGCGTCACCGGACAGCACCGTCTGCGTGGGCGTGTTGAGTCCGGCGACGTCCAGCTTGCCGCGCAGCCCGAGAGCGTCGATGGCGGCTTCCGCCTCGTCACCGCCGGCTTCCAGCGACACCATGGCGCCGCGAGCGGGCAGGGCCTGCATCAGCCGGCCGCGGGCCGCGACCAGCCGGCAGGCGTCGTCCAGATCGAACACCCCGGCCACGTGCGCCGCGGCGAGTTCACCGATGCTGTGGCCCAGCAGCACCTCCGGCCGCACACCCCAGCTCTCCCACAGGCGCCACAGCGCCACCTGAAGGGCGAACAGGGCCGGCTGGGTGAAGTCGGTGCGGTGCAGCAGGGCCGCCTCCTCACTGCCCGGATCGGCCCACATCACCTCGAGGAGAGGCTTCTCCAGCTCGGTGAAGCGGGCGGCGACCTCCTCCAGCGCCTCACGGAAGACGGGGTAGACGTCGTGGATGTCCCTGCCCATGCCCGCGACCTGGCTGCCCTGGCCGGTGAACAGCAGGGCCAGGCGGGGTTCCTCGGTGTGGTTCCCGCTGCGCACCGACTCCGCGGGCACCTCCCCGGTGCGGGCGAAGGAGGCCAGCTTGTCGAGGAGTTCGGCCTTGTCCTTGACCAGGAGCACCAGCCGGCGCCGGAAGTGGCTGCGCGTGGTCGCGAGCGAGAACGCCACATCACCCAGACGGTCCTGGATGTTCATGCCCATGTGCAGGTGCAGCTTCTCGACCTGCTGGCGCAGGGCGGCGTCGGTGTAACCGGACACCAGGAACGGCACCGTGGGCGGCAGCGGCGCGGAGGCGCCCTCCCCGGTCTCCTTCACGGCCGTCCGCGGCGGCTCCTCGACGATCACGTGGGCGTTGGTGCCGCCGATCCCGAACGAGCTGACGCCCGCACGGCGCGGCACGTCCTTCGCCGGCCACGGCCGCTGCTGCTGGACCAGCGCCATGCCGGCGCCCTTCCAGTCCACGGTGGGGGTGGGCTCGGCGACGTGCAGGGTCTGCGGAAGGGCGTCGTGGCGCATGGCCATCACGACCTTCATCACGCCGGCCAGCCCGGCGGCGGCCTGGGTGTGACCGAGGTTGGACTTGGCCGAACCCACCCACAGCGGTTCCCCGTCGGCGTGGCTGCCGCCGAAGACCTCCGCGAGCGCGGTGCCCTCGATCGGGTCGCCCAGCTTGGTGCCGGTGCCGTGCGCCTCCAGGTAGTCGATGTCGCCCGGCTGGAGACCGGACGCGGCCAGGGCGGCGCGGATGACGCGCTGCTGGGCGGGGCCGCTGGGCGTGGTCAGGCTGGCGCTGTGACCGTCGTGGTTGACGGCGGTGCCGCGCAGTACGGCCAGGATGGGGTCGCCGTCGCGCTGGGCGTCGGACAGCCGCTTGAGGACGACCGCGGCCGACCCCTCGCTCCAGCCGGTGCCGTCGGTGTCGGAGGAGAACGACCGGCAGCGGCCGTCCGCCGACATGCCGCGCAGGCGGCTGAACTCGACGTGCAGTTCAGGGGTGAGCATCAGGCTCACACCGGCCGACACCGCAAGATCGCATTCGCCGTTGCGCAGCGCGTTGCAGGCCAGGTGGGTGGTGACCAGGGAGGAGGAGCACGCCGTGTCCAGGGTGAGGGTCGGGCCCTCCAGACCGAACACGTACGACACCCGGCCGGACATGGTGCCGCCCGCGGAACCCGGGCCCACGTAGCCGTCGAGGTCGGTCAGCCCGCCGGCCATGGTCAGGCCGTACTCGTGGTACGCCGAGCTCTTGCCCACACCGATGAACGCGCCGGTCTGGCTGCCGCGCAGCTGATCCAGGGTGTAGCCGGCGCGTTCGAACGCCTCCCAGGTGGTCTCCAGCACCATGCGCTGCATGGGGTCGAGCGAGCGGGCCTCGCGCGGCGAGATACCGAAGAAGGGGGCGTCGAAGAGGTCGATGGGGGTGACGAACCCGCCCCGGCTGCAGTACGAGGTCCCGGGGACCTCCGGGTCGGGGTTGTACAGGGCCTCGGCGTCCCAGCGGTCCTTGGGCACCTCGACGATGCCGTCTCCGCCGCGCTGCAGCAGCTCCCAGTACTCCTCCGGGGAGTTGGCGTCGCCGGGGAGGCGGCAGGCCATGCCGATGATGGCGATGGGCTCGTCGAGGACGGCACGGCGGCGGTCGGGCACGACCTCGCGACCGGCGCCCGTGGCGGTGCCGGTGTTGCCGGCCAGGTAGGCGGCCAGGGTCTTGACGGTGAAGTGCTCGAAGAGCTTGGCCCCCAGGACGGGGCGTCCCAGCAGTTCCTCCAGCCGCGTCTGGACCCTCACGACCCGCAGCGAGTTGCCGCCGATCTCGAAGAAGTTCTCGTTGACGCCGATCCGGTCGTGGCCGAGCACGTCCGACCAGATGGCCATGATGTCCCGCTCCAGCTCGGTGGCGGGCCTGGCCGTGGCGTCGACCTCCACCACCGGGTCCGGCAGCGCGTTCTCGTCGATCTTGCCGTTCGGGGTCAGGGGAAGCTCGTCCAGCTCCACGATGAACGCCGGCACCATGTACTCCGGCAGCCGCTCGGCGAGCCACGGACGCAGCACGCGGTGCAGCGGGGGCCTGGGCGGTTCGCCGGCCGAGGGCGTGTTGGCGTACCCGGCCAGGGCGTCGCGGTCCCGCGCTTCGGCGGGGAGCGGGCTGAGGTCCGGAGTCTGCCCCGGCCGCCAGAACAGGGCGTCGCACTGCCAGATGCCGCCGGAGCGGCTGGGCAGCAGAGCCAGTTCCAGGCCCGCCTCACGGGCGAGGTCGGCGAGGTCGGCGGGGTCGATCCAGGACGTGGGCACCACCGGGGCACTCGCGCCCATGGCCTCCAGCGCTGCGCCGACCCGGCCGCACACCTCGCCCAGCCGGCCGTTGGGGATGCCGTTCAGGCGCAGCGGGCGGTCGGCGACCGAGCCCAGCTCGGTGCGCAGTGCCGCCAGGTCGAGGCCGTCGGCCTGCCAGTCCTTCTCCGCCGCCGGGGTGGCGGGCCGGGCCTCCTCGCCGATGTGCAGGGTGACGTCGTAGCGGTAGCGCGTCATCTCGTTGACGCAGCGGCCGTCGCGCAGGGTGATGTCGACGCGGGTGATCTGCGGGAACAGGTGTGGCAGGGCGGCGAAGTAGTCGCGGCTGAGCACCAGTTCGCGCTCCGTGCGCATCCCGCGCTCGGCGCGGCGGGCCAGGTCCTCGGCGGAGATTCCGCCGGCCTCCCCGTCCGCGCGGAAGTGCGCCACGTCGGCGTGGAAGACACTCAGCAGCGACAGGTCGCGTACGTCACCGAGGAACACGCGTCCCCTGGTGACCGCCCGGGTCGCCCACTCCAGAACCGAGGTCAGGTAGTCGGCGCTGGGGAAGTACTGGGCCACCGAGTTGATGAGCACGGTGTCGAACGAGCCCTCGGCCACCTCGGGGAGCGCGTGGGCGGCGCGCTGCTCGCAGGTCACGTGCGGCAGGGAGGCGGCGTGCTCCCGGATCATCCCGACGGCTGCGGCGGAGGCGTCCACGGCGTGGTAGGTGCGGCAGTGCGGTGCCAGGCCGAACAGCATCAGGCCGCTGCCGGAGCCGATCTCGAAGACGTTCCGCGGCGCGTGCGAGAGGATGCGCCGGAGCGAACTCTGCTGCCAGTCACGCATCTCCGCGCCTGAGAAGGGCAGACCGTCGTAACTGTTCCGCCAGCCTGCCAGGTTGAACGTGGCGTCGGCGGTACCGGCGCCGGCGCCGGGGTGGGGGGAAGCGGGGTCCGTGCCTGCTTCGTAGGCGCGGTCCCAGGCGGCGGCCCACTCGGACAGGGCGGCGCTCCGGTCCGCCGGGGCGGGCGCCGGATCACCGGCCGCACCCGCGTCGCGGACGCAGTAGGCGACCAGCTGCTCGTCACGGCCGACCACCACCGCGCGGCGGACCGACTCGTGACGGCTGATGGCCGCCTCGATGTCGGCCGGCTCGATCCGGTGGCCGCGCAGTTTGACCTGGCGGTCGTTGCGTCCCAGCAGCGTCAGCCGGCCGGGTTCGACGAAGCGGGCCAGGTCGCCGGTGCGGTAGAGGGTGCCGGGGTGGAAGGGGTTGTCCGCGAAGCGCAGCCGGGTCTGCCCGGGGTCGTTGCGGTAGCCGCGGGCCACTCCGGCGCCGCCGATGCACAGTTCTCCGGGGAAGCCCAGCGGTACCGGTGACAGGTTCTCGTCGAGGACGTAGACCTGGGTGCGGTCGATCGGGCTGCCGATGAGGATGTCGTCCTCCCCGTCCCGGGCCGCCACCTCCCAGACCGTGGACCACACGGTGGTCTCGGTGGGGCCGTACATGTTCCACACCGACGCCGGGCCCCCGGCGGCGAGCAGCCGGTCCGCCAGGTCGCGGGACAGCGCCTCACCGCCACAGAGGATCTTCCTCAGCGTGGGGGTGCCCCGCCAGCCGCCGTCCAGCAGCAGCTGCCAGGTGGAGGGGGTGCCCTGCATCACGGTGATCGCGTGCCGCTCCATCAGCCCGCTCAGGGCCTTGGCGTCCAGGGTCTCCCGCGCCTGGGCGATGACCGTGGTCGCGCCGGACAGCAGCGGCAGGAACAGCTCCAGCACGGAGATGTCGAAGGACACGGTGGTGACCGCCAGCAGCCGGTCGGTGGCGGAACACCCGGGCCGCTCGCGCATGGCGGCCAGGAAGTTGCACAGGGCCCCGTGGGTGATCTCGACACCCTTGGGGCGGCCGGTCGAGCCCGAGGTGTAGATGACGTAGGCCAGGTCGCCGGCGTCCGCCTCGACCTGGAGGTTGTCGTCGGCGCCCGCCTCTCCACCCAGGTGGACGCTCACGCAGCGGGTGTCCCAGGCGGCGAGGGCGGCGGGCACGGCGGCGGGGGTGACGATGAGCTTGGGATCGGCGTCATCGATCATCAGGCGGATGCGTTCGGCGGGGAACCGGGGGTCGACGGGCACATAGGCGGCTCCCGTCTTCATCACCGCCAGCAGGGCCACGACCAGGTCGATCGAGCGGTCCAGGGCCACGCCGACCAGGTCGCCCCGGCCCACGCCCCGGCCGGTCAGCGCGTGGGCGAGCCGGTTGGCGCGGGCGTTGAGCTCGGCATAGGTCAGGCTCGTGTCCCCGCAGACCAGTGCGGTCGCCCCTGCATGGCCGCGTGCGGCCTGCTCGAAGAGCTGGTGCAGACCCTGCTCGGGCAGGTCCGCGGTGGCCCGGGCCGTGTCGTTGAACTCCTCGATGAGGAGGAGGCGTTCATCCGCGGTGAGCAGGTCGGCAGCGGCCGGAGGCTGCTCCGCGGCGGCGGGGAGACGGCGGCACCACGCGGCGAACTGGTCGGCCAGCCGGACGACGTCCCGGGCCGACAGGCGCACGGCGTCGTAGTGGAAGGTGACGAGCGCACCGTCCTCGGAGCCGTCCTGCCGGACGTGGAGTTCCAGTCTCGGACGGCGGCCGCCCTGACCACCCGGGCCCTGGCCGGCGGCGTCACGGGGGCCCCAGGAGATCAGCACGTCCGGTGTCAGTGCGCCGCTGTTCCAGCGCTCCCGGAGCGCTTCGTCCCGGCCGACGGCGTCGCGACGGATCCATCCCCGGTCCTGGCCGAGGGTGAACTCCTGCCGCACCGCCCGCAGGTTGTCCGAGACCGTCGCGTCGGCGTCGACACGGCACACCAGGGGCAGCCAGGCGGCGAACAGGTCCCGGTACGCGGCGTCTACGCCCTCGCGAGGTGCCGCCATCGCGAGGTGGACGTCCTGCCGGCCGCTCGCCCTGCCCAGGAAGACCCCCAGCGCACCGGCCAGGCGGGCGGCGGCCGCCGCGGACGCTTCCAGGCCGCCGTCGCCGCCGTCCTCGAGTGGGACGGGACACCGCACGGATACGGGAGCCGCCCGCCGCTCGCCTGCCGCGCTGTCGGTTCCGGACCCCGGGCTGGGCTGCGGGTAGGGAAGGCGATAGGGATCGTCGCCACCTGCGATCAGGCGCTCACGCCAGCGGTGGGCGGCCTTGGAGGCCCGGACGCCCGCCTCGGTCAGGCGCGCGCTCGCGTCCTCGCCGGGGACGTCCAGAACCGTGCCGGGCCGGACCCCGTGCGCCGCCGCGATGGCGCCGGCGGGCCGTTCCTCGCCCTCCAGGGTGCACAGCCGGGTCAGGGTGAGGCTTCCGGAAGCCGTGGCCACCCGCAGGCCCGACGCGTCGTCGCAGGACAGGACCGTTCCGGGCGCGGCGGCGTCACCTGAGGCGGACGCGCCATCGGCAGCCGAAGCGGCGGCCCCGGCGGTAGGAGCGGTACGGGCGGAGGGAGTCGAACCGGCGCAAGCGGCGGCGGTCTCGAATCGGGCTTCCCGGACGGCGTAGAAGTGCCCGCCGACGCCGACCTTGGGCCACACCAGCGGGCTCGCGAACGGGCCGTAGTCGGTGGCCCGGACCATGGCCGCGATGCGCTCGGCCGGCAGGCTCCAGTCGATCAGTCCCTCGGCGGGGAATTGGGTGTGCCGTGAGAAGTAGCGGCGTGTCGCGGAGTCCTGGGGGGTCGCGGTCTCGCGGCCCTCCGCTATCTCGTCGATCAGTCCGGCCAGGCCGGCGACGGCCGCCTCGTCGCACTTCAGGCCCAGTGACAGCGCGGTGTCCTCCGGCCCGATCGCCACCGGCACCCGCCTCAGCACCTCACCGCTGTCGACCACCTCGGCCATGCGGTGCCAGGTGATGCCGTACTCACGCGCCCCGTCCGCGATGGCCCAGGACGGCGTGTGCAGGCCCGAGTACTCGGGGAGCGGACCGTAGTGGTAGTTGACGGCGGCCCGCCTCGCGCAGCCGAGCAGCGCTTCGGGCACCACCGCGTAGTTGCCGACGCTCAGCAGGAGGTCGCAGGACAGACGCGGTGCGATCGCCACGGCCTCGGCGAGTTCATGGTGCGGGATCCCCGCCTTGACCGCCCAGGACCGGGCGGTGGCGTCACCGGTCACCACGGCTGCGATCCGGTGCCCTTTCGCCACGAGTACCTCGCCGCAGCGAGCGAGGACGCTCCCGCTGCCGATCAGGACGGAACTCAAAGAAGTCATCGACAAGTCTCCCCGTGATCACCCGCGGCGCGTCCGGTGAGCGCCGCCCGTCCCGGGGCAGGGCAACAGCACCCGAGGCAGCCCTGTGAGGGCCTCCAGGTGCCGGATCCAAGCGCGTGCACAGGACTGATCCCCGTGCACCCGTGCCGTTTCCCCCGTGATCGAGCGGCGTCCGTCCCACATGAGCAGTCGTTCAAGCGGCTGCGCCGTGAGTCGTTCGCGCTGTCAGGAATGAAGTGCCAGTACGCCAAGTGCTGAACTGCCGAAGTGCTGAACTGCCGAAGTACGGAAAGTGCTGTCGTGCAGGAACGCTGTCGTGCAGAAGTACTGCGCTACGGAGGTGCGCTGACGTGCAATGGGGCGTAACTGCCCCTGCCGGTACGCCGGTTCCTCCCGGACGCCCCGCCCCATCATTGGCGTGCCGCGAGAGCCACCGCAAGGCATGGCGGCAAAGATCTTCGGGCGAATCCCGAGTGATGGTCATCACAGGTACTGATCGCATACTTCGGCCCGCCGCTGACGGGGGACGGGCACACTTGCTTCGGTCGTATTGCATCGACCACCGTTCCCACGCACCGAGTTGACCCGCAGGCGAGTTCGACGACGCACACGAGCTGAGGGGACTGGCATGCCCGACGAGCCGGCCGAGCGCACCCGTACGACGAAGGAGGTCAACCCGGCCCGCGTCCTGGCGCTGTGCAGCGGCGCGAGCTTCATGGCCTTCCTCGACCTCTCGATCGTCAGCATCGCTTTCCCGGACATTCTCGACGACTTCCCCGGCACGTCGCTCAACAGCATGACGTGGGTCCTCAGCGGCTACACGATCCTGCTGGCGGCCGTGCTCACGCCCGCCGGAAGGATCGCCGACAGCGTCGGCCGGCGCACCGTCTTCCTCTGGTCCCTGGCCGCCTTCACCGCCGCCTCCCTGGTCTGCGCCGTGGCGCCGTCCATCTGGTGGCTCATCGCCGCGCGGTTCGTCCAGGGCGCGGCGGCCGGTGGCATGATCCCCGCCGCGCTCGGCCTGATCCTCGCCACGACACCGCGCGAGCGGATCGCCAGAGCGGTCGGCACCTGGTCCGCGGTGGCGGGGTTCTCCGCCGTCGTCGGACCGGCCGCGGGCGGGCTGCTGCTGCGCGCCTTCGGCTGGCGCTCGGTGTTCTACGTCAACCTCCCGCTGTGCGGCGCGATGCTGATCGCCGCCGTGGTGGTGCTGCCGAGGCAGCGGTTGCGCGGCACCGGGGGCCGGTTGCCGGACGCGGTGGGCAGCATCGCGCTCGCCCTGGGCATCGCCGGGGTGGTGAGCGCGCTCACCGAGGGGGACACCTGGGGCTGGGTGGACGTCCGCACCCTCGGACTCGGCCTGGCGGGGCTGGCCCTCGTCGCCGTGACCGTGCTGCGCTCGCGCACGCACCCGGCGCCGGCCCTGGAGATGACGGTGTGGCGCAGCCCCGTCTTCCGAACCGCCAACCTGGGCCTCGGCATGCTCAACATGACGATGTTCGCCTGGATGCTGGCCGCCCCGTTGTTCGCCGCCGAGATCTGGCACTGGTCGGTCCTGCAGACGGCCGCCGCCCTGAGCGTCGGAGCCGTCTCCTCGATGGCCGGTTCGCTGACCGCCGGACGGGTCACCCGGCCGGCGACCCAGGTGAAGGTGACGGTTCTGGGCGCGCTGTCCTTCACGGCCAGCAACGCCATCTGGGCGTCGGACCTCTTCGGACCCACGCCCAATTTCCTGGGCGGCTGGCTGCCGGCCGCGATCCTCGGCGGCGGCGGCCTGGGGCTCGCCATCACCTGCCTGTCGTCCCTGGCGGCCGGAACGGTGCCGCCACAGAAGTTCGCGGGCGGCCTCGGCATGACCCTGACCGTGCGCCAGGTCGGCGGTGCGGTCGGCGTCGCCGGGTTCGCCTCGATCATGGCGTCGGGCGCGGCCCCCGGCGGCATCGCCTCCTTCCACCACGTCTATGTCGCCGCGATGGTCGTCAACGTCCTGTGCGCGGTCGTGGTGGGCACGATGCTCGCCATGCTGCGGCCCGGACCCGCACCGGCGGCCGCGTCCGCAGCGCAGGCGCCGCAGGACCGGGCCACGCCCACCCAGTGAGCGCGGGGAGCCCGGTGACCGCGTGCCCGGCGACTCATGGGCAAGCCCTCGCCGGCGCGGCGCGAGCTGTGGACGGCACCTGGGCGCGGGCACCAGGTGCCCGCGCCCAGGGGGGCGTGTCGTTCTTCCGGCTCCCGGCCGCGCTGCTCCGTTGTCGGGCGGTCAGGCGGACGGCACGCTGATCAGCAGGGCGTCGCCCTGCCCGCCGCCGCCGCACAGCGCCGCCGCGCCGAGACCGCCACCGCGGCGGCGCAGCTCATAGGCCAGGTGGACGACGAGCCGGGCGCCGGAGGCGCCGATCGGGTGGCCGAGCGCGATGGCGCCGCCGTCGACGTTGACGATGTCCGGGCTGATGCCCAGCTGCTCGGTGGAG
Organism: Streptomyces sp. NRRL S-118; assembly: GCF_000716335.1. Lineage (GTDB taxonomy): Bacteria > Actinomycetota > Actinomycetes > Streptomycetales > Streptomycetaceae > Streptomyces. The sequence continues at coordinate 60,012 of NZ_KL591003.1, read as the reverse complement.
ACGATGCCGACGGCGGAGAACGCCTCGTTGATCTCCACCAGATCCAGGTCGGACGGCTCCAGCTTGGCATTGGCCAGCGCCGCCCTGATCGCGTTCGACGGCTGCTCGTGCAGGCTTCCGTCCGGCCCGGCCACCACGCCGTGGGCGCCGATCTCGGCGATCCAGGACAGACCCAGCTCCTCGGCCTTGGCCTTGCTCGCCACCACCACGGCGGCTGCGCCGTCGGAGATCTGCGACGCCGTCCCCGCCGTGATGGTTCCGTCGGCGCTGTACACGGGGCGCAGCTTCGCCAGGACCTCCGCCGTGGTGTCGGGACGCACGCCCTCGTCGGTGTCGCACACCACCGGCTCGCCCTTGCGCTGCGGGACCGTCACCGGCGCCATCTCCTCGGCGAACCGCCCGGCGGCCGCCGCGGCGGCGGCCCGCTGGTGCGAGGCCGCGGCGAAGGCGTCCTGCTTCTCCCGGGTCAGCCCGGGGTAGCGGCTGTTGTACTTCTCGGTCGAGACGCCCATGCCCAGCTGGTCGAAGGGGCAGAACAAACCGTCGTGGACCATGTGGTCGATCAGCGGTACGTCGCCGGCCTTGAAGCCCGCACGCGACTTGGGAAGCACGTGCGGTGCCTGCGACATGGACTCCTGACCACCCGCCACGACCAGGTCGAACTCACCGGCCCTGATCAGCTGGTCGGCCAGCGCGATCGCGTCGATCCCGGAGAGGCACACCTTGTTGACGGTCAGCGCCGGAACGCTCATCGGGATGCCCGCGGCCACCGCGGCCTGACGGGCCGGGATCTGCCCGGCGCCCGCGGTGAGCACCTGCCCCATGATCGTGTACTCCACCTGCTCGGGGGCCACCCCGGCCTTCTCCAGGGCCGCCTTGATCGCGATGCCCCCGAGCTGAGCCCCGGAGAAGTCCTTCAGAGCGCCGAGCAGGCGGCCGGTGGGGGTACGGGCCCCGGCCAGGATGACGGATCCGGACACGACGTCCTCCGTGGGTGAGAAGTTGTGGTTCACAACACGGCTACATTACCCACGAGTTGCAGCGTGGAAATGCGCCCTTCGGTGGTGTGAGCGACGGCACAGCCGACCGGACGCGCCCCGGCACCGCACCGTCGGACACGGCACCCCTCCCGCCACCGGCGGCTCTCCGCCGCGGCCCGCCCGCCCCGGGGCCAGGGAGGCGACGGGAGGGGCACGGCCCCCGACAGCGGCGCCTCCCACATCCGCGCCGCGGCCGCCGAACCTGCCGACAGCCGCACCGAGCCGTCCGGCACCGCCGCCCCTGGGACACCTCCACTCGACGCCGTACCCCGCCCGACCCCGCCCACCGACGTGCGGCCTGTCCGGCAGGGGCGGGCCGTCGCCGTCCTGTCGGCCGGATGACGACTGTCGCCCGGGCGGGGCCGGCCGTGCGGGGCCGTGCTCGGCCGAACGGGGCCGCGCGGCCGCTGGCCGGCCGCCGGCCGGGGCGGCGGCCGCACGGCGTCCGATGGCCGGCTGCGATGACGGCAGGAAAGGAAGGGCCGGGAGTGTCGGACCCGCGTGCGACACTGCCGCCCATGTCTCTTGCTGATCTCACTCTCGACCAGTGGCGGTCCTTCGATGCCCCGACCGCACGCCGCGTCACCCAGCAGGCCGCTGATCTGGTCGGGGGGCGTGTGACGGGCGTCGACACCATCGAGCACCTGGGCGCCCCGCTGCACCGCGCCCGGATCGAGAGGGACGGGTGCGAGTTCGCGCTGATACCGGGAGGGCCGGTGTCCGTCGGCTTCGACCTCGACGCCTGGCAGCCCACGGCCGAGCAGGCCGCCGACTACGCGCAGAGCGTGGAGCAGGGGTACGGCTACTGCTCCGATCTGCGAGCCCACCTCGCGCAGGTGCTCAGTCCCCGCCGGAGCGTCGTCCTGGCGACCGTACTCATGGCCGTGGAGGACGAGAACCTCTCCGAACGGCCCGCGGACATGCCGGCGGCGCTCGCGGCCCGTGGCCTGCGGATGCCCAGCGCCGACGAATGGGAGCACGCCTGCGGAGCCGGCGCCGGCACCCTCTTCCGCTGGGGCGACACATGCCCGCTCGACCGCATCCCGTACGGGGACGACACCGGCCCGCAGAACCGGCCGAACGCCTTCGGCCTGCGCATCGCCTACGACACCTACCGCTCGGAACTGTCGAGCGACACGACTGCCGTCCACGGCGGAGACGGCGGGGAGTCGGTGTGCGGCGGTTACGGCGCCTTGCTGGCGTGGTTGCCACTGGCCACGGCCAACCGCAATCCCGTGATGGCCGAGTTCGTCCACGGCCCCGAAGGGGAGGACCTCTGCGAGGACTTCTCGACCCGTCCTGTGCTCCCGCTCTGAGTGCCCGGGCGGAACCCTGTACAGTCGGCCGCCGTTCACCGACGTCCACCCCGGAACCGCACGCCCGGGAGCAACGCCCGGGCCCCGGAGCCCGTCCATGAGGGTGTGATCGAGTCCTTCCATTACGGTGAACCCGACCAGGATGCCGAGGAGATGGTGCGCCGCAGCTCGTTCGGGCGCCATGCCTTGTGGGTCGTCGGTGTCACAGCCTTCGCGGTCGCCCTGGGGTGGGCCACCGCTCTCTTCCGCATCGGCCCCGACCAATACGGGCTTCCCCCCGCCCTCCCTGGCCCCGTCTGGCCGTACCTGACCGTCTGGGGCGTCACGGGAGTGACGGTGGCCGCGATGCTCAGAGCGACCGCGGCAAAGGTGCCTCTCTATGCCGCCGGACGCACCGCGATGCTGCTCACCGCGCTGGGCACACGGCTCTCCCTGGGCTGGCGCCCCGAGGCCCTTGTGCTGGCCGCGTTGATCACGGCTGCGCTCGCTTGGGCGGCACTGTGGTGCGCCTTCGCGTTGAGGACAACCCGTCCTCGAAAGACGGCGGGGGACGCGGCCCCCAACGAAGGACCGGGCCGGGGGGCTTCACCGCTGGGCAGGTGACCGGCCGTCCGCCGACGCGGAAGGTACCGGCGTCCGCGCGGGTGCATCCTCGGCATCCCCGGCGTCCGGCCGCCACGTCACTCGCCGATCAGGCAGGTCCATCACCGCGAGCCGGGCCGGGACGCTGACCACCGGGACACCGGTGATCCGGCCGTCGGTGACGCTCAACGCGGTGCCGGACAATGGCGCAGCCGTCGGCTCAGGACCCCGCCTCAGGCATGCCGTTGACGAGTCCGCTCGCACCCCGGCCGGTGCACCCGGCCTTCCGCCGGGCCGCCATCTGCCGTCGTGCCGCGGCCCCGGCGCCGCGCCTCGTGCCTCGTTCCGGCGCCCTGCCACCGACCATGCCGGAGCCGGGGCGCCGGAAGCTAGGTGGCGCCCGGGGCAGGGGCGGCGGGAGTGAGGGCGGTGGGCGGCGGCGCGGGCCCGTTCGCGGGCACGCTGACACTCGGCTGGGCCGTCGGCACGGCGCTGGGGCTCGGGGCCGGGTTCGGGGTCACGCTCCGGTCCGTGTCCGTGTTCGGGGCCGGGGTCGGGGTCGGGGTTGGGGTCGGCGAGGTGATCGCGGGAGGGTTGGCCGGCGGAACGGGACGGGGGGCGGCCGGTTCCTGGGCCGTCAGGTAGGCGACGCCGACCGCGGCCGCGGCCGCGAGCCCCGTCAGGCCGGCGAGGCGTAGCCGGTACGCCGGGCGCCGCTCCCGCCATGACGGCCGACGGGCCGGGCGTCGCGGCGGCGCGGCCGGACGCAGATCATGGAGGGTCACCGACTCCGCACGGGCCTCGAGCGCCTGCCGGAGCCGGCGCTCGACGAGACGCTCGGATTCGCCGTCGGCCGTCATATCCGTCCCTCCAGGATCCGCTCCAGCGCGTCCAGGGCGCGGCTGGCGTTCGACTTGACCGCACCCCGGCTGATCCCCAGGGTCCGGGCGATCTCCGCCTCGCTCAGATCGGCCCAGTACCGCAGGACCAGGACCTGGCGGCGACGCGGGGTGAGCAGGCCGAGCGCGGCGAGCACCTCGCGATGCGCCTCGTCCAGCACGACGTGCTCCTCGGCGGACGGAACCTCCGCGGGGGCGGGCGGCGTCCAGGAACGGGCGGTCCGGCGGCGCCGCAACACCGAACGCGAGGTGTTGACGACAGCCGTGCGCAGGTATCCCAGGGCGTTGTCGACCTCGGTGATGTGCTCGCCGTGGCGCCGGTAGAGGGCGGTGAAGGCGTCCTGGACGACGTCCTCGGCGGTGGCGAGGTCGTCGACGAGCAGCACGGCCAGACGCACCATGCCCAGACGATGGGCGTGGTAGAGCTCCGTGACGGTGGGCGGCGGGCAGACTGCGGCGGCGTACGGCTCCGCGGGGAGGTACGGGCCCGTCGGCCGCGGCTGGTCGACCGGCGGGGCCGACCCGTCACGGCGCAGCAGTACGCGGATTGCGGCACGCAGGCCCCGCCCGCCGACCGGCCGCACCCGGGACGGTCCGGGCGCGGCGGGGCGGAACGGCAGCGCGTGGTGCAGCACGGGGTTCCTCGGGTCGAGCACGTCAGCGGTGGGCGCGCCGCCGCACGACGAACAGGGTTCCCGCCCCGAGTGCGATGAGCGCGGCGGCACCGGCCCCCATGGCGATGCCGGTGGTGCTGGAGGCACCAGTATGCGCGAGCTCCGGCTCGGCGGAAGGCCGCGGGGCGCCGGGGGCGCTGCTGGTGGCCGGAGCCGGGGCCGGGGCGGTCGACGGGGTGGCGGTCGGGGCGGCCGACGGGGCGGCGGTCGGCGGCACGCTGGTCGCGGGCGTCGGCGCGGCGGACGGCACGCTGCTGATCGCGGGCATCGGCGCGGCCGAGGGCGTCGCGCTCGGTCCGGAGGCCGCCCAGGCAGGCACGGCGACGGCAGCCAGTGCGGCGGTGGCGGCGGCGGTGGCGACTGCGCGCTTCAGGTTGGGCACGGTGGTTCTCCATGGGTACGGGGGCGCGGGATCACGCCCCTTCATCCCGCACGACGCACAAGTGGGCGGGTGGTTGCCGCCCTCCGTGAAGTTTTTCCGGCGGGGCACGGAAGCAGGGCTCCTGCGCCGGCCGTCCGGATGATGGCCGGCCCTCGCACGGGCGGACCAGCACTACGGCCGACCGTGCCGCGGCGCCGCGCCCTGCCCGCCCCGACGCGTACGGTGGCCGGGACCGCGACCGAGGCGGCGAGGCGCGCCCCAGCACCGCCGAAGTCCGGCTTCCGGCGAATCCTGGCGCGTACGCACAGACACGGTGCGACAACGTCCCTGCGCCCGTGACACAGGCGGGACGCGGCGGCCGCCGCCCTCCCGTGCCGGAGCCTCCCCCCTGTCACCGCGGATCGGCCCCATGGTCCTGCGCTGGGGGTGTCCGGGCGCCGTCGGATCGTCTGCTCGCGTTCCGGCCCGGGGCCGCACCCGGGTGTACAGGCCCGGGACGTCCGCCCCGCTGCCGCAGGTTGCGCCCAGGCCCGCTGCCACCCGCCCGTCCCCCTTCAGCCTCGTTCCCCTTGAGCCCCGTCGCCCTTCCAGGCCTGGCCCGTCAGCGGGGGTGTGCGGACGTCGTAGAGGCAAGGCAGCGCTTCCTCCGTCTCCCGGACCCGGTCGCGGCGTCAGCCGAGCGCCCTGCGGCCGGGCTGGATGTAAGCGCCATAGAAATACCATCTCGCGAGCTGAGGAAAATCTGCTGTGGCCAAGGTAGACATGCCGCCCCGTCGGAGTTAGTGTTTTCTCCGTAGCCAAGAAGTCGAGGATGGCGCGGCAGAGACGAAGCCGTGCAAGCAGGTGCGGAACGGCGGCGGAGTGGCGGGGCCGAAAAGTAGTGGGCCTCTCCACTGGCAGCCGGGCCGAGCGGCCCTGGGGGTCGCACAGAAGTACCGCAACACCCAGCAGTGCAAGTGGTTGATCGAAACAGTAAGGAGCAGACGCCATCAGGATCGCCCGGGCGAGAAGAACACCCGCTCGGGTACCGCAGGCCCCGGATTGGAAGGTGGTCCCCGGTCACGCAACCGCGATCCCCGCTCCTCCGTCCTTTCAGGCGGACCGCAGCGGAAAATGAGAGGCTGGCCCAAAGCCGGCCGTAGATGGTGTTGAAAGCTCGGGGCTCGGGGGCCGTACGGCACCCGAGCCCCTCGGCGCGTCCCTTGAAGGAAGAGGTTTATGCCCCCTCGCAGTACCCGCCCCGTCGACAGCCTCGACGACGACGACTACCCCGCTTACACGATGGGCCGAGCCGCCGACATGCTCGGCACCACCCCCGCCTTCCTCCGCGCCCTGGGCGAACACCGACTGATCACCCCTCTGCGCTCGGAAGGCGGCCACCGCCGCTTCTCCCGCTACCAGCTGCGCATCGCTGCCCGGGCCCGCGAACTGGTCGACCAGGGCACCCCCATCGAAGCCGCCTGTCGCATCGTCATCCTCGAGGACCAGCTCGAAGAAGCCCAGCGCATCAACGCAGAACTGCGCACCCGCGGCGCTGCCTCGTAGCTGCTGTTCGACGTGTGAACCGCCCGAGCAGGTCGGCGCTGCGGAGAC
>NZ_KL591003.1:23556-53456 GCF_000716335.1 Streptomyces sp. NRRL S-118 | reverse complement strand
CGCGGCGCTGCCTCGTAGCTGCTGTTCGACGTGTGAACCGCCCGAGCAGGTCGGCGCTGCGGAGACGACCTGGCGAGGGCACGTGGTGACCCGACGGGGGGCCGGACGGACCCCCACCGTGGATCAGGTCGTCCCCTCACCGGCCGGCCCGCCGGGGCCCGTGCCAGGCCGCAGTCGCCGGCCTGGTTGTGCGGCACCGTCGCCGCCGCATGCAACGCTCCGGCCGCCTCCGCCGTCGGCTTCGCTGCTTGACGCCGCCGTGCCGCCGGGTGCGTTCAGCCTGCTGCCGCACTCCACCGGGCCGGCGCTGTTGTGTTCTTCCCGGGCTGAGTGTGTCGTCCGCCGAGCTGCCGCCGGTTGCCCGGCCGCGCCACTCCGGCCCGCTCGGCGCTGCCCACCGCAGCCCAGGCATGGGCCGCCGTCTGGTAGTCCTGCGGCTGGTAGTCACCGGCATCGGGCGTGTACAGGGCGGTTGCCGCCGTGGCGTGATCGTCGAGGAAGGTGCTGCCCTACCCGCGGGCCCACCGCGTGCCCGTTGCGGCCGCCCGCCCCCGCACCGGCCGGGATGCCGTCTTGTGCATGCGGCTTGTCCGTCCTGGCCGGATGACGGAGATCCCCCCGGCAGGGGTGTTGCCGGGGGTTTCCGCTACTGGTCTCTCTTGGCCGCTCGTCAGATGCGGGTGATGTTGCCGTCCAGGATCGCCCGCAGCCGGTCGATGTCCGCCGGAGCGGCGATGCCTCGCTTGGGGAGGATGGCCATGCCCACGCCGTGCCGGTCGCCCGTGAGCAGTAGGAACAGCTCATCGGTTTCGGTGTACCGGGGCAGCGCGGGCCAGCGGTACGTCATGTCCAGGTCCCGTGAGAACTGCCGTACGCCGTCGTCGTCCACGACGACCCGGAACTCGCCCTGTGCGGCGTACATTCGGTGCATCTGCTGCCCCTGGAGCCCCGGCACCAGCGCGTACAGGCCGAGGAAGAAGGCCAGGGCCACGACGCAGAACACCGTCCCCCCGATGCTGGGCCCCCTGCGGCCGATGAGGTTCAGCACGAGGGCTCCCAGCATGAGAAGCCCGCACGCCAGCAGGATTCCGTTCTGCAGCCGCCCTGACGGGGTGGCCTTGGCCCGGGCGCGGATCGCCCCCACCGCGTCGGCGAGGACGGGCAGATACGCCAGCTCCACCGTGTCACGCGTCGTTGTGGACCGCTCTTCGGTCACGGACCCTCCCGGTCGTAGGTGAGACAGCCCGTGATCGTAGCGGCCCGGTCCGACAATCGGATGTTCACCCTCCGGCCGCCCGGCGAGCAGCCGGGGGAGCACAAGCTCATCGAATACCAGGACCGGCTCATCGGCGCCCGCTGCGAGGTCAATACGACACCGCCCAAGCCCCTCACGGCCTACGAACGCCCCTGACCGTCGATCACAAGCCGGACTGGGCTCTGCGGACGACCGCGGCGCCGAGGAAGGCCCGGCAGGACATCTGCTCGCGGGCAGCGCCGACGGACTGACCTTTGAACGAGTGGGGGTGGCCTGGACCCACATCCCGCCACCGGGCTCCGGCCGGGATTCCCAGCATGTACGGCCCCGCATGCCGGGTGGGGGACGGCCCTAGAGTTCCTGATGGACTGAGCACATGGCTGGTCGAATGAGTAGCAGCACTCACGCGCCCCGGCGTCGCTCCGCGCTGAACTGTCTCCATGCCGACGATCACCTCCGACACCCCGGGCACCCGCGAGACCCGCGCCACCGGCACCTGGATCCCGCCACTCCTCTCGACCCTGGCCACGCTCCCCCTGGGCTACCTGGCCCTCGTCTACGCGCTTCTCTCCCCGATGGTGTGCGACTCCTGCGACCGGGAGGAAAGCCGCCGCTTCACCGAAAGCTTCATGCCGGCCTTCTGGACCGTCCCCGGAGGCCTGGTCCTCTCCCTGGCCCTACTGGTCACGGCCTGGGTCCTCCCTCGCCGCGTCCGCCACACCCGCCGCCGCATCCAATTCGCCGCGGCAGCGCCCCTGACAGTGGTCGCCACCTGGCTGCTCTTCGTCGCCCTCGTCGACTGGCCGTGATCGCCGCGGCTGCAGGAGACCACCAGCACCGGCATCATCACCGAGGCGCGCGCCCGCTTCGGGTTCACCACAGCGCCCGGCACGACCGACGACGCCCGCGTGCGCTCCGGCCCCGGTCCTTGCCGCCGCAGTGCGTACGAGGCCTGTTGGATGCGGCTGACGTCGGGCGCAACCGAACGCGAGCTGCCGTCGATCACGGCGGAAGGACCCAAGCACGTCTGCTGCACCGGCCGACGCAGGATCATCAGCCTGCCGGACAGGCATGGCACGACCGAGCAGCCGGAAACCGGCAGCAAACGACCGGATGTGACGCATCGTGCCGCGCGGCAATGCCATGTGCGCAGTCCGCGTCAAGGCTGGCCGCCCTGTGAGACCTCACACCCCGGAAGAAGCCGAGGCGCCGGCGCGCCCTACGGCGAGAGCGGAGCTTGAGGAGACAATCCGCGTCTCGAGTCGCTTCAGTCACTGACGCGCAGCGCCACACGCCTCGACCTGCTGTTGTCTACGCCAGGACCGGCTCCACCACGGCGGGGGAGGGGGAGTGGCGCGGAACGTCGGCCGCGACGCGGATGAACTCCTTGAAATCCTCGTACCCGTGCCCTGCCAGGATGACCTGAAGACCGAAGACAAGGGCATACCCGACGTCGACAACCTCGTTGTCGGCATCCCCGTACCGGTCACGGAGCTCGTCCAGGATGGCGTCAGCAGGGTGCATCGGCCTACCGATCCGGGCATAGACCCGGCTGAACGACGCCACGCAGCAGTCGAGGAAAGGCCCGTACTCCTCGCCCATCAGACGCCGCATGCTCTCCACCTGGCTCAGTGCTGCCTGAAAACGCAGCGACCACGTAGCAGCAGGACCGTAGGTGCGCTCCAGCGCACGCAGCAACGCCACTCCGACGTCATTGCTTCCAGCAGTATCAGCCATGTGCCCTGCCTAGTGGCTGATGTGCCAAGACCTCACGAGGCGCGCCCCACCTTCCTCCGGACGGCCCTGCTCCGGCCGCAACCGAGCCATCGACGGCCAGGTCCTGCCCGGCACGCCGCGGGCCACCGTACGCACCCTGCCGCTGGCTCGTCCTCATGATTCTCAGCGCCCCGTCGGGCCCCGGCTCACTCCGCGGCCCCGATTGCCCCCGCCGCAGTGGGCCGCACGGCACCGTGGGCCCACTGTTCCGTTGGGATCGTGGATCCCTGAGCACGACCGCTGATCCCGTATGACGGCGATCCGCGGCGGTGTTCAGTGCTGGGCGAACTGGACCCGGGTCGGTTGCACCACGTCCGGCCGTATCGCGATCCCGTTGACGGTCAGCCGTTCTCCGTAGATGTCGGTGATCCGGATCGGGCTGCCGCACCCGCTGCCGTCGGCGGAGAGGAAGTAGTTGTAGTCGGTGCGGGACAACTGCCGCCAGCCGCTGGGGGTGCTCACCTCCAGCCGCGCGACCGGATTCCGGTGGCCGATCACCTGGATACCGCACCAATGGGGACTGGATCCGACCTTGTACCGGATGGAGATGGTCTCGGACGTGCTCGGGCTCAGCAGGTGCCAGGTGATCGGGATGCGGCCGAGCTTTCGGTCAGCGAGCTTGGCGAAAGCCTCTTCGCTGAGATCGAGCTGCCCGGGTGCGCAGGGCAGGGGGCATTCGTTCGTGATGCGTACGGTGACCGAGGCGCCGTTCGCCGCGCGGACGAGCACATACGCCCCGCACGCCCGGGAGGACTCGTAATCGGTGGTGTTCATCGCCGCGATCATGAGGTCGTTGCTCGGCCCGAACAGACAAGCACCGTCACCGTTCCCGGCCTCGTAAAGGGTGGCGACTCCCCGATAGGTGGTCTTGGGCTGTATTCGTCCTGGCTGCGACACCGTCTTCGACGTCGTCCGCGGGACCCGGGGAGCCCGCGGGGCATGCGTGCCCGACGGCTGCGCCACGGTGGAGGTCGCACCAGCCGTGGCGGCCGGGGTCTCCGTCGTACGCGGCGTACCTGTCGGGCTCGGAATCGGGCTGACGGCCGGGCTCGGACTGTGTGCCTCGGACGGTGTCCTCGTCTGGCTCCTGGCATCAGGTGCCACCGCGATGGATGCCGCGCCGGTCCTGCGGTCGGGGACCAACGCCAGGACCAGGCAGACGAGAACGCCCGCGGCGGCCAATGCCGCAGCCGTGCCCACCATCAACCTCTGCCTCTGCCTCTGCCTGCGCTTCCGCGCGGCCTGCCTCGCTGTCTGCATGCCTGTCCGATCGGTGATTCGTGGTCGACGGTGCACTGCTCAGTGGCCGCAGGAAGCTCAAAGGTTGCCGACGACTTCCCACCCAGGACTGCGCGCCGACCCGCTCGACACGTGACTTGTCCCCGAACGCCGGCCTCTCGCCCGGTCGATCATGCACTCAGGGCACCGTTCCGGCATGGGTGTCACGGGCTGAGCGGCCGGCCCGGCTGCCCGCCGAACCTTGCCGGCTCCGGGCTCACGAGACCCTTGCGACCTGACCGTCCTCACAAGACCGCGAGCGCCGACGTCGGAGAAGGGCCGGCCCCCCACTCGCCCCCTGCCCGAGGTGCCCTACGGACGACCGCTCAGCAGTTGCCTGGAGGAGCAGGATGAGGCGGATCGGCAAGCCGGGCTTCTTCTTCAGCCGGTTCTCCCCGCGGCGGCGTCGGCGGCGTCGGCCGGCGCCCGCACGTGAGGTGATGTCGAGTGGCTCGGTGGCTGGCGCCGCACTCATGATCTCGGCCGTCGGCCACCTGCATGGGATACGACCTCGCCGGCAGCGTCGGCACGAGAGCAGACCACCACCCACGCAGCGCCTGGAACGGCGCAGCCGGAGCCTTCGGGGAAGTGCTCGCCGGGCCGGGCCGCGAGGTGAGCCGGCTGCTGGCAGAGGTCGACGAAGTGCTGAGGCGCGGAATAGTGCCGCCCGAAGAACTGCCGGTCGCCTTGCCGATCGCGGTGGTACTCGCGGACGCAGGGATCGGGACCGGCGGACTCCACATCCCGATCGACCCTCTTGATCTCTGCCCAGCTGACCCAGCTCGCGCTTCACCCGGCCGTTGTCCCGTACCCGTCTCGAACCCGGAACTCCCGGGCGGCGGACACGAGGCAGGACAAGCGGGCCCGACGTTTTCCACGGCACCGTCACCTTCGCCGCGATCCCCGACCGGCTGCCGCCCCAACCCGTCGGCAGAAGCCGGCGGGAGGCGCTCGAAAACCAGTGGAGCATCACCGCTACGCGCCACTACCGTGCTGCCGAACCACGTCGCCAAGTCAAGGACACGCCGTTGTACACCCTGTGAGACCTCCCGAGCGCTGATCGGTCGCGCGTCGCGCATCTGCGCCGCGCTGCTTCTTGCTGCGGACTTCTCACTGAAATCGGTGTACTTCTGTGCTCAAAAACTGGGTGGTCGTGCCCACCTGCCTGCCGCTCGTTCTCCGTCGTTGCCACGCGTGCGCGTCCGAGCGCTTCCGGGCGAACGGCAAGTTTCGCGTCAACGCACACCACAAGCTCATCGACGCCTGGCTCCTCGCGCTCTGCACCGCTTGCGGGGACACCACAAAACTCGCGGTCCTGGAGCGGGTGAGTGTGCGCTCCGTCCGACCTGAGCTTCTGGACCGGCTGCATGACAACGATCCTGACCTGGCCGCTGAACTGCTCCAGGACCCCGTCGTGCAGCGCCGGAATCGCATCGCCCTCGACTGGGACAACGCCTGGCGCCTCGACACCGGCGGACCGGATCACCAGGACCACGAGGTGATCGACGTCTCGGTCCGCTTTGCGGCGCGCATCCCTGTCCGGCCGGTGCGACTGATCGCTGAAGGGTGCGGGCTCTCGCGGGCCGAGGTCGAGAGGCTGATCACGGAGGGGAAGCTCGTATCGGCGGTCCGGCTGAGCGGCAAGCTCTCCGGCAACTTCACCTTCACCCTCAAGCGCTGAGCCCTCCACGGGACCACGGCCTGTCCGGCAGGATTCGCCGGACAGGCCGTAGCCGGGGCCGTCTCGTCGAGCAAAGGGCTACAGCTCGAGAGCGATCCGCGCCTGGCTCCGTCGCCGCGGCATCCCGCACGCGATCCCTGAGTCGGCCGACCAGGTCCGCGACCGGGCCCGGAAAGGCAGCCGAGGCCCGCCGGCTTTCGACCGCGAGGTCCACAGGCACCGCAACGTCGTGGAACGGTGCATCAACCGACTCAAGCAGTGGCGCGTCATCGCCACCCGTACGAAAAGACCGCCGAGTCCTGCAAAGCAGCCGTCACCCGGCCTCACTCCGGACGTGGGCCTGACATGTGAGAACACCGCCTGGACCGCTGGACCGCTGTACGGGAGTCCGGTCGGTACGTCGCTGCGTATGGACCGGACTTCGGTCCGCCGTCACGGCGACGCGTGGGGCGGGACGACGAGGAGTGGCCGGTAGGCGGCGGTCCCGGCCGGCTCTCCGACCCGGCGGCCTTCGGCCTCGACCCAGGCGTGGGCGCTGAAGGGCGGTGTCCGCACGCCGGTGCACCACGTCGGCCACACGCCCCGCATCCGGCACAGCAGGACGGTCGCCAGGGAACGCGGGAGGCAGTACGTGCCCGCGCACAGGGTGCTGACGGTGGTTACGTGGCCGCGGGCGCGCAGGGCCTCGTCGTACGTGGCCGGGCGCGCTCCGCGTCGCAGAAGGGTGAGCAGGGCGCCGAGGCGCTTCGGGGAGAGGTGGGCGAGGAGACGCGCGGCCCCGACCGCCAGGTGGGCCGAGCAGCGGTGGCGGAAGGGGAGCGGGGCGCCGCGGCCGTCGAGTACCTGGCTCATGGCGTGGTTTGCTCCTCCACCAGCCGTGCCTCGGTGAGTCGGGTGATCAGGTCGCTGATGTCCTGGCCGGCCTGTTCGGCGGTGACGGGGCGGGCGCAGGCCAGTTCTTCGGCGATGCGGGCGCCGTCGTCGCCGCGCAGCAGCGCGCGCAGGATGAGGGCGCCGGTCGCGTTGAGCTGCCAGTAGCGGCCGCGGCGGCCGTCGAGCAGGACCATGCCGTCGTCGGTGTCGCAGGCCGTCACGTCAGGGCACAGGGTCAGGGGCCTGGTCGGGGTCACGGGGGTGCTCCTTGAGGTGATCCGGTGTGGGATGGCTCTCGATGTCCCGCAGCCAGGATTCGGCGGCCAGGACGGTCTCCACCGCCGGACCGCAGGCGGCCGGCAGCGTGCCCGGGCTCAGCCAGGCACGGCGCAGGGTGTCGCGGTCGGCCAGCCCGGCGGCGACGAGGAGCGAGGTGTCGGCCCAGGCGGCGAGCAGCGGCTGCCGCGCCTTCATCCCGGCATGCCACTCGGCGCTGGCGTCGCCTTTCGTCGTCCGGTCCAGCAGCCGGTCCGGCACGATGCCGCGCATGGCCTGTGCCAACAGCGGCTTGTAGTGCCACGGGTCGAGCGCCTCGTGGGGGCGGGCGCGCAGGCATGCCTCCAGGACCGCGTCGTCGCAGAAAGGCATCTCCAGCGCCATCCCGTGCTGCTCGTACGTGACGGCGACCCGTCCGGCCTGCTGTGCCTGGTGGACCCACCGGTGCCGGCCGCGGGTACCGGCCAGCGGCGGGACGTCCGCGGCGGCCCGGCGCAGCAGCTCCGCCGCCGCCTGCCGGGTCTGCTCCGTGGCCCAGGGCGCGGGTGTCATCGACGGCCCCCAGCCCAGGTCGGGCTTCGCGCCGGGCACCGACCGCCCCTCGGCCAGGTGCGGGGACTGGTCGGCGAGCCAGGCGGCGTGGCCCCGCCGGTCGGCCAGGCACCGCGCCGTGGCGCCACGCGGCCACCGGTACATGGCGGCGAAGGCGTTCAACTGGCCCAGGGCCGTCCCCGGTTGGCGGCGTACGAGGTCGTGCAGATGAGCGACCGGGGGCAGGACCACATGGTCCCCGCCCTGCCCGGACAGCCGCCGCTCGGCGCCGTACGCGCGCAACGCCGAACGGATGTGGCGCTGCTGCGCCAGGTCGCGCCGCTTCAACGACGGCTCGTCGTCCGGCTCCTCGGTGTCGGCCAACCCGGTGAGGTACGGCGGCAGGCCGGCGATGGGAAAGGGCAGGTGCGTGGTGCCGCTGGGCAGCCGCGCCACGGCCAGCCGGGCGTAGTGGGCGTCCTCGTTGGCCGCGTCGCTCAACACCAGGGTGGCGGCGACGAGTCGCGCCCCGGCTTCCGCGGCCAGGAAACACAAGGAGGTCGAGTCCATGCCGCCGGACAGATCCGCCGCCCACACCTGCCCCGGACGCACCCGCACCTCCACCGCGTCCCGCAGCGCCTGCCGCAGCCCCGCCGCCGCCTCGGCCGGTGGCAACTCCTGCTCACCCTCCGGCGCGTGCCACCACCGACGCTCGTCGGCGCGCCCGCGGCGGTCGAGCCGGACGGCGCACTCCGGCGGCACCGCGCGCACTCCGTAGAACATCGCCGCCCGGTCCAGGGGGAAGGGAGTCGGCTCCAGGAGGGCGATGCGCACGGCCACCTGGCGCGCATCCACCTCCGCACCCGTAAGCCACGCCAATGTCCGCGCACGGTCGGCCAGCACCGCGACCTCGTCCGCCGCGGCACGGTACAGCCTCCGCGCTCCCGCCGCCGCCCCCCGCGCGTACACCTCCCCCCGCACGGACGCCAGCAGGTGGAAACTTCCCGCGACGCCCCGCGCAAGCTGCTCCGCCTGCGCCGTGGCGCGCACCTCAGCGGCCCGTCGCCGCAGCTCCGCCTCGCTCACCCCGAAGACCCCGAGCAACGCCACCCGCACCGGACCCGTGCCGACGATCCGCGCGCGGTCCGCGCTCCAGCAGCCGACCAGCCAGGGCCGGCCGGACTCGTGCGGCACCACATGGCAGGCCGCGCCGCGCAGCCGACGGAACACGGCGAGCGCCGCGTCGCAGTCCGGCAGGACCGCGAACCAGCACTCGCCGCACGGGGGTGTCACCCCCCCAAGTGCAGGAATCCGCCCCATCCGTCCCAACTGAATCCACTGTAGCCTTCAGTCTTCTCGGTGAAGCCGCCGACCTCCTCCAGCACCGGCGGCTCGTACACCTCGGCCTGTTCGATGTCGCCACTTTCGCGCACGTTTCCTCGCCTCCTCTCGGTATTGCGCAGCAACTACGCAAGAGGGAGATGCCCGGAAGGCGGGACTACACGCCGCTTTTAGCTCATGTGAGCTATAGAATCGTAATAGATGACTTAAGTTGTGCCCCCGGTGGGCGCCACGACCCGGAGCCCGGCTCCGACGACTCCCTCCTGACGTACTCGCCGGCTTCCCGTCCGCGCTCATGCCGTACACCAGCAGCGTGGCCTCGCCGTCGACGCGCTTGACGCGCAGGTTCTGCGACGAGCAGGTCCCGTAGTCGTCGCACCCCGCGTCAAGCCCGTGTACACCTCCTCCGATGCGGCGTCGGCGGGCCGACCACGAGCAGTCCGGCTGCGCCGGAGCCCCGGCACGGCCGGCGAAGGCAGTGCTGCCGCAGTTGCCGGAGTCACCTGCGGTGCCGGGGCATCCGTGCGGTCATCCCGCAGCCGTCCGACCAAGACGGGCACCGTCTGCGACGAGGCCGACTCGGTGGCCATCCCCGAGCTTCGACAGCGAGGCGTACAAGCAGTGGAACACCGTCGAGGGGTGCATCAACCGTGCCAAGCAGTGGCGCGGCCTGGCCACACGAACCGACAAGCTCGCGATCGCCTACCGGGCCGCCCTCCACCTCGCTGCGATTCTCATACGGACACGGCTCTGACCGCGGCCAGAGCCTAGGACAGTGGCAGACCGCCAAGGCCAGTCCGCTTGACGCCGCGAGGTGAGAACGTCATCGGTCCTATCCATCCCTGGCGGACGAGGGCGATCTGGGAGGGCAGCGGTGACACCGGGTCGAGTGCCCTCCCGCGCGCCCAGTTCTCGAACAGCCCCTCGGTCGTCTCGACCGCGGACACCACCATGGTCACCTTCAGGTCCCCGTCGCTCCAGGTGTTCCACAGTGCCCAGCCCTCCGGCCTGGGGTCGACGCCGATCCGTGCACACACCTCCTCGTACGCCTCCTCCACCCCGGCCGGCATGGCCCTGGGCTTCAACACCGAGGCTCCGACGAGGCGGACCAGGGGCCGGTCCTCGTCCAGGCAGCCGTCACCATCGAAGTGGTAATGGCGCAGAGCCCGGGCAAGCACGTTCACGCTGCGCTGAAGTGGTGTTGCCTCTTCCGGGTCTGCCTGGAACGAGAGCCATCCTTCGTCGGATGCCTCCACACTGACGCGGTGGGCGAGGCGCTCGATCTCCCGGAGATAGTCCAGGTCACCAAGCTCGAGTGATGTCATGGCCCGAAGTCTTGCACCATGCCGTCGGCGCCGACACAGGATATCGATCCCGCATGCAGCACCCTGCGCACCGCGCTTCCAAGGGGCGGGCTCTTGCCGGCCACCCTCCGCTCCAGCCGGACGCGAGGCTGTGCGGGACCAGGCCGGTTGATGCGAATCCTGGCGATGAAGGCTGTGGCCGGGGGCAGCCGTTGCGGGGTTCCAGCGGTGGCGATGAAGGCCAGAAGCGAGGCGGGCGGCACCGTGAGCGGGCCGCCCAGGAGTCGGACCCACACGGCGAATCCGGTTGCGGACCTCGGCGCGGGCCCGGCTCAGGCTGTCGGTAAAGTCGGGCCCATGCAGCGCACCACCGTCGACGGTGTCACCGTTCTGTGGGCCCCGGGCCCTGATCCCCTCAGCGCGACACTCACCTTCGGGTGCGGTGCCCGGGACGAGAGTTTCCGCACCATCGGCGTCACCCACCTCATCGAGCACCTGGTGATGAGCACGCTGCCCCGCCTGCACCACGAACACAACGCCTCCGTCGACCTGGAAGCCACCCGTTTCACCGCTTCCGGACGCCCGGAACAGATCACCGCCTTCCTGGCGGCGGTCTGCGCCGCCCTGTCCGACCTGCCGCTGGACCGGATCCAGCACGAGGCAGGCATCCTGACCGCCGAGGCGTCCTCCGTCACGTCCCCGGCCGCCGCCTTCCTGCTCAACCAGCGGTTCGGGGCCCGGGGGCCCGGCCTTGCGCCCTACACCGGGCCCGGCTACGACCGGCTTGCCGCGGACGCCGTTCAGGCCCACGCCGCCGCGTACTTCACCCGCGTCAACGCCGTCCTCCAACTCACCGGCCCTCCGCCCCAGGACCTGCGGCTCCCACTGCCCGAGGGCCAGCCGCCGCATCGCACGACCCCGGCCGCACGTACCGGTGCGTCCTGGGACGAGGCGCCGATCGAGGGCGCCGCCATCGCCCTGACCATGCCCCTGGGCTCACCGGCCGCCGCTCTCGGTCTCGCGCTCCTCGAGCACCGGCTCACCGAGCTCGCACGGCACCGCCGGGGCCTGAGTTACGCGGTCCAGGTCGAGTCGAGCCTGCGTGACGAGCACACCCTGGACACCCTGCTCTCACTGGACTCCCGCCCCGGTCAGGAAGCCGAGATAGCCGAGCTGCTCTGGCAGGAGGCACTGCGCCTGGGCCGGGAGCTGCCCTCCGAGGACGAGCTCAAGGAGGAGATCGAGGGCTTCCGGGAGAGCTACGGTCACCCGCGCGCCGTGGAGGCGGAGCTGGACCTGGCTGCCACCTCCCAGCTGTTCGGACTGCCGTCACGGGACGCCGCGGCCCGGCTGGCCGCCTTGCGTGCCGTCGTGCCCGAGGAGGTACGAGCCTGCTTCGCGCAAGCCCTGGTCACCGCGCAGCTGGCCGTGGCACCGGATGTCGAGCCCCGGCTGGTTGCCCTGGACGGACGGCCGCTGCCTCGAGGGGCCTGCTGGGAACACGGGGGGCTGCCAGCAGGCGAGGTGTTCCGGCCGCCACTGCTGGCGCGCGCGAGGTACGGCGCGGCGCGCCGCTCCCGACTGGTGCTGACCGGCGACGGTGTGGCGGAGCTCGACGGGGACGGGCGACTGCACCGCATACGCTTCGACGAGATCGTCGGCGTGGAGAGAGACGGTGACGACCGCACGCTCTTCGGGGCATCCGGCTGCCTGATGGAGCTGTCGCCCCAGAAGTACAGCGGGTGCGACAAGGTGATCCGGGCGGTGGACGCCGCGGTGCCGGCCGGCCTCGCCTACGAGGCCTCGGCCCTGGCACCGCGAGACCCCGAGAAGCCATAGGCGCAAGCCTGGCCGGCTGTTGAGCCCAGAAGGCGTTGGATGGGCAGCGGACGAGCTCGGCCGCGGTGCGCACGGTCGCCTCGCCACCACCCGAGCCGAACAAGAGCCCCTGGGCTGAGGGCCCGGCGAAGAGGCGAGAAAGGTCAGGACTGCGCGGTCCGGAACGCGAGATACCGGCCGAAGGCTTCGTGGCTGTCGGGAGTGAAGTGCCACTCCAGCAGTGCCGAGTGAAGCTCCGACTCGGTCAGCCAGCCATGCCAGGCGACCTCATCGGGATCGGGGGCCACAGCGTCCGGAACCACGGCTTCATGCACGCCGAGCCAGTGAGGGCTCAAGCCGCCGCGGTTGATGAACGTGAACAGCAAGCGCGGCAAGCCACGGATGCCCAGCTCTTCGGCCAGCTCCCGCGCGGCAGCCTGTTCATAGGATTCGCCGACATCCACGGCGCCACCGACCATGACCTCATAGAGCCCGGGGAAGCGCGACAGCTGCTCCGACCGTCGTTGGACGAGGATCCGGCCACGCTCGTCACGACACACCGTCGAGGCGATTCGATGCAGCCAACCCTCCCGGACGGCCTGCCGGCGGGTGACCACCCCCAGGACACGATCTTGACGATCGACACGTTCCACCAGTTCATCCACGAAGCACACCCTGGCAGAACCCACTGACAACGCCGTTTCTCGACGAGCCGTTCTCGGAACCCGACAACACGGCTCGAATGTCGGCCACTCGCCGACCGACGCCGTCCTCGAAGGGCACGATGTCGCCCTGGGGCGTGGCTGCCACGGAATACGCTTGCGACCGTCGTCCCGGACAGCGGTTTCGGGAGCCATGAGGCAGGGACAGGCCCGCCGGAGCCCCGTTGCGGTAGGTGCGCGAAACGGTCCACGGTTGTCTCACTCATTCACTGGTACCCGAATCGCCGGTCGCGGTATGCACTTTCCGGTGGAACGGCCGACAGAAAAATGCCTTTTTCGTGGACCTCCGCTGACCGGCCGAGCAAAAATCAGCAACTCAACAGCCACAGGCGTCACAGTTCTCACACACGGGTCGAAAATATGCTCAGTCGCCGACGCGTGGGTGTTTTGCCGGGGGTTGTCTCCCGCGCGGTGTTTTTATTTCCTCTTTGGGTACGCTTGCAGAACTGATTAACCTTCAAGAGGTCGCTCGGACGAGGGTATGCCGCCACTCGTATGGCTCAGACCCGGGATGTTTCGTGCGCGCGTTAGCTGGGTTATGGCAACGGCACTCAGCGATCGTTTCCCCGTCACTCCGCGCAGAGTCCCATCTTGGGCGACCAAGTCTGTCGCCATGGGCGACTTCCTGTTCGTTCAGGCGTCGTCTCCGGGCGCGGAAATTTACGGAACGCTGCACAAAGACAGCATGGAGATTTCCTTGACTTGGTCAGCGGACGCGCTGCAGGAACTTGCGGCAGCAATGGATGACCTTGAAAGAGTATTTCTGACGTCTTGGAGAAGGGCCGGACTTCCCATGGGCTCCGACGGAGGGCGAACGAGGATCCGCAAACATGCGTGAGTACTACGCCGGGGACTCATTCAACCCCCACATGCCCGTCCCCGATGTCGACCAGCCCTGGGTTCCTCTCCATGACCCGCTCGACCCGAATCCTTCAGTCGATGAACAAGTGCCGGCATGGGATCCGGCTGAAGAACTCGCCTTCCTCCTGCAAGGGGCCACGGAGGAGGAGCGGGGCCGCCCTTCCGTCGAACTTCCGTTGGACGGCACGGACTGTCCCCTCGAGCGCGAAGGCATGACGAGACTGGCCGGCATGGCGGCAGCCATCCCTCCGGCGCACCCGACGAGTCACGGCCGTCGCAGGGATCGCCCGTCGGTACTCACCTGGGCACGCATCAGCAGCTTCGTCTTTGCCGCGCTCTCGGTGGGCCTGGTGACCGCGGTGAGCGTGTTCAGCGGCATCATCGCCTACGACCCGCTACGACACGTCGCCCGGACCCACTCGCCCGCGAGCTCGGTCAGCTGGTGGCCGCTGCTCGTCTACGGCCCCTGGGCAGTGGCATCCCTGTCGATCCTGCGGGCCGCCCTGCACCGACGCCGCGCCCTGCACTCCTGGGCGGTTGTCCTGCTCTTCTCTCTCGCGGGAATGCTGCTGTGCGTGGCAGAAGCTCCGCGGACCTACACGGACATGGCGGCGGCGGCGTTGCCCACCGTGGCGGCACTGGCCTGCTTCCAGCAAATGGTTCGCTTCATCACTCTCACCCGGCCACTACGCAAGACCAGGCCGCGGCACCGAGTTCACGAGCAGCCGCGCAACCGACCCTCTCCGTAGCGCTGACCGACGCGCCCTCCGGCGCACCCACGAGCGGCGGAACGAAGAGATGGGTGCGTCCTCCAGTCTGCCGCCGGGCCGGCCCTGTTTCCCATGATCACCTTCGCAGAAACAAGATTCACAACGCACAGTCCATCACCCGTGCGGACGTTCGACGTCGTCGGTCAATTCATCGTACGAGCAGCCGCGCGCCGTTTCCTTGATGACAGTCCCGAAAGAACGGTCAATCCATGAGTGCATCATACTGGTCGGTTCTCGTATTTACTTCGGCATGTTCGGTGGTGCCGGCCGTGGCTCTGTCCATGCGGACCGGAATGTCCAGGCTCGACGCACAGGAACTGCACCGCCGTCGACTCCTGGTCCACGTGCTGCGGACCAACCTCAGCAAGGCCCTGTCGGCCGGTCAACACGTGGATGCAGTCGACGCGGATGCCATCGGAGTTCCAGGTGCCGTCGAGCAGCAACCTCTCGGCGAGCAGCAACGTACGGTCCGGGCCGTGGATCGCTGACGGATACGCAGGCGGGGCCGCCTGTCAGGCTACAGCCGGTACCGTGGCTGGCTTCAGCCGTCTTGCCGCCCTGCAGCCACAGCGCGCCGGATTTGTACGCTGGCACGGCAGGCCCCGGCAGCACGCCGCCCGGTACTCGGCTCCCCAGGAGCTCCTCATGGATCGCTTGCGGGGCAGGTTCTCTGCCTCGCCGGGGCTACGAGGCCGGGCGCCTTGCGCGGAAGTCCGCGAAGAGTCCAGCCTCTTCAGGCGTTCCGAGTCGGCGGTTCATCCGGCGCGTCGGGCAGTGCCCCCGGCAGGGACGAGCCCACGTGATGCTCGCGGACCCGTCCCGACCTTTCTCAGTCGGCGGCGGCGAGCAGCAGTTTCGCGGCCACCATCGCCCCGTCGGTATGCACCGTGCGGGCCACAGCCTTCGCCCGGGCGCCGGTTTCGGGGCGCAGAGCCGTCTTGAGCGCGCCCGAAAGGGACTCGACGGTCGGCACCGGACCGTCGTGGGCTGCACCGATGCCCAACTCGGCCACCCGGCCCGCCCAGTACGGCTGGTCCGCCAACTGGGGTACCACCACCTGGGGAGCGCCGGTCCGAGCGGCCGTCGTCGTCGTACCCGCGCCACCGTGGTGCACGACGGCGGCCACCCGCCCGAACAACTGCTGGTGGTTGACCTCGCCGACGGCGAAGCAGTCGTCCCGGTCGTCGACAAGGCCCAGATCCGCCCAGCCACGCCCGACGAGTACCCGGCGGCCGTTCGCGCGAACCGCCTCGACGGCCACCCGGGCCGCATCCTGTCCTGCACGTACGGCCATGCTGCCGAAGCCGACGTACACGGGCGGCGCGCCGGCATCCAGGAATGCCACCAGCTCCTCCGGGAGCGGCCGCTCGTCGGGCATCATCCATGCGCCGGTCTGCACGACGTCGAGGTCCGGCGTCTCCAGCCACGGATCCAGCACCGGGTCCGTCGCCAGCCACGGCCGGTCCCCGAAGGCGTAGTCGCGGACGTTGTCCACCGGTGGCAGGCCGATCGACGCCCGGCTGGTGTTGAGCGCCTCTCCGAACAGCGCATCGATGCTCCGGGCGTCCAGTTCCCACAAGGTCCGGTTGTCGGTCACCTCCGGCGGGAACGGGCGCCCGGGGTACGCCAGCGGCGGACGCTGCGGCGAGGGCAGGGTCAGCTGCTGGAAGATCACGGACACACAGCGGATGCCCAGCTTGTCTGCCACCGACCGCGCGCCGGCGATGGCCGGCATCGCGCCCGTCGCCACCAGCACGTCGCAGCCTTCTGCCGCTTCAGGAATCACCTGCAACTGACTGGCAATCAACTCTGCGGCACGTTCCGGCAGATTCGCCTTCGACGGTGGTGGCGCCGCAGTCGTCAGCGCGCGTGCTGACTGCCCGACGCCCACCATGGACACGCCGACCCCGGCCAGCCGCTCCGCGAAGTCCTCGTCCGGGGGCGCACACACCCGTACCTCCGCGCCGAGTTCCCGCAACCGCACCGCGAGCCCCACCAGCGGTTCGACGTCTCCACGCGACCCATACGTCGACAACAGCACACGCACTTCCCAGATCTCCTATCGTCCTGCACTCTTGGCCGGACCGACCATCCTCAGGTACGGCCCGGCCATTCACTCACTCCGGTGCGCGCCCCGTTGCGCGGGGGCGGCATCGCGGCGTTCCCGGGTGAAGGGCGGCTCATGGACGCCACTGCGCCGGAGGCCGAACCGCACTCGGCCGACTGGGGGCGCCCCCCGGCCTGCACACCCCCGTTGCAGCGTCCACGGCCGTGGCATGCAGCCATGGCGGGCCTGCGTGGCCCTCCGGGCGCCGCCCGCGCCCGGCCTCCACAAGCGTCAGGCCGGAAGTGCTCAGCTGCTGACGCGCGTGTAGGTGAGGATCATCGCGCCGCTCCGGAGAACGCTGTGGTCTGCGAGTGTCCAGGTGCGCGGTTCGAAGACGGCCTTGTCGGAGAACAGCGGGATCCCGTTTCCGATGGTCAGCGGGCCAACCTTGAGGATCAGCGTGTCGATCTCGGAGTAGAGGGAGCCCGCGAGCTCGGCACCGCCGAGCAGCCAGATGCCCTTGCCGTCCTGCTGCTTGAGCTCCCGCACGGTCGCCACCGGGTCGTCGGAGACCACTTCGACGGCCGGGTCCGGGCTCTCGGTCAGGGTCCGGGAAAACACCAGGTGACGCAGATGGGGGTAGGCGTCGGTGAGACCGGCCGCAAGACCGATCTCATAGCTGCGCCGTCCCTCGAGCACAGTGTCGAAGTGCGTGCCCTCCGCCGTGACGGACAGTGCCTGCCGGGCTTGCACGGGCAGCGTCTCCGGGTACTCGGACACGAGGTGCTGCAGGTAGTCCTCCGGTATGGGCCAGAAGCCGTTCGGACCGGTGGGGTCATCACCGTCCGGGCCCGCGATGAAGCCATCGAGAGTGGTGGCGACGTAATAGGTCAGCTTGCGCATGGACTGTCCGTTCTGAGAGGGGGACGGGTGGAGATCAGACTGAGGGCACGTCGAGTTGATATTCGCGGGTGCGCCGGTAGGAGCGGAAGCCCAACTCACGGTTGACCGCGAGCATGTGGACATTGTCCTCGGCGTTGTCGGTCTCGATCTCGACGACACCGGGGTGCTCGGCACGCAGCCTGCCCACCATGGCGGCCTTGAGCCACAGCCCCAGACCGTGGCCGCGGTGCGCGGGCACGACCGCGGTGTCGTACTGCTGCACCCGGGACGACGCGCCCTCGGGGACCAGGATCTCGGTGTAGCCCGCCATCGCACCGTCGTCGTGGACGGCGGCGAGGGTCAGCAGGGAGTCCCCGCGGTCGGCGATCACCCGGGCCATGGCGCGGACACGGTCCGCATCCCACACCACGCTCCCGTAATCCAGGTCCCCGACGGGCATGTCGTTCATCGCGTTCTTGGCTGCGGCGAAGGCGTCGGCGAGGTCGTCGGGCACCGTGCCGGTCCAGCCGGTCAGCCGGTAGCCGGGGTGCTCGGCATCGCCCACCCGGCGCAGCGCTGCCTCGTCCAGCTTGTCCATGTGCAGGATCAGGTGCTCCAGGGTCAGGACCCGTCGGAAGCTCCACCGCTCGCAGAACGCCTCGCCGGGACTGCCGGCCGGGGCTTCGACGATCAGGCTGCGCCGGTCCTCCGTACGGCAGGCCGCAACGGCCGCCGCGAGCAGGCGCGTCCCGGCCCCCCGTCGCCGGTGCGCGGGGTCGACGTGAAGCTCCAGTTCGGCCAGGTGATCGCGTCCCGGGGAGGTGAAGAGCCGCAGGCCCGCGACACCGACCCTGACGCCGTCCTCCCCGGTGGCCAGCCAGTTCAGTTGGCGGCTGTCCAGGGTGGGCTTGGTGAGCCGGGCGTGGATCTGCCCGGGGCTCGGAGGTGGTACGCCCGGCAGGTCGTGGATCATCGAGGCGACGACGACCTGATGCCACGCGGCGGCCTCGGTGACGGAGACGTGATCGAGCGGAACGAGGTCGAAGTGGGCATGGTCGGACAAGGGAACACTCCTGTGATTGCGGTGAACGTACTTCCGGCTGGTGCGCATGCAATCCCTCGCCTTCCCCTCATCGGCGGGCATCGCGCCCGCGGACACGAAGGTGAGTGAGTGCGCCTGCCGGACCTGCGCTGGGCCGGCCCGCGGTGCCGGGACTCCAGCGGTCCAGCGCGATGTAGGCCGGTAGCCACTCGTCGGTGCAGGCGGCGCGCGTGGCGGCGGACAATGGACCGAGCAGTTTCGCCACCGTTTCTTCGTCGGCCCCGTCCAGCAGCCACGGCAGCAGAACCGGTGCGTCCCGGGCGATGTGCTGCGCATGGACGTGGCCGAAGCGGCCCCACTGCTCGGCCGTCAACGCCCGCTGGATCAACGGCAGGGCTCCGCCCTCCTCGTGCGACAGGTGTCCGGCCAGCCCGGTGGTCAGGGCGTCGGTCAAGTCACCCAACTGCGCTGGGGCCACCTGTGGGTCGGCCAGCGCAGCGTCGATGGCCTCGATCACCGATCGGATGGCGGCATGTTCGGCCTCCAGAGCCTCCAAGAGGGCCAGCTCCGGCGGGTGGCCGGCCAGGCTTCGGCGCAGCGCTGGCCACAGCGCGTCGTCCTCGGCGGAATGGTGGGCGTGCAGGGCCTGTTTGAACATCCTCCATCCGGCAGCGGTGGCCAGCACACGCTGTGTGTCACGGTCCGCGGCGGTCGTGATCCGGTCGAGGTGGGCCAGTTCCCGGCGCAGGGCATCGTGCATCGCCCACATCACGGTGAGATCGATCGCGTCACGCCGGTCGGATTGCATGCCCACAACCCTCGTGCCAGTCATGAAGATGATCAATGTAGAATTCTGCGCTGTTCGATAACCGCAGGGTTATCAACGGGGGACTGGGGAGCCGGTGGAGCTGCGGGACATCGAAATCTTCCTGGTACTGGCCGAGGAGCTGCATTTCGGCCGGACCGCACAGCGGCTGCACGTCTCCCAGGCGCGCATCAGCCAGGCCATCAAGAAGCAGGAGCGGCGCATCGGTGCCGAGCTGTTCACCCGCACCAGCCGCACGGTGCGCCTGACCGAGGTCGGCCGACAGTTCCGCGACGATCTGCAACCGGTCTACGCGGGCCTGCACGACTCCCTGGACCGCGCCCGGCTGGCCGCCCGCGGAATCACCGCACAACTCCGCGTCAGCCTGCTGCCCTTCAACGTGGCCGACCTGCACCCCTATTGGAAGGCGTTCCGCGCCCGGTACCCGCACTGGGGACTCCAGATCCGTCAGGCAACCTTCACCGATGTGTTCGGCCAGCTGCGAAGCGGTGCCATGGACGTCGTCGTTCCCTGGCTGCCGGTGGAAGAGCCGGACTTCACCGTCGGGCCGACCCTGTGCACCGACTCACGGATCCTTGCCGTGGCCGCCGACCACCAGCTCGCGGGACGGGACTCCGCGTCACTGGAACTGCTCGCCGACTTCCCGCACGCCACCGCCCTCGGCCTGCCGGACTACTGGGAGGACAGCTACCTGCCCTTCCACACCCCACGAGGCCGGCCGATCGAGCGTCTCACGTCCGCGGCGGCGGATACCGCCGATGAACTGATCAGCGGCGTCGGCATGGGCGACATCATCCATGCCTTCCCCGGCCACGTCACCAGGTACTGGGGCATGTCGAACATCCGATGGCTTCCCATCCCCGACATGACGACCATGACCTTCGCCCTGGTCTGGCGGACCGAATCCGAGAACGACCTCATCCGCGCCCTGGCCGACACGGTGCGAGATCTGGGCGCGTTCCGGTTCTGACGCGCCCGCCGACTCGGCGCCTCGCCGGCGCCGCGGCGGGGCGGATCCTTCACCACGCCCGCGATCTCGTCCCGACGGCGAGCCTGACTGCGGTGTGCACAGGCCCCTCTCGGCATGCTGTGCCGCGGTGCCGTTCTTGCGCTCAGTGCGTGTCCCGGCTCGACTGTTCCGCGCCGGTGTCGGGACCGACGGCCGGACGTCGCACGGCCGCGTCGTCCAGGCTCCCCGAAACCGCGCCGCGCTGTCCCGGCAGCCTGCCCTGCGGTACCGGTTGCCGTCCGGCCGCCGCTCGGGCGGCGTCCGCGGTGCGGCTGTCGGCCGTTGTCGTGCCGGGCGTTCGCCGGGGTGCTGCTGCCGGGCTGCCGCGGCAGTGCGGCGCCGGGCCACAGTCCGGCCGGCGGTCAGACGCTCAGGCCGAGCGTGGTCAGACGCTCAGGATCGGTGAGGATGTTCAGTGCGGTGATGCGGCCGCCCCGGATGGTGAACGACATGACGGACAACGGTCGGCCCTCGGTGAACGAGACAACACCGGGCGTGCCGTTGACGAGTACCAGACGCGCGTCCGCCGCGAAGCGGGCGAAGGTGATCGCCTGGGATGCCACGTCTGCCGCGCCGCGCCGCAGGACGCTCGGGACGAGTGTGCCGCCGTCGGAGCGCGCGACCACGTCGGGGTCGAGGACGGTGAGGAGCGCCTCGAAGTCACCACTGCGGGAGGCGGTCAGGAAAGCGTCGACGACGACGCGTTTGCGGGCGTTGTCGGTGTCGGCCGCCGGGGCGGCGCCCTGGACCCGGCGGCGGGCGCGGCTGGCGAGCTGCCGCGTGGAGACGGTGGTGCGGCCGAGGATGGGGGCGATGTCGTCGAAAGGCACGTCGAACATGTCATGCAGGACGAAGGCGAGCCGCTCGGCCGGGGAGAGAGTCTCCAACACGACCATGAGCGCGATGCTCACCGAGTCCGCGATCAGCGCTTCCTGCTCGGGATCGACGCGGCCGAACCCGGTGACCACCGGGTCGGGAAGCCGGACCGACCCGTCCTGCTCGGGCAGCGGATCCTCGCGCCGCGAAGTACGTGAGCGCAGCATGTCCAGGCATATCCGGCCCACGACCGTGGTGAGCCAGGCGCCCGGGTTCTTCACCTCGCTCACGTCGGTGCGGCTGAGCCTCATCCACGTCTCCTGGACGGCGTCCTCCGCCTCGGCAAGCGACCCCAGCATCCGGTAGGCCACGGCCCGAAGCCCGGGTCGCTCCGCCTCGAAGCGATCGACCGGAAAAACATCCCCGTTCACCTGTCACATCCTCATCGCGAGATCCGTCGGTTGTCTGACGGACGCTAACCGATGAACACGGAGGACCACGATGAGCGCCAACACCACTGCTGCTTCCCAGGACGCGGCCACCTCGATCTCCCGCATGCAGGACCCGGCCAAGTTCGTTCCCGAGCTGAACGACGTCAGCGCCGCCCTCTTCCGCGCCACGGGCAACCAGTCGGTGCCACGCAACACGATCAACCTCATTCACCTGCGCGCCGGGCAGATCGCCCGCAACACCTACCTGACCATCCTCAACACCGGCTTCCTGCGCAAGGCCGGCGAGAGCGAGGAGCGCATCACCGCCGTCTCCTCCTGGCAGGACGCGCCCTACTTCACCCCGGCCGAGCGCGCCGCCCTCGCCCTGGTGGAAGCCACCCTTCAGCCCGCCCCGCACGGCAAGGAACGCGTCAGTGACGAGCTGTACGCCGAGGTGGCGCAGCACTACGACAACAAGGCGCTGGCCACCCTCACCGTTGCCATCGGCCAGATCAGCTTCTTCACCGCGCTGGCCGTCATCGGCAAGCCCCAGCCGGTCACCTCTCTCGCCGACAACCAGTGGGACTGACTGGCCCCAACAAAACTGTTGATCAATGACGATCGGGTGGTCTGTCGTCGTCTGGTCGTGGGGAAACGTCAGTCGCGGCCATGGATCGTGTTGGACGAACTGTGTTCGCTGATCGAGCCGTTGCTGCCCTGGCCGGCCGCTCGGCGGCGCTGAAGCTGGTCGAGGGCAGACCTCGAGTGCCGGACCGGCTGGCGCTGTGCGGAACCTGTTCGTCCCGTGGTCGCGGAGCGAGGCCGGCCCCACGGCACCGGCCTGGGCATCTTCCGCTACGTCGTCGAGCCTTCGTGGATGTCGTCGCGTCGTTCCCAGCGGATGCGCAGGCGGCGGAAGTCATGGAGCCGGGCGATCGTCAGCACGCCGTCGGCCGCGCATTCGAGACCGAGCAGGGGCGCGTCCTGCGGGCAGCCGCCTACAGGCGCCGGCGTGCGGCGGCCGCGGGCACGCCTTGACCGGGTGGCGGCCTGACGGTCATCCGATCGATCGGCCGGTCAAGGCGCCACGGGCGCGGGTCAGCGCCCGGCCGCCGAGGTACGCGGCGCCCAGCCCCAGCGGGACGGCGACGATGGCGCCGACGAGCCCGTTGCCGGTGCCGGGACCGCCGCTGGAGGTGGCCAGGTGCAGCACCGCGAGGGCCGTGCCGGCCAACCCGACCGCGATGGCCGACATTCCGCCGGTGCGAGCGTTGCCGATGCTGATCCGGCCGCCGGCGCGGGCCAGGGCCAGCCAGCCGATGGCCAGGCCGAGCAGCCCCACCCCCAAGGCCAGATTGGCGCCGGTCCGCCCGTCGCCGATGATCCCGCCCTCGGCCGCCACCATCAGCGCTGCTGAAGCACCCATGCCGCTCTCCTCCTTCTCCCTCGCTGACTGCGAGGTTCGATGTGCCTTGAGCATGTGTGCCCGACCCCCTGCCGGTCGTCCGGCAGCCGCAGGCACTTTCCACTGCCACCGCCGCGGCACCGGGATACCGCGGATGCGGCAGGCGGCGCGCGAGTACCGCATACGCGGTAGCCGACCGCTCGTCCATGAGCCGGACCCGCCCACGACCGCATCCGGCTACGGTGCACCCATGGACAAAGGACGGTTTGCTGTCCCGGCCGCGGTCACCGACCGGGCGATCGCCGTGGGCGTGGCAGCGCTGCTGCTGGGCACCGGGCTGTCCGGGCCGCACCCGGCCGGGGGCCGCGAGCTGCTCGGCTCCGCGCTGCTGGCGGCCGGCGGGCTGGCGCTGGCCGCGCGCCGCCGGGCCCCGCTCGTGGTCCTGGCGTTCACCGGGCTGTCCGCGGCCGGCTGTCTGGCGGCCGGGTTCGAGGTGCTCGCCGTCTCCTACCTGGTCGCGGTCTACGGCGCGGTACGTGCTGGGCACCGCGCCGCCGCACTGGCCGCATCCGTGGGCCTGGTGGCCGTGCTCCACCTCACCTCCCTGGTCTTCCACGCCGGGCCCGCGCGCGAGGTCGTGGCGCAGGCCCGGAACACTCTTGAGATCGCGTGGCTCATCGCCGCCTTCGCCGCCGGAGAGGCGGTGCGGCAGGCCGAACGGCGGGCGGACGAAGCCGAGCGCACCCGCGAGGAGACCGCCAGGCGCCGGGCCGACGAGGAGCGGCTGCGCATCGCGCGGGAGCTGCACGACTCGCTCACCCACCAGATCTCGGTCATCAAGGTGCAGGCCGAGGTCGCCGTCCATGTGGCCCGGCGGCGGGGCGAGCAGGTGCCGGAGGCCCTGCTGGCGATCCAGGAAGCCGGCCGGGAGGCGAGCCGGGAGCTGCGCGCGACCCTTGAGGCGCTGCGTGACGACGACACCGCCCCGCCGCACGGACTCGACCACATCGCGCACCTGGTGAAAGGGTTCCGGACAACCGGCCTGGAGACGACGCTGACGATCGAAGGACATCCGCAGGCCGTGCCGGCCGCAGTGGGCCGTACCGCTTACCGGATCGTCCAGGAGTCGCTCACCAACGTCGCCCGGCACGCCGCCGCAACCACCGCTTCGGTGCTCATCGACTACCGGCCGGACGCCCTCGCCATCCGCGTCGACGACAACGGAAAGGCAACACCGCACCCCGCGCCGACGTCAGGCCTCGGGCTGCTCGGCATGCGCGAACGCGTCACGGCCCTGGGCGGCCGGCTGCGTACCGAGCCGCGCAGCGCGGGCGGCTTCACCGTCCAGGCCGAACTCCCCACGAACGGAGCGTCGTGATCCGGGTCCTGCTGGTGGACGACCAGCCGCTCATCCGCAGCGGCTTCCGCGCGCTGCTCGACCTCGAAGACGATATCGAGGTGGTGGCCGAGGCCGCCGACGGCCAAGAAGGCTTGGCGCTCGTCCAGGAGCATCTGCCCGACGTCACGCTCATGGACATCCAGATGCCCGTCATGGACGGCATCGAAGCGACCCGGCGCATCGCCGGGGACCCGGCCCTGGCCGGGGTGCACGTCGTCATGCTGACCAACTACGGCATGGACGAGTACGTCTTCGACGCGCTGCGCGCCGGCGCCGCCGGCTTCCTCGTCAAGGACATCGTGCCGGAGGACCTCCTGCACGCCGTACGTGTCGCCGCCCGCGGCGACGCCCTGCTCGCCCCCACGATCACCCGTAAGCTCATCGACCGGTACGTCGCCCAGCGGCCCCCCACCCGCGCCGGCAGCGGGCTGGAGGGGCTGACCGGCCGCGAACGCGAGGCGGTCGCACTGGCCGCACAGGGCATGTCCAACGACGAGATCGCCGACCGCATGGTCATCAGCCCGTTGACCGCCAAGACCCACATCAACCGGGCCATGGCCAAGCTCCACGCGCGTGATCGCGCCCAGCTCGTGGTCCTCGCCTACGAATCCGGCCTGGTTTCCCCGAGCAACTCCTGACCCCAGCGCGCCGTTGACCGGCCGGAGCGCTACGGCGCCTCGTGCCCAGGAACTCGCGGGCCGGCTCATCGAGCGCCTCTGCGGTCCCCGCGCGAGCGCCTGCTCGCCGGCATGGGCCGCCCGGCGGCTGCGCCGGACCCGGCCGCCCGCCCGCTCGGCAGTCGCCGCGGCGGGCTGGGGCTGTTGCCCATCCGGGGGAGATCCCCTTGTCTCCGTGTTCGTCCTCGTCGCGGCCGACGTCGAGGGGATCCGCGTCGAGCCCCCGCCGCGAGTGCGCCCGGAGCCTGGTGGTGGTGACACCAGGACCGGTTCACACTCGGTGCCGCCGCTCCCGGCTGCCAGGCTGAGGGTATGACGCAGCACACCACTCTGATCACCGGAGCCACCCAGGGCATGGGCCGCGGCCTGGCGCTCGACCTCGCGAAACGGGGCGGGACGCTCCTGCTGCACGGCCGCGACCGGGGCCGCCTCGACCGCGTCGCCGCCGAGGTGCGGGCCGCTGCTCCGGGCACCACGGTCCGTACCTACCTCGCCGATCTGTCCGACCTCGACCAGGTGCATGCGATGGCCGCCCGGATCCGTGCGGCCGAGCCCCGGCTCGACGGGCTGATCAACAACGCCGTTGCCGGCGGCGGCGCCGAACCGCACAAGCGGGAGCTCAGCGCCCAGGGCCATGAGCTGCGATTCGCCGTGAACCACCTCGCCCCGTACGCCCTCACCCGCGGTCTGCTGCCCCTGCTCACCGCCTCGGCGCCGGCCCGGGTCGTCAACGTCGCCTCGATCGGTCAGGAGACCGTCGATTTCGACGACGTCATGCTGGAGCGGGACTACGAGGGGCTGCGCGCGTACTGCCGCAGCAAACTCGCTCTGATCATGATGACGTTCGAGCTGGCCGCCGAGCTTGACGGCACCGGCGTCACGGTCAACACCCTCCACCCCGCCCACCTCATGGACACCGACGGGGTGCGCGAGTACGGCCTCGTTCCGGTGACGAACGTCGAGGAGGGGGTGCGACCGACGGTCAGGCTGCTGCTCGACCCCGGCCTCACGACCACCACGGGGCGCTATTTCGACCAGTTCACCGACACCCGGGCCCATGAGCAGGCGTACGACACCGAAGCCCGCAAGCGGCTGATGAGGCTGACCGACGCCCTCGTCGGCCGTGCGGCGTCCGCGGGGTCCCAGGACTGAACTTGCCCAAGTAACTCCGGCCTCCCCGGCCGGAGACCGGGCCGGCCATCCGCGCAGTTCAGGGGGCGGCACGCGGCCGGAGGCCGCAGGCGGGTCGAGGGCGTCTTGGGGGTGCCGGGCGTTCCCCGGCGAACCCGGTCGTTCAGGGTTCCTTCTCAGCGAACCTGGTCGCTTTTCGGCCCGATGGCTTCGACCCTGGTCGGAGTTCCGTCCGGGGCGAACGAGTGGTGGAAGGTGAAGGCGTGCGGCACGGAGCCGTGGTCGTGGAGGTGTTCCAGCCTGGAAACCCCGTCCTGCCAGGTGGGTATCACGCCGTCGGAGACCCACCAGAACACGTAGTTCGGGTGCCGCGTCCTCTCGAACCAGTCATAGCGCCTGTTGAGCGCCTCACGGTGCAGACCGGTGTAGACGGCGTCGAAGGCGGAGCGCAGGTCGGTCCAGAGTGAGAGGGTCGTGGCCAGGGCGGTGGTTTCCGCAGTACGGCCCTTGCCGTACCACGTCGGTACGGCGAACTCTCCCCATGCACCCCAGTCCGCCTCGAAGAGCACACCCTGTTCCCCGTCTGCCGCTTCAGCACGCGCGAGATATCCGGGGTGCTGGCCGATCTTCCGGTAGACGGCCTCACCCCTCTCGTAGAACTCGCGCATGAGAGGTGCGGGATCGGCGAGGGGTGTCTTCAGGACGCCGAACGTGTACAGCGCAAGATGGGGCATGCGTCTCTCCCTGGTTGGGGGTGCCTGGTGTGGACCCGGTTGGGTGGCTGGGGCGTGGGGGGCGAGGTTCCTTGGGCGTGACAACGCATCCCGTCGCGAGTGGCTCACCCCGAAGGAAGTCCCGTGCGACCGTGGGCGATCGCCAAGACCAGGTGAAGGTAGCTGCCTCTGCGGGCCATGTCGAAGTTGCGTTCTCCCTGTTGAAGTGGCCTCCTGCACTGGTCGTTGCGGGTCCTGGGCGGTGACGGGCGAGTCAGGCTGCGAAGTACCGCAGTGATCCGCTTCGGACCGATCAGGTCGCCCGCCATGCCCGCCCCCAGGTCCGACAGCCCCGAGTGCCGCCGCACGCGTGCGGTTGAAGAAGATGGCCGACGGCCACGAGACCGAGCACCGGCTGCGGGTGCGTGCACAGGTGGTGCTGCACGCCTCGCGTGGTCGCTCCGACGCATGCATCGCTGGGAGACGGGGCTGCATGTGGACACCGTGCGCCGCTGGCGTGGCCGGTTCGCGCAGGCGGACCCTGCGCGGGCCCAAGGACCGTCAATGCTGGGGCTGTCCCGGCGCGTTCGCACCGCGCGGCAGGCCGCCGAGGTCAGGGTGCTGGCCTGCTGGCTGCCTGCCGGGAGTGAAGTCCCGCTCTCGCATTGGTCGTGCCCGGAACTGGCCCGCGAGGCCGCCCGGCGGGGCTCACCTTCAGCCGCCGGGCCGCGCCGCCCACCTGCGTCGATTTGCCGGCAGCCATGCCGATCGGGAACGGCCGGTATCTGGTGCCGTTCGCCGTTCGCCGTTCGCCGACCGCCGGGTGCAGGAGGTGGGCGGTGCGGTATCGGCCGTCGCGGTCATCCTTGAGGACCTACGCCCTTCTCATCCCGCGGCTTTGAAATGCGCTGTGTGGGAGGGGCCATGGTGTGCAACTCCGGCCACCGGCTGAAGCGTGGGGTGGGGGAGAAGCAGGAAGCCTCGCCACCGCCGCGCTGGTACCTCTGGCTGTTGTCGCCCCCGTGCCGTCCTGCCGTGCCGTTCATGCGCCTGCAAGGGCGACGCCGCAGGCGCGCCGGTGGAGGCGGGAAGAAAGCGGCCGGTCCTGACGTCCGCCTGTCGAGTGAGCGACAGCACGTGGTGGTCGTCATCCGCGCTCGTCGAGCAAGGTGCTCCGCGACTGGTTCGACTGGCGAGCGTGCCGCACCCAGCGCCGTCGGCGGGCGGCTCGTGCCGGCCGCTGACGTGACCTGGAAGCCATGTCAAGGACGGCGGATGCCGCGCCCAGGACTTGGACGCCGTCGAATCCACAGACATCGACTGCTTCCACGTCTCCTTCCGCGGCCCGTGAGCACTGTGCTCCGCCGTTGAGCGGAACTGTCCATCGCAGCGTGTCCGCGCACCGCACGTGGCTGACTCGGCGGGCTCCCTGCCCCGATCGGCGTCGTCCACTGTCTGGCGCTCATGCACGTCGCCGCCCGGCTGCACGCCGGGCTCGGTCGACCGGCCTGGCGCCGCGCTGGGAGCGGATCGGCGGCCGGATGTTCATCGCCCACGGGGTCAGGGTGGCCGCCACCAGACATGCCGCTAGGACCGAGTCGCCCTCCCGCACTCGTCCCCGGAGGAGTCGCCCCGCCCGACCGGCACGCTGCGGTCGTACGGGTCGACCTCCGTGCCGGCCTCGTCCGCCCGGCGGTCCGTGCCGAAAGGCGGGGTGAAGTAACCAGTGGGGGCGCCGCAGCCGCCGTTGGTCACATCGTATTTGTACGAGACGATCGAGAACGTGCCCGGCTCGGTGATCACCTTGTCGGGGTCGTCCCAGCTCAAGACCAGCTCGCGCCGGACGATCGTCCGCACGATCTCGTCGTCGCCACCCGCGTCCGCGCGAGTGACCGGGTAGACGAAAGTGACGTCGGCGGTCACCTGGAGCGCGCCCCGCTCGCCCTCCCGGTAGGTGAGCCGGCCCCGGGTCTTCACGACGTCGCCGACCAAGTGGGCGCGGGAGGGCTGGAACCGGCTGAAGAGGAGGAGCGGATCGTGCTTCTCGCTCGGGGTCCGGAAAGCGGTCCTCAAAAGGTCTTGGACGTCCTTCTGGTGCGGGTTGATCAGTGCAATCGCCTTCTCGGGGCGCTCGCCCCGCAGCACCCCGCGGTCCAGGCCGGACGCGACGAGGAAGTCCCGGCTGCGGGCGAGGGCCCGCTCGACCTCGGCCGCGCTCATCCAGCCGACCGCCCCGGCCTTCGGCACGGTGATCCCCGCCGCTCCGCTCGCCCACCTCGCGGCCGGCGAGCCGCGGAACGGCTCCTCCTTGGTGGGACGTCGGGCCACCTCCGCGGGGGGCGCCTGGGCCGGGCGGGCGGTCTCGGCCGCCGACGGCGAGGAGTCAGGGCCGTCGCCGGCGAACAGGTCCACGATCGGCCCCGGCGCGAGCGCCACCACCAGCAGCACCAGCGAGGCCAGCAGCCCGACCACGTACCAGCCCGTGCGCCGCCGCCTGGGCTGCGCGGGCGTGTAGCTGCGCCAGCCCTCCAGGCCGCGGCCGGGCTCCGCGCGCAGCCGCTTGGCCCCGGCGCGGGCCCGCGCCGACGGCTCCTTGGGCGAGTCGGCGACACCCGCCACCGACTCGCGCAGAAACCGCTCCCACTCCTCGTCGGACCTGGACGAGCCGTCCGGCTCCGTACCCGCGCCCATCCCCAACCCCCTGGCAGTCACTGGATCGCCCCGCACCCCTGGGACGCGTCCGCATAATGACACAGAGCGCTGACAGCGAGGACGACCGGGCGGACGGTGTGGGCGCGCCACCCCATCTCAACTGGCCAACCGAGGCGCCCAGTCACACAGGTGTGGCTGAGCCCGCTGCCTGGCCCTCGAGGGCGTTGGTTGGCCGCGAGCCCATCGGGCACGAACAGCGGTCGAGGGCCGCACCTGGTGCTGCGGTGCGGCCCTGGACCAAGGTGCTACGAGGTCCAGCCGCCGTACGGCACGGTGATGAGTTCCATGGCGTGGCCCACCGGGTCCATGAAGTACACGCCGCGG
>NZ_KL591003.1:0-23457 GCF_000716335.1 Streptomyces sp. NRRL S-118 | reverse complement strand
ACGGCACGGTGATGAGTTCCATGGCGTGGCCCACCGGGTCCATGAAGTACACGCCGCGGCCGCCGTCGTTGTGGTTGATCGTGCCGGGCAGTTGCCTGCGCGGGTCGGCGTAGTGCTCGATGCCGCGCTGTGTGATCCGCGCGTACGCCGCGTCGAACTCCTCTTCAGAGATCAAGAAAGCGTAGT
Source organism: Streptomyces sp. NRRL S-118 (assembly GCF_000716335.1). Classification (GTDB taxonomy): domain Bacteria; phylum Actinomycetota; class Actinomycetes; order Streptomycetales; family Streptomycetaceae; genus Streptomyces. The sequence continues at coordinate 23,271 of NZ_KL591003.1, read as the reverse complement.
GCTGGGGAGTGATCTTGTCCGCGGGGATTGTTGCGAAGTCCAGCGTGACGCCGTTGCTCAGGTCGACCGCGATGAACGGGCCCCACTCGGCGGTGATCTCAAGGCCCAGCAGGTCCGCGAAGAACTCTGCTGACTCCCGGTTGTCCCGGGCGTGGACGATCGTGTGGTTCAACTCGACTGACAAGGAATGCCTCCGAGGGCATCTCCTGACACCTCCATGCCTCACCCAGCCGGTGACCGACACGCGATGTCACCGTAGATCATAGTCGCTGTCGTCCGGAAGTGAGCCGGCGTTAGTGGTCCGTCGTCGGCGGGCCCGGTCGCCGTTCCGTCGTCGTGCCCCTGCGGGGCGGCGCTCGTTGTCCCGGCGTCCGCGCCGCCCACCGCCCACCGCCCGCCCGGGCCCCGCCGCTACGCCGCTTGCCGTCAACTGCGGCTCCGTGTGCCCGTTCCAGCTTCGGCGGCGCCGGCCGGCTCCGATGGTGTCGCTGTGGTCTTCCGGATGCTGGGGGCGATCGCCGTCGCGGCCGGCGGCCCGGCTTCGCGCCTGGCGTCGTCCGGCCTCGTCCGTACCGCCTCCGGCGCCGCGCCGTCGGCCTTCGGCCGGCGCTGTCCCTTCCGCCGTGCCGCGCCCGCGGTATGCGGCTGTTCCGGCGGGCTGCCGCCCCGGTGCCGTGGCACTCCTCCTGCCCGGCGCCGCCGTCCCGCCGCTGCTCACTCGTGATCCGACTCGGCGAGCACGACGGCGAGGTTGTGTGCGGCGTCCGGGTGGCCTGCTTCCGCGGCGGCGCGCAGGACAGCGACGGCTTCCTCCGTCCGTCCGGACTGGAACAGCAGGACGCCGAGGGAGCTGGCGGCGTCGTGGTCTCCGGCGTCCGCGGCGTGCTGGAACGTCTCCACCGCCTCGTCGGTGCGCCCGGTCCGCATGAACAGGGTGCCGAGGTGGTAGGAGGCCTTGCCGTGTCCGGCACCGCTGGCTCGGCGGTACATCTCCTCGGCTTCCGCCAGGCGTCCCGTCTCCGAGAGGATGACGGCGAGATCGAAGGCAGCGTCGCCGTCACCGGTGTTCGCTGCGGCGCGGTACCTCGCCTCCAGGTCCTCCATGCCGCCGCTTTCCACGAGCTGCTGGACAAGGTGGGTGAAGTGCCTGCCCCGGACTTCGTTGGCGGCGAGGCGGTGCACCGCGTCGTTCGCGTCGCCCGTCCCGGTGCGCTCCAGCATCAGGCCCAGGTAGTAGGCGGCGTCCGTGATGCCGTCGGCGAGGGCGCGCCGGTACATCTCCTCGGCTTCTTCGGTACGTCCCGTACGGTCCAGGACGAGGGCCAGGTTGAACACCGAGTCCTCGTGCCCCGTGACCACGGTGAGGCGGAGTACGGCTTCGGCCTCGTCGTCACGCCCCGCCCGGGCGAGCAGCGCTCCCAGGTTGGGCGCCGCCTCGGTGGCGCCCGCGTCGACGGCGCCGCGCAAGAGGGTCTCGGCCTCGTCGTCACGCCCAGTCTTGAGGAGCAGAGCACCGAGGTTGACCGCGGCGCCAGTGCTCCCGGCCTCAGCGGCCCGGCGCAGCAGCGCCTCGGCCTCGTCGATGCGGCCCGTGTGCGCGAGCTGGATGCCGAGTACTTCCGCGGCGGTCGGGTCCCCGGCGTCGACAGCTCTGCGGTACAGCCGCTCCGCTTCGTCGGTGCGTCCCGCACTGGCCAGGTGGTAGCCGAGCCCCAGCGCGGGCTCGGTGTCGCCGGTGGCGGCCGCGTGGCCGCACACTGCCTCCGCCTCGCTCAGACGACCGGTGTCGGTCAGCAGGACGGCCAGGTGGATGGCCGTGTTCGTGTGGCCGTCGTCCAGGGCCCGTCGGTACAGCGCCTCCGCTTCTTCGGCGCGTCCGGTGTCGGCGAGCAGGTGTCCGAGGTTGACCGCGGCGCCGCTGTGTCCGCCGTCGAAGGCACTCCGGTACATCTGCTCGGCCTCCTCAGTACGCCCCGCGTCCTGCAGAATCACCCCCAGGTTGAAGCTGCTGCGTGTGTGTCCCGCCTCGGCGGCCTGGCGCAGCAGCGGCTCGGCCTCCTCCTGGCGTCCGGCCTGGGTGAGCAGCAGTCCGAGGTTCACCGTGGCGCCGGTGTGTCCCGCCTCGGCGGCCTGGCGCAGCAGCGGCTCCGCCTCGTGGGGGCGACCCGCCTTCACCAGCAGGGTCCCAAGATTGAACGCGGCGCCGGTGTGGCCGGCGTCCGCGGCCCGGCGATACATCTGTTCGGCCTCGTCGGTCCGCCCCGCCTGGACGAGCAGGATGCCCAGGTGGACCGCCGCCATGGTGACCCCTTCGTCGGCGGCCTGGCGGAGCAGCGCCTCGGCCTCGGCCTGGCGCCCGCTGTCGACGAGGAGTCCGGCCAGGCTGTTGACGGTGGCGGCGGGATCCACGTGGAACGCGATACGGAGCACCGCCTCCGCTTCCTCGGTACGCCCCGCGTCGGTGAGCAGAATGCCGAGGTTGTTGGCCGCGCGCGTGTGTCCGGCTGCGACGGCGCGGCCGAACCACTCCTCCGCCTCCTCGGCGCGACCGGCCCGCACGTGCAGGTTGCCGAGGTTGAACGCGGCGCTGGGCTCACCCGCGGTGGCCAGCGGCAGCCAGGCCTCTTCAGCGAAGCGGGGAGCGTCGGCGCGGTAGGCGTTGAGGCCGATGGTGAATCGGTCGGCCCCGTCCGCCGCGTGGTCGAGGGCGGCCTGCCACGTTTCGTCGCCGATCGGGGTGCGGGTCCGGTCGACGAGGTAGTCGAAGACGGCCCACGCCTCAGGATCGTCGGTGGGCAGCAGCAGGCTGGCAGTACCGTGCCGTACACGGGTGGCCCAGGCCAGCGCCTCCGCCGGATCCTCGGGGCGCAGCCGCGGCCCGCCGGCGTCGGCCAAGCGCCGTTCGTGGAGTGCGGACAGGAGGCGCAGGGGGTACGGGGCGCGCAGGCCCGTCCGGGCCAGATCAACGGCGGCGGCGACCAGGGCTGCGCCGCGCGGGTTCCCGCCGACACGCATCGCGTGCCGCCACTCCTGCCAGAGCGCCGGGCCCGCGGCGAGGTACTCCGCCAGCCCATAGGCTCCGTGGTGGAGGAGCCCCTCGATGATCCGCTGGTCGCCGCACTCGGCGGCGCGATCGAGTTCGGCGTCGCTCCAGAGCCGTTCCAGTTCGACGGGCTCGACCTGATTCAGGACGCGCGCCCCGATCTCCGCAATGCGGCGGGCCGCAGGGTCGGCCCGGCTGTCGTCGCCGTACGGGGTGAAAGCCCGGTACTGCTGCAGACGCATGGTGGCCATCACGGGCACGCGCAGCCGGGTCAGCTCGGCGAGCAGGTTCGGTTCGAGACCGTCGAGCCCGAGGTAGTTCTCCAGATCGTCCAGCCACACCACACAAGGCACCCGCAGGCCGGCCAGCACGTCCACGGCGGGCGGCAGGTCACTGCCCTGCAGAGGCACCAGGACCCGATGCTCCGGCAATACGTCGCGGACCGCCTCGAACGCGACGCGTGTCTTGCCCGCGGTCGAGTCGCCGACGACAAGGACCATCCCGCCCTGTTCCGCAGCGGAAGCGAGCCGCTGGCGCACCACCGCGTCGATGTCCCGCGGGACGTAGGGTGGTACGCCGCCCCCGTCCTCGCCGGGGCGGGCCCGGTGCGCACCGGCGGCCAGCGCGTCCCACCGGCCGGCCCACGGCCAGCGCCCGGGGTCCCGCAGACACGCCGGCACCCCGGATCCGGTCGTGTTGATGGTGACCGGCCCGAAGAAGTCCCGGCCCGTGAGCACGACGTCCTGCCGGCCGCCGGAGACGCTGCCGTACACGTCACCTGCGCCGGGCCCGCCGGCCATACCTATCCCCGCGAGGGCGAGGACGGCGCGCCGTCGTCCGGCGTGGACGGCGGGGTACCGAAGCTGAGCGGGCCGGAAAAGTCCCGTCCGGTGACGACGGTGTTCTGTCGGCCGCCCCAGACGGTGCTGTGCACGTCCCCCTGCCCGGTGGACGGCATCCGCGCGATGGTCTCCTGCCGCCAGGCCGCCAGTGCCTGGGCGAAGACCGGGTCGGCCTCGGCGCGAGCCGTGAGCACGGCGGCCAGATCCCGCGCCCGTTCCTCGTCCGGCGCCTGCTCGAGGGCGAGGAGCTGCGACTCGCCGGAGCCACCGACATCCCCGCCGCGCCCGAACGGCCGCCGTACGAGCGCGCTCAGGCCCGTCCACATCTGCTGGCCGGCGGCGCTGCCCGCACCTCCGGCCAGGGCCAGCAGCAAAGCAGCTGAAACCGGCTCCATCGATCCGCCCCCTGCACACCGTTGTGGCTTCCCACCCTAGAGACTTCCGCGTCGATACGGGGCGCAATCGCGGACTCCCGGGCGCCGGCCGCGCGGCCGGCGCCCGGTGTCACCGGATCAGGTGTGCCCGCCGGCCGTGCGGGCGGGTCCCGGGAGGGAAATGCGGCCAGAGAACGGGGGAGGCGGGCGCCGTCGAACACGTCGCGCGCGGCGGGGACGAGCACCTGGCGCAGGCGTCTCCTCTCCGGCGCTACCTGAACGGCTTGCTCCTGGCCGTGGGCTCCGTGGACACGGCACGGTGACCAGGGCCGGGCGGTGTCGCCCAGGACATGACGGCTCACGTGTCCGGCAGTACAGGGGAAGCTACCCCCGCGTGTCCACCACACAGCGCAGCTTGCCGCTCGTCGGACTGCGGTCCAGCGACGAACCGTCCACCGACTCGACCGCTCCACGCGGACGGTGAGCCGCTCGCGGGCGTCCTGCCCGACGAGCACGATCTGGAGCTCACCCCGGTAGCCGCTCTCCTCCGCGAGGGCCACGAAACGCCGGTGGTTGAGGAAGTACGTGGCGACCCGCATCACGTCGCCCAGCCGGCCGCGCAGCTCGAAGCGCGGGGCGTGACTGCCGCAGGCGCAGCGCCCGGGCACGGCCCGGCCGAGGTCGCCGATGACGTAACGGCCCAGGTCCTGGCCGCGCCGCGCATGGGTGCTGAAGACCAGGCGGCCCGTCTCCCCGGCCGGCACCGGCCTGTCCGAGTCGAGCTCGAGGATCTCCATCGTGTGCAGGTCGGCGTGGAGGTGGTGCACACCGCCGCTGCTCTCGGTGCACTGGTAGCCGAGCGGCCCGAGATCGGTGCTGCCGTACGTGAGGGAGCGGACGACCTCGACGCCGAAGGCCTCCTTCAGCGTGCGCCGCTGCTCGTCGGTGAACTGCTCACCGCCGTAGAAGATCTTGCGGATGCCGCCGTACGCGCGCAGCGCGTCGGCCTGGTCGTGCAGCAGCTGCCACAGGTACGACGGCATCCCGAAGAGCGTGTCCGCCTCGTGCGCGATCAGCGCCTCGGCCGTGGCCCGGTGATCGGGACCGGCCGCCAGGGGCAGCTGGACGCCGCCCAGCCGCTCCAGGATGGAGAAGAAGCTGATGAAACTGCCGTACATGCCACCGCAGTAGAAGAGGTTCGCCGTACGGTCGCGCAGCGGGTCGTAACCCGCGGCGAGCAGCCCTCGGGCGGCGGCGTGCATCTGGGTGTCGTAGTCGTCGTAACTGAACAGCGACAGGGCGGGCGCGCCCGTGGTGCCGCCGCTGCGGAAGTACAACTCGGCGTCGGCGCGCGCGACCTGCCCGGCCCGCTCCTGCACCTCCTCCTTGCCGAGCAGCGGACCGGTGGGTGGGGGAAGGACGACCGGACGGGCCAGGTCGTCCAGGCAGGCGGTGGTGGCGAACCGCTCGTCCGCCCGCACGGCCACGCGGCGGCTGTAGCGCTGGAGCGCGTACACCCCGTCGTGCGGCTCGCCGGAGTAGCTGGTGTGCATGGTGCCGACGGGCGTGACCCGGGTGACGCCCGCGGCCAGGGCGAGACGCGAGAGCTCGGAGATGTCGGTACGGCTGCCCGCCAGGCCCGCGGTCTGCAAGTAACGTCGCATGGGGCGCAGCGTGCCGATCAGCCGCTTCCGGGGCAGCGGCTTGACCCAGACGCTGCGGTGCAGCGGGGAGGCGGTGAGCGCCGGACGGGTGTCGGCCATGACCCGCCACGAGCCGTCGTCGGCGGCGAACACCCGGGTCAGCCCGAGGTGTTCCTCCAGCCGCGCGATCAGCTCGGTCGTCGTCAGCTCCGCCTCCTCCGCCAGATCCGGGCTCTGATCGGCTGGGGCCGGGCCCCGTGCCGCCAGCACACCCGCGAAACGCTCCGCGAACGCGAAGACCTCCGCGTCGGACTCCGTGTCGAGGTACACCACCTGAGGACTGGCGCACGCCTGCTGCTCGTAGAGGCAGACGTCGTCCACCAGGGCGTCCAGCGTGGCCGCGTCGTCCCACGCGTCGCGCGTGAGGTAGGCGAAGGAGATGCGGTGCCCCCACTCCACCAGGCGGCAGCCCGGCGGCACATGGGCGGCGACTCCCTCCACCGCGCCCTCGCCGCCCCACACGGCGACGGCGTCGGCCGGCGCGCACATCAGGCGCAGCCACTCCTGCCGCGAGGACGGGAAACGCAGCACGACGACGCGCGCGGCCATGGCACCGGTCGCGTCCAGCGCGGCGAGCTCGGCCAGCAGATGCTGCGTGAACAGCGTGTCACCGCTGCTGGTCTTCAGGACGTTGACGTTGCCCGCGAGCAGCCCCTCGACGACGCTGAGCGGCGCGACGGTCGCGGCGTTGCCCGGTGCGACGTGCGCGACCAGCCCGACGGGTGCCCACGCCTCGTACACGGTCTCGCGGGCGTCGGGACGGTTCAGCCGCTGCGGGGCGGCGCCGCCGAGCTCGCGGCGCAGCTTGCGCGTGAGCTCCCGGCGGCCGAGCATGCCCCCGAGCTCGGCGAGGACCGCCGGGTCCTCGCCCTCGGGCAGATGGGGCAGGAGCCGGGCGCGCACCGGGTGCCCGGGGTCGAGCAGGGCGCTCGCCAGGGCGTCGCACGCGGCCAGCAGGGTCTCCGTCTCCAGCGGCGTACCGAGTGCGCTCTCGACCGCCTCGGGCAGGGCGGCCAGGCGGCGCCCGGCCTCCTCGTCGCCGATGAAGGCCCCCTGCCAGTAGTGGTGTTCGGCGGCGGCGTGCGGCTGCACGGTCGTCATGACATTCCCTTCATCAGCTCGGCGGCGGCCACCGCGCAGCTTCGGTTGCGGCTCACCCCGGCGCGGCCGTGGACGGTGAACCAGTCGGTGCCCAGCTCGCATCCGCACGCGTCCCCGGGGTGCAGGGAGGCGAGGTCGCCCATGACGACGCTCTGCGCCGGTACGGAGGTGATGTACGGCGACACCAGGTGCAGATAGCCCGTCTCGCCGTACGGCAGCGGCTCGAGCGTCCGCGTGGAACGGACGGTGACGCGCGACCAGACGGGTGCGTGCAGACGGTGGTGGTCGCACTCGATGTACGGGATGCAGTGCTCGACCGAACCGAACGTGTCGCGGATGCGCTCACCCGGGACGCCCAGCTGCTCGGTCACGCGGGCGTACAGCTCCTCCTTGCCGATGCGCCGGTCCGCGTGCCCCTTCCAGCCTCCGCCGAGGACCACGAGCGAGCCCTCGGGCAGGCGGAGCGGCGGCAGGCCCATGGCCCGCATCCGCTCCAGGGTGAAGAAGAGGAAGGCGGGGAAGCCCAGGATGCGGACCGGGGCGTCGTCCCGCTCGAAGCGCCGCAGCGCCGCCACACACCCGAAGGGATCGAACTCGTGGCCGTCCCCGGTGTTGCGCAGCGCGTACTCGACCGTGCGGGCCGGCGCGAAGTCGCACAGGTAGTTGTCGGTGAAGGCGGTGCCGAGGTTGAGCGCGGGCGCCGGCTCGTAGCTGTAGAGCAGGTAGTTGACCTCCTGCTCGGGGGTGATCCAGCCGTTGCGCTCGAAGATCCGGGCCACCATGCGCTGCGCGGAGCGGATGGTCCACCGGTCGAAGAACATCTGCGACTTCTGCCCCGTGGTGCCCGAGGACGTCAGATGCAGCTCGACCTCGTCACGCGGGATGGACAGCACCTCGTGGCGCTTGAAGAAGTTGGCGTGCACCAGCGGCGTGCGGTACGGCCGCGCGGGCGGCGTCGCCTCGTACAGGGAACGGAAGAACGGCGACCGGTCCGTGTGCCAGGCGTTGATCTCCGCCATGGCCGCGGCGAACAGCTCGTCCTCGGCGGGCCCGTGGGCGTACGGGTCGGCCAGGTCGCACAGTCGCTGCACATGCGGCAGCAGGGCGGGGTCGGGGACACCGACGGGGGCGAGATGAGGGTTCATGAGGCAACCTCGAGTGTGGGCAGGTACGTCGACGCCCAGGCCGACGAATAGCAGTCCAGATACGGCTGGAGGGCCGGTTCGACGACGACGTCACGGAAGTCGATCCGCTCGGTGGAACGGGACAGGACGACGTGGTCGTGGAAACCGTCCCCCTCCCGCCGCATCGCCGGGTAGAGCGCGCCGGCCACGAAACCCTGGGCCAGGAAGGCCGAGAGCGCCCCGTGGTGCGACAGCGGCACCAGCGCCTCGACATAGCCGGCGCCCGCCCGGGTCAGGGCACGGGTGACGGGCTCCAGGTACCCGGCCGCGGCGGCCGGATCGGGGTGGGCGGCGACGAGCGAGCAGTACCGTCCGGTGCGGTTGAGGTAGGCGTACACCTCGAACCGCCCGTCCTCCGGAGTGAGCAGCGCATTGGGCGTGTGCAGCGGATAGAACCAGCCGCCCGCATCCGGGAACCGCTCGCGGAAGCGCCGGCGTACGAAGGCGGGGGCCTCGATCATCTCCAGGTGCTCGGCCGCCCCGTCCCCGGTCACGGGCGCCGGGGCCACGGCCCGCGTGCCGTCGTACCGCACGCCCAGTCCGCGCTCGACGGTCCGCAGGAGCGGCAGCAGCGGGGCGGGCACCTCGGGCACGGGGAAGCGCCGTTCCAGTACGCCGGGACGGTGACGCGCGTAGAGGGCGAGGCTCTCACGGCTGCTCAGGTCGACCGCGTTCGGCAGGATGCCCAGCGGACGGAAGCCGTTGCGCGCGACGGCGCGCTGCGGGCCCGCGCTGACGGTACGGACGGTGGCGTACACCGAGTCCAGCCGCCCCGCGTCCAGCGTCCCCGCGCACAGCGCCTCCGTCAGGCGGGCGGCCAGGCCACCGGACCGGTGGTCGGGGTGCACCGCGAGCCCTTCCAGACGGCCGATGCCGCTGCCCGGCTCGCCATGGACGGCGGCCGACGCGGCCAGGGCGCCGGTGTCCGGGCAGCGGGCGACGAGCCACAGCGTATGCGGGTCCTGGATGAGCCGGGCCATCGCGGCGGGATCGGTGCCGAGGGCGGTGGGGTAGTGGGGCCCGTAGACGGCGTAGTACAGCTGGCGCAGCTCGGCGATGTCCGAGGCGCGGGCCGGTGCGATCAGGGCGTTCACCGTCCGCCTCCGACGGTCGCGGGCCGGGGCTCGCCCACCGGCCCCACGGACTCCGGTGCGCCCAGAAGTGCCAGGGCGCAGGCGGCGGGCACCAGACCGGCGGCCTGCACCAGGCACAGCGTCTGCGCCGACACGTGGTCCCCGGCGAGTCCGAACAGCAACGAGCCGACGGGGAACGTCGCCCCCAGCACGGCCTGCATCACGGCGAAGAAGCCGGGCTTGTCGGCGGCGGGCACCAGTCGCTGGAACAGGGACACGAACCGGACTCCGATGACGCCCACGCACCAGCCGGCCACCGCCAGGCAGCCCGCGAGGACCAGACGCCCGGCGACCAGCCCCGGCAGGGCCAGCGCGAGGGCCATCAGCCCCAGGCAGTACGCGCCGGTGACGGTGGGCCGGCCCGGCACCCGCGCGCCGGTGAACGAACCGACGAGCGTGCCCACGCCCAGGGACGCCTCCAGCAGCGCGACCGTCCCGCCGCCCTCGGCCAGCACCGACCGGGTGTAGAGCGGGATGACCACGAAGACGGCCGTGGTGAAGAGATTGGCCACCGTGAAGCAGACCAGGATCCGCCGCACGTAGGGCAGCTCGGCCAGGATGCGGCGCAGGGTCCGCCCGCCGGGCGCCGCCCCCGGGTCACCGTCGGCGGCACCGGACGCGGCGGGGGTGCGGAAGCGTACGCCCGAGATGAGCAGCGCGGCCGTGCCGTAGGCGGCGGCGCAGCCGGCGGCGAGGCCGGCCACCCCTGCCCGGTCGACGACCAGGGCACCGAGCAGCGCCCCTCCGAGTCCGGCCAGGGACTGCGTGGACAGCTCGAAGCCGGTCGCCGTCTCGATGTCCTCGTCATCGACGAGTTCGGGCACCGAGGTGGTCAGACAGGGATCGAAGAAGGCCTGACAGGTGGCGAGGGCGAGCGCCGCGGCGTAGGCGGCCGGCAGCGGCAGGCCACTCGTCCAGGCCCAGGCGGCCAGCGCGGCGGCGACGATGCCCGCCACCCCGGCGGTCGTCCGCAGGACGGACCGGTGGGCGTTCCGGGCCACCGCCCGGGCCACGACCGGGGCCAGGGCCACAGCCGGCAGCGTGCTGACGGCCATGAACAGCCCGGAGGCCAGGCCCGGCGCGCCGTCGACGGCGTAGGCGACCAGCCACCACGAGACGCCGACCTGGAACATGCGGACGGCGGCCTGCGTCAGCACCTGCCCGAGCCATACGGCACCGAAGGCCCGGTTGCGCAGGACGAGCGGCAGCCGCCGGCCCTCGGGCGCGGGAGGCAGCGCGGGCTCTGGAGCCGTCACGGGCGCGGGCATGGATATGGGCGCGGGCGTGGGCGCGGCGCTGTCCGTCCGGCAGCGGGTCATGCCGTCGGCCTCTCGTCCAGTACGCGGACGAGCTTGCCCGTACGCGGGTTGACGGCGAGGTCGCGGTGGCGCACCCACTCCACGGCGAGCGGGTGCACGAAGCCGGCACGGACACTGTCCGGGTACAGCGGCCGGGCGTTCTCCAGCTCGGTGACCACCGCCTTGGCGAGCGGCTCCAGACCGGCCGGGTCGTCGTCGCCCGGAGCGGTGGCCAGCCGCAGCACCAGCCCGTCGCGGCCCTTCCAGCGACGGACGACCAGCTGCGTGCCCACGATCCGTCCGGCGGCGTCCGCGTCGGCCACGGCGTCCTGCGCGTCCTGCGCGTACAGCGACACGGGCCCCACGCGTACGCCTTCCTCGGAGCGTCCGAGGATGCGGAAGTGACCGGCCGCGGTGTCGGTCCACTCGGCGCGGTCGCCCGCCGGATAGCGGATGACGGGCATGAGACGGCGGAAGAGGCTCGTGACGACGACGCGGCCGGGCCGCCCCGGTTCCGTGACGGGCTCGCCCGTCGCGTCATCGAGGATCTCCACGATCGAGTGCGGCGTGAAGGCGCGGTGCACGCGCGCGTCGGGACCCGGCACGGGACGCCCGAGCAGGCCCGCATCGACACTGGCGTAACCGACGGACCGCGCCTCGGCGTTGGGGAACGCGGCGGCGAGCAGGCGCCGCTGGTCGGCGAAGAGCGCCTCGCCGCCGAAGAGGACCAGCTCCACGGCGTCCAGCCGCAGACCGGCCGCGATCAGGTGCTCGGCCAGCCGGCACAGCGTCGTCGGCGTTCCGGCCACGACCTGGGCGGCGAAGTCGCGCAGCGTGGGAACCGTCGTCTCCAGGGGCGCGGCGCCGCCGATCGGCAGCCGGACGTTGTCGACGGGGCAGGCGGCGAGTGAGTCGAGGACGAAGAGGAAACTGGCGTAGAGCTCACCGGCGTAGAACAGGTCCGCGACACGGTGCCCCGGACGCAGGCCGGCGTCCACCAGTCCCTGGCCGAAGACGCTCACGAAGGTGCGCCACTCGTCCCGGGTGTAGACGGAGAACTTGGGCGCCCCGGTGGTACCACCGGTCTTGTAGACCGTCGCCTCGCTCAGGGGCCCGGTCAGGACGCGGTTGTGGTGGAGGGTGTTGGCCGCCCAGAACTCCTGCTGGTCGACCACCGGAAGGTCGGTGAGGCGGTCGGCGTCCGGCGGCAGGGACGCGTAGAGATCCCGGTAGAAGGGGGAGTTGTGACGAGCGAAACGTACGAGGTCCGATAGCTGATGGGCGGACATGCGGCCTTTGCCTAGGTGAAAAGGAACAGGGTGGGAGTCACCGCGGCATGGCGAGACCACGAACTCGCCGCCTGCGGGATCGAACGGTGTGCGGGGAGACCCCCGAGCCCCCCGCCCCTGCAGCGCCCGGAATCTGACGCGCGGTCACGATGATGGATCATTTTGGCGACCATCGCAAAATTGACCGCAATTATTTCGCTATGCCTGGCCGAAAACGAAGCAACTTGCGGTACGGGTGGGCCTGGCCGGTCCGGGCGGCGGACGCGCCGGGCCGGCTTGACGTCACGCATACGGGACCCCGCGGCGACGTGCCTTTCCGGCCAGGGGAGGATGCCTGCCGGAAAGAGGGGGATGCTCGGGTGCGGGAAACATGGGCCGGAGGACCGGTACAGCGGACGATCGTGGCGTCCGTGCTGACGCTGATGATGGCGATGCCGTTGCTGGTGGAGCTCTGGGGCTTCATCGAACTGGCCCTGGAGGCGCCCGCGCCCCATGACGGGCCGGGCATCGTCGTCCTGATGGCACCTTCCCTGATGTGCCTCGGCCTGCCGGTGGCGCTGCTGGTCACGCTGTTGGGCGTCGTCCCCACCCTGGCGCTGGCCGGCTGGGCGGGCCGCCGCTCGGGCCGCGAGGCCTGGTGGTGGGTGCCCGTGGCGTCGACGCTGCCCGTCGCCGTCGTGGCCGCGCTTCCGCCGAGTCGCACGGCGCCCTGGTGGTGGTGGTCGGCCGCCGTGGTCACGCTCTCCGCTGTCGCCCTCGTGACCCGCCGTGCGGTGCCCGTCCGCCGGCCCTACCGCAGCGTCCTGTTCGGCGGGACGCTGGCGATGCTCGCCGTCGGTGTGACGGGCCTGGTGGTGTACGGCACGGGCCTCGTCGACGAGTACCGCCCGCCCCGCACGCCCATGGCGGAACTCTCAGGCACCTGGCGCGACACGCGTGGCGGCACCCTCGTCCTCGACCCCACGGGCCGGGCGACGGCCGAGGGCCTGATGCCCGACACCTTCCGCGGCGACAACCGCCCCGCCGGCCGCTGCGACGGCACGGGCACATGGACGTACGACACCGGCTCCAGCCCCTGGTTCCAGCGGGTCGATGTGACCCTGGGCGACTGCTGGTCCGGCGGCTGGACGGTGGGAGGTACACCGGAGCGCCTGAAGCTGAACCACGAGTACGGCGACCCGGACTCGCCGGACTGGTACGTCCTGACCCGCTGAACGAGGCGCTCTGCCGCTCCGGGGGCGTGCGTCGGGTGGAGGCGCTCGTCCCCCCCGGCGTACCCGGCGAGCATTGGATGGATGCCTGGGGCGAGCGTGCGACGGAACTCGGCACTGACGACCGGCAACCACTCGGGGGAGAGAACAGTACGCCAGGACGCCGGCGAGTTCCTCGTCCCCCACCTCCAGCGCCGGCATCAAGCCCACGGTGAACCGCAGATCCCGATACGCCTGTCGCGCGAGCTGGATCATCTCGGGGACAGATCGACGCCGAACGCCGTCAGCCAGGCCGGCCGGACGCGCCGTCACCCGCCCCCGCCCGCAGCCGGGACATCCGCCTGCCCCGGGCCCGCGGCCCGCACCCGTTCGGTGGACGCGGCCGGCATCGCGCGACAGCGGTTCCAGCTCCGCGGGTGTCCTGATCAGCTGGACGTGGGCGGAGGCGACGGTGCCGTACGACCTCCGGACTCCGGCGAGGTGGGAGGGCTCGGCCACACGGCGACTCCCTCGCCAGGCGCATGAGACGGCAGCACCGGCAACCGCCCGAGAGCATCCTCGGGGGGGCCGGCAGCCGGTGCCGTTCTTCCTAAGCGGTCGTCTCGATAGGCGATTGGTGCGCCGAAGGGCCCTGTCGTTGGGGTGCACGGTGCGGGTGCGACGATGCGGGCATGCGCAGGTTGAGCGAGTTGATCGACGTCGAGGAACCGGCTTGGCCAGAACTCCGGGAGATCGTCGGTGCCGGGCCGGTGTCTATTGAGGTACTCCCGCCCGATGGCAGCCTGGGGAAGGCTTCGCTTCTCCAATTGCAGGTCACAGCCAGGTCGTACTTGGGTGCGGTGGTGCTGCACTGCGGCGGTCTGCTGGTGGACGGCGGATGGTTGCGGGTCTTCGGCAGCCCGGCGGACGGGGCGGCGCATGGGGTGCCGAGTCTGGCGCAGGTCAACCAGTTCCCTGGAGCGTTCGACGCTGCGTGGCGAGTGGATTCCGGTCTGGTGGTGGCACACGATGTGCTGGGCGGGGTCTTCGCGCTCAACGGCGGGTCTCCAGCAGGCCACGGGCGTCCTGGGGTTCCAGGAGAGATGGTGTACTTCGCTCCGGATGCGCTTCGCTGGGAGGGTTTGGGGGTCGGTCACTCAGCGTGGATGGCCTGGCTGGCATCAGGGGCGCTTGATGAGTTTTACGCGGATCTTCGCTGGTCTGGCTGGAAGGAAGAAGTCCAAGCACTGCACGGGGACCAGGGCCTGTCGCTGTTTCCGCCGTTGTGGTCTACCGAGGCACGTCAGGACCTCTCCGCGGCCAGTCGTCGCTCCGTGCCCATGACGGAGTTGCTCGGCGTCGCCCGGGACTCATGCCGACAGTTCGATGGAGTCGATCCGGGGTTTCTCGGCGCCGTGTGACATGGTCGGCCGGTCCAATCGACGAAAGCAGATCAGAGCGGCTGCGATTCCGGCGAAGGCCAGAAAATGTTCCGCCTTGCGCTCGTAGCGACGGTGGAGGCGGCGGCAGCCGGCCAGCCAGGCCACTGTTCGCTCCACGGTCCAACGGTGGCGGCCCAGTCTCTGGGAGGACTCAATGCCCTTGCGGGCGATGCGAGGGGTGATGTTGCAAGACCGGAGCCATCGGCGCAGGTGGTCGTAGTCGTAGCCCTTGTCCGGGTCGTCAATCAGCTCACCCTGGAAAACCGGCAACTCCGCCAACAGCTGGCCACGCCAGGCCCCATCGTTCGACTGCTACCTACCCAGCCCCAGCCTCCGGGACGGTGATCACACGCCGCCCCGCGGCGCAGGTGCCAGCCTTCGCCGTGTCGATCCCCACCCACCATAGGCCCGCGACATCTCCCGACGGCGCGCCAACCATCGTTGCACCCTGGTCGAGGAGGGACACCGGCCAGCGAACGGCGTCTACGCCAGCAGGTCCGCCAGCTCAAAGCTGATGTCGGGACACCTGTGCACGTGCTGCCGGCGCCGACGACGCCATGAACCCCACCGAGGCGGAACCGCCACGAACCGGTCCGGCAGCTGTCACTTCCCGGCCGCGCCGGGTTCCCCGCTCATGGATTCCTGGTAGGCATCCGCGTAGGTGGGAGAGTCCTTGATCAGGTCGTCGCAGAACGCGGCGACGTCGGTGCCGATGAGTTCCAAGACTCCCTTTCCCTCGGCGACGCCCTCCTCGAAGAAGTCGACGATTCCAGGGAGGAGGGGCCCGTCGGACAGGCTGACCGGTCCGACCTTGAACAGGTACTTCTGCATCTCCTTGTACACAATCTGGTAGTCCGGCGGGAGCGCCTTGACCCGGGCAACATGTGCCCGCCACTGATTCTTGCCTTCGATGATGTCCTGGATGCTCACGTCAGCCTCCCAGCCGGCTCAATTTCCTTGCGACGTTCCTGTTCAACTGCTCGCGCCACCGGTCGCGATGAGTCCGGGCCCCGGCTCCTCCGGCCAGCGCCGTACAGAAGCCCTGGATGTCGTCGCCGAGCACCTCATGGACGCTCTGCCCGTCCGCTGCCGACACTTCGAGCAGCCCAAGGGCGGAGTCGAGGATCGGTGTCAGGTTGCGGCCGGTGAAGTCCCCGTAAGGGAAGAGGTGAGCGACGATCTGGTCCCACGCCTCCCGGTAGTCGTCCGGCAGAGCCTCAACCCGGGCTCCGAACGCCTTCCAGTCCCTGGTGAGATCGCTGCCTGTGATCTTCTCCCAGAAGTTCATCTCCCGCCCTCCTTGAGCCTGTTGATGCGCGATGAGAGGTACTGCCATTTCGCCCAGAACTTCGCGAGTTCCTCGCGCCCGGCGTCGTTGAGCGAGTAGAACTTGCGCGGCGGACCGACCCCGGACGGACGTTTCGTCACTTGGACGAGCCCGTTCCTCTCCAGCCGCAGCAAGATGGTGTACACCGTCCCCTCGATGACGTCGGCGAAGCCGAGCTCGTTCAGCTGGCGAGTGATGGCGTACCCGTAGGTCTCCTCGCTGCCGATGATTTCGAGCACGCACCCTTCGAGCGTGCCCTTCAACATCTCCGTCAGGTCATCCATCGCGGGTGCTCCTCAACCCTGCCGGTACTACGTGGTACCGAGTACCGCTATACGGTATCACCGAGTAGTGGAACGGCAACGTCTCCGGTGGACGCAATCCCGGGCGACTCGTTCGGCGAGAGACCGGGTTCCGTCGAACGCTGCAGCCCGGTCATCGCTTGAGCTCGGGTCGGACGTTGCGCGTCAACATGCTGAACTTGACAGAGAATCGGCCGGGTGAGGAGCGAAGGAACCGTTGGTGTTCCGGCCCGTGGTGACCGACCTCATCGCCGAGGTTGAAGCCGACACCGCCCTCCACCTGTGCCGGCACCGTCACCTCACCCGCTGTGCTACCTGCGGCTCCGGGACGACATGTCCGCTGGCGACGTCCGGGCATGATCCGTCACCGCGCGGCCGGTCGCACGCCCCTGGCTCTGCCGGACTCGAGCCCGGCAGACCCGGTGCCCGGTGCCCGGAGGCCGTGCGCACGGCGCTCGGCCTCTGTCCATCGCCCCCCTGGCATGTGGTCCTGAGCGCCGCCGGCATGCGCCCAGTTGACGTCTGGGACGATCCTCCCGGGGCCGCAAAAGCTGGTCGGTCTGCGGCGCCCTGGTCCCTCGAGACCGTACGGGCGAAGGTGAGTACGCGTACTCACGCCGAGCCGGTCGCCGCACCCATCCGCCGTGCCGCCACGTCTTCATAGGGTGCTCGTATGCCTGACCAGACCGTGCCCAGCCCCGCCACCAACCCCGAGGCGCCCGAACCGAGGGCCTCCTCTCGCGCCCTGGGCGCTCTGGGATGCGGCGGCGCCGCGCTCGTCGGCGTCTTCCTTCTGATCGGCCTGCTCGCATGGGGTTCGTGGGCGTCGACGGACTTCCCCCGCGTGGCGCCCGAGGAGATGGCAAACCGCGCCCTCCAGCGTTCCCAGGAGGCTTACAGCGTCATGGGTTTCACGCGCACCATAGAACCCGGAGTCGAGGACATCGGCGTCAGCACGGAGAACACGCTCGGCTCCAGCTTCTGTTACGACGGGGGCTTGTTGGGGCTGAAGGACGAGACCATCGACGGCGCCTACTCGATGAGCCACAGGTGGGCACTCGACCACGTGCCGGCGGGCCAGGCGGTCCCCGGTCTCCGCCGCCTTCACCGGTTCCTCCAGGACGAGGGCTGGAAGGTCACGTCCTACAGCGAAGGCGAGCGGGGCGGGTCCTGGGACCTGTTCGTCCAGCGGGACGACGGCAACGAGCGGATGTCTTTCACCTGGTACCCGGACCGCGAGTACTTTACCGGCGGCGCCTCCGTGCCCTGCGCCTACGACCCGGAGTGGAAGCACGGCGATGTCGGCCCTGCCGGAGACGACCAGCGGCCGCCCGCCTTCGGCCCCGCACAGAGAGACTAACGAGACGCACCCCTCCCCCGTGGGCGCCGCCGCGCGCGAGCCGTAGCCCCACCGTGGCTCCCAGGATGAGAGCTGGGGCACAGCAGGAGTGTCCAATCGTGGACGACAGCCCTCCCTCCCGACGGTCATGATCAGACCCTCAGTCGCGACCAGGAGGGAGTATCGCTGTGCCGGTCCTGCGCCAGATCACCACATGCACCGAGCCGTCGACCGTTGTCATCGAACGCCGCGTCCGCGCACACGACCGGTCGGTGGACTACCGGCTGGAGGTCTGCCGGCGCCACCGGTGGCTGTCGAGCAACTGGACCGGACGCCGCAGCACCGACGGCGCCGGCGGACAGTGCGGCACCGTCACCGACTACCGACCCTACGCCCAGGTCGTGCAGTCCCATGCCGACCTGTGGCTGCGGCCGCTGGCCGCGAACGGCCCCGAAGACCACGGCGGCGACCTCGCGGCCGATCCGACCGACCGCGGCAAGGCAGGATCGAAAATCCACCTGATCACCGACCGGAATGGCGTGCCGCTGTCGCTGGGCATCTCCGGCGCCAACGTGCACGACAGCCTCGGCCTGCAGCCGCTCGTGCGCGGGATCCCGCCCGTCCGCTCCCGCCGCGGACCCCGCCGCCGGCGTCCGGCCAAGCTTCATGCCGACAAGGGATACGACTACGGCCACCTGCGGAAATGGCTTCGCGAGCGTCGCATCCGCCACCGCATCGCCCGCAAGGGCATCGAGTCGTCCACGCGGCTCGGCCGACACCGCTGGGTCGTCGAGAGAACGGTCTCCTGGCTGGTCGGCTGCCGCCGACTGCACCGCCGATACGAACGCACGGCCGAACACTTCCTGGCCTTCGTCGGCACAGCCGCAGCCCTCATCGGCTACCGCCGACTCACCAAGTGAAACGGCGTCTAAGCGGCGGTGGGGCGCAGGTTCACGGGGAGCGTGCGGTGGCCGTTGCTGATGAGGGAGGGGATGGGTTCCAGTTCGGACAGGGGGACGGCCAGTCGGGCCTCGGGGAACCGCGCGAAGAAGGCCTGGAGCACGGCGGTGATCTCCATGCGGGCGAGGGGAGCGCCGAGGCAGAAGTGGACACCGTGGCCGAAGGCGAGGTGGTCCTTGGTGATCCGGGTGACGTCGAAGGCGTCGGCGTCCGGGCCGTGCCAGTCGGGATGGCGGTTGGCCGCGGCGTAGGAGGCGAGGATCGCCTCGCCCTTGGCGATGACCTGCCCGTCGGGCAGAGGGATGTCGGCGACGGCGTAGCGCAGCGGCAGGTGCTTGACCGCCGGCTCGTGGCGCAGGGTCTCCTCGACGACGGCGTTCCAGTCCGCACGGCCGGAACGGATGTGCTCGAGTTGCTCAGGATCGGTGAGCAGCGCGGTGATGGCCTGGTCGATGACGTTGACCGTGGTGTCGTACCCGGCACTGATCATCAGCAGGAGCGTGTCGCGCAGTTCTTCCTCGGCCAGGGCCGAGCCGTCGCCGTCCTCGTCGCGCGTGGCGATGAGGACGGAGGTCATGTCGTCGCCGGGGTCGGCACGCTTGGCGGCGATGAGTTCGTCCAGGACACCGTAGAGGCGTTCGCCGTTCGCCGCGGCTTCCGCGGAGGTGAGCGTCGTGTCGAAGACACCGTCGACAAGAGCACGGAACCCTTCCCTCCGGCTCTCGGGCAGCCCCATGAGCCGACCGATCACCGCGATGGGGAGCGGCACGGCGAGACGCTCACGCAGGTCGACGGGCTCGCCGGTCGGGGCCGCCTCCAGGTCGTCCAGCAGCCGGCCGACGAGCTCATCGATGCCGGCCTTCAGGGCGGATATGCGGCGCGCCGTGAACGCGGGCGCGACCAGCCGGCGCAGCCTGCGGTGATCGTTGCCGTACGCGGTGAACATGTTGGTCACCGCGACCCACAGGGTCAGCGGCCAGTGCGGTACGACGCTGTCGAACGCCGCCCAGTGCCGGCGCGCGTCCTTGGACACGTCCGGGCTGGTGAGCAGGTTCTTCAACAGGACCGGATCCGACACGGACCAGGCCTGCACACCCAGTAAGTCGACACGGGCCACGGCGCCTCGGGCGCGGAGCAGCCGGTGCTCGGCGTGCCGGTCGGAGCCGGTGGGGTCGAGGACGATCGGGGTGGGCTGCTGGGTCACTGGGCACTCCCTCGGAAGCTGGGTACGGCGGTGGTAGGACCGGGGCCACCCGGCCCCGGCCACTACGGAACGGTCGGACGCGAACGACCGCCCGGTCAAGTCCGCGCCCCCGGACAGCGACTCCGATCCGACGTTGCGTGTCCCACCCGCCGCTCAAGGCCCCTGGCCGACCGCGATGCCTTCGCGCGCCCCTGGGACAGAAGATGGCCGCGAGTAACGGCTCCACCGTCGAGAGGTCCACCGACCTGCACCGCTGCAGCACGGACGGGTCGATCGGGGACCACCTGTGGTGCGCGCAGCGGAAGATCTTCGGCTGCACGCGCGAGATGTACTCGGACTCGTCCTCCGGCTGCGGCTTCCACCGGCCCGACCAGGTGATCGAGGGCAAGGCGTGCCAGCGATGCGCGAGTTGGTATCGATTGAGTGAACGCCCTGTCCCGACCCTGTCCGGGACGGAAAAGCACCGTGTCCGAGCCGCCTCCCTCGTGTCACTGTGGAGACGGGACCGGTACCACGGGGGAGGTACGGCATGACGGGGGCGCGCGTAGAGGAACTGCGTGGGGACGATCCACGTCAGCTCGGTCGCTACCGGCTGCTCGGCCGGCTCGGCTCGGGCGGCATGGGGCGTGTCTATCTCGGCCGCACGCGCGGAGGACGGCTCGTCGCCGTGAAGACACTGCTTGCCGAGGGGGTTGTCGAGGAGACCGACCGCCGTCGCTTCGCGCGGGAAGTCGCGCTCGCCCAGCGGGTGTCCAGCGTCCACACGGCTCAGGTGCTGGACGCGGACGCCACGGCCGACCGGCCGTGGATGGCGATAGAGTACATCGCCGCTCCCTCGCTGGCGGAGCTGGTGAGCGCGAAGGGCGTGCTGCAGGCCTCGGCCGTACGGTGGGTCGCAGCCGGCACGGCGGAGGCGCTGGTCACCCTGCACCGGATGGGCATCGTCCACCGGGACGTGAAGCCGCAGAACGTCCTGTTGCCGCTGGATGGGCCACGCCTGATCGATTTCGGCATTTCGCACGCCAGCGATCTCACCCGGACCCAGCTGACGCTGGGGACCATCGCGTTCACCTCGCCGGAGCAGGCGAGGGGCGAGGAGTCGACGGCGGCGGCGGACGTCTACTCGCTCGGTGCGACCCTCTTCCACCTCGCCGTGGGCCGGCCGCCTTACCCGATGGACGGGGACACGCTGCGGTTGCTTTCCCGCGTCCAGCGCGCCGACCTGGATCTCGGTGGGCTGTCGAAGGAGCTGGCTCCGCTGATCCGTCCGTGCCTGGCGCCCGATCCGGCCGCCAGGCCCGAACCGGCCGAGGTCCTCGAGCAGTTCACCGCCTCGCTCTCCGGCCTGCCGAACACCCCCAGCGGCAGCCGCTGGTTGCCGCCGCGGTGGACGGAGCTGATCAGGGCGTACGAGAGCCAGGGGCGCAGCTTCCAGGAGACGGGGGAGGCCGAAGGGCCGACCGTGGACCAGAGGACGAGCGCGCTCCCACCGCCGGACCCGACCCGCGTGCTCCCGGAGGAGCGGGCACGGCGTGCCGAACGGGCGCGGGCTGCGCAGGCTTCCATGGCCGCGGCCCTCGCCGCACAGGAGGAAAAGCTCAGGCGCGCCGGCGCCGCCCGGAAGCCGCCCGCTGCTTCCTCGGCCAGTACGCCGGCGCCGCCACGTTCATCACCGGCCCCGGCACCGGCACCCGCACCAGCGGCGGGAAAGGGCGACGGCGGATGGTTCGGATTCATCCTGTTGGCGGTCGTGGTGTTCTTCATCTACCAGGCGAACGCCGAGGACTCCGGCTCGACGCGCAGCGGTTCGTCCTCGTCGCGCTCCACCTACGACTCCTCGTACGGCTCCGACTCCCGGCACACCTCCGCGCCGACCCCTGCACCGGACGCCGTGGACCTGGCCTTCCGCGCGGTCGACAGCGGCGACTGTCTCACCGCGTACGACGACGGCCATGCATCCTGGTCGACGAGGACCCCGCAGACGGTCGGCTGCTCCGCCGCCAACGCATATCTGCGCGTGACCTCGGCGAGCGAGGGCATCGACTTCGCGGACTGCCCCTCCGGCAACGGTCGCAGCTACTGGTACCACTCCGGCTCGCGCTCCTCCTTCGCCACCACGCTCTGCGTGGAGCGCCAGTTCCGCAAGGGCCAGTGCTTCGTGGCCAAGCGCAGCGGCCGCACGATCACCGCGTCGCGGACCCTGAATCTCTGGAACTGCGACGCGACCGAGGTCCCCCATGGCTTCAACACCGTGCTGCAGATCACCGGCTACCACAAGGCCCGGACGTTCTATCCGGCCGGGTATTGCTCACGCAGCCGGGACGACCGGAACATCTACTGGACCTTAGAGGTCGACGGGGGAAGGAACGTGCTGTGTACGACGGCGGTCTGACGTGGCTCGTACCGCTCGTGGCGGGCGGGGCGACACTGATCCTGCTGGTGGGCAGACGGTTCCAGGGGCGTGCGCCGGTGGGGGCAACGGACATGGCCGACCCGCCCGACCCGACCGATACCCTCGCCATGGCGCTGCTCGCCGGCGGTCCAGAACGCGTCGCGGACACGGTGCTCGTCCGGATGCACCAGGCCGGGCTCCTCGTCCTGGACGGGAAGAGGGCCCGGGCGGGCGAGAGCGAGGCGTACGGCACGGAACGCCTGCACCTTCTCGTGCGGGAGGAGACAGCCGGAGGCGAGACGAGGGTGCACCAACTGCACGAGGCGCTGGTGACGTCCGGTCGGATGAAGGCCCTGGACCAGGGACTCGTCGAGGAGGGGTTGTTGCGGCCGCTCCCGCCTCTGCGGGCGTGGCGACGGGCCTGGCGGTGGCACCTCGCGGTCTGTCTGGTGTCCGCTTTCCTCGGGCCCTTCGCCGCCGCCGGCAAGGGCGGATCGGCAGCCTGGCTGAACGCCACCTCGCTGCTGGCGTTCGCGCTGCTGGTGGCGGGCCTCTTCCTTGCGCCCTTCGACCGGTTCACGCCGCAGGGCCGGCTGACCCCGGCGGGCGCCGCGGCCCTGGCACGGCTGCGGGAAGCCCACCGTCATCTGGACCGCTCCTCCTGGGTGGACGCCCCGGCCTGCACGCACGCCCAGGACCACACCGATCCGGAAGCGGTCGGCGTAGCCCTGTTCGGGACGCACGGCATTCAGGACAAGAGACTGCGCCGCGTGATCCGCAAGGCGCACGAGCGCCCGTCGTCCGGAGGGGGCGGCTGCGGTGGCGGAGGAGGGTGCGGCGGCTGCGGCGGGTGAGCCCGCACAGGCAGGGGCTCAAGAACCCCGACCAGCGTCTCGCCGCTCCGCTCGAGGGCACCGCCGGCTGCGCGGATCGCGTGGGCGGTGCCCGGGGCGAGCACCTCCTGGTGCGGGAGCTGTGCCAGGACGTCGCCGGGACAGGACGCCGACGTGGCTGGAGGTCGGTCGCGCAGATCCGCTGGGGGAGGGGCGGCAAACCACCGCGCCCGGGTCAAGGACGGGCGGGGCGGCGGACGTACAGAGCGAGTGCCAGGAGCTTTCGCTCTTGTCGGTGTCGGTGTCGGTGTCGGT
>NZ_KL591002.1:731122-756255 GCF_000716335.1 Streptomyces sp. NRRL S-118 | reverse complement strand
GAACTAGCCGGTCCGCCCGGCACAGAGCCGGCGGTGCACCCCTCCGTCATCCCCCGCCCCGGGGTGCACCGCCGAACCCTCCCCCCTCCCTTCGCTCCCCCTGCTCCCCCTTCCGTCTCCCCGTTCCGTCCCTCCACCACGAAAGAGCACTGATGGACCTGCACCTGGCCGACCGGGTCTTCCTCGTCACCGGCGCCTCCACGGGCATCGGTGAGGCGACCGCCCGGCTGCTGGCCGCGGAAGGGGCCCGTGTCATCGGCGTGGCCCGCCGCACGGACCGCATCGACGCCATCGGCCCCGGGGTGACCCCGGTCGCCGCCGACCTGACCGACCCGCAGGCGGCCCCGCGCGTCGTCCGCGCCGTCCTCGAACGGCACGGCCGCCTCGACGGCCTGGTGAACAACGCCGGGGCCCTCACCTCCCACGACGGCTTCCTGGACGTGACCGACGAGGAGTGGCACGCCACCTTCGAGGTCAACTTCCACGCCCACGTACGGATCACCCGCGCGGCCCTGCCGGCGCTGCTGGAGCGCGGCGAAGGCAGCCTGGTCCACGTCGCCAGCGAGGCCGCCCGCTTCCCCGACCCGTCCATCGCCGACTACGCCGCCACCAAGACGGCCCTGCTGTCGCTCTCCAAGAGCCTGTCGGCCGAGTTCGCCCCGCGCGGCATCCGCTCCACCGTCGTCTCGCCCGGCCCCACGCGCACCGCGCTCTTCGACGCCCCCGGAGGCTTCGCCGAGCAGCTGGCCGAGCGGTACGGACTGCCCGCCGACGAGGCCGTCGACCACTTCATCCGCGAGGAGCGCAAGCTGCCCAGCGGCCGGATCGGCACGCCCGACGACGTCGCGCGGATCATCGCCTACCTGCTCTCGCCGCAGGCCGCGCAGGTCACCGGCGCCGAGTGGGCCGTGGACGGCGGAGCACTCCGCCAGATCTGACGCCGAAGGACACCCGATGACCGACACCCTCACCCCGGCCGCCGGCGGCCTCCTCGCCCCGGCCGAAACCGACGAGCAGCGCACCGCCCGGTTCGAAGGGGATGCCCTCGGCTACCGGGACCAGATGTACGCCGCCGCCCTGCGGCTGCACCGCAACCGCGCGGACGCCGAGGACCTGGTGCAGGAGACCTTCGCCAAGGCCTACCAGTCCTTCCACCAGTTCCGGGCGGGGACCAACCTGCGGGCGTGGCTCCACCGCATCCTGATCAACACCTTCATCACCCTCTACCGCAAGCGGCAGCACGAGCCGCAGTGGGCGCTGGTGGGGGAGGCCGACGACTGGATCCAGGTCCGGGCCGCCGGCCACGGTGCCGCCCGGCTGCCCTCGGCCGAGTCGCAGGTGCTGGACCGCATGGCCGACGACGAGGTGCTGGAGGCGCTGCAGGCGCTGCCCGCCGAGTTCCGCACCGTGGTCTACCTCGCCGACGTCGAGGGCCTGGCCTACCGGGAGATAGCCGCACGGCTGGGCGTCCCCCACGGCACGGTGACCTCCCGGCTCCACCGCGGCCGCCGCCGGCTGCGCGCGCAGCTCACCGACTACGCACGGACGCGGCGGCTGACGGCCGCCGAGCCGGGCACGGGCGCCACGCCCCGGAAGGACCGATGATGCCCGCCGCCCTGCTCGCCCTGGCGCTCGGCGCCTTCGGTATCGGCACCACCGAGTTCGTGATCGTCGGTCTGCTGCCCGAGGTGGCCCGTGACCTGTCGGTCCCGATCCCCAGCGCCGGCATGCTCGTCACCGGTTACGCCCTCGGGGTGGTGGTCGGTGCGCCGCTGATGACCGCCGCGGGGGCCCGGCTGCCCCGCAAGACCATGCTCACCCTCCTCATGGGCATCTTCATCGCGGGCAACCTGCTCTGCGCGCTCGCCCCCACCTACGAACTCCTCATGGCGGGGCGGCTGGTGGCCGCCCTCACCCACGGCGCCTTCTTCGGCATCGGCTCGGTGGTCGCCGCGAACCTCGTCCCGCCGGACCGCAAGGCGAGCGCGATCGCCCTGATGTTCATCGGGCTGACCGTGGCCAACGTGCTCGGCGTGCCGCTGGGGACCGTCCTCGGCCAGCACTTCGGATGGCGCTCCACCTTCTGGGCCGTCACCGCCCTCGGCGTCGTGGGGCTGGCCGCCGTCGCCGCGCTCGTACCGCCGCAGCCGAAGGAGCAGGCGGGCGGGCTCCGGGGTGAGCTCGCCGTCTTCCGCCGCCCGCAGGTGTGGCTGGCGCTCGCCATGACCACCCTCGGCTTCGGCGGGGTGTTCGCCTCCTTCACGTACATCGCGCCGATGATGACGGAGGTGGCCGGCTTCTCCGCCGGTGCGGTCGCCTGGCTGCTCGTCCTGTTCGGGGTGGGCCTGTGCGTGGGCAACGTGCTGGGCGGCAAGGCCGCCGACAAGGCCGTCATGCGCAGCCTGTACGTCATCCTGGCCGCGCTCGCCCTGGTACTGCTGGTCTTCGTCCAGACCGCCCGCGCACCGCTGCCCGCCGCGATCACCGTCTTCTTCTTCGGCGTGGTGGGGTTCGCCACCGTGCCCCCGCTCCAGACCCGGGTCATGCAGAAGGCCGACGGCGCGCCCGCACTCGCCTCGGCCGCCAACATCGCGGCCTTCAACCTCGGCAACGCGATCGGCGCCTGGCTCGGCGGCCTCACCGTCGAGCACGGCCTCGGCTACACGGCGCCGAACTGGACCGGGGCGCTGCTGGCGGCGGCCGGCCTGGGCGTGGCGCTGTTCTCCGGCCTCCTCGACCGGCGGTCCGACCGGCGGCGCGCGGCCACCGAGGAGCCGGGACCCGCCCCGTACGCCTCCGTCTGACGCCGCATCCCCTCCGCATCCGCATCCGTATCCGCGTCCGCATCCGCATCCCCTCCGCCTCCGCATCCGCGTCCGTATCCCCTCCGCCTCCGCATCCGCGTCCGTATCCCGATCCCTCTGCCCACCTGTGCGTCCCGACCTCTTCCCGACCTGTCCCACGGGCTCGTCCCGTCATCATCACGACAAGAACCCGAGGTAACCGATCATGAGTGGAATCCATCGCCGCAAGGTCCTGAGCGGCGGAGCGGCCCTGGCCGGCGGCGTTGCCGTGAGCGCGGGCCTGGCCCCGTCCGCCGCCGCCGTGCCCGCCGGTACGGGTGAGGCGGCGCAGTTCGGCGCCACCATCCGCCCCGGAGACACCCTGTACCCCGACCTGACCACGGGCAACAACCAGCGCTTCGTCGCCAGACCGGACTACATCAAGATGGTCAAGTCGTCGGCCGACGCCGAGAAGGCCCTGCGCGACGCGTTCCGGGCCGGCAAGCGGGTCTCGGTGCGCAGCGGTGGCCACTGCTTCGCCGACTTCGCCTGCAACCCGGACGTCGAGGTCATCCTCGACTTCTCCGAGATGACGGACGTGGGCTACGACGCCCGCCGCCGGGCCTTCTACGTCGAGCCGGGCGCCCGGCTCATCAACGTCTACGAGGCCCTCTACAAGGGCTGGGGCGTCACCATCCCGGGCGGCATCTGCTACAGCGTCGGCGCGGGGGGCCACATAGCCGGCGGCGGCTACGGACTGCTCTCCCGCGCCCACGGCCTGGTCGTGGACCACCTGTACGCGGTGGAGGTCGTGGTCGTCGACGACAAGGGCCGTACCCGGACCATCGTCGCCACCCGCGAGGAGGACGACCCCCACCGCGACCTGTGGTGGGCCCACACCGGCGGCGGTGGCGGCAACTTCGGCCTGGTGACCCGGTACTGGTTCCGCTCGCCGGGCGCCAAGGGCACGGCTCCGCAGGACCAGCTGGTCTCGCCGCCGTCCACCGTCCTGGTCAGCGCGGTGGACATCCCGTGGGACCAGCTCGACGAGGTCACCTTCACCCGGCTGCTGAAGAACTTCGGCGCCTGGCACGAGACGCACAGCGGGCCCGACTCCGAGTACCGCCACCTCAGCAGCCTGTTCAACGTCAGCGCCAAGGCCCACGGCAGCCTGGGCATGTTCACCCAGGTCGACGCGACCGTGCCCGGGGCGCGCAAGCTGCTGGACGACTACATGGCGGCCATCACGGCCGGTACCGGCATCAAGCCGGGGGCGCTGACCAGGCCCACGGGCGAGCTGCCGGCCATGCCGGAGCTCGCCGCGCCGCGCACCCTGCCGTGGCTCCAGGCGACGCGGCTGGTGGGCACCAACAACCCGACCATCACCAACCCCACGTCGCGCGGCGCGCACAAGTCCGGGTACATGCGCAAGAACTTCACCGACGCGCAGATCGCCGCGCTCTACAAGCACATGACGCGGCCGGACTTCCAGAACCCCGACACCATGCTGGTGCTGTTCTCCTTCGGCGGCCGGGTCAACGCCGTGGCGCCCGACGCCACGGCCAACGCGCAGCGCAGCTCGGTCTTCAAGATGTGCTTCCAGACCTTCTGGGCCGACGAGCGCGAGGACGACTTCTACCTCGGCTGGGTGCGCGACCTGTACGAGGAGTTCTTCGCGGCGACGGGCGGTGTGCCGGTCATCGACGACCGCACCGACGGCTGCTACATCAACTACCCCGACCGGGACGTGGCCGACCCGCGGCGCAACCGCTCCGGCGTGCCGTGGCAGACGCTGTACTACAAGGAGAACTATCCGAAGCTCCAGCAGGTGAAGCGGCGTTACGACCCGTCGAACTTCTTCCGCCACTCGCTCTCCGTGGAGCCGGCCAAGCGCTGACCGCAACCACGCCTTTTCCGCCTGCCGTCCCGCCCTCCGTCGCGGCTGCCCTCCCGGCTCGCCCGGCCGGGCCGGGACGGCCCGTACGGCCCCGCACAGGGCCGCCACGTGCTCCGCAAGGCCCTCCTGACGGCCCCTGAGGGCCCTCCGAGGCCGCTGGGTGGTCCGTCAGCCTTCCCTCCCCCTGCGCCCGCCGCGTACCCCGCGGCGGGCGCAGTGCTGTTTCCGCCCCGGTCCCGCAGCGCTCAACTGCGCTGCGGGGCCGGGGCGTTGTGCGCGGGATCCGGCCACGGGCCGGCGTGCGCGAGAGCTGTGCAAGTCACACCGATCCGGCTTGACGGCAGAGATAGCTCACGGAAAAGATATCTCTCGTCCGGCAGGGAGTACCCGCCCCGGAGCTTCCGCTCCGCGAGGCGTCGCACCTTCCCCTCCCGCCGACGGCGCATGCCGCGCTGCTGACGCGCCCCCGGCGCCGGAGCCCTTCTCCGGCCGCACGGCACACGCCCCCACACGCACCTCGCACGGCTCCTGTCACCACCTCACGCCGTTTCGACGCCCACGTCACCGCCCCACGTCGCAAAGGAATGACAACCATGCGGTCCGTCGCAGTAGTTCTCGGTACCAGGCCCGAAGCCATCAAGTTCGCCCCGGTCATCCGCGCGCTCCAGGACGACCCCAGGTTCGACCCGGTGGTGATCTCGACCGGGCAGCACCGCCAGATGCTCGACGAAACACTGGACGCGTTCGGCCTCAAGCCCGACATAGACCTGGAGATCATGGCCCCGAAGCAGACGCTCTCCCAGGTCACCTACCGTTCCCTGCGCGGCCTGGAGGAGCACTTCTCGGTGCTGTCCACCGAGGCCGTGCTGGTCCACGGGGACACGGCGACCACCCTCGCCGGCGCCCTGTCGGGGTTCCACCACCGGATCCCGGTCGTGCACGTGGAGGCCGGGCTGCGCAGCGGCCACCTCGACTCCCCGTTCCCGGAGGAGGGCAACCGCCGCCTGGTGGCGCAGGTCGCCCGCCTGCACCTGGCGCCCACCCCCGGCAACCGGGCCAACCTGCTGCGCGAAGGCGTCAGCGAGGACAGCGTCGTCGTCACCGGCAACACCGTCATCGACGCCCTGCAGTGGGCGTGCGACAAGGCGGACGACTACGGCGACCCGGCCCTGGCGGATCTCGACACCGACCCGAGGCGGATCATCCTCGCCTCCGCCCACCGGCGTGAGGCATGGCCCCACCTGCCGGAGATCGCCCGGGCCTTCGCGGAGATCGCCGACGAGCCCGACGTCCGGGTGGTCGTGCCGCTGCACCGCAACCCGGTGGTGCGCGAGGCGATGCTGCCCCGGATCGGGCACCACCCGAACATCACCGTGGTCGACCCGCTGCCGTACCTGAACTTCTGCCGGCTGATGCGCCGCGCCGACATCATCCTCTCCGACAGCAGCGGTTCCCAGGAGGAGGGCCCGGCCCTCGGCAAGCCCACGCTGGTCCTGGGCACGGTCACCGAGCGCTCCGAGGCCGTCGTGGCCGGCACCGCCCGCCTGGTCGGCGTCACCACCGACAGCATCGTCGCCGGAGCCACCCGGCTCCTGCGCGACCCGGACGAGTACGACCGCATGGCCGCCGCCGCCAACCCGTACGGCGACGGCCGGGCCACCGAGCGCACCGTCGGCGCGCTGGCCCATTTCTTCGGTGACGGCCCTCCGGTGGAGCCCTTCGTCCCCGGCACCCCCGTCGACGAGCTCGCGGCCGAACTGGCCCGCACCTCCTCGTACGCACGGACCTGAGCCTCCCGTCCGGCGCACCCGCAACCCGGACCCGCACCCGAACTCACGCCGGAGAACACCCGCACGCGCACCCGCACCCGCACCCGACCGAAAGGCTGCCAGCGCCGTGTCCGACACCGTGCTCGACGCTCCGCCCGGCACCACCGCCGGCACCGGGGCCGCGGTCGAGCCCCCCACCGAGACCCCGCTGAACTTCACCGGCCCGCGCGTCGAGGCGACGCTCGTCCGCAACGCCCGCGACTACCGGGTCCGCGGGACGGCCATCGTCGTCAACACCGGCATCGGCGACGTCCACATCGCCGAAACGCCCCGCACGAGCATTCCCGCCCTGTCCTCGACCATCCTGGCCGACACCGTCATCGAGCGTGCCGACACCCTCGTCCTGCTCCGGGTGCCCGACGACGGCGGCATGGCCGGCATCACCGGCGAACCGGGCTGGGCCCTGCTGGGGGACCTGCTCGGCGAGGACACCGCCCCGGGCGACGGCCTGCCCTTCCCCCGGGACACCCCCCTGTGGAAGAGCCCGCAGGACGACGCGGGCACCGTCACCTTCGACGCCGCCCACCTGCTGAAGGAGACCCCGGAGCCGGCCGCCCCCGAGACCTTCGACATCAAGGTCAACCTCTGGTACGCCCCCGCCGGCACCGACTGCTTCATCCACAACCAGCACGACTTCATCGAAGTGCACACCCAGGTCCACGGAATCGGCCGCATGCAGAAGTTCCGGGAGCAGGACCACCGGACCCTCTACCAGGACGTCGTGATGAGCCCGGGCTACACCACCCCGGACCCCTTCTGCTCCACCGGCCCCGACGGCACCTACGTCTACCCCTGGCACCAGTACCGCGCCGACACCGACTGCGTCTGGCTCGCCGTCGAGTACCACCGCCGCACCCGCTGACTTCCCCGAGGAGACCCACCATGACCAGCAACTCCCTGCCCAACTTCCAGGCCCCGAAGTTCACCGCCGAGCTCGTCGCCGACCAGCTGCGCGACGGGTACTGGCTGGAGGCCCCGGACATCGACGGCGACGGACGGCCGGACCTGTTCGGTTACGGGCTGCGGCTCGGCGAGATCTACTGGTACCAGAACGACGAGCGGTGGACCCGCCGCCTCGTCCAGGACAAGATCAAGATGCCGGTCGGCGCGGACTTCGCCGACGTCAGCGGCAACGGCAGCCCCGACATCATCGTCTGCTACGACCTCTACGGCCCGATCGGCACCATCCACGACGCCAACACCGCGGGCGGGAAGATCGACTGGCTGGAGAACCCCGGCAGCCCCGACAAGGACGAGTCGCGCTGGAAGCGCCACTACATCGGCCGCGCCACCGGCATGCACCGGCTGCGCGTCGGGCACTTCACGCAGACGGAGCGGCTCGAGGTCATCGGCCTCCCGATCGTGGCCAAGGAGGACGTGCACGCCGTCCTGCCGGTGGTGATGTTCACCCAGCCCGACGACGTGCACGCGGCCGAGGAGTGGCCGATGACCGTCATCGACGACAGCCACTTCCGCATGATCCACGGCGCGGAGAAGAAGAAGGGCCTGATACCGGGCTCCGACCGGGACTCGCTCCTGCTCGCCTCCGACGAGGGTGTCACCTGGCTCTACTGGGACGACCGGCGCCAGGAGTGGATCCGCAAGCTCATCGGCACCGGCGAGCTCACCCAGTTCGAGCAGACCGGCTTCCGCGGCAGCGGCGACCTGAACGCCGGCCGCCTCGGCGACGACCCCATGGCGTACGTCGCCGCCATCGAGCCCTTCCACGGCAACACCGTCGCCGTCTACACCAAGGCCACCGACGGACCGGCCGACGAGGTGCAGTGGAACCGCGTCCTGCTCGACGTCTACGGCGACCCCAACGAGAACGGGGAGGGCCCCGGCCACCAGATCGTCTGCGCCGACTTCGACGGCGACGGCGACGACGAGTTCCTGGTGGCGCTGCGCGGGCCGTGGCCGTGGCAGGGCGTCATGTACTACAAGGCCATCGACGCGGCGAACGGCATCTGGGCCAAGTGGCGCGTCTCCGAGGAGTCCGTCGCCCGCATCGCCACCGCGGACTTCAACGGCGACGGCCGGCTCGACTTCGCCACCATCGCGTACTCGGTCCAGAACTACTACGTGGCCAAGGACGCCAAGCTCATGCTCTACCGCAACGAGATGGACGTCCCCCGGGGCGACACCGAGTAGGGCGACGCACGCACCTCCCGCTCGACACCCAGCAGCACCGCGCGGGGGCGGCCGCCGCCCGGCGGCCGCCCCGGCCGGCTCCCGACCCGTTTCCCCGCCCCGTTCCCGCGCCGGAAAGCGTCCTCATCATGTCTGTGATCTCCTCCACCCGCTCCCGGGCGGCCGCCGCGCCCACCCGGCCCGCCAACCTCCCGTCCCTGACCGGGCTGAGATTCTTCGCGGCCCTGCTGGTCTTCTTCTTCCACGCCTCGCTGACCGACTCGCCCATCCCGCCCAACGCGCCGATCAACCCCTTCGCCCACGACGGCGTGGCCGAGGTCTTCACCACGGCCTTCAGCAAGGCCGGCTACATGGGCGTGTCGTTCTTCTTCGTCCTCAGCGGCTTCGTCCTCGCCTGGGCCTCCCGCCCCGGTGAGCGGCTGACGTCCTTCTACCGGCGCCGCGTGTGCAAGATCTTCCCCAACCACCTGGTGGTGTTCGCCGCGTCGATGCTGCTCTTCGCCGGCGCCGCGGTCACCAGCGTGGGCCACTGGCTGCCGAACATGCTGCTGCTGCACACCTTCTTCCCGCAGCCGGCCATCAACCTCAGCGTCAACCCGCCGAGCTGGTCCCTGGGCAGCGAGTTCCTCTTCTACCTGCTCTTCCCGCTCCTGATCGTGCTGATCCGCAAGATCCGCGAGAACCGGCTGTGGCTGTGGTCCGGCCTGATGATCGCGGGCATGGTGGGCGTCCAGCTGGTCACGCGCTTCCTCATCCCCGACACCCCGAAGTCGGCGATCACCCCCATCTCCGACATGCAGTTCTGGTTCGGCTACCTCTTCCCGCCCGGCCGGGTCTTCGAGTTCGCCCTCGGCATCATGCTGGCCCGGATCGTCCTCGCGGGCCGCTGGCCGCGCCGCATCGGCATCGGCGTCTCGGTGGTGCTGTCGGCGATCGGTTACGCCGCCGCCCTGGTCGCCCCGTTCGAGTACGGCTTCGTCGTGGCCACCATCATCCCGGTCGCCGCGCTGATCTGCTCCGTCGCCACGGCCGACGTCGACGGACGCGAGACCTGGCTGCGCAGCCGGCCCATGGTGTGGCTCGGTGAGGTCTCCTTCGGCTTCTACCTGGTGCAGGGCGTCACCATCTTCTACCTGCGCTCCCTGCTCGGCGAGGCCACGTACAGCATCCCCGTCGCGATCCTCGTGGTCATCGGCTTCTTCGCCGCGTCCCTGCTGGGCGGCTGGCTGCTCTACCGCTTCGTGGAGACGCCCGCCATGCGTCACCTGAGCCGCAGCCGCAAGCGCCCCGCCGCCCCGGTCGCCATCCCGTCGCCCGCCCCGGCGACCCACGACACCCTCGTCGAGCAGCCCTCCGCACCGACCCGGAGCTGACCCGACCGTCCCGCTCCCACCCATCCCCGAGGAGGCGTCACCCCTATGTCCACCGTCAGCGTCGCGGGCACCGAGGTCCACTACCGGGTCGAAGGATCCGGGCCCGGCCTGCTCCTCGTCCACGGTTCCACCGCCGACTCCGAGGCCAACTACGCGGCTGTGCGGCCGCTCCTCACCGACCGGTTCACCGTCATCACCCCCGACTACGCGGGCAGCGGCGGCACCCCGCTGCCGGACGGCGAGCTGACCCTCGACCTGCTGGTCGCCCAGGTCGCGGCGGCCGCCCGTGCCGCCGTCGACGGACCGGTCGACGTGGTCGGCGCCTCCCTCGGCGCGGTGGTCGCCGCGGCGCTGGCGGCCGAACAGCCCGAGCTGGTACGGCGGCTGGTCCTCGTCGGCGGCTGGGCCCGCAACGACGATCCGCGCCAGGAGCTGGCGCTCGGCCTCTGGCGCCGGCTCGCCGACCTCGACACCGTCGCGTACCAGCAGTTCATCACCCTGCTGTCGCTCTCCCCGGACCGGCTGACGACCATGGGCCGCGACGAGATCGCCGCGGCGGCCAAGGGCGCCGACCCCTCCGAGGGCGCCAAGCGCCAGATCGACCTGGACCTGGTCGTGGACATCCGTGACCGACTGGCCGCCGTCCGGGCGCCCACCCTGGTCGTCGGCGCCCGCCAGGACATGGTGATCCCGGTGGCGCACTCCAGGGAACTGCACCGGGGGATCGCCGGCAGCCGGTACACGGAGCTGGACTGCGGCCACAACGTCCCCTTCGAGCAGCCCGCCGAACTCGCCGCGCTGCTCCGCGACTACCTCGACCAGCCGGCCGCCTAGCGGCCGGAACCGGGTGCGCTGCAGGACCGGCCCCGGCAGGCCCCGACACTTCGGGGACTTGCCGGGGTCGTTCCCGCGACACCCTCCCGACCGGAATACCGAACGGTATCTACGTAACGTTCTCGGGCGTACCGGCAGGCCGCAGCAGCCGGCCGCGACCGCCACGCCGAACCATCCGGGGGTGCACTTCTCCATGGTCCTGGACCACTCCACAGCCGACTCACCGGCCGGGCAGGCCGGTCCCGCCTTCTGCGTGCTGCTCGGCGCCGACTACGCCGGCAAGTCCTCCGCCATGAGACGTCTGCGCGAGGCGTCCGCGCCCTGGCGGCTCGTCTCCGCCGACGACGCCTTCCTCGACCGCGAGCACGACCTCATACGCCGGCTCCGCCGGGCCGTGGTCACCGACGTCGCCGCCCGGCCCGACGCCTGGTCACCGGAGTTCTTCACCACGCTGATCCAGACCGCGGTCCTCCACCTGCGCGACCGGCTGCTGGACGACCGCACCGGCACCCCGGCCGTCGTGGACTCGTACTACTACAAGCTGCTGGCCAAGTGCCGGCTGGCCGGCGTGCCCGAGAACCCCATGTTCGCCTGGTGGCGCACCCTGCCCCGGCCGCGCCGCGTGATCTACCTCGACGTGCCCCCGCGGACCGCGTGGGGGCGCACCCGCGGCGGCACCGCCCTCAACCGGCTGGAGTACTACGGGGACCAGCCCGACCGGGACGGCTTCGAGCGGTACCAGAGCGACCTCGCCAAGACCATGCGGGACGAGATCAGGCACCTGCCGGTGACGGTCGTCCGCGCCGACGGCGACCCGGAGCGCACCGCGCGCGACATACAGGAGGCACTCGCCCATGAACTCGCCTGACACCTGGACCGACCCGGACAGGCTGCGCCGCTACCGCGAACGCGTCCTGGCCGAGCGGGAGCGGCTGCGCGCCGCGCACGCCGACGCGGCCGCGCACCAGCAGCGGGTGCTGGACGACCTCGTCGGGTTCAACGCCTCCACCGCGTACGGGAAGGAACACGGCTTCGAGCGGATCCGCACCCTGGACGACTGGCGCAAGGCGGTCCCCGTCCAGGACTACCGGACCCTGGGCCCCTGGATCGAGCGCGCCGCCGCCGGCGAGCCGAACGTGCTGAGCGCCGACCCGCCCGTGGTGTTCTTCACCAGCAGCGGCACCACCGGGGCACACAAGAAGATCCCGGTCACCGCGCGTTTCATGCACACCACCTTCTTCCCCTTCTACTACGCCGCCTGGGCGCCGCTGATCGAGCACTTCCCCGAGGTGATCGCCCGGCCGGACGCGGTCCTCAACCTCAAGCACGACCCGCTCGCCGCCCCGCCGACCACCGCCTCGGGGCGCCCCCACGTCGGGGCGAGCCAGGTCGACTTCGGCGAGAAGTTCGGTGAGCCGCTGTCGGCCGAACCCGGCACCTCCGCCCCCTGGGCCACCCTGCCCGTGCCGGTGGAACCCGGCGCCCACCTGGAGAAGATGTACCTGCGCCTGCGGCTCGCGGTGGAGAGCGACGTGCGCTGCGTGATCGGCATCAACCCGGCGATGGTCGCGGCGGTTCCGTACCAGCTGAACCTGTGGTGGTCGCGGATCGTCAAGGAGGTCCACGACGGCACCGTCGGCGGGCTGCCCTCCGGCGCCCCCAACCCGCACCGCGCGGCCGAGCTGGAACGGCTCGCCGCCCGCTCCGGCACGGTGCGCCCGGCCGACGTCTGGCCGCACCTGAAGGCGCTGTTCTGCTGGACCACCGGCGTCGCCTCCCTGTACCTGCCGCGCCTGAGGGAGGAGTTCGGCGCCGGGGTGACCGTGCTGCCCGCTCCCGTGGCCGCCTCCGAGGGACCCGTGGGCGTCGCCCTGGACCGCCACCGCAGCGCCGGCAGCCTGGTGGTGACGGCCTCGGTGTACGAGTTCGCCGACGCCGGCGCCGAGCTGGCCCCGGACACCGCCACCCTGCGGCCCGAGGAACTGGAGACGGGCCGCGACTACCACGTGGTGTTCAGTCATGTCGGCGGTCTGTACCGGTACGCCGTCGGCGATGTCGTCCGGGTCACCGACCGGGTCGACGGCGTGCCCCGTGTCGAGTACGCCGGCCGCGCGACCCTCTCCGACGCGGTGGGGGAGCGGCTGCGCGAGGCCCAGGTGATCCGCGCCCTGGCCGCGGCCCTGGACGCCGGGGGCCTGGAGGTCCGCAACGCCGCCTGCCGGGTGGCGCGGAGTGCCGGGACCGCCGCCCCCGCCTACGCCTTCGCCCTCGCCCCGCGCACTCCGTGGACCGACGACGAGACCCGGCGGTTCACCGGCCGGCTCGACGGCGCCCTGGAGCGCGAGTCGGCCGGCTACCGCGACGCCCGCCGCTCCGGGCGGCTGGCCGCACCCACCGTCACGCTGCTCTCCGCCGAAGCGTTTCTGCACGACTGGCAGTCCACCGTGGCGGCAGGCGTACGCCCCACCCAGGTCAAGGACCGGCTGTTCCGTCAGGACCCGGAGCAGTGGCAGCGGCTCACCGGCCGCGTCCCCGGGCCCGCCCCGGCCGCGCACGCCGCCCCGCCCGCGGACCCCGCACGTCCCGCGTCCCCAGCGTCCCCCGCACTCCGCGCGGCGCCCGCGCAGCCCGTACCGCCCGTACAGGAAGAAGGTTCACCGTCATGACCGCATCGCTGGACGCCGTCGAGCGGACCGCCCTGCTCACCGCCGCCCTCCGGGCCGCCGAGAGCAAGCGCCCCGACCGGCTCTACGAGGACCCGTACGCGGCGGCCCTGGCCGGGGACATCGGCCCCGAGCTGCTCGCCGAGGTGCGTGCCGCCACCTTCCCGCCCGGCCGGGAACGCACCCTGCCGTCCACCCCCGACTACAACGCCATCCGCACCCGGTTCTTCGACGACTACCTCCAGGACGCGGCGCAGGACCCGGCCATGACGCAGATCGTGCTCGCCCCGGCCGGCATGGACTCGCGCGCCTACCGCCTGGACTGGCCGTCCCACGTCCGCTGGTACGAGGTCGACCGGCCCGCCGTACTGGCGTACAAGGAGGAGCAGCTCGGTGCGGCGGCACGGCCCCGCACCGACCACCGCCGCGTCGCGGTCGACCTCACCTCGCCCGACTGGGAGCGCGACCTGTGCGACGCCGGGTACGACCCGGCGCTTCCGTCGACCTGGCTGCTCGAAGGACTGCTGTACTACATCCCCGAGCCGGACACCCACCGCATCCTGCAGCGGGTCGCGGCCGTCTCGGCCCCCGGCAGCCGGATCGCCGCCGACATCGTCAACGCCGCCGCCCTCACCCTGCCGCACATGCGCGGCCTGCTCGACGTGTTCTCCGGCTGGGGCTGCCCCTGGCTGTTCGGCAGCGACGAGCCGGAGGAGCTCTTCGCGCGGTACGGCTTCGACGTGCGCGCCGTGCAGCCGGGGGAGGAGGGCGCCGACTTCGGCCGCTGGCCCGACCCGGTGCCGCCGCGCTCGGTGCGCGACGTGCGCAGGGTGTTCTTCGTCCACGGGAGGAGGAGCTGACATGCGCAACGCCGTCATAGCGGGAGGGGGCGTCGCGGGCCTCGCCACCGCGCTCGCCCTCTCCGCGACCGGCTGTCGCGTCCTGATCCTGGAACGTTCCGCCCGGCCGCCCCAGTGGTCCGTCGGCGAGTCCGCGGGCCGCTGGGTGCGCCCCACCGTCCCGCAGGCGTCCCACTCCCACACCCTCACGTCGCTGGGCGTCACGCTGCTGCGCGCCCGCGCGCCCCAGGTGCTGTCCGCGGCGCGCGCCACGGGCGCCAAGGAGCTCGACCTCACCCTCGCGATGCCGCCCGGCGCCACCGACCGCGACCGGGAGCCGGGCGACGACGACCTGGTCGCCCTCGCCTGTCGCCGTACCAGCTTCGAGCTGGTCCTGTACCGGGCCGTGCGCGACCTGCCGGGTGTCCTGATCCAGCACGACACGACGGTCCGGGGCGTGGAGCTCGACCCGGCCGGCCGCCGCGTCCGCGCCGTCGTCACCGACCGCGGCGAACGCGTCCCCGCCGACCTCGTCGTGGACGCCACCGGGCACCGGGCGATGGCCCGGGCCTGGCTGAGCAGGGCCGGCGTACCCGTCGGCGACGACGTGACCAGCCCGTCCGGGCTGGCCGGCTACTCCCGCTTCTACCGCCTGACCGGAGAAGGCGGTTACCCGGGCCCGGTCAACCGGGGCAACGCGGCGGGTGACATCTGGGACCACTACGCCGGGGTGCTGCACCCCGCCGACAACGACACCTTCTCCATCGCCCTGGCCACCCTCCCCGGCGACCACGCGCTCGCCGGGCTGCGCACCCGGGCCGGCTTCACCGCGCTCGCCCGCGCCACACCCGGCCTCGGGCCGTGGCTCGAACCGGG
Source organism: Streptomyces sp. NRRL S-118 (assembly GCF_000716335.1). Classification (GTDB taxonomy): domain Bacteria; phylum Actinomycetota; class Actinomycetes; order Streptomycetales; family Streptomycetaceae; genus Streptomyces. The sequence continues at coordinate 741,010 of NZ_KL591002.1, read as the reverse complement.
TGTCTCGGAGCCGATCTCGCCCGTCTTCGCCATCACCAGTCCGCCCAACGCCCTGCGCTGGGCCGCCACCCAGTGCCGGGTCGCGGGCCTCTTCACGGTCGGCGACGCGGCGTGCGTCACCAACCCGCTCTTCGGGCGCGGCATGTCCCTGGCGCTGGCGCACGCCTTCCTGCTCGCGGACGAACTGGCCCGGCACCCGGCCGTCGGCCCGGCGCAGAGCCGGGCGGTGGCCCGGGCGGCGGAAGCGCTCCACCGGCCGTGGTACGACCACGCGGCGGCCGCCGACCGCGACCGCATCACCCGCTGGCGGGCCGCGGTCCAGGGCACACCGGCTCCCTCGGAGACAGCGGCATCCTCGGCGACACCGGCCCCCTCGGCGGCACCGGCATCCTCGGCGGGACCCGCGGCGGCACCCCGGGCCGCGGACCCCGACCGGCCGCCGACGTCCGCCGAGATCGCCGCCGCGGCGCGCAGCGACGGCGTGGTCTGGCGGGGCCTGACCCGCATGCTGATGAGCCTGACCACGCCCGCCGAACTCCTGGGCGACGAGAAGTTCGTCACCCGCGTACGGCAGGCGCCCGCCCCCTCCGCCCCCGGCCGTACGGCACCCTCCCGCGACGAGCTGGTGGCACTCGTCGCCGCCGCGGAGAGGAGCCGTCCGTGACGGCTCTGACCCACGCACCCGCCACGGCCGGCCCCGCGCCCGTCGGCGGCCGGGTCCTGCTGGCCCCCATCACGATCACCCCGTCCAAGCCGCTGACCCCCAGCCACCTCAAGGGCCTGCTGTGGACGGACGTGATGTACCGGGCCACCCGCGGCGTGGCGGACGTCACCTTCCGCTACAGCCCCACCACCTACCACCCCACCGAACAGACGCTCGCCTTCTGGGAGTACCTCGACCGCACGCGCGGGGACACCGACTACGACGACCTGACGGAGGAGCGGATCGGGGAGCTGTACATCGGCTTCCGGGCCGAAGCCCGGCCCGCCCCCGCCGAGGCGCTCGAGCCGTACGCGGTGGCCGCCGAGCGCGGCTGGGTGCACCCCGCGGGCGCCCGCGTCCTGCGGCTGTGGGCCGGGCACTACGCCGCCCTCGGCATGCACGACCCGGGGCTCACGCGCCACCAGCCGCCGGGGCTGGACCTGGACGGGATGATCGAGCGCCTCGGCGCGCTGGGCATGTGCCTGGACCAGCGGGGCACCGGCGGCCCGGTCTACCTCGACGCGACCCGGTACGGACTGCCGCTGCGGCAGATCGTCACCGCCGCCGGCCGGCCCAACTACCTCGCCTGCGCGCTCCGCGAACTCCTGCCGCTCGCAGCGGACTTCGACGAGGTGGTGCTCGTCTACGACACCGAGCTGGACCCGGACTACCAGCAGCTCGAACGGGTCCTGGGCGCGCTCGGCCCGGCCGTGCGCCGGGTCCCCGTCGGCCGGGTCCCCATCGACGGCCGCATCCGCTCGGCCCGCCACGGCGGCTGGCAGGACCACCACGCCGGCGCCCTGCTCACCGAAGCCCTCGCCGCGTACCCGCCGCCCGTCGTCCGGCTCGGCATGCGGCTGTACTTCATCGCGCTGCTCGGCCCCGGCCGGCAGCAGTCCTTCCGGGCCGACCTGCTGCGCCAGTCCATGTCCCGGGCGGAGCGGCTGCTCGCCGCGGCCGGAGCGGGAGATCCGGAGACCCTGCCCGCGCGTCTGGGACGCCACCGCCGCGACCACCGGTACGTCGACCCGTACCGGCTGACGTCCGGCCTGCTCGGCAGGCGCGGACCGGCACCGGCCGCCGACCTGCTCTCGGCGGTGTACCTGTGACGCCGACCCAGGAGCGGCTGCGGCAGGCGGTCGCCGCACGGATCCGCACCGCCCGGCCCGACCTCGCCGGGCGCTTCGACCTCGCGTCCGCCGACGGGCTCCTGGCAGCCCAGGCCGCCCTCCGGGCCGCCGCCCAGGGCACCGGCTCCCGGCCCGGCGAAGGCGGCCGTGACGCGAGCGGCGGCGGCCTCGCGCCGAAGACCGAGCACATCGAGGACACCGAGGGTACAGAGGGCGTCGACGACGCCGAGGACACCATGGCCGCCGTGGTGATCGGACGGCTCGACCTGGCCCGATGGGCCCGGTCCACCTGCGCGTTCGCCCTGTCGCTGACCGGGGAGCGCGCCGCCCTGTGGCGGCGTTCCTTCACCCGTACGGTGTTCCTGGCGGGCAACCCCGCCAACCTCCGCGACCGGTTCGCCTTCGCCCACACCGCCGACGACGGCTCGGCGGCCTGGGCCGGACCGGGGCCGGCGTCCGAGACCGCCGCCCTGCGCCGGCTGCTCAAGCTGTTCCACGGGGACGCCGCACTGCCCGCCGCCCCGGACCTGACCTTCCGCGTGCCCGGGCGCGCGGGGGCGGCGGACCGCGCACCGGTCCACCGCCACCTGTACCTCGCCACCGCGGGCTGCTCCGTGTCCGAGGCGCTGGTGCACCTCAACCACGTCCTGGCGGAAGCGGTACTGGACGGGCTCATCACGCACGGCGACGCGGTGACCATCCGCCAGGTGCCGCGGCTGATGGGCGTGTCCGCGTCCTTCGCGGCCCTGCGCGTCACCGCCGAGACCACACTCCCCGGGCGGCTCCGCGCCGCCGCCGGGCTCACCGAGGAGACCCCCCTTGACTGACCGTCCCACCCCGACCGGGACCACCCCGTCAGCGACCACCCCGTCCGGGACCACCCGGTCCTCGACCGCCCCGTCGCCGGCCGGCCCTCCGGCGATCCGGCTCGGCTACCACGGCTCCGTCGAGGTCGCCCACCGCATCCTCCGCCTCGCCGGGCACGACCCCGCCGGTGTGCTGCTGAGCCAGTACGACGTCGCCGACCCCTTCCGGGGCGTGCGCGACGGCGGACTCGATCTCATGATCGTCAAGTTCCGGCTGGACGAGCCGGACCTGGCGGTGAGCCGGGTGCTGACGTACGACGCCCGCGCGGCCGTCGTCGGCGCCGGGCACCCGCTCGCCGGCCGGGAGTCGGTCTCCATCGAGGAGCTCGCGGACTACGACGCCTTCGAACGCCCCGGCACCATGCCCGACTACGTCTGGGACGAGGTCGTCCCGCCCCGGACGCCCGCGGGCCGCACCATCCACCGCCGCCACCGGGTGACCGACGTGCCGCGCATGATGGCCCTGGTGGCCGAGGAGGGCGCGGTCCACATCTCGCTCGTCTCGCTGGCCGACGTCGCGCCCCCCGGCATCCGGGTCGTCCCCATCCACGACCTGCCGCCCGCCCCGGTCGCCCTCGCCTGGTCCCGTGACGCCGCGCTCGCCCCGCACATCGCCGGTTTCCTCGCCCGCGCGGAGGCGGCGGCACCGGCGGACGGTGCCCCCTCCGCGGCGGCACCGGCGGACGGGACCGCCACCGCGGCGGGGCCCGCGGTCCGCGTCGTCCACGCCGGGGCGGGAGGGACCGGCCGATGAACGCCACCGCCGACCGGACCCCCGTCCCCGTCGTGCTGCTGCACGCCCTCGCCCTCCACTCCTCCATGTGGGACGCCCAGCGCCAGGCCCTCACCGCGCTCGGCCATCCCGTCATCGCCCCCGACCAGCGCGGCTTCGGCTCCGCGCCGCTCGGCGACGCCCCGCCCTCGCTCGACGTCGTCGCCGACGACCTGGCCCGCCTGCTGGACGAGCGGGGCGTCGACCACGCCGTGTTCGCGGGCGCCTCCATGGGCGGCTACACCGCCATGGCCTTCCTGGCCCGCCACCCCGACCGGGTCGCCGGTCTGGCCCTGCTGTCGGCCCGGGCCACCGCCGACACCCCGGAGGCGGCGGCGCAGCGGCGGGAGTTCGCCCGCCTCGTGCGGCTGGACGAGGCGCGGGGGCCGCTCGTCGACCGGTCCAGCGCGCTGCTCGTGGGCGCCACCACCCGCGCCGGGCGTCCCGGCGTCCTGCGGCGCGTCACCGCCGACGCACGGGCCGCCGACCCGGCAGCCCTGGCCTGGGCCCAGCTGGCCATCGCCGCACGCCCGGACTCCACCGGTACCCTGCGCACCGCCCGCGTGCCGGCCGTGGTGATGGCGGGCGAGGAGGACGAGCTCGTATCCCACGACGACGCCCGGCACGCCGCCGCCGCGCTGCCCCACGGGCGGCTGATCACTCTCCCGAAGGCCGGACACCTTCCCCCGCTGGAGACGCCCGAGCCGGTCACCGCGGCGCTGCGGGACCTCCTGCACGAGGTCGGGGAGACCGGGAAGACCGACGAGACCGAGGTACGAGCATGCTGACCGACGACCACAAGGCCTGGGGCTACACCACCTCGACCGGTCTCGGCTTCACCCACCACACCGTCGTCGACGCCCACTTCCGCGCCTGCGAGGGCCCCTACCTGGACCTCCTCGGGCAGGCGGGGATCCGGCCCGGCGCGCACGTGCTGGACGCCGGCTGCGGCCCCGGCGACTTCCTGCCGCACCTGGCCGACCTCACCGGGCCCGCCGGCCGGGTCACCGCCGTGGACCTCGCCCCGGAGAACGCCGACCTCGCCGCCGGGCGGGCCGCCTCCGGCCGGCTCCCCTGCCCCGTGGACGTGCGGCAGGCGGACCTCACCGCCCTGCCGTACGACGACGACACCTTCGACGCCGTCTGGTGCGCCAACACCGTGCAGTACCTGGACGACGACCGGCTCGCCGCCGCCCTGCGGGAGCTGGTCCGCGTGGTCCGCCCCGGCGGCACCGTCGCGGTCAAGGACCTGGACGCCCACCTGATCACCGCGCGCCCGGCCGACCCGTACCTGTTCGCCGACTTCTTCCGGGCCGCGGCCGCCGCCCCGGGCTACGCCCGCCAGCTGCTGCGCTCCCGCGAGCTGTACCGCCACCTGCGGCAGGCCGGCCTCACCGGCGTACGGCAGCGCACCGTCCTCATCGAGCACCACGCCCCGCTCCCCGAGGCCGCCTCCGCCTTCTACCGGGCCGCCTGCGCCCGGCTGGCCCCCCAGGCGCTGGCGCTGGGGCTGAGCGCCGAATGGGAACGGTTCCTCGACCCCGAAGCGGCCGACCACCCCCTCGGCGACCCCGACGGCTACATCAGCGAGGGCAACGTCCTGGCCGTCGGCACCGTCCCGGCCGCCGGCTGACGCCGGCGCCCATCCCGTACGAGCCCGACGAGGAGTCCGGACATGCCCGCCACCACCTCATGCCCCCCGGCGCCCGGAGGGGTGCCGCTGCTCGGCCACGCCCCCGCGCTGCTGCGCCGGCCACTGAGCTTCTTCGAGTCGTCCCGGACCGCCGACCCGCTGGTACGGGTCGGCTTCGGCCCCATCGGCCTGTACCTGGCCAACGACCCCGCCCTGGTCCACCGCATCCAGGTCGACACCGACACCTTCGAGCGCGGCCGGTTCTTCGAGCGGCTCGCCGCCAACTTCGGCAACCCGCTGATCGCCTCCAACGGCCCGGAGCACCAGCACCAGCGCCGTACCCTCAAGCCCGCGTTCAGCCGGCGCAGCGTACGCGACCACACCGAGGTGATCGCCGAGGAGGCCGAACGGCGGCTGGGCGGCTGGCGGCCCGGGGCCGTGGTCGCCGCGGACGAGGAGATGTCGGACCTGGTGACGGCGGTCGTGCTGCGCTGCCTGTTCACCACGGAACTGCCGCCCGCCGTCGTCAGCGACATCCGCACCACCCTGTACATGATCGCCCGGCGGCTGCTGGCGCGCACGGTCTTCCCCGACGCCGTCACCGAGTTCCCCACGCCGGGCAACCGCCGCTTCCGGGCCTCCGTGAACCGGTTCCACACCACGGTCGACCGGATGGTCGCGGAGCGCCGGGCCGCGCCGGCCGGGGACCACCCCGACGTGCTGGACGCGCTCCTCGCGACCCGGCACCCGGCCACCGGGGCGCCGCTCACCGGTACGGAGATCCGCAGCGAGCTGCTGATGCTGCTCTTCGCGGCGCTGGAGACCACCAGCACCACCCTCAGCTGGGCGGTGTTCGAGGCCACCGTACGGCCCGAGGTCCAGGAGCGGCTGCGCAAGGAGGCCGACGCGGTGCTCGGCGACGGCCCGGTCGGCTACGACCGCCTGCACGACCTGGCGTACACCCGCCGCGTGCTGCACGAGACGCTCCGGCTGCGCTCCCCGATGCTCTTCACCCGCCGCACCCGCCACGACGTCGTCCTGGCCGGGGTCGAGGTCCCGGCCGGCTCGGAGGTCGGCTACAGCCCCCGCGCCATGCACCGCGACCCGGTCCTGTACCCGGACCCGCGGCGGTTCGATCCGGACCGGTCGGCGCCCGAGAGCGGCCAGGTCGTGACGCGCGGGGCCTACTTCCCGTTCGGGACCGGGCCGCACCGGTGCATCGGCGAACACCTGGCGATGACCGTGATGACCGTCGCGCTGGCGACGCTCTTCTCCCGGTGGCGGCTGCGGGTGGCGCCCGGGACGCGGATCCGCGAGGCCAACAGCTCCCTGCCGCACCCGAGCAGCCTCCCGCTGGTCCCGACCCCGCACGACTGACGCCGACGCGGCCGCCCCCGTACCCCTCACCCGTGGCCCGCACCCCCGCACCCCGCACACGCCGAACCGCCGGGCCGGATTCCTCCGGCCCGGCGGTTCGGCGTCACCGGGTGTGCGCGGTCCGCGCCCGCACGCCCGCGGTTCCCCTACGCGGCGGCGGGCGCCCGGTCGGCCTCCGGTGCCTCCTGGCCGGACAGGTCGAAGACCTGCGCCAGCAGTTCGTAGGAGCGCACCCGGTCGGCCGGGTCGTGGGTCAGCGTGTTGATCACGAGCTCGTCGACACCGTGCGCCGCCGCGAGCTGCTCCAGTTCCTCGCGGACCCGTTCCGGCGTACCGGTCACCAGCGCCTGGCTGTTGACGGCGGCCCGCTCGGCCTCCGCCGTGCTCCAGCGGTGCCGCCGCGCGGCGTCCACCGAGGGCAGCGGGCGGTCCTGGCCCAGGTCCTTGCGGCTGCGCCACAGCAGCAGGCTCAGCGCCAGTCCGTCGGCCCGCTCCTGCGTGTCGGCGGTGACGACTCGGACGGCCAGCACTCCCTTCTGCGGGCCCCACGCCGACGCCGCCAGTCCCTGGCGGTAGCCCTCCAGGGCGACCACGCCCGGATCGGGGGCGAGGAAGTGCGCGAAGGCGAACGAGGTGCCCAGCTCACCGGCGAGCGCGGCGGAGCGGGTGCCCGCTCCCAGCAGCCACAGCCGCGGGGGGACCTCGGCCGCGGAGACCAGTGGCGGCAGGGGCGGCAGCGATCCCGCCCCGCCGCCCTGCCCGCCGCCCAGGCCCAGCAGCCGGCTCACCTCCTGGACCTGCTGCGGGAACCGGGCCGCCGGGCCCCCGGCCCGCCCGAGCCCGAGGTCGACCCGGCCCGGGTGCAGCGAGGCCAGGACCGAGAACACCTCCGCCACCTTCAGCGGTTCGTACCGCGGCAGCAGCACGCCGCCGGTGCCGATCCGCATGCGCCGGGTGCGCGACAGCAGCGTCCCGGCGAGGATCTCCGGGGCCGTGCCGGCGAAGCCGGGGGAGTGGTGGTGCTCGGCCACCCAGTAGCGGGTGAAACCCAGCGCGTCGGCCCGCTCCGCCAGCTCGACGGAGGCGCGCAGGGCGTCGGAGTGCGAGAACCCCTCGCCGACCGGGGACTGGTCCAGGACGGACAGGCGTACGGTCATACCGGCAGCCCCTTGGTCCGCGGGTTGAGCACCGCACCCGGCCGGAGCGGACCGCCCTCGGCGACGGTGGCCGGCACGATCCGGAAGTCCCGCTGGAAGACCAGGTTGTGCAGGTCCGCGGCGACGATCGCGCGCAGGAGGGGCAGCTCCGCGGCGGCCTGCCCGGCGTCGAAGACGTTCAGCGGCCACTCCCCGACCGTGGCGCCGCTCAGGTGCGGATGGTGGAACCCGCCCCCGTAGTGCGCCCTGATCGTGATCGGGTCGATCTCGGTGACGCGCTGCTCGGGCCAGGTCAGCGCCCAGGTGGCGGCGACGCCGCCGTCCGGGGTCCGGCGCACGCCGCTGGCCCTGATCTCACCGGTGTTCCGCAGCAGGTGCTCGTTCACCTCCCGCAGGGCCTGTTCGGCGTACGGGCCGAGCAGCTCGACCGCCGTGACGAACAGGCGCTCCTTGCCCTGGCGGGTGCCCTGGTCACCGTGCAGGCCGTCGCGCAGGTCGCCGAAGTGCCGCAGCAGGGAGCCGAGATGGCCCGGCACGGAGGCGGGGGCGCCGGTGCCGGGGGCGTCGGTGACGCCGGGGGTGCTGGTCATGACCTCTCTCTTTCTCGGGTCGGGGCCGTCAGACGGCCCGGTCGTGGGGTGCGGTCGCGGCGGCCGACGCGGCCAGCCGGTCGTGCAGGGTCGCGGCGAGCCAGTGGCGCAGCGCCCTGGGGTCGTCGGAGGAGTCCCGCGCGTCGTCGAAGACGCCGGCCCCGTCGGGCTGCAGGAAGGCCCCGTGCAGCAGGTGCGGGAACTGCTGGAAGGTGACGTCGTTGCCGGCCTCGCGCAGCATCCGCGCGTACGTCTGCACGTCGTCGGCGACCGGGTCGAACGCGCCGACGGCGAGGATCGCCGGGGCCACGCCCGCCAGGTCGCCGGCCTCGAAGGGCGTGCTGGGCGGGAAGCCGGGGCCGGTGTTGCCGGCCCGGTAGTCCCGCCAGGCGGCGATCATGCCCGGCTGGGTGGGGAAGTTGTTCAGGTAGCGGGTGTAGGACCGGGCGCGGCACGCGGGGTCGAGCGGGGGGTAGGCGAGGACCTGGGCGCTCAGCGGTTCGCCCCGGTCGCGCCGTACCAGCGCCGCGCACGCCGCGATCGTCCCGCCGGAGCTGTCCCCGCCGGCCGCGACGGGCGGCAATCCCTCCTCGTCGGCCCGTTCCTGGGCCCACTCCAGGACGGCGAGCACGTCGTGGAGGGCCGCCGGGTGCCGGTGCTCCGGGGCCAGCCGGTAGTCGACGCTGACGACCGCGCAGCCGGAGCGGCGGGCCAGGTCCGCGCAGGAGGCGTGCCAGCCCTCCAGCGAGCCGGAGCGCCAGCTGCCGCCGTGCCCCCAGACCAGCCAGCCGACGTGTCCGGACTCGGGCCGGTAGACGCGGACCGGTATGTCGTGACGGGTGGTCCGGATGCGCAAAGGCTGCCAGACGACGTCCTGCGAGTAACGGTCACCGGTGTGCGGCATGGCGGCTCTCTCCCTCTCGGGTCGGTTGGGAAAATCCTCCGCCGACCGCCGCCGACCAGCCAGAACCGTGTTCTGGGTAGTCATCGCAGGGTCACTCTGCGGCCGTGGGGCCGTCGTCGGGCAGATCGCGGTAGCCCTGGCTGACCTCGACCACGTTGCCCTCGGGGTCGGCGAGCCACACGCTGCGCCAGCCGGGGATGAACGCGTCGAAGTCCAGCGGCCCCAGGGTGACGCGCGCGGCGTCCCCCATGCGGGCCAGGAAGGCGTCCACGTCGTCCGTCCGGAAGGCGAGGTGCCGCACGGCTCCGGCGGTGTGCGGCCCGTCGGCGGAGGGCTCGGGTGCCGGGCCCGCCTGCGCGGGCAGCGAGCACAGCTCCAGGTAGGCGTCCCCGAGCCGCAGGAAGACGAACCGGGCGCCCGCCACGTCGAAGGCGCGGGCGCGCCGCATGCCGAACCAGTGGCGGTAGAACTCCTCGGTCGCCTCGAGGTCACGGCAGTTGAGGGCGGCGTGCGACCACCGCAGAGCCATGGGCGTCCCTTTCGACGGCAGGTGGTGGACGGGGCGGCCGCTTCGGCGCCACCGGAGGGCCGGGGCCGCCCGTCCACACTCCCGGGCCCGCGGACACCGGAACAAGGCGTACTTGCCGAGGTCGGAGCCGTGCACGGCAGAAGTCCGGCCGCGGGCGCGTGTGTCGCACCGGCGGCCGGACTTCGGCGGCGGTCGGTCGTCAGCCGGCCGTCTTCTTGGGGTTGTGG
>NZ_KL591002.1:729590-731036 GCF_000716335.1 Streptomyces sp. NRRL S-118 | reverse complement strand
CGGTCGTCAGCCGGCCGTCTTCTTGGGGTTGTGGAGGAAGGCGGCGCTGGTGAGGACGCCGAGGAGGACGATGGCGGTGTTGACCAGGACGGCCAGGCCGATGCCGTCGAGGATGGCGTCGGGGCTGGTGCGTCCGGCGATGTGGGCGGTGGCGATCGCGGACATGATCGGGGTGCCCATGGTGATGCCGATCTGCTGGGTCATGGTCGCAAGCCCGGTGGCCATGCCCTGCTCGTGGTCGGGCAGTCCGGAGGTCGCGGTGACCATGAACCCGACGATGACGAGCATGTTGCCCACACCGCCGGCGAAGGTGCCCACCAGCAGCAGCCACATGAACGAGCGGTCGTCGCCCAGCCCGAGGAGCGCGGCGGTGGCCACGGTCTGCAGCACACCACCCGCGATCAGGGTCTGCTTGGTGCCGATCCGGCCGATCACCTTCGCCGCGATCGACCCGCCGATCACGGTGCCGATGCCCAGCACACCGAACGACAGCCCGGCCGCCAGCGGCGAGAAGCCCAGCACCTCCTGCAGGTAGAGCGTCATCAGGAACACCAGCGACGTCTCGGTGACGAACGCGATCAGACCGGCGATGTTGCCCCACGCGACGGTGCGGCGCTTGAGGACGCTGACCGGGACCAGCGGGGAGGCGGCCTTGGACTCCACCGCGTAGAACACCACCAGCAGCACCACACCCACCAGCAGCGAGCCCAGTGCCACCGGGGCGGTCCAGCCGTGCTCACCGGCCTGGGTCAGGCCGAACACCAGGGCCAGCAGGCCCAGGGTCACCGTCACCGCGCCGGGCGCGTCCAGACGCGGACGCTCGGTGGGCCGGGACTCGCTGATCACCGCCGGGGCGATGAGCAGGACCGCCAGGGCGACGGGCACGTTGATGAAGAACGCCCACCGCCATGACAGCAGGTCGGTGAGCACACCGCCGAGGATCGCGCCGGTGGTGAAGCCGGCCGACATCAGGGCGCCGTTGAGGCCCAGTGCCTTGTCGCGCAGGGGTCCTTCGGGGAAGGAGGTGGTCAGCAGTGACAGGCCGGCGGGGGTGACGGCCGCGGTGGCCAGGCCCTGTGCCACGCGGGCCACGATCAGCAGTTCGGGGGTGGTGGCCAGGCCGCCGACCAGGGAGGAGATGCCCAGCAGGGCCAGGCCGGCCAGGAACAGCCGGCGCCTGCCGAACAGGTCGGCGATCCGGCCGAACAGCAGGGTGAACCCGGCCGCGCACAGGGCGAACGCGGTCGCGATCCACTGCAGGTTGGCCAGGGAGAAGCCCAGACCGTCACCGATCACCGGCAACGCCACGTTCAGGATCGAGAAGTCCACCGCGAGCATGAACTGCGCGACCAGCAACACCACCAGGACCAGCCGCTGCCGGCCCGTCATCCGAGGCGGACCAGCCGTCCCCTCGCTCACCGACTTCACACCATCAACAACGGACAT
>NZ_KL591002.1:617150-729438 GCF_000716335.1 Streptomyces sp. NRRL S-118 | reverse complement strand
GACATGGTCTCCGAGCTCCATTCGCTTCGTATCGCTCCGCAACGGGGGTACGAAGGAACCTTGGCGCCACGGCCAGGGGGTGCCCAGACCTCTGTTCTGGCTAGGCGCCGGGAGGCCACGAGCCCGGAGACTACTCATGACAGGACCAGGCTGAGCGCTCGCACCCGGCGCGCCCGGCGGGGACACTGGAGGGCATGGGTACTCAATCGGAGCTCGGAGACTTCCTGCGGAGCCGGCGGGCCAGGCTGCGGCCCGAGGACGTCGGTCTGCCGCCGCACGGCACCCGCAGGCGGGTGCCCGGCCTGCGCCGCGAGGAGCTGGCCCTGCTCGCCGGTGTCAGCGTCACCCACTACACGCGGCTCGAACAGGGGCAGAGCACCAACGCCTCCGAGGCGGTCCTGGACGCCATCGCCCGGGCGCTGCGGCTGAGCGAGGACGAGTGCGCCCACCTGCGGGACCTGGCCCGCCCCTCCCGGCCCCGCCGCCCGCAGGCCGCGCGTCCCGAGCACGCCCGCACCAACCTGCGGAACCTGATCAACGCGATGGCCGACGTGCCGGCCGTGGTCCTGGACCGGCGCAACGACGTGCTGGCCTGGAACCCGCTGGGGCACGCCCTGCTGGCCGGCCACATCGACCCCGAGAGCCCGGACAGCCCGTCGCAGCGGCCGAACCTGACGCGCATGCTCTTCCTGGACGCGCACACCCGCGAGCTGTACACGGAGTGGGAGGAGGAGGCGAGGACGGCCCTCGCCGCCCTGCGCCTGACGGCGGGCCGCCACCCGGACGACCGCGCCCTCGCCGAGCTCATCGGCCAACTCGCGATGAAGAGCACGGAGTTCGCCGCCCTGTGGTCGCGCCACCCGGTGCGCGGCTGCACCTCGGGGGCGAAGCGGTTCCACCACCCGCTGGTGGGGCCGATGGAACTCGGCTTCGAGAGCATGCAGTTGTCGGACCCGTCGGGCCAGCGCGTACTCGCCTACAGCGCCGAGCCGGGAAGCCCGTCGGAGGCAGCGCTCCGCCTCCTGGCCACGGCCACCCGCTCGACCAACCCGGTGACCCCGCGCACCACGGCCCGCACCACGCCCTGACCACCTCCGCCACCCGCCCGGGCCCTCCCCCGCCACCCGCGGGGGAGGGCCCGGCCGTTTCGCGGCGGGGCCGGCCTCCCGGGCCGGGCACCGGCGGGCACTCGGGACGTTCCGACGTGGCATGTGTGGCACCGGCCCGACCGGTTGCGACGTCGAAGCCGGCGCGGGAGTGTGCCCGCCCGCAGCCCCGCCTCGGCGCCGGTGAGCGGGACCTGCCGATGCCTCGGTCCGCCGTCCGCTCAGTCGGCGATGTCGACGCCGTAACCGCGAGCGAGGGCGTCGAGCCCGTACTCGTATCCCTGGCCCACCGCGCGAAAGCGCCAGGCCGGCCCGCGGCGGTAGACCTCGGCGAGGAGCAGCACGCGTTCCGTGGTCGCGGCGTCCAACGTGGCCCGCGCCAACGGGGCGGCGCCGCTGCCGGGAGCGGCGATGACCTGGACCGCGCCGATGTCGCCGAAGGCGGCGTCGCCGTCGATGGCGGCAGCCACGACGATCTTCCGGCTGGAAGGCGGCAGCGAGGCGAGATCGAGGGCGATGGTCTGCCCGGCCCGGGCCGTCGGTGAGGAGCCGAACCGTGCCGGCAGGTGCACAGCCGCTGTGAGACCGGCAGGTACATCCGTGCCCGTGCGAACTCGTGAGCCAGGAAGTCGTAGTCGAACTGCGCGTTGTGGGCGACCAGGACCCGGTCCTGGAGCAATGCCCCGATCCGCCCCGCGACCTGCTCGAACGTCGGCGCCCCGCGCAGCCGCTCGGCGGTCAGGCCGTGCATGTCCACCGGGCCCGGATCGCACCCGGGGTCCAGAAGCGTCGAGAACTCGCCGGTCTGCTCTCCGTCAGGCCCGACGGTCACCACCGCGACCGACAGCACGCGGTCCCGGCGAGGAACGAGACCGGAGGTCTCCACGTCGACGAGAGCCCAGTCGAAGGCGTAGTCGCGCGCGGCGACCGCATCGAGGGCGGGGGCTCGCAGGATCATGCCCGCAAGGATGATCCTGAATTGGTCGCCCGTTCAACCAGGAAGGCCCTCCCAGGGGAGGGCTTGGCGGTGCGCCCCCGGCAGGACTCGAACCTGCGGCCAAGCGCTTAGAAGGCGCCTGCTCTATCCACTGAGCTACGGGGGCCGGTGGTGGCCTTGTGGCCTGGAGCCCCTGGTGGGTTGTCCGTGACCTTGCCGGGGACAAGGATAGGGCTCCGATCGCCTTGACCCGGTCGCTTCACCTGCGTGGCACGATGTGGAGGTTCGGTGAAGCGAACCGATAATCGCAGGCAGGTGCGATTCTCGCAGCGCTTTTCGCGTCACGCGGCCCGGGTGTTGTGCACTCGTTATGCCTGCGTCCCACTCGTCCCCTGTGTCCCCCGTGCCGGATTGTGCTTGATCGGCGCGCAGAGGCCCCCATACGCTTCAAAACGGTGCCGAAATTGGGCATTCTTCGCATGTGGTGACCTTGGACGTACGGCCTCAGCTCATCGACGCACTCTCCGCCCTGCGCGACCGTGTCGCTGCCGTGCGTCTCCCCCTCCCCCTTCCAGGGGCACCCAGGGCGCGGCAGACGCGTGCCGAGTTGCTCGCGCAGCTCGACGACTACCTGGTGCCACGGCTGAAGGAACCGGAAGCGCCCATGCTGGTCGTGGTCGGGGGCTCCACCGGGGCGGGCAAGTCCACCCTCGTCAATTCGCTGGTCGGGCGACGCGTCAGCGAGGCCGGCGTCCTGCGGCCCACCACACGGACGCCCGTCCTCGTCTGCCACCCCGAGGACCACCACTGGTTCGCCGGCATGCGGGTGCTGCCCCAGCTGACGCGCGTGTGGGGGCCCGAGGACGGGGAGCCGGAGCCCGCGGGCGGCAAGGCGCTGCGCGTCGAGACCGCGCACAGCCTGCCGCGCGGGCTCGCGCTGCTCGACGCGCCCGACATCGACTCCCTCGTCGTCGAGAGCCGTGAGCTCGCCGCCGAGCTGCTCTGCGCCGCCGACGTATGGGTCATGGTCACCACCGCCTCCCGGTACGCCGACGCCGTGCCCTGGCACCTGCTGCGCACCGCCAAGGAGTACGACGTCTCCCTGGTCACCGTCCTCGACCGGGTGCCGCACCAGGTCATCGGCGAGGTGTCGCGGCAGTACGAGGCGCTGCTCGTGCGGGCCGGACTGGGCGACGTGCCGCGCTTCACCATCCCCGAGCTGCCCGAGTCGGCGGGCGGCGGCAGCGGACTGCTGCCGGAGAACGCCGTGGCCGCCCTGCGCGCCTGGCTGAACCACCACGCCCAGGACCCCGCCGCCCGCCGGCAGGCCGTCGGGCGCACCGCCAAGGGCGTCATCGCCTCGCTGCGGGTGCGCATGCCCGAGCTCGCCGGGGCCGTCGCGGCCCAGTACGCCGCCGCCGTACGGCTTTCCGGGGGCGTCGACGCCGCGTACGAGAAGGAGGGCGAGCGAGTGCGCCGGGAGCTGCAGCGCGGCGCCGTCCTCGCGGGGGACGCCCGCACCCGCTGGCGCGGCTTCCCCCGCGACTGCTCGGCCACCGAACTGCTCGACTCGCTCACCGAGTCGCTCGGCGCGCTGTTCCAGTGCGCCGTCGCAGCCGCCGACGAACGCGTAAAGGAAGCGTGGGGGCGCGAACCGGCGTCCGGGGCGCTCGGCGGCGGACAGGCGCCACCCGACGCCGAGTCGGCCGAGCGCATCGGCATGGCCGTACGGCGCTGGCGGCGGGTCCTGGAGGAGCTCGCCGAGGACGAAGTGCGGCGCATGGAGCGCAACGCCGCTCCGGACCCCGACACCGTGGCCGCCCTCCTGGCGGCCGCGCTGCTCGGCGGACGCCGCACCCGCAACGCCGGCGAGCGGCTCGCCGAACTCCTCGGCGCGCAGAGCGCCCTGAGACTGCGTGACCGGGGCGGCGAGCTGGTGGAGACGTACATCGACCGCGTCCTGCACGAGGAAAGGGACCGGCGCCTCGCGCCGCTCGACCGGCTCGGCATCACGCCCGAGCCGCAGGCCGAGCTGATCGCTGCGCTGTCCGTACTGCAGAGGGAGAGGTGACTGCGGTGAGTGCCGTGGACGAACGCTGGGACGACGGGCTCATCGCCCGCCGCGTGCAGGAGGAGGCGGCGAACGAGGAGCCCGCCGCCGAGGAACCACAGACGCCGGACGGCCCCTACGCGACCGCCCTGCGCGGCCGCCTCGACGCCCTGCGCAAACTCGTCGGGCTCTCGGCGACCCGGCTCGACGGCGCGACGCTCGCCGAGGCGGGGCGCGTCCTGGAGGAGGCGGCCGCCCGGCAGCGGCTGTCCTCCCGGCA
Organism: Streptomyces sp. NRRL S-118; assembly: GCF_000716335.1. GTDB lineage: Bacteria > Actinomycetota > Actinomycetes > Streptomycetales > Streptomycetaceae > Streptomyces. The sequence goes on along the minus strand of NZ_KL591002.1, from coordinate 725,065 downwards.
CACGGTGGTCGCCATCGCCGGCGCGACCGGCAGCGGCAAGTCGACCCTGATCAACGCGCTCGCGGGGGTACCGGTCTCCGAGACGGGGCTGCGCCGGCCCACCACCTCCGCGCCCATCGCCTGTGCCTGGTCCGAGGGCGCCGGCGGGCTGCTGGACCGGCTCGCCATTCCGGGGCGGCTGCGCCGCCGTCCCCTTGCGGGAGGGGCCGGCGACGAGGCGCTGCAGGGCCTCGTCCTGGTGGACCTGCCCGACCACGATTCGGCGGTCATCGCCCACCGCGAGCAGGTGGACCGGCTGCTGGCCCTGGTGGACGCGGTGATCTGGGTGGTCGACCCGGAGAAGTACGCCGACGCCGCGCTGCACGAGCGCTACCTGCGGCCGCTGGCCGGGCACGCGGAAGTGACGTTCGTGGTGCTCAACCAGGTGGACCGGCTGCCGGGCGAAGCCGCCGACCAGGTCCTCGACGACCTGCGGCGGCTCCTCGACGAGGACGGCATGGCCCTCGGCGAACACGGCGAACCCGGCGCCACGGTCATGGCCCTGTCCGCGCTCACCGGGGAGGGCGTCGGCGAACTGCGCGACATGCTCGGCGCGTTCGTCCAGCAGCGCAACGCCGCCCAGCGGAGGCTGTCGGCGGACGTGGACGCGACGGCACGGCGGCTGCGCCCGGTGTACGTGGCGGACAGCCGGACCGGGCTCGACGAGCGGTCCCGCGAGGACTTCGGGGCGCGGCTCGCGGTCGCCGTCGGTGCCCGGGCGGCGGGCGAGGCCGCGGAGCGCGAGTGGCGGCGCAACGCGGGACGGGCGTGCGGCACGCCGTGGCTGCGGCTGTGGCGGTGGTACGAGCGGCTGCGGACGCCCGGGGCCGGCGCGGAACCGCAGGCCGAGGTGCCCGTGGAGGACGAGCTCACCGCCCGGCAGCGCGTCGAGCAGGCGGTACGGGTGGTCGCGGACGAGGCGGCACGCGGACTGCCGGCGCCATGGGCCCAGGCGGTGCGCGAGGCGGCGGTACGGGGCTCGCAGGGGCTTCCGGAAGCCCTGGACGAGCTGGCGGTGACGGTCGGCCGGCCGGGCAACGAAACACGGCCCGGCAAGGAAACGCAGCCGGACAGGGAAGGCCGGCCGGGCAAGCAGGGCCGGCGCGGGAGGAAGGGTCGCCTGAGCAAGGAGCAGGAGCAGGGCGAGGAAGGGCGCGCGGGCAAGGAGGAGCGGACGGGCAGGAACGGGCGGCCGCCGCGCCCCGCCTGGTGGCCGGCCGCGGTGCTGACCCAGGCGGCCATGACGCTGCTCCAGTTCTACGGCGGCCTGTGGCTGGCGGGCCAGATCGTCGGCGTCCTGGAACCGGGCCTCATGGTCCCCGCGCTGATCATGCTGGCCGGTGTCGTCGGGGGCCCGCTGGTGGAGTGGGCGTGCGCGGCGGCCGCCCGGGGGCCCGCGCGCCGCTACGGCCAGGAGACGGAGCGCCGGCTGCGGGAGGCGGCGGCGGGGTGCGGCCGGGCGATGGTGCTCGACCCGATCGCGGCCGAGCTCATGCGCTACCGCGAGGTCCGCGAGCAGTACGCGACGGTGGACTCGGGCCGGCGGGTGGGTTGAGCTCCGGGACGGGTCGGTCGAGGTCCGGCGGATGCGGCGGTCGCGGCACGGGGGGCGGCGGGCTCATGAGGTGGCCTGCGGTGCGGGCACGAGGGCACTGCGGTGCGGGCGCCAGGGACCTGGGTGCGGGCACGGTGGAGCGTCGCGTGCTGCCCCATGTGGGTGACGGAGTTGTGCACATGAGCAGACTTGTACACACCCGTCGGCGGGAATTCGGCAGCGCGCTCAGCATGGGGTCTGTCGACGGCCGGCGCGGGACCGGCGGACGGAAGGGGTGGACGCGGTGAACGAGACCATGGTGACCGTCGTGGGCAATGTGGCGACCAGCGTGGACTACCGGGACACGGCGGCCGGGGGAGTGGCGAAGTTCCGGTTCGCGGCGCGGGCACGGCGGTGGGACCGGGAGAGGGCGGGCTGGGTCGACGGGCCCACCAGCTTCTACACGGTCTGCGCGTGGCGCACGCTCGGGGCGAACCTGGCCGCGTCGGTCGCGGTCGGCGATCCGCTGGTGGTGCACGGCCGGCTGAAGGTCCGCGAGGAGGACTGGGAGGGGCAGCGCAGGACGTTCGTGGACATCGACGCGGTGGCGGCGGGACACGACCTGACGCGCGGGACCTCGGCGTTCAGGCGGCCGGCGAGGGCCGAGCCGCAAGCGGCCGGTGATCAAGAGTCCGCCGCGCATGGTGAAATGCAGCGCGGCGCCGAGAACGCGGCGGAGTTGGTGCGGTGACGGGCCTCCGCCGGCCGTCCGCGCAAGCGCGCGATAACGATTCCGAGTCGGAATGGTTATCTGACGGTATGACAGGGGACTGTGCTGGGCCGCCTCTTTAGGATTCCCGGGTACTCACGGGGCACTTGAGTCGGCTGGCGAGGCACTCCCCCCACGCGTCCCACGCGACAACACCTCGCCCAGAGGGGAATTCTGTGTTTGCTGCGTTTTCTGTACGGAGGCGGAAGAGTCGCGCCGCCCGTCTGGCCGCCGCGGTCGTCGCCTCCGGGCTGATCACGGCGGGCGCCCTCGGCGGTGCGACGCCGGCCTCCGCCGACGAGGCGCCCCAGCACCAGGGTGGTGCGGCCGCCACCCTCAACGGGCTGACCACCTTCCACCAGGCCGTGCTCCACGTCGGCAATCAGGAACAGCAGCTGCCCGCCGGTCTGTTCGAGATGACCGTCGACGGCGGGGGCACCCTCAAGACGTACTGCATCGACCTGCACAACCCCACCCAGGAGAAGGCCAGGTACCTGGAGACCCCCTGGGACCAGACCTCGCTCGGGGGCAACAAGGACGCGGGCCGGATCCGGTGGATCCTCCAGCACTCCTACCCGCAGGTCGACGACCTCGTGGGCCTCGCCGAGGAAGCCGGCACCGGCCCGCTCACGCCGGAGACGGCGGCCGCCGGCACCCAGGTGGCGATCTGGCGGTACTCGGACGGCGCCGAGGTCGAGGCGCTCGACCCGGCCGCCGAGAAGCTCGCCGACTGGCTGGAGGAGGAGGCCGGCAGCGTCGCCGAGCCCAGGGCCTCGCTGAGCCTGGAGCCCGGGGCCGTCTCCGGCCCCGCCGGCACCCGGCTCGGGCCGGTCACCGTGCGCACCGGCGCCGGCCGGGTCACGGTGAACCCGCCCGCCGACGCCGCCGCCAGCGGCATCAGGATCACCGACGCGGCCGGCAAGCCCGTCGACAGGGCCGTCGACGGCAGCAAGCTCTGGTTCGACGTGCCCGCGGGAGCCGCCGACGGCACCGCCGCGCTGAGCGTGCAGGCCACCACCTCCGTACCGGTCGGCCGCGCCTTCGCGGGCGTCACCCGGAGCCAGACGCAGATCCTGGCCGGGTCCAGCGAGTCGACCGTCTCCGCGGTGGCCACCGCCACCTGGGCCGCTGCGGGCGCCATACCGGCGCTGTCCGCGAAGAAGAACTGCGCCGAGGGCGGCGTGGACATCACGGCCACCAACAAGGGTGACGCCGCCTTCACCTTCACGCTCATGGGCACCGAGCACACCATCCAGGCGGGCGAGACCCGGACGGTGACCGTCCCCGTTGCCGAGGACCAGGCGTACCACCTCACCATCACCGGGCCCGGCGGCTTCACCAGGACGTTCAAGGGCGTCCTGGACTGCCGGACCACCGGGAGCACAGCCACCATGACCGGGCAGCCCGCCTCGCAGCCCAGCCCCCTGTCCGGCGGCGTCACCGCCGGCGCGGGGACGGCGACCGCGGGCACCGGTCTCGACCTCGCCGAGACCGGCGCGTCCAACGCCACGCCGATGATCGCCGGAACCGCGATCGCGTTCGTCCTGGTCGGCGGTGCGGCGGTCTTCTTCCTCCGCAGGAAGAAGGACGACCCGGCCGGGGCGGCCGGAGCCGACGGGGAACCCGCCGAGTGACCTAAGAGTGACCCTCCGTTCGTGACGGCGGTGGCCCCGGGGCGTGCACGGACACGCGGACCGGGGCCACCGCCGTAGCACGCCCCCACGCACGCGCCCCTACTGGTTTCCATCAAGGGATGGACGTCAGGCAAGATGGGGTGTATCTGCCCACTCTCGGATTGCCGGACGGTTTCTCTTGGCTGAGTACATCTACACGATGCGCAAGACGCGCAAGGCGCACGGCGACAAGGTCATCCTCGATGACGTGACGCTGAGCTTCCTGCCCGGTGCGAAGATCGGTGTGGTCGGCCCGAACGGCGCCGGTAAGTCCACCGTCCTCAAGATCATGGCCGGCCTTGAGCAGCCCTCCAACGGCGACGCGTTCCTGTCGCCCGGCTACACCGTCGGCATCCTGCTGCAGGAGCCGCCGCTGGACGAGGACAAGACCGTCCTGGAGAACGTCCAGCTGGGCGTCGCCGAGATCAAGGGCAAGCTCGACCGGTTCAACGCCATCGCCGAGGAGATGGCCACGAACTACACCGACGAGCTGATGGAGGAGATGGGCAAGCTCCAGGAGGAGCTGGACCACGCCAACGCGTGGGACCTCGACGCCCAGCTCGAGCAGGCCATGGACGCGCTCGGCTGCCCGCCCGGCGACTGGCCGGTCACCAACCTCTCCGGTGGCGAGAAGCGCCGCGTCGCGCTCTGCAAGCTGCTGCTGGAGGCGCCCGACCTGCTGCTGCTCGACGAGCCCACCAACCACCTCGACGCCGAGTCCGTGCAGTGGCTGGAGCAGCACCTCGCCAAGTACGACGGCACCGTCGTCGCCATCACCCACGACCGGTACTTCCTCGACAACGTCGCCGGCTGGATCCTGGAGCTCGACCGCGGCCGCGCCATCGGCTACGAGGGCAACTACTCCACCTACCTGGAGAGCAAGCAGGCCCGTCTGAAGGTCGAGGGCCAGAAGGACGCCAAGCGCGCCAAGCGGCTCAAGGAAGAGCTGGAGTGGGTCCGCTCCAACGCCAAGGGACGCCAGGCCAAGTCCAAGGCACGTCTCGCCCGGTACGAGGAGATGGCCGCCGAGGCCGACAAGATGCGGAAGCTGGACTTCGAGGAGATCCAGATCCCGCCGGGCCCGCGCCTGGGCAACGTCGTCGTCGAGGTCGAGAACCTCAGCAAGGCGTTCGGTGACAAGGTCCTCATCGACGACCTCAGCTTCAGCCTCCCGCGCAACGGCATCGTCGGCGTGATCGGCCCGAACGGCGCCGGCAAGACCACGCTGTTCAAGATGATCCAGGGTCTCGAGCAGCCCGACTCCGGCGCGATCCGGGTCGGCGACACGGTCAAGATCTCCTACGTCGACCAGAGCCGCGCCAACATCGACCCGAAGAAGACGCTGTGGGCCGTCGTCTCCGACGAGCTCGACTACATCAACGTCGGCCAGGTCGAGATGCCGTCCCGCGCGTACGTGAGCGCCTTCGGCTTCAAGGGCCCGGACCAGCAGAAGCCCGCCGGTGTCCTGTCCGGCGGTGAGCGCAACCGCCTCAACCTGGCACTCACCCTCAAGCAGGGCGGCAACCTGCTGCTCCTCGACGAGCCGACCAACGACCTCGACGTCGAGACCCTGTCGTCGCTGGAGAACGCCCTTCTGGAGTTCCCCGGTGCGGCCGTGGTCGTCTCCCACGACCGCTGGTTCCTCGACCGGGTCGCCACGCACATCCTGGCGTACGAGGGCGACTCCAAGTGGTTCTGGTTCGAGGGCAACTTCGAGTCGTACGAGAAGAACAAGATCGAGCGGCTCGGCCCGGACGCGGCCCGTCCGCACCGCGCCACCCACAAGAAGCTCACCCGGGGCTGAGGCAGCGGCAGTGGCTCGTCACATCTACCAGTGCCCGTTGCGCTGGTCGGACATGGATGCCTTCGGGCACGTCAACAATGTGGTCTTCCTCCGCTACCTGGAGGAGGCCCGCATCGACTTCATGTTCCGGCTGGCGCCGGGCAACGGCTCACCGTCGTTCTCCGGCGGCTCCGTCGTCGCCCGGCACGAGATCGACTACGTACGGCCGCTGGTCCACCGGCACGAGCCGGTGACCATCGAGTCGTGGGTCACCAAGATCGGCGCGGCGTCGCTGACGATCGCGTACGAGATCAAGGACCCCGACCAGGTGTACGTACGGGCCTCGACGATCGTCGTGCCGTTCGACCTAGAAGCGCAGCGCCCGCGCCGCATCACCGCGGAGGAGCGGTCGTTCCTGGAGGAGTACGTGGACGACGGCATGCACGCCCCGAAGGCGCAGGGGGAGGCAGCGGCCGCATGACCGCGCCGCTCCACTTCGCCGACGCCAGGGAGGCGGCCGACCTCGCCGCCTTCCTGGCCCGGCTGATCCATTACGACCGGGCCGCCGTCGTCCGCATCCAGGCGGGCGGCGGCGCCCTGGCCGTGTTCGGCCGGCCACCCTCCTTCGAGGTGCTGGCCATCCGCACGGCCACGCTCATGGACGAGGCGCCGCTGGACATCACCGTCTCGGCCGGTCAGCTCCTGGAGGGCATCGAGGAGTCGGCGGGCAAGGCGATGATCCCCGCGGCCGTCACCGGCCCGCCCTGGACCGGTGTCCTGCCCCCGCGCGGCGGCTGGCAGGAGGTGCCCGGCCTGCCGGAGGCCGCCGAGCTGCGCGCCGCGGTCGCCGCGGCGGTCGCGGAATTCCGGGCGCGGGACGAGGAGTTGCCCGCGGAGCACCGCACCCGCGCGGAGCGCGACCGCATCGGCCGCGAGATCTGGTCCCGCACGATCGGCGCGACGGGCCTGCCGCTGCGGGCCGTCCACGCCGCCCAGTCGCTGGGCTTCCTGCCGGCGCCCGGGGTGCCGGTGGCCCTGCTCGGCACCGGCTCCTGGCTGCGGCTGCGCACCCCCTACGGTTCCGTCGCCGTACGCACCGGGGGCGGCCTGGGCGGATTGAGCGTCACCGCCGTCCCGCACCAGCGGTGAGCGGCACCCCCCCTGGGCGCGGGGGTCAGCTCGCGGTGTTCACCATCGACGCCGCCGCGTACGTGAGGTAGCTCCACAGCTGGCGCTCGTGCTCCTCGGACAGGCCCAGCTCGTCGACGGCGACGCGCATGTGCTTCAGCCACGCGTCGTGCGCCGCCTTGTCGACGGTGAAGGGGGCGTGGCGCATCCGCAGCCGGGGGTGGCCGCGGTGGTCGCTGTAGGTGCGCGGGCCGCCCCAGTACTGCATCAGGAAGAGCGCGAGCCGCTCCTCGGCCGGGCCCAGGTCCTCCTCGGGGTACATCGGCCGCAGCAGCGGGTCATCGGCGACACCCTCGTAGAAACGGCGGACGAGGCGCCGGAAGGTCTCCTCGCCGCCGACCTGCTCGTAGAAGGTCTGCTCCTGAAGCGTGCCCTGCGGAATCTCATTCACCCGTCCATGGTCTCAGACCGGCCGGCCGAGGACCCGGGCCCTAGGACCTGCCCCCCGCTTCCTGCCCCGCCCCCTCCCCTCCGGCCGGGCGGCCGGGCGTCCTCGCGTGCGCGACCCGCGCGCAGCACAGTGGAGGCATGGGGACAGAGCGAGAGGACCCGTACGCCGCCCGGGCCGCCGTGGCACGCCGCGCGATGGTGCGCGGGATGGTCGCGGCCGGGGAGCTGACGGACCCGGCCTGGCGGGCGGCGTTCGAGGAGGTGCCCCGGCACCTGTTCGTGCCGTACTACTACGTCGGGGTCATGGGCGGCTACGAGCGGCTGTGGCGGGAGGATCCCGACCCCGCCAAGCGCGAGCGCTGGCTGGCGGGGGCGTACGAGGACCGGCCGCTCGCCACCCGCGTGCGCAACGGCGACCTGGTCTCCTCGGCCAGCCAGCCCTCGCTGATGGCCTCCATGCTGGAGGCTCTGGACGTACGGGACGGCGACCGCGTCCTGGAGATCGGGGCCGGCACCGGCTACAACGCGGCGCTGCTCGCACACCGGCTGGGCGACGAGCGGGTGACCACCGTCGATCTGGACGAGGACATCACCGAGGCGGCCCGCACCCATCTCGCGGCGGCCGGCCGGCGCCCCACCGTGGTCACCAACGACGGGGCGCGGGGCTGCCCGCAGCGGGCGCCCTTCGACCGGATCATCGCGACCTGCGCCGTGCCGTCCGTACCGCCCGCGTGGCTCGGGCAGTGCCGTCCGGGAGCGCGCATCCTGACGCCGCTGGCCACCGGCGTGGTCGCGTTGCGGGTGCGGGACGCCGAGCATGCCGACGGACGGTTCCTGCACACCTCGGCGTACTTCGTACCGCTGCGCGGCGCGGTAGGCGCCGGGCGGGCGCCGGTGCACACCGGCGGACTGCCCCGGCGCGCGACCGAGGACGATCTCTTCCGCTTCCTGCTGACGCTGACGGCGGGCAGCCTGGAACCGCAGGAGGCGTACGCGCTCTGGCAGCGGGAGGACCGGCCCGCACGGGAGCGGTACGGGGTGACCGTCGGCGGCGAGCGGCAGTGGGCGTGGCTGGACGAACCCGAGGGGCCCTACCTCTGGCCCCTCGGGTCGCCCGGACAACCCGGGCAGCGGGCATGACCGGCCCGGCCGGCCCCGCCTAGCCGCGCCGGACGGTGATCGTCGTCCAGGCGCCGACGTGAACCCGGTCACCGTCCTTGAGAGGGACCGGCACGTAGGGCTGGATCGGGTCCTCGCCGCCGTTGAGCGTGGTGCCGTTGGTCGAGTTCTGGTCGACCACGGCCCAGGAGCCGTCCGGCTGCTGCACCAGCACCGCGTGCTGGTGCGACACGCCCGGATCCTCCGGCGGCACCGACAGGTCGATGTCCGGGGACTCGCCCGTGGAGTGGCGGCGGCGGCCGATGGTGATCTGGTTGCCCGACAGCGTCAGCCGCTGCTCCGGCGAGTACGCGGGCAGGTTGAGGCCCGCTGCCTCGGGGCCGCTGCGCTGCATCATCGCCATGAAGTAATCGCGGTCGGGGCCGACGGTAGCGGTCCAGCCCGCGGGCGCCTGCGGCTGCTGGTGCTGCTGCGGGGGACCGGGCTGGTGCTGCGGCTGCTGGTGCTGCTGCGGGGGCTGGGAGTGCTGCGGAGCCTGCGGAGGCGCGGAGTGCGTCTGCGAGGGCGGCGGCAGCATCCAGTCGTCGCCACCCCCGGTCGCCTGCGGTCCGGATCCCGGCGCCTGCGGCTGCGGCGGGGGCGGCGGGGGTCCGGGCTGCCGGAACGCCTGCGGGGGCGGCGGCGGACCCGGCTGGTGGAACGCCTGCGGAGCCGGCGGCGGACCCTGGTGGCCGTGCGGCTCGGGCGGGAGCGGTTCGGCCGGGCGGTTCACCTGCGACGGGCGGGAACTCTGGTACTCGAACGCGTCCGGCGGCCGGGGAGGCTGCTGGGACTGGAAGCCCGGCGGCAGGTTGAGCCCCGGCGGCGGGGCGACGGGCCCCCCGGGCGCACCCGGACCACCCGGACCCCCGGGACCACCCGGACCCCCGGGACCACCGAAGCTCCCGGGTCCGCCCGGTCCGCCGGGACCACCGGAGCGGCCCGGGCCCGGCGGCGGGGCGACCGGCGTGTACGAGGTGGCCGTGTTGGTGAGGAAGTTCCAGCGGCATTCCTCGCAGAACGGGGCCATGTGCTCGCGCGGAGTGCGGCACTGCGGGCACAGCTCCGCCTGGGCGGTGGCGTTCGGGTCACCGGCAGGGCCCCCGGGACCGCCGGGACCGCCCGGCCCCGGATATCCGTAGCCGGGCGGCGGGGGCGGGGGAGGCGGCGGAACGGCACCCGCAGGTGCGCCCGCCCCGGACATGCGGTGGCCGCAGACCTCGCACCAGTCGTCGGAACCCGACTGGTGTCCGTTCGGGCAGGTCGGCATGTCGGCGCTTCCCCCTCTCCTCATCCGGCCCGCAGGCCGAGCAGATCGTGACCTATTTCTTCACGCGAACCGTCTTGGTGGAGCGCGTCTCGAGCGTCATCTCGTCCGCCTCCGCGACCTTCGCCTTCAGTCGCACAGTACCCGTCGCCGCATCGACCACGTCCACCACCTTCGCAAGCAGTTTCGCAGTGTCCGCGTTGCCGGAGGCGGCCGCCAGCTGTACGGCACGGCCGAGTTTCGCCGTCGCGCCGTCGAAATCGCCCGACTTGCGCGCATCCAGACCCTGTTGGATGACCTGTGCCAGTTCCGCCTGGCCTGTGTAGTGCGCCACCTGCGGGTTGATCGACGTCGACGCCACCATGTCGTCCGTCCACACCGCCCGTACCAGCCCCTGCGACAGGGCCCGCGGTGCGCCGCCCGCCGGGTCCGGCAGGATCAGCGAGACGCGGGCCGCCAGCATCTCCTGTCCGATTCCGGCCTCCGGCACGCGCACGCACACGTGGTAGTCACGGGACTCGTCCCCCCAGGACCCGGTGGGATAGTCTCCGGCGCGCGGCCCCGCCTCCGTGCGCCGGTCCGTGAGCTCCTCCACGGTCGGCGCCACCTGCTTCACGAAGACGATCTCCGTGCCGACGGGCGTCCACAGCCGCAGGCTGACGTCCGCGACCTCCTTGCCCATCGCGTGCTCCATCATCCGCGTGAAGTCCGCGGCCAGGCCCGCCGGATCGGCGACGATGTCGGCCGTGCCGAGCAGCGCCGACGCGATGCCGGTGACCTCCTTGACCTCCCAGTCGGTGCCCACGCCACGGGCATCGCAGGTGAAGCGGCCGGCGCAGGCGTCGAGGGCGGCGCGCAGGTCCTCGGGCGACTCGTGTTCGTTGCGCCCGTCCGTCAGCAGGATGCCGTGGCGGATCGGCACCTCGGCCGAACCCAGCAGCCGGTCGGCCAGTTTCAGCCAGGTTCCGATCGCCGTGCCGCCGCCGGCGCTCAGTCTGCGCAGCGCCTGCTTGGCCTCGGCGCGGGTCCGCGCATCGGCCGTGGCCAGCCGGCCGCCGCCCGGGTACACCTCGTTCGCCACATGCGTACCGGCGACGACGGCGAAGGCGACCCCGTCGCGCAGCGTGTCGATCGCCGCGGCCGTGGCATCACGCGCGTTGCGCATCTTCGTCGGCGGATAGTCCATCGACCCCGAGCAGTCGACCATCACCACCACGGCCGCGGTGGCGGGCCCTCCCGGTATGGACGACGGTGACGCCGCCGCCCCGCCCAGCGGTACGCCGCCGCTGGTGCCGCCGCCGGTCGAGGTGACCGTGACGATCGCGTTCACCTCGCGCCCGCCCTCCGGCAGGTACTCGTTCTGGTACACGTCCACCGAGAACTGCGGCACGTTCGACTTGGAGAAGTTCGCCATGCATCGGCTCCTTGGGCCACCACTCACATCAGACGGATGGGACAGGCGGGTCGATTCAGGCCGATCCTGCCCCTTGCGGTGCCACGGTGAACGGCAGTACGGCCACTGTTACGTTGTCGTGGCCACCGCCGTCGAGCGCGTGACCGACCAGCACCTGCGCCCCGTGCAGCGGGCGTCGTGCCGCGTCCGGCGGCACGGCCCTGGCCATCTCCTCCGCCGCCTCCGCGTAGTTCCACAGGCCGTCGGTGCAGACCACGACGACACCCGGCCGGTCCGGCTTGAAGGCGGCGGTGTGCGGCTCCAGTTCGTACGCGTCGGCGCCCAGCCAGCCGGTGATCGCGTGCGCCCGCTCGTCGGCGTACGCCTCCGCTTCGTTCATCAGGCCCGCCGCGACCATCTGGGCGGCCCACGAGTCGTCCTCGGTGAGCCGGGCCGGGGGGCCGGTGCGGTCGTCGGGGACCCAGTAGGCACGGCTGTCCCCGACCCAGCCCACGACGAGCAGGCCGCTCGCCGCGACCGCGCCGACCAGCGTGCACGCCGGGGCGTTCCGGTGGCGGTGCGGGTCATGCTCCATCGCGCCGGGCCCCTCGCCGGTGTCCGCGAGGGCGTTCACCGCGTCGGAGGCCGCGACGATCGCGTCGTGCATCGCCTGCTGGGGCTGCGTACCGCGGGGCAGCGACCGGAGCAGCGACTCGTTGGCGGCGGCCGCCGCGGCCGCCGACGCCTCGTCGGGGCGCGTCGCCGAGGACACCCCGTCGCAGACGATCGCGACGACGGCGGGCGAGCCGTCCGGCAGCGCCGTCGACGACACGGCGAACGCGTCCTCGTTGCGGTGGTGGCGCAGCCCGCGGTCGCTCACGGCGGCGACCGCTCCGAGCTCCTCCTCCATGTGGTCGCGCTCCCGCGGCTGGGCATGGCCGCAGTTCTCGCAGTAGCCGTCGGGGTCGACGTGCCCGGCGCGGCACGCGACGCACACCTTGGTGCCGGCGGGCGGGGTGGGGGCGTGCTCGACGGTCCGCGGATCGGGCACGGAGGGCGCGACGGGCGGCGCAGGCGGCGGCACGGGGGCCTCCGGGGCCCCGCCCGCGACCGGCGGCGGGGCGGTCGGCGGGGAGACTGCCGGCGGCGCGGGGGGTGGAGGGGAGACGACCGGCGGCGCGGGGGGCGGCGGCACGGGGGACTGCGCCGGTGCGGGCGGTGCCGAGGGCGGCGCCGGCGCGGGCAGCGGGAAGTCCGCGCCGTCCGCGGCGCGTTCGTCGAACCGTATCGGGGGCTGCCCGGCCTCCTTCGGCTCCGCCGGCCAGGCCGTGCCCGCCACCGGTGAACCCATCACCATGGTCGGGTCGTCCTGGGGCGGTTCCGGCACGGCGGACAGGTCGTACCCGCACGCCCCGCAGAACAGGTCACCCGACTCCAGCGGCTCCTCGCAGCCGGGGCAGGCGGACAGCTGGTGCATCTGCGACATCAATCACACCCATGTCCGGGGGCGGAAGCGGTTCGCCCGCTCCACCATCTCGATCCTCTCCTCGCCGCGCTGAGCGAGCCGGGCCAGCACCCGGTACGAGCGTTCCAGTCCGAAGCGCAGCCCGCGCTCGTCCAGTTCGCTGCCCAGCAACGACGTCGGTGCGGGGCCGGACCCGGGGCTCCCGGAGAGCACCCAGTCCAGCGCCGTACCCAGCACCTCCGTAGCCAACCGCTCCCGGCGCACCGCGTCCAGCCCGAACTGCCGCAGTGCGGACACCTGCTCGGCCGCCGCCGTCAGGTCGCCGAGCAGTGCGTCACCGGGTGACCGGCGGCGCAGGCGGGCCCGTACGGCGGCGACACGCGCCGCCGTGTAGTGGATGGACGCCTCCGGCACGGACTCCAGGGTCCGTACCGCCCCGACGCGGTCACCCGCGGCCAACTGCACCCTGGCCAGGCCGAACGCGGCGCTGACATAGCTCGGGTCGGTCGTCCACACGAGGCGGTAGTACTCGGCGGCGTTGTCCAGCTGGCCCAGGACCTCGGCGCACACGCCCAGCGCCAGCTTGGGCGCCGGCTCGCCGGGGAACGCGTCGTAGACCGCGTCGAACGACAGCGCCGCGTTCTCGTCGTCCCCCGTCGCGAGCGAGGCGACGCCCCGGTACCAGACCACCCGCCAGTCGTCCGGATGGCGGCCCTCCAGTTCCTCCAGGGAACGGCGTGCCGCGTCCAGCCGGTCCGTCTCCAGCAGCGCGCGCAGTTCCCGCAACTGCAGTTCGACCGAGGTCGCGGGAGCGGTGTGCAGGGCGGCGATCAGCTCGGCGGGCCCGGCGGCCATCAGGCCGGCCAGGAACCCGGCGTTCGGGTCGCCGGGGTCCACGTGCGGTACGGGCAGGGCGAGCGCGGTGGCCCGTACGTCCAGCGCGCCCAGGAGGGGGGCGCCGGGACGGCCCGCCGGGGGCTCCGCCCCCGGCCCGGCCCACTGCGCCGGCACCACGGCCTGCGCCGGTGCGTGCCCCTGCGCCGCGGCCCGCGCCGCCGACCGTCCGCGACCGCCGAGCAGGCCGCGGGGCACCTCCCGTGCCCCGAGCGCCGACACCTCGCCGTCCGGCTCCGCGAACAGCTCCGTGTCCGTCACCCGCAGCTCCGGGCCGAACAGCGTCGACAGCGCGGGCCGCGGCCGGCCCGTCTGGAGCGCGACGACCTCGCGCAGCACACCGGTCAGCTGCTCCGCCATCTCCTGCGCGGAGGCGAACCGGCGTGCCGGGTCGGGGTCAGTCGCCCGCACCAGCAGCCGGTAGAAGGACTCGTACCGCCGGAACACCTCGATGTGGTCCGGGTCCGGCAGCGAGTCCACGAACACGTTCGTGTAGCCCTGGAAGTCGAACGTCAGCACCGCCAGCGTCCGTGCCACCGTGTACAGGTCCGACGCGACCGACGGGCCGACCTCCGCGACCTCCGGCGCCTGGTAGCCGACCGTGCCGTAGATGGCCGACTCCTCGTCGTCCATCCGGCGTACCGCGCCCATGTCTATGAGCTTGAGCTGGTCCTCGGTCTGGATCGCGTTGTCGACCTTGAAGTCGCAGTACAGCAGGTTCCGGCTGTGCAGGTGCCCGAGCGCCTCCAGCGCCTCGATGCCGTACGCGCACGCCTGCTCCACCGGCAGCGGGTCCCGCCTGCCGTCGGGGCCGCGCCGCTCGTTGGCGATGTCCTTGAGCGACTTGCCGCCCACGTACTCCATGACGATGTACCCGTCCAGCGAACCCGTGCGCTGGTCCAGGTGCTCCACGAAGTTGTAGATGCGGACGATGTTGGAGTGCTCGATCTCCGCGAGGAACCGCCGCTCCGATATCGCCGCGGCCATCGCGTCCTGGTCACCGGTGTCCAGCAGGCCCTTGAGGACCACCCACCGGTCGGAGACCGCACGGTCCACGGCCAGGTAGATCCAGCCGAGACCGCCGTGCGCCAGGCAGCCCGCCACCTCGTACTGCCCGTGCACGATGTCACCGGCCCGCAGCTTGGGCACGAAGGAGTACGGGTGGCCGCACTTGGTGCAGAAGCCCTCCGTACGCCCCGGCCGGTCGCCGCGCGCCCGCCCCACCGGCGCCCCGCAGTCGGACCGCGAGCAGAACCGCTTCCGCTCCGGCACCTCCGGGTTCTCCATCACCACCGAGCGCGGGTCGGGGCGCGGCACGGCCGGGACCGAGACGAGTCCGGCACCCAGCCTGTTGCGCCCGGAGCCGCTGGTGGACGAGCCGGAGCTGCGCACCGACACCGACCGGCCGGACGACTCCGTACCGCCCGACAGCGAACGCGACAGACGTCCCGACACCGAGCGCCGCGACGAGCGGGAGGACCGCGACGACCGGGACGACGAGCGGGAGCTGCTGCCGGAGCCCTTGCCGCCGGCCGCCACACCGGTCGGTGGCGACGACACCGAGCCGTCCCCGGACTCCCCGCCCCGCCGGGGCGGGGCGGATCCCGACGGGGAGACGACGGGCGCGAGCCCGCAGGTGTCGCAGTACAGCTCGCCGCCGCCCACGTCCTCGTACGAGCCCTCGCAGCCGGGCCGCTGACACGTCTTCACTGGCTCCCCCTACGGTCCACGGGACCGGCCCCCGACAGGACTTCGGCGGCGGCCTGCTGGTAGCGCAGGACCGCCTGCTCCGCGGCCCGCAGGTCGCACGGCGCGCTCCACAGCATCCGGCGCGCCACGTCGTACCGCTCGATCAGCAGCGGATCCTCCGCCATGCCGTGCCGGGCGACCTTCGCCTTGTACGCGTCCAGCCGGCCGCGCAGCTCCGCGCGGACGGCGAGCGGCGCGGTGACGGCCGTCAACGACTCGCGCGCCCGCAGCAGTTCCTCCTCGGCCTGCTGCTCCAGCGCCTCCAGCAGCGGCGACAGCCGGTGCCACTGGGCATGGCGCCGGTACTCGGCGGCCGTCGCCAGCCGCTCCTGCAGCGCGGTCGGCGGGCCGCTGACCGCCGGCACCTCCGAGGCGGCGATCTTCGCCAGCACCTCGCCCCGGGCCGCCCGCGCCTCCGCGAGCGTGCGGTCCGCGCGCGACAGCACGTCCCGCAGCCGCAGCAGCCGCGCCTCCGAGTCCTGCCGGACCTGGAGCACCGCCTCGATCTCCCGCCGTACGTCCTCCAGCGCCCTCGCCGCCCGGTCGTACCGGTCGGTGTCCGGCCGGCCGCCTCCGGGCGCGGAACTGCCCGCGGCCGGCCGCCAGAACGCCAGCGGGTCCGTCACGACCTGGGAGCGCAGCGAGGCCAGCTCGTGCGTGATGGCCTCCAGGTCGTCGCCGGCCGGGTGCTCACCGGGCCGCACGCCCACCGAGTGGGCCAGCGACCGGGTGCGGTTCAGCTCGGCCGCCAGGAGGTCTATACGAGCGGGCAGCGCGGACCACACCGCGTCCGCCGTCACCACCATGTCGAGCGACCGCGCGTACAGCTCGTTCATCCGGTCGAGCAGTCCCGCGAGCGTGAACCGCTCGGCGAGCGTGGTGGTGCCGGAGACCGTGACGCTCTCGCCGCGCAGCCGCTCCGTCAGCTCGGCCAGCTCGTCCCGGCCCGGCCAGCGCCGCCGCGCCCGCACCTCACGCGCCTCCTCCAGGGCGGCGGTGTACACGTCGAAGTACGTCCACAGCAGGCTGATCGTCCGCTCCGTGTCGGCCCAGCGCTCCTTGGTCGTGCCGGTCAGCTCGGCGCCCTCGAGGAGCCTGCGGCCCGCGTGGTCCTGCAGGGCGAGCAGCGAGTCCTCGACCGCCTTGTGCTCCGCCCCGAGCCGCGCCAGCGCACGGTCCACCTCGTCCCGGTCCATCACCGGACCAGGGGGTCCCGTGACGCCCATCGATCACCTCTCCGCCTCGTGCCCATGTCGGTCAGCTCGCCCGGTACTTCGGTGCCGGGGGCCCGGCTATCCCGGGCAGGTCGGCGCTCAGCCACTTGTCGTACGCCTTCGTCCAGGCGCCCTTGCGGTATTCGACGAGCACCTGGTTGACCCGCCGCACCAGGTCGTCCTTGCCGAGCTTGGCGGCCACGCCGTAGTACTCCGTGGTGAACGGCTCGCCCTTCAGCTCGACCGCCGGGTCCTGCGCGGCCTGCCCGGCGGCCAGGGCGTTGTCCGTCACGACCGCGTCCACCTCGCCCATCTGCAGCCGGACCAGGCAGTCCAGCTGGTTGGGCACGGTGTACCGGTCCTTGTCGTCCGCCCTGCCGTCGTTCTCGTCCCGGAACGTGGCGCCGTACGACTTCTTCGCCAGCGCCTCGTAGGCCGTCGAGCCCTCCGCCGAGCAGACCCGCTTGCCGGACAGGGTCGCGTTGTAGCCGGTGACCGGGGAGTCCTTCGGAGCGAGGACCTGCTGGCCGGCCTGGAAGTAGGCGGTGGAGAAGGCCACCTGCTGGATGCGCTTGCAGTTGATCGTCATCGTGCGGACGACGAGGTCGACCTTCTCGCTCTCCAACGCGGCGATCCGCTGGTTGGTGGGGATGGCCCGGAAGATGACCGCGTCCGGGCTCCCCAGGATGTCGGTGGCGATCGCGCGGGCGAGATCGATGTCGAAGCCTTCCAGCGTGCCGGTCGCGGGGTTGCGGTAGCCCCACCGGTAGCTGTTCTGGTCGACGCCGACGACGAGCTTGCCGCGCGCCTTGATGGCGTCGATGGAGGGCCCGCCGGCCGCCGACGGCCGCAGGGAGGCCTCGGGGTCCTTGCAGGTGTCCGCCTCGGCCGTCAGGGCCTCGCTCGCACCGGACACCGCGGAGGAGCCCAGGCCGGTGCCCCGCGACAGCGGCACCAGGGTGAGCGCGGCGGTCAGACCGCACGCGGCGGCCATCGCGGCGACACCGCCCCAGCCGCGCAGCCGGCCGGCGGCCCGCCGGCCCAGGGCGCGCACACCACCGTGCGCCGCCCGCCCGCGCGCCGCCGCGGAGCCGTGCCGTGCGCCGGGAGCGCCGGCGTCCGCGGCCGGGTCACCGGCCGCCGGCCCGTCCGGGGTGCGGGCCGCCCCCTCGCCGAGGTCCTTCATCGTGCCTCCCCTCACCCTCACCGGTACTCCGACAGCCTGCGGTTGATGCCCATGATGGCCCCCACCGCCCCGAGCACGGCCAGCGCCGCCGCTCCGGCCGGCAGTCCGGCCAGCGCGCCGCGGCCGTCCTCGGCGGCGCGGGTGAACTCGCCCTGCTCGTGGTCCAGCGCCTGCTTCAGCGCCGCGTCCACCTCGTCGAAGGACCGGCCGGTGGACTCCTCGTCGCCGATGACCCTGGCCAGGGCGCCTTCGTAGTCGCCGGCGTCGTCCGTCGCGCGTGCCGCCGCGTGCCGCTCCCGCCACTCGCCGACCCGCTGCACCGCGTCCTGGACCGGCCCGCGGCCCGGGGCGTCGTCGGCGAGCCGGCCGGCCCGGGCGAGCGCCGAGCCGAGCCGGTCCATGCCCGTGCCGTAGTCGGTCTCGTACTTGTCCTTGCCGTCCTCGGTCAGCACGGCACCCCGCGCGACCAGGGTCAGGTTCTCGTTGGCGCGCGCCTTGAGGGAGTTGATCCGGGCCTCGTTCAGCACCTGGAGCGAGTCCTGGCCGTACCGGGTGGCGTCCGCGAGCTGGCTCCGCGCGATCGTGTGGCCCGCCGCCAGCCACAGCAGCACCACCACGGACGCGGCGGTCGCGGCGAGCAGGCCCTGGTTGAGGACCCGGTTCGTCCGCAGATAGGTGCGCCGCTGCGCCCAGGCGAGCGCCCCGATGACCACGACGCCCACCGCGAGGGAGATCGACGGCCAGGCCCGGGCGTCCCGGTCGTCCCGCGCGAGCCGTGCGGTCTCCGCCGCGTACAGGCGCTCGGCGGCGGGCAGCATCTCGGCCGTCATCTGCTGGTTGGCGTACCGCAGGTAGGCGCCGCCGAGCGGCAGGCCCTGCCGGTTCGCGGCGCGGGCGCGCTCCACGAGCCCCGTGTAGCGCGGCAGCGCCTCGTTGAGAGCGGCGATCTCGCGTGCCGACCGGCTCGAACCCTCGGTGTTCGCCGCGGCCTTGACGAGCAGCCTCGACGCGGTCGCGATGTCCGACGCGTACCGCTCGCGCACCCCGGCCGGCTCCTGCGCGCCCGCCAGGAATCCGCTGGCGGCCGCCGTGTCGGCGTCGGCGAGCGAGCGGTAGATGTCCGCGGCGTCGGCGCTCAGCGGCTGGCTGCGGCTCACCACGTCGTCGGCCGCGGCGGCCCGGTCGGCCACCTCCAGCGCGGTCACGGCGCCGAACACCACGACCAGCAGCGCCAGTACGGCTCCGATGATCTGCAGCCGGCCCGGCTCGGTCGTGGCGGCGGCGCGCAGCCGCGCCCGCCCCTCGGCCCACGCGCCGCGCGCGGACGGCACGGGCACGGGCACGGGTGCCGCGGGCGCGGCGGCCGCCGCCGGAGCGGACGGCGGCAGCACGGACACCGGCGGAACGGACTGCGATGGAACGGACGGCGGGCCGGCCGGCGACGGCGGCGCGCCCGGCGCGTTCGGCGGCCCGTTCGGCACATCCGGTGCGTATGTCACGTGACCTCCCCCTCGGTCGCTGCCCGCAGTATGGCCGGAGGGGCCGACATTCACACCAGGCTTGACTCGATCTTGTTCCTATCGTGCTGAACGGCCGGTCGCACCTTCATTCGATCCCCCTGTGAATACGCGGCCCGGCCCCGATCGGTTCCCGTTCCGGTGCCGCCCGGCCGGCCGGTCACCTCCCCGCGTAGCACGCCCGCAGCCCCGTCCGGGCGCGGGCCGGTGCGCCCAGGTGGTCCAGCCCCAGCAGACCGGCGCCCAGCACCGGCGGTTCGGTGACGACGGCCGTGACCGCCTTCGGGGCCCTGGCCGCGAGGAGCTCGGCGATCCGGGGGTTGAGCTGCGCGTGCCGGGCCGCCAGCACACTGCCGCCCAGCACCACCGGCACCTCCTCGTCCAGCAGGTCCAGCCGGGACAGCGCCACCGACGCCATCGCGACGACCTCCTGCGCGAGCCGCTCCACCAGCGCACGGGCGACCGCGTCCCCCGCCGCGCTCGTCGCGAACAGCACCGGCGCCAGCTCGTGGCGCCGCCCGGCCGGGATGCGCCCCCGGTGCAGCGCCTCGATGAGGGCGTACATCGAGTCGAGCCCGAAGTGCGCCGGCAGCGCGCGCGCCAGCTCCGTCGGCTCCCCGCGCCCGTCCTCCGCGCGGGCCGCCCACCACAGCGCCTCCTCGGCGAGACCGCTGCCGCCGCCCCAGTCCCCGGAGATCCTGCCGAGCGCGGGGAAGCGCGCCGTGCGCCCGTCCGGCCGCATGCCCACGCAGTTGATGCCGGCCCCGCAGACCACGGCCACGCCGCGGGGCTCCTCCACCCCGGCCCGCAGGATCGCGAAGGTGTCGTTGCGGACCGCGACGGAGCCGGCCCAGCCCCGTGCCCGTACCGCGTCCGCCAGCTCCCGCTCCTCCACCGGCAGGTCGGCGTTGGCGAGACAGGCGGACACGTGCGCGGCGTACGGCGGTCCGCCCAGCCCCGCGGCGGCGGCCGCCGCGACGACCGCGTCGGCGAGCACGTCGATCGCGGCCTCCACCCCGACCACCGGCGGCTGGAAGCCCCCGCCGCGCGCCGCGCCGAGCACCGCCCCGTCGTGCGCCCGGACCACGGCGACGTCCGTCTTGCTGTTGCCCGCGTCGATGGCCAGCACGAGTGCGGCGGCGGGGTTCACGCCCACGCCAGGTGCTCCCGGTTGTGCGCGATCAGCCGGTCCGTCAGCCCTTCGGCGAGCTCGTACTGCCCCACCAGGGGATGGGCGAGCAGCGCCCTGAACACCCGGTCGCGGCCCCCGCGCAGCGCGGCCTGGAGCGCCAGGTCCTCGTACGCCGTGACGTGCGCGATCAGCCCGGCGTACAGCGGGTCCGGTTCCGGCACCGCCAGCGGCACCGGACCGCCGGCGTCCACCGCCGCCTGCCCCTCGATGACCGCGTCGTCCGGCAGGAACGGCAGCGTCCCGTCGTTGTACGTGTTGACCACCTGCAGCCGCGGCCCGCCGGCGCCGGAGCCGAGCAGCGCCGCCACCAGGTCCACCGCCGCCTCCGAGTAGAAGGCCCCGCCCCGCCGGGCCAGCAGTTCCGGCTTCTCCTCCAGCGCCGGGTCTCGGTACATCGCCAGCAGCTCCCGCTCCATCGCGGCGACCTCCGCCGCCCGCGACGGCTTGGTGCCCAGCTCCCGTACGACCTCGTCGTGCGCGTAGAAGTAGCGCAGGTAGTAGGAGGGCACGACCCCCAGCCGGTCCAGCACGGCCCGCGGCAGCCGCAGGTCGCCGGCGATGGCGTCCCCGTGCCGGGCGAGGAGTCCCGGCAGCACGTCCTCGCCGTCCGGCCCGCCGAGCCGCACCCCGCGCTCCCAGGTCAGGTGGTTCAGCCCGACGTGGTCCAGGTGCACCGCCTCCGGGGCGACGCCGAGCAGCGCGGCGAACTTCCGCTGGAAGCCGATGGCCACGTTGCACAGTCCCACCGCCTTGTGGCCCGCCCGGAGCAGCGCGCGGGTCACGATCCCGACCGGATTGGTGAAGTCGACGATCCACGCCTCCGGACTGGCCCGCCGTACGCGTTCGGCGATGTCGAGCACCACCGGCACCGTGCGCAGCGCCTTCGCCAGACCGCCGGCGCCGGTCGTCTCCTGCCCGACGCAGCCGCACTCCAGCGGCCAGGTCTCGTCCCGCTCCCTGGCCGCCTGGCCGCCGACGCGCAGCTGCAGCAGGACGGCGCCGGCGCCGTCGACGCCCGCGTCCAGGTCGGACGTGGTCGTGATGAGCCCGTCGTGCCCCTGCTTGGCGAAGATCCGGCGGGCCAGCCCGCCGACCGCCTCCAGGCGCTCGGCGGCCGGGTCGACCAGCACCAGTTCGCTGATCGGGAGGGTGTCACGCAGGCGCGCGAACCCGTCGATCAGCTCGGGCGTGTACGTCGACCCGCCCCCCACTACGGCCAGTTTCATGATCGGCTCAGCCCTTCACTCCGGTGAGTGTGACGCCCTCGACGAATGCCTTCTGGGCGAAGAAGAAGACGAGGATGACCGGGGCCATCACCAGGACGGTCGCGGCCATGGTCAGGTTCCAGTCGGTGTGGTGCGCCCCCTTGAAGGACTCCAGGCCGTAACTCAGCGTCCAGGCGGCCGGGTTCTCCGACGCGTAGATCTGCGGCCCGAAGTAGTCGTTCCAGGCGTGGAAGAACTGGAACAGCGCGACCGCGGCGACACCCGGCTTCGCCATCGGAAGAACCACCCGGACGAGTGTCCGCAGTTCGCCGCAGCCGTCGATCCGCGCCGCGTCCAGGTACTCGTCCGGGATGGTGAGCAGGAACTGCCGCAGCAGGAAGATGGAGAAGGCGTCCCCGAACGCCATCGGGACGATCAGCGGCCACAGACTGCCCGACAGGTCCAGCTGCTTCGCCCAGAACAGGTACATCGGGATGACGACCACCTGGGGCGGCAGCATCATCATCGAGATCACCAGCATCAGCGCCGGCCGCCGCCCCCGGAAGCGGAACTTCGCGAGCGCGTACGCGACGGGCACGGACGAGACGACCGTCAGCAGCGTCCCCAGCCCGGCGTACAGCAGGGTGTTGCGCCACCAGGTGAGGAACCCGGGCGTCTCCCACACCCGTCGGTAATTGCCCCACTCCCAGGTGTCCGGGACGAGGTCGCGGGTGAGCGCCTGCTGGTCGCTCATCAGGGAGGTGAGGAAGAGGAAGACGAACGGCAGCACGAAGAACAGCGCGGCCGCGACACCCAGCGCGTGCACACCGATCCAGTGCAGCGCCGCTCTGCGGCGGGCGCCGCGCGCGGTGGGCGCCGCGGCCTTCGGCGGTGTGTCCAGGACGTACGTCATGACGGTCGGTCACCTGCCGGTACGAGTCCGCCGCGCCGCCGCATCAGCAGCGCGGTGAAAGCCATGGCGACGGCGAACAGCACCAGGGCGACGACGCACGCCGATCCGTAGTCGAAGCGCTGGAAGCCGAGGTTGTACACCAGCTGCGGAAGGGTCAGCGTCGACTTCTCCGGGTACCCGGGCTCGAACTGCTGGCCGCTGTTGCCGATGATGCCCGAGGCGACCTTCCCGGCCACCAGGGGCTGCGTGTAGTACTGCATGGCCTGGATGACCCCGGTCACCACGGCGAACATCACGATCGGCGCGATGTTGGGCAGGGTCACGTACCGGAAGCGCTGCACCGCCGACGCTCCGTCCAGCTCCGCGGCCTCGTACTGCTCCTTCGGTACGTCGAGCAGGGCGGCCATGAAGATCACCATCAGGTCGCCGACGCCCCAGACCGCGAGCATCGTCAGCGCGGGCTTGGACCACGCGGGGTCGGTGAACCAGCCGGGGGCCGGCAGGCCCAGGTCGGCGAGGATCGCGTTCACCGGGCCGGTACCGGGGTTGAGGAGGAAGACGAAGCCGAGCGTGGCGGCGACGGGCGGCGCCAGGTACGGCAGGTGGAACAGCGTCCGGAAGACCCCGGCGCCCGTCTTGATCCTCGTGACGAGCAGCCCGACGCCGAGGCCGAAGACGACCCGGCAGGCGACCATGACGACCACCAGCCACAGCGTGTTGCGCATGGCCGGCCAGAAGGCCGGATAGCCGGAGAAGACGTAGGTCCAGTTCTCCAGCCCGGTGAACTCGGGCGGCTGGAACCCGTCGTACTTCATGAAGGAGAAGTACACGGTCGACACCAGCGGGTAGGCGAAGAAGACGCCGAAGCCGACCAGCCAGGGGGAGAGGAAGGCGGCGGTGCGCAGCGCGCCGCGGGTGCGCTTCGCCCGGAGCGTGTGCGTGGTCACCTGGCCTTCTCGATGTCCGTGTCGATCTGCCGGGCGGTCCGCTCCAGCCCCGCCTTCAGGTCCTTCTCCCGGCCGGACTCGTACAGGTAGCCGAACTCCTGCAGCGTCACCTGGTACGCGCCGCCGTTGACGGAGGCCGGGGTGGTGTTGGACTTCGGGTGCCGGGCGATGTCCAGGAAGGTCTTGAAGCGCGGGTCCAGCTCCAGTCGCGGCGAGGCGAGCGCGTCGTGCGTGGACGGCACGTTGCGCAGCTCGTTGGCGAAGTTGACGACCGCGTCCGTGTCGGTCGTCAGGTACTTCACCAGCTCCCACGCCGCGTTCTGCTTCCTGCTGGTGGCCGCGATGCCGATGATCGTGCCCGACAGGTAGCCCTTGCCGTATTCGGCGGCCCGGTCGTCCGGGACGGGCAGCGGGGCGACGCCGACCTCGAAGGGCACCTCGGCGTCGGCGGTCATGCCGAGCCGCCACTCGCCGTCGAGCTGCATCGCCACCTGGCCCGTGTGGAAGGGGTGCTTGGCGCCCCACTCGTCGCCGAAGGTGTTGCGGTACCTCTCCAGCTTCTCGAAGCCGCCCAGCCTGTCGATCAGCTTCTTCTGCCAGGTGAACATGGCGGCGAAGGCCGGGTCCTTCGCGATGTTCGACTTCCCGTCCCGGTCGAAGTAGGCCGGGCTCCACTGGGCGACCAGGTGCCCCGGCGTCGACTCGTAGCCGTGGAAGTTCGGCATGAAGCCGAGCCGCTCGTAGGAGTCGCCCTTCTCCTTCGTCAGCTTCTCGGCGGCCTCGTCGAACTCGCTCCAGGTCCTCGGCGGGGACGCGATCCCGGCTTCCGCGAAGGCGTCCTTGTTGTAGTAGAGGCCGTACGCGTCCCCGAGCAGCGGCAGCGCGCAGCGCCTGTCCTCGAACTGCGTGTAGTCCAGGCGGGGCTTGGCGAACGTCTTCTCCAGGTCGATCCCCGACTTCCCGATGAACGGCTTCAGGTCGGCGAAGGCGCCCGACGAGCAGAACTTGCCCACGTTGTCCGTGGTGAACGACGACACGACGTCCGGGGCGCCGGAGCCGCCTGCCCGCAGGGCCTGCTGGATCTTGTCGTCGGTGATGTTGGGGACGGCCTTCACCGTGATGTTCGGGTGGGCGTCCTCGAACCGTTCGACGGCGGCGTCGACCGCCTTCACCTCGTTCGGCGCCGACCAGCCGTGCCAGAAGGTCAGCGTCACCCGGGCCTTCGGATCGTCGTCGGCCCCGGCCCCGGCGGAACCGGTGCAGGCGGAGATGAGCAGGGCTGTCGCGGCGGCCGCGGCGAGCGCGGCGGCGTGTGTGCGGACCATGGGCGTCTCCCTGGGTGTGGGCTCGAGCTCAGCGAGAGGTGTCGAAGACTTCGTCCCGCGTCGCGGCCAGCGCACTCTCCAGCGCACCGCGCAGGACGGGGTGTTGCCGTACGCCGCCGACGACCAGCCGCGGCCGGGAAGCGGCGAGCTCGCCCAGCTCGGCCTGCACGCGCTCGCGCAGTGCCTCGCCCCCGGCGGTGATCAGCGCGCCGGAGAGCACCACGAGCTCGGGGTCGAGGACCGCGACGAGCGAGGCGAGCCCGGTGGCGAGGGCGGTCGCGTAGGCATCGAGGAGCCGGGTGTACGGGGCGTCGTCGCGGTGGGCGGCGCGCTCCAGCAGGGCGGCGGCGACCTCCGCGTACGTGCCGCGCGGCACGTCCTCGATCCCGTACGCGCGGGCGAGGCGGGGCAGCGCCTGGGCGCCGGCGAGCTCCTGGAAGCCGCCGCTGTTCGCCTTGGTGACCTGGCGCACCAGGGGGGCGCCGGGAACGGGCAGGAAGCCGACCTCGCCCGCGCCGCCGGTGAAACCGCGGTGCAGCCGCCCGCCCAGCACGAGGGCGGCGCCGAGGCCCTCCTCGTTCCACAGCAGGACGAAGTCGCCGTGCCCGCGGGCGGCTCCGAGGCGCTGCTCGGCCACCGCGACGAGGTTGACGTCGTTCTCGTACTCGACCGGCATCGGCAGCGCGGCGGCCAGTTCCTCCAGGAGGGTGGGGGAGTGCCAGCCGGGCAGGTGGCTCGCGTACCGCAGCCGTCCCGTGCCGGGGTCGAAGGCGCCGGGCGTGCCGATCACCAGCCGGTGGACGTCCGCCCGGGTGAGACCGGCGGCCTTCACGGCCCCGTCGAGCGCCTCGCCCACCTGGCGCACCACGTTCCCGGCGGGCCGCTTGGGGGTGGCCAGCTCGAACTCGCCGACGACCGTCCCGGTCACATCGGCGACGGCGGCGCGGATGCGGCGCGGGTCCACGTCCATCCCGGCGGCGTACGCGGCCCGGGCGTTGACCGCGTACAACTGCGCGTTGGGCCCGGGGCGCCCCTCGGTGGTCCCGGTGGCCACCACCAGCCCGGCCGCCTCCAGCCGCGCGAGCAACTGCGAGGCGGTGGGCTTCGACAGCCCGGTGAGCTTCCCGATCCGGGTCCGGGAGAGGGGCCCGTGTTCCAGCAGCAGATCGAGCGCGGCCCGGTCGTTCATGGCGCGCAGGACGCGGGGGGTCCCGGGGATGCCGCCGACGGGCGCCCGGCCGCTCCCGCCCGCGCTCGCCGGTGAGTCCCCGTCGCTTGCGAGCGTCGTTCCGCCGGCTCCGGCCACGAGGCGGCACCTGCCTTTCGAGGACTGTTAGGAAGCTTTCCTGTTGTGGTGGGCAGGAAGGTACGGGGGAGGTGGACGGGCGTCAAGGGGGACGCCCGGGCCATGGATCGCCTGGCGATATGCGGCTGAGGTGCCGTCGCGACTCTTTCGATCGCGATGCGCTGGTTCATCCGGACATGCGGGGGGTCAGGTTCCTGCATGTGACACCTTTTCCTACCGTCACTCCTTGACCAACACCTGTGTCGCTCCGTAACGTCCACGCGTTGTCAAAAGCAAACGTGTGTTCTAGGCGGGCCTGGGGAGGCCCGGGGGTGGGGCGAGACATGTCTGTCCGTACAGGAAGACGACGAGGCAGCAGAAGCGTGATGGTGGCGGTGAGCCTCGCGCTCATCGCCACCGGCGCGTCGGGATACGTACAACAGGCCGACGCCGCGGCCGGAGGAGCGCTGGCCGAGGGTGTGACGGCCCGGATCGCATCCACGCTCGCGGCCGAGACCGGTGAGCCGGTAGAGGTCGTCGCGGAGCGCTCCGAGTACACGCGGACGATGGCGAACCCGGACGGCACGTACACGCTGACGCAGTCGGTGACACCGCAGCGGGCCCGCGCCGAGGACGGTTCGTGGCGCAGCATCGACGTGACGCTGGAGAAGCGGGCGGACGGCACGATCGGACCGAAGGTCGCGGTCGTGGACGTGTCGTTCTCGGGGGGTGGCAGCGGTGCGGACCTGATTCGCCTCGCCTCGCCGCGCGGCGCGCTGGAGCTCGGCTGGCCGAAGGCTCTGCCGTCGCCCACGCTCTCGGGGGCGACTGCCACGTACCCCGAGGTCTACAAGGGGGTCGACCTGCAGCTGACGGCGACCCCCGAGGGCTTCCGCGAAGTGCTGGTGGTCAAGTCCGCCGAGGCCGCGGCCAATCCGGAGCTGAACCGGATCAGCCTGTCGGCCAGGGGCGAGGGCCTGGACATCGTGCCGGGCGCGGGTGGCGGCCTGCGCGCGCTCGACGGTGACGGGAACGCGGTGTTCAGCGGCCCGGCCGGCATGATGTGGGACTCCTCCGGTGACTCCGGTGGCGCCGGTGACGGTGTGCAGCCGCAGCTGATGCCGGCTGCCGAAGGCCCGGAGTCGGCCGAGGGTGCGGCGGACCCGGCCCAGCCGGACGCCGGTGACGCCACGGCCGTCCTGCCCGTGCAGGTCTCCGACGGCTCGGTGACCGTGGTCCCGGACCTGGGGCTGCTGCGCGGCAAGGACACCGTCTTCCCCGTCTACATCGACCCGCCGATCGGCACCGGAGCCTCGGAGAAGTCCGTCATCTCCTCGGACGGCGACCGCTGGTGGAACTTCGACGGCGACTACGGCGTGGGCCGCTGCTACCGCGTCGGCCCGTGGTACTGCGACGCCGACCACACCAACCGCATGCTCTTCGAGTTCGCGCCGACGAAGCTGACCGGCATGCACGTGCTGGACGCGACGTTCCGCGCGTACGAGACGTGGTCGTTCTCCTGCACGCCGCATGAGATCGAGCTGGTGCGTACGAACAACATGTCGGAGGCCACCAGGTGGCCGGGCCCGGCGGAGCTGGACCACATGGGGGACCAGAACGTCTCCGCGGGCCGCGGTGAGCACTGCTCGCCGGAGCAGCCGGACAAGTGGATCGAGTTCCACGACAACCCGGCCGAGACGGACGAGAACCTGACCGCGACGGTCCGGAACTTCGCCAACGGTTCGTTCTCGCGCCTGACGCTGATGCTCAAGGCGAAGGACGAGAGCGACCCGGACGCGTGGAAGCGGTTCGAGGACAACGCCGACCTTCAGGTCATCTACGTGCCCAAGCCGCACCTGCCGAACAACGTCGGCGTGATCCCCGGCCTCGGGAAGCAGCAGTACTGCGCGCGGGACGTGTCGGACCCCACCATCGTCACGTTCGAAAAGCCGCGGATCCAGGGAATGGTGCAGACGCAGCAGCAGCCGCAGGGTAACGAGTTCCGCGGATCGCTCCGTGCGCTGTTCCACACGCAGTACCTGAAGAGCGATGGCACATGGGCCGACGCCTTCAAGACCAACGTTCCGTCCACGGGCTCAGACCCTGACGACACGCTGGAGCGGTACGAGATCGACGGTGTGGCCGACGGCGTCACCTACCGGTTCAACGTACTGACGGAGTCCTACTGGACCTGGAACGGACAGAACGGCAAGTTGTCGTCCGGACGCTCGGCCTGGTGCTACTTCAAGGTCGACACCAGCGCGCCGAAGGCTCCAGCGATCAGGTCCAACCTGATCGACGGCAAGGGGTACACAGAGTGCACCGCGACGCTCTGCGAGGGGCACGGCGGACCGGGGGAGCCGGGCAGCTTCACCTTCACACCGAACATCGCCGACAAGGACATCACGGGTTACCGGTGGCGCCTGATGACCACGGCAGTGACCCGAGCCAAAACGGTAAGCGGCGCAACAGCCACGGTTCCGGACGTCATCCCCTCGTTGGCCGGTACACACGTACTGACCGTCGAGGCCATCGATGTCCGGCAGCGAACCGGTACGCCGGCCGAGTTCGTGTTCAAGGTCGCCCCGGGCTCCGCGGAGACGAGCCGCTGGAGCTTCGCCGAAACCACCGGCTCGACAGCCGCGGACACGGGAACCGAGGGCACCGTCCGGCACGACGCCACGCTGCGACAACCCCAGGGCACGACCACCGTGACGTGGTCACCGCTGGGCCGCCGAGGCGACGAGGACCACTCGATCGCGCTCAACACGGCCGTCATGGACCCCGCGCTGCAACGGGGCTACGCCGACACGAACACCCCGGCGGTCAACGCGAAGGACTCGTTCACGGTGTCCGCTTGGGCCTACCTCACCGATACCATCGCCAATCGCGCCGTACTGTCTGCGCCAGGTGAGCACGACTCCGCCTTCACGCTGATGTACTCGGCTACGAAGAAGACATGGGTCTTCAAGCGCGGGACGCGCGACACCGCCGATGCCCTGGACGTCGTGACAGCCGCCACCCAGCCGGCCACCGCTCGTGTATGGACACACCTGGCCGGTGTCTTCGACTCGAAGAACGACACCGACCCGAAGAACGACACCATTCAGCTGTTCGTCAATGGGCGCCCGCAGGGCGAACCGGTCGTGGCCTCATCGCAGTCCGCGGCATACACCGCCTGGACGCCGACCAACGGCCTGCAGTTCGGACGGACGAAGACCAAGAGTGCCGACAAGACCTTCTCACAGTACTACCGCGGCAACATCGACGAGGTGGCCGTCTGGCACCGGGCGCTGACGGCCGAGGAACTGCGCAGCGAGGCCAAGGGAGTCCAGCCCGTGGACGACCAGCCCAGCACGGCGCTGGTCGCGCACTGGAACGCCGTCGGTGCCACGGGCACTTCACTGCCGAACCAGTCCGCCTACCCGGTCGGGGGCCTGGCGCTGTCGGCGTCGGGGGCATCGCTGCCCGGCGAGGACAACGGCCTTGTGCTGAACGGCAGTGCGGGATACGTCACGGGAACCGGTCCGGTCGTCGATGAGCTGGGTTCCTTCACCGTCTCGGCCACCGTGAAGCTGAACGATGCCGTACTCGCGAGCAAGGCAACCGGATATCGCGCGTATGTATTCGGGCAGGCTGCGACCACGCCTGGTGAATCCTCCTGGGCGTTGTGGGCCGAGAAGGACGACACCGGGTACAGGTGGAAGTTCGGCCGGACGGTCATCGACGCCGCAGGCAAGCCCGTCACCAAGTTCGTGAGCTCACTCGGCCTGGCTGTGACGGATACCTGGGTGCAGGTCACGGGGGTCTACGACGCGGCGGAGTCCCCGGACGGCGGCGTCACCTCCGGTAACACGCAGCTGTACGTGAATCTCGAGCGCCAGCCTCACCGGGAAGACTCCGCCCTCGATGCCCCTGGTCAGGGGAGCGGTGCGCTCAGCGCCGGCCGTGGCTCAGCCAACGGCACCACGGGCCACTACCTGCCGGGAAGCTTGCAGAGCCTGCGCGTATGGGTGGGTGCCATGAGTGAGTACCAGGTCTTCACCAAGGTCCTCGGCGCCTGAGCCGTAGCTCTCAGGATGCCCCTGCGCATCCGGCGAGGTGGCGCAGCTCCGGCTGACTCCCGGCCAGTGGCCACGCTCATCCCACCAGCGCATTCATCCAGTCGCCAGGCGCCCCGACGGGCCCTTCATCACGCCGCCCGAACTGCGGCCTACCACAGGAGAACCATGAGCAAGCCCACGCCCCTCGCCTTCCGGCGAGGCAGATACCGAAGAAGAGCGTCTCTCTCGGTGCGGTCCATGTCCGCAGCCATCGGTCTGGCCCTGATACCCGGATTGCTGACAGCTCCGGCTTTCGCGGCGAGTGGTCCCGATCCCCTGGGCCGTCCCGACCTGCCGGCGCCGCAGTCGCAGAAGGTGGCACGGTTCGACGCCCAGCTGGACCCGAAAGTTGCCACTCGGCTGGCGAAGGCTGTCGCGGACGCCAAGGCGGACGTTGCTCAGGCCAGAGC
This sequence comes from Streptomyces sp. NRRL S-118, assembly GCF_000716335.1. GTDB lineage: Bacteria > Actinomycetota > Actinomycetes > Streptomycetales > Streptomycetaceae > Streptomyces. The sequence continues at coordinate 694,466 of NZ_KL591002.1, read as the reverse complement.
TGATCAGGACCAAGCGGTCGTCTGGCCCTCGGCCGGGACCGCCACGCTCTCGCTGCCGTCGTCCGGTGTTGCGAAGGCGCGGCCGGGCCGCCTGCCGGTGGCCCTGGCACCTGCGAAGGCGGCTGAGAAGGCCAGGAGTGCGACGGCGCCCACAGGTTCGGTCACGGTCAACGTCCTGGACCAGAAGCGCGCCGCCGCCCTCGGTGTGAAGGGTGTCGTCCTCACGGTCACCGCACCGGCGTCCGGGGGAGCGGCCGAGCTGGCCATCGACTACGGCAGGTTCGCCTCCGCCTACGGCGGTGACTGGGCGGGACGGCTCCAGGTGCTGCGCCTGCCCGACTGCGCGCTGAAGGATCCGGGGAGTGCGAAGTGCCGCACCCGTACGCCGGTGCCCTTCACCAACCACCGCAAGGTCAACCGCCTCGACGCGCAGCTGGCCTTCAAGCCCACCGTCACCTCGGCCCGGCGCGCAGCCGTCATGCCGAAGTCGGCGTCCGCCCCTGCCGCCGGCCAGACCCTGGTGCTCGCGGTGGCCGCGGGCACGAGTTCCGGGTCCGGCGACTACAAGGCCACCCCGCTTGCCGCCTCCGCGACCTGGGAGGCCGGCGGTTCCTCCGGCTCGTACACCTGGAACTACCCGCTGCGCATCCCCGCCCCGGCGGCGGGACCCAAGCCGGGCTTGAGCATCTCCTACGACTCGGGGAGCGTGGACGGCCGCACGGCCAACACCAACAACCAGGGCAGTACGGTCGGTGAAGGCTTCGACATCACCTCGTCGTACATCGAGCGCAAGTACGGCTCCTGCGACGACGACGGGCAGACCGACAAGTTCGACCTGTGCTGGAAGTACGAGAACGCCTCCCTGGTCCTGAACGGCAAGGCCAGCGAGCTCGTCAAGGACGACACCACCGGCACGTGGCGGCTGAAGAACGACGACGCCTCCACCGTCGTCCACTCCACCGGCGCGGACAACGGCGACGACAACGGTGAGCACTGGACCGTCATCACCGGTGACGGCACCAAGTACGTCTTCGGCCTCAACAAGCTCGAGGGCGCACCGGCCGACCAGCGCACTGAGTCCGTGTGGACCGTCCCGGTCTTCGGCGACGACGCGGGCGAGCCCGGCTACGCGGATGGCACCGGTTTCTCCACCCGTGACAAGAAGCAGGCCTGGCGGTGGAACCTCGACTACGTCGTCGACACCCATGGCAACGCTTCCAGCTACTGGTACGAGGCCGAGGAGAACCACTACGACAAGCTCGGTGACGACACCACCGGCACCCCGTACACCCGCGGCGGGTACCTGGAGGAAATCCGCTACGGTCAGCGTGCCGGAGCACTGTTCACCGGCGCCCCGGCCGCCTCGCACAAGGTCGTCTTCGCTTACGCGGAGCGCTGCATCCAGTCCGGCACGGGGTGCAGCAACCTCGACCCGGACACGCGTGACAACTGGCCGGACGTGCCGCTGGACGCGATCTGCCAGGCCGGCGCCAAGTGCACCGGCATCACCGGTCCGTCCTTCTTCACGCGCAAGCGTATGACCGCCGTGACCACGCACGCCTGGGACGCGGGAGCCACCACCCCCGGCTTCGCGGCAGTGGACAGCTGGGCGCTCACGCAGGTGTATCTGGACCCGGGCGACACCGGGGACTCGTCCGACCAGTCCTTGTGGCTGAAAGAGATCCGCCACACCGGCCTTCGCGGCACGCCGATCACCCTCGACCCGGTCAGGCTCGACCACGAGTTCCGCCCGAACCGCGTCGACGGCGCCCAGGACAACATCCTGCCGCTGAACAAGCCCCGCCTCTACGTCGTCACGTCCGAGACGGGCGCGCAGACGATCGTCAACTACCTGCAGGCGGACTGCCTCGCAGGTCAGGCCAAGCCCAAGGTCGACGAGAACACCCGTCGTTGCTACCCGGTCTACTGGTCCCCGAACGGCGAGAAGGACCCGGTCCTCGACTGGTTCCACAAGTACCCCGTCTCGCAGGTCTCCACCGCCGACCCCAAGGGCGGCTCAGCCACCGTCCGCCACACCTACACCTACGAGGGCGGCGGCGCCTGGCACTACAACGAGGACCCGCTGGTCAAGGAGAAGGAACGCACCTGGTCCGTCTGGCGCGGCTTCGGCAAGGTCACCCACCTCACGGGCGCGGCCGACAGGACGCAGTCCAAGACCGTCACCGTCTACATGCGCGGCATGAACGGCGACCGCGTCCTCGGAGCCGACGGCAAACTCCCCGACAAGGACGCCCGCAAGACGGCCACCGTCACCGGTATCAAGGCCCCGGCCATCACGGATACCGACCAGTACGCCGGCTTCACGCGCGAATCGGTCACCTACAACGGCGCCACCGGCCCCGAGATCGGCGGCCAGGTCAACGACCCGTGGTCCAGGCGGACCGCCACCCAGCACAAGTCGTACGCCGACACCGAGGCGTACTTCGTCCGCACCGGTGCCACCCACGCCCGCACCAGCATCACCACCGTCTCACCGCCCCGCGACCGCATCCGCTCCACGGCGACGGCGTACGACGCCTACGGCATGGCCGAGACCGTCGAGGACAAGGGCGACACCGCGGTCACCGGTGACGAGAAGTGCACCCGCACCTGGTACGCCCGCAACGACACTCTCGGCATCAACAGCCTCGTCGCGCGCAGCCGTACGACGGCCAAGCCCTGCGCCACCGCCGAAACGGCCCTGGACCTGCCCGCCACCTCCGCCGTGCCCGGCGACGTCATCGCCGACACCGCGACCGCCTACGACTCCCTCACGTGGACCGCGGCGCAGAAGCCAACAAAGGGCGAGGCGCAGTGGACCGGCCGGGCGAAGTCGTACGGCACCGACGACCAGCCCGTGTGGCAGAAGATCTCGACAGCCACCTACGACACCCTCGGCCGCCCTCTGACGGTCAAGGACACCAACGACTCCACCACCGCCACCACCACCTACACCCCCGCCGCTGCGGGCCCGCTCACCGCGACCAGCGTCACCAACGCCAAGTCGCACACGGCAACGACGCTCGTGGACTTCGCCACCGGCGCGGCACTGAAAGCGACCGACCCCAACGGCAAGATCACCGAGAGCGAGTACGACAGCCTCGGCCGCGTCACCAAGGTCTGGCTGCCGAACATGTCGCGCTCAGGTGGTTTCAGCCCGAACCACGTCTACACCTACAACGTCACGTCCACCGACCTGTCCTGGGTGTCCACCGGCACACTCAACAACCAGGGGACCGGCTACAACACCACCTACGAGATCTACGACAGCCTCCTGCGCCCGCGGCAGACGCAGTCGCCCTCACCCGCCGGCGGTCGTCTGATCGCACTGACCCGGTACGACGAGCGCGGCATCGCGACCTCCGTCCACTCCGACATCTGGGACCAGACGGCTGCCCCGTCCGGCACCATGGTGGAGATCGACGGGGGCCAGGCCCCCCTGCAGACCGACACCACCTACGACGGCGCAGGCCGGCCCGTCAAGGCCGAGACCAAGGTCAGGAACGTTCTGCGCTGGTCGATCGACACGGCCTACACGGGTGACACCGTCACCACGACCGCCCCGGCCGGCGGACAGGCCGCCGCGGTGGTCACCAATGCCCTCGGCCAGACCACACAGCGCCGTGAGTACGGCGGCACCCAACCGACCGGCGACGACTACACGGCGACCAACTACACCTACGCACCCGCGGGACAGCAAGCCGTCGTAGAGGGCCCGGACAAGGCCAAGTGGACGTACACCTATGACCTGTTCGGCCGCCAGAGCAGCGCGACCGACCCGGACAAGGGCAAGGCGACCACTACCTACAACGAACTCGACCAGGCCATCACGACCACGGACTCCCGGGGCAAGACCCTCGTCACCGAGTACGACGCCCTCGGCCGCAGGACGGGCCTGTGGGACGGAACGAAGACGGACGCGAGCAAGCTCGCCGCCTGGACCTTCGACACGCTCGCCAAGGGACAGCAGGACACAGCCGTCCGCTACGAGAACGGCGTCAACCAGACGGCCAGCAAGGCCTACACCCAGAAGGTCACCAGCTATGACCCGCTGTACCGGCCCAACGGCACATCACTCACCCTGCCCGACAGCGACCCGCTCGTCCAGGCAGGTGTCCCCAAGACGCTGTCGGCAGTGACGTACTACCACCTCGACGGAACCCTCAAGCAGGCCAGCAGCCCGGCCGTGGCCGGCCTGCCCTCCGAGATGGTCGCGTTCAAGTACGGCGCACTGGGGCAGCTGGAGTCCACCCAGGGCATGACCGGGTACGTCCAGGCGGCCATGTACTCCCCGCAGGGTGACCTGCGCCAGCTCAACCTGGGAGTCAGTCAGACCGCCAAGAAGGCGTATCTCAACTACAGCTATGAGGACGGCACACGGCGCCTGACCAAGTCGTGGGTCACCGACGACGTCCACGCCTACATGCCGCAGGAACTGCAGTTCTCGCAGGACCCCGCTGGCAACGTCACGTCGATCTTCGACGCCACCACGCAGGGCGGCACGGCGAAGCCGGACTACCAGTGCTTCACCTACGACGGCCACCGCCGCCTGAAGGACGCCTGGACACCGAAGACCCCCGACTGCGCCACGGCCCCGGCCACCGCCGGCCTCGACGGCGCGGCTCCCTACTGGACCACCTACGCGTACAACACGGCGGGCCAGCGGACCACGGAGACCGAGCACACCACCTCGGGTGACAAGACCACCACCTACACCTACGGCACCGCCGCCGCCCAGCCGCACCCGCTGGCCAGGACGACCGGCGCGAAGAACGCCACGTACGCCCATGACAAGGCGGGCAACACCACCAGCCGGCCCGGCACCCAGGCCCAGCAGACCCTGACGTGGAACACCGAGGGCAAGCTGGCCGCCACCACCGAACCGGCGGCCGGAACCAAGCCTGCCCTGGGCACCAGCTACTTGTACGACGCCTCCGGCGAGCTCCTCGTCCGCCGTGCCACCGGCGACGGAGACACCGTCCTCTACCTCGGCGGCACGGAGGTCCGCCTGACCACGAAGGGCACCACCAAGACGCTCAGCGGCACCCGTTACTACAGTGCCGCAGGCCAGACAGTCGCGGTCCGCACGGCCACCGCGGGAGTCACGGGCACGAAGCTCAGCTTCCTGGCCGCCGACCACCACGGCACCAGCAGCGTGGCTCTGGACGCCACCACCCTGGCCGTCACCAAGCGCTACACCACCCCCTTCGGCGCCCCGCGCGGCACCGCGCCGACCACCTGGCCCGACGACAAGGCCTTCCTCGGCAAGCCGGCCGACAAGTCCACGGGCCTGACCCACATCGGCGCCCGCGAGTACGACCCGGCGATCGGCCAGTTCATCAGCGTCGACCCGCTGCTCGCTCTGGACCAGCACCAGTCGCTCAACGGATACGTCTACGCCAACAACAACCCCACGACGCATGCCGATCCCACCGGCCTGTTCACATGGGAAGGCGACAACAGCCCCTACTTCGACACCGGCGGCACGGGCGGCACGAGCACCGTCGGCAATGCTCCTGGCAACGACCGGCCCGACGGAGCGCACGCCGGCTGCTCGGGCCGGGGCTGCGGCGGGCCGGGAGGCGGCAAGAAAGGACCCACTTCCGGCGGCAACACTGGCACAGCCAGCGGTGGCAACTCAGGCAGCAGCACAGTGATTGGTTGTCCGACTCCTCGAAGGTGCGGAGGCGGTGCTGGCGCTGGCCCCCTCGTAGGGCCCGCGCCAGTGGACCTTCCCTACATACACCCCTTGTTCGCAGAACCGGGGTATGAACAAACGCGTTTCTGTGCGGCCATGCCCATTGACCCGCGCTGCAATCCTGGTGATGCCATCACTGGCGGTGGAGATGACGGACTCGTAGAGATAGGCGCCAAATGGTTCCTCGGTGTGTTGGAGTCGGCTGAAGTCTATGGCCAGGATAGTCGGGTGGCTCAACAAGTAATGGCTTCGGACCTTACGGCGATTCAACGAGCCGAAATAGCCAAGCGGTATAGGGAAGAGGGGTTGACCGAAGGTGCACTTCGCTACTCGATCGCTGATGGTACTGATCATGGAGGACAGTTCAGAAAAGATGCGAAATCCATGCTCACAGGAGATCACAACGTAGCTACAGCGGTGCTGGGGTCGTATCAGACAAGGTACAAGATCATTCGAGCCAACCATAAGGGCATACAAGCCAGAATGACGATCGAAAACTCCATGACGGCTTCGTCCTTCGCTCACATTGCTACGGGGTACGAAACACCATCGCAGAGGTTTATTGAGCGGTGGGTAGATCACGACGGGGTGATTGCCACAAGGATGCTCGGCTCGAACGGGATGATGACGTCCCATCACATGACAATCACATTCCAGACCGTAATATACTTTTGACCGACCCGGCTCGTGTGGGTCGCATAGGGTCGCAATGTGTTCCTGCAAGTGGACGTGCCCGGCACTCCACTTGCAGGCAGCTTTGCTTATATTTGCGACGAAGTGAGGGGATTTAATGAGCTTTGCCGATAATAGGCCTGCCTCGTTGGGGCGCTTGCGCAGAGTTGTCACTGCTGTGCTTACGGTATCGATGTTCATCGGGCTATCAGGGTGTGCCTCCCTGGAAGATTCGAGCGCTAAGGTTCCCAAGGCCGAAGTGCGTGACGCAGAATTTGTGATGCGAAGCTGGAGTGGCCCTAAAGATTCTCTGTTGATCTTGCGGGAGGGGGGTGCGTTTACGTCCGAGAGACTTTTTGGGGAGTACTATGGATGCTCCGCTGACTCGCCAGTTGTTGGCGTCAAGAGCGGCGAAGGTACATGGAGTGCCAGGGATAGTGAAGGTACGACCGCAGTTTTCTTGAAATTTGCAGACCGGTGCACCTTGACTCTATGGCTAGGGAAATTCGAGGGTGAGACGGTCCTTTGGAATAATGCGGAAGTTGATGATCGGCTCGTCATGCTTAAGTAGCGTGCATTGCACTGCCGGGCTCCATGTAACAACGATGATAATTCGAGATGAGATGTGCCCGCATCCACGGTGCGACCATTGCCGCCAAGGTGGCGATATTGCTCCGGAAGTTCAGACCGTGAACAACCGCAGCCTCACGCCCAGCGAATCCGCCAGGTGCGTCAGGTCCTCCGGGTCGCTCGTGACCACCGGGGCCTGGTGCTGGACCGCCAGGGACACCACGATCGCGTCCACGACGTCCGACGTGCGGGACGCGGCGCAGGCGACGCCCGCCGCGCGGCCGAGGCGTTCGGTGTCCGGGATGATGTCGCAGCCTTTGAGGGCGCGGGAGATGCCGTGCTGCGGGCCGCCCCTCCAGGCCTGAGCGAGGACGACCACGGGAACCAGCGGGCGGATACGGGCCGCGGTCAGTTCGTCGTGGAGGGCCAGGAAGTCAGGACGGCGGCGCTCGGCGGCCACCAGGGCGCCGGTGTCGTAGACGATCGCGGGCACTAGCCGGCCGCCCGCCATTCCTGGTTTTCGTCGAGGAGGCCGGTTTCCACGAGGAAGTCCCGGGCTCGCCGCCGGGACTCCTTCGGCAGCGCCCCGTGCTCGCTCTCGTACTCGGCCACCAGCTCACGGGCGGCTGCTCGGGCCTCGGCGTGCAGTGCCGCGACGTGCGCCTTCTCCACGGCCGCTTCGGCCAGCCAGGCGGAGACCGGCTTGCCTTCCTCGGCCGCCGCGGCCTTGATCGTCTCCTCGACTTCGGGAGGGACGGAGATGGACAGCTTCCGTGCGGTCATGCCACTCACCGTAGCGCGCGGTAGGAACGTATTCCTACCGCATGCGCTCTATGGAGTGAGAACTACTTCGTCAGGTTCGGCGCCGGCTGCTGCGACGGAGCCGGAGCCGGGGCCGTCGGGGTCAGCGGGGTCGCCGCCGCCGACTGCGGCGAGGTCGTGTTGGCGAAGGCCGACGGCGGCGCCATGCCCGCCGTCGGGTCCGGCTTCGGCTCGTCGTCGGCCTGCTGCGGCAGGCCGCCCACGATGCGGATGCCCTCCTCGTCGAAGGCCCGCTTGATGCGCCAGCGCAGCTCGCGCTCCACGCCCAGGGACTTGCCCGGCATGGTCTTGGCCGAGAGGCGGACCGTCATCGAGTCGAGCAGCACCTCGTTGAGGCCCAGGACCTCGACCTGGCCCCACAGGCGCTCGTTCCAGGGCTCCTCCTTGGCCATGGCCTCGCCCGCCGCGGTGATCACGGCGCGGATGTGGTCCAGGTCCTCCGAGGGGCGCACCGTGACGTCGACCGTCGCCGTCGACCAGCCCTGGCTCAGGTTGCCGATCCGCTTGATCTCGCCGTTGCGGACGTACCAGATCTCACCGTTGTCGCCGCGCAGCTTCGTCACCCGCAGGCCCACCTCGATCACCTCGCCCGAGGCGACGCCCGCGTCGACGGAGTCCCCGACGCCGTACTGGTCCTCCAGGATCATGAAAACGCCGGACAGGAAGTCCGTGACCAGGTTGCGCGCGCCGAAACCGATCGCGACACCCGCCACACCCGCCGAGGCGAGCAGCGGGGCCAGGTCGATGTTGAAGGCGCCGAGGATCATCAGCCCCGCGGTGCCGAGGATCAGGAACGACGCGACCGACCTCAGGACCGAGCCGATCGCCTCCGAGCGCTGGCGGCGGCGCTCCGCGTTGACCAGCAGGCCGCCGAGCGCCGTGCCCTCGACCGCCTGGGCGCTGCGGTTCATGCGCTCTATGAGCTTCGTCAGCGCCCGGCGGACCAGCATCCGCAGGACGAAGGCGACCACCAGGATCAGCAGGATGCGCAGCCCGGTGTTCAGCCAGGTGGACCAGTTCTCCTCGACCCAGCCCGCGGCCTCGTTGGCCTGCTTCGCAGCCTCGTCGAGCGACACCGGCGCGGGTGTGGGGTCGGCAGCCAGTACGGCGGACCAGTGCACGGTGGGGTACCTCCAGGCATGAAGAGCAGACAAAACAATCTAACGGGACAACGAGGGGGGTCCGTTGCCATGTTCGAGGGAGAGGTATGTCTCACCTGGGGATGACAAGAGGGTGTGGTCGAAAACACTCCGAGCCCGTTACCGGTACGTGGTGGCGCTTCGACCTGGCATGAGGAGAGACTGAGAGCAGATCGTCCCGGCGCGAGCCACGCGCCGCCGGCGTACAAGGAGGCATCCGTGCCGCATGTCCTGGTCCTCAACGCGTCGTACGAGCCCCTCGGCGTCGTACCGCTCCGCCGCGCGCTCGTCCTCGTCCTCGAGAACAAGGCCATATGCCTCGAGGAGTCCGGCGCCTTCCTGCACAGCGCGACCCGTGCCATGGCGGCACCCAGTGTCGTCCGCCTCAAGCGGTTCGTCCGGGTCCCCTACCGGGGGCCCGTTCCTCTGACCCGCAAGGCCCTCTTCGCCCGCGACGGGGGGCGTTGCATGTACTGCGGTGGCGTCGCAACCAGCGTCGACCACGTCATTCCGCGCAGCCGCGGCGGGAAGCACGCCTGGGAGAACGTGGTGGCCGCCTGCCGGCGCTGCAACCACGTCAAGGCCGACCGGCACCTGCGGGAGCTCGGCTGGCGGCTCCACCAGCAACCCGCCCCGCCCTCCGGCCTGGCCTGGCGCATCATCGGGACCGGCCATAGGGACCCGCGCTGGCTGCCCTACCTGCAGCCGTACGGCGCTGACGACGCCATGGCCCGGATCGACGGCATCTCCGCCTGATGCCCACGGTCCGGGCCTTTGCGTTGCCCCGGGATCCCGTTGCCCCGGGGCCCCGGGCAACGGAACCCTGCGTGACCCCGCGGGCGGCGGTCCGTGACCTGTGACCCGTGTCGTCGCCCGTGGTCCGTGACCCGTGCCGCGGTCCGCAGTCCGTGACCCGTGCCGTGGCCGGTGCGCCCGTGGCACGGGGGCCGGGGTCCGTGAACCGTGCCGTTGCCCGTGACCCGTGCCGCGGTCCGTGTCCGCTGCCGGGCCTCCGTGCCCGGTGACGCGTCCGGGCCGCGTGCCGCCCCGGCGTCCGCGCCGCTCCGGGCCCCGGCGCGGGCGGACGCCTACGGCGTGACCGCGTACGCCTCCACCCCGAAGAGCGAGATGCCGAACCGCGTCGCGCGCTCGTCCCCCTGCACGCGCAGGAACCGGGTGCCCGGGGCGTCCATGCGGACCGTCTCGCGGCCCCCCTTGCCGTCCCGGACGGTCGCCGCCGTGCGCCAGGTGCGGCCGTCCGCCGACACCTGGATGCGGTACTTCGCCGCGTACGCGTCCTGCCAGTGCAGCACCACCTGGCCGAGGCGGACGGGCCGCGGCAGCTCCGCCTGCCACCAGGCGCCGTCCTCCGCGGGCGACGACCAGCGGGTCCCCGGGTCGCCGTCGTTCGCGGCCGCCGCCGGGAAGTCGGGGGTCTCGTCGCCGGAGGACGACGCCGTCGCCGTACGGGCCAGGTCGGGGCCGGCGGTCGCCGGGTAGGCGCGCACGGTCAGGGTGCGCTCCTCGCCGGCGAAGGACACCGTTACGCGGTACTCGCCCGCGGGTGTGTCCTTCGGGACGGTGATCGCGACCGGCACGGTGGCCGCCGTGCCGCGCGGGACGGTCGTCCGCTTCGGGACGGTGACCTTCAGGCCCTTGGGCGCCCTGGCCGTGAGCGCGCCGCGCACCTCGCCCGGGCGCTGCGCGGACAGCACGACGTCCACCCGCTGCGGGGCGCCGCCGATCACCGCGTCCGTCTCCGTGCGTCCGAGCTCCAGCCGGGCCTGCGGCTCGTCGGCGAACCACGGCACCAGGGCCCGGACGTCCACCGGGGCGCCGGTCCAGGTGACGCGGACGGCGTCCGCGCGCAGGCCCCGCGCCGCGGCCTGCGTCCAGCCCGTCGGCGACAGGGCGCCCAGGCGCCGCCAGCCCTCACCCGGTACGTGCACCTCGACGCCGCCGTCCGCCGCCCCGGTCGCCGGGCCGTCCGCCGGACCGCCCGCCGCCGCCGGCACCGCCATCGCGGTCACCGCCTCCAGGGACCGCGGCCGGTCCAGGTGCACCGTGTACGCCGTCGGCCCGCGCCGGGCGGTGCCCGCGTCGCGTGACGCGCCCGTCCACGCCGCCCCCTCCGTGACGGCCCGTTCCAGGAACGGGTCCAGCACGCCGCGGCCGACCTTCACGGAGCCGGCCCGCAGCGCGGTACGCAGCGGCTCCAGCTCCAGGGACGCGCGCCACGCGGCCGCGCCGTCGCCCCGCGACTGGGCCTGGAGCATGTCCACGGCGGCCTCTCCGGCGCGGCCGTACCGCGCGAGCTGCTCCAGCCAGGGCCGCACCTCGTCGTCCAGCCGGCCCTCCGCCGCGCCGGCCAGCCGCTGCGGGGCCTCGCGCATCACCGTGAAGGCGGCGCGCAGCTCCCGGGCCGCCCGGTCCCGGGCCGCCGCGTCCGGTGTGGCGCGCGTACGCCAGAAGGCACCGAGCAGGGGGCGCAGGTAGGCGGACTCCTCCGGGCTGAGGATGGAGGAGGCGTCGTTCCCGGCGAGAGCGGCGAGCGCCTCGCGGGTGTGCGCGTCACCGCCCGCCAGGTCGTCGATCGCCGCCCGCCACGATTCCTGGGCGCGGTAGCCCTTGGGGTTCCAGGCGAAGTCGGCGGCGGTGAAGAGCGGGATGCGGGAAGCGGCGGCCTGCTCCATGGCGTTGGCCAGCAGCACCGCCGACCCGGCCGCGACAGCCGGCTCCCGGCCGGTGTACGGGCCGAGGAAGATACGGTCCTGCGCGTAGTCGTTGACCGGGTAGTTGTCCATGGTGACGAGCGGGTGCTGCTTGAACGCGTCGCGCGCACCGGCCAGTTCACGGCCGGTGATCGTGCGCGGCACCACCCCGACACCCGTCCACGCGACCTGCACGCGCGGGTCCAGCTCGGCGGCGAGCGCCGAACGGTACTCGGTGGCCCCGTCCTGGTAGTACTCGGTCGGCATCAGCGACAGCGGCTCGGCGTCCGGGTGCCGGTCGGCGAGGTGGCGCGCCAGTCCGGTCGCCACGCGCGCGTGCGCCCGGGCGGCGGACGCGGGGCCGGAGCCGAAGGTGTCGGCGTCCCGGGAGCAGTGCCACTCGTCGTAGCTGGCGTCCTGGAACTGCAGCTGGAAGGCGCGCACCCCGAGCGCGTACATCGCGTCGACCTTGCGCTTGAGCGCCTTGACGTCGTCCTCCGAGGCCAGGCACATCGACTGCGCGGGCGCCACCGCCCAGGCGAGCGTCACGTGGTTGCGCCGGGCGCGCTCGGCGAGCTCGCGGAACTCGGTGCGCTGCGCCGCCGGGTAGGCGTCACGCCACTGAGCCTGGCGGTACGGGTCGTCACCGGGCGCGTAGAGGTACCGGTTCTGCTTGGTGCGGCCCATGAAGTCGAGTTGCGCGAGGCGCTGCGCGTGGCTCCAGGGCTGTCCGTAGAAACCTTCCGCCATGCCGCGTACGGCGGTGCCCGGCCAGTCGCGTACGACGACGCCCGGCACGGCCTTGCCGCCTCCCGCGGTCGCCGTTATGAGCTGGCGCAGCGTCTGCACGGCGTGGAAGAGGCCGTCCTCGCCGACGCCGTCCACGGCGACGGTGTCCCGGTCGGCGTACCGGCCGGTCGCGATGCGGTAGCCGCCGGACGGCAGATCGGCGCGTTCGGGCGCCCGCAGAGCGCGCAGCGCGTTCTGCGCGCCGGGTCCGCCCATCAGCACAACCGGTCCGCGGCCGGTGACGCCCGGCCCGGTGTGGACCGTGCGCACGCCCGCCCCGCGCAGCACGTCCTCGACGGCGCGCACGGCGTACGGATCGGAGCCCTCGCCCGCGACGACGGTCACGTCCGCGCCGAGCGGTATCGCGGCCCCCGCCGGACGCAGGGACTGGGGGCGCGGCCACACGGCGGGCAGCGGCGCGGCGTCGCGGCCGGGGTCGGGCACGGCGGTGGAGGGGGAGCCGGGGTTGCCGGGAGCGGCGAGCGCACCCGGGGCGCCGCCCAGCAGGCCACCGATCACGGCGACCGCGACGGCGGTGGCGGTCCGCTTCCTGCGCCCGAACTGCACGCGCGTCTCCCCTCGTCCTTCGTCGTTCCGCGAGTAGCTTTGCCGGTGGCTGGACCGGACGGTTTCGAGCCCACCACCCCCTCGCTGGAGGTGTCAATGTGCGTGGCCGTTGTGTCGTATTTGCCTACCGGGGTAGGAGCCGTGGCCCAACTCCCGCCCCCGGGGGGCCCTGTGACGCACGCCACGTAGGGCGGATGCGTCGGCGTGCGCTGGGTAGGGCTGCTGTGTCCCCTGTTCAGCGGTGCCCCATACCGGCACCGCCCGCACCCCCGAGGAGGCCACCGTGGCCGCATCCGCCCAGCTCCTGATGTCCGCCCTCTCCAAACAGGTCCCGGGCCCGGCACCCGCCCCCGCCGGTCCCCTCATGAGCGAGCCGCCGTTCGCCGGCTCCACGCCCCTCACCAGCGAGCCGCCGCTCGCCGACGCCACCCCGCTGACCAGCGAACCCGCCCTCACCGACTTCACCCCCCTCACCAGCGAGCCGACCGCGCACCGCACGGCCGGCGGACCGGAGTCCCCAGGAGCCTGAATGACCCTTGCCCGGCTCGCCGCGCTGCACGGTGTCGCCACCGCGTACTCCCCGTCCGCGGGCGTCACCGTCCCGGTCCCCGACGCCACGGTGGTCGAGGTCCTCGCCGCCCTGGACGTCGATGCCGCCACCCCGGAGGCGATCCGCGTCTCCCTGGCGGCCGTCGAGGAGACGTGCGCACGGCGGCTGCTCCCGCCGACGCTGGTGCTGTGGAAGGACGTCGCACCACGCCTGCCACGCCCCCTCGTGACGCTCCCGCCGGGCACCGCCCTGCGGCTCACCACCGAGGACGGCGTCACCCGGGAGCCGGGCGACTGGGCGGCGCTGCCGCTCGGGGTCCACCGGCTTCAGGCGCGCGCGGGCGACGGCCGCACCGCGCACTGCACGCTCGTCGTGGCCCCCGCCCGCGTGCCGCAGCCCCCCGCCCGCGGCTACGGCCTGCTGGTGCAGCTGTACTCGCTGCTGTCCTCGCGCTCCTGGGGCATGGGCGACCTGGGCGACCTGCGCGAGCTGGCGGACTGGGCCGGGCGGGCGCTCGGCGCCGGCTTCGTGCAGGTCAACCCGCTGCACGCGGCCGTGCCGGGCACGCCCACCGACCCTTCCCCGTACCGGCCCTCCTCACGGCGCTTCCCCGACCCGGTACACCTGCGCGTCGAGGACGTCCCCGAGTACGCGTACGCGTCCGCCCACCTGACGGCCGAGGACCGCGCCGAGCTCGACGCGCTCGTCGCCCGCGCCGGCGAGCTGCGCGAGAAGGTGCTCCGCAAGGGCGAGCTGATCGACCGGGACGCGGTGTGGGTGCTCAAGCGCCGGGCCCTGGAGCTGCTGTGCGCCGTGCCGCTCGGCCCCGGCCGCCACGCCTCCCTGCGAGGCTTCCGGGCCGCGCAGGGGCAGGCGCTGGAGGACCACGCCACCTGGTGCGCGCTGGTCGAGCGGTACGGTTCCGACCGGTCCCAGTGGCCGGCCGACCTGCGCGACCCGCGGTCCGCCGCCACCGCGCGGGAGCGGGAGGAGCTCGCCGACCGGATCGACTTCCACTGCCGGCTCGCCTGGCTCACCGACGAACAGCTCGGCGCCGCCGCGCGGGCCGCCCGGGAAGCGGGCATGGACGTCGGGATCGTCCACGACCTCGCGGTCGGCGTGCACCCGGACGGCGCCGACGCCTGGGCGCAGGCGGACGCGTTCGCCGCCGGCATGTCGGTGGGCGCCCCGCCGGACGCCTTCAACGCGCGCGGCCAGGACTGGGGCCTGCCGCCCTGGCGTCCCGACGCGCTCGCCGCCTCCGGCTACACGCCCTACCGGGACCTGCTGCGCGGGCTGTTGCGGCACGCGGGCGCCCTGCGCATCGACCATGTGATGGGCCTGTTCCGGCTGTGGTGGGTGCCCGAGGGCCGCGAGCCCACCGAGGGCACGTACGTCCGGTACGACGCCGACGCCATGCTCGCCGTCCTCGCCCTGGAGGCGCACCGCGCCGGCGCCGTGGTGATCGGCGAGGACCTCGGGACGGTGGAGCCCGGCGTCCGGGAGGCCCTGCAGCGCCGCGGCGTCCTCGGCACGTCCGTGCTGTGGTTCGAACGCGACTGGGAGGGCGACCGCAGGCCGCTGCCCCCGGAGAGCTGGCGCGCGGACTGCGTGGCCACCGCCACGACCCACGACCTGCCGTCCACGGCCGCCCGCCTGACCGGGGAGCACGTGGAGCTGCGCCACCGGCTGGGCCTGCTCACCGGGCCGCTGGAGCAGGAGCGGGCCGAGGACGCGAGGGACGCCGCCGAGTGGCTGGCCTACCTGGAGGAACTGCGGCTCCTCCCGGTCGGAGGCCCGCGCGACGAGGAGGCGGAGATCCGCGCCTTCTACCGCTTCCTGCGGCGCACGCCCGCGCGGATGGCCGGGGTGTGGCTGCCCGACGCGGTGGGCGACCGGCGCCCGCAGAACCTGCCCGGGACCTGGGACCAGTACCCGAACTGGCGGCTGCCCATCGCCGACGCCGAGGGCCGGCCGGTCAGCCTGGAGGAGCTGGCCGCCTCGCCCCGGCTGCACGCCCTGATGGCGGAGCTGCGCGCGCCCGCGGCGCCCCCGGAGCCGGCGGCGGAACCGGATGCGGAGCCCCCTATGGGACCCCCGGGCGCGCGGCGTCCTTAGGCGTTCGCTAGGTTTGCACCGTGGACAAGAAGAACGCCCTGCGCGCCGGCGCCGTCGCGGCCGGTACGACGCTGATGATGCTGCTCATGTCGTCCCCCGCGCTCGCACTCGTCCGGGACGACGGCGACGACCCGGGCAGCGGCCTGAGCGTGGCCGAGACGCTGGGCCTGTTCGTCGGTGCCCCCATCCTGCTGTTCCTGGTCATCGCCGGGCTGGTGATGGTGCTCGACAAGTCCAGGAAGCAGAGCTAGGGACCACGCCGCCTTCTCTTCCGTAGGCGCTGCACAGCGGGATGCCGCTGTGTGGCGCCTACGTGCGTTCCGCCCCTCGCCGCGTCCGGGCCGATCCGCGTGCCGCATGCCGGGCGCCAGGGGGCCGGGAGTCAGGGGCCGGGCGCTACGCGCCCGTGGCCGCGAGGAGCTTGCGCAGCAGCGCCGACAACTGCTGCGCCTCGGTCTCGTCCAGGGCCGCTTCCAGGGCCGCCCGCTGGACCGCGAGCCCGGCCGCCACGGCCTCGTCCACCAGCTCGCGGCCCCGCTCCGTGAGCGTCACCCGCAGGCCGCGCCGGTCGTGGGGGTCGGGGCTGCGGACCAGCAACCCGGCCCGCTCCAGCTTGTCCAGACGGCCCGTCATGCCGCCGGTCGTCAGCATCAGCGTCGCCGACAGCTCCCGCGGGGAGAGCGTGTACGGCTCTCCCGAGCGCCGCAGCGTCGCCAGGACGTCGAACTCGCCACGAGCGACGCCGTGGGGCGCGTACGCCTTGTCCGTACGGGTCGCCATCGCGTGACCGAGCCGGTAGATGCGCCCGAAGACGGCCATCGGGAGGGTGTCGAGGTCCGGGCGTACCACCGCCCACTGTGCGGTGATCGCGTCGACCGGGTCGGGGGTGACCGGGTCCGGTGCGGCCGGGTCCTGTTCCCGGGGACGGGGCGCGGGGCGGGGTGTCGAGGTCATGGCCGCAGTCTCCCTTCACCGATCGGGGAGGAGCAAGAAAGATACTTGCAAGTAAGTAGCTTAGCGCTAAGCTACTTATTGCTGAGCTAAATGGAGGGGGAACACCGATGTCCCGCAAGGCCGCCGTCGTCACGCTGACCGCGCTGGCTCCCGTCTCCTGGGGGTCCACCTATGTCGTCGCCACCGAGCTGCTGCCGCCCGACCGGCCCTTGTTCACCGGGCTGATGCGGGCACTGCCCGCCGGTCTGGCCCTGCTTGCCATCACCCGGAAGCTGCCGCGCGGAGCCTGGTGGTGGAAATCGGCGGCGCTGGGGGCCCTGAACATCGGGGCGTTCTTCCCGCTGCTGTTCCTCGCCGCCTACCGCCTTCCTGGCGGGGTCGCGGCCGTCGTCGGCTCGGTCGGCCCGCTCTTCGTCGTCGGACTCGCCGCGCTCCTGCTGGGCGAGCGGCCCACCGTGCGCTCGCTGCTCGCTGCCGTCGCCGCCGCGTTCGGCGTGAGCCTCGTGGTCCTGAAGGCCGGGGCCGCCTTCGATCTCGTCGGGGTGCTCGCGGGACTCGCCTCCGCCGCGTCGATGTCGGCGGGCACGGTGCTGACCAAGCGGTGGGGCCGCCCCCGCGGGGTCGGGCCGCTCGCCATGACCGGCTGGCAACTGAGCGCCGGCGGGCTGCTGATCGCCCCCGTCGCCCTGCTGGTGGAGGGCGCGCCGCCGGCTCTCGACGCGCGGGGTGCTGCCGGGTACGCCTACCTCGCGCTCGCCAACACGGCCGTCGCGTACTGGTTGTGGTTCCGCGGTATCGAGCGGCTGACGGCGACCGCCGTGACGCTCCTCGGCCCGCTCTCGCCCCTCACGGCGGCCGTCCTCGGGTGGGTCCTGCTCGGTCAGGCGCTGGGCCCGGTGCAGCTGCTCGGTATGGCCCTCGCCTTCGGGGCGACGCTCGCCGGACAGCGGTCCCCGGATCCTCGTCCGCGAACGTTCAGCTCCACTGAAAGGAAGGCTCAGGAAGTTTCGATGGACCTGGACGGAGCGCCGGTGCGACGGTAGGGGCGACCGCACGGAACGCGCCGGAGAGCGCGTACGCAGGAGGGACTCCCGTGGCAGTTGTGGCCCGTGTCCGGATCGACCCCGAGAGGACGGCGATCGCGAAGAGGCGGGGACTGGTGCCCGGCCTCGGCCTCCTCCTCGCGGCCGTCGCGACGCTCGTCTGGTCCGGCAGCTTCGTCACCTCCCGGGCCCTGCACGACTCCGTGCCGCCCGTCCAGGCCGCCTTCTGGCGCTGGATCGTCGCCGTCCTCGCCGTCGCACCCTTCGCCGCCGGCGCCGCCTGGCGCCAGCGCCGCGCCCTGCGCCGGCATTTCGGCTTCGTGTCCCTCGCCGCGCTGCTCGGCGTCACCGTCTACAACACCCTCGTCAACCAGGCCGGCACGACCACCTCCGCGGGCACCATGGGCATGGTCATGGCGGCCTCCCCGGTCCTGATGGCGGTGTACGAGCGCCTCGGCGGCGCCCGGCTCGGCCCGCGCCGGGCGGCCGGCATGCTGATCGCCTGCGCCGGAGTCGTGCTGCTGGTCGGCAGGGGCTCCCCGGGGACGGACTTCGCCGCCGGCGACCTCTGGATCGTGGCGGCGGCCGTGTGCTTCGCCTCGTACAGCGCCCTGCTCAAGCGGCGGCCCGTGGAACTCGGCGGGCCGGCCTTCCTCCTGGCGACCTTCGTGCTGGGGGCGGTGATGCTGCTGCCGGCGTACGGCATCAGTCTCGTGGTGCAGGGCGGCTTCGAGGTGGCGGCGGGCACGGTGGCGCCGCTGGTGTACGTCGGGGTCTTCTCCTCGGCGCTCGCTTTCTTCGCCTGGAACAAGGCCGTCTCCCTGATCGGCGCGGCGCGGGCGGGAGCCGTGTACTACCTCCAGCCGGTGTGCGTGGCGCTGCTGTCGTGGCTGCTGATCGACGAGGCGATGGGGGCGCTGCAGGTGGTGTGCATGGCGCTGATCCTGGGCGGCGTGGTGCTCGCGGCGAGCCGGAGCAGGTGAGGGCCCCGGCGATGTGAGGGCCCCGGCGATGTGAGGGTCCCAGCGATGTGAGGGCCTCGTCCGCCGGGGGTCGGCCGGCGGAGGAGGCCTCACATGCCCGGGGAGGCGGGGAGGCCGGGACTCGGGGTGCGGGGTGCGGGGACGGGGGGCCGAGAGGTGCGGGAGCTGACGGAGGTGCGGGACGCGGGGGACGCGCGTGCCCGCCGTGCCGGGGAGGCCGGGCGGGCCGGGGGACACGATGCCTTGGAGGCGGAGGCGGAGGCGGAGGCGGAAGCTGAGGCGGTGGGACGGTGGAGGGGTCAGCAGTTGACGACGTACCAGACCGGGTCCCAGTTGTGGCGGGAGCTCGCCGAGTACGCACCCGGGGTGGTGTGGATGGTGTTCCGGTTTCGGTCGAGGAACCTGGCCCGCGTCCCCGGCGTCTGGTTGTTGATCCAGGACCCGTCACCGGTCCAGTTCTCCAGGGTGTACGTGGCGCACCGGTAGAGGTTGAACTGCGCGCCGGTGAAGTCGGGCCCGGTGAACATGCAGAAGTTCTGGGCCGGGCAGTCGGCGCGGGCCTGGCGTGCGCCGGGGAGCGGCAGCACGATCTCGCCCATGCCTGCGACCGCGACCCGGTTGAGAGCCACCTGGATTCCGCCCTGCCGGGCGACGTAGTGGTCCACCTGCCGCTGGAGTTCCTCCGCTTCGTCGTCGTCCAGACCCGCCTCCTCCGCTGCGGCGGTGAAGCCGGGGTGGCGGCCGTGGGAGTGGCCCGGGTGGGCGAGGGCGGGGTCGGGGAGGGTGGTCGCGGCGGCAGCCGGAGCGGCCGGCCCGATCGCTGCGGTGGCCGTGAGTGCCAGGACCGCGAACAACGCCGCGGTCACCTTGCGCAATGCCATGCGGATTCCCCCCTGCGGATCTTTCAGGACGAAAGCCCGTCGAACGGCCGCCGCGTCCGCGGTGGTCGTGACTCCGAGTGTCCAAGTCCCCGGGAGTGCCGGGCAACCGGATCCGCCTGCGGTGTCCGGTGGACGCCAAAGACCCTCCAGCGTGCCGACTGGCCGGAAAAATCCTTGTGTTGGGCCTCACAAGCCCTCCCGCGGGCCGGCGGATAGGTTGCGTGGCATGACCGAGTGGGACATCAAGAAGCTCCGGATCCTGCGCACACTCCGCGATCGCGGCACGGTGACCGCGACGGCCGAGGCGCTGCTGATGACCCCCTCGGCCGTCTCCCAGCAGCTGGCCAACCTCTCCAGGCAGCTGGGCGTGCGGCTGCTGGAGGCGCAGGGGCGCCGGGTGCGGCTCACCGACGCCGCCCACCTGGTGCTGCGCCACGCCGAAGAGGTCTTCGCCCAGTTGGAGCGCGCGGACGCAGAACTGACGGGGTATCTCCGGGGCGAGGCGGGCGAGGTGCGCGTCGGGGCGTTCTCCACCGCCGTGCCGGCCCTCGTCGTGCCGGCGGTGCTGCGGTTGCGCACCGCTCACCCGGCCCTGGAGGTGCGGGTGCGGGAGGCGGAGGCGGCCGAGGCGTACGAGCTGCTGTCCGCCGGCGCGGTGGACCTCGCGCTGTCGCTGGCCGCGCACGCACCGACCGTCCGGGACCCCGGCTTCACCCGGGTGCCGTTGCTCGCAGACCCGCTGGACGTGGCCCTGCCTGCGGGACACCCGCTCGCGGGCGCCCCCGGGCTGCGGCTGGCCGACCTGTCGGGGGAGCGGTGGATCTTCGGGGGCAGTGGTCCCTGGTCGGAGATCACCACGGCGGCGTGCGAGGCAGCCGGCTTCCTGCCCGAACAGGCGCACTCGGCGGCCGGGTGGACGGCGATCCTGGCGATGGTGGAGGCGGGCATGGGGGTCGCCCTGGTGCCCCGCATGGCGGCCGCGGAGCGGTCCACGGGGGTGGTGATGCGGGTCCTGGAGGCCGACCAGCCGCGCCGCCACGTGATCGCCGCGGTCCGGCGCGGCTCGGAATCCGCCCCGGCGGTCGCCCGCGTACTGACGGCCCTGCGCGAGGCCGCCTCCCTGCGGTAGTCGGGGCCGGACGGCCGGGTAGCCCGGTGGCCGGGTATCCGGATGTCCGGGCTGCCGACGGCAGCGGGGCCGTCCGCGTCAGGGTGCCGGCCGCGCCAGGCCCAGCAGGAGTTCGTCGGTGGCCGCCTTGACGGCGTCGAGCGCGCGGGCGTCGGCGCGGGTGAGGTGGTGCATCAGGCTCGGCATGAACGGGGCCAGCAGCATGTGGGCCAGCAGCGCGGCGTCCGCGCCCGGGCGGATGCGGCCCACCAGCATCGCCGTGTGCATGTGCATGGTCGTGTAGGCGCCGCTGTCGTACCGCGCGAGCGGCGCCGCGGTCTCCGCCGCGAGCATCATGTCCTGCTGCTCGGCGACCCGGTCGGCCAGCGCGTGCAGGAAGGCGCGGAGGCGCTCGATGGGCGGAGCGCCGGGCCCGAGCGGCGGAGGCCCGGCCATGAAGTCTTCCTGGAACCGCTTCTCGCGTTCGTCGAGCAGGGCCAGCAGCAGCCGGGCGACGTCCCCGAAGCGCCGGTAGACCGTGCCGACGCCGATACCGGTGGCGTGCGCGACCGCGTTCATGGTCAGCGCCCCGGGGCCCTTCTCGGCGACGATCGCGGCGGCGGCCTCGAGGATCCGGCGGCGGTTGTCCGCGGCGTCCGCGCGCTCCGGCCGCTCACTCACGGACCGGTCCGCGAGCGGCAGGTCGATGCGTTGCGGGGGGCGCGGCGGCGTCGGACTCATGCCTCCGAGCATAGCCCCCGGAGCGGAAAGCTATCCGGTTAGCTCCACCCACCCTCTTGCTATCCGGATTCCTATCCGGTTAACTCGGGGTCGCAAGCGGATAAGAATCCGCTTCGAGGTCTTGATGAAGGGTTGTGTCATGGCACCGAAGATCGCCGTCGTCTACTACTCCTCCACCGGCAACGTCCACCAGCTCGCCCTCGCGGTGGCGGAAGGTGCCGAGAAGGCCGGTGCCGAGGTCCGGCTCCGCCGTGTTCCCGAGCTCGCCCCCGACGCGGCCATCGACTCCAACCCCGCCTGGCGCGAGCACGTCGAGGCGACCCGGGACGTGGAGACCGCCACCCTGGACGACCTGGCGTGGGCCGACGGGTACGCCTTCGGCACGCCGACGCGGTTCGGCAACGTCTCCGCCCAGCTGAAGCAGTTCCTCGACTCCACCGGGGGTCTGTGGCAGCAGGGCGCCTTCGTCGACAAGCCCGTCACCGGCTTCGTCAGCGCCGCCAACACCCACGGCGGCAACGAGTCCACGCTGCTCGCGCTCTACAACACGATGCACCACTGGGGCTCGCTCATCGTCCCGCCCGGCTTCACCGACCCGGTGGTCTACGCGGCCGGCGGCAACCCCTACGGCACCGCCCACCCCTCGGCCGCCGGAGCCCCCGGCGAGAACGTGCTGAGTGCCGCCCGCCACCAGGGCCGGCGGCTCGCCACCATCACCGGCCGCCTCCTCAGGGCCGCGGCCTGACCCCACGCCTCCCGGCGCGGCGTCGACGGCGAGCACCCTGCTCCACCCGGGCGACCACGACCGGCCGATCGGCCGCCTCGACGCCTTCCCCGACGGGGCATCGCCCGCATGCGCCCGCACGGCTCCCGCATCGCCCGCACGCGCCCGCACGGCTCCCGCATGCGCCCGCACGGCTCCCGCATCGCCGGAGGCGCGGCACGGCTCCCGCACCGCCGGAGGCGCGGCACGGCTCCGCGCCCGGTGCGCCGCGCCCTGAAAGCCGGCGAAGGGGCGCCCCACGGGGGAGGGCGCCCCTTCGGTTCACTCGCGAAGAGCCGTCACGCGTCCGCGCCCGCAGCCGCGTCCGCGGCCTGGGCCTTCAGGGCGCGTTCCACGCCAGACCGGGACTCCGAGACCAGGCGGCGCAGCGCCGCGTTGGGCTCGGCGCTCCCGAGCCACGCGTCCGTCGCGTCCAGGGTCTCCTGGGAGACCTGGACCGCCGGGTACAGACCGACCGCGATCTGCTGCGCCATCTCGTAGGACCGGGACTCCCACACGCCCTTCACGGCAGCGAAGAACTTCTCCGTGTACGGGGCGAGCAGCTCGCGCTGGTCCGTCTGCACGAACCCGCCGATCACCGCCTCCTGCACGGCGTTGGGGAGCTTGTCGGACTCCACGACCGAGGCCCACGCCTCGGCCTTGGCCTCCGGCGTCGGACGCGCCGCCCGGGCCGTGGCCGCGTGCCGCTCACCCGCCGCGGTCCGGTCGCGCTCGTGCTCCGCCGCGATCTCCGGCTCGTCGTACACGCCCGTCGCCGCCAGCCGCTCAACGAACGTCCAGCGCAGCTCGGCGTCGACGACCAGGCCCTCGATCGCCTCCCGGCCCTCCAGCAGCGCGGCCAGCAGGTCGAGCTGCTGCGGCGTGCGCGCGGTCGCGGCGAAGGCCCGCGCCCAGGCGAGCTGGTGGTCGCTGCCCGGCTCCGCGGTCCGCAGGTGGGTCAGCGTCGCCTCGGTCCAGCGCGCCAGGCCCGCCTCGCGCCACCCGGGCGCCGCGTACAGGTCGAGGGCCAGCTTCACCTGGCGGTGCAGCGACTGCACCACGCCGATGTCCGACTCCTTCGCGATGCCCGACAGCACCAGCTCCAGGTAGTCGCGCGTGGCCATCTCGCCGTCCCGGGTCATGTCCCAGGCCGACGCCCAGCACAGCGCGCGCGGCAGGGACTCCGTGAAGTCGCCCAGGTGCTGGGCGACGACCTTCAGGGAGTCCTCGTCGAGGCGCACCTTCGCATACGACAGGTCGTCGTCGTTCAGGAGCACCACGGCCGGGCGGGCGCGGCCCTCCAGCTGCGGCACGGCGGTCAGCTCATCCGCCTGGATGTCCATCTCGATCCGGTCCGTACGGACCAGCTTGCCGTCCTGGAGGTCGTACAGGCCGATCGCGATGCGGTGCGGGCGCAGCACCGGCTCGCCCTTCGCGCCGGCCGGCAGCGCCGGGGCCTCCTGCCGCACCGCGAACGAGGTGATGACCCCGTCCCCGTCGACCTCGATGCCCGGCCGCAGCACGTTGATGCCGGCCGTCTCCAGCCACGCCTTCGACCACGTCCTCAGGTCGCGTCCGGAGGTCTCCTCCAGCGCCCCCAGCAGGTCGCTCAGGCGCGTGTTGCCGAACGCGTGCCGCTTGAAGTACGCCTGCACACCGCGGAAGAACTCGTCCTCGCCGACGTACGCCACCAGCTGCTTGAGCACGGACGCGCCCTTGGCGTAGGTGATGCCGTCGAAGTTGACCAGCACGTCGTCCAGGTCGCGGATCTCGGCCATGATCGGGTGCGTCGACGGGAGCTGGTCCTGCCGGTACGCCCAGGTCTTCATCGAGTTCGCGAACGTGGTCCACGAGTGCGGCCAGCGCGAGCCGGGCGCGGCGGCCTGGCAGGCGATCGAGGTGTAGGTGGCGAACGACTCGTTCAGCCACAGGTCGTTCCACCACTCCATGGTGACGAGGTCGCCGAACCACATGTGGGCGAGCTCGTGCAGGATGGTCTCGGCGCGCGTCTCGTACGCCGCGTCCGTCACCTTCGAGCGGAAGACGTACTGGTCGCGGATGGTCACCGCGCCCGCGTTCTCCATCGCGCCGGCGTTGAACTCCGGCACGAACAGCTGGTCGTACTTGGCGAACGGGTACGCGTAGTCGAACTTCTCCTGGAACCAGTCGAAGCCCTGACGGGTCACCTCGAAGATCGCGTCCGCGTCCAGGTACTCGGCGAGCGAGGGACGGCAGTAGATGCCCAGCGGCACGACCTGCCCACCCGTGCCCTCGTAGGTGCTGTGCACGGCGTGGTACGGGCCGACGATCAGGGCCGTGACGTACGTCGACATGCGCGGCGTCGGCTCGAAGGCCCAGACGTCGTCCTTCGGCTCCGGCGTCGGCGAGTTCGAGATGACGGTCCAGCCGGCCGGCGCCTTCACGGTGAACCGGAAGGTGGCCTTCAGGTCCGGCTGCTCGAAGCTGGCGAACACGCGGCGCGCGTCCGGCACCTCGAACTGGGTGTACAGGTAGGCCTGGTCGTCGACCGGGTCGACGAACTTGTGCAGGCCCTCGCCGGTGTTCGTGTACGCGCAGTCCGCGACGACCGTCAGCTCGTTGCGGCCCTGCTTCAGGTGCTTGAGCGCGATCCGCGAGTCCCGGAAGACGGCAGCGACGTCCAGCGCGTGACCGTTCAGGACGACCCGGTGCACGGCCGGCGCCACCAGGTCGATGAAGGTCTCCGCACCTTCCTCGGCGGAATCGAAGCGCACGGTGGTCACGGACCGGTAGGTGCCGCCCTCCTGCGCGCCACTGAGATCGAGGTCGATCTCGTACGAGTCCACGGTCAGCAGCTCCGCCCGCCGCTGGGCCTCTTCACGGGTCAGGTTCGTGCCAGGCACCCGGTCATCTCCTCGTTGTGTGACGTTTCCGGTCATCCTTCCACGGACACCGAAGGGCCGCCCCACGGTTGTCGCGGGGCGGCCCTTCGTGGCGTTCTGCGCCGGTGTCAGCCGTTCAGCTCGGCCGCGACCAGCTCGGCGATCTGCACCGCGTTCAGCGCGGCGCCCTTGCGGAGGTTGTCGTTGGAGACGAACAGGGCGAGGCCGTTGTCGACGGTCTCGTCGGCCCGGATCCGGCCCACGTACGAGGCGTCCTTGCCGGCCGCCTGGAGCGGGGTGGGGATCTCGGAGAGCTCGACGCCCTCCGCGTCCTTCAGCAGCTCGTACGCGCGCTCGACGCTGATCGGGCACTCGAAGCGGGCGTTGATCTGGAGGGAGTGGCCGGAGAAGACCGGGACGCGCACACAGGTGCCGGAGACCTTCAGGCCGGGGATCTCCAGGATCTTGCGGGACTCGTTGCGGAGCTTCTGCTCCTCGTCCGTCTCGAAGGAGCCGTCCTCGACGATCGAGCCGGCCAGCGGCAGCACGTTGAAGGCGATGGGGCGCTTGTAGACGCCGGGCTCGGGGTACGTGACGGCCTCACCGTCGTGGGTCAGCTCGGTCGCCCGCTCGGCGACGGCCTTGACCTGGCCGTCCAGCTCGGCGACGCCCGCCAGCCCGGAGCCGGAGACGGCCTGGTAGGTGGTGGCGACCAGGGCGGTCAGGACCGCCTCCTGGTGGAGCGGCTTCAGCACCGGCATGGCCGCCATGGTGGTGCAGTTCGGGTTGGCGATGATGCCCTTGGGACGGTCCTTGACCGCGTGCGGGTTCACCTCGGAGACGACCAGCGGCACCTCGGGGTCCCGGCGCCAGGCGGACGAGTTGTCGATCACCACGGCGCCCTGGGAGGCGACCTTCTCGGCGAGGGCCCGGGAGGTGGCGCCGCCGGCGGAGAAGAGCACGATGTCCAGGCCCGTGTAGTCGGCCGTGGAGGCGTCCTCGACGGTCACGCCGTCCAGGAGCGTGCCCGCGGACCGTGCGGAGGCGAACAGCCGCAGCTCGTCGACCGGGAAGTTCCGCTCGGCAAGGATCCTGCGCATGACCGTGCCGACCTGACCGGTGGCTCCGACGATTCCTACCTTCACGGGGACTCCTCCGTACGTGCTTGCGGCCCTGGTGCCGCTCCATGATGCGTCTGTCCACGCCCGCCTTGTCCAATTCATTGTCCGCGACGTGAGAAGGCGCACCACCGGCACGCGAAAGGCGGGCGTCCGTCCGGACGCCCGCCCTCACTCACCGCGTACGGGGTGTTACGGCGTGACCTTCTCGATCACGACGCTGCCGGTGCCGGCGGCCGTGCCGCGGGCGTTCAGCAGGGACACCTCGCCGAAGAACCGCCGGCCCTCGGGAGCGGCGCCGTTCACCAGCACCTCCGCCGTGACCTGCGCGGACGCGCCGTTCGCCAGCTGCACGGGCCGGGTCTCGTCGACCTTGACCGTGCCGAGCGCGGACGAGAAGTACACGTCCTTGTAGTCGTACGTGGTCGACCCGGCCGGCACCGCGTAACCGTCGACGACGATCGTGTACGTGCCGGGCGCCGGCTTGACCAGGGAGACGCTCTCCTCGGAGTCGCCGTCCGCCGACTGGCCGACCTGCTTGCCGTCCTTGAGGACGGTCAGGTCCAGGTCCGCGCCCTTGTCGGAAGTGTTGCCGATGGCGACGTCGAGGCGCTCGACGCCCTCACCGACGGTCACGGTGCTGGTCTGCTGCTCGTGGTTCTTGATCGTCGGAGCGGCGACCTTGGCGGAGCCCAGCGGGCCGCCCTTCAGCTTGCCCTCCAGGGCGGCGAACCCGTTGGTGACCTTCCACTCGACGGGGGCCGGGGTGCCGGCCTTCGCCTCGGCGACGGTCTTGACGGCCGGGTCGAAGGAGGCACCCAGCAGCGTCACACCCAGCTTGAACGGGTTGTCCAGGTCGGGCGACGTACGGCGCGACTCGACCTCGATCTCCCAGACGCCCGGCTGCGGGTCGGTGTACGAGCGCAGGTCGGGGCGGCAGGTGTTCGCCGGGTTGTAGTGCGGGTAGCAGACGCTGGACGCGGTGTCCTCGACGGCCACGCCGTACGGGTGGACGGCGATGAACCGGGTCTGGCTCTTCTCCTTCAGCCCGCCGAGCGTGACCTCCAGCGACTTGGCGCCCTCGGGCACGGTCACGAAGTACGACTTCGAGAGGTTGCGCTGCACCGAGCCCTTCGCCGTGTACGTGAAGGACGGCTTGGCGAGCTCCTGGGAGGCGACCACCGTGGCGAGGATCTGCTTGTCGACGCCCTCGGTGTCCTCGTCGTCGGCCTCCAGGATCGCGCTGTGCACACCGGCGGAGAGCGGCTTGGCCGTCACCTTGACGGTGACCGGCTCGTTCAGCGGCAGCACCACGGCGCCCGAGCCGATGAGGTCGAAGGTGCCGTCGTTGTACTTCCAGTCCAGCTCGTGCCGGACGGGACGGTCCGGGCCGCTGGTGCGGGTGATCGTGACGTCGTACGTCTTCTTCTGCTTGACCTTCAGGCCGCCCTCGCGGTCGTACAGGCCGGTGCCGAAGCCGGGGGTCTTCAGCGCGAAGTCGATCGCGGTGTCGACGGGCGCCTTGACCGCGTACTCGTGGGCGGTGGCGCCCTCGCGGATCGCCTTCCACGCGCCGACGACGTTCATCAGGCCGGAGCCCTGCTCGTGCGCCGCCATCCCGCTGATCTTCTTGGCGGTGCTGGTCAGCGCGGTGCGCAGATCGGCCGGCGGGAGGTCGATGTTCTTCTGCTTCGCGGCCGACAGCAGCAGCGCGCTCGCGCCCGCCGCCTGCGGCGAGGACATCGAGGTGCCGTTGAGCATGCCGTAACCGGCGGGCAGCTTGTAACCGGCCTCCGCGACCGGCGCGCCGGGCAGCCAGGTCTGGATGGTGTTGATGGCCGAGCCCGGAGCCGAGATGGTCGGGACGAAGCCGCCGTCCTCACGCGGGCCGCGCGAGGAGAAGTTGAACATCGCGTACGGCCTCTCGACCTCGGAGCCGTAGTTGGCGGCCCAGGTCTCCTTGGAGATCGCGGCACCGACGGAGATGACCTTGTCGGCCAGAGCGGGGTCGCCGATGGTGTTGGTGCCCGGGCCCTCGTTGCCCGCCGAGATGACCAGCTGGACGCCGTACTGGTCGATGAGGCGGGTGTAGAGCTCGGCGCGGGCGTTGTTGCCGTCGTTGAGGGCCGGCAGGCCGCCGATGGACATGTTGACGATGTCCACGCCGCGGTTGATGACCAGGTCGGCCATGCCCTCGGTGAGCGCCACGTTGGTGCAGCCGCCGCTCCAGGAGCAGGCGCGCGAGGAGACCAGCTTGGCGCCGGGCGCCGCGCCGTTCATCTTCCCGCCGAACAGGCCGTTGGCGGCGGTGATGCCCGCGACGTGCGTGCCGTGCTCGGACTCGATGATGCCGACGTTGACGAAGTCGGCCTTCTTGCCGACCCAGGTCCCGCCCAGCGGGTCCATGGGGACGTCCTTGCGGATCTCGATGACGAACGGGATCCGCTCGGCGACCTCGGTGGACGGGTTGTCCGTGCCGAACCAGCCGATCTGGTGGCCGTCCTTGTACGGCTTCATCGGCGTGTCGTCGGTGAAGTCGTTGTTGCCGTTCAGGTCGACGCGGACGGTGCCCGCCTCGGGGTCGTACAGCAGGCCCCAGACGTCGGTGGTGTCGCCGTCGCGGTTGACGTCGCCCTTCATGTCCCCGTTGGCGGTGATCGCCTCGGAGAACCGGCTGAAGTGGTACTTCCCGGCGGGCGCCGTCCAGGTGCGGCTGGCCGCCGTGAAGGCGGGCCCGTCGACCGGGGTGATCTGGGCGCGCCAGGTGCCGTCGCTGTCGGTGATCGGGTCGGTGGCCGTCACCCAGTCGACGATCTTGCGCTCGCCCGTGCTGGTCTTCTGCAGCGCGGGGTGGCCCAGGTCGACACCGGAGTCCATGATGCCGATCGTCACGCCGCGGCCGTCGAACTTCGGGTTCTTCTTGACGAAGTCGACCGCGCCCGTCTCGAAGGACGGGTTGTACGGGTTCTTCGCGGGCGTCGAGGCGTCGGGGCCCGGGTACGCGGCCGCCGTGGCGGTCCCCTCCGCGCCCTGCGCCCGGTCGGCGGACGGCCTCGGGTCGTCCAGCTCGATCTCGTGCCTGAGGTCGATGCCGTGGACGCTCGACAGGTCGGCCGCCGCGTCGAGGGCGGCCTCCGCCCGCGCGGTCGGCAGGGTGGCCCGCACGTAACCGAGCTTGTCGTACGTCCTGCCGACGGACGCGCCCTGGACCGCGTCCAGTTGGGCGGCGACCTGCTCGGTCGCGCCGGGGGCGGTCGCGACCATGACGGTCACCGTCTTGTCGCCGCGGTGCTCCGCCTCGGCGAGCAGGTCGGCGTCGTCCGCGCCGAGCTTGTCGGTCGCCGCCTTGACCGGTGCGGTGCCTGCCGGGTCGTCGGCGGCGAACACCGGAGCGGTGCCGGCCGCGACCAGCGCGGCCACCAGGCCGGCGGCGGCGACGACGCGCGCCGTCCGTCTGTGGCCGGGGGTCGGGCTCCCTGGTATGGAGCCCTGGGATTCGAGGGTGGTCATCAGCATCCCTGTATGTGAAAGAGAGGGTCCGGTATGTGGTGCCGGATGACCGCTCACCCTTTCGTACGGGACCGGGTTTTGTGGAGGGTTGCTGAAGACGCGATGGGGGTCATGGCGTACATCCGCCACCGCGGGATGTACGCCACCGGGGACGAACAAGGTCAATTCCCCGGTTTCCGCAGGCAGTTAGGCCGACCGTTCAACTTTCCTTGCTGCGCGCGTAATGGCGCGAGGCCTTCGCGCGGTTGCCGCACACCGCCATGGAGCACCAGCGCCGGGTGCCGTTGCGCGAGGTGTCGAAGAAGTGCAGGACGCACGCCTCGTGGGCGCAGGCGCGGATCCGGTCGGGTGCGGTGTGCACCAGGTGCAGGTAGTCGCGGGCGGCCAGCCAGCCGGGGCCCCAGGACGGGTCGGCGAACTCCGCCTCTTCCGCGGGGCCCGCGGGGCCGAGCGTGGCCCGGATCCGGCCGTGTGCGAGGACCTCGTTCAGCCGGGCGGCCGCGGCGCGGTCGCCGGGGGAGTCGACGACGGCGGCGAGGGCGTCGCGCGCGGCGAGGGTGTGCTCCAGGGTGCGCGCGTCGGCCCGGAAGCGGCCGTCGGTGTCGAGTCCGTTGGCCGCCAGCCACACCGCCAGCCCGTCGGTGCCGGTCAGGAGGTCCTGCCCGGCGCCCTCGTGGACCCAGCGGGTGTTGAGCAGGTCGAGGGAGACCGGTTCGCCGACGAGCGGGCGCGGATCGGATGCGGCCATCGGTGGCGGTCCCTTCCCTGCCGTGCACACCTAACCCCTCAATCGTACGTGGCCGGTTGCGCCGTACAGATCTAACCTCTAAAGTCACTTTCAACAGTTAGATATCGATCGGCGAAAGGGATCTGCCATGACGGCGACCACCAACACCACGCTGTGCACCGGCCACGTCGGCCTCAACGTCACCGACCTCGCCCGCTCCCTCGCCTTCTACGGCGACCTCCTCGGCTTCGAGGTGCTCGTCGAGGGCAAGGAGGACGGCCGGCGGTACGCCCTCCTCGGCCAGGAAGGCCGGCTCGTCCTCGCGCTCTGGCAGCAGGCCGACGCCCCCTACGCCCCCGCCCGCGCCGGCCTCCACCACCTCGCCTTCGAGGTCGACAGCATCGACCGGGTCCGGGACGCCGAGGCCCGACTCACGGCGCACGGCGTCGACTTCGCCCACGACGGCGTCGTCGCCCACCGCGAGGGCGCCGGATCCGGCGGGATCTTCTTCCACGACCCCGACGGCACCCGCCTGGAGATCTACGCGCCCAGCGGCGCCGAGGGCGCCCCCGCCCCGTACGCCGACGCCCCCACCTGCGGCTTCTTCTAGGAGGCAGCTCCATGTCCGGCCCCTACCACGAGGGCTCGCTCGCCGTGCAGCGCCGCTTCGGTGTGCGGGAGCTCGCCGATCACGTCGGCCGCTCCATCGGCCCGGGCATCCGCCCGGTCGCCGCGGCCTTCCTGGAGCTCCAGCCCATGCTGGTGCTCGGCGCGGCCGACGACGAGGGCCGCGTCTGGAGCTCCCTGCTCACCGGCGCGCCCGGCTTCGTACGGGCCACCGGGCCGCACTCGGTGTCGGTCGCCGGCGGCGTCCCCGACGGCGACCCGCTCGCCGCCGCGCTCGCCCGGCCCACCGGCGCCCCCGACGGCGATCCCGGCGTCCCCGTCGGCACGATCGCCCTCGACCCGCGCACCCGGCGCCGGATGCGGCTCAACGGCACGGCGCGGCCCGGCCCGCGCGGCCTCACCATCGCGGCGCGCGAGGTCTTCTCCAACTGCCCCAAGTACATCCAGCAGCGCCGGCTGCTCGGCGCCGGAGACGGCCGGGGAAGCGGAGCTGTACACCGCGGCGAACGGCTCACCGCCGCGCAGCGGGAGTTCGTCGGCGCGGCCGACACCTTCTTCATCGCCACCGTCGCGCCCGGGCACGGCGCCGACGCCAGCCACCGCGGCGGCAACCCCGGTTTCGTACGCGTGACGTCGCCCACCGAGCTGAGCTGGCCCGACTACCCGGGCAACGCCATGTTCCTCACCCTCGGCAACCTCGAGACCGACAGCCGTGCCGGGCTGCTGTTCCTCGACTGGACCGCCGGCACCACGCTCCAGCTCACCGGCACCGCACGCACCGACTCCGACGCCCGCGGCCGCACCGTCCGCTTCACCGTCGAGCGCGTCCTGGAGCGGGAGGGCGCCGGCCGGCCGCGCTGGTCCGCGCCCGCGTACTCACCCGCCAACCCCGAAGTGATCAAGGAAGGCTGAAACACGCTCAACCCCCCAGCCCCGCGCAACCCCCCGCGCCCCGGCGGAGTCCTGCCCGGCGACCACAGTCGAGGAGCGAGGGGAACGCACATGGCGATACGGCAAAGGGCGCTGACGGCGGCGATGGTGACGGCGGCCCTCGCCGCCACCGCCTTCACCGTCCCGGCGGCGGCGCAGACACGCGCCACCGGGGACCACGCGAAGACCCGGACGGACCACGCGAAGACCCAGGCGGCCCTGGAGGCCGTCGTACGGGAGGGAGTGCCCGGCGCGCTCGCGCAGGCACAGGACCGCGACGGCACGTGGAACGGCGCCGCCGGGGTCGCCGACCTGCGGACCGGACGCGAGCGCCTGCCCCAGGACCGCTACCGCGTCGGCTCCATCACCAAGACGTTCGTCGCGACCGTCGTCCTGCAGCTGGAGGCCGAGGGCAGACTCGACCTGGACGACACCGTCGAGCGGTGGCTGCCGGGCGTCGTGCGCGGCAACGGCCACGACGGCCGGAAGATCACGATCCGCCAGCTGCTCAACCACACCAGCGGCATCTACAACGTCACCGCCGACCCCGGCTTCCAGAAGAAGGTCTTCGGTCCGGACTTCCTCCGGCACCGCTACGACACCTGGACGCCGCAGCAGCTGGTCGCCATCGCGATGCAGCACCGGCCCGACTTCGCGCCCGGGACGGACTGGAGGTACTCCAACACCAACTACGTCCTCGCCGGCCTGGTCATCGAGAAGGTGACCGGGCGGCCGTACGGGAAGGAGATCGAGCGCCGCGTCCTCACGCCGCTGAAGCTGCGCGCCACGAGCGTCCCCGGTACCGACCCGCGGATGCCGAAGCCGAGCGGCCGCGCCTATTCCACCCTCTCCCCGGAGCCGGGCGGACAGGTCCACGACGTCACCGAGCTGAACCCGTCCATCGCCTGGGCGGCCGGCGAGATGGTCTCCGACTCGGCCGACCTCCAGCGCTTCGTACGGGCGCTGCTCAAGGGGAAGCTGCTGCCACCGCGGCAGATGAAGGAGATGACCACCACCGTCCCGGTGAGCAAGGACACCCCGTCGGCCCGCTACGGCCTGGGGCTGTTCGCGCAGAAGCTGAGCTGCGGCAAGGAGGTGTGGGGCCACAGCGGCGGCATCCACGGATCCGGCTCCAACATGGTCGCCACGCGGAACGGGCAGCACTCGCTTGCGCTGAACGTCAACGGTGACTGGGCGGGCGACACGCAGGCGGTCGTCGAAGCCGAGTTCTGCGGCTGAGCCGTCCGGGACGCCGCACCCGGGCGTCTCACCTCGGGAGCACCACGACGTACGGGGCCGGGGCCCGGTCCCCGGCCGCCATCAGCGCCGTCCGTACCACGACCGCCTGCTGCTCCAGGGCCTCGCGCAGCTTCTTCGGCGTGATGTGGACGACGGTGATGCCGAGCCGCTCCAGGTGCTCCCGCTTGCGCGTGTACTGGGTCCACGCCGCGTCCTCCCCGTCCTGGCGGGGCGAGCGGGTGTCGAGCTCCAGGGCGACGGCGTGGTCCGGCCAGTACGCGTCCACCCCGCCGAGGTGCGGGCCGCCGGGCAGCCGCAGGTCCACGTTCCACAGCGGCTCGGGCAGTCCGTGCGCCCGCACCATCTCGTACAGCCGGTCCTCCGCCCGCGCCCGCCCCTCGGCGAGCAGCGAGTCCACGGCACCCACGACGTGCTCCCGCGACAGCAGCCGCGCCCGCGTCAACTCGCGGACCAGGGCGGCCGGTTCGCAGTACCCGCCGCGCACCGCCTCGGTCAGCAGCCGGCGCACCGTACGGGCGTCGCCGATCTCCGCGAGGGCGTCCGCCAGGGCGCGGGTCACCGGGGCGACCGGCAGGCCCGTCACCTCCTGCGCCGCCGGGACCTCGGCGTGCGCCCGCACGACCCGCACCCACCCGGTGGACCGCAGCCGCCGGGTGCGCGGCACCAGCACGTCGATCCGGTCCAGCGACGGCAGCGGCGACGCGGCGGCGAACCGGTACAGCGCGAGCGCCGCCAGCCCGGTGATCATCGCCTCACCGGTGCCGCCGGGCCGCCGCTCGGCGTACAGCAGCGCGGCGTGCAGCCGCTCCTCGCTGGTCGGCGGTCCGGGGTGCAGCAGGTACACACCCGGCAGAACCTGCTGCCACGGTCCACCGGGCCGGCACTGCGCACCGGCCTCGGCGGAGGACACGCCCCGCGCCCTCAGTTGCGCGGTGGACAGGACGCGGTGGCGGACGTCGGTGTGGGCGGAGAGGGGGCGGGGGGAGAGCGGGGTGTTGGTCATGCCCCGGGATTTCCCGCCGACCGGCCATCCCCTAACCGCTGTTACAAGCCCGTCGACATTCCGGGACGACCCCGTCCTAAAGTACGGACGTTCGACTGCCGATCAGGAACCCCGATCAACGCCCCGACCTGCGGCGGGCCCCCGGGACCGCCCGGGACCGCCCGGGACCGCCCGGGACCGGGCGGTCCGGGTCCCGGGGACCGGAGGCACCGCCCGGCCCGGCGGGTCAGGCCGCCGAGGCGTCGCAGGACTGGGCGCGCAGGGCGCGGGCGAGGTCGTCGCGTGCCTCCAGCACCAGGCGGCGCAGCGCCGGGGCGGACGACGCGTGGGCGGCCAGCCAGGCGTCCGCCCGCTCCAGCGTCGCCGGGTCGTCCTGGAGGGACGGGAACAGGCCCCGCACCACGTCCATGCCGATCTGGATGGACCGCTCGGCCCACAGCCGTTCGATCACCTCGAAGTACACCGGCGCGTACGGGGCGAGCAGCTCCCGCTGCGACGGCTGGGCGAAGCCCGCGATCGTGGCCTCCACCAGCGCGTTCGACAGCGCGTCCGACTCGACGACCTGCGCCCACGCCTGCGCCTTGACCGCCCCGGACGGGCGGGACGCCAGGCACCGCACCTGGTGGCGCTTGCCCGAGGCGGTGTCGTCGCGGGCCAGCTCCGCGGCGATGACGGACTCGTCCGCGTGGCCGTGGGCCGCCAGCGGTTCCAGCAGCGACCAGCGCAGCTCCTGGTCCACGTCCAGTCCGTCGAACGCCACCGAGCCGTCCAGCAGGCCCTCCAGCAGCTTGAAGTCGGCGTCCGCGGCCGCCGTCGCGGCGAAGAACCGCGCCCACGTCAACTGGTGCTCGCTGCCCGGCTCGGCCGCCCGCAGCTCCCGCAGCGCTCCCGCGGCCACCAGCCGGCCGCCCTCCTCGCGCCAGGCCGGGGCGGCGTAGTGCGTCAGCGCCGTCCGCGCCCAGGCGTGCAGCATCTGGAGCACGCCGATGTCCGACTCGCGCCCCGCGAACCGCAGCACCAGATCGACGAAGTCACGCGCCGGCAGCAGCGCGTCCCGCGTCAGGTTCCACAGCGCCGACCAGCACAGCGCCCGCGCCAGCGGGTCCGTGATGTCGCCCAGGTGGGCCCGCAGCGTCTCCAGCGACCCCTCGTCGAAGCGGACCTTGCAGTAGGTCAGGTCGTCGTCGTTGACCAGCACCAAGGCCGGCCGCTCGGCGCCCGCCAGCTCCGCCACGACCGTCCGCTCGCCGGTGACGTCCACCTCCGCGCGGGCGTACCGCACCAGCTCGCCGCCCTCCAGGCGGTACAGCCCCACGGCGGCCCGGTGCGGGCGCAGCTCCTCGCCCTCCTGGAGCACGGCGAGCTCCGCCACGCGGCCGTCCTCGCCGTATGCCACGGACGGCGCCAGGACGTCGACGCCCGACGTCTGCAGCCAGGACCGCGCCCAGGCCGACATGTCCCGGCCGGAGGTCTCCTCCAGCACCGACAGCAGGTCCTCCAGCCGTGTGTTGCCGTAGGCGTGCCGCTTGAAGTACCGCCGGGCGCCCTCCAGGAACGCCTCCCGCCCCGCGTACGCCACCAGCTGCTTCAGCACGGCCGCGCCCTTGGCGTAGGTGATGCCGTCGAAGTTGAGCTTGGCGTCCTCCAGGTCGCGGATGTCCGCCGTGATGGGGTGCGTCGAGGGGAGCTGGTCGGCCCGGTAGGCCCACGCCTTGCGGTTGTTGGCGAAGGTGACCCAGCTGTTGGTGAAGCGGGTGGCCTCGGCCAGGGAGAAGGACCCCATGAAGTCCGCGAAGGACTCCTTCAGCCACAGGTCGTCCCACCACTTCATGGTGACCAGGTCGCCGAACCACATGTGCGCCATCTCGTGCAGGATGACGTTCGCCCGGCGCTCGTAGGCCGCCCGCGTCACCTTGCCGCGGTAGATGTACTCCTCGCGGAAGGTCACCATGCCGGGGTTCTCCATCGCGCCGAGGTTGTACTCGGGGACGAAGGCCTGGTCGTACTTCCCGAAGGGGTACGGGTAGTCGAAGTTGTCGTGGAAGAAGTCGAAGCCCTGCTTGGTGACGAGGAAGACGTCGTCCGCGTCGAAGTGCTTCGCCAGCCCCTTGCGGCACATCGCGCCCAGCGCGATCTCCAGGTCGCCGCGCCGGTAGGTGTCCGTCACGTAGTGGTACGGGCCGGCGACGACGCAGGTGATGTACGTCGAGATCGGAGCGGTTTCGGCGAAGCGCCACACCCCGCCCTCCCGGGACTCCTCCGCGCCGTTGCTCCACACGGTCCAGCCCTCGGGCGCCGTCACCTCGAAGCGGAACGGCGCCTTCAGGTCGGGCTGCTCGAAGTTCGCGAAGACACGCCGGGCGTCGGCCGGTTCGTACTGCGTGTAGAGGTAGACCTCGCCGTCCTCCGGGTCGACGAAGCGGTGCATGCCCTCGCCGGTGCGGCTGTACGCGCACTGCGCGTCCACCACCAGCACGTTCTCCTCCGCCAGGCCGTCCAGCGCGATCCGTGCGCCGTCGAAGACGACCGCGGGGTCCAGCTCCCGCCCGTTCAGGGTGACCGCGGTCACCGAGGGGGCGACCAGGTCCGCGAAGGTGGCCGCGCCCGGCGTGAGGCAGCGGAACCGGATGGTCGTCACCGACCGGAACGTCCGCCGCTCCGACGCGCTCTCCCCGACCGCGGACCGCAGGTCGAGGGCGACCTCGTACCCGTCGACGGTCAGCAGCTCGGCCCGCTCGCGGGCCTCGTCGCGGGACAGATTCTCACCGGGCACGGGCAACTCCTTCGTGGCTCGTTCTGACAGCAGTGATCCTCCCACGTGCCTCTGACGGCCGGTGCGCGGGAATGCCTCCCGCGCCCGCCGGTGTTGCCCGTCCAGGCGCACCCCGGCCCTTATCCGATTCTCCGAGGAGAGACATGTCCGAGAGCAGGACCACCGCCGACTTCTGGTTCGACCCGCTGTGCCCCTGGGCCTGGATGACCTCCCGCTGGATGCTGGAGGTGGAGAAGGTCCGCCCCGTGGACGTGCGCTGGCACGTGATGAGCCTGGCCGTCCTCAACGAGAACAAGCTGGACGAGCTCCCCGAGCGGTACCGCGAGCTGCTGGGGCCGAAGGGCTGGGCCCCGGTCCGCGTGGTCACCGCCGCCCAGCAGCTGCACGGCGACGAGGTGGTGGGCAGGCTCTACACCGCGATGGGCACGCGCTTCCACAACAAGGGCGAGGGCCCGACCCGCACCGCGATCGCCGAGTCGCTGGAGGACGCCGGCCTGCCCGCGTCGCTGATCGAGTACGCCGACAAGGACACCTACGACGCGCAGCTGCGCGCCTCGCACAACGAGGGCATCGAGAAGGTGGGCCAGGAGGTCGGCACGCCGGTCATCGCGGTCCCCGGCGCGGACGGCGAGCAGATCGCCTTCTTCGGCCCGGTCGTCACTCCCGCCCCCAAGGGCGAGGAGGCGGCCCGCCTGTGGGACGGCACGCTGATGGTGGCGTCGATCCCCGGCTTCTACGAGATCAAGCGGACCCGGACCCAGGGCCCCGACTTCAGCAACCTCTGACCGCCGGCACCTCCGGCAGCCGGCCGCACGGAAGGCCCCCCGCGAGTCCCGTCCTCGCAGGGGGCCTTCCTTCATCCGCCTGCCCCGTGAAGGCTGAGAAGACGATCACGAGCAGGGGGTCTCGGCGCACCCCGTTCAGGGTGCGATCAGCGGCGTGCGCTCCTTGGCCCGCGCGTACCGCTTCGCCACGTCCTGCCAGTTGACGACCCGCCACATCGCCTCGATGAAGTCCACCTTCTGGTTCTTGTACTGCAGGTAGAAGGCGTGCTCCCAGGCGTCGAAGACCAGGATCGGCACCGAGCCCTGGCCGACGTTGCCCTGGTGGTCGTAGACCTGCTCGACGATGAGGCGGCCGCTGACCGGCTCGTACGCCAGGACGCCCCAGCCCGAGCCCTGGGTCGTGGCGGCGGCCTTGGACAGCTGGGTCCGGAACCTGGCGAAGGAGCCGAAGGACGCGGCGATCGCGTCGGCGAGCTCGCCCACGCCGTCCGCCGCCAGCGGCTCGCCACCGCCGCCCTCCTTCGGGCCGGTCATGTTGTGCCAGTAGATGGAGTGAAGGATGTGGCCGGAGAGGTGGAAGGCGAGGTTCTTCTCCAGGCCGTTGATGGAGCCCCACTGCTCCTTGTCGCGGGCCTCCTCCAGCTGCTCCAGGGTGTCGTTCGCGCCCTTGACGTAGGCGGCGTGGTGCTTGTCGTGGTGCAGCTCGATGATCTGCGGGTCGATGACCGGCTCGAGCGCCGCGTAGTCGTACGGAAGTTCAGGAAGTGTGTAGATCGCCATGTCCGAGCCCTCCGACTGCTGTGCCGCTTATTGCAACCTATATGCAAGTGCAGGTTAGCAGCAGGAGGGACGGAAGTTGATCAGTCCTTCGTCCTAGGACGGGACTGTGTCCCTGGCCGCCGCCGCCAGGTCCGGGAAGTCGGTCACCACGGCGTCCACCCCCCGCGCGTAGTGCTCCGCGTACTCGGCGAAGGCGTCGCCGAAGTCGTCCGGGCCGCTGCCGCGCCGCAGCGCGGCGGGCAGGTAGCGGTTCTCGGCGCGGAAGGTGTACGCGCCGACCGCGAGCCCCGCCGCGTGCGCGTCCGCCACCAGCGTGGAGGGCCCCACCAGGGACGACTTGTCGGGCCCGATCCACCGCGCGTACGCCGCGATGGCGCGCAGCCCGTCGGGCGTCGCCATCTCCGCGTACGTGAGGGGGTGGCCGTACGGGCCGCCGGCGGTGCCGAGGGCCTGCCACAGCGGGACGCGCAGCCGCTCCTCACGGGCGAGCCGCAGCAGGCTGGACGGCTCGAACGACTGGATCACGCACTCGCGCGGCCCCAGCCGGTTGCGGCGCACCAGATCGGCCAGCACCGGTTCCAGCGGCAGCCCGAGGGAGCGGAAGTACGTCGGGTGCTTGGTCTCCGGGAAGACGGTCACGGTCCGGCCGTACCGCCGGGAGAGCCCGCGCGCGAGGTCGACGACCTCCTGGAAGGTCAGCACCTGCTCGCGCCCGTCGAAGACGGTGTTGCGGTTGCGGACGAGGGGGAGGCGCTCCACCGCCCGCAGGGTCTTGAGCTCCGCGAGCGTGAAGTCCTCGGTGAACCAGCCGGTGACGGACCGGCCGTCGACCGTCTTCGTGGTGCGGCGGCGCGCGAACTCGGGATGCCGGGCGACATCCGTGGTGGCCGAGATCTCGTTCTCGTGCCGCACGACGAGCTGGTGGTCGCGGGTGGCGACGAGGTCGGGCTCGATCCAGTCGGCGCCGCACTGGACGGCGAAGGTGTAGGAGGCGGCCGTGTGTTCGGGGCGCCACCCGGCCGCGCCGCGGTGACCGATCACCAGCGCCCGGGCCGCCCGCCCGGGCGGCCCGGGGAGGGGCGCGGAGGACCGGGCGGGCGAGGGGGAGAGGGCGGCGGTGGCGGTGGCGCCCGCCGCGAGGAGTACCGAGCGTCGTCTCATACCGCCGGACGGTAGGCGTCCCTTCCGCCCGCGCCGCCGGACTTCACCGGCCGTGCGGCCGGTTTTCACCTCGCGTGCCGCACCGCGCACGAGAGGGGCCCCGGCGCGCGGTGCGCCGGGGCCCCTCTCGTTCCGGACGAGCGTCAGGCCGCGTCCGGGTCCTTCGCCGCCGCTGCCCGGGCGGCCTTCTCCCGGGTCGTCTGCACGAGGTAGCCCACCACCGCGAGCGCCAGCGTCAGTCCGCCCGTGGCGTACAGCTGGACCCGCGTGCCCTCTTCGCGGGCCATCAGCACGAAGACCGCCGCCATGCCGGCCAGCGCCACGTACGTCAGGTACGGGTACGCCCACATCCGCACGACCAGCTTCGACGGCTCCTCGCGCTCCAGCCGGCGGCGCATCACCAGCTGCGAGACCGCGATGAAGATCCAGACCACCAGGATGATCGCGCCGATCATGTTGAGCAGCCAGATGAAGACGTCGTCGGGCCGCCAGTAGCTGAGCAGCACGCACCCGAAGCCGATGACCGAGGAGGTGAGGACGGCGATGCGCGGCACCCCGCCGGAGATCCGGCCGAGCACCTTCGGGCCCTGCCCGCGCGCCACCAGGGAGTTGGCCATGCGCGAGGCGCCGTAGATGTTCGCGTTCATCGCGGACAGCAGCGCGACCAGCACCACGACGTTCATGATCTGGCCGGCGTACGGGATGTCGAGGTGCTCCAGCGTGGCGACGTACGGGCCCTTCTCGGCGACCGCCTTGTCGGTCCACGGCAGCAGCGTGACGACCACGGCCATCGAGCCGATGTAGAAGACGCCGATCCGCCACATCGCGGTCCGCACGGCCTTCGCGACGCCCTGCACCGGGTGCTCGGACTCGGCGGCGGCGATGGTGACCGTCTCCAGGCCGCCGTACGCGAAGACGGAGGCGAGCAGGCCGACGATCAGGCCCTCGGAGCCGTTGGGCAGGAAGCCTCCGTGGCCGGTGAGGTTGGCCGTGCCGGGGGAGTCGGTGCCGGGCAGGACGCCCGTGATCGCCAGAACGCCGATGCCGAGGAAGAGCACGATCGCGCCGACCTTCAGCGCCGCGAACCAGAACTCGAACTCACCGAAGTTCTTCACCGCCGCCAGGTTCGTGGCGCAGAACACCAGCATGAACAGGGCCACCCAGGCCCATTCCGGGGTTCCGGGGAACCAGCCGGTCATGATCTTCGAGGCGCCGATGCCCTCCAGGCCGACGGCCACGCAGAGCAGGAACCAGAACGACCAGCCCGCCGTGAAGCCCGCCCACGGCCCGATGGCCCGCTCGGCGTGCACGGAGAACGAGCCGGACGCCGGGTTCGCGGCGGCCATCTCGCCCAGCATGCGCATCACCAGCATCACGAGCGCGCCGGAGATCGCGTACGCCAGTACGATCGCCGGGCCGGCGGCCGCGATGGCGGTGCCGGAGCCGACGAAGAGACCCGCACCGATGACGCCGCCGAGGGCGATCATCGACAGATGGCGTTGCTTCAGTCCGTGCGAGAGCGGGGCGGGGGAGTCGGCCGGGAGGGCCGAGTCCGCCGGCGCCGGCGCGGAGGTCCGTGACATGGGCGAGCCTCTTCGTGAGCCGAGACGGGGGGACGAGAATGGCCCACAGTCTGGGCGGGTGCACCGCTCACAGGGAACCTTCGCCCGCTATACGGACACCCTGTTCACACAGTGTGAAGGTTTGCCCACACATTCATCACATCTTCCGGTGCTGTCGCCACTCCCGTGCCCCGGCCACGGCGAGCACCGCCGCCGTCGCCCCGCCGGACCACAGCACCTGCGGACGCGTGCCCTCGTCGGCCAGCATCAGCACCAGCACCGCCGCCATCGCGGCCAGTGCCGTCCACGTCAGCCAGGGGAAGCCCCACATGCGCAGCGTCAGCTTCTCGGGCGCCTCGCGCTCGATCCGCCGCCGCAGCCGCAGCTGCGACACCGCGATCAGCGCCCAGACGAACAGCAGCACGGCGCCGACCGCGTTCAGCATGTAGAGGAATACGGAGTCCGGCCAGGCGAGGTTCAGCAGCACCGACACG
Organism: Streptomyces sp. NRRL S-118; assembly: GCF_000716335.1. Taxonomy (GTDB): domain Bacteria; phylum Actinomycetota; class Actinomycetes; order Streptomycetales; family Streptomycetaceae; genus Streptomyces. Next base: position 652,766 of record NZ_KL591002.1, on the reverse strand, counting down.
AAGCCGAACGCCACCGACGCCAGCACCGCCCGCCGCGGCACCCCGCCGCCCGACACCTTCAGCAGCCCGGCCGGCGCCTCGCCGCGCTCCGCGAGCGAGAACACCATCCGCGACGACCCGTACAGGTTGGCGTTGAGCGCGGACAGCAGCGCCACGAACACGACCACGTTCATGATCTGCCCGGCCGCGGGCACCCCGATCGCGTCCAGCACGGCGACGTACGGGCTCTCCCCCGGCTCCATCGACGTCCACGGCAGCAGCGTCACGACGACCAGTATCGAGCCGACGTAGAAGAAGAGGATGCGCCAGACGGCGCTGCGCACCGCGCGGGCCACGTTGCGCGCCGGGTCGCGCGACTCGGCGGCGGCGATGGTCACCACCTCCAGGCCGCCGAAGGCGAAGACGACCGCGAGCACCCCGGAGACGACCCCGCCCCAGCCGGCCGGCAGGAAGCCGCCCTGCCCGGTCAGGTTCGCCATGCCCACCGGGGAGGTGTCCGGCAGCCAGCCGCCGATCGCGAGCACACCGAGCGCCAGGAACAGCACGATCGCGCCGACCTTCAGCGCGGCGAACCAGAACTCGAACTCGCCGAAGTTCTTCACGGCCGCCAGGTTGGTCGCGGTGAACACCACCATGAACAGCAGGACCCATGTCCACTGCGGCACCCCCGGCGCCCAGCCGTGCGCGATCCGCGCCGCCCCCGACGCCTCCACCGCCAGCACGACCACCAGGAGGAACCAGTACAGCCAGCCGACGGAGAAACCGGCCCAGCGCCCGAGCGCCCGCTCCGCGTGCACCGAGAAGGCGCCCGACGCGGGCATCGCCGCCGACATCTCGCCCAGCATCCGCATGATCAGCATCGCGAGCGCGCCCGCGATCAGGTACGACAGCACGATCCCGGGACCCGCGACCGCGATCCCGGCGCCCGAGCCGACGAACAGCCCGGCGCCGATCACCCCGCCCAGACCGAGCATCGTCAGGTGCCGCTGCTTCAGCCCGTGCGAGAGCGGCTCGGGCTCCGGGGCCAGGGGGGCCGGCGGTGCGGCCGTAGGGGCGTCGTGCATGGCGCTCGTACTCTCGCAGGTGCGGATCATGGGTGTTTGGTGGGACTCGACAGTCTCTCCGCTGCAACCCTCACGGCGCAAAACGGACGGTCCGTCAAGAGCCGCTCGTGACGAGCGTCACTTCATGCCATGCAGGCGTGACGCCCTTTGTCTGAAGTCCACCAACCGCTCGGCCGCCGCTTTGTCATGGGCAGACGGTGATCGCTCGTTCACTCCTGGGCTAGCGTCGGGCTGTCCTCACCTGCCCTCACCCCGCGGAGCCCCTGATGAGCCTTGCCGCCGCCCCCGTCCGTACCGGACCCGTCCTCGCGGACCTGCTGCCCGCCAGCCGCGCCCGCGACATCGCGCTCGTCGTCGGCGGCGCCGCCCTCACCGGCATATCCGCCCAGCTGGCCGTGGACGTCCCCGGCTCGACCGTGCCGGTCTCCGGCCAGACCTTCGCCGCCCTGCTCGTCGGCACCTCGCTCGGCGCCCGCCGCGGCTTCCTCTCCCTCGGGCTCTACCTGGTGGCCGGCATGGCGGGCGTGCCGTGGTTCGCGCAGGGGGCCTCCGGGTACGCCATCCCCTCGCTCGGGTACGTCGTCGGCATGCTGCTCGCCTCGACCGTCGTCGGCGCCCTCGCCCGGCGCGGCGCCGACCGCACCGTGCTGCGCATGGCGGGCACGATGGCGCTCGGCTCGCTGATCATCTACGCGGTCGGCGTGCCGTATCTGGCGCTCGCCACCGGCATGACGCTGCAGCAGGCCGTGGCGGCCGGTCTGGTGCCGTTCCTGATCGGCGACGCTCTCAAGGCCGCGCTCGCCATGGGCGCACTGCCCGCCGCGTGGAAGCTCATCGGCCGGAAGGGCTGAGGGAAGAACTGCCGCCGGAGAGGCTCGCCGGGCCGTAGCGCCCGGCGGGCCTCTTTCGCGTCCGAGGGCGGTGCCGGTCCCCGAACGGCGAGCGGGCACGGAAAAGGCCCCCCGGTGGTCCGGGGGGCCTTTCCTCATGCCCGGCGGGAGCCGTCAGGCAGCGCCCGTCACGAGTGCGAAACGGCGCGGCGCCTGCGGTCCAGCACGAAGCCGGTGATCACCACGACCGCGGCGACCAGCACCGACGCCAGCACGACCTCGCGGTTGGCGTCGTCGAAGAGCATGTAGACCAGCACGAAGGAGATCATCGCGGCGGTCCCCCACGTCAGGTACGGGAAGAGCCACATCTTGACGGTGACCTTCTCCGGCGCCTCGCGCATGAGGATGCCGCGCATCCGCAGCTGGGTGAAGCAGATCACCAGCCAGACGAACAGCGCCACCGCGCCCGAGGAGTTCAGCAGGAACAGGAAGACCGTGTCCTTGAACGCGTAGTTGAAGTACACGGCGACGAAGCCGAAGATCACCGAGGCGAGGATCGCGGCGGTGGGCACGCCCTTGGCGTTGGCCTTGGCGAAGGCCTTCGGGGCATCCCCGCGCTCGCCCAGCGAGAACGCCATGCGGGAAGCGGTGTACAGGCCCGAGTTCAGGCAGGACAGCACGGCCGTCAGCACGATCACGTTCATGATCTGGCCGGCGTGCGGGATGCCGATGGAGTCCAGGGCGGCGACGTACGAGCCCTTGTCGACGATCGACTTGTCGTTCCAGGGCAGCAGCGTCAGCACGACGAAGATCGAGCCCAGGTAGAACACGGCGATGCGCCAGATCACGCTGTTGGTGGCCTTGGTGACGGCGCGGCGCGGGTCCTCCGACTCGCCGGCGGCCAGCGTGACGATCTCACTGCCCATGAACGAGAAGACGACCATCAGCACACCGGTCAGGATGGCGCCGACGCCGTTCGGGAAGAAGCCGCCCGCGTCGGTGAGGTGCGCAAAGCCCGCGCCCGGGTTGTCGGAGCCGGGCAGGAAGCCGAACACGGCCAGCAGGCCGATGACCACGAAGGCGCCGATGGCGACGACCTTGATGCCCGCGAACCAGAACTCGAACTCGCCGTACGAGGCGACGGAGGCGAGGTTCGTCGCGGTCAGCACGACCATGACGATCAGGGCCCAGCCCCACTGCGGCACCGCCGGGATCCAGCCCTCCAGGATCACGGCACCCGCGGTCGCCTCGACCGCCAGCACCACGACCCAGAAGAACCAGTAGAGCCAGCCGATGGAGAAGCCGGCCCAGCGGCCGAGGGCGCGGTCCGCGTAGGCGGAGAAGGAGCCGGAGTTCGGGCTGGCGGCGGCCATCTCGCCCAGCATCCGCATCACGAAGACGACCATCGCTCCGACGATGACGTACGAGAGGAGGATGGCGGGGCCGGCCTTGGCGATGCCGCCGGATGATCCGACGAAGAGGCCGGCGCCGATGACGCCACCGATGGCGATCATGGACAGGTGGCGGTTCTTGAGCCCGGCCTTGAGACCGTCGGGGGACTGCGAAGTACCGGGTTCTCCGGTCGCTCCGCCTTCCTTCGGCAGGGTCGACTGCGTCGTCATGGACGATTCCTTACGTCTGTGCGGCACTCGGGTTACGAGCCCGTGCATGCAAACACGAGACCCGGACGCACCGAAAGACCCGATTCCGGATCGTGATGCGGCGGCACCCCAGGGGCCCCGCTGACCGGACCCGGCCCGGACCCGTGCCACACTCGGAGCCATGCGCGTGTACCTCGGCTCCGACCATGCCGGTTTCGAACTGAAGAACCACCTCGTCGAGTGGCTCACGGCCCACGGCCACGAGCCCGTCGACTGCGGTCCCCACATCTACGACGCCCAGGACGACTACCCGCCGTTCTGTCTGCGTGCCGCGGAGCGGACCGCCGCCGACCCCGACAGCCTGGGCATCGTCATCGGCGGCTCCGGCAACGGCGAGCAGATCGCCGCCAACAAGGTGAAGGGCGTGCGGGCGGCCCTGGCCTGGAGCGAGCAGACCGCCGCGCTCGGCCGCGAGCACAACAACGCGAACGTCGTCGCCATCGGCGGCCGCATGCACTCCCTGGAGGAATCCACGAAATTCGTGGAGATCTTCCTGAACACGCCGTACTCGGGTGAGGAGCGCCACACCCGCCGCATCGAGATGCTGTCGGCGTACGAGACCACCGGCGAGCTCCCGGCGATCCCGGCCCACCACCCGCAGGAGCCGACCGCCTGATGCCCGAAGGGCACACGATCCACCGACTGGCCGCCGACCACCGGGAACGGTTCGGCGGCCGGTCCGTGCGGGTGACCAGCCCGCAGGGAAAGTTCTCCGACGCCGCCGCACTGCTCGACGGCACGGTGCTGGAGACCGCCGAGGCCCACGGCAAGCACCTCTTCCTCGGCTTCGGGCGCGACACATGGGTGCACATCCACCTCGGCCTGTTCGGCAAGGTCGCCTTCGGCGACGCCCCCGCCCCGCCGCCCACCGACACGGTCCGCCTGCGCATCGCCGGCCCCGCGTCGTGGATGGACCTGCGCGGCCCCACCGCCTGCGCGCTGATCACCGGGCCCGAGAAGCGGGCGGTGCACGACCGGCTCGGCCCCGACCCGCTGCGTGCCGGCGACGACCCGGAGAAGGCGTGGCGGCGGATCTCGAAGAGCCGCACCACCATCGCCGCGCTGCTCATGGACCAGAAGGTCATCGCCGGTGTCGGCAACGTCTACCGCGCCGAGGTGCTCTTCCGGCACGGCATCGACCCCTACCGCGCCGGCAAGGACCTCCGCCGCGACCAGTGGGACGCCCTCTGGGCCGACCTCGTGGCGCTGATGCGCGAGGGCGTGCGCACCAACCGCATCGACACCGTCCGCCCCGAGCACACGCCCGAGGCCATGGGCCGCCCGCCGCGCGTCGACGACCACGGCGGCGAGGTGTACGTCTACCGCCGGGCGAACCTGCCCTGCCACGTCTGCGGGGGCGGGATCCGCACCGCCGGCCTCGCCGCCCGCAACCTCTTCTGGTGCCCCGCCTGTCAGAAGCCGTGAGGCAGCCAGGGCGCGACCGTGGAGCCGAAGGCCAGGGACGCCTCCGCCAGCGCGCCCCGGCGCAGCTCCCGCACCCGGCCCGCGGCCGCTAGCGAGGCGAGGGAGAACCCGCCCAGGTACGCGGCGCCCAGCTCCCGCACCGACAGCGCCAGATCGGGCGCGTCGGTGGTGCGCGAGCAGGTGGCCCCCTTGCTGTCGCCGGACAGCCGCCAACGCCCCTCGTTCCACGGGCAGAAGGCGTCGGCCACCTCCAGCACCACGTCCACCGGCGCCTGGTACGTCCGTGCCTCCAGCGCCGCGCCGACCTCCACCGGCCGTACGAAGAGCCCGTCGCGCGGGCTCACGCCGCAGCGCCGGATGTCCGAGACGAGCAACTGCCAGGCGTCGTCCACCGGACGGTTCCAGAACTGGACGGTCGTCGTCAGGTCGACCTCGAAGAGGTACCGCCACAGCGCGGCGTCCGCCGCCGGGTCCAGCGCCCCGAGGTACCGCAGGGTGATCACCCCGTCGGCGCCGGCCGGCTCCCACCGCGGTTTGTTGGTGTACAGGGCGTACCCCACGACCTCACCGGCCCGCTCGGCCAGCACGCACTGCAGCGGCGAGGCGCCCCCGCGCTCGCCCGGCGGGTCCAGCAGCGGCAGCCGCTCCCAGCCCGGCGCCCGGGCGATCATCCCCGGCCGCTCGCGCACCAGCCGCGCGTACACCGCCTCGCACGCCCCGCTCGCCTCCGCGGGCGGCACGAGCCGTAGCCGTACGTCATCCGTCCCCTCCGGCACGGACAGCCGGACCCGGGTCGTGTCGATTTCCGCGCGCAGCTGCTGGGTCGCGACGCCGTATCCGAAGCGCCCGTAGATGTCGGGTTCGGACGCCGTCAGCACCGCCAGCGGTTCACCCCACGCCCGTACGTCATCGAGCTGGCGCCGCATCATCGAGGTGAGCACACCCCGCCTGCGGTGCGTCGGCGCCACGCTGACCATCGTCACGCCGGCCGCGGGCACCAGCGCGCCGCCCGGCACGGAGATCCGGAACGAGAACGCCCCCGCCGTACCGACGCAGGTCCCTCCGTCCCACGCGCCCAGCGAGCGCTCGGGCTCGGTGAGCGCCTCCCACAGCTCGCGCTCCTCCGGGGCCTCCGCCACGCCGCCGAAGGCGAGTTCCAGCTGCCCGTACCACCGGTCCCACTCGGCCGGCTGGAGTACCCGTAATTGCGTCGTCATATGCCATGCCTAGCAGGCGGCGGGCGCCCGGGGCGACCCAATTTCGAGCGCATTGTCAAGGGGTCCCCCTGCACGCGGGCCGGGCGTGTGGATAGGGTCCAGGCCAATGGCCCGTAGCGCACGAGTGGACGCGTACCCGGCCCGGATGCGGAAGTCGATGCGCCGGGCCCGCATCGCCCTGCGCAAGTCCGGTGTCGACTACTTCCGGGGCGACGGCTCCGACTGGATCGCCCTCGTCGGACTGCTCCTCACCATCCCGGCGATCACCCTGCTCACCATCGCCACACCCGTGTGGGCCTCGCCCGCGGCGCTCGTCCTGCCCATCGTGGCGGGCGGCCTGCTGCTGCGCCCCGCGAGCCTGCTCGGCCTGTACGCGGCGTCCGCCGTGGCGCTGATCGTCGAGTCGATGGTCCTCGGGCCCTACACCGAGGGCGCGGCGCGGGTCACCCCCGGCACGGTGCTGGTGGTCGCCGCGTGCGGACTGTTCGGGCTGCTGCTCGCGCAGTTCCGGGCCCGCGTCGGCGTGCCCTGGCGGCGCGGCGGCACGATGCTCTTCGACCTGCGCGAACGCATCCGGGTGCAGAGCGCCCTGCCGCAGCTGCCCAAGGGCTGGCACCACGAGATGGCGCTGCGCCCCGCCGGCGGCCAGTCCTTCTCCGGCGACTTCGTCGTCGCGGCCCGCACCCACGGAGGCCGCACCCTGGAGGTCGTCCTCACCGACGTGTCCGGCAAGGGCATGGACGCGGGCTCCCGCGCCTTGCTGCTGTCGGGCGCCTTCGGCGGGCTGCTCGGCTCGCTGCCGCCGCACGGCTTCCTCCCGGCCGCCAACGGATACCTGCTGCGCCAGGACTGGCAAGAGGGCTTCGCGACCTCCATCCACCTGGTGCTCGACCTGGACTCCGGCGACTACGAGCTGCTGTCGGCGGGCCACCTGCCCGCGCTCCAGCTGCACGCGGGGAGCGGCCGCTGGGAGGAGAAGGCCGCCGAGGGCCCGCTGCTCGGCGTGTACGACGGTGCCGAGTTCCACCCGGTCAAGGGCTCGCTGCGCCCCGGCGACGTGCTGATGCTGTTCACGGACGGCCTGGTCGAGGCGGCCGACCGGGACATCGCGGAGGGCATCGACCGGCTGACGGGCGAGGCCGACCGCTACGTGGCCTCGGGCTTCGAGGGGTCGGCGTGGCACCTGATCGAGGCGTGCGCCAAGGACGTGAACGACGACCGGGCCCTGCTGCTGATCACCCGCGAGGCATAGGGGGTGCCGCGCCGGTCGTGCCGGGCTCGCGACACCGGGCACTCGCCGGCCCGGCCTCATCGACGACACACCCCTGGGGAGGGGCACGCATGCCGTACGGGACGTACCTGACGCTCGACCAGGTGGAGGCCGTCGCCCGGGAGGCCCACGCCAGCCAGACCGACAAGGCGGGGCGCCCCTACGCCGAGCACCTCGAGGCGGTGGCGCGGGGCGTGCGCGAGCGGGGCGGCAGCGAGGAGCAGATCGCCGCCGCATGGCTGCACGACGCCGTGGAGGACGACCGGCTGACGGCCGAGTGGCTCGCGGCGGCGGCGCTGCCGCAGGGGACCAAGGACATGGTGCTGGCCCTCACGAAGCGGCCCGGCGAGGACCTCGCCGCGTACACCGCCCGCATTCTCGCGGTGCCGGGTGCCCGCCTGGTGAAGGAGGCCGACCTGGCGCACAACGCGGACCCGGGCCGCCTCGCCGTGCTGGACGAGGCGACCCGGGTCCGGTTGACCGCGAAGTACGCGCGGGTGCGGGCCCTGCTGGGCCTCACTCCTTCCTGAACGCCCACCGCATCTCCGGCTCCGTCACGCAGCGCAGGGCCCGCCGCACGGGAGGCGTGCACAGCAGGGTCACCGCAGCGGCGGCGCCCACCGTCGTGGCGACCAGCCCGGCGGGCCCGGTGAGCCAGGGGTGCGCCTCGACGACGTGCCAGTAGTCGAGGGCCTTCACCAGGAAGCCGTGCAGCAGGTAACCGCAGATGGTGCCGGAGCCCAGCACGGTGAACCACGTCCGGCGCCCGGGCACCCAGGCGAGGAACGCCACCGTCAGCAGCAGCGCGCAGCCGAAGAGCCCCAGCGTCATCAGCGGCCCGGTCCACCAGGCGAAGCCCAGGTCCGGGGCGCTGGTGGAGCGGTAGAACCAGTTCATCCGCAGCCGCGGGGCGACCCAGTAGGTGAACGGCGCGGCACCCGCGACCAATGGCACCGCCGCCAGCCGCACCGCGCGCCGGCGCACCCACCGGAAGTGCTCGGGCTTCATGCACAGGCCCAGCACGAAGAACGGCAGGAACTGCAGGATGCGCTGGAGGTCGAGGTCGTCGGCGATGCCCGGCGTGAGCGAGCCGAGGCAGGCGATCACCAGGGCGACGGGCAGCGGGTGGCGCAGGGTGCGCCAGACCGGTGCGGACAGCCGCCAGACGAACAGCGCGATGAGGAACCACGTCAGGTAGAACGGGTCGGTGAGACTGAAGGGGTGCTGGGGGTCGTCGTCCGCCCAGCGCTTGAAGAGCGTGTAGGCCACCTCGAAGACCACGTACGGCACGGCGATGCCGGTGATCAGCCGTCGCACCTGGTGGGGCCGCCCGGTGAAGCTGCGGGAGAAGTAGCCGGAGATCAGGATGAAGGCCGGCATGTGGAAGGTGTAGACGAGCATGTAGAGCGCCCGGGCCGCCCGGCTGCCCTCCATGACGGGCTCCCAGGCGTGTGCCACGGCCACCAGCACGATCGCCAGGTACTTGGCGTTGTCGAAGTACGCCTCCCGGCCCGCGGGGGCCCCGCCGGTCGCGGCCGGCGGCGCGGTCCGCGCCGTGCCCGTCGTCCGCGGGGGTCTGTCGACGGCCGGTGCCTTCCGGCTCGTGCCGGGGGCCTCCGGTTCCCTGGCCGGGGGGAGCGGGGCCCGTTCATTTCCCTGCAGAGCGTGGAACATCTGAGGCACCTTAGTGGCGGCTCCGCGTATTCGTAAAACCCCTGCCAAGGCGCGTCCATTCGAAGACGACACGGCAACCAAGTGCGCGATATGCCCCCATTAATCCGTCTTAAATCGGGCATATTGCCACCGGGTTTCCCTGGATGAATTACCGCCCTCCGCGGTGCGAATTTCCTGTGAGCGCTCCGTGTGTGTGACGAAACCATCACGCTGAACGGTCAGTCCGTTTTTCGCACTCCGGGGGAGATGCCGGTATCGAAATGCCGACGATGCGCCGGACGATGCGTCACCCGGCCGCGATCGGGGGAAGGTTGGTGGCACGATAAGCCGGACGGGGGTCCGCCCACCCCCGGGCCGGCAAAGCGGACCAGACCGACCGAGGGTTGTGATCAGTGTGGCCATTTCACTGTCCGTGGTGCTGCTGTTGGCGATCATCCTCGTGGTGATGATCCGCAGCGGTTCGATCAAAGCCGGACCCGCGATCGTCGCCGCCCTCTTCGGCTTCTTCCTCGCCTCCACGGGCATGGCCGACGACATCCAGCGCTTCCTCAATTCGATAGCGAGCACCATCAACCAGATCAGCTTCTAGCGCGTCCGTCCGGGACAGGGGGAGGGGGACGGTGGTCCTGCACGCCGGGGACCCGGCCGAGGTCGGCGGCTACGCGCTGGAGGCGCGGCTCGGGTCCGGCGGAATGGGGGTCGTCTACCTCGCGCGCTCCGCCTCCGGGCGGCGGCTCGCCGTCAAGGTCGTGCACAGCCAGTACGCCGACGACCCCGAGTTCCGCGGCCGCTTCCGTCAGGAGGTCGCCGCCGCACGCCGGGTCAGCGGCGCGTTCACCGCGCCCGTCGTGGACGCCGACGCCGACGCCGCACGGCCCTGGATGGGCGCCCTCTACATCCCCGCGCCCACGCTCGGCGAGCGCGTCGCCGACCGGGGGCCGCTCCCCCCGGACGACCTGCGCGAGCTGGCTGTCGGACTGGCCGAGGCCCTGCGCGACATCCACCACGCCGGAGTCGTCCACCGCGATCTGAAGCCGGCCAACGTGCTGATGGCCGACGACGGCCCCCGGGTCATCGACTTCGGCATCTCCCGCGCGGCCGGCTCCGAGTCGCTCACCCAGACCGGCCGGATCATGGGCACCCCGCCGTTCATGTCGCCGGAGCAGCTCAGCCGCCCCCGCGAGGCCGGCCCCGCATCCGACACCTTCTCGTTCGGCGCGGTCCTCGCCTTCGCGGCCACCGGTCGCGGCCCCTTCGACAGCGACAGCCCGTACGAGACCGCCATCCGGGTCGTCCAGGGCGAGCCCGACCTCGCGGACGTTCCCGCCGGCCTGCGGCCCCTGGTGGAACGCTGCCTCGCCAAGGCCCCCGAGGACCGCCCCACCCCCGACCAGCTGCTGGCCTGGCTGCGCACGGAGCTCCCGGCGCCCGCACCGCCCCCGGAGCCCGGCCCGCGGCAGCCCGCGCGCGCCCGCCGGCGCCGACGCGCCGCCCTGGCCGCGGGCGGCGCCCTCCTGGCCGGCCTCCTCACCGCCGCGGGCGTCCCGCTGCTCGCCGACGGCGACGAACCCGCCGCGCCGCCGCGCGCCGACCTGCCGGCCGGATGGCACGCCTGGCGCCGTACGCTCGCCCAGCCCGGATCCGTCAGCAACTCGCTGGCCTCCTGCGCCACGGACCGTGCCGCGCTGTACTGCGTCGGCGGCGACCACCGGGCCGTCCGGCTGGATCCGGCCACCGGGAAGGTCCTCTGGAGCCGCCCCTCCGACGCCCGGGAGGCCGTCTCGCCGGCCCGCTCCTCCGGTGACGCGATCGCCGGCACCACCGCCGGGCTGCTGGTGGCCCACAGTGAACGCGCGGCCCGCGGCGACGACCCCGTCCCGTATCTGAGCGCCTACGACACGCGGACCGGCGCCACGCGCTGGAGCGTCCCGGCCGAACACGGCGTCCTCACCAGCGCCGGCGTCTTCGCCGTCGACCGCGGCTGGAAGACCTACCGCCTGATCGGGCTCGCCGACGGCCGGACCCGCTGGACCGCACCCCTGGAGACGGCGGCCGAGGAATGCGGCATCTGGGGCGGCGCCGACCGGCTCCACCTGGTGTGCACGCCTCGCGGCCGGTACCCCGCCACCCGCGTCGCCGAGGTGAACCCCGCCGACGGCCGTGCCACGTGGTCCCGCACCTACCGGGAGCCCCTCGAGCCCGTCGGCGTCCTCGACGGGACCCTGATCCTGACCGCGGCCGTGACCGAAGGCGCCGACGAGGGCTCGTACACCGCCCTGTACACCGTTCACCCGACGACCCGTGCGCTGCGCCGCATCCCGCTGGCCGCGGCCGCCCCCCGACCCCCCGCGCTGGTGGGTGACCGGCTCTACGTGCCGTACGGCAACGGCCGGCTGCGCGCCGTGTCACCCCGCACGGGCAACACGCTGTGGGACGCGATCACCTCGGTGGAGAACGTCTCGCTGCCCGCGGCCGGCCGCGACGGGACCCTCTACGCCACCTCCGGCTCCGGCCGGGTGATCGCCCTGGACCCGGGGACGGGGGCGGAGCGCTGGGTGAGCCGCCGGCCTCAGGCCGACGACGAGCAGTCCTCCAACGGCGACCCACTGCCCGCGCCGCTGCTGATCGGGGACGCGCTGTACGCCTCCGCCGTCAGCGAGGTCGTCTTCTCGCTGGACGTCACCCACCGCGTGTGAGGGGCCCGGACGTCCGGTGCGCCGTACACGCGAGTGCGCGGGAACGGAAGCACTCGGGCGCCGAAACGCCTCCGGCCCGCCCCGGTGCAGCGCATCGGGGCGGGCCGGAGGCCGTGGAGCGGGCGACGGGAATCGAACCCGCGTAGCTAGTTTGGAAGACTAGGGCTCTACCATTGAGCTACGCCCGCATGCAGCGCGCCGCAGGTCGCGAGGGCCGCGGCACGAGGAGCATCGTAGCGGGTCCGGGCCGGTCGCCGCACGCCCGTCAAAGGTGCCGACGCAGCGCCCGCGGCCATGTACCCTACGTGTCGCACCGACGGGGTGTGGCGCAGCTTGGTAGCGCGTCCGCTTTGGGAGCGGAAGGCCGTGGGTTCAAATCCCGCCACCCCGACCAAATACGCGCGCTCCCCGCTCCCGGCGGCCGCCGCGCAACCAAGATCACATTGTGGGCCTCATCCCGCTTGCGGTTACTATGCAAGCTGCGTGCCCGTGTGTCTTCAAGACCGGGCCGATCCGCCGGGCCGCCCGACCGAGCGCCCGGCAGAATCCCAGAATCAGCCACCAAGGAGACCGAACCGTGAAGAGCGCCGTGGAGACCCTGAACCCGACTCGGGTTCGGCTCACTGTCGAGGTGCCCTTCGAGGAGCTCAAGGCCAGCCTCGACGCGGCGTACAAGAAGATCAACCAGCAGGTCACGGTCAAGGGCTTCCGCAAGGGCAAGATCCCGGCCCGGGTGATCGACCAGCGGTTCGGCCGTGGTGCGGTGCTGGAGGAGGCCGTCAACGACGCCCTTCCGAAGCTCTACACCGAGGCGGTCAACGAGGCCGAGCTCAACGTGCTGGGCCAGCCCGACGTGGACATCACCGAGCTGAAGGACGGCGAGCTGCTGGCCTTCACCGCCGAGGTCGACATCCGCCCGGCCATCGAGATCCCGGACTACTCGGGCATCGAGGTCACCGTCGACGCCGTCGAGGTCACCGACGAGGACGTCGAGAAGTCCGTGGAGCAGCTGCGCGAGCGCTTCGCCTCCACCTCCCCGGTGGAGCGCGCCGCCGCCGAGGGCGACGTCGTGACGATCGACCTCGAGGCCAAGGTCGACGGCGAGGTCCTCCCGGACGGCGTCGCCAACGGCGTGTCGTACACGATCGGCTCCGGCGAGCTCCTCGACGGCATCGACGAGGCCGTGACCGGCCTGGAGGCCGGTGGCGAGGCCACCTTCACCTCCACGCTGAAGGGCGGCTCCGCCGAGGGCAAGGAGGCCGAGGTCACCGTCAAGGTCACCCAGGTCGCCGCCCGTGAGCTCCCCGAGCTCGACGACGACTTCGCCCAGATGGCGTCCGAGTTCGACACCCTCGACGAGCTGAAGGCCGACAGCCGCAAGCGCCTCGAGAACATGAAGCAGTTCGACCAGGCCACCCAGGCCCAGGAGCGCGTCCTGGACGAGCTGCTGAAGCTGGCCGAGGTCCCGATCCCCGAGAAGCTCCTCGAGGACGAGGTCAACACCCGCAAGCACAACCTCGAGCACCACCAGCTCGGCCAGATGGGCCTGACCCTCGACAAGTACCTGGAGCTCCAGGGCAAGACCGCCGAGGAGTTCGACGCCGAGACGCGCGAGCAGGCGGTCAAGGGCATCAAGACCCAGTTCATCCTCGACGAGCTGGTCTCGCAGGAGAAGCTCAACGTCAACCAGGAGGAGCTCACCGAGCACCTCATGCGGCGTGCCGCCTCCTCCGGCATGAGCCCCGACCAGTTCGCCAAGGCCGTCGTCGAGGGCGGCCAGGTGCCGATGCTCGTCGGCGAGGTCGCCCGCGGCAAGGCGCTCGCGGTCGTCGTCGAGGCCGCCAAGGTCGTCGACACCAACGGTGAGCCGGTCGAGCTGGACGACGACGAGGACGAGGCCGCGGAGGCCGCCGACGCCGCCGAGGCCGCCACCGAGGCGTCCGAGGACAAGTCCGAGGCCTGAGCCCCGCGCTGAACCCTCCGACGGGCCCGCCCGCACCCCGTGTGCGGCCGGGCCCGTCGCCGTACGGCCGGATGCGCCGGCCACCGGCACCGGACCTTGCGCTCCCAGCGAACAGTTCGGGAAGCGGGATGGTGTTGTCCCACCTGCGCGTTAGGGTCCATGAATACGAGGGCAGGGGAGTACCCGCCCAGGGCAGTTACCCGCCCCGGTTACGAAGACGCTGAGACGGCCGCCGGAGCCGTCAGAGACGAGCAGGTGGATACGTGACGAATCTGAAGCCTTACGCCGCGGGTGAGCCGTCCATCGGTGGCGGCCTCGGCGACCATGTCTACAACCGGCTGCTCGGCGAGCGGATCATCTTCCTCGGCCAGCAGGTCGACGACGAGATCGCCAACAAGATCACCTCGCAGATGCTGCTCCTTGCCGCCGACCCGGACAAGGACATCTACCTGTACATCAACAGCCCGGGTGGTTCGGTGACGGCCGGCATGGCCATCTACGACACCATGCAGTACATCCCGAACGACGTGGTCACCATCGGTATGGGCATGGCGGCCTCCATGGGCCAGTTCCTGCTCACCGGCGGCACCGCCGGCAAGCGCTTCGCGCTGCCCAACACCGACATCCTGATGCACCAGGGCTCCGCCGGCATCGGCGGCACCGCCTCGGACATCAAGATCCAGGCCGAGTACCTTCTCCGCACGAAGAAGCGCATGGCCGAGATCACCGCGCGCCACTCCGGCCAGTCCGTGGAGACCATCATCCGCGACGGCGACCGCGACCGCTGGTTCACGGCCGAGGAGGCCAAGGAGTACGGCCTGATCGACGACATCATGTCCGCCGCCGCGGGCGTGCCGGGCGGTGGCGGCACCGGCGCCTGAGCCGACCCGCACCCCCGCCTCCCAGCCCGCCGAACGTCACCAGGATGGTGAACACCCACATGAGCAACTTCTCCGCGAGCGGCCTCTACACCGGCCCGCAGGTGGACAACCGGTACGTCGTCCCGCGCTTCGTCGAGCGCACCTCGCAGGGCGTGCGCGAGTACGACCCGTACGCGAAGCTGTTCGAGGAGCGCGTGATCTTCCTCGGCGTGCAGATCGACGACGCCTCCGCCAACGACGTCATGGCCCAGCTGCTGTGCCTGGAGTCGATGGACCCGGACCGCGACATCTCCATCTACATCAACAGCCCCGGCGGCTCCTTCACGGCGCTGACGGCCATCTACGACACGATGCAGTTCGTGAAGCCGGACATCCAGACGGTGTGCATGGGCCAGGCGGCGTCCGCCGCGGCCGTGCTGCTCGCCGCCGGTACGCCCGGCAAGCGGATGGCCCTGCCGAACGCCCGTGTGCTGATCCACCAGCCGTCCGGCGGCACCGGCCGTGAGCAGCTCTCCGACCTGGAGATCGCCGCCAACGAGATCCTGCGCATGCGGACGCAGCTGGAGGAGATGCTGGCCAAGCACTCCACCCAGCCGATCGAGAAGATCCGCGACGACATCGAGCGCGACAAGATCCTGACGGCCGAGGACGCCCTGGCGTACGGCCTGGTCGACCAGATCGTGTCGACCCGCAAGAGCACCGCCGCGGCGGCTGCCTGACGCGCTGCCTTTCCCTTGGCACGGCCCCGCACGGCTTCACCTCCGTGCGAACCGTGCCAAGGGGGGCCCGAACGGGGGGCCCGGCAAGGTACCGTCGGATATGAGGCACCAGGAGCAGGCTGAACCAAGCCGCTCCCAGGCGAAGGGGAAGCACCTCGTGGCACGCATCGGTGATGGCGGCGACCTGCTCAAGTGCTCGTTCTGCGGAAAGAGCCAGAAGCAGGTGAAGAAGCTCATCGCAGGCCCCGGTGTGTACATCTGCGACGAGTGCATCGACCTCTGCAACGAGATCATCGAGGAGGAGCTCGCGGAGACCTCCGAGGTGCGGTGGGAGGAACTCCCCAAGCCGCGCGAGATCTACGAGTTCCTGGAGGGGTACGTCGTCGGGCAGGAGCCCGCGAAGAAGGCCCTCTCCGTCGCGGTGTACAACCACTACAAGCGCGTCCAGGCCGGCGAGAACGGCGGCGCGCAGGGCCGGGACGACGCGATCGAACTCGCCAAGTCCAACATCCTGTTGCTGGGCCCCACGGGCTCCGGCAAGACGCTCCTGGCCCAGACACTGGCCCGCATGCTCAACGTCCCGTTCGCCATCGCGGACGCGACGGCGCTCACGGAGGCGGGCTATGTGGGCGAGGACGTCGAGAACATCCTGCTGAAGCTCATCCAGGCCGCCGACTACGACGTCAAGAAGGCCGAGACGGGCATCATCTACATCGACGAGATCGACAAGGTCGCCCGTAAGAGCGAAAACCCGTCCATCACGCGCGATGTGTCCGGCGAGGGCGTCCAGCAGGCGCTCCTGAAGATCCTGGAGGGCACGACCGCCTCGGTCCCGCCGCAGGGCGGCCGCAAGCACCCGCACCAGGAGTTCATCCAGATCGACACGACGAACGTCCTGTTCATCGTGGGCGGTGCCTTCGCCGGCCTGGAGAAGATCATCGAGTCGCGGGCCGGCGCGAAGGGCATCGGCTTCGGCGCGACGATCCGCTCCAAGCGCGAGATCGAGGCCAGCGACCAGTTCCAGGAGGTCATGCCGGAGGACCTCGTCAAGTTCGGCATGATCCCCGAGTTCATCGGGCGCCTGCCCGTCATCACCTCGGTCCACAACCTGGACCGCGAGGCACTGCTGAAGATCCTCGTCGAGCCGCGCAACGCCCTGGTCAAGCAGTACCAGCGCCTCTTCGAACTCGACGGCGTGGAACTGGACTTCGACCGCCCGGCCCTGGAGGCCATCGCGGACCAGGCCATCCTCCGCGGCACCGGCGCGCGCGGCCTGCGCGCCATCATGGAGGAGGTGCTGATGTCGGTGATGTACGAGGTCCCGTCCCGCAAGGACGTCGCCCGCGTCGTCATCACGGAGGACGTCGTGCACAACAACGTCAACCCGACGCTCGTGCCCCGCGTCGTCAAGGACCCGGGCCGCCACGAGAAGTCGGCGTAACCCCGCGAGACCCCGAAGGGGGCGCCCCACCGACCGAGTCGGCGGGGCGCCCCCTTTTTTCACGAGGCGTGCTCCGGTGCGTCAGATCTTGGAGCGCGACGCCTTGTAGTGCTTCGCCGTCAGGGCGGCCGCCTCGTCGAGCGTGCCGGCCTGACCGGTCATCGCCTTGGCCAGGTCCATCGTGTTGACCACGCCGTAAGTGCTGTAATCCGCCCAGATGCAGGTCGGGATCGTGAACTCCTTGGGGCCGTTCTTCGGCGTCCCGTCCCCGGCCGGATTCACGAACTTGATGAACTGGCACTTCATCAGGGCGCCCTCGAAGCCGTCGGGAGTCTTCTCCTCCGGGCTGCCGACGGGCTCCATCTTGAAGGCCTCGTCCTCCGTCATCTTCTGGTTCTTCGTGTAGTTCGCGAAGCCCATGTCGATGGCCTTCTCCGGGTCGGCGATCTCGCCCCAGGTCCCATTGAGGCTCATGTTGCGGCCCGCCATCGCCTGCGCGGGGTCGGTGGTGGAGCCGCCCTCCCTGTAGCTGGCGGACACCATCTGGGGGTTGCTGATCCCCATGGCGGTGGCGTTCGCCTTCATCTTGTCGTCCATCTCGATCGGCTTGTCGGGGCCGCTCTTCTTGTAGCCGTCGATCGCTTCGGCGGGCGTCACCTTGTAACCCTTGGTGTCGTCCGCCACCGCGGCGTTGCCGCTGCCGCCGAAGACGAAGTACGCGCCGACGGCGATCGCCGCCACCACGGCCACCGAGCCGATGATGATGCCCGTCTTCTTGCCACCGCCCGAGGCCGGCGGCGGGGGCGGCGGGTAGGCGCCGGGGCCCGCGCCGTAGGGGGGCTGCTGCGGGGGCTGGCCGTACGGGGCCTGCGGCTGCTGGCCGTACGGAGCCTGCGCCTGCGGCTGCTGCTGCGGGTACCCGTAGCCCGGCTGCGGCGCCGGGGGCTGCTGCGGATAGCCGTAGCCGGGCTGCGGGGCCTGCGGCTGCTGGCCGTAAGGACCCGGCTGACCGTACGGTCCCGGCTGCTGAGGCTGCCCGCCGTACGGGCCCGGCTGGTTGTAGCTCATTAAGGGGTTCCCCCTCCACCATGCTTATGCGTTTCTCACATCCTGGCCGAAAGAGCGTTCTGGTCGCACGGCGGGGTCCACACCGTTACGGAACATTCCCGTTTCAGTACGGGGCTGTGACACCTCTAAACTGTGGCCCGTGACCGAGAACACTCAGCAGCAGCCAGCGTCCCTCCCCGAACTGCCGACCACCTACGCGCCGGCCGAGGTAGAGGGGCCGCTGTACGAGCGCTGGGTGGAGCGCGGTTACTTCGACGCCGACGAGCACAGCGACAAGCCGGCGTACACCATCGTCATCCCGCCGCCGAACGTCACCGGCAGCCTCCACCTGGGCCACGCCTTCGAGCACACGCTGATCGACGCCCTGACCCGCCGCAAGCGCATGCAGGGTTACGAGACGCTGTGGCAGCCCGGCATGGACCACGCCGGCATCGCGACCCAGAACGTCGTGGAGCGCGAGCTCGCCAAGGAGGGCAAGTCCCGCCACGACCTGGGCCGGGAGGCGTTCGTCGAGCGCGTCTGGCAGTGGAAGGCGGAGTCCGGCGGCCAGATCTCCGGCCAGATGCGGCGCCTGGGCGACGGCGTCGCCTGGTCGCGCGAGCGGTTCACGATGGACGAGGGCCTGTCGAAGGCCGTCCAGACCATCTTCAAGAAGCTCTACGACGACGAGCTCATCTACCGCGCCGAGCGCATCATCAACTGGTGCCCGCGCTGCCTGACCGCCATCTCCGACATCGAGGTGGAGTACCAGGACGACGACGGCGAACTCGTCTCCATCCGGTACGGCGAGGGCGAGAACTCCATCGTCGTCGCCACCACCCGCGCCGAGACGATGCTCGGTGACACCGCCGTCGCGGTCCACCCCGACGACGAGCGCTACCGGCACCTCGTCGGCACCGAGATCGAGCTGCCGCTCACCGGCCGCCGCATCCCGGTCGTCGCCGACGAGCACGTCGACCCCGAGTTCGGCACCGGCGCCGTCAAGGTGACCCCGGCGCACGACCCGAACGACTTCGAGATCGGCCAGCGCCACGGCCTGCCGGCGATCGCCGTCATGGACGAGCACGCGGTCATCACCGCCCACGGCCCGTTCCAGGGCCTGGACCGGCTCGAAGCCCGCTCCGCCATCGTCGGCGCCCTGCGCGCCGAGGGCCGGATCGTCGCCGAGAAGCGTCCGTACGTCCACTCCGTCGGCCACTGCTCGCGCTGCAAGACCACCATCGAGCCGCGGCTGTCCATGCAGTGGTGGGTCAAGGTCGGCCCGCTCGCCAAGGCCGCCGGTGACGCGGTCCGCGACGGCAGCGTCAAGATCCACCCGCAGGACATGGAGAAGCGGTACTTCGACTGGGTCGACAACCTCCACGACTGGTGCATCTCGCGCCAGCTGTGGTGGGGCCACCGCATCCCGGTCTGGTACGGCCCGAACGGCGAGGTCGTCTGTGTCGGTCCCGACGAGCAGCCGCCGTCCGGCGAGGGCTGGCACCAGGACACCGACGTCCTCGACACCTGGTTCTCGTCCGGCCTGTGGCCGTTCTCCACGCTCGGCTGGCCGGAGCGGACCGACAGCCTCGCGAAGTTCTACCCGAACTCCGTCCTCGTCACCGGCTACGACATCCTCTTCTTCTGGGTCGCCCGGATGATGATGTTCGGCCTGTACGCGATGGACGGCACGCCGCCGTTCCACACCATCGCCCTGCACGGCATGGTCCGTGACCAGAACGGCAAGAAGATGTCGAAGTCCTTCGGCAACGCGGTCAACCCGCTGGACTGGATGGACAAGTACGGCTCCGACGCGCTCCGCTTCACCCTCGCGCGCGGCGCCAACCCGGGCATCGACGTCCCGATCGGCGAGGACTGGGTCCAGGCGTCCCGCAACTTCGCCAACAAGATCTGGAACGCCACCCGCTTCGCGCTGATGAACGGCGCGACGGTGGAGGGCCCGCTGCCCGACCCGTCGGAGATGTCGGCCACCGACCGGTGGATCCTCTCCCGCCTCAACACGACGGTCGCCGAGGTCGACGCGTTCTACGAGGACTACCAGTTCTCCAAGCTGTCCGACACCCTCTACCACTTCGCGTGGGACGAGGTCTTCGACTGGTACGTCGAGCTGTCCAAGACCACGTTCTTCGCGGGCGGGGAGCCTGCCAAGGTCTCCGCCCGGGTGCTCGGCGAGGTCCTGGACGTCATGCTGCGGCTGCTGCACCCCGTCGTCCCGTTCGTCACCGAGACGCTGTGGACCACGCTCACCGGCCGCGAGTCGGTCGTCATCGCCGACTGGCCGGCCGACTCCGGCTTCCGTGACGAGGCCGCCGAGCGCGAGATCGAGCTCGTCCAGCGGGTCGTCACCGAGGTCCGCCGCTTCCGCAACGACCAGGGCCTGCAGGCGGGACAGAAGGTCCCGGCCCGTCTGGAGCTGGCCGGCACGGCGCTGGCACCGCACGAGCCGGCCATCCGCCAGCTCCTGCGCCTCCAGCCCGAGGGCGAGTCCTTCCAGCCCACCGCGACCCTCCCGGTCGCCGGGGCCACGGTCGCGCTCGACCTCTCCGGCGCGATCGACGTCGAGGCGGAGCGCAAGCGCCTCGCCAAGGACCTCGCCGCGGCCGAGAAGGAGAAGGCGCAGGCCACGGCCAAGCTCGGCAACGAGGCCTTCCTCGCCAAGGCGCCGGACCAGGTCGTCGACAAGATCCGCACACGGCTGGCCCAGGCGGACGAGGACATCACCCGCATCACCGCCCAGCTCCGGAACCTGCCGCAGGCGTAGCGCACCGCGGTAACGGCCCCGGAACCGAAAGGTTCCGGGGCCGCTCCGTAGACTGGACGGCGTGAGTGAGCAGCCCCCCTCCAGCGATGACTTCGACGAGATCGTCGAGGCCGAGACCGACCGAGACCCCGACCTGGCGGTGATCGAGGCCGGCAGCCGTACGCTGCGCGCCCAGGCCGGACCTCCCCAGGCCGACACCGTGCCCGCGCGGCCCACCGACCCGGAGGTCGACCAGGCGCTGCGGGAGGTGGAGCAGGAGCTCGCCACCCGGTGGGGCGAGACCAAGCTGGAGCCCTCGGTGGCGCGGATCGCCGCCCTGATGGACGTGCTGGGCGAGCCGCAGCGCTCGTACCCCTCGATCCACATCACCGGCACCAACGGCAAGACCTCCACCGCACGGATGATCGAGGCGCTGCTCGCCGCGTTCGACCTGCGCACCGGGCGGTACACCTCGCCGCACGTGCAGTCGATCACCGAGCGGATCAGCCTGGACGGCGCGCCGATCAGCCACGAGCGCTTCGTGGAGACGTACCGGGACATCAAGCCGTACGTCGAGATGGTCGACGCCCAGCAGGACTACCGGCTCTCCTTCTTCGAGGTCCTCACCGGAATGGCGTACGCCGCCTTCGCGGACGCGCCGGTGGACGTGGCGGTCGTCGAGGTCGGCATGGGCGGCAGCTGGGACGCGACGAACGTGATCGACGGCTCCGTCGCCGTGGTCACGCCCATCTCGCTGGACCACACGGACCGGCTCGGCTCGACGCCCGCCGAGATCGCCGGCGAGAAGGCCGGGATCATCAAGGAGGGCGCGACCGTCGTCCTGGCGCAGCAGCCGGTGGACGCCGCGCAGGTGATGCTGAAGAAGGCCGTCGAGGCCGACGCGACGGTGGCCCGCGAGGGACTGGAGTTCGGTGTCGTCTCGCGCGAGGTGGCGGTCGGCGGGCAGCTGCTGACGCTGCGCGGTCTCGGCGGCGAGTACGAGGAGATCTTCCTCCCGCTGTACGGCGCCCACCAGGCGCACAACGCGGCGGTCGCGCTGGCCGCGGTGGAGGCGTTCTTCGGGGTGAGCGCGCAGGGGCGCACGCTGGACATGGAGACCATCCGGCGGGCGTTCGCCTCGGTGGCCTCGCCGGGCCGCCTGGAGGTGGTGCGGCGCAGCCCGACCGTGGTGCTGGACGCCGCGCACAACCCGGCCGGGGCGCAGGCGACCGCCGAGGGCATCAGCGAGGCGTTCGGTTTCTCGCGCCTGATCGGTGTCGTGGGCACGAGCGGCGACAAGGACGTGCGGGGCCTGCTGGAGGCGTTCGAGCCGATCTTCGCGGAGGTCGTGGTCACGCAGAACTCCAGCCATCGCGCGATGGACGCCGACGAGCTGGCCGCGATCGCCGTCGAGGTCTTCGGCGACGAGCGCGTGGTGGTCGAGCCGCGGCTGGACGACGCGCTGGAGGAGGCGATCACGCTCGCCGAGGAGGAGAGCGAGTTCTCGGGTGCGGGTGTCCTGGTGACGGGCTCCGTGATCACGGTCGGCGAGGCCCGGCTGCTGCTGGGGAAGGGCTGAGGATTCGATGCGTACGCTCTGCGCGTCCACGCTGATCGGCGAGTTCTTCGTGATCGGCTTCGCCGGTCTGGTGGCGATGAAGGACGACGGCCTGGCGCTGGGCACGGTGTGGACGGTGTGCGGGGTGCTCATGGCCCTCAGCGTGCTGCTGTGCGGCATGATCACCCGGCCGGGCGGCCTCCAGCTCGGCTGGGCGCTGCAGATCGCGCTCATCGCGAGCGGATTCGTCGTGCCGATCATGTTCTTCCTGGGTGCGGTCTTCGCGGGCCTGTGGTGGGCGTCGATCCACTTCGGCCGCAGGATCGACGAGGCGAAGGCGCGCTGGGCGGCCCAGTCGGAAGAGGCGGCCCAGCCCCGCTAGCGGGGGCCCGGCCGGTGGGGTGATCCGGGTGCCGGCGGGCCGCAGGGGCCCTGTAGCCTCAGCTCACCGCACCCGTTTGCCTGCAAGGAGCCGTCACACATGACCCAGCGCACGCTCGTCCTGCTCAAGCCCGACGCCGTACGCCGCGGCCTGATCGGCGAGATCATCGGTCGCATCGAGCGCAAGGCCGGCTGGGCCATCA
This sequence comes from Streptomyces sp. NRRL S-118, assembly GCF_000716335.1. Taxonomy (GTDB): domain Bacteria; phylum Actinomycetota; class Actinomycetes; order Streptomycetales; family Streptomycetaceae; genus Streptomyces. Next base: position 629,975 of record NZ_KL591002.1, on the reverse strand, counting down.
CCGCGCTGGAGCTGCGCACCCTCGATCAGGAGACGCTGGAGCAGCACTACGGCGAGCACAAGGGCAAGCCGTTCTACGAGCCGCTCGTGGCGTTCATGTCCTCCGGTCCGGTCGTCGCCCTGGTCGTCGAGGGCGAGCGCGTGATCGAGGGCGTACGGCAGCTGGCCGGGCCGACCGACCCGATCGCCGCAGCGCCGGGGTCCATCCGGGGCGACTTCGGGACCATCGTCCGGGAGAACCTCATCCACGCGTCGGACTCGGAGGAGTCCGCCATTCGGGAACTGAAGATTTTCTTCCCCGGTATTTCCTGACCCGCTGTCAGCCGTACAGCGCCCATGACCTGGGGCGACCGATGGAATTTCGGTCGCCCTTCGGCATATGAACGCCCCGTCCGGGAACGCATCCGTCCGACACCTCGTCACCTATACAGAGGCGGGCCACCGCGCCGTGTCCGTGCAGGCGGGACTACGATGTGAATCTCCGCGCCACACCACCCACCTCGCCTACCTGAGAAGCCGTCAACGCTCTAATTGGGAAGGCCCGACGCATCCTCATGGGAAACAAGGGGAACTCAATGTCGTTCATCGGCCGTGACATGGCTGTCGACCTCGGGACCGCCAACACGCTGGTGTACGTCAGGGGTCGCGGCATCGTCCTCAACGAGCCGTCCGTCGTCGCCATCAACACCAACACCGGTGGCATCCTGGCGGTCGGTGCCGAAGCGAAGAAGATGATCGGCCGGACCCCCGGCAACATCGTCGCCGTCCGCCCGCTGAAAGACGGGGTGATCGCCGACTTCGAGATCACCGAGCGGATGCTCAGGTATTTCATCCTGAAGATCCACAAGCGTCGCTACCTGGCCCGTCCCCGGGTCGTGGTCTGCGTTCCCTCGGGAATCACCGGAGTCGAGCGCCGCGCCGTCATCGAGGCGTCCACGCAGGCCGGCGCGCGCCAGGTGCACATCATCGAAGAGCCCATGGCCGCGGCCATCGGCTCCGGCCTCCCGGTCCACGAGGCCACCGGAAACATGGTCGTCGACATCGGTGGCGGCACCACCGAGGTCGCCGTCATCTCGCTCGGCGGAATCGTCACGGCACAGTCCATCCGGGTGGCCGGCGACGAGCTGGACAACGCGATCATCCAGCACATCAAGAAGGAGTACAGCCTCCTCCTCGGGGAGCGCACCGCCGAGCAGATCAAGATCACCATCGGCTCGGCGTTCGACCTCGAGACCGACGAGCACACCGAGATCCGCGGCCGCGACCTGGTCTCCGGGCTGCCCAAGACCGTGGTCATCTCGGCCGCCGAGGTCCGCAAGGCCATCGAGGAACCGGTCAACGCCATCGTCGACGCCGTGAAGACGACCCTCGACAAGTGCCCGCCGGAGCTGTCCGGCGACGTCATGGACCGCGGCATCGTGCTCACCGGCGGCGGCGCCCTGCTGCGCGGCCTCGACGAGCGGCTGCGCCGTGAGACCGGCATGCCCATCCACATCGCCGAGGACCCGCTGGACTCGGTGGCGCTGGGCTCCGGCAAGTGCGTCGAGGAGTTCGAGGCGCTCCAGCAGGTGCTGGACGCCCAGCCGCGCAGATAGCGCGTCCCGCCAGCGGTCAGCCGTACGGGTGCTGTCCAGACCCGTACGGCTGATCGTTGATCCGGTCGTTCCGGTTGGTATAACGGCACACACACCCTGCGACACACATCCCTGTGAGTTTTCCTACGAGGAAGGGCACGGCCGCCCCACGTGAGGGACACACGAGAGAGCCGGCTGCTCCTGGTGCTGCTGGTAGCCATCGCGTTCGCGCTGATCACGGTGGACATCCGCGGCGGTGAGGAGTCACCCGTGGACGGCGCCCGGCGGGCCGCCGCGACGGTCTTCGGCCCCGTCGAGAAGAGCGTCGCGTCCGCGGTCGACCCGGTCGGCAACGCGATCGCCGCCGTGCGGGACTCCGGTGAACGCCACAACCGCGTCGCGCAGCTGGAGCGGGAGAACGCCGCGCTGAAGGCGAGACTCGGCAGCGACGACCGCAACCGCAGCCGCGTCCGCGAGCTCGACAACCTGCTGAAGAAGGCGGGCTCCGGCCAGTACGGCATCAAGGCCGCCGAGGTCATCGCCATAGGAGCCGCCCAGGGCTTCTCGTGGACCGTGACCATCGACGCCGGCTCCGCCGACGGCATCCGGCGCGACATGACCGTCATCAACGGCGACGGACTCGTCGGCCGCGTGACCACCGTCGGGCCGAGCACCGCCACCGTGCTCCTCGCCAACGACCCGGACTTCACCGTCGGCACCCGGATGGAGAGGACCGACGAGCTCGGCTTCGCCACCGGCCAGGGCGACCGCCCGCTGTCGGTGCAGTTCCTCAACGGCAAGGCCAAGGTGAAGCCCGGCGACCGGCTCGTCACCTTCGGCTCGCAGGCCGCCAAGCCGTTCGTGCCCGGCGTCCCGGTCGGCGAGGTCATCCGCGTCGACCCGTCCGGCGGCGACCTCACCCGCAACGTCTTCGTCCGCCCGTACGTCGGCTTCAGCAAGCTCGACATCGTCGGCGTCGTCGTCCAGGCCCCGCGCACCGACCCCCGCGACACGGTGCTGCCGCCCAAGCCCACGCCCGAACCGACCGTCACGGTGACGGTGACCCCGTCCGCGGCCGGCACGCCCAGCGGCTCGCCGAGCGGCGCACCGGAGGGGGAGTAAGACCATGCGCTTCAACCGGATCCTGCTCTCCACCACGCTCGTCGTGGTCGCCCTGGTCCTGCAGGTGTCGATCCTGGCCCGCCTCCAGCTCCCCGGCGCCGTGCCCGACCTGCTGCTGCTCGTCGTCCTCGCGCTGGCCCTCGTGTACGGGCACGTCAGCGGTGCCCTCATCGGCTTCGGCGCCGGGCTGCTGGCCGATCTCGCCCCGCCCGCCGACCACGCCGCCGGCACCTACGCCCTCGTCCTGTGCGTCATCGGCTACCTCGCTGGCCTGACCAAGCCGGAGAACGGGCAGCTGCGCTCCGCCACCGGCCCCATGGTCATGGTCGTGGCCGCCGCCGTCGCCTCCACGCTGCTGTACGCGGGCGTCGGCGCCCTCGTCGGGGACACCGCCGCCCGCCACGTCGGCCTGGTCTCCCTGCTGATCAGCGCCGTCATCTACGACATCCTGCTCGCGCCCTTCACGGTGCCGCTGATCATGGCGCTCGCCCGGCGCGCCGAGAACGATCCCCTGGCCGAGAACACCGGCGGCGCCGACGTCTCCACCGGCTGGATGGCCTCGGGCACCGGACTGCGCATCGGCAGCCAGCGCAGCGGACTGCGCATCAAGGCCGCCCGCAGCAGGGCGGCCCGCGCGGGCCGCATCAAGGGCGTCAAGCGACTGTGACCGAGGGGGCCACCGCGACATGAGCAACATCCCCGAGACCGGCCGGACCCCGCGGGTCCAGATCCGTCTCATCGTCATCCAGGTCCTGGTCTTCTCCCTGCTGTTCACGCTCGGCGGGCGCCTGTGGTACCTCCAGATCCGGCAGGGCAAGGAGTACACCGACGAGGCGAAGAACAACCACGTCCAGCAGGTCGTCCAGCCCGCCGTCCGCGGCTCCATCCTCGACGCCCGCGGCGTGCCCCTCGCCGACAACGAGACCCGCCTCGTCGTCTCCGCGTCCCGCACCGAGCTGCTCAAGATGAAGGACGACGGCAAGGCCGTCCTGACCCGCCTCGCGGGCGTCCTCGGCATGAAGCCGAAGGAGGTCATGGACAAGGTCCGCCTCTGCGACGCCAAGACGCCCCAGCCCTGCTGGAACGGCTCACCCTTCCAGCCGATCCCCGTCACCGACGAGGCCACCACGCAGCAGGCCCTCCAGATCCGCGAGCGCGCCGAGGACTTCCCCGGCATCACCGCCGAACCCACCGCCGTACGCCGCTACACCGCGCCCGGCGGCGCCCGCACCGCGCAGGTCCTCGGCTACCTCTCGCCCGTCACCGACGAGGAGATCGAGAAGGCCAAGGACACCGACTCGCCGTTCCTGCGCTCCGACATGGTCGGCCGCTCCGGCCTGGAACGCACGTACGACAAGGCGTTGCGCGGCAAGGCGGGCGTCACCCGCTACGAGGTCGACAACCTCGGCCGTGTCCTCGGCGAGGCCGAGAGCGACCCGGGCCGCCCCGGCTCCACCGTCGTCACCAGCATCGACGCCCGGGTCCAGGCCGTCGCCGAGTACGAGCTCCACCAGGCGATGAAGACCGTCCGCAAGGAGACCGACAAGATCACCGGTCGCCCGTACGAGGCGGACGCGGGCGCCGTCGTCGTCATGGAGTCGAGGACCGGCCGCGTCGTGGCCATGGCCTCCCAGCCCGACTACGACCCCAACGCCTGGGTCGGCGGCATCTCCGCCAAGGAGTACGCCAAGCTCACCGGCAAGAACTCCAACTACCCGCTGCTCAACCGGGCCATCCAGGGCCAGGCACCCGCCGGCTCCATCTTCAAGGTGGTGTCGGCGAGCGCCGCCGTGCGGGCCGGCTACCCCTTCGACGGCCGCTACAACTGCAGCAGCTCCTACAGCCTCGGCGGCCGCAGCTTCGCGAACTTCGAGTCCAAGGGGCACGGTCCCATCAGCCTCGGGGACGCCCTCAAGTTCTCCTGCAACACCGTCTTCTACGCCCTCGGCCACCAGGAATGGCAGAAGGACGGGGGCCTGAAGCCCAAGAAGAACGCCCACGACTGGTTCTACCGGACCGCCCACGAGTTCGGCCTCGGCTCCGAGACCGGCATCGACCTGCCCAACGAGGTCACCGGCCGCATCCCCGACCGCCACTGGAAGCAGAGGTTCTGGCAGGCCAACAAGGACTCCTGGTGCAAGCAGGGCAAGAAGGGCGGCACTTACGTCGAGCAGATCGCCTACGAGAGCTGCCTGGAAGGCAACCAGCTGAAGGCCTTCGACAGCATCAACTACGCCATCGGCCAGGGCGACGTCCTCGTCACCCCCATCCAGATGGCCACCGCCTACGCCGCCATCAGCAACGGCGGCACCCTGCACCGGCCCACCATCGGCAAGGCCATCATCAGCCCCGACGGCAAGCGGATCGAGGAGATCAAGCCCAGGGCCAGCGGCAGGCTGCCGGTCGACGCCCGGACCATCAGCAACCTCGACAAGGGCCTGCGCTCCGTCGTCGAGCCCGGCGGCACCGCCGCCTGGCGGTTCGGCGGCTGGCCGCAGGACAAGATCCCGATGCGCGCCAAGACCGGCACCGCCCAGGTCTACGGCAAGCAGACCACCTCGTGGTTCGCCACCTACACCGACGACTTCACGATCGTCATGACGATCTCCCAGGGCGGCACGGGCTCCGGTGCCTCCGGCCCCGCCGTGCGCAACATCTACGACGCCCTCTACGGCCTGGACGACGCCGGCAACCAGGACATCAAGCGCGCCCTGCTGCCCCAGCCGCAGAAGACGCTGCCCAGGATCCAGCCGGACGGCACCATCGAGGCACCGGAAGTCACGCCGTACGACCCCGAATCCCAGAAGGTCGACCCGGCCCGGCAGGGCGACGGGGAGCCGCAGCTCGCGGGCCCGCCCCCGGCCTGGAGGGACTGATCCACGATGGCCGGAACCAACAACTTCTCCGTCCCCGGGTACGCGCCGCAGCGCGGCGGTGCCTGGTCCCGACTGACCGCACGCGACTCCTGGGTGCGCCGGCTCGACTGGCCGCTGCTCTTCTCCTCCATCGCGCTGTCCTTCATCGGGGCGCTGCTGGTGTGGTCCGCCACCCGCAACCGCACCGAGCTCAACCACGGCGACCCGTACTACTTCCTGCTGCGCCACGTGCTCAACAGCGGCATCGGGTTCGCCCTGATGATCGGGACGATCTGGCTGGGCCACCGCACCCTGCGCGGTGCCGTGCCCGTGCTGTACGGCATCTCCGTGGTGCTGGTCCTGCTCGTCCTCACCCCGCTCGGCGCCACCATCAACGGCGCGCACGCGTGGATCGTGATCGGCGGCGGCTTCTCCCTCCAGCCCTCCGAGTTCGTGAAGATCACGATCATCCTGGGCATGGCGATGCTGCTCGCCGCGAAGGTCGACGCGGGGGACCAGCTCCATCCGGACCACCGGACGGTCGCCAAGTCCCTCGGCATCGCCGTCGTACCGATGGCCATCGTCATGCTGATGCCGGACCTCGGCTCGGTCATGGTGATGGTCGTCATCGTGCTCGGCGTGCTGCTCGCCTCCGGCGCCTCCAACCGCTGGATCTTCGGCCTGATCGGCGCGGGCGCCGTCGGCGCCGCCCTGGTCGCGGCCCTCGGCGTCCTCGACGAGTACCAGATCAACCGCTTCGCCGCCTTCGCCAACCCCGAACTCGACCCCGCGGGCGTCGGCTACAACACCAATCAGGCGCGCATCGCCATCGGTTCGGGCGGGCTGTACGGAGCGGGCCTCTTCAACGGCCACCAGACCACCGGCCAGTTCGTCCCCGAACAGCAGACCGACTTCATCTTCACCGTCGCCGGCGAGGAACTCGGCTTCATCGGCGCCGGCACGATACTCGCGCTGCTCGGCGTGGTGCTGTGGCGGGCCTGCCGCATCGCCCGCGAGACGACCGAGCTCTACGGGACGATCGTCGCCGCCGGCATCATCGCCTGGTTCGCCTTCCAGTCCTTCGAGAACATCGGCATGACGCTCGGCATCATGCCGGTCGCCGGTCTGCCGCTGCCGTTCGTGTCGTACGGCGGATCGTCGATGTTCGCGGTGTGGGTGGCCATCGGGCTGCTCCAGTCGATCAGGGTGCAGCGGCCGATAACGGCCTGAGCGGCACGGCGCGCGGTCCGGCGTAGACAGGCCCGTCCGGGGTAACCCGAATCGAATGACGGCGGATACGAAACGCGAGATCGAGCGGAAGTACGAAGCCACCCCCGGCACCCGGCTGCCCGTCCTGACCGGCGTGGCCGGGACCGCCCGGACCGTCGACCAGGGCGTCGCCGAGCTGGACGCCGTGTACTACGACACCGCCGACCTGCGCCTCGCCGCGGCCGGCATCACCCTGCGGCGCCGCACCGGGGGCGGCGACGCCGGCTGGCACCTCAAACTGCCCGTGGCCCCCGGGACCCGCGACGAGATCAGCGCCCCGCTCGCCGACGAGGTGCCGGACGCCCTGACAGCCCTGGTCCGTGCCCGGACCCGCGGCGCCGCCGTCGTCCCCGTCGTGCGCCTGCGGTCGTCGCGGGACGTGCGGCACCTCCTGGACGACCGGGGTGCGCTGCTCGCCGAACTCAGCACCGACACGGTCCGCGCGGACCGCCTGAACGGCTCGGGCCGTCACGCCGAGTGGACCGAGATCGAAGTGGAGCTCGCGGACGGCGGGGACCCCGCGTTCCTCGACGCCGTGCACAAGCGGCTGCGCAAGGCCGGCCTGCGCCCCGCCGCCTCCTCGTCCAAGCTCGAACGCGCGCTCGCGGAGACCGGCTGGCGCCCTGCGCGGGAACCCGAGGGGGACGGGAGCGCGGGCGACCACGTCCTGCGCTACCTGCGCGAACAAGCCGAGGCACTCCTCACCTACGACGCCGCCGTACGGCGCGACCTGCCCGACTCGGTGCACAAGATGCGGGTCGCCACACGCCGCATGCGCAGCGCCCTGCGCTCGTACCGCAAGGTCCTCGACCGCACGGCCACCGACCCCGTGGCCGACGAGCTCAAGTGGCTGGCGGGTGAACTCGGCGCCGCGCGCGATCACGAGGTGCTCACCGAGCGGCTCACCGCCCGCATCGACGCCCTGCCCGACACCCTGCTCCTCGGCCCGGTGCGCGCCAGGCTGCAGGCCTGGGCCGCGGCCGGCCGCGCCGGCACCAGGGAGCGCACCGCCGCCGCCCTCGACAGCGACCGCTACCTCGCCCTCCTCGCCTCCCTCACCGCGCTGCTGGCCGAGCCGCCGCTGCGCCGCGCGGCCCGCGGGCCCGCCGCAAAGGTGCTGCGCGGCGCGGTGCTCAAGGAGTACGAGCGGCTCGCCGCCCGCGTCGACCGCGCCCTCGCGCTGCCCCCGGGCAACGCGCGCGACCACGCCCTGCACGACGCCCGCAAGGCCGCCAAGCGGGTCCGGTACGCCACGGAGGCCGCCCGCCCGGCACTCGGCAAGCCCGCGAAGCGCTTCGCCCGGCGGATGAAGAGCGTCCAGCAGCTCCTCGGCGAGCACCAGGACGCCGTCGTCGCCCGCGAGACCCTGCGGGACATGGCGGTCAAAGCCCACGCGGCCGGCGAGACCGCGTTCACCTGGGGGTTGCTGTACGGCAGGGAGGAGTCCCGGGCGGAGCAATGCGAGCGCGAGCTGCCGCAGGTGTGGGGCCGGGCGGCCCCGGGCGGGAAAGCGGGGCGGCTCTGAAGCCCCGGGGGCCGGGTTACGCTTGAGAGTCGCCCCCTTGCCAGCTCACGAAGGTTCGAGATGTCCGAGTCGGTCTTCCCACAGCTCGAAGCTCTGCTCCCGCATGTGCAGAAGCCCATCCAGTACGTCGGCGGTGAGCTGAACTCCACCGTCAAGGAGTGGGACAGCTGCGACGTGCGCTGGGCGCTGATGTACCCGGACGCGTACGAGGTAGGCCTGCCCAACCAGGGCGTCATGATCCTGTACGAGGTGCTCAACGAGCGTGAGGGCGTGCTCGCCGAGCGCACCTACAGCGTGTGGCCCGACCTCGAAGCCCTGATGCGCGAGCACCGGGTGCCGCAGTTCACCGTGGACAGCCACCGGCCCGTGAAGGCGTTCGACGTCTTCGGGCTGAGCTTCTCCACCGAGCTCGGCTACACCAACATGCTCACCGCGCTCGACCTCGCGGGCATCCCGCTGGAGGCGAAGGACCGCACGCTCGACGACCCGATCGTGCTCGCGGGCGGCCACGCCGCCTTCAACCCGGAGCCGATCGCCGACTTCATCGACGCCGCGATCATCGGTGACGGCGAGCAGGCCGTGCTCGACATGACCGAGATCATCCGCGCCTGGAAGGCGGAGGGCCGCCCCGGCGGCCGCGAGGAGGTCCTCCTCCGCCTGGCGAAGACCGGCTCGGTCTACATCCCGGCGTTCTACGACGTCGAGTACCTGCCCGACGGCCGCATCGGCCGCGTCGTACCGAACCGGTCGGGCGTCCCGTGGCGCGTGTCCAAGCACACCGTCATGGACCTCGATGAGTGGCCCTACCCCAAGCAGCCGCTCGTCCCGCTCGCCGAGACCGTCCACGAGCGGATGAGCGTGGAGATCTTCCGCGGCTGCACCCGCGGCTGCCGTTTCTGCCAGGCCGGCATGATCACGCGCCCCGTGCGGGAGCGAAGCATCACCGGCATCGGCGAGATGGTCGACAAGGGCCTGAAGGCGACCGGCTTCGAGGAGGTCGGCCTGTTGTCGCTGTCCTCCGCCGACCACTCCGAGATCGGTGACATCGCCAAGGGCCTCGCCGACCGGTACGAGGAGGACAAGATCGGCCTGTCCCTCCCCTCCACCCGCGTCGACGCGTTCAACGTCGACCTCGCCAACGAGCTGACGAGGAACGGCCGCCGGTCCGGTCTGACCTTCGCCCCCGAGGGCGGCTCCGAGCGCATGCGCAAGGTCATCAACAAGATGGTGTCGGAGGAGGACCTGATCCGCACCGTCGCCACCGCGTACGGCAACGGCTGGCGCCAGGTGAAGCTGTACTTCATGTGCGGCCTGCCGACGGAGACCGACGACGACGTGCTGCAGATCGCCGACATGGCGGCGAACGTCATCGCCAAGGGCCGCGAGGTGTCGAAGTCCAACGACATCCGCTGCACGGTGTCGATCGGCGGGTTCGTCCCCAAGCCGCACACCCCCTTCCAGTGGGCTCCGCAGCTCTCCGCCGAGGAGACCGACGCCCGCCTGGAGAAGCTCCGCGACAAGATCCGCGGCGACAAGAAGTACGGCCGCTCCATCGGCTTCCGCTACCACGACGGCAAGCCCGGCATCGTCGAGGGCCTGCTCTCCCGCGGCGACCGCCGGGTCGGCGCGGTCATCCGCGCGGTGTACGAGGACGGCGGCCGCTTCGACGGCTGGCGCGAGCACTTCAGCTACGACCGCTGGATGGCCTGCGCCGAGAAGACGCTGCCGGAGTACGGCGTGGACGTCGACTGGTACACCACCCGCGAGCGCACCTACGAGGAGGTCCTGCCCTGGGACCACCTGGACTCCGGTCTCGACAAGGACTGGCTCTGGGAGGACTGGCAGGACGCGCTCGACGAGACGGAGGTCGAGGACTGCCGCTGGACCCCGTGCTTCGACTGCGGCGTGTGCCCCGCCATGCAGACGGAGATCCAGGTCGGTCCCACCGGCAAGAAGCTCCTTCCGCTGACCGTCGTGAAGTGATCATGTAACGTCCGCGCAACGGCCCGGCCGGGGAAGAAACCCCTGGCCGGGCCGTTGCGTCATGCCGGGTATGGACCTGGAAAAGCGGAACGAGGCGTACGAAGGCGGCGAAGGCTGCCTGACCACGGTGATCAGGATCCCGGTGCGGATCGTGGTGCTGCTCGTGGTGATCCCCGTCCGCATGGTCTGGGACGTCCTGACCGCCTGCGGCCGGGCGATCGACCGGGTGCTGCTGCGCCCGCTGGGCCGGGCCCTGGAGTGGGTGTGGGACACCCTGCTGGTGCCCGTGGGCCGCGCCCTGGCGTGGCTGGTGTCGGGCCTGGTGACGTACGGCATCGTGGTGCCCTGCCAGTGGCTGTACCGCCGGGTGCTCACGCCGCTGGGCCGGGGCATCGCCTGGCTGGTCAGGACGCTGGTCGTCACACCGCTGGTCTGGTTCTGCCGCACCGTGCTCGCACCGGTCGGGCGGGGCCTGGGGTGTATCCTCCGGGCCGTCTTCGTCTGGCCCTTCACCGCCCTGTACCGCTGGGTGCTCACCCCGGTCGGACACGGCCTGGCCTGGCTCGGCACGGTCCTCGTCGTGGTGCCCTGCCGGTGGCTGTACCGCTGGGTGCTCACCCCCGTCGGACGCGGTCTCCTCGCCGTCGGGCGCGAGATCGTCGCCGCGGCCGAGGTCGCCTGGCGCGTCGCCGGGTACGTCTCGCGTGCCGTGGGCCGTGCGCTGAAGTGGCTCGCCTGGCAGCTCGTCGGCCGGCCCGCCGCCTGGTTCTACCGCACCGTGTGCACCCCGGTCGGCCATGCCGTGCGCGACCACCTCTGGCGCCCCGCCCGGCGCGCCGCCGTCGCGGCGGGGCGGGCGGCCAAGGCGGCGCTCGTCTCCGCAGGTGAAGTGGTGCGCAAGGCCCGCCGGGACGCATGGCGGGCCCTGGTCGGCGACGCCGCCGCGCGACAGCCCCTGGAACGCGCGCACGTCCCGGCGCGTACTCTGGGTAGTACGACGACCGCTCCTGGCGCGGCGCCCGCACCCGAGATCTCCCTGCGCAAGCGGGGGTGAGCCGGGCGGGACCCCCGGGAGCCGCCCGAATTTTCGTGGGCGGTGCGCCACCCGCGCCCGCCCCGCACCGAGGAGAAGAACCACTGGGCAAGCGACAGCCCGAAGGCCCGCCGCCCGCACCGGCGGTGCAGCGCATCCGACTGCGCTACACCAAGCGCGGCCGCCTCCGGTTCACCAGCCACCGCGACTTCCAGCGCGCCTTCGAGCGGGCACTGCGCCGCGCCGAGGTGCCCATGGCGTACTCGGCCGGCTTCACCCCGCACCCGAAGGTGTCGTACGCCAACGCCGCCCCCACGGGTACCGGCTCCGAAGCGGAGTACCTGGAGATCGCCCTCACCGAGCCGCGCGACCCCGACACGCTGCGCGAGCTGCTCGACGAATCGCTCCCCGACGGCCTCGACATCATCGACGCCGTCGAGGCACGCACGTCCGGACTCGCCGACCGGCTCACCGCCTCCGTCTGGGAGCTGAGGCTCGACGGTGTGGGCGCCGAGGACGCCGAGCGCGCCGTCGCCGCCTTCCTGGCAGCCGGCACCGTCGAGGTGCAGCGCAAGACGAAGAACGGCATCCGCACCTTCGACGCACGGGCCGCCGTGGCGGGCCTGGAAGCGGCCTCCGCGCCGGACGATAGGCCCGGGCAGGGCCCCTGTGCGATACTGCGGCTGGTTGTTCGGCACGTGACACCTGCCGTACGACCCGACGACGTCCTGTCCGGTCTCCGAGCTGTGGCCGACCTGGCGCCGCCGGTCCCCGCAGCGGTGACCAGGCTGGCGCAGGGGCTCTTCGACGAGGAGACCGGCACGGTGACCGACCCGCTCGCGCCCGACCGCGAGGCAGTCACGGCCGCCCCACCCAAGGCCGCCGAACATGCCGCGGCGACGCAGGGTGCAGGTTCCGCGTAGGGGTGGTCGTCGCAGCGCAGCCCTGGCACTCGGGAGCCACCTGGGTCGGGCCGCGTGCACACACACAAGACTTTCGCCAGGCCGTGCGTACCTCGTACGGAACCGGCGAGCCAGACATAACAGCTCCCGTGCGGCGCCCGCGCCAGACGCGGCGCCCGGGAGCGTGACGGGAGAACCGCCCGCATGCTCGAGCCGAACGAATCCGGCGTCACCGCCGGTAACAACACCAGCGAAGAGAACAACTCTCCGAGCGACACGCTGCCGCCGCGCCGTCGGCGCCGCGCCGCCTCGCGCCCCGCCGGGCCGCCGTCCGCGGCCACCGGCGCCGCCGAGGTCGTCGTCGACACCCCGGAGCCGGCACCGGCCGCCGCCGAGGCGCCCGCCGCCGCGGCTCCGGCCGCCGAGGACGCCGCACCCGCCCGTCCGCGCCGCCGTGCCACGCGCAAGGCGACGGCTCCCGCCGGTGCGCCCGCCGCGGAAGCCTCCGCCGAGGCCCCGGTCGAGGAGGCCGCGGCCGAGGAGGCCGCCGCTCCGGCTCGTAC
>NZ_KL591002.1:355019-616998 GCF_000716335.1 Streptomyces sp. NRRL S-118 | reverse complement strand
CCGGCCGGCCCGCCGAAGGCCGCCGAGGCCCCGCAGGAGCCGGCTGTCGCCGAGCAGCCCGCCGCCGTCCAGGCCGAGGCCGAGGCCGTCGCCGAGCAGCCTGCCGCCGAGGCGCCGCGCGGCCGTACCCGCCGCCGTGCCGTCCGCCAGGCGACCGCGCCCGCCGTCCCGCCGATGCCGGACGAGGAGGCCGTCGCCGAGGAGGGCGAGGCCCTGCCCGCCGGCACCGTCGCGCAGATCGCCGCCGACGAGGAGCACGTCGCCGCCGCCGAGAAGGCCGCCTCCCGCGGGCGCACCCGCCGCCGCGCCGCCGCTCCCGAGTTCACCACCGACCCCGGGCACAAGACGGAGCGCCGCCGGGCCACCCGCCCCGCGGTGCCGGTGTTCCAGGCTCCGGTCTTCGCCGAGCCGATGTTCCAGACCCCGGAGACGGCCGCCGCCGCTGCCGCCGCACAGGCCGCGGGCCGGCGGGACGAGGAGGAGGCCCCGGCCGCCGAGGCCCCCGAGCCGGTCGAGACCGGCGGCCGTCGCCGCCGTCGCCGCCGGGGCGAGCCCGCCGAGCAGCCCGTCGAGGCGGTCGAGGCAGTGGAGCCGGCCGAGGCCGAAGAGACCGAGGCGACCCGCGAGGCGGAGGAGCCCGAGGAGGCCGAGGAGACCGAGGCCGAGGCCGGCGCCGCCGAGGAGGGCGAGGAGTACGAGGACCGGCCGTCCCGTCGCCGCCGCCGTGGTGGCCGCCGCCGCCGTCGTGGCGAGTCCGCCGAGTCCGCCGAGGGGGACGAGACGGACGAGGCCGAGTCCGCCGAGGACGAGGCGGAGGAGGAGCCGGAGGGCGAGGACGAGGAGCACGAGGGCGGGACCCCGTCCGCCGCCGGTACCAGCAGCTCGCGCCGCCGCCGTCGCCGGCGCCGTCGCAGCGGTGACGCCGGCGAGGCGGAGGCCGCCGAGGAGGACGGCGTCCGTACGGTCGTCAAGGTCCGCGAGCCGCGCCCCGCGCGCGAGAAGGCGGAGCCGTCCGACGAGGTGCAGTCCATCAAGGGTTCGACCCGCCTGGAGGCGAAGAAGCAGCGCCGCCGCGAGGGCCGGGAGCAGGGCCGCCGCCGCGTGCCGATCATCACCGAGGCGGAGTTCCTGGCGCGCCGCGAGGCCGTCGAGCGCGTGATGGTCGTCCGCCAGAGCGGCGAGCGCACCCAGATCGGCGTCCTCGAGGACAACGTGCTCGTCGAGCACTACGTCAACAAGGAGCAGGCCACCAGCTACGTCGGCAACGTCTACCTGGGCAAGGTCCAGAACGTCCTGCCGTCCATGGAGGCCGCGTTCGTCGACATCGGCAAGGGCCGCAACGCCGTCCTGTACGCCGGTGAGGTGAACTTCGAGGCGCTCGGCATGGCCAACGGGCCGCGCCGCATCGAGACCGCGCTCAAGTCCGGCCAGTCCGTCCTCGTCCAGGTCACCAAGGACCCGATCGGTCACAAGGGCGCCCGCCTGACCAGCCAGGTCTCGCTGCCCGGCCGCTATCTGGTCTACGTGCCCGAGGGCTCGATGACCGGCATCAGCCGCAAGCTGCCCGACACCGAGCGCGCCCGGCTGAAGACCATCCTCAAGAAGATCGTCCCCGAGGACGCGGGCGTCATCGTGCGCACCGCCGCCGAGGGCGCGAGCGAGGACGAGCTGCGCCGTGACGTCGAGCGGCTCCAGGCGCAGTGGGAGGACATCCAGAAGAAGGCGAAGGGCGGCAACGCCCCCACCCTCCTCTACGGTGAGCCGGACATGACCGTCAGGGTCGTCCGCGACATCTTCAACGAGGACTTCTCCAAGGTCATCGTCAGCGGCGACGAGGCGTGGCAGACCATCCACGGCTACGTGTCGCACGTCGCGCCCGATCTGGCGGACCGGCTCCAGCGCTGGACCTCCGAGACCGACGTGTTCGCGACCTACCGGATCGACGAACAGCTGATGAAGGCGCTGGACCGCAAGGTCTGGCTGCCGTCCGGCGGCTCGCTGGTGATCGACAAGACCGAGGCGATGGTCGTGGTCGACGTCAACACCGGCAAGTTCACCGGCCAGGGCGGCAACCTCGAGGAGACCGTCACCAGGAACAACCTGGAGGCGGCCGAGGAGATCGTGCGCCAGCTGCGACTGCGCGACCTGGGCGGCATCGTCGTCATCGACTTCATCGACATGGTGCTGGAGTCCAACCGGGACCTGGTGCTGCGGCGCCTGCTGGAGTGCCTTGGCCGGGACCGTACGAAGCACCAGGTCGCCGAGGTCACCTCGCTGGGTCTGGTCCAGATGACCCGCAAGCGGGTGGGCCAGGGCCTGCTGGAGTCCTTCTCCGAGACCTGCGTGCACTGCAACGGCCGCGGCGTGATCGTCCACATGGAGCAGCCGACCACCGCGGGTGGCGGCGGCAACGGCGGCAAGCGCGCCAAGAAGCGGGGCCGCGCCGCCGACGCCGAGGCCGTCGAGGCCCCGGCCGCCGCACTGGCCGTGACCGAGCCCGAGCCCGAGGTGGAGGCCGAGACCGAGGCCGAGGTGGCGGCGGAGGTCGCCGCGCCGGTCGCGGTGGAGGAGCCGTTCCGCCCGGACGAGGAGCTCTACTCCAGCGTCGCCGAGGCCGAGGCCGCGGCGTCCCGTGGACGCGGCCGCCGCCGGGCCACCCGCAAGGCCACCGCTCCGGCCGGCGCCCCGCGCGCCGCGCAGGAGCCCGCTCCGCAGCCGGCGCTCGCCGAGGTGGCGCCGGAGCCCGTCGAGGTGGAGGCGGTCCCGGCCGTCGTCACCGCGGCCGAGGAGGAGGCCCCGAAGGGCCGTACGCGCCGCCGGGCCACCCGCAAGGCGACGGCCCCGGCCGGCGCCCCCAAGGGTGCCGAGGAGGCCGCGGCCGAGGCCGTCGCCCCCGCCGCGCCGCAGCAGCAGGCCGAGGCCGTCGCCCCGGAGCAGCCGGCCGGGCCGGCCGCGCCGGAGCAGCAGCCGGAGGCGGCCCCGGCCGAGGAGCCGGCCGCCGTGGAGGAGGCCCCCGTGGCCGCTCCGCCGCGCGCCCGTCGCCGGGTCGTGCGCAAGGTCACGGCTCCCGCCGGCTCCCCGACCGGTGCCGACGAGGCCGCGGTCGTCGTGGTGAAGGCCACGCCGGCCCCGGCCGAGGCCCCGCAGGACGGGTCCGGCGACACGGCCGCGGCGGGCGACACGGCCGGGGAGGCCGGGGCGCCGGCCAAGAAGGCGGCTCGCAAGACCGCCAAGAAGGCCACGGCCAAGAAGGCGGCCACCACCAAGAAGACCGCCGCGGCGAAGAAGACGGCGGCGAAGAAGACGACCGCCAAGAAGGCCACCACCAAGAAGGCGACAGCCAAGAAGACCGCCGCGGCCGAGCAGTCCACGGCGCCTTCCGTGACGGCTGTCACGGACAGCTGACGGCCGGCCGCCGGAGCCGGGCAACGCCTCCCGGCTGACGGCTGAACAGTTGGTGTGCACCGATGGAACGTTCCGTGTTCCGCCCCGGGATTACCCTGGGCGGAACCGGGATTTCGTTTCGGAATCGATGCCTCCTTCCGTTAACGGCCCCGAAATTGACCAGGAAATTCCTGATAATGTGACGCCGGTCGCTGCCGTGGGCGGGCCCCGCCCGGAGACTACGGCCGGTGACCGACCCGGTTCCGGGACAAGACCGGTCCCAGCAATCCTCGGTAGGGCGTCGGCATCGCGCCGGAGGGGTACGCGCGGCCTCGAGAGACGTCCGCACACCCCAGACCTCTGCCACAAAGAGCTCTTGCGGTGTTCAAGGAGGACTCCATGCCGAGCATCAACGAGCAGCCCATCCCCGCTGCCCGCCCGGTCATCGGTGAAGATGAGATCGAGGCCGCGGTACGCGTACTGCGCACCGGCCGCGTCGTCCAGGGCCCCGAGGTGGCGGCCTTCGAGGAGGAGTTCTCCGCGCTGGTGGACGGCCGGCACTGCGTCGCCGTCAACTCCGGCACGTCGGCGCTCCACCTGCTGCTCCTGGCGATGGGCATCGGCCCCGGCGACGAGGTGATCGTCCCGTCGTTCTCCTTCGCCGCCTCGGCGAACGCGGTCCGCCTGGTCGGCGCCGACGTGGTCTTCGCGGACATCGAGCCGGGCAGCTTCAACCTGGACCCGGCCGCCGTCGAGGCCGCCATCACCCCGCGCACCGCCGCGATCATGCCGGTCCACCTGTACGGCCACCCCGCCGCGATGGACAAGATCATGGCGATCGCCGGCCGGCACAAGCTCGCCGTCGTCGAGGACGCCTGCCAGGCCCACGCCGCGGCGCTGAACGGCACCCCGGTCGGCGCCTTCGGCACCGGCGGCACCTTCAGCTTCTACCCGACGAAGAACATGCACTCCCTCGAGGGCGGCATGATCTCCACCGGTGACGCCGAGATCGCCCGCACCCTGCGCCTGCTGCGCAACCAGGGCATGGAGCAGCGGTACGCCAACGAGATCGTCGGCGCCAACATGCGCATGACCGACGTGGCCGCCGCGGTCGGCCGCGTCCAGCTGGCGAAGCTGAACGGCTGGACCGAGCAGCGGATCGCCAACGCCGCGTACCTCAGCGAGCACATCACCGCGGCGGGCATCGTGACCCCGCCGGTCGCCGAGGGCGCGCGCCACATCTACCACCAGTACACCGTCCGGGTGCAGGGCGGTGACCGCGACGCCGTGATGGCGAAGCTCACCGAGGCGGGCGTCGGCAACGCCGTCTACTACCCCACCCCGATCCACCGTCTGAAGCCCTACTGGGAGCCGGACCAGAAGGCCGGCCGGAACTGGGACCTGCCCGAGACGGAGAAGGCCGCGGCCGAGGTCGTCTCGCTGCCCGTCCACCCCTCGCTGACCCAGAACGACCTGGAGCGCATCGTCACCGCCGTGAACGCGCTGGGAGAGAACCTGTGACTGCTGCTGGACTGCGGGCCGGTCTGATCGGCCTCGGCTCGATGGGACGCCACCACGCCCGCGTACTGGCGGGGCTGGACGGCGTACAGCTCGTCGGCGTCGTCGACCCGATGGGTGACAAGAACGGCTGGGCCCAGGGCGCACCCGTCCTGTCCACCGTCGAGGAACTGATCTCGCTCGGCATCGACTACGCCGTCGTGGCCTGCCCGACCGCGCTGCACGAGGAAGTCGGCCTGAAGCTGGCCGACGCCGGCGTGCACGCGCTGATCGAGAAGCCGGTCGCGGACACCGTCGAGGGTGCCCGCCGGCTCGTCGAGGCGTTCGAGGCGCGCGGCCTGGTGGCCGGCGTGGGCCACATCGAGCGCTGCAACCCGGCGCTGCGCAGCCTGCGCTCCCGGCTGGAGGCCGGCGAGCTGGGCGACGTCTACCAGGTCGTCACCCGCCGCCAGGGTCCCTTCCCGCACCGCATCGCGGACGTCGGCGTGGTCAAGGACCTCGCGACGCACGACATCGACCTGACCGGCTGGGTCACGGGCCAGGAGTACCGGTCCATCGCCGCCCACACGGTGTCGAAGTCGGGCCGCCCGCACGAGGACATGGTCTCGGCCGTCGGCCAGCTGTCCGACGGCACGATGGTCAACCACCTGGTGAACTGGCTCAGCCCGCTGAAGGAGCGATTCACCTCCGTCACGGGTGAGAAGGGCTGCTTCATCGCCGACACCCTCACCGCCGACCTCACCTTCTACTCGAACGCCGCCGTGGCCACCGAGTGGGAGGCGCTGCGCGCGTTCCGCGGGGTCTCCGAGGGCGACATGATCCGCTACGCCATCCCGAAGCGGGAGCCGCTCCTCGTCGAGCACGAGCTGTTCCGCGACGCGGTCCTCGGCGAGTCGCACGACATCTGCACGCTGCGCCAGGGTCTGCGTACGGTGGAGGTGGCCGCCGCGGTCCTCGAGTCGGCCTCCCGCGGTACCACCGTCACCCTCCCGGCCCAGGACCGGACGGACCATGTCGCCTGACACCTCCGAGAACACGCCCGGCAGTCCGCAGCGTGCCCGCAGGGGCACGCGCGGACGGATCGTCATGCTCGTCGACAACGGCGTGCACGGCGACTCCCGGGTGCAGAAGCAGGCGAGCTCAGCGGCGGCGGCCGGCTGGGACGTCATCCTGCTCGGCAAGCTGACCGGCAAGGAGGAGTCCGACACCTGGATGATCGGCGACGCCGAGGTCCGGCTCATCCGGGTGAAGTCGAAGATGTCGACCCGCCCGAAGGACCTGCGGGGCGCGCCGCTGCGCCGGCCGCTCGCGTACTCCTCCGACCGCGTCGCCGACTTCCGCCGCCAGCAGGTCAAGGCGTGGCGCGCGGACCTGCGCGTGCGCGGCGACGCGCTGAAGGCCGGTGAGGCGAGCTCGCCGCTCGGCCCGGCCGCCGCCAAGGCATGGCTGACCGTCCCGCGCGTGGCGGCGAAGGCGACCTCCCGCTGGGTGTCGCTGCGCACCCGGGAGACGCGCAAGCTGCGCAACATCCGCCGGACCCGCTCCGCCGCCCTGGACCGGGCGACCACCGCCTTCTGGCTGACGACCATGGGCGAGCGCGCCTGGCGCCGGCTCGACCCGGGCGTGTGGGACTTCGAGCTGGCGTACGGGCCCGTCATCGACGAGCTGAAGCCGGACATCATCCACGCCAACGACTTCCGCATGCTCGGCGTCGGCTCGCGCGCCAAGCTGCGCGCCCGCGCCGCCGGCCGCAAGGTCCAGCTGGTGTGGGACGCCCATGAGTTCCTCCCCGGCGTGCGCTCCTGGGCCAACCAGCGCAAGCTGCCCGCGATGGTGGCGTACGAGCGGGAGCACGCGAAGTACGCCGATGCGGTGATGACCGTCTCCGGCGGCCTCGCCGACCTGCTGCAGAAGTCGCACAAGCTGCGCGAGCGCCCCGCGGTGGTGCTCAACGCGCCGGACGCGGCGGCCACCTCGCGCTTCACCGACGAGCCGGTGCCGGACATCCGCGGCCTGTGCGGGATCGGCCCGGACGTGCCCCTGCTGGTCTACAGCGGTCTGGCGGCCCGTCAGCGCGGCCTCGGCATCATGGTCGAGGGCCTGCCGGAGCTCCCCGAGGCGCACGTGCTGTTCGTGGCGTCCAGCCCGGAACTGCCGTACGTCAAGGAGCTCATGGCGCGCGCCGAGGAGCTCGGCGTGGCCGACCGGGTGCACGCCCTGCCGTACGTACCGCACTGGCAGGTCGTGCCGTTCCTGTCCGGGGCGGACGTCGGCGTCATCCCGATCCACCACTGGCCGAACCACGAGATCGCGCTGATCACGAAGTTCTTCGAGTACTCGCACGCCCGGCTGCCGCTGGTGGTCAGCGATGTGAAGACGATGGCCGAGGTGACCCGGGAGACCGGCCAGGGAGAGGTCTTCCGGGCCGAGGACGTCACCGACTACGTGCGCGCCGTGCGCGCGGTGCTCGCCGACCCCAAGCGGTACACCGCCGCCTACGAGGTCGAGGGCAGGCTCGACGAGTGGACCTGGGAAGCCCAGGCCAAGGTTCTCGATTCGGTCTACACCCGACTGATGCAGGGAGCGGGGGATGGCAGGAACCCCTGACGTCAGTGTCGTCGTCGCCGTCTACAACACCATGCCCTACCTCACCGAGTGCCTGAACTCCCTCCTGGGACAGAGCATCGGGCGGGACCGGCTGGAGATCGTGGCGGTCGACGACGGTTCCACCGACGACAGTGGCCGCGAACTCGACAGGTTCGCGGAGCAGTACCCGGACACCGTCAAGGTCATCCACCAGGAGAACTCCGGTGGCCCGGCCGCGCCCAGCAACCGGGCGCTGGACGTGGCCACCGGCCGGTTCGTCTACTTCATCGGCTCCGACGACTACCTGGGCGAGCAGGCGCTGGAGCGGATGGTGGCCTGCGCCGACGAGCACGGCTCGGACATCGTCGTCGGCAAGATGGTCGGCACCAACGGCCGCTACGTCCACCAGGCGCTCTACAAGAAGAGCGACCCGGACGTCAGCCTGTACGACTCGGCGCTGCCGTTCACGCTGGCCAACACCAAACTGTTCCGGCGCGAGCTGGTCGAACAGCACAAGCTGCGCTTCCCGGAGGACATGCCGGTCGGCTCCGACCAGCCCTTCACCATCGAGGCGTGCGTACGGGCCCGCAAGATCTCCGTCGTCGCCGACTACACCTGCTACTACGCGGTCAAGCGCGGTGACGCGTCGAACATCACGTACCGCGCGAACCACCTCGCCCGACTGCACTGCGTCAGCGAGATCATGCGGCACGCGGCCGGCCTGATCGAGGCGGGGCCGAAGCGTGACGCGGTCTTCCAGCGCCACTTCACCTGGGAGCTCGCCAAGCTCGTCCAGGAGGACTTCCCCTCCCTGGACCGCGAGACCCAGGTCCAGCTGTGCGCGGGCATCGCCCGCCTCGCCGACACCTACTTCACCGACGCGATCCGCGACAAGCTGGACGTGAAGCGGCGCGTACGGATCGGGCTCGCCCAGCGCGGCGCCGTCGACGAGCTGGTCCGGGCCATCGCCGACGAGACCGAGCACGGCCCGCCGCCGTTCCTGCTGGAGGACGGCCGGGCCTTCGCCCGCTACCCGGGTTTCCGCGACGCCCGCCTCGGCCTGCCCGACCGGCTCTTCGAGGTCATCGCCGAGGCCGTGCCGAGGCAGCTGGCCGCCGGCACGGAGCTGCTCTCCGCCGAGTGGGACCAGAGCGGCGACGACATGGCGGTCCGCCTCGCGGTACGGATCCCCGTGACCGGTGAGACCGGTTCGGCCGTGCTCCGCCTGGCCGCCAAGGCGATGCCCAAGAGCGCCGACAAGCCCGGCGGACGCCGGCTGCCCGTGGGCACCGATCTGCCGGCCCCGGCCGGCGAGCCGTCCCGCGAGCCGACGGCCGACGGCACCGGCACGGTGCTCCACGCCCGGATCCCCGTCGAGCCGCACCGGGCCAAGCTCGGTGTCCGCGCGTACGTGGACGTGGCAGGCTCGGTGTACGAGATCCCGGTCCCGGTCCGTGGCCGGCCGCTTCCCCTGGCCCGGCGCTGGCGGGAGCGGATCCCGTACCGCATCTCGGCCAACGCCAACGCCAAGGGGCGGCTGGTGATCACCACGGCTCCGCTCTGGGAGCCCCCGCTCGGCGTGGGCAAGCGACTGCGCCAATTGATGTCCCGTGTGAAGAGGAAACTGACCCGATGAATATCTGTGTAGTCGCGCTCGGCAAGATCGGCCTGCCGCTCGCCGTGCAGTTCGCCGTCAAGGGCCACAAGGTCATCGGCGCCGACGTCAACGAGAAGGTCGTCGAGCTGGTCAACGCCGGCACCGAGCCCTTCCCGGGCGAGCACGACCTGGACCGGCTGCTCAAGCAGACCGTCGGCGCCGGGCTGCTGTCCGCGACCACCGACACCACCGCCGCCGTCGCCCAGTCCGACGCCGTCGTGGTCGTCGTCCCGCTGTTCGTGGACGCCGAGGGCACCCCGGACTTCGGCTGGATGGACGCCGCGACCAAGGCGATCGCCAAGGGCCTCAAGCCCGGCACCCTGGTCTCGTACGAGACGACCCTGCCGGTCGGCACCACCCGCACCCGCTGGGCGCCGATGCTGGAGGAGGGTTCCGGCCTGACGGCCGGCGAGGACTTCCACCTGGTCTTCTCCCCGGAGCGGGTGCTCACCGGCCGCGTCTTCGCCGACCTGCGCCGCTACCCCAAGCTCGTCGGCGGCATCGACGAGGCGTCCACCCGTCGCGGTGTGGAGTTCTACGAGCAGGTCCTCGACTTCGACGACCGCACCGACCTGCCGCAGCCGAACGGCGTGTGGGACCTGGGCACGGCCGAGGCCTCCGAGCTGGCCAAGCTCGCCGAGACCACGTACCGCGACGTCAACATCGGCCTGGCGAACCAGTTCGCCCGGTTCGCCGACCAGAACGGCATCGACGTCAAGAAGGTCATCGAGGCCTGCAACTCGCAGCCCTACAGCCACATCCACCAGCCGGGCATCGCCGTCGGCGGCCACTGCATCCCGATCTACCCGCGGATGTACCTGTGGAACGACCCGGAGGCGACCGTCGTGCGCTCGGCCCGTGAGGCCAACGCCGCGATGCCGGAGTACGCCGTGGACCTGCTGGCCGCCGCCTACGGCGACCTGACCGGCGTCAACGTGCTCGTGCTGGGCGCCGCCTACCGCGGTGGCGTCAAGGAGACCGCCTTCTCGGGCGTCTTCCCGACCGTCGAGGCGCTCAAGGCGCGCGGCGCGGTGCCGTTCGTCTCCGACCCGATGTACACGGCCGACGAGCTGGAGGCGCACGGCCTGACCGCGCACCGCGGCGAGAAGGTCACCGCCGCGATCCTCCAGGCGGACCACGCCGAGTACCGCACGCTGACCCCGGCGGACCTGCCCGACGTCACCGTGCTGGTCGACGGCCGCCGCACCACCGACCCGGCCGCCTGGCAGGGCGTGCGCCGCGTCGTCATCGGCGGCTGACACCGCCTCCGTACGCGTACGGCACGAGGCGGCGGCCCCTCGCGGGAGGGGGCGCCGCCTCTTCGCGTACGTGCCGGGCGCCGTGGAGCAGGACCGCTACTGCAGGAAGTCCGCCAGTACCGCCGCCGTGCGCGTGCCGTCGTGGTACTTCCGGGCGAACCGCGCCGAGCGCTCGCCCAGGCGCGCCGTGCCGTCCCGGTCGTCCAGCAGCGACTCCAGCGCCTCCCGCAGCGTGTCCGGTGTGGCGTTCACCACCGGGTTGTCCTCGCCCAGGGTCGCGGCGACCGTCTCCGTCAGGTAGGCCACGACCGGCTTGCCCGCCGCCATGCCCTCGCAGGCGAACGTGCCGTAACTGCCGATCGCGAACTGGTCCACCACGATGTCCGCGTCCTTGACCAGCTCCCGCATCTCGGTCCAGTCGACCTGCTCGGCCAGCCGGAACTCGATCACGCCCCGGTCGTCCAGCTCCCGCAGCACCGGCAGAGCCCGGTCCGTGCCCTTCGTCCACCGCTTCGACGGCGCGTGCAGCACCACCGGGCGCCGCCGCTCCATCACCGGCCGGTCGCAGGCGAACGCGTCCACGTCCACCACCAGCGGGGCCCACGTGGCCGACGGCAGGTCGTCCAGCAGGTCCGGGGTGGTGACGAAGGCCGGCAGCCCGAACCGCTCGGCCGTGGCGCGGTTGCGCTCGGCGACCTTGGTCAGCCGGTCCACCATGCCGTCCGGGGCGTCGTGGAAGAGGGAGTGCGCGACCCGGTCCATGTGGTGCAGCGGGTGGCGGATCTCGCTGCCGTGCGCCAGCAGCGCCACCTTGATGCTGGTGCGCAGCAGCGCGGGCAGGTCGTCCTCCAGGTGGCTGCCGTTGAGCCGCCCCAGCACCGGCAGGAAGGCGTCCGCGATCACATGCGTGTAGTTGCGGAAGACCCGCTCGGCCTGCTCCAGCATCACCGTCAGCCGGCCGAGCTTGGAGCTGTCGAGGTACACGTCCGCCGGGTAGTTGAACGTCCCCGGCGCCGTCGCCATGAACACCTGCGCCGACACGTCGGGCCGGCTGCGGCACACCGCGTGCGCGAAGGAGGCGAGCTGGCCCGCGTAGTTCGCCGGGCCCATGCCCAGGCGGACGGGCGTCTGCCGCGTCAGCGGCGTCCACGTCGGCACCGGCCGCGCGGGCCGGGCGCCGGCCTTGGGCACGGGGACGGGCTCGCCGTCCCAGCCCAGCTCCGGGCGCGGGGTCAGCGCCGGGCCCCCGCCGAGCTTCCGGTACAGCGCCAGCAGCGGCGCCACCCGGTGCTCCCAGGTGTGGGCGCGCCGCTCCTCGGCCGATGGCCGCCGCCCCGGGTCCACCGCCCCCGCGACCGCCTTCGCGAACGCGGCCGGGCCCTGCCCGCACGCGCTGACGACCGGCAGCCCGGCCTGCACGTACCACGCGCTCAGCCGGTCGCGCGCCGGCTCGTCGGCCGTCGCGCAGCCGCAGCCCGCGACCGCCGCGTCGGCGGACGCCAGATAGGCGTGGGCGAGCCCGGGCAGCGCCGGCGGCGGGGTGTGCACCCGGTCCCGCACGTCCTGCTTGTCGGCGAGCGCGAGCACCGCGTCCGGCACCGGGTCGGGGGACACCAGCGCCAGATGGTGGTCCGGCAGCTGGGCCAGCGCCGCGAACACCGTCTCCAGCTGGTGGCCGGAGAGGTCGCCCGCGTACACCCACAGCGGCCCCGCGCCGTACAGCCCGCACAGGTTGCGCACGGCGGGCAGCGGGCCGCGCCCGTCGGCGGGGGCGGGCGCGGGCGGCGCCTCCGGGACGAGCAGGACGTCACCCGGCGCGGAGGCGGCCAGCCGCCCGGTCGCCGCGGTCAGCGCGTCGGCCCGGCCGGTGAACTCCCGCTCCAGCGCACGGTAGGCGCTCTCCCGGCGCTCCGGCGTGTACTCCGTCTCCTCGGTCGGCGCGGAGATCTCGTACACCCAGCGCGTGCGCACCCCCTGCGCCCGCAGGCGGGCGGAGCTGAGGGCGGCGGTGGCCAGCAGCGAGATGTCATGGACGTGGACGACGGCCGGCCGCAGCTTCTCCAGCTCCGCGCCGAGCGCCAGGTCGAGGTCGAGGAGCTCCGGCCAGTCCGTGCGCCAGTCGCCGGTCGGGCCGCCCGCCGTCAGGTCGCGGCGGCGCTCCCACCGGTAGACGCGCATCCGCATCCGGTGCGCCTCGCGCCGCATCCGTATCCACGCCTTGGCGCCCTGGCGGGCGGGCGCGCCCAGCGAGCCCGCGCGGGCCGTGGACTGGCGGACCCAGGCGCCGTGTCCGGCGTGGAAGCGGCTGAGCTGCTCCGGGTCGGTCAGCCCGTACTGGGTGATCATGCGGCGCAGGCGGTGGCCCTTGGCGCGCAGGGCGGCCCGCTCCCGCAGAGCGGTGCCGACGGGGACGCGCACGAGGTTGACGCGCCCGAGGGAGGACTCCTCCACGTCGTCGGCCGCGCCGGGTGAGAGGATCGTGACGTCCCACCCGTCCCGCGCCGCCGCGACCGCCATGCGTCCCGTTCGGGAATCGACGGCGACGTCGGTGCCGGCCAGAAAGACCAGCCGGGCCGTTTGAGCGGACTGCGGCATCACTGTTCTCCCGAGGAATATGTCTCGCCCGGTGGTGGCGGTGGGGGGCTGCCGGCAGCGGCCTTCCAGGGTCGTCCGGGGGAAACCGAGCGGCCCCTCGGCCGTGGTCGGCGCGCAATCCCGCCATGCTAGCGTTTTCGGGTGTCTACCATCCCTGCTCCCAAGCATGTGATCTACCTGGCGATCGGGTTCCCACCCGCGGCCAAAAGCTGCGCCTACCGGATGCGCGAAACAGCGAACCAGTTCATCGCACAGGGCTGGGACGTGACGGTGGTGACCATCGCCGACGAGTCCTGGGAGCGGGACTTCGGCCTCGACCACACGCTCTCCGAGCGGGTCGACCCGCGCGTGCGCATCGTGAAGCTGCCGCTGGTCCGCGAGGACCTGGAGACCGACATCCGGAAGTTCTCCGAGGACCGTGCGCTGCGCCCGGTCCAGTGGGCCGCCGCGTACCGCAAGAAGGGGATGAAGGACTTCCCCGAGCCGATCTACGGCGGCTGGAAGGCCGACCTCGAGCGGGCCGTCACCCGGATCCACCAGGACAGGCCGGTCGACCTGGTGCTCGCCACCTGCGTGCCGTACGTCAACATGGCCGCCGCCCTGCACCTGTGGGAGACCGCCCGCGTCCCGTACGCCATCGACTTCCGCGACGGCTGGTCCGTCGACGTCATCGGCGGCGGCGAGGCCTTCACCCCGGACTCGTTCTCCGGGCAGTGGGAGCGCAAGGTCCTGGAGAACGCGCTGTCGCTGTGGCTGGTCAACGACCCCATCGCCGAGTGGTACCGCGAGCGCCACCCCGACCTGGCCCACCGCATCCACGTCGTGCGCAACGGCTACGACGAGGACAGCGTGCCCGCCGCGACCCGCACGCCCGACCCCGAGGCCGGCCTGGTCTTCGGCCACCTCGGCGTGGTCACCTCGCCGCCCCGCATCCTGCGCGCCGTCCTCGACGGCTGGGAGCTCGCCCGGCAGCGCGACCCGCTGGTGGCCCGCTCCCGCCTGGAGATCCGCGGCCAGATCGGGTCCGGCGCGGCCCGCGAGGCCAACGCCCACATGGAGATGATTCGCCAGGCCCAGGCCCAGGGGCAGGCGGTGTCCTTCGGCGGACCCGCCCCCAAGGCCGAGGTGCCCGACATCTTCGCGAGCTGGGACGTCCTGCTGCTGATGATCATGGGCGGCAAGTACATGACGTCCGGCAAGGTGTACGAGTACGCGGCCACCGGCCTGCCGGTGATGTCCGCGCACGCGGTGGAGCACGACGCCACCACCGTCATGACCGGGCACCCGCTGTGGACCGGCGCCTTCGGCTTCGACGTGGAGGCGCTCGCCGCCGCCTACTCCAGCGCCGCGAAGATCGCCGTCGAGGCCACCGACGAGGACCGGGCCGCCGCCAGGAAGCACGCCGCGCAGTACGCGCGGTCGGCCCAGATGGGACCCGCGGTACGCCGCCTGATCGCCCAGGCCGACCCGGCCGTCACGGAACCGGGGGAATCCGGAGTCACGTCTCCGTCCTCGAGCACGCACGAGGTGGAGGACCTCTCGGCATGACGCACGTACTCCTGATCGCGGGCGCCCTGCCGCAGCCCGCGGTCCTCAAGGCATCGCTGGAGAAGTTCCGCGCCGCGGGCGCCACCGTCGAGCTGGTGGGCCTGTTCGCCACCGGGGACATCGAGCCGGGACTCGGCCTGGGCGGGCTGCGCTCGCTGACCGAGGCGGCCGCCGAGCGCGGCCCCGTCTTCGAGAAGCGCGTCGCCAAGCTCTCCGGGCCGCGCCGGATCTGGGCCTGCATAGAGCAGGACCGCCAGGTGCGCCGGTTCGGACGCCGCGCCCAGGTGCTCGTCGCCCTGGACGCCCCGGCCGTGTACGCGGTGTGGCGCCTGGCCCAGCGCAACCGGCGGGCCGACGCCGTCTTCGGCATCGCCCCCGCCCTCAAGGCCCTGGAGGCCCGCCGCGAGCGCCCCGTCCACTACGCCCTGCGCGACGCCGCGCGCAGCGTGCCGTCCCCGGTCGTCGCCGCCCGCTCCACCCGGCGGGCCGCCCGGCGGGGCGCGGGTGCCGCCCTGCGCCGCGCCTCCTCCCCGGCCGTGATGCGCACCGCGCTCGGCGCGAAGGCGTGGCGCACCGCGGTCGTCGCACCCAAGGTGCCGGACCGGCTGCGCGCCAAGCTGGCCCGCCGCGTCTCCACGAGCATGGCGAAGGGCGGCCGCAAGGCGGGCGCCACCATGGTCCTCAACGCGGCCGCCCAGCGCACCGCCAGCCAGGCACTGCGCGCCGACCTGCTCGCCGAGGCCGCCCGCGCCGACCTGGCGCGCGGCCACGACGACCCGGCGCTGCGCGCCACCGCCTGCAAGGCGGCGCTCGCCCTCGCCGACCAGCGCTACCAGCAGGGCGACGCGAAGGGCGCGGCCGCCGCACTGTCCTCCGCGCTGACCCTCGCCTTCCACCGGTCGATCCACTTCGACCGGCTGACCTCGCCGCTCGCCGCGGACCCGGCCGGCTACCTGGCGCCGTTCCGCGCCTCGGCCGCCTTCCGGGCGCTCGGCGCGCCCCGGGGCCGTACGCGGCCCGCCGCCCCGGCGCCCGCCGGCCGGCCCCTGCGGCTGCTGGTCACCACGTACTCCAACGCCAACTTCCTGCAGCCGATCCGCGACCGGTACGCCGACCACCCGGGCGTCGAGATCCGTTTCCTCGACCTCAAGGACGACGAGACGCTGCGGCCGCTCGCCAAGGGCGGGCAGCGGATGATGGAGTACGCGCTGGGCGGGCAGAAGGCGTTCGGCGACCAGGTCGAGGCGGCGCTGCGCCCGCACCTGGACTGGGCGGACACCGTCTTCGTCGACTGGTGCACCAACGCCGCCGCGCTGTTCACCCTGGCCGACCCGGGCACGACCCGGATCGTCGTACGGCTGCACAGCTACGAGGCGTTCACCTTCTGGCCGCACCTGGTGGACACCTCCCGCGTGGACGACATGGTCTTCGTCGGTGACCACCTGCGCGACCTCGTCGTCGAGACCGTGCCGCGGCTCGCCGAACCGGGCGGCCCGGGCCTGCACGTCATCGCCAACGCCATGGACCTGGAGCGCTTCCAGCGCGACAAGGACAGCGGCGACATCCGCTTCACCCTCGGCCTGGTCGGCGTGAGCGCCGTCGCCAAGGACCCGCGCTGGGCCCTGGAGGTGCTGCGGCTGCTGCGGGAGCGCGACGAGCGCTACCGTCTCGTCGTCATCGGCAACGGCCTGGACCGCAAGGCCAGTCCGGCCGCCCGCGCCTACGACGACCTGCTGCAGAAGGACCTCGCCGAGCTCGCGGACGCCGTCGAGCTGGTCGGCCGCACCGAGGACGTGCCCGGGGCGCTGACCCGGGTGGGCGTGATACTCAGCTCCTCGGTCCGCGAGAGCTTCCACTGCGGGCTCGTCGAGGGCGCGGTCAGCGGTGCGCTGCCGGTCGTGCGCGACTGGCCGTTCTTCGCCGACAAGGAGAACGGCGCGCGGACCCTCTTCCCCGCCGACTGGGTCGTCGGCTCGGAGCGCGAGGCCGCGGACCGGATCCTGGCCATGACCGCCTCCGAGGAGGACTGGCGCGAGGCGACGGCCGCGGCGGCGAAGCACTCGCTGGCGACCTGGGACTGGTCGGTGATCAGCCCGCAGTTCGACCGCTTGCTGCTCGGCGACTGAGACACGGCGACAGGGCCGAAGGCCTGGGCTCCGCGGAGCCCGGGCCTTCGGCGTTCCCGCTCCCTCAGGGCGAGTGGTCGGAGACGGTCAGCAGGTAGATCCCGTACGCGTTCGATATCAGCGCCGCGCCTGTCAGGAGGGTGCACACCACCGCCGGACGCGCCCGGGCCAGCGGCTTCGCCAGGGGGATCAGCAGGACGAAGGCGGGGATCAGGAACCGGGCCTTGGAGTGGAAGTACCCGGCGCAGCCGACGGTGATCAGCACGATCAGCGTGGCGTGGATCAGCAGCGGCGCCGGCAGCCGTTGCAGGTGGCAGACCACCAGCAGGACCACGGCCATGGTGATCGTCGCCGCGATCACCACCGAGTCCAGGAGCACCGTCTGCTGCGTGAAGACCTGCGTCATCCGGTGCAGGGTGAACCTGCCCCCGTCGAACGACGTCCCCCAGCGCTCCTGCACCCGCAGGTAGCCGTCCCAGCGCCCGGCCCGGTACCCCACCCAGCCGAACCAGAACAGCCATCCCAGCGGAGCCAGCACCACCGCCGCCACCGGGCGCGCCACCTGCCGCGGTCCCTGCCCGGCCGGTCCTGCGGGCCGCCGCTCCGACCACAGCGCCCACAGGGCGCACAGCACCACCGTGGCGGCGACGGCAGCGCCCGGCGGGCGCGTCAGCCCCGCCAGCACGGCCAGCACCCCGGCCGTGATCCAGCGGCGCGTCAGCACCGCGTACAGCGCCCAGGCGGCGATCGCCGTGAAGAGGGCCTCGGTGTACGCCATGGACTCCACCACGGCGTGCGGCACCAGGCCCCACAGCACGACCGTGACGAGCCCGGCCCGCCGCCCGGCGACCCGCTCCACGACGGCGTACACGCCCCAGGCGGCGGCCAGCGACGCCGCGACCGCGATGAGCCAGGCGGCCCACTGCGCGGACAGCGGCGTCAGCGCGGTCACCGTGCGGATCATGCCGGGGTACAGCGGGAAGAACGCGTAGCGGCACAGCTCACCCTGCACGGGGCAGGTCGCCGGATAGCCCTCCTCCGCGATCAGCACGTACCAGGTGGTGTCGTACCTGCCGGCCAGCAGCTGCAGCACGGTCCGGTCGGTGTGCGGCAGGATCACCAGCACGCCGACCGTCCTGACCAGGGCGTACAGGGCCAGCGCGGGCCACGCGCGCCGCGCGGCGCCGGCGAGTACCGGTCCTGGCCCCCTCGGCCGTGCCGTACCGGTCGCGGGCGGGCGCGGGGACGGGGACACCCTCGTGCGGGGCTGAACCTGTGACATCCTCACGTACTTTCTTGCGTCCGTGGACGGGTCGTCGCAAAGAGGAAGATTCACCTTGAACGCGGCGCGGTTGCGTGCCGTGGGGAAGATTGTGCCGCCGCCACCCCGGCGCACGGCGGTCCGGCCCCGCGCACCGCGTGTTGACGGGCCGTCCGCGCGAGCGGGACCCGGGTACGAGCGGGACCGGGGCACGGCGAAGCGGCCGGCTCCCGTCGATCCGGAGCCGGCCGCCGATGCGCCGGGTGCCCTGCGTGGCGCGCCCTACGCGGTGCGCTCCGCCAGGGCGCCGTCCTTCTCGTCGTACAGCGCGCCCGTCTGCGGGCACTCCCACACGCCCGGCTCGCCGTCCCGCTCCACCAGCCGCACGCCGGCCCGGCCGACCCAGCCGATCTGCCGCGCCGGGACACCCACGACCAGCGCGAAGTCGGGGACGTCCTTGGTGACGACCGCGCCCGCGGCGACCATCGCCCAGCGGCCGACGCGCACCGGCGCCACGCACACCGAGCGCGCCCCGAGCGAGGCGCCCTCGGCGACCTTCACGCCGACGGCCTCCCAGTCGCCCCCGCGCTTCTGCTTTCCCTCGGGGTCGACGGAGCGCGGGTTGTGGTCGTTGGTGAGCACGACCGCCGGACCGACGAAGACGCCGTCCTCCAGCTCGGCCGGCTCGTAGACGAGGGCGTAGTTCTGGAGCTTCACGTTGTTGCCGATGCGTACGCCGGTGCCCACGTACGCACCGCGGCCGATCACGCAGCCCTCGCCGAGCTTCGCTCCCTCGCGGATCTGCGCGAGCTCCCACACGCTGCTCCCGGCGCCGATCTCGGCGGTGTCGGCGACCTGGGCGGTGGGCTGGACCCTGTAGTTCACGTCACTGTCTCTTTCCGGTGCGTCGGCTTCGCCGTGAGCATACGTGGCAGTGTCCACGCGTCGGATTTCACGGGGAGCGCTGCCATACCAGCATGAGGTAGACACCGTAAGCGCTGGACAGCATGGTGCTGGCCGCGAGCAGGGTGTACGCCGTCCGGGGGCGTGTCCTTGCGAGGGCCTGGGCTACCGGGAGGAGCAGCGGAAAGGCCGGCAGCAGGAACCGTGCTTCGGAGTGGAGTAACCTTCCCCACCCACCGCGATGAGCAGGAGCACCCCGGCGTAGATCAGGAGAGCGGGGTGCTGCCGCTGCTGGACGCAGAGGACGAACAGCACCACCGCGCTGATGATCGTGGCGGCCACTACGACGGTGTTCAGTGTGAGGGACCGCTGCAGGAAGATGTCCGCGATCCGGTGGAAGGTGAAGCGGCCGCCGTCGAAGGCGCTGCCCCACTTCTCCTGCACCTGGAAGTATCCGCGCCAGTCACCCGCCCGGTACCCGACCCAGGCGAACCACGCGCACCAGCCCAGCGGCGCGACGAGGACGGCGACGAGGAGGGGCCGGTACGGTGAACGCGTACTTGCACAAGGCACCCTGCACGACGCATTCGTTCGCCCTCGGTGCCGCGGGCGAGGTCCACCTGGAAGCAGTACCCCTGGGAGGCGGCGCGCTCCATGCCGATTCCTTCCAGCGTCCGGCGCCGGAACGCCCGGTACCCGCCCGTGACGTCACGCATGGGCACACCGAGCGGGAGCCGCGAGTACAGGCTTCCACCGCGCGAGAGGAACTCGCGTGTCCACCGGCCGCTGAAGACGGCGTACGCGGTTCCCGCGTCCCAGGGCGCTATAGCCGCGCTCTCTCTTCGTACGTGACGCACACCGTCCACTCCAGCGCCAGCCAACTGCTCCAGCCGGAACTGTCCGACGGAGGCAGGAAGAACCGGCAGACCTTCGCGTACGGGAGGGGCACCGATCGACTCACCCGATCCCTGTGGGACATCCAGGGTTCCACCTCCGGACCGGCCAAGGAATCGAACCACTCGTACGACCAGGTCGGCCACGTGCTGCCGATCGCGGACACGGCGGGCACCGGCACGCCGGACACGCAGCCGCTGCGGCGCTCCCGCTCGGCGCCCCGGCGCGTCGCGGCCGGCGGCGCACGGGCCGGGCCGTGGTGGCCGGCGGCCGCGGCCGTCAGGGCGGCACCGAGCGCGGGGCCGGCCAGGGCGTCGAGGGGAACCGCCTCGTCGGGCGGCAGGCCGGCGCCGGTGGAGGGGGCGTGGCGCAGCGGGCGGGGCAGGGTGATCAACGAGCGCAGGGGCACGGTCCGTATCGAACCCCGCCGCCGGGCGCGGCGGGTCACCCCTGGCCGGTTTGACCCGCACGGAGCAGGACCGTAATCTTGACCGTCGGCGTGTTTCCATGCGCGCCAACTCCTGAGCACCCACCCCCGGGCCCCGCCCGGGGAGGCCGTTCATCCATCCGGACAGTCACGGACCCGCCGGTCCGTGCGAGCGGCTGGCGTCAGGGGTTTCCGTTCCGAGCGAGGAGAGATCCGCGTGTACGCCATCGTGCGCAGCGGTGGTCGCCAGCACAAGGTTGCTGTCGGCGACATCGTTGAGGTTGACAAGATTTCCACTGCCAAGGTTGGCGACACGGTCGAGCTCTCGACCCTGCTCGTTGTCGACGGCGACTCCGTGACCAGCGACCCGTGGGTGCTGGCCGGCATCAAGGTCCAGGCCGAGGTCGTGGACCACCACAAGGGCGCCAAGATCGACATCCTGCGCTACAAGAACAAGACCGGCTACCGCCGTCGTCAGGGCCACCGCCAGCAGTACACGGCGATCAAGGTCACGGCGATCCCGACGGCTGCGAAGTAAGGGACTGAGGAGACATGGCACACAAGAAGGGCGCATCGTCCACCCGGAACGGTCGCGACTCCAACGCTCAGCGGCTCGGCGTGAAGCGCTTCGGCGGTCAGGTCGTCAACGCCGGTGAGATCCTGGTCCGCCAGCGTGGTACCCACTTCCACCCCGGTTCGGGCGTGGGCCGTGGCGGCGACGACACGCTGTTCGCGCTGCAGGCCGGTGCCGTGCAGTTCGGCACGCACCGTGGTCGCAAGGTCGTGAACATCGTTCCGGCTGCCTGATCCACTTTCGCGGAGGCGGACCTCACTTCCCGTTCGGGAAGCGGGTCCGCCTTTCGCTTGTTGCACCGAAGACATATCCGTACACGTACGACCTACGTAACTGGAGGCACAGGACATGACCACCTTCGTGGACCGCGTCGAGCTGCATGTCGCCGCGGGTAACGGAGGCCACGGCTGTGCCTCCGTCCACCGTGAGAAGTTCAAGCCGCTCGGCGGCCCCGACGGGGGCAACGGCGGGCGCGGTGGCGATGTGATCCTGGTCGTCGACCAGTCGGTCACCACGCTGCTGGACTACCACCACTCGCCGCACCGCAAGGCGACCAACGGCAAGCCCGGCGAGGGCGGAAACCGCTCCGGCAAGGACGGCCAGGACCTGGTCCTGCCGGTGCCGGACGGCACGGTCGTGCTGGACCGCAGCGGCGAGGTGCTCGCCGACCTGGTCGGCCAGGGCACCACGTACGTCGCCGCCCAGGGCGGCCGCGGCGGCCTCGGCAACGCCGCACTGGCCTCCGCGCGCCGCAAGGCCCCGGGCTTCGCGCTGCTGGGCGAGCCGGGTCACGCCGACGACATCGTGCTGGAGCTGAAGACCGTCGCCGACGTGGCGCTGGTCGGCTACCCCAGCGCCGGCAAGTCGTCGCTGATCTCGGTGCTCTCCGCCGCCAAGCCGAAGATCGCGGACTACCCGTTCACGACCCTCGTGCCCAACCTGGGCGTGGTGACCGCCGGCTCGACCGTCTACACGATCGCGGACGTGCCCGGTCTCATCCCGGGCGCCAGCCAGGGCCGCGGCCTCGGCCTGGAGTTCCTGCGGCACGTCGAGCGCTGCTCGGTGCTGGTGCACGTCCTGGACACGGCGACGCTGGAGTCCGACCGCGACCCGGTCTCCGACCTCGACGTCATCGAGGAGGAGCTGCGGCAGTACGGCGGCCTCGACGACCGTCCGCGGCTCGTCGTCCTCAACAAGATCGACATCCCGGACGGCAAGGACCTCGCGGACATGATCCGCCCGGACCTGGAGGCGCGCGGCTACCGCGTCTTCGAGGTGTCGGCCGTGGCCCGCACCGGTCTGAAGGAGCTGTCCTTCGCGCTGGCCGACATCGTCGCGAAGGCGCGTGCGGCCAGGCCGAAGGAGGAGGCCACCCGGATCGTCATCCGCCCGAAGGCGGTCGACGACGCCGGCTTCACGGTCACGCGCGAGGAGGACGGGCTGTACCGGGTGCGCGGCGAGAAGCCGGAGCGCTGGGTGCGGCAGACGGACTTCAACAACGACGAGGCCGTCGGGTACCTCGCGGACCGCCTCAACCGCCTCGGTGTCGAGGACGAGTTGATGAAGGCGGGCGCCCGCGCGGGTGACGGCGTGGCGATCGGCCCCGAGGAGAACGCGGTCGTCTTCGACTGGGAGCCCACGATGATGGCGGGCGCGGAGATGCTCGGCCGCCGCGGCGAGGACCACCGCTTCGAGGCGCCGCGTCCCGCGGCTCAGCGCCGCAAGGACCGCGAGGCCGAACGCGACGAGGCCCAGCGCGAATTCGAGGGCTTCGACCCCTTCTAGTCCCTCGGTCGACGTTCTCGGCCCGGCGTCCCACGGCCCCCGGCGGGTTCTCCCCGCCGGGGGCCGCTGCGTGCGTCCGGCCTCCGCAGAGGTGGCGGCGGTGGTTTCGGGCCGGCCGGCGGGGACGACCCGTACCCCCGGTGGGCGACACGCCCAGGCGCCGGAGGGTTGACAAACCCAAATTGATACCCGTTCGAGCGCAACCTATGCCGTCGAACAACCGTCTTGTCACCGGGGCCGAAGCAGAACCGCCCCCGGAGAACCGAACGGAGCGTTGATGAAGATCTCCTTCCTCATCCACACCATCTACGGCATCGGCGGCACCATCCGCACCACGCTGAACCTCGCGGAGGAGCTCGCCGGCCGGCACGAGGTGGAGATCGTGTCGGTGTTCCGGCACCGGGACATCGCGCTCTTCGACATCGATCCGCGCATCACCGTCGTCCCGCTCATCGACATCCGCCCCGCCTCTCCCACCAACGAGAAGCAGCACCCGCTCCAGCTCCAGGCCGCCGAGTTCTTCCCCCGGCACGAGGCGCGCTACAAGGAGTACAGCAAGCTCACCGACGAGCGCGTCCGCGAGCACTACGCGGGCGACGGCGCCGGCGCGGACGTCGTCATCGGCACCCGCCCCGGACTCTCCGCCTACGTCGCGCAGTTCGCCCCGCCGGGCGCCGTGCTCATCGGCCAGGAGCACATGACGCACAACCACCACAAGGCCGCCCTGCGCAAGGAGATGTACGCGCACCTCGACGCGCTCGACGCCTACGTCACCGTCTCCGAGGGCGACGCCAGGGTGTACCGGGAGAAGATGCCGCTGCCCGCCACCCGCGTGCTGGCCATCCCCAACAGCGTTCCCGAGCCGCCGGTCGCACCCTCCGACGCGTCCGGGAGGACGATCGTCGCCGCCGGACGGCTGGCCGCGGAGAAGCAGTACCACGTCCTGATCGACGCCTTCGCCGAGGTCGTCGCGCAGCGCCCAGAGTGGGACCTGCGCATCTACGGCTGGGGTCCGGAGAAGGAGAAGCTCCGTAGCCGCATCGACCGGATGGGCCTCTACAACAGCGTCCGGCTCATGGGCCCGCACTCGCCCATCGAACCCGAGTGGGCCAAGGGAGCCATCGCCGCGTCGACCTCGCGCCACGAGTCCTTCGGCATGACGCTCGTCGAGGCGATGCGCTGCGGTCTCCCCGTCGTCTCCACGGACTGCGACTACGGACCGCGCGAGATCATCGCGGACGGCGAGGACGGCATCCTCGTACCCGTCGGCGACACCGGCGCCGTCGCCGCGGCGCTGCTGAAGCTCATCGACGACGAGGAGCTGCGCCGGAAGATGGGCGCGGCCGCCGTCCGCAACGCCCGCCGCTTCGACCCGGCCACGGTCGCCCGGCAGTACGAGGAGCTGTTCGAGGAGCTGCGCACCTCCGCCGCCCAGCGCGCCGAGGCCGACGCGTACGCACCCGTCGCGGACTGCGTCGTCGAGCCCGACGGCGCCCTGACCGTCACGCTCCTCCAGCCGCGGCCGGGCGCGGAGCTCGCCTGCGTCCGCACCGACGCCCGCACCGACGAGCACCGCTTCCCCTTCGACGACTCCGGCCGCGCCACCGTCCCGGCGGACGCACGGCTCCACGAAGGCGTCTGGGAGTGCTCGGTCCGGCTCCCCGGCTCCGGGCGCCGCGTGCGCATCACCGCCCGGTCCCTGGACCAGCGCGGGGCCATGCACGCCGGGCGGCGCACCCACGACGACGGGGTGCGCAACCTCGTCCCGTACCCGGGCAAGCCGGCGAAGCACCTCCTGCTCCGCTCCTGGGTCCGGCCGGTCCACGCCGAGGCCGGTGACGTCACGGTCACGGCCGGGAGCATCACCGTATCCGGCGAACTGATCGGCCCCGCCGCGGGGAAGGCCGACCGTGCCGGCGGCCCTCCCGTCCTGATCGTGCGCCGCCGCGGCCGCGGCTCCGTCGACCTCACCTATCCCGGCGCCTGGGTCGGGGACAGCGGATTCCGCTTCACCTTCCCCGCCGCGGCGCCCGCCGCCCGGCAGAACGCCGCCGACGAGTGGTGGGACCTGCTGGTGCGGTACGCGCCCGACGCCGAGCCCGCCCGCCTCGCCCGCGTCCTCGACGACGTCGTGGAGAAGGGGCCGGTCTTCGCTTACCCCGTGACGCAGCTGCGGAAGAAGCGTCCGTACGCCCTGCTCCGCATCGCGGCGCGCAAGCTGCGCGGCCGTGCGCAGCAGTACGTGCGGGTCCGCATCACCTATGCCAACACCAATGATCTGCTGGTGAATGTCGCCGATGTGCCCGTCAAGTAACCGGTCCCTCACCGCACCGTCACACAGCGCCGTCACGCCTGTGGCGTCGGTCACCGAACGCCCTTCCGGCACACGGACGAACTTCCCTGGCCACGCGGTGAACACGGGGTGTCCACACGGTGCCGGGCGCCGTCCGTCCGCCTTGCGAGACGGTCACGGAGAGTGCGACCATCAGCCCGTCCCCCAGTCGTCGCAAGGTAGGTCGTTCTGTGTCAGCGCCGCATGAAGCCAAGACCCGCACCACAGCAGTCGTGCTCGCAGGGGGTACCGGACAGCGGGTGGGCCTCGCGATCCCCAAGCAGCTGCTGAAGATCGCGGGCAAGGCCGTCATCGAGCACACGCTGACGATCTTCGAGCAGGCCGAGTCGGTCGACGACGTGATCGTGCTGATGGCGCCGGGTTTCGTGCCCGATGTCGAGAAGATCATCGCCAAGGCGGGGCTGACCAAGGTCTCCCGCGTCCTGGAGGGCGGCGCCACCCGCAACGAGACCACCGAGCGCGCCATCCGCGCCCTCGGTGAAGGTCTCGCGGAGGATGAGGACCTCAACGTCCTGTTCCACGACGCTGTGCGTCCGCTTCTGTCACAGCGCGTGATCAAGGACTGCGTCGACGCCCTCGACCGCTACCAGGCCGTCGACGTAGCCATCCCCTCCGCGGACACGATCATCGTGACCCGTACGCACGGCGAGGACGGCGAGTTCATCACCGACGTCCCGGACCGCTCCCGGCTGCGCCGCGGCCAGACCCCGCAGGCGTTCAAGCTCTCCACGATCCGCAAGGCGTACGAGGTCGCCGCCGGCGACCCCAACTTCCAGGCCACCGACGACTGCTCCGTGGTGCTCAAGTACCTGCCGGACGTGCCGATCCACGTCGTGCCCGGCGACGAGTACAACATGAAGGTGACCCAGCCGGTCGACGTCTTCATCGCCGACAAGCTCTTCCAGCTGGCCTCCACCGCCGCGCCCCGCCAGGCCGACGAGGCCGCCTATCGTGAGCTGCTCTCCGGCAGGACGTTCGTCGTCTTCGGCGGCTCCTACGGCATCGGCGCCGACATCGCCGCCCTCGCCGAGCGCTACGGCGCCACCGTGTACGCCCTGGGCCGTTCCACCACCGGCACCCACGTGGAGAACCCGGAGCACGTCGACGCCGCCCTGGCCAAGGCGTACGCGGAGAGCGGCCGCGTCGACTACGTGATCAACACCGCGGGCGTCCTGCGCATCGGCAAGCTGGCCGAGACCGACAACGCGACCATCCAGGAAGCGCTGAACGTCAATTACCTGGCGCCCGTGCAGATCGCGCGCGCCTCGTACAAATACCTGGCGGAGACGAAGGGGCAGTTGCTGCTCTACACCTCCTCCAGCTACACGCGCGGCCGCGCCGAGTACAGCCTGTACTCGTCCACCAAGGCCGCCATGGTGAATCTCACCCAGGCTCTCGCCGACGAATGGGCCGGCGACGGAATCCGGGTGAATTGCGTCAATCCCGAGCGCACCGCGACCCCCATGCGCACGAAGGCGTTCGGTCAGGAACCGGCCGGTTCGCTGCTGTCCTCCGAGGCCGTGGCCCGGACCTCGCTGGACGTGCTGCTGTCCGACCTGACCGGCCACGTCATCGACGTACGGCAGCAGGACCCCACCGCCGGTGCGAGCGAGGCGTCCGGATTCGAGCAGGCCCTGGCGTCCGTCCTGGACCGTCAGGGAGATGTGTAATACTCGCTGGATCGATCCGGTGAGTTAGCTGTGCAATTCGGGCCTCTGTGTCGCTTTGTTGCGAATACAGAGGCCCGTGTGCTTCACCCGCAAGACAAATAAACCGGCACCCCCTCTGGAGCAGGTTCTACGTGATTTCGACCGCCATTCGCCTGGCACGCGTGGGCAGTGCGTCGGAGCTGGCCGCGGCAGTCCTGATGGGACTGGGTTATCCGTGCGTCATGCTCGCCGCGCTGATCCCGAACCTCTGGTTCTTCGCGGCCGCCGGTGCCGTGACCTATGTC
Source organism: Streptomyces sp. NRRL S-118 (assembly GCF_000716335.1). Taxonomy (GTDB): domain Bacteria; phylum Actinomycetota; class Actinomycetes; order Streptomycetales; family Streptomycetaceae; genus Streptomyces. The sequence continues at coordinate 590,174 of NZ_KL591002.1, read as the reverse complement.
GCCGACTGGTATCTGCACCAGAAGAACAGCTACCTGATCAATCGGCTGAACAAGGTCCGCGCCGGCCTCCCGATCCGCTTCCTGCTGCGCCAGCTGCTGCTCATCCTGCTGCTCGCCCGGGAGGACCTCGCCGAACAGCCGGTCTTCTACGCCGCGGTCGCCTGCTTCCTGCTCTTCTACGGCCTCCAGGCCCCCCAGGGCGCCCTCGCCACCTTCATCCGGCTGCGCCGCACCATGCCGGTGGTGACGCGCAACATCGACCTGAACGCCGTGCGGATCCCGGACGCCCCGCCGAAGGCGCTGCTGAACCGATCCGCCGAGAAGATGCTGCACCTCGACGTCCCGGCGGTCGCCGGTGTGATCGCCGCCGCCGCGACCGGCCGGAACACCCTCGCGTACGCGGGCGTCGCCGCCACCCTGGGGCTGGGCCTGCTGTACATCGTCGCGCTGGTCCCGTACATCCGCCGCAAGCGCCGCGTCCCGCCCGCCGGAGCCGTCCTCAAGGCCGTCGGCACCTGGCTGGGCGAGTACCAGCCGACCGTCGCCCTGTACTTCTCGGGCTCCGACGACTCCGCCTACCAGGTCAACATGTGGCTGGAGACGATGGAGCAGATCGACGGCCGGCCGATCATCATCATGCGTGAGCGCAACCTGGTGCAGAAGCTCCAGCCCACCTCCGTACCGGTCCTGTGCGTGGCCGGCGGGCAGCACCTGATGGCGATGGACTTCTCCTCCGTCCGCGTCACGCTCTACGCCGCCAACGTCGGCAAGAACATCCACATGCTGCGCGTGCCGACCATGAAGCACGTCTTCATCGGCCACGGCGACAGCGACAAGCTCGCCAGCGTCAACCCCTTCTCCAAGGTGTACGACGAGGTGTGGACCGCCGGGCAGGCCGGTCGCGACCGGTACGCACTCGCCGACGTCGGCGTCCGCGACGAGGACATCGTCGAGGTGGGCCGCCCACAGCTGGCGCCGATCAAGAGCTGGACGGGCACGCCCGCGAATCCGATCCCGACCATCCTGTACGCCCCCACCTGGGAGGGCTGGGACAACAACCCGGGCAACACCTCGCTGCTGCTGGCCGGCGAGAACATCATGAAGCGGCTGCTCGACGCACCGCGGCCGGTCCGCGTGATCTACAAGCCGCACCCCTTCACCGGGCTGGTGAACAAGAAGGCCAAGGCCGTCGACGAGCGCCTGCAGAAGATGGTGGCCGCGGCCAACGCCGCGCGCGCCGCCGACCCGCGCTGGGCCGGGGAGGCCGCCGCCGCGCAGGCGGCCCACGCCGCGGCCCGCGCCGAACTGACCCGCATCGAGGCCCGTATCGCCCAGCTCGCCGCGCCCGGCCGCAAGGGTGGCGACGAGGCCGAGGAGTCGCGCGTCTCGCTCGCGGACCCGCAGCGGCTCGCCGAGCTCAAGCGGCTGCGCGAGGAGTGGAACGACGCGTACTGGCGCTCCTTCGGCTGGTGGGAGCACAAGGTCGTCACCGGTACCGAGCCGAAGCTGTACGACTGCTTCAACGAGTCCGACGGCATGGTCTCCGACATCTCCAGCGTCGTGTCCGACTTCATCGCGAGCGGCAAGCCCTACGCGGTGACCGACTCGGCCGAGCTGGGCGCCGACGAGTTCAAGCGCCAGAACACGGCCGTCCGCGCCGCCGTGATCCTCACCAACAGCGCCGCCGAGCTGGACGAGCTGCTGGCCGCGGTGGCCGACCCGGCCGCCGACCTGCTCGCCGAGGACCGCCGGGTGCTCAAGCGCTACCTGCTCGGCCCGGACGAGCCGACGTCGATGGAGCAGTTCAACGCTGCGGTCCGCGCGCTCGCGGCCAAGGCGGAGGCCCGCAACAACGGTGTGGCGCAGCGGCTGGCCGGTCAGCGGATCGGCGAGCTGGACCAGGAGGCCGACGGCGCCGCCGGCGAGCCGGTCGCGGCCGCCGACACGGTGGCGGAACAGGGCGCGGAGGCAACCCCCGTCGCTCCCTGACGCACCGGGCGGGCACCCGCCTCGCACGCACCCGGGCGCACCCGCGCGTCCACACGACGGCCCGAAAGTCCCTCGTCCGAAGGGGACTTACGGGCCGTTGTGCGTGCCGTCACACCGGGGACACACGCCGGGGGCAGCATGACGGACGACTGTCGTCCGTTTACCGCTTACCGCGCAGTGGGTGCCGATGCCTGAGAACACTCCCGATGTCAGCGTGATCATCGGGGCCTACGAAGCCATGCCGTACCTGGTGAAGTGCCTGGATTCGGCCGAGGCCCAGACCATCGGTCCCACGCGCATGGAGATCATCGCCGTCGACGACGGCTCCACGGACGGCACGGGGGAGTACCTGGAGGAGTTCGCCGCCCGCTCCGCCGTGCCCATGAGGGTCCTGCGGCAGGCCAACTCCGGTGGCCCCAGCGGCCCGCGCAACACCGGGCTGGAGCTGGCCCGCGGCCGGTACGTCTTCTTCCTCGACGCCGACGACCACCTGGGCGAGGAGGCCCTGGAACGCCTGGTCGCGATGGCCGACAAGGCCGGCACCGACGTGGTGCTGGGCAAGACCGTGGGCGTCAACCGCAACGCCGCCAAGTCGATGTGGGGCCGGACCGTCGAGCGCGCCGACATCTACACCTCCAACGTCAAGTACACGCTGAGCGCGCAGAAGCTCTTCCGGCGCGAGCTGCTCGTGCGCCACGGCATGCGGTTCGACGAGTCGCTGCGCACCGGCGAGGACGCGCTGTTCACGATGGAGGCCTACCTGCGCGGCAACGGCGTCTCGGTGGTGGCGGACCACGTCTGCTACTACCTGGTGGGCCGTGAGGACGGCAAGCACGTGACGAAGACCGGCAGTTACACGCTGCGATTCGACTCGGCGAAGGCGCTGATGGAGCTGATCGCCCGGCACGTGCCGGCCGGCGAGAAGCGCGATCTGCTGATGCTGCGGCCGTTCATCGTCACGCTGCTGCCGCAGTTCGGGCCCGCGGTCCTCAAGCAGTCCGAGGAGGTGCTCCGCCACAAGATGGAGCTGGCGGCGCCGCTGATGGACGCGTACTGGACGCCGGGCGTCGCGCGGCGGCTGAAGACCGAGGACCGGCTGCGGCTCACCTGCGTGGCGCGGAACGAGCCGGAGGTGCTGCGGGACGTGGTGGCCCACCTGCGGGCGGGCACCCCTCCCGAGCGGGTCCGCCGCCGCGGCCGGGTGTACCTGGCGTACCCCCACTTCCGGGACACCGCGGCGGGCATCCCGGACGCCGCGTACGAGCTGCGCGAGGCGGCCGGACCGCGCGACCGAGCGCGCCGCGCGGTACGGCTCGCGGCACGGATCCCCCGGCGCGCCGCGGGACGCCTCCTGCGGTGGCTGGGGCTGCGCGGCCCGCGGGAACCCCACCCGCCGCACGCCGTGCGCGCCGCCCAGGAGGCGCACGAGCCGGCATGAGGCGGGGGCGCAGCCGTCCGGCCCGTACCCCGGTCGAGTGGCCCGCGGGGTCCGCGGCAGCCGGACGGGACCGATCAGAATCGGCCGCTTTCACTCCCACTATTTATCGAACCGGTCGCCCGGGTCGGCCCGGGCGGACCGGGCCCGCCGGCTTCCGTACCGGGGCGCCGGCGGGGCCGCGGACCTCCGCTTCCGGCCGCGCGACGGACGTCCCGCCCGCTGCCCCGGCTCCCGGCCGCTGCCCCGGCCCGGCCGCGCCCGGCTGCCGGCGCTCCTGCCGCGAACGAAGCGCCCGCTGGGCGCCGACCGGCGCGCGCCCCGTCCCGTGCACGCCTGCCGCGCCGCCCCCGCACACCCGCCGTCCCCTGCGGCAGCCGTCAGCCGCGCGCGTCCGCCGAGCCGTCCACCGCGTCGCCCGCAGAGTTGTCCACCGCGCTGTCCATCGGGTGGAACACGCGAGCGCCGGGACCCGCCTCTGGCATAGATTTCCCACGTGACAGCAGTGGCAAGGCAGTACGTGACGGAAGCCCGCAGGATCGTCGTCAAGGTCGGTTCCTCCTCCCTGACCACCGCCTCGGGCGGCCTCGACGCCGACCGCGTCGACGCGCTCGTCGACGTACTCGCCAAGGTCCGCAGCGGCGGCGAGAAGGAGGTCGTCCTCGTCTCCTCCGGCGCCATCGCCGCCGGGCTCGCACCCCTCGGCCTCACCCGCCGCCCCAAGGACCTGGCCCGCCAGCAGGCCGCCGCCAGCGTCGGCCAGGGCCTCCTCGTCGCCCGCTACACCGCCTCCTTCGCCCGCTACGGCGTACGCGTCGGCCAGGTGCTCCTCACCACCGACGACACCAGCCGCCGCTCCCACTACCGCAACGCCTACCGGACGCTGGACCAGCTGCTCGCCATGGGCGCCGTACCGGTCGTCAACGAGAACGACACGGTCGCCACGGACGAGATCCGGTTCGGCGACAACGACCGGCTCGCCGCGCTCGTCGCCCATCTCGTCCGCGCCGACCTGCTGGTGCTGCTGTCCGACGTGGACGGCCTCTACGACGGCGACCCCAGCAAGCCCGGCACCTCGCGCATCGAGGAGGTGCGCGGACCGGAGGACCTCGAAGGCATCGAGATCGGCTCCGCCGGCAAGGCCGGGGTCGGCACCGGCGGCATGGTCACCAAGGTGGAGGCGGCCCGTATCGCCGCGGCCGCCGGCATCCCGGTCGTCCTGACCTCCGCCAGCCGAGCCGCCGACGCCCTCGCGGGACGCGACACCGGCACGTACTTCCGCCGCACCGGGCGCCGCTCGGCCGACCGGCTGCTCTGGCTCGCCCACGCCTCCACCCCGCAGGGCGCGCTGATCCTCGACGAGGGTGCCGTACGTGCCGTCGTGGACGGCAGGAAATCGCTGCTGCCGGCCGGCATCGCGGCCGTCGAGGGCGACTTCTCGGCCGGCGACCCGGTCGAGCTGCGTGACGCCGCCTCGGGGCGGCCGGTCGCCCGCGGCCTGGTCAACTTCGACGCCAAGGAGATCCCCCAGCTCCTGGGACGCTCCACGCGGGAGCTGGCGAAGGAGCTCGGTCCGGCATATGAGAGGGAAGTCGTACACAGGGACGATCTGGTCGTCCTCCAGGCCTAGAACGGCTGAAAGTCCCGCCATCCGCCGGAGACCTTCACCAAAACAGCCCCATGTTCCGCTCAGGACTGGTCAACTTTGTCTCGGGGGTAAGGCGGGGTGACAGCACGACAACGCATCAACAGGAGGCCGCCGGTGAGACGAGCGCGCCCAGGGGCAGCGCCCCGCGGGACGACCGAACGCGCCCTGACGAGTGTCGAGGCCGGGGCCGACTTCGATGACGCCGCCGACCGCCGGGAAGCGGGTCAGGGCGGGCAGCCGGGACGCGAGCAGGAGCGGAGCACCACCGAGCGGCCGGTGTCGAAGCTGTGGCACATCACCCTCAGCGTCTCGGGCCGGGAGGCCCCGCTGAAGGAGGTCAGAAGGGCACTGGAGCAGCTCGCCCACGACCACCCGTTCCTGCTGACCAGCAGGTACGCGACCGATCACGCCGAGATCCGGTACTGGGAAGAGGCGCGGGACCTGCACGACGCGGCCGCGGTGGCGCTGCGCCTGTGGGGCGAGCACCGGCAGAGCGCCAAGCTGCCGCCCTGGGAGATCGTCGGGCTGGAGGTCATCGACCGCGAGACCTACCACCAGCGGATCGCCGAGGGCTACGGCCCGCCGCCCGCCGCACCCGTGGGCGTACACCCGTACTGACCGGGTCCGCCCACGCGCGCCACCGAGGCGGGGGCACGCCCCGGAGGCGGCCGGTGCGGAGGCGGCGGGTCCGCCCCGGATGCGGGCGGTGCGGAGGCGGCGGGTCCGCCGTTTTGAGCAGGCCGTCTCGCAGTGCGGGATATGTGCTGGATGCCCGCGCGGAGCGCATTACCCTGCGGACATGACCTCGCACTCCGCCTCCTCCCCGTCCATCACGCCGTTCGACGACATGTCGCCGGTCACGCGCGCCGCCTACCGGGCCCGCGCGGCCGCCGCCGACATCGCGCCGCTGCCGCGCGCGGCGAAGGACGACGCGCTGCTCGCCATCGCGGACGCGCTGGAGGTCCGCACCAGCGAGATCGTCGAGGCCAACGCCCAGGACGTGGCGCGCGCCCGCGAAGCCGGCACCAGCGAGTCGATCATCGACCGGCTCACGCTGACCCCCGAGCGCGTCCGCGCCATCGCCGCGGACGTCCGCGACGTCGCCGCGCTGCCCGATCCGGTCGGCGAGGTGGTGCGCGGCTCGACCCTGCCGAACGGCATCGACCTGCGCCAGGTCCGCGTCCCGCTCGGTGTCGTCGGCATCATCTACGAGGCCCGCCCCAACGTGACGGTGGACGCCGCCGCGCTGTGCCTGAAGTCCGGGAACGCCGTGCTGCTGCGCGGCTCCTCCTCCGCGTACTCCTCCAACACCGCCCTCGTGCGCGTCCTGCGCGACGCGGTCGGCGGCGCCGGCCTGCCCGCCGACGCCATCCAGCTCGTCCCCGGCGAGTCCCGCGACTCCGTACGGGAGCTGATGCGCGCCCGCGGCCTGGTGGACGTCCTGATCCCGCGCGGTGGCGCCTCCTTGATCCGTACGGTCGTGGAGGAGTCCACCGTCCCGGTCATCGAGACGGGCACCGGCAACTGCCACGTCTACGTCGACGCCGAGGCCGATCTCGACATGGCCGTCGACATCCTGATCAACTCCAAGGCGCAGCGGCCCAGCGTCTGCAACGCCGCCGAGACGCTCCTCGTGCACCGTGACATCGCGGACACCTTCCTGCCGCGCGCCCTCGACGCCCTCGCCGAGGCGGGCGTCACCGTCCACGGCGACGAGCGCGTCCAGGTCCACGCCGACGCCTCGAAGGCCACCGTCGTGCCGGCCACGCCCGAGGACTGGGAGGCGGAGTACCTCTCGTACGACATCGCCGCGGCCGTCGTCGACTCACTGGACGCCGCCGTCGCGCACATCCGGCTGTGGTCGTCCCACCACACCGAGGCGATCGTCACCACCTCGCAGGCCGCGGCCCGCCGCTTCACCCAGCTGGTGGACTCCACCACGGTCGCCGTGAACGCCTCCACGCGCTTCACCGACGGCGGCCAGTTCGGCTTCGGCGCCGAGATCGGCATCTCGACGCAGAAGCTCCACGCCCGCGGCCCGATGGGCCTGCCGGAGCTCACCTCGACGAAGTACATCGTCACGGGCGACGGGCACATCCGGTAGACATCCCGCACGAGGCAGGGAGAGTTCGCACTCTCCCTGCCCAAACCCACCTGCCCGGTCTACCCTGAAGGCGTGCCGGACGACGTGGGGGGCAAGCCGTTCCCGGACGGCTGGGAGCCCGACGACGACCGCGGGGGCGCGGACGAGGACTTCGCCTCCGTGGTGTTCGACGAGGACTTCGTACGGGCCGCCGCAATCCACGAACCGACCGCCGTGGAGCGGTTGCTGGCCGCAGCGCAGGCGCGCGCCGACGCCGACGCGGCGCGGGGCAGGCCCTACGACGACGGATACGGATCCGGCGCACACGCCCACGAGCCCGGGTACGACGACGACTGCGACGCGTGCGCCGAAGGCGACGACCCCCGCGGCCACGACCACGGATACGGCTGCGGGTGCGGGCATGCCCACCCGTACGGCCCGCACGGCGGCGCCCTGCGGCCGTACCGGCCCAGCGCCCGCTGGCACCGCCCCGTGGCCTGGATCCTGGCGCTGGTGCTCGGCGTCGGCATGATCGCCCTCGCCTTCACGGCCGTCTACCGCGGCGCCTCCGGCAGCCGTGACGACCAGATCCCGATGCCCGCGACGACCGGCATCGACAAGCCGTCCCCGTCCGTCCCCTCGGCCTCCGCCGAGTACACCGCCCCACCCGCCGCGGCCGTGCCACGCGCCTCCTGACCGGCGACGCCGGTCCCTGCGGTCGGCCCGCCGCAGCGCGTTTACGGGGTGCCCCGCCGACCTACCCTGAAGGTATGGCAGGGAGTGGCGACCCGCCTGAGGGGACCCCCGAAGGACTCCCCGGCGGTGGTGAGGACGAGTACCGATCCGTCGTCTTCGACGAGTCGTTCGTCCGCGCTGCCCGCCTCCAGGAGTTCTCCGCGCAGGAGCGCATGGGGGAGCACGCCCAGGCCGTCCGCCGCCGCCCCGCCTGGCATCCCCGGGCCGGCCCCCGGCACGGCTCACTGGCCCTCGTGCTGGTGATCGCCTTCGCCCTGGCCGCCGCGATCTACGCGGGCGCCCGCCCGTACCACCCCCCGCCCGACCAGCGGGCCGAACCGCTGCGGGCCACGATCGTGTCCCTCGCCCCGCAGGGCGTCGTACCGGGCGGCGAGCCTGCCCGCCTGTTCGCCCGCAGCCCGGCCGACCAGTTCCGCTCCGGCGCCGCCGGCATCGCCATGCCGCCCGCCCGGAGCACCGCGCACTTCTCCGAGAACCAGGTGGTGGCCGCGCTGGACACGGCGAAGGACTACCTGGTGCGGTCGGCGCTCGACCCGGACGTCCTCACCGGGGACGCCGTCCGGCCGGTGCGGTTGCTGCTCGATCCCGAGCAGCTGGAGCAGTTCGACCGGAGCGTCACGTCACCCGCCGACGACGGACGGCACGCGGCCACCGGCTGGCTCGTGCGCTTCGATCCGAGGAAGGTGGCGCTGGCCGACACAGCCGTCCGCGTCCGCGGCACCCTGCGCGTCGACGAGGCGGTCCCCGACGTCCTGGAGGTCACGGCGGACCACACCTTCGTCTACGCGGTGCGTCCCGCCGGCACGGAACGCGCGGAGTCCTCGCTGTTCACGGTCCGCCGCCAGATGCTCTTCCGCTTCGACCGCGACGACCTGCGGATGCACCGGGCCGAGCTGGTGAGCAGCCACGTCGTGGCCGGGCCGCAGTCCTGCTCGGCCGAGTCCGCGGGTGCCATGCGGCCGCTGCTGGCGGGACAGCGGGCCACCCAGCAGTCCCCCCGCGCCACCGACCCCTACGCCACGGAACGGGTCCCCGCCGCCCTCTGCGGCACGCTCTCCCCGCGGGCTCAGCCCTAGGAGTGCCGCGCGGGTCAGGCCGGAGCAGCGGGACATCGCGTTCGCCCCGCCCCGCCCCGGCCCGCCCGGCTCGGCTCGGTGGCCGACCGGGACCGGTGGCCGACCGGGACCGGCGCCCCGGCCCGCCCCCCGCCCGGCTACGCGTCCGCCGGCCCTCCCGAGCCTCCCGAACCGCCGGGGTTGCCCGTGCCGCCCGTGAAGCGGTCGCGGAGTTTGCCGCCCAGGTCGCCCGCGCCGCCGGCTATGTCCCCGACCAGCTTCATCAGCGGGTCCTTGCTGCTGCGCACCGACTCGGCGTAGTGGGAGGCGGACTCGCGGAAGGAGTCCGTGACCGAGGTGTCCTTGTCCTCGTCGCGCCGCGGGTAGTGCCCGTCCATGATCCGCTGGTGGTCGCGGCTCTCGGCCCACTTCTTCAGCTCGGCCGCCCGCACCGTGGTGAAGGGGTGCGAGCGCGGCAGCACGTTCAGGATCTTCAGCACGGAGTCGCGCAGGTCGCCGCCCGCCTCGTACTCCTCGGCCTGCTCCAGGAACGCGTCCACGTTCATCTCGTGCAGGTGGTTGCCGCCGGCGATCTTCATCAGGCCCCGCATCGACGCCCGCAGGTCCTGCCCCACCAGCAGCCCCGCCCGGTCCGCCGACAGCTCCGACTTGCGGAACCACTCCCTCAGCGCCGTCACGATCGCCATGACCGCCACGTTCCCGAGGGGGATCCAGGCGACCTTCACCGCGAGGCCCGTCAGGAACAGCAGCACCGTGCGGTACACGGAGTGCCCCGACAGGGCGTGGCCCACCTCGTGGCCGATGACCGCCCGCATCTCCTCCTCGTCCAGCAGTTCCACCAGCCCGGTGGTGACCACGATGATCGGCTCGTCCAGGCCGATGCACATCGCATTGGGCTTCGGGTCCTGCGTGACGTACATCGGCGGGACCTTCTCCAGGTCCAGGATGTAGCAGGCGTCGCGGAGCATGGTGTGCAGGTGCGCGAACTGGGCGTCGCTCACCCGCACCGAGTCGGACAGGAAGAGCAGCCGCAGGCTGCGCTCCGGCAGCAGCCCGCTCAGCGCCTTGAAGACGGTGTCGAACCCGCTGAGCTTGCGCAGCGCCACCAGCGCCGAGCGGTCCGCGGGGTGTTCGTAGGCACGCGAGGAGATGCCCGGGAAACGCCTGCGCTGCCTGCTCGGCTGGTTCTCGCCACCACTGCCGGTGCCGCCGGTGCTGTCGGTCATGGATGATGCCCCCTGTTCGTACGAGACGCGCCTCGTCCCCCTGGCGGACCCCAGACTAGGCCGTGGGACACCGCGGGACGGGAGCCTGTGGATAACTCCGGCCTTCATGGACACAGACGCGGAAGGCGGCCCGGAAGATGACAACGCCTGAGTCGGCGTGAGCGTGCTCGCACCGCCCGCATACGATGTGCGCGAAGTCTCCGCTCCGACTCCCCATGGATAGGTCCTTCCGAAGATGAGCATCCCCAGCGCCGCCGCCAGCCTCGTCACGCTCGCCGAGGGCAGCACCGAGCACGGCGGCAACCACGAAAGCCTCAGCCCGTACCTGACCGGTGGCGGCGCCTTCGTCGTGCTGCTCCTGCTGCTCTGGATCACCACCCGTTTCAACCGCGACCGCTGAGCCGGTGACCGCCGGGACGGGGCGCGTCGCCGTGCCAGTAGGCTCTGCATGCATGGGAGACCAGGAAGTGCCTACCAGTCCCGGCAGACGCCGACTCGGCGTGATGGGCGGGACGTTCGACCCGATCCATCACGGACACCTGGTGGCCGCCAGTGAGGTGGCCGCGCTGTTCCACCTGGACGAGGTGGTGTTCGTTCCCACCGGGCAGCCGTGGCAGAAGACCCACAAGACGGTCTCCCCGGCGGAGGACCGCTATCTCATGACGGTCATCGCCACGGCGTCCAACCCGCAGTTCTCGGTCAGCCGCATCGACATCGATCGGCCGGGGCCGACGTACACCATCGACACCCTGCGGGACCTGCGTGCCCTCAACGAGGACACGGACCTCTTCTTCATCACCGGGGCGGACGCGCTCTCCCAGATCATGCCGGGATGGCGCAACGCCGAGGAGCTCTTCTCGCTCGCCCACTTCATCGGTGTGACCCGTCCGGGCCACGACCTGTCGGACGACGGGCTGCCCAAGGGCGGGGTCACCCTCGTCGAGGTGCCCGCGCTGGCCATCTCGTCAACGGGCTGCAGGGCGCGGGTGGCCGCCGGCGATCCCGTCTGGTATCTGGTGCCGGACGGCGTGGTGCGCTACATCGACAAGCGCCAGTTGTACCGCGGCGAATGAGCCACGGAGAGGGGCACCGGTGAACGACCAGCACAATCCGTACGACCCGTACTACCCGCCGCAGCCGCAGATCGTCGGCTACGACGAGTACGGGCAGCCGGTGTACCAGCAGGCGCAGCAGGCCCAGCAGCAGTACGACCCCTACGCGCAGCAGCAGCCTCAGCAATACCAGCAGCAACAGCAGCAGGGTTACGGCTACGAGCAGTACGCCCAGCCCCAGCAGACGCAGCCGTACGACGGTTACCCGCAGCAGGGCCAGGGCGGCTACGGGTACGACGGCTATCCGGGCGACGGCTACGGCGGGTACGGCACCGCCCAGCAGCCCCAGCAGCCCCAGCAGTGGATCCCGCAGCAGCACCAGCCGCAGTCGCAGCCGGATCCGCAGTCCACCCGGCAGGACCCGGGCCGCCCGCGGACGGCATCGGCACCGGCACGGGAGCACGGCGACCCGGCCCCGACCGCCTCCGTGCCCCGGCCGCGCCGCCCGGCACCGGACCGCGACCCGGGACAGGGCCGTGAAGCGTCGCAGGACCGCGAGTACCGCACCGAGCAGTTCGCCTTCGTCGAGGACCCCGACGAGGAATCCGAAGACGTCATCGACTGGCTGAAGTTCACCGAGAGCCGCTCCGAGCGCCGCGAGGAGGCCCGACGCCGCGGCCGCAACCGGATCGTCGCCCTCGTCGCCGTCCTCGCCGTCGCCCTCGTCGGCGGTGTCGGCTACCTCTGGTCCGCGGGCAAGCTCCCCGGTCTCGGCGACGACTCCACCGCCGCGCAAGGAAGCACGGCGAGCGGTCCGCAGAAGCGCGACACGATCGTCGTCCACCTGCACAACACCAAGAACGACGACACCTCCACCGCTCTCCTGGTCAACAACGCCACCACCGAGCAGGGCACCACCGTCCTGCTCCCCAACGCCCTCTCCGTCGCCCATGACGACGGCACCACCACCACCCTCGCGAAGTCCGTCGACGACGACGGCTCGGCCGGCACCCGTGAGGCCATCGGCGCCCTGCTCGGCACGGAGATCACCGGAACCTGGCGGCTCGACACCCCCTACCTGGAGAACCTCGTCGAACTCGTCGGCGGCATCGACCTGACCACCGACACCGAGGTGCCCGCCGCCAAGAAGGGCGAAGCGCCCCTGGTGCCCCGCGGCGAGAACCAGACCCTGAACGGGCGCATGGCCGTCGCGTACGCCACCCACCGCGGGCCCGGCGAGGCCGAGGCCCAGCAGCTCCAGCGGTTCGGCCAGGTCATGTACGGCGTCCTGCGCAAGATGTCGGACGACCCCCGGGCCGCCACCGTCACCGTCGAGACCCTGGCGCAGATCCTCGACCCCTCCCTGCCGGAGAAGGACCTGGGGGCCTCCCTCGCCAAGCTCGCGGAGCACGCCAAGGTCGGCGACTACAAGACGGCGCTGCTGCCCGTGCAGCAGGACGGCACGCTCAGCGAGGAGGCCGCACGCAGCGTCGTCAAGGACATCCTCGGCGGCTCGGTCACCGCGCCCGAGCAGGGCTCGGCCGTCCGCGTGGGCGTCAAGAACGCCTCCGGCGACGCCGAGGCCACCGAGGCGGCCCGGATCGTCCTGGTCAACGGCGGCTACGCCGTCATCGACGGCGGCAAGGCAGCCGGGACGGAGGCCGCCACGCAGGTCCTCTACGGCGACGCCGCGCACAAGGCGAAGGCCGAGGAGGTCGCCAAGACCCTGGGACTGCCCGCCGGCGCGGTCGAGAAGGGCACGCCCCCGGCGAACACGGACGTCATGGTCGTCCTGGGCCGGGACTACGAGGCCGGGTAATGGTTTGCGGGGCTGTCGGCGGTACGTGAGACCCTTGAGGTGTTCCGGACCGCCGACGAAAGCCTGCTTGTGACCGCTACTGACCGTTCCATCGAGCTCGTGACGACCGCCGCACAGGCGGCCGCCGACAAGCTCGCGCACGACATCATCGCCTACGACGTCAGCGACGTCCTGTCGATCACCGACGCCTTCCTGCTCGCCTCGGCACCCAGCGACCGCCAGGTCAAGTCGATCGTCGACGAGATCGAGGAGCGGCTCAACAAGGAGCTGGGCGCCAAGCCGGTGCGCCGCGAGGGCGACCGCGAGGCCCGCTGGGTCCTCCTCGACTACGTCGACATCGTGGTCCACGTCCAGCACAGCGAGGAGCGCGTCTTCTACGCCCTGGAGCGGCTGTGGAAGGACTGCCCGGAGCTGCCGCTGCCCGACGACGCGGTGAAGACCCGCGGCAAGGCGGAGGAGCACGCCCGGCTCGCGGGCGCCGAGGCCGCGGACGGTGAGCTGAGCTGAACGGCACCAAGGGCGGCAGGGGCCGCCGCATCGTCCTCTGGCGGCACGGCCAGACGTCGTGGAACCTGGAGCGCCGTTTCCAGGGCTCCACGGACATCGCGCTCACCGAGACCGGCGTCGCCCAGGCGCGCCGCTCGGCCCGGTTGCTCGCCGCGCTGAAGCCCGACGCGATCATCGCCTCGGACCTGAAGCGGGCGGCGGCCACGGCCGGCGAGCTGGCCGCGATCACCGGCCATCAGGTCAACCACTACTCGGCGCTGCGCGAGACCTACGCGGGCGCCTGGCAGGGTCTGACCCACGAGGAGATCGTCGCGCAGTACGGCGAGCAGTACGCCGCCTGGAAGCGCGGGGAGCCGGTGCGGCGCGGCGGCGGCGAGCTCGAGACCGAGGTCGCCGACCGGGCCGCACCGGTGGTGCTGGAGCACGCGGACAAGCTGCCCGAGGACGGCACCCTCGTCGTCGTCAGCCACGGCGGCACCATCCGTACGACCATCGGCCGCCTGCTGGGTCTGGAGGCGCGCCACTGGGAGAGCCTGGGCGGGCTCTCCAACTGTTGCTGGTCCGTCCTGGGCGAGGGTGCCCGCGGCTGGCGGCTGCTGGAACACAACGCCGGAACGCTCCCCGAACCGGTCCTCGGCGACGACGACTGACCCGGATTTCACTTTCCGGCAGGTCGCAGGCTAAAGTTCTTCTTGTTCGCAGCGCGGAGCGCGAAGAACACGAGGGGCTATAGCTCAGTTGGTAGAGCGCCTGCATGGCATGCAGGAGGTCAGGAGTTCAATTCTCCTTAGCTCCACAAGCACCGGATCCCGTCCCCGCAAGGGGGCGGGATCCTGCGTTTACGCCGTCTCCCCGACGTTACTGCCGCACCGCGGCGCCGTGACCTTCGGCACATTCCTCCCCAGCCGTCCGGGCGCGTCGACGGGGTTGGTTCGCCGACCCGCTGACCCTCATGCGAGGCCATGGCAGAATCGGACCGCCGGAGGGGACGACGGTCGGACGGGAGGGAGTGCGCGATGGCCGCCAGCAGTTTCGAGGATCCGGCCGCCCGGCTCGCCGCGGCGTCCCGGGCGGACACCGGTCTCGGTTGCCCCTCGTGCGGCTCCTCCCATGTGGCACAGATGCTCGGCGACAACGGCGGAGTGTCCTATGTGTGCACATCCTGCGGCCACAGCTGGAGCTGAGTGATGGGTGCACACAGGCGGAAGTGCGACTGGTGCGGCAGCGGTACGCCGATCGTCCGGGACATGGACCCGGTCAACCCCGAGTACCAGTACTGGTGCGAGGAGTGCGCGCGGGCGCTGATCATAAAAGGCGACCCCATCGAGACCTACCGGGAACTCGAAGGGGAGCCGATCTACGGGCGTCTGCTCGACGAGCACTGCACGCTCAAGCGGTTCTACTCCTTCGCCACCGCCTGACGCGGAAGGCGCACCTCTCCGCGCAGCCGCAGCCGCAGCGCGAAAGCCGCCAAGAGCCCCAGCCCGACCAGGGTGTAGAGCCCCGAGAGCAGCATCTGCCAGGCGTTCTGGTGCAGTTCGAGCCGTACGGGGGCGGGGGCGTGGGGCACCCACCACAGGGCGAACGACGCGAACACCAGCCCCACGGCGACCGTCCACCCCGCACGCACCCGGGTGGCCAGAAGCACCAGCACCGGCACGCACCACACCCAGTGGTGCGACCAGGAGATCGGGCTCACCAGCAGCGCCGTCGTCGCGCAGGCCACCACCGCCACCGGCCGGTCCCCGCGCAGCGCCGCCAGTGCCGCCACGGCGATCCCCGCGACGCCCACCAGAAGTGCGGTGACCAGCCACCAGTGCCCGGGGTCCGTGGTGTGCATCAGCCGGGCCAGGACCCCGCTGAGCGACTGGTTCGCCGTCTCCTCCGTACGGCCCACCCGGCTCGTCTCGAAGATCATTTCGGTCCAGAAGCGGCGCGAGTCGTACGGGAGGATGACGGCGGACGCCACCGTCACGGCGGCGAACACCCCGGTGGCCGTCGTGGCCTGCCGCAGCCACGGATTCCACTTCCAGCCGTGCGCACGCGCGCGTGCCACCCCGACGATCAGCAGCAGGACCACGAAGAGCCCGGGCGTCAGCTTCACCGCCGTCGCCAGACCCGTGCCCACGCCGGCCCACCGGTTGTTCTCCCGCCGGGTCAGGTCCCACAGCACCGCCACCGCGATGAGCAGGTTGATCTGCCCGTACCGCAGCGTCGTCCACACCGGCTCGCACCACACGAGGACCGCGGCCGCCCACAGCGCCGTACCCGGCCGGTCCCGGCCCACCAGGCGCAGCGACAGGTGCACCAGGGCCAGCAGCAGGAGCAGGTTCCCCGCGGTGGCCAGAGTGCGCATCTCCGGGACGCCGAGCAGCGTCAGCGGGGTGAACAGCAGCGCTGCGAAGGGCGGGTACGTCGTCGGCAGGTTCGCCGATGTGGCGCGCATCGCATACAGGTCGCCGCCCGCCAGTACGGTCTCCCCCTCCGCCCGGTAGACGGAGAGGTCGAGCATCGTGACGTTGGCGGCGCGCTGCGCCATCCAGAAGGCCACGAACGACAGCAGACAGGCCGCCGCGGCGGCGGGGAGAGGCAGGCTCCGCAGGCGGGCCCGCACGTTCAGGGTCACGGTCACGAGGGGCGACGCTACCGGCCAGAGCCCTACCGACCGTAAACGATTTGGTGAACCACCCGGGGGACCGTGTAATGTTCTCTGTGTCGCCGCGAGGGAAACCCGCAAGGGAGACCACAGCGGACGACACACCGCAAGGGGCTATAGCTCAGTTGGTAGAGCGCCTGCATGGCATGCAGGAGGTCAGGAGTTCAATTCTCCTTAGCTCCACAGGACCCAGGAAGCGGGCCATCCGGATCGGATGGCCCGCTTCTTCGTCTCCCGTCAACCCCGGCCGCTGCCCAGCGCCTTGCGGGCGGCGCTCGGCAGCGCGGGACGGCTCTGGCGGCCGGAACGGTCCTCCTCGGAGCGCTCCAGCCGCAGCGCCAGCTCGGGACAGCGGCGTACCGCCAGCTGCGCCCGCGTGCTCAGGTGCACCGGCACCGACGCGTCCGCGAGCACCGGGTAGCCGTCCCGGCCCATCCGGATCAGCTCCGGCACGATGTCCGCGCACAGCCCGTGGCCCTTGCACAGGGTCCAGTCCACGGCCAGCTTCTCGCCGCTCGGGATGGACTCCACGACCTCCTGGTAGCCCGGCTCGGGCAGCGGCAGCACCCCGACGGTCGGGCGCCCGCAGCCGCCGTGCAGGACGTGCGCGGCGAGATCGTCGGTGAACGCGGAGAGCGTGGAGCTGAAGAAGCGCGCCGAGCCGTCCGGGTGCTTGCACACGCCCCGGCCCTTCACCGCCTGGGTCACCTCGCGCAGTGCCTCCAGCGCGGCGGGACCGCCCCCGTTCAGCACATCCGACAGGCCCCCCGCCGCGGCCGGCAGGCCCAGGCGGCAGGGGCCGCACTGACCGGCCGTCTCGGCCGCGAGCCAGTTCGCCACCCGCTGGGCCTCGCCGAGGGGACACGTGTCCGGTCCGATCGGCAGGATCGCCCCCGCGCCCAGGGCGCCGCCGACGGCCGCCATGGACTGCCGCGAGATCACGCAGTTGTCGACGGCCATCGCGTCGATCCAGTCGCCGTGGTACCCGCCGGTCAGCACGCCCTGGGGGACCGGCGGCGCACCGGCCAGCTGCAGCACGTACCGCATGGGCACGCCGGTGGGGACCTCCACCACCATGGGACGCGCGACCTGCCCGGAGATCGTCAGCATCACCGTGCCCGGCTCGCCGTCCAGGCCCTGCTGGCCGTACCGGCGGGCGCCGATCCGGCCGGCGACGGCAAGCTGCGCGAACGTCTCCGCGTTCGACAGCAGCGTCGGCGCACCGCCCACACCAGACTCGGCGGCCCGTTCCCGCCGGCCGGGCGGGATGGCGGGGCCGCCGCCCGCCGCCCGGATCACGGACGACGCCTCGCCCGAGACCATCCGCTCCGGAGTACGCACCACACGCGCGCGCAGCTGCTGCCCGCGCCGGTCGGACAGGCCCCGCTCGGCGAGCGCGGCACGGATGGAGACCTCCGTGGAGTTGCGGGTGACCGCGACGATCAGGGTGCGGGCGCCGAGCGCCTCCGCCGCCAGCAGGGCCCCGTCCAGGATGAGGTGCGGGGCGCGGTTGAGCAGGACCGTGTCCTTGCGGCAGGCGGGCTCGCCCTCGCTGCCGTTGACCACCACCACCGGCCGCACCCCGCGCCGGATCGCCGCCTTCGCGACCGCGCGCAGCTTCTTGCCGAAGGGGAAGCCCGCGCCGCCCCGGCCGCGCAGCGAGATCTCCTCGGCCAGCTGGGCCAGCCGCTCGCCGGGTATCGGTTCGAGCGGACCGTGCACCTTGAGGTGCATCTGGAGGTCCAGCCGCTCGACCAGGTCGAAGCCCTGGGTCAGGTGGGGCAGGCCGACGACGCGGACTTCGGGGACGTCGGGGAGCGGGGCGTTCACGGGCGGTCTCCTGCGGGTGCGGTCCACGGTTCACCGGCCGGCGGGTACTGGAAGGGGCCGGCGGTGGGATCGGTGGGGCTGTTGTACGAGGGAGGCGTGGGGGACTGGGCGGGCGGCGGAGGGGAGGGAGTGGGCCAGTAGCCCGGCCGGGTCGCGGGCCCGTCGTCCGTGACGACGGGCAGCTCCTCGGTCATGGGGATGCGCTCGGCGAGCGGTATCTCCTGGGTGGGGACGCTCGCGTTGCCGCGGGACACCGCACGGTACCCGGCGGACAGCCCGGCGCCCGCCGCGGAGCGGGGCGCGGCGGGCGGGTCGTACGGGGAAGAGGTGTCGAAGGGGCTCGGGGGCTGCTCGCGCGGCCGACCGAACGCCTGCTCCCCCGGGGCCGTACTGCCGAAGAGCGCTTCGGAGGTTCCGGGGCTGCTGAACAGCGGGTCGGAGGTTCCGTCGCCGCCGAAGAGCGGCTCGGAGGTGCCCGTACCGCCGAAGAGCGGATCCGGCGAGGCCGGGCCGCCGTCGAACGGGGACTCGCCGGACGCCGGGGTACCGAAGGAGGGCTCGGCGGAGGCCGAGGCCGTCAGACCCAGCGACCGCTCCGGATCACCACCGCCGAAACCCCGCCCGGAGGGGGCGGGGTCGCCGAACGAGGGTGCCGGGGGATCGGGACGGCCCCACAAGGACTCCGTGGGATCCGGACGGCCGAAGAGGGGTTCCCCGGTATCGGGGGAGCCGAAGGAACGCTGGGCGGCCGAGGGGCCGGCGAGGAGCGAGTCGGTGGGAACGGGCCGCATGACGGGCTCGGCCGGTTCCCGTTCGATCCGCTGCTCGTACGGCGGGGGCGCCGGGACGTCCCCGGCCCCGGGCAGCGGCGACACCGACAGGTCGCGCCGGGACCGTTCGCGCTCCGACTGCGTGGTGCCCGGCCCCAGCAGCGCCAGCAGCCGTCCCGCCAGGCGGTCCTGGACGGGGCGCGGGAGCATCCGTACGGACACGGCGGCGGCCACACCGGTGAGCGCGAGGCTGTACATGACGACGACCCAGGTGGCCGCCGGGCGGCCGGCGTACAGGCCGTGGACGAGCGCCGCGCACCAGGCCGGGTAGGCCAGCATGTGCAGTGGTCGCCAGCGGGCCGCGATGTTGCCGCGCCCCGCGAGGGCGCTGCGCGCGGCGCCCGTGGACGCGGCGATCACCATCAGCAGGCCCGCGAGGGACCCGAAGCCGATGAGCCCGGAGGAGCCGGTGAGGCCGAGCCCGAAGGGGATGAGGGCCCCGATGAGTTCCGTGTGGTCGAGGGAGACCTTGACCGTGGCGTGCAGGAGCAGGAAGCCCAGGGAGGCCACCGCCGTGGTCCGGTGGATGGCCTGGGCGAGCAGCCGGTGGCGGACGGACAGGAGCAGCCGGTCGGTGGCGATCAGACCCCAGGCGACGGAGGCGGTCAGGGACACCAGGGACAGGACGCCCGTGGTGAAGTCCAGGGCGGCGCGGAAGCTGTCGCTGCCGCCGACCGCGAGCAGGGGTATGAGCACCACAGCTGCCACGGACAACCCGCCCTGCACCGGCCGGCTCATGCCGCCCTTCGGAGCGGGCGATGAGCGGTTCTTGCGATGAGGGTTCATGGGGGGCGACTCCAGTGGTGCGGAAAAGAGGTCCCGTGGCCGCATGCTAAGTCGACGCATACCAACCAGTACGAGATTTGAGCCTTTATGGCTCGGAACCTCGGCAACTGACTCTGGGGTTGCCCTGGATAAGGGCGATACGCGGGGTAACCGCGGGGGGCTCCGGTGGCCGGGGCGCGGCCCGCGGCGCCGGAGCGGGCCGGGCGTCGCCGCTGCCCGGTCGGCGGAACCTCGATGCGGCTCGTCCGGGCCCTGCGGTACCCTGGCGCCATGCGTGCCGTACGCCTTCTGCTTAGCGAGCCGCGCTGATCAGTTCCGACGGATGAAAGATCCGGTCGGATTCGGCGCGGCGTCCCCTCCTGTGCGAGGGGATTTTTCATTTCGTGGCAGAGACGATCGATGGAGCCTTAAGGATCATGAGCGAGACGACTTCTGCTGCCGAGGCAGCAGCCCCGCATCGTTACACGGCGGCCATGGCCGCCGACATCGAGGCACGCTGGCAGGACTTCTGGGACGCGGAGGGCACCTACGAGGCGCCGAACCCGAAGGGGGACCTGGCCGGTGATCCGGCCGTCGTCGCCCGCCCCAAGAAGTTCATCATGGACATGTTCCCGTACCCGTCGGGTGCGGGCCTGCATGTCGGCCACCCCCTGGGCTACATCGCCACCGACGTCTTCGCCCGCCACCAGCGCATGACCGGGCACAACGTCCTGCACACGCTGGGCTTCGACGCGTTCGGCCTGCCGGCCGAGCAGTACGCCGTGCAGACCGGCACGCACCCGCGCGTGTCGACCGAGGCGAACATCGAGAACATGAAGGTCCAGCTGCGCCGGCTGGGCCTGGGCCACGACAAGCGCCGGTCGTTCGCCACGATCGACCCGGACTACTACAAGTGGACCCAGTGGATCTTCCTGCAGATCTTCAACTCCTGGTACGACCAGGAGGCGAAGAAGGCCCGGCCCATCGCCGAGCTGGTCGCCGCCTTCGAGTCCGGTGAGCGCGAGGTGCCCGGCGGCCGCTCCTGGAGCGAGCTGAGCGCCACCGAGCGCGCCGACGTCCTGGGCGGGTACCGGCTGGCGTACGCCTCGGACGCGCCGGTCAACTGGTGCCCCGGGCTGGGCACCGTCCTGGCCAACGAGGAGGTCACGGCCGACGGACGCTCCGAGCGCGGCAACTACCCCGTCTTCAAGGCGAAGCTGCGCCAGTGGAACATGCGCATCACCGCCTACGCCGACCGGCTGCTGGACGACCTGGACGCGCTGGACTGGCCCGAGGCCATCAAGCTGCAGCAGCGCAACTGGATCGGGCGCTCCGAAGGCGCCCGCGTGGACTTCGCCGTCGGCGAGGAAGCCATCACCGTCTTCACCACCCGCCAGGACACCCTGTTCGGCGCGACCTACATGGTGCTGGCGCCCGAGCACGACCTGGTCGGCAGGATCGTCCCGGAGGCGTGGCCGGAGGGCACCCACGCGCTGTGGACCGGCGGGCACGCCACCCCGGCCCTGGCCGTCGACGCCTACCGCAAGCAGGCCGCTTCGAAGTCCGACGTCGAGCGGCAGGCCGAGGCGAAGGAGAAGACCGGCGTCTTCACCGGTGCGTACGCCACCAATCCGGTCAGCGGCGAGCGGATCCCCGTCTTCATCGCCGACTACGTCCTGATGGGCTACGGCACCGGCGCGATCATGGCCGTCCCGGCGCACGACAGCCGTGACTTCGCCTTCGCCCGCGCCTTCGACCTGCCGATGCGCTGTGTCGTCCAGCCCTCCGACGACCGCGGCACCGACCCGTCGGCCTGGGACGACGCCTTCGACTCGTACGAGGCCGCGATCGTCAACTCGTCCAACGACGACATCTCGCTGGACGGGCTGGGCGTCGTCGAGGCGAAGGCCAGGATCACCGAGTGGCTGCAGGCCCGCGGCATCGGCGCGGGCACCGTCAACTTCCGGCTGCGCGACTGGCTGTTCAGCCGACAGCGGTACTGGGGCGAGCCCTTCCCGATCGTCTACGACGAGGACGGCGTCGCGCACGCCCTGCCCGAGTCGATGCTGCCGCTGGAGCTGCCCGAGGTCGAGGACTACTCGCCGCGCACCTTCGACCCGGAGGACGCCGACACCCAGCCCGAGACGCCGCTGTCGCGGAACGAGGACTGGGTCAACGTCACCCTGGACCTGGGCGACGGGCCGAAGAAGTACCGGCGTGAGACCAACACCATGCCCAACTGGGCCGGTTCCTGCTGGTACGAGCTGCGTTACCTGGACCCGCACAACAGCGAGCGGCTGGTCGACCCCGAGACCGAGCGGTACTGGATGGGCCCGCGCGAGGGGCAGCCGCACGGCGGCGTCGACCTGTACGTGGGCGGCGCCGAGCACGCCGTCCTGCACCTGCTGTACGCCCGCTTCTGGTCCAAGGTGCTGTACGACCTGGGCCACGTCTCCTCCGCGGAGCCCTTCCACAAGCTGTACAACCAGGGCATGATCCAGGCCTTCGTCTACCGCGACGCGCGCGGCATCGCCGTGCCGGCCGCCGAGGTCGAGGAGCGCGACGGCGCGTTCTGGTACCAGGACGAGAAGGTCAGCCGCGTCCTGGGCAAGATGGGCAAGTCCCTGAAGAACGCCGTCACCCCGGACGAGATCTGCGCCGAGTACGGTGCCGACACGCTGCGCCTGTACGAGATGGCCATGGGCCCGCTGGACGTCTCGCGCCCGTGGGACACCCGAGCGGTCGTGGGCCAGTACCGGCTGCTGCAGCGGCTGTGGCGCAACATCGTGGACGAGGCGACCGGTGAGGTCACCGTCGTGGACGGCGAGCCCGACGAGGACACGCTGCGCGCCCTGCACAAGGCCATCGACGGCGTGTCCCAGGACATGGCCGCGATGCGGTTCAACACGGCGATCGCCAAGGTCACCGAGCTGAACAACCACCTGACCAAGTCGGCCGGCCCGGTGTCGCGGTCCGTCGCCGAGCGGCTGGTGCTGCTGATCGCGCCGCTGGCGCCGCACATCGCCGAGGAGCTGTGGCACCGGCTGGGCCACACCGACTCCGTGGTGCACCAGGACTTCCCGGTCGCCGACCCGGCGTACGTCGTCGACGAGACCGTGACCTGTGTGGTCCAGATCAAGGGCAAGGTCAAGGCCCGCCTGGAGGTCGCTCCCTCGATCACCGACGCCGAGCTGGAGGCGCTGGCCCTGGCCGACCCGGCCGTGGTGGCGGCCCTGGGCGGTGCGGGCATCCGCAAGGTGATCGCGCGGGCGCCGAAGCTGGTGAACATCGTCCCGGCGTAGCCGGCACCCGGTGCCGTCGGCCCGGTGCCCCCTGGGGGATTTCCCTTACGGGCACGGTGGGGGTTCCGATGGAACCCTCCACCTGCCCGTTCCGTTTACCGTGGAGGAACGACGGGCGAATACGTCCGGCGCCGACACCGAGGGGACTTCATGGAAGCCGCGATCCTGATCCTGGCGCTGCTCTTCGTCGCCTTCGTCGCCCTGGGCGTGTACGTGACGGTCAAGGCGGTCAACGCCGCCAAGCGCGGGGTCGACCGCACCATCACCCAGGCGCGGCGCACCGTCGAGGACACGACCCTGCGGGCCAAGAGCTACGGGCAGGGCGGTGTCGGGGGCGAACTCGCGCAACTGCGGCTGTCGCTGCGCACGTCGATGCGGGCCACGCAGGACGCGCTGGAGGCGGGCGCGGTCGAGGACGCCTCGGTCAAGGAGTCGCTGGAGCTGTTCCGGCGCCTGAGCGCGCACGGGCACGAGCTCGACGACGACCTCAAGCGGATGGAGCGGGACCCGGACCGGGCCAGGGTCGCGGCGCAGCTCGGCGACCTGCGTGAGCGCACGGAGCGCATCACGCACGCGGCGGACTCGCTGCGGTGGGCGGCTCGCGACCGCGCCCGGAGGTTCGCGGACGACGACCTGGCGAACCTGAGCGCCCAGATCGACATCGAGGCGGGCGCACTGCGCCACTGGCCCGAGGAGTCCGGCGGCCGGGACGACTTCCGGTGGCCGGAGGCGGCGGCCGGACAGGCGCCGGAGCGGAGCCACCCGGCTGGGGCCGGCGATGCGGGCGCCCCGGAGCCGGAGGCGACCTCCGGCCCGCAGCCCGGTGGCGACGAGCCCGCTGCCCCGGCCGAGCGCCCGGCGATCACGGCGCGGGACCCGCGCCTGCCGCACGGCTATGCGTGGCAGAAGTCGACGCGTCCCGAGACCACCAACTGACCCGAACCGAGCACGCGGGCGGGGGCGGGCTGCCGTGGGACGCCCCCGGCGGGTAACCTCCCGGTCATGTCCCGCCATGTCGCGATCGTCACCGATTCAACGGCCTACCTGCCGCCGCAGACGATGGAACGGCACGGCATCACCGCGGTGCCGCTGACCGTCGTCCTCGGTGACCGGGCCCTTGAGGAGGGCACCGAGATCTCGGCCCGCTCGCTCGCTCTCGCCCTGCAGAAGCGGCGCTCCGTGACGACGTCCCGGCCGAGCCCGGAGACCTTCGCGGCAGCGTACCGGGCGGCCGCGGAGCGCGGCGCCGACGGCATCGTCTCGCTGCACCTGTCGGCGGAGTTCTCGGGGACGTACGACGCGGCGGTGCTGGCCGCGAAGGAGGCGCCGGTACCGGTGCGGGTGGTCGACACCGGCATGGTCGCCATGGCGCTCGGATTCTGCGCCCTCGCGGCCGCCGAGACGGCGGAGGCGGGCGGCACGCTGGACGACGCGGTCGCCGCGGCCGAGAAGCGTGCGGCGGGGACCTCCGCCTACTTCTACGTCGACACCCTCGACTACCTGCGCCGGGGCGGCCGCATCGGCGCGGCCCAGGCGCTCCTCGGCTCGGCGCTCGCGGTCAAGCCGCTGCTGGAGCTGGAGGGCGGCCGGATCGAGCTGCGCGAGAAGGTGCGCACGGCGTCGAAGGCGATCGCCCGTCTGGAGGAGATCGCCGCCGAGCGTGCGGGCGCCGGACCGGTGGACATCGCCGTGCACCACCTGGCGGCTCCCGAGCGGGCCGCCGCGCTGGCGGACCGGCTGCGCGTACGCGTCCCCGGCCTCGCCGACCTCCACGTCAGCGAAGTGGGCGCGGTGATCGGCGCGCACACCGGGCCGGGCCTGCTGGGGCTCGTGGTCTCCGCCCGATGACGGTGCGTGAGCGCGGCGATCGCTCGTCCGGGTGACGAATTTTTCCACAACCACCGTGTTGTCCACGGTTATTGCCCGGCCCCGGCGGGTTCGGTCAGCTGTGCGTAGCGTAAGGCGACATGGCGAACCGAACACACTCCGTGACCAGATCGGCATCGAGGACGAGCGGACCCGGACGCGCTGCGGGTTCCGACCGGAGGACTCGCGACGGCTTTCCCGTCCGTGGTCGCTTCCGGCGACGGGCGGGCGGTGTCCGTACGGCCGGGCGTCCTCCACGGCGTGCGGCGGGCGCGGCGGGGCCTGCGGCTGCGGGGCCGGCTCCTGGGCGGGGGCAGGCTCCGGCTCGGGGGGCGGTTCTGGCTCGGGGTCCGGCTCCCGATCCTGGGGAGAACGTGCGGCAGCGGGCCGAGGCGCTCTTCGCAGCTCCGGGGCCGTACGCGGCCCATCCGCCGCCGGAACCGGCAGGGATGCCTGCTCGCGCGCCGGCGCCCGGGGGTGCGCCTGCGGCGGGGTCGGGGCCGCCTGGGGCTGCGCCCGCGGCGGTGCCCGGCTCCGGTGGCGGGCCCGGTGCGGGGGAGGCCGGGCGGGAGGTGTCCGTGCCGCGGGAGCGGTGGTGGCCGGCCGCCCGGGAACGGTTGCCGCTCTGGCTCCAGCTGCGCTGCGGCGTGGAGCTGAGGGCGCTGGCCGCGCTCGCGGTGGTCCTCGTCGTGGCGGCGGTGCTCGCCGGACGGTACTTCTGGATGGGGCGGCCGGAACCCGTGCGGGCGCCCGAGGTGGTCGGGGCGGCGGAACCGGC
This sequence comes from Streptomyces sp. NRRL S-118, assembly GCF_000716335.1. Taxonomy (GTDB): domain Bacteria; phylum Actinomycetota; class Actinomycetes; order Streptomycetales; family Streptomycetaceae; genus Streptomyces. Next base: position 564,556 of record NZ_KL591002.1, on the reverse strand, counting down.
CGCCACCCTCTCGGCCGGCGCGGACGGCCCGCGGGCGACTCCCGTGTCCGCGCCCGTGGTGGTCGACGTGAGCGGAAAGGTACGGCGGCCGGGGGTACTGCGGCTGCCCGCCGGATCGCGGGTGGCGGATGCCCTGCGCGCGGCGGGAGGTGTCCGGCCGGGAACGGACGTCACCGGGCTCAACCGGGCGCGCGTGCTGATGGACGGGGAGCAGGTGGTCGTGGGCGTCACACCGGCTCCCGCGGGGCCGGCACCCGGTTCTGCCGGCCGGCCCGGCGGCGGCCAGCCCGGTCCGGCCCCCGGTGCGCCGCTCGCCCTCAACACCGCCACCGCCGAACAACTCGACGCGCTGCCCGGCGTCGGGCCCGTGCTGGCCCAGCACATCATCGACCACCGCACGCGGCACGGAGGCTTCCGGTCGGTCGACGAACTGCGTGAGGTCAACGGGATCGGCGACCGCCGGTTCGCGGACCTCCGGTCCCTCGTACGGCCATGACGGGCGCGAAGAGCCCCGCACGCGCCCCGGTTCACGCCGCGTCAGGGCACCGGCTGGGGGCCGCCGACCCGACGCGGCAGGAAGGCCCCGCGGACCTGCGGCTCGTGCCGCCGGCCCTCGCCGCGTGGTGCGCGGCGGCGTTCGCGATCGGCGCACCGGGACACCGGACCGTCATGGCGGTGGCGCTCAGCGTCGCGGTGGCGACGGCGCTGCTCGCCCCCCTGGCGGCCGGCCGTCTGCGGCCCGGGCGCCCGTCGCCCTACGGGTGGTGGCGGGAGGTCGCCACGGCGTGCGCCATGGTGTCGCTGTGCGGCGCCGCGGGGGCCGCGTCGGCCGGGTTCCACGGTGCCGACCTGCGGCGCGGACCGCTGCCGAAGCTGGCACAGGAGTACGCGCGGGTCACCCTGGACGTGACCGTCACCTCCGACCCGCGCCCCGTACGCGGGCGGGGCCCCGGGGGAGTGGGCTCCGTCGTCCTGGACGGGGAGGCCACGCGTTTCGCGGAGACCGGTCCGCCGGGGAGCGGCGAGACCGGCGGGACCGTCACCAGGATCCGCACGCCCGTGCTGCTGATCGCCCCCGCCGGCCGCGGGTGGCAGCGGCTGCTGCCGTCCACCACCGTGCGCGCCACCGGGCTGCTGGCCCCGCCGCGGCGCACCGGTGACCGCTTCGCGGCCGCCGTACGCGTGCGCGGCGGGCCGCCGTTCGTCACCGCCGGGCCCAACGCGCTCCAGCGGACCGCGGGGAGCCTGCGGGCGGGGCTGCGCGATGCGACGGACGGGCTGGCACCGGATGCCCGGGCCCTGCTGCCGGGGCTGGTCGTCGGGGACACCTCGCGGGTGCCGCCCGACCTCCACGACGCCTTCCGGGCGACCGACCTGACGCATCTGCTGGCGGTGTCCGGCAGCAACCTCACCGTCGTACTGCTGCTGCTCATCGGCCCGCCCGGCGCCGCGCTGCGGGCGGAGCGCGGCGGTCTGGCGCCCCGCCTCGGCATCGGACTGCGGGGAACGGCGCTGGCCGGCGGAGTGCTCACGCTCGCCTTCGTCGTGGTCTGCCGGCCGGACCCCAGCGTGCTGCGCGCCGCTGCCTGCGGGGCGATCGCCCTCCTCGCCATCGGGACGGGGCGCCGCAGATCGCTGATCCCCGCGCTGGCCGCCGCGGTGCTGCTCCTGGTGCTGTACGACCCGTGGCTGGCCCGCAGCTACGGCTTCCTGCTCTCCGTGCTGGCCACCGGAGCCCTGCTCACCCTCGCTCCCCGCTGGAGCGCCGCGCTGCGGCGGCGCCGGGTGCCGCCGCGGATCGCCGAAGCTCTGGCCGCGGCGGCTGCCGCGCAGGCTGTCTGCGCACCGGTGGTGGCCGTGTTCGCGGCCCGGGTCAGCCTGGTGGGGATCCCGTGCAACCTGTTCGCCGAACTGGCGGTGGCCCCCGCCACCGTGCTCGGCTTCGCCGCGCTCGCCACGGCTCCGGTGACGATGCCCGCGGCGCGGCTGCTCGCGGAGATCGCGGGATGGCCGGCCGGGTGGATCGCGTCCGTCGCCCGGGCGGGGGCCGCGCTGCCCGGTGCGCAGGCCGACTGGCCGGGCGGTCGGCAGGGCGGGCTGCTGCTCGCCGCCGTCGTCTGCGCATGCTTCCTGCTGGCCCGATGGATGCCGTACCGCCCCTGGGTGGCCGCGGGGTGCGCCGCGCTGCTGCTGCTCGCGGTGGTGCGGCCGCCTCCGCTGGCCGGACTCGTCACCGGATGGCCGCCTCCGGGCTGGGTGTACGCGATGTGCGACGTGGGCCAGGGCGACGCCACGGTGCTCTCGGCGGGCGGCGGCGCGGCCGTGGTGGTCGACGCCGGTCCCGACCCGGGCCCCGTCGACCGGTGCCTGAGCGACCTGGGCGTCAGCCGGGTGCCGCTCGTGGTGCTCACGCACTTCCACGCCGACCATGTCGCCGGGCTGCCGGGGGTGCTGCGCGGCCGCGAGGTCGCCGCGATCCAGACCACCGGCCTCCAGCAGCCCGCGGGGCAGGCCGCGTTCGTGCACCGGACGGCCCGTGCGGCCGGGGTGCCCGTCATCCGGGCGGCCCCGGGCGAGCGGCGCCGGGCCGGGCCGCTGGAGTGGCGTGTGCTCTGGCCGGGCGTCCTCCCGGGGCCCGGCCCCGAGGAGGCGAACGACGCCAGTGTCACGCTGCTCGTGCGTACCGCCTCGGGCACGAGCCTGCTGCTCCTGGGCGACCTCGAACCACCCGCACAGCGGGGTCTGTTGCGGGCCCACCCGGACCTGCCGCCGGTGGACGTCCTCAAGGTCGCCCACCATGGCTCGGCCCACCAGGACCCGCGCCTGCTGAGCAGGGTCAGGCCCCGGCTGGCCCTGGTGTCGGCCGGCCGGGACAACGACTACGGCCACCCCTCGCCGCGTACGGTCGGCGCCCTGCGCGACGGGGGAGCGGTGGTGCTGCGCACGGACCGGGACGGCCCGATCGCGGTCGCCGGCACCGGCGCCGGCCTGCGGGCCGCGGTCCGGGACGGGCCGGCGGACCCGGGGTCCGACGGCGGACGGAAGGGCTGAACAATGGTGATGTGAGCGATGTGAGACATGTGCTGGTGCTGCCCGACCGGGATGCGGCGGAGGAGGTGGCCGAGGCGCTCGGCGACCGGTTCGGCACGGACGAGGAACCGCAGCTGGTGCGCGACGCGCTGGCCGGTGAGGACGACGCCGAGGACGCGCAGTGGCTCGTCGTGGTCGAGGACCCCGAGGGCCGGCTCGCAGCGGCCGAGCTGGACGAGTTCGCGGCCGAGTGGGACGGCTGGCGGGAGGAGCCGTAGGGGCGGTCGGACGAGCGGAGCTGTCAGTGGCGCGTGCGATGCTGGTGTGCGATGGCCACCAGAAAGTACGCGACCGACGACCCGCTCGCCCCCGTCACCCTCGCCGTGGGCCAGGAGGATCTCCTCCTGGACCGTGCGGTGCAGCAGGTGGTGGCGGCGGCCCGTGCCGCCGACGCCGACACGGACGTCCGTGACCTGACCGCCGATCAGCTGCAGCCGGGCATGCTCGCCGAGTTGACGAGCCCGTCGCTCTTCGCCGAGCGCAAGGTGCTGGTGGTGCGCAACGCGCACGACCTCTCCGCCGAGACGGTCAAGGACATCAAGGCGTACGTCGGCGCGCCCGTCGAGGACATCGCCCTCGTCCTCGTCCACGCCGGCGGCGCCAAGGGCAAGGGGCTGCTCGACGCGGCCCGCAAGGCCGGTGCGCGGGAGGTGGCGTGCCCGAAGACCACCAAGCCGGCGGAGCGCCTGACGTTCGTACGCAGTGAGTTCCGCGCGCTGGGCAGGTCGGCGACGCCCGAGGCGTGCCAGGCGCTCGTCGACGCGATCGGCAGCGATCTGCGGGAGCTCGCGTCCGCGGTGTCCCAGCTCACCGCGGACGTCGAGGGCACGATCGACGAGGCCGTCGTCGGCCGGTACTACACGGGCCGCGCGGAGGCGTCCAGCTTCAACGTCGCCGACCGGGCGGTGGAGGGCCGGGCGGCCGAGGCCCTCGAGGCGCTGCGCTGGTCGCTCGCCACGGGCGTCGCTCCGGTCATGATCACCAGCGCGCTGGCGCAGGGGGTGCGGGCGATCGGCAAGCTGTCGTCCGCGCGGGGCGGGCGGCCAGCCGATCTCGCACGTGAGCTCGGCATGCCGCCGTGGAAGATCGACCGCGTGCGCCAGCAGATGCGCGGCTGGACGCCGGACGGCGTGGCCGTCGCGCTGCGCGCCGTCGCGGAGGCTGACGCGGGCGTCAAGGGCGGGGGCGACGACCCGGAGTACGCCCTGGAAAAGGCGGTCGTCACCATCGCCCGGGCGGCCCGCTCCCGCCGCTGATCCCGCCGCTGATCCCCACCGCTGTTCTCTCACCGCCGGCCTTCTCCGCCGACCCCGCCCCGGCGCCACGCATGGTCGCGGTGCCCCGCCCCGCCCGCAGCCCAGTTCCGGGCACCTGACCCGCTGCCCGGAGCAGGACCCCGGCCGCCGTCCCGGGCGGGCCCGGCCCCCGGAGCAGGACCAACGGCGGCATGCCGAAGGCCCCGGATGCCGTTCTGGGGAAGAACGGGGCCGGGGCCTCGGGTGGTACGGGGTGAGCTCGTACCCGCGTGGCGAACGCAGGCCGCGTACGAGCTCGGGGGTGCCGGTCAGGAGCGGATGAGAGGGCCCGCTGGGTCCCTTCCGGCGGTCAGATCAGAAGGTGGAGCTCAGCCCTGGAGGGTGGCAACCTTGGCAGCCAGCGCCGACTTCTTGTTGGCGGCGGCGTTCTTGTGGATGACACCCTTGGAGACGGCCTTGTCCAGCTTGCGGGCGGCCTCGCGAGCGGCCACGGTGGCCTTCTCGACGTCACCCGCGGCGGCAGCCTCACGGGCCTTGCGGATCGCGGTCTTGAGCGACGACTTGACGGCCTTGTTGCGCAGGCGCGCCTTCTCGTTCGTCTTGTTCCGCTTGATCTGGGACTTGATGTTCGCCACGAAAGAGCCTTTTCAGGTTCGTAAGGATTTCTTGAGGTGTGCCCCGAGGCTGAGAGGGCTACGAGACACAGCTGCCCAGGCTACCAGTCGCTGTCCGAGCGGCCCAAACCGAGCGCCGGTCCCCGTCCGTGGGACCATGGAACCTACGTATCGATCCGACGTCGACCCGAGCAGAGACGCCAGCGTCTCGAGAATCAGGACCCTGCGTGCCCGCGACCCCTACCCACGTGCCCGAGCCGAGCCGTACCGACCCGGCGCTGATCCGCAACTTCTGCATCATCGCGCACATCGACCACGGCAAGTCGACCCTTGCCGACCGGATGCTCCAGCTGACCGGTGTGGTCGAGCAGCGGCAGATGCGCGCTCAGTACCTCGACCGCATGGACATCGAGCGCGAGCGCGGCATCACGATCAAGTCCCAGGCCGTCCGTCTGCCGTGGGCGCCCACCACGGGCGACGGCCAGGGCCGGACGCACATCCTCAACATGATCGACACCCCCGGGCACGTCGACTTCACGTACGAGGTGTCCCGTTCGCTCGCGGCCTGCGAGGGCACGATCCTGCTCGTCGACGCCGCCCAGGGCATCGAGGCGCAGACCCTCGCCAACCTCTACCTGGCGATGGAGAACGACCTCACCATCGTCCCGGTGCTCAACAAGATCGACCTCCCGGCCGCCCAGCCGGAGAAGTTCGCCGAGGAGCTGGCGAACCTGGTCGGCTGCGACCCCGACGACGTGCTGCGCGTCTCCGCCAAGACCGGCATGGGCGTCGAGGCGCTGCTCGACCGTGTCGTCCAGGACGTGCCCGCCCCGGTCGGCGTCGCCGACGCGCCCGCCCGCGCGATGATCTTCGACTCGGTCTACGACTCGTACCGCGGTGTCGTCACCTATGTACGTGTCATCGACGGCCAGCTCAACAAGCGCGAGCGCATCCGCATGATGTCCACGGGCGCGACCCACGAGCTGCTGGAGATCGGGACGAACTCCCCCGAGATGCTCCCGGCGGACGGTCTCGGCGTGGGCGAGGTCGGCTACCTGATCACGGGTGTGAAGGACGTCCGGCAGTCCAAGGTCGGTGACACCATCACCACCCTGCACAAGGGCGCCACCGAGGCTCTCGGCGGGTACAAGGATCCCAAGCCGATGGTGTTCTCCGGGCTGTACCCGCTGGACGGCTCCGACTACCCCGAGCTGCGCGACGCCCTCGACAAGCTCCAGCTCAACGACGCCGCGCTCGTCTACGAGCCGGAGACCTCCGCCGCCCTCGGCTTCGGCTTCCGCGTCGGCTTTCTCGGCCTGCTCCACCTCGACGTCATCCGCGAGCGGCTGGAGCGCGAGTTCGGGCTGGACCTGATCGCCACCGCCCCCAACGTGGTCTACCGCGTCCTCATGGAGGACGGCACCGAGCACACGGTCACCAACCCGAGCGAGTTCCCCGAGGGCAAGATCAGCGAGGTGTACGAGCCGGTCGTACGCGCCACGATCCTCGCCCCCAGCGAGTTCATCGGCTCCATCATGGAGCTGTGCCAGACCCGCCGCGGCACCCTGCTCGGCATGGACTACCTCTCCGAGGACCGGGTCGAGATCCGTTACACCCTCCCGCTCGCCGAGATCGTCTTCGACTTCTTCGACCAGCTGAAGTCCAAGACCCGCGGCTACGCCTCCCTCGACTACGAGCCCACCGGCGAGCAGGCCTCCAGCCTCGTCAAGGTCGACATCCTGCTGCACGGCGACAAGGTCGACGCCTTCTCCGCCATCACGCACAAGGACGCGGCGTACGCGTACGGCGTGCGGCTCGTCGCCAAGCTGCGCGAGCTCATCCCGCGCCAGGCGTTCGAGGTGCCGATCCAGGCGGCCATCGGCTCGCGCGTCATCGCCCGCGAGACCATCCGAGCCATCCGCAAGGACGTCCTCGCCAAGTGTTACGGCGGTGACATCTCCCGTAAGCGGAAGCTGCTGGAGAAGCAGAAGGAAGGCAAGAAGCGGATGAAGATGGTCGGCTCCGTCGAGGTCCCGCAGGAGGCCTTCATCGCGGTGCTGTCCAGCGACGACTCCGCGGGCGGCAAGAGCAAGAAGTAGCCACCGAGCCGGAGCCGGAGCCGGAGCCGGGGCGGAGCCGGCACCGGCACCCGGCCGGCACCGCCCCGGCACCCGCCCCACGGCACGCCGGCACCCGCCCTCACCCGCGGCGGACGGCGCATGGGCACACAGCCGGGCGCCGCCCCCAGCGGCACGCCGGCGCCCGGCCCGCACCGGCCCCGGCGCACGACGCCGAAGCGCCCGTTCGTTCACGGACGGGCGCTTTTGCGCGTCCGTGCGGCTCCGTGCGGCCTCCGGGCGGGCCCCGCGCACCGCACAGGAAGCGCACAGTCGTTATGAAGCGGGTATGAACCGCCGGGCCGTAGCCCCTTACATGGCGGACGACGGCGCTCTAACCTGATGCCGCCCGAGGGTTACTCGCCAGTTAAACAATCATCCCGTCGTGCAGCCCTGCCGCAAGCCGCCCGGAGGACGCCGTGAGCGACACCCAGAACCTGATCGAGAACCGACCGCCCTCCGTGGCGTCCCTCTTCCTTGAGCGGGTAGCGAAAACCCCGGACGCAGAGGCCTACCGCTACCCGGTGCCCGCGGCGTCCGGCCAGGGCCCCGACGACTGGAAGTCGCTCAGCTGGCAGCAGGCCGCCGACCGCGTCTACGCCATCGCCGCCGGCCTGATCGACCTCGGCGTGCAGCCGGAGGAGCGCGTCGCGCTCGCCTCCGCCACCCGCGTCGAATGGATCCTCAGCGACCTCGGCGTCATGTGCGCCGGCGCCGCGACCACGACCGTCTACCCGCAGACGAACGCCGACGAGTCCGCGTACATCCTCGCCGACTCCGCCAGCCGCGTCCTGATCGCCGAGGACGCCGGCCAGCTCGCCAAGGCGCGCGAGAAGCGCACCGACCTGCCGCACCTCGCCCACGTCGTCGTCATCGACCCGAGCGGGGTGGAGGCGGACGGGGCGGACCCCGACGGCTGGGTCCTCTCCCTCACCGACCTGGAGGAGCGCGGCCGGAACTACCTGGACAAGCACCCGGAGGCCGTCAAGGAGCGGGTCGGGGCGATCGCCAAGGAGCAGCTCGCCACCCTCATCTACACCTCCGGCACCACGGGCCGCCCCAAGGGCGTGCGGCTGCCGCACGACAACTGGTCCTACATGGCCAAGGCCATCGCCGCGACCGGCCTGATCACCGCGGACGACGTGCAGTACCTGTGGCTGCCGCTCGCGCACGTCTTCGGCAAGGTGCTGACCTCCGGCCAGATCGAAGTGGGGCACGTCACCGCCGTCGACGGCCGCGTCGACAAGATCATCGAGAACCTGCCGGTCGTCCAGCCGACCTACATGGCCGCCGTGCCGCGCATCTTCGAGAAGGTCTACAACGGGGTCGCCGCCAAGGCGAGGGCCGGCGGCGGCGCCAAGTACAAGATCTTCAAGTGGGCGGCCGAGGTCTCCCGCGAATACGCCAAGGTCACCCAGGACAACTTCCGCCGCACCGGTACCGCGAGTGCCCCCTTCGGCCTCACCACCAAACACAAGGTCGCCGACGTGCTCGTCTACGCCAAGCTCCGCGAGGCGTTCGGCGGCCGGCTGCGCGCCGCCATCTCCGGTTCGGCCGCACTCGCGCCCGACATCGGCTACTTCTTCTCCGGCGCCGGCATCCACATCCTGGAGGGGTACGGCCTCACGGAGACCAGCGCCGCCAGCTTCGTCAACCCGGGCGAGGCCTACCGCACCGGCACCGTCGGCAAGCCGCTGCCCGGCACCGAGGTCCGCATCGCCGACGACGGCGAGATCCTGCTGCGCGGCCCCGGCATCATGGAGGGCTACCACGGGCTGCCGGAGAAGACCGCCGAAGTACTGGAGTCCGACGGCTGGTTCCACACCGGCGACATCGGCGAGCTGTCCGTCGACGGCTACCTGCGCATCACCGACCGCAAGAAGGACCTCATCAAGACGTCCGGCGGCAAGTACATCGCCCCCGCCGAGGTCGAGGGCCAGTTCAAGGCGGTCTGCCCCTACGTCTCGAACATCCTCGTCCACGGTGCCGACCGGAACTACTGCACGGCGCTCATCGCCCTCGACGAGGCCGCCATCCTCGGCTGGGCCGAGGAGCACGGCCTGGGCGGCAAGCCGTACGCCGAGGTCGTGGCGACCCCGGAGGTCGGCCGGCTCGTCCAGGGCTACGTGGACCGCCTCAACGAGGGGCTCCAGCGCTGGCAGACCATCAAGAAGTTCCGCCTGCTGCCGCGCGACCTCGACATCGAGCACGGCGAGCTCACCCCCAGCCTCAAGCTGAAGCGGCCCGTCGTGGAGCGGGAGTACAAGAACCTCATCGAGGAGATGTACGAGGGGGTCAGGGAAGGCTGACGGCCGGCGCCCCGAGCGGGGCCGGACACGACACGGAAAGCGGGCGCGGGCCGACGACGGCCGCGCCCGCTTTTCGTGTCCTTTCGTGTCCTTCGCCCGCCTACTTCGATGACTCGGTGCTTATGGGCGAGCTCGATCTGTCACTCTGTCGGTGTCCAGACCGGGAGCCGACGAGGAGCGCACGTGGGGTCCTTTCCAACACAGCGGGCGGAGCGGCCGCAGCCGGCGCCGTACGACATCACCGAGCTGCCGCCCGCCCACCGCCATCACCTGCCGCCCCACCAGCCGCCGCCGAACCATTCCGTCGCGCGCACCAGCCTGCCGGGCAACCCGCTGGCCCCGGCCGCCGCCCGCCGTTTCGTCCGGGCGGCCCTCGCCGACTGGACCGGGCTCGCCCTGCCCGCCGCCGCCGCGATCACCGAGCGGGTCGCCGACGACGCCGTCCTCGTCGTCGCCGAACTGGTCACGAACGCCGTGGTCCACGCGGGCACCACCGTCGAGCTCCTCCTCCGCCTGGAGGAGCCCGACGCCGATCAGCCCGCCGCCCTGGTCCTGGAGGTCTCCGACCACCACCCCACCCGTACCGTCCGCAGCGAGCACCCCGCGGCCGATGACGGCGGCGGCCCCGAGGAGTACGGCCGCGGCCTCCAGCTCGTCGCCGCGCTCGCCGAATGCTGGGGCATCACCTATCGCCCCGGCCTCAAGACCGTCTGGGCGCGGCTGCCCCTCGACGGCTGGGACACCTGCCCCGTGCCCGGCACCGAGCCCGCCATCCAGCGCGGCCTGCGCGCCGCCGAGATCCTCGCGCCCGCACCGCGCCGCCCCGTGCGCGACGACCAGGAGTGGGCCGGCAGCGGCGCGCTGACGTTCCTCGCCGAGGCGTCCGACCTCCTCGCCGGACAACTGGACGAGGACCTCGTCGCCGCGCTCGCCGGGCAGCTCCTGGTGCCGCGGCTGGCCGACTGGTGCGCCTTCTGGCTGGAGGGCGACGGCGGAGAGGGGCCCGTGGCCGCACCCCGTCTCGCCCGCGTCTGGCACGCCGACGAGTCCGCCATCGAGCCGCTGCGCGCCGCACTCCACAAGGAGCCGCCGCCCGCCCCCGACGCCGGGCTCGGCGGACCCGTGCCCGTCCGGTGGCCCGGCGCCGACGGCGACGGCGATGCCGACGGCGGTGGTACGGCGCTGGCCTGCCGGCTGGTCGTGGGCGGACGCGGACTCGGCACGCTGATGCTCGGGCGGCGCGGCACGGAACGCGTCCCGGACGCGGTCACCGCGCTCGTCGAGGACTTCGCACGCCGTGTGGCGCTGGCGATCGGCGCGGCCCGCCGGTACACGCGCCAGGCCACCATCAGCCGGGTGCTCCAGCGGGGGCTGCTGCCCAGCCAGATGGCGCAGATCCCGGGCGTGGCCAGTTGCGTGGTGTACGAACCGAGCGACGACGGGCTCGCGGGCGGCGACTTCTACGACGTCTTCCAGGCGGCCGCGCCGGCCGCCGGCACGGGCTTCGGCACGGGGACGGGCGTCGGCCTCGGCGCGCTCCCGGACCCGCGCCCGGGCACCGACGCGCGCCCCGGCGCCGGCAACTCCGGGCCTCGCGCCGACGCGCGCCCGGGCGCCACGGACTCCGGCCTCCGCACCGACGCGCGCCCCGCCCCCGCGACCGCCGGGAGCGCCGTGGGGCCCGTCACGGCCGTCCAGGGCGGCGGCGGGCGGCCCGGGCGGTGGTGCTTCATGCTCGGTGACGTCCAGGGCAGCGGCCCCGAGGCAGCCGTCGTCACCGGACTCGCCCGGCCCTGGCTGAGGCTCCTCGCCCGCGAGGGCCACCGGGTCGGCGAGGTCCTCGACCGGCTCAACCGGCTCCTCCTGGACGACGCCACCGAGGCCGCCGAGGCCGCCGCCCTGGTCGTCGCGGCCGCCGGCGGCCCCGACCCGCAGCCGCCGAGCACGCACCTCACCCAGCCGCGCTTCCTGTCCCTCCTGTACGGCGAGCTCACCCCGCTGCCGCCGGAGGAGGGCGGCGGAGCCCGCTGCACCCTCGCCTGCGCCGGGCACCCCCTCCCGCTGCTCCTGCGCCCCGACGGGTCGGTCACCCCGGTCGCGGTGCCGCAGGTGCTCCTCGGGGTCGTGGACGACGTCGCGTACGAGAGCCACACCTTCCACCTCGCCCCCGGCGACACCCTGCTGTGCGTCACCGATGGCGTCACCGAGCGGCGCTCGCGGGCGGGCCGGATGTTCGACGACGAGGACGGCCTGGCCCAGGTCCTCGCGGGCTGCACCGGGCTGACCGCCCAGGGCGTCGCCGACCGGATCCGGCAGGCCGTGCACGCCTTCGGCGAGGGGCCGGTGGCGGACGACCTCGCCCTGCTGGTGCTCCAGGCACGGGAACGCCCGGCGTGACGGACAATGGGCGGTATGCCTTCCGTACTGCCCGATGGCGAGCCCATGCCCGAGGACGGCGCGCTCCCCGCGTCCGCGCTGCTCGGGGCCGGTGAGCGGCCGCTCGGGTTCTATCTGCACGTGCCGTACTGCGCGACCCGCTGCGGCTACTGCGACTTCAACACGTACACCGCCACCGAGCTGCGCGGCACCGGCGGCGTGCTCGCCTCCCGCGACAACTACGCCGCCACGCTCATCGACGAGATCCGCCTGGCGCGCAAGGTGCTGGGCGACGACCCGCGGCCGGTCCGCACGGTGTTCGTCGGGGGCGGCACGCCGACGCTGCTCCCCGCCGGCGACCTCGTCCGCATGCTGGGGGCGGTCCGCGACGAGTTCGGGCTCGCGGAGGACGCCGAGATCACGACGGAGGCGAACCCGGAGTCCGTCGGCCCGGCCTATCTGGCGGAGCTGCGCGAGGGCGGCTTCAACCGCATCTCCTTCGGCATGCAGAGCGCCCGGCAGCACGTCCTGAAGGTGCTGGACCGCACGCACACGCCCGGGCGGCCCGAGGCGTGCGTCGCGGAGGCGCGGGCGGCGGGCTTCGCGCACGTCAACCTCGACCTGATCTACGGCACGCCGGGGGAGAGCGACGACGACTGGCGGGCCTCGCTCGACGCGGCGATCGGCGCGGGGCCCGACCACGTGAGCGCGTACGCGCTGATCGTGGAGGAGGGCACACAGCTCGCGCGGCGCATCCGGCGCGGCGAGGTGCCGATGACGGACGACGACGTCCACGCGGACCGGTACCTCATCGCGGAGGACGTGCTGTCGCGGGCCGGCTTCGCGTGGTACGAGGTGTCGAACTGGGCCACGACACCGGCCGGGCGCTGCCTCCACAACGAGCTGTACTGGCGGGGCGCCGACTGGTGGGGCGCGGGACCGGGAGCCCACAGTCACGTGGGCGGTGTGCGGTGGTGGAACGTCAAGCACCCGGGCGCGTACGCCGCCGCGCTGGCGGAGGGCCGCTCACCGGGAGCGGGCCGGGAGCTGCTCTCCGCGGAGGACCGCCGCGTCGAGCGGGTCCTGCTGGAGCTGCGGCTGCGGGAGGGGTGCCCCCTCGGCATCCTCGCCCCCGCGGGGCTCGCGGCGTCGCGCCGCGCGCTGGCCGACGGGCTCCTGGAGCCCGGCCCGTACGAGGCGGGACGCGCCGTCCTCACCCTGCGCGGCCGGCTCCTCGCGGACGCGGTGGTCCGCGACCTGGTGGACTGACCCGCCGGGCCCCGCCCCCGGCCCGGGAGCGGGGTCACACCGGCCCCGGGTCACCGGCCGTCACGAAGTCGATCAGCTCCTCCACCCTGCCCAGCAGCTCCGGCTCCAGGTCCTTCCAGCCGTGGACCTTCGACAGGATGTGCTGCCAGGCCGCGCCCGTGTTGTCGGGCCAGCCGAGGGCGCGGCAGACGCCCGCCTTCCAGTCCTGGCCACGGGGCACCCGGGGCCAGGCCGGGATGCCGACGGCCGCGGGCTTCACCGCCTCCCAGATGTCGATGTACGGGTGGCCCACTACGAGGGTGTGGGCGTCCGTGACGGCCGCGGCGATCCGGGACTCCTTGGATCCCGGGACCAGGTGGTCCACCAGGACCCCGAGGCGGGCGTCCGGGCCCGGCCCGAAGTCCCGGACGATCGCGGGCAGGTCGTCCACGCCCTCCAGGTACTCGACGACCACGCCTTCGATGCGCAGGTCGTCTCCCCACACGCGCTCGACGAGCTCCGCGTCGTGCCGCCCCTCCACGTAGATGCGTCCCGCCCGGGCGACGCGGGCGCGCGCCCCCGGTACGGCGATCGAGCCGGAAGCGGTGCGCGAGGGGCGGGAGGGCGCCGTCGAGGGGCGGACCAGGGTGACCGCACGGCCCTCCAGCAGGAAACCGCGGGGCGTCAGCGGGAACACCCGGTGCTTGCCGAACCGGTCCTCCAGGGTCACCGTGCCCGCCTCGCAGCGGATCACCGCCCCGCAGAAGCCGGTGGCCACCTCCTCGACCACGAGGTCCGGCTCGGCGGCCACCTCCGGCACGGGGGCCGGCCGCTTCCACGAGGGCGTCAGATCAGGGTCGTAACGGCGCATTCCGCAGACGCTACGACACCCCGAACCGCCGGGCCAGCTCATCCCGTTGGGCGCGTACGAAGGCGGCGTCGACCACCGCGCCGTGCCCCGGCACGTACACCGCGTCCTCGCCGCCCAGCGACAGGAGCCGGTCCAGCGCGGCCGGCCAGCACGACGGGATCGCGTCGGGCCCGGCCTGCGGGTCGCCGGACTCCTCCACCAGGTCGCCGCAGAGCACCACCTCCGGGGAGCCGGGCACCAGCACCGCCAGGTCGTGGCCGCTGTGGCCGGGCCCCACGTTGGCCAGCAGCACCTGGCGCCCGCCCAGGTCCAGCGTCCACTCCCCGCTCACCAGGTGGTGCGGCGCGACCAGCACGTCCACCGCCTCGACGGCCTCCTGCTCCGCGACCCCGTGCCGGATCGCGTCCGTGCGCAGTGCGTCCCGCTCACGGACGATCAGCGCGTCGACACCGACCGCGCCGAAGACCTCCGCGCCCGCGAACGCCGCCGTGCCCAGCACGTGGTCGAAGTGGGGGTGGCTCAGTGCGATATGCGTCACCCTTCGCCCGCCCAGCATCGCCTGCGCCTGCGCCCGGATCTCGGCGCCCTCACGGAGGGTGGCGCCCGTGTCGAACAGCAGCACCCCCTCCGCACCGGCCACCAGGGCCGTGGTCGCGTCCCACACGGGCAGCCGGCGCCTGCCGACCCCCTCGGCGAGCCGCTCCCAGCCGAACCTCTCCCACGCGATCGAGCCGTCGTCCATACCGCGACGCTATCCGCACCGGGCGGTCCGCCGCGCGGTAGCGTGACCGCCGCCCTTGCTAGGGGCGTACCCCGGCGCCGTACACTTGCCGGGTGATACCTGGCACTCGGACCTGGTGAGTGCCAATGAACGCCGAGTAACCGGAGCTAGCTGGAGGTGCGCGCGATGCTCAGCGAACGCAGACTCGAGGTGCTGCGCGCGATCGTCCAGGACTACGTCGGCACCGAGGAGCCCGTCGGCTCCAAGGCGCTGACCGAGCGCCACAACCTCGGCGTCTCGCCGGCCACCGTGCGCAACGACATGGCGGCGCTGGAGGAGGAGGGCTTCATCGCCCAGCCCCACACCAGCGCGGGCCGCATCCCCACCGACAAGGGCTACCGGCTCTTCGTGGACCGGCTGGCCGGGGTCAAGCCCCTGTCGTCGCCGGAGCGGCGGGCGATCCAGAACTTCCTGGACGGCGCGGTGGACCTGGACGACGTCGTCGGCCGTACGGTGCGGCTGCTGGCGCAGCTGACCCGGCAGGTCGCGATCGTCCAGTACCCGTCCCTGACCCGCTCGACCGTGCGGCACGTCGAACTGCTGTCGCTGGCCCCGGCCCGGCTGATGCTGGTCCTGATCACGGACACGGGCCGTGTCGAGCAGCGCATGGTCGACTGCCCGGCGCCGTTCGGCGAGCAGTCGGTGGCCGACCTGCGGGCGCGGCTCAACAGCCGTGTCGTCGGGCGTCGCTTCACCGACGTGCCGCAGCTGGTGCAGGACCTTCCCGAGTCCTTCGAGGCGGAGGACCGCGGGACCGTCTCCACGGTGCTGGCCACGCTGCTGGAGACGCTGGTGGAGGAGACGGAGGAGCGGCTGATGATCGGCGGCACCGCCAATCTCACCCGCTTCGTGCACGACTTCCCGCTGACGATCCGGCCGGTGCTGGAGGCGCTCGAGGAGCAGGTGGTGCTCCTGAAGCTGCTCGGCGAGGCCAAGGACTCGGCGATGACCGTACGCATCGGGCACGAGAACGCCCACGAGGGGCTCAACTCCACGTCCGTCGTCGCGGTCGGCTACGGTTCGGGCGACGAGGCAGTCGCCAAACTCGGCGTGGTCGGACCGACCCGCATGGACTACCCCGGAACGATGGGAGCGGTACGCGCAGTGGCACGTTACGTCGGACAGATCCTGGCGGAGTCGTAGTGGCCACGGACTATTACGCCGTGCTCGGCGTACGCCGCGACGCGTCCCAGGACGAGATCAAGAAGGCGTTCCGGCGGCTCGCCCGCGAGCTGCACCCGGACGTCAATCCCGATCCGAAGACGCAAGAGCGGTTCAAGGAGATCAACGCCGCGTACGAGGTGTTGTCGGACCCGCAGAAGAAGCAGGTCTACGACCTCGGCGGCGACCCGCTGTCCGCGTCCGGCGGTGCCGGCGCCGGCGGCTTCGGGGCGGGCGGCTTCGGCAACTTCTCCGACATCATGGACGCCTTCTTCGGCACGGCGTCCCAGCGGGGGCCCCGCTCGCGGACCCGGCGCGGCCAGGACGCGATGATCCGGCTGGACATCGAGCTCAACGAGGCCACCTTCGGCACGACCAAGGACATCCAGGTCGACACGGCCGTCGTCTGCACGACCTGCTCGGGCGAGGGCGCCGCGCCCGGTACGTCCGCGCAGACGTGCGACATGTGCCGGGGCCGCGGTGAGGTCTCGCAGGTGACCCGGTCCTTCCTGGGCCAGGTCATGACGTCCCGGCCCTGCCCGCAGTGCCAGGGCTTCGGCACCGTCGTCCCGACGCCGTGCCCGGAGTGCGCCGGCGACGGCCGCGTGCGGTCCCGCCGTACGCTCACGGTCAAGATCCCGGCCGGCGTGGACAACGGCACCCGTATCCAGCTCGCGGGTGAGGGCGAGGTCGGCCCCGGCGGCGGACCGGCGGGCGACCTGTACGTCGAGATCCACGAGGTCCCGCATCCGGTCTTCCAGCGGCGCGGCGACGACCTGCACTGCACGGTGACGATCCCGATGACGGCGGGCGCGCTCGGCACCAAGGTGCCGCTGGAGACGCTCGACGGCGTCGACGAGGTCGACATCCGGCCCGGTACCCAGTCGGGGCAGTCCATCCCGCTGCACGGGCGCGGTGTCACGCACCTGCGGGGCGGCGGGCGCGGTGACCTCATCGTGCACGTCGAGGTCCAGACGCCCACGAAGATGGACCCGGAGCAGGAGCGGCTGCTGCGGGAGCTGGCGAAGCTGCGCGGCGAGGAGCGCCCGACCGGGCAGTTCCAGCCGGGTCAGCAGGGCCTGTTCTCGCGCCTGAAGGACGCGTTCAACGGCCGGTAGGCCGTGGCCGGGGGCTGCGGTCCCCGGGCGCCGGTACGGCTGAGGGGGCGGGGTGCCCCGCCCCCTCAGCCGTACCGCGCCGCCTCCGCCGCCGTACGGGCGGGAGGGTTCGGCGGGGGAGCAGGGGCGTGACACCATGCCTGCATGTCCTCCGCACTGACCGATCTCTGCCGGTACCCGATCGTGCAGGCCCCCATGGCGGGCGGCGCCTCCTGTCCCCGGCTCGTCGCCGCCGTGTCCGAGGCCGGCGGGCTCGGTTTCCTGGCCGCCGGGTACAAGACGGCCGACGGCATGTACCAGGAGGTCAAACAGCTCCGCGGGCTGACCTCGCAGCCCTTCGGTGTCAACCTGTTCATGCCGCAGCCCGGACAGGCCGACGCGGCCGCCGTCGACGTCTACCGGCACCAGCTCGCCGGCGAGGCGAGCTGGTACGACACGCCGCTCGGCGACCCCGACGCCGGGCGGGACGACGGGTACGAGGCCAAGCTGGCGATCCTCCTCGACGACCCGGTACCGGTCGTGTCGTTCACCTTCGGGTGCCCCGCCCGCGAGACGCTCGACGCCTTCGCGCGCGCCGGCACGTTCACCGTGGTGACCGTCACCTCGCCGGAGGAGGCGCAGGCGGCGCAGTACGCGGGCGCGGACGCCGTCTGCGTCCAGGGCGTCGAGGCCGGCGGGCACCAGGGGACGCATCGCGACGACCCGGAGGGCGACGGGTCGGGGACCGGTCTGCTGGCGCTGCTGGCGCAGGTCCGCGAGGCCGTGCGGATACCGATGGTCGCCGCCGGCGGGCTGATGCGCGGCAGCCAGATCGCCGCCGCCCTCGCGGCGGGCGCGGCGGCCGCACAGCTCGGCACGGCGTTCCTGGTCTGTCCCGAGTCGGGCGCGCACCTGCTGCACAAGCAGGCCATGACGGACCCGCTGTTCACCCGCACCGAGCTCACCCGCGCCTTCTCGGGCCGGCCCGCGCGCGGGCTCGTCAACCGGTTCATGCGCGAGCACGGCCCGTACGCCCCCGCCGCCTACCCCGAGGTGCACCACCTCACCAGCGGCCTGCGCAAGGCCGCCGCGGCCGCCGGCGACCCGCAGGGCATGGCGCTGTGGGCGGGCCAGGGCCACCGGCTGGCCCGCGAGCTGCCCGCCGGTCGGCTGGTCGAGGTGCTCCAGGCCGAGCTGCAGGCCGCGGCGGCCGAACTCGCGCTGCGGGAGGCGTCATGACCGCGCCCGTGTTCGTGGTCGAGCGGCTCCGGGCCGCGACGGGCGGGACCGTCACGCTCGACGGGGCCGAGGGACGGCACGCCGTGTCCGTGCGCCGGCTGCGCGTCGGCGAGGAGATCGTCCTGACGGACGGCGCCGGCACCGGCGCGTACGGCACCGTCGCCGCCGTCGAGGGCAAGGACCGGCTGGAGGTGGCCGTGCGCGAGGTGCGCACCGAGCCGGAGCCGGGCCCCCGCATCACCGTCGTCCAGGCGCTGCCCAAGGGCGACCGCGGCGAGCTCGCCGTGGAGACGATGACCGAGACCGGCGTCGACGCGATCGTGCCGTGGGCGGCGTCCCGCTGCATCACGCAGTGGAAGGGCGAGCGCGGCCTGAAGGCGCTCGCCAAGTGGCGCGCCACTGCCCGCGAGGCGGGCAAGCAGTCGCGCCGCCTGCGGTTCCCGGAGGTGGCGGAGGCCGCGTCGACGAAGCAGGTCGCCGGTCTGCTGGCGGCGGCGGACTTCGCGGCGGTCCTGCACGAGGAGGGCGCCGAGCCGCTGGCCACCGCCGACCTGCCCTCCACCGGCGGGATCGTGCTCGTCGTGGGCCCCGAGGGCGGCGTGTCGCCCGAGGAGCTGGCGGCCTTCGCGGAGGCGGGCGCCAGGCCGTACCGGCTGGGCCGCAGCGTGCTGCGCACCTCCACCGCCGGCACGGCCGCCACGGCCCTGCTGCTGGGGCGGACCGGCCGCTGGGCGTGATCGTCACGGATAAGCTGCCCCCACAGTGATGATCCGATTCGGGAAGGGGCCGGAGCATGGCCGGAGAGCCGCGGAGCGACTGCCTGTTCTGCAAGATCGTGTCGGGAGAGGTCCCGGCCACGATCGTGCGTGAGTCCGAGACCACCGTCGCCTTCCGCGACATCAACCCGCAGGCACCCACGCACGTGCTGGTGATCCCCAAGGCGCACCACCCCGACGCCGCCTCGCTCGCCGCGGCCGCGCCGGAGATCGCCGCCGACGTGCTGCGCGAGGCCGGCGAGGTCGCCGCGCAGGAGAAGACCGACGGCGCCGGCTACCGCATCGTCTTCAACACCGGTACCGGAGCCGGGCAGACCGTCTGGCACGCGCACGCGCACGTCCTGGGCGGCCGCGGCCTCAACTGGCCCCCCGGGTAGGGCACGGATGTCCGTACGGGAGTTCGTCGTGCTGGGCACCGCCAGTCAGGTGCCCACACGCCACCGCAACCACAACGGCTACCTGCTGCGCTGGGACGGGGAGGGCATCCTCTTCGACCCGGGCGAGGGCACCCAGCGGCAGATGCTGCGGGCCGGGGTCGCCGCGCACGACATCAACCGGATCTGCGTCACCCACTTCCACGGTGACCACTCCCTCGGCCTCGCCGGGGTCATCCAGCGCATCAACCTCGACCGGGTCCCGCACCCCGTCACCGCCCACTACCCGGCGAGCGGGCAGCGCTTCTTCGACCGGCTGCGGTACGCCACGGCCTACCGCGAGACGGTGCAGCTCGCCGAGGCGCCGGTCGCCGGCGACGGCGTGCTCGCCACGACCCCCGGGTACACGCTGGAGGCCCGCCGGCTGTCGCACCCCGTCGAGTCCTTCGGCTACCGGCTGACCGAGCCCGACGGGCGCCGCATGCTGCCCGGGAAGCTCGCCGCCCGCGGCATCCAGGGCCCGGACGTGGGCCGCCTCCAGCGGGAGGGCGAGCTCGACGGCGTACGACTGGAGGACGTCAGCGAGCTCCGGCGCGGGCAGCGGTTCGCGTTCGTCATGGACACCCGGATGTGCGACGCCGTCCACGCGCTCGCCGAGGGCTGCGACCTGCTCGTCATCGAGTCGACGTTCCTCGACGAGGACGAGACACTGGCCGTGGAGCACGGTCACCTGACGGCCGGGCAGGCGGCGGCGGTGGCGCGCGGGGCGGGCGTGCGGCACCTGGTCCTCACGCATTTCTCGCAGCGCTACAGCGACCCCGGCGCCTTCGAGCAGCAGGCCCGGGCGGCCGGCTTCGACGGCGAGCTGACCGTCGCCCACGACCTCGTCCGGGTCCCCCTCCCCAAGCGCTAGGCACCAGCGCTGGAAAGCACCGAGGCACTCCCCATGGCACCGCTTCCCAAAGCCGAACTGCACCTCCACATCGAAGGCACCCTCGAACCCGAGCTGGCCTTCGCGCTCGCCGCCCGCAACCGCGTCCAGCTGCCCTGGGCGGACACCGAGGAGCTGCGCAAGGCGTACCTCTTCAGCGATCTGCAGTCCTTCCTGGACCTGTACTACGGCCTGATGACCGTGCTGCGCACGGCGGACGACTTCGCCGAGCTCGCCGACGCGTACCTGGCGCGCGCCGCCGCGCAGGGGGTGCGGCACGCCGAGATCTTCTTCGACCCGCAGGCGCACACCGGCCGCGGCATCGCCTTCGGCACCGTGGTGGAGGGGCTGGCCAGGGCGCTGGACCACAGCGAGGAGCGGCACGGGATCTCCACCCGGCTGATCATGTGCTTCCTGCGCGACCTGCCGGCCGAGTCGGCGAGGGAGACGCTGGAGGCGGCGAAGCCGTACCTGAACCGGATCACGGGCGTCGGCCTGGATTCCGCGGAGGTCGGCCACCCGCCGTCGAAGTTCGCCGAGGTGTACGAGGCTGCCGCGGCGCTCGGCCTGCGCAAGGTCGCCCACGCCGGGGAGGAGGGCCCGCCCGCGTACATCCGCGAGGCGCTGGACGTCCTCGGCGTGGAGCGGATCGACCACGGCCTGCGGGCGGTCGAGGACCCGGAGCTGGTGGCCCGGCTCGTACGGGACCGGGTGCCGCTGACGCTGTGCCCGCTGTCGAACGTGCGGCTGCGCGCGATCGACCTCCTGGAGGACCACCCACTGCGGTCCATGCTGGAGGCCGGGCTGCTGGTGACGGTCAACTCCGACGACCCCGCCTACTTCGGCGGCTACGTCGGGGACACCTTCCACGCGGTCCACGAGGCCCTGGGCCTGGCTCCGGAGCAGTTGCGGGAGCTGGCCCGCAACTCCTTCCTGGCGTCCTTCCTGGACGACGACGAGGAGCGCAGGGCGCGCTACCTCGCCGAGGTGGAGGCGTACGACTTCGGCTCCTCCGACTCGGTCGACGCGGTGGACTCCGCCAGGCCGTAGGAATTCCGCGCCGCGGCCGCCGGGGCGGACGCGACCGGGATCTGCGCGACCGGCTGCTCCGGGGCGCCCATCTGCGGGGCCAGCGCGGCGGCCGGCGCGGCGGCGGCCGCCACCACCGCCGCCGGGGCGCCGCCGCGGCGGCGGATCGCGCCCGGGACCAGCGGCCGGCCCGAGGTGTGCAGGGCGACCGCGGTCATCGGGACGGCGAGCAGCAGCAGGAGCGCGGCGAGCACCAGGCCCATGCCGGGGTAGCCCGCCCGCTCCGACAGCACGCTGCCGGTCACCGGCCCGCACGCCACGCCCAGCGAGGACGCCGAGCCGACGAGGACCGCCCAGCGGCCCCGCGGGTCCAGCGAGGCGGCGAGGCCGATCACGTACGACAGGACCACCGGGTAGCAGGTGTTCCAGAGGATCTCGCCGGTGGCGAACGACGCGAGGCCCTCGGCAGCGGAGCTCAGGGCGATGCAGCCGGCGATCACGACCGTGCCGGCGCCGATCGGCACCGCCCGGCCGAGCCGGGCGCCGAGCGCGCCGGCGCCGAGGACGCCGAGGAGCCCCGCCCCGAGCGCGGCCGCGAAGACCGCGCCGACCGTCACCTCGCTCAGGCCCGCCTGGTCGAGCCCGATGCGGCCGCTCACGCCCCACAGGGCGTTCTGCGCCAGGGACCAGCACACCATCGCGCCCGCCAGGACCACGCCGGAGCGCAGGCGCGGCAGCGGTGCGCCCGCCTCCCGCGCCCCGCCGGTGTCGTGCCCGGTCTCCAGCCGTGCCGTGGCGGGCCACACCGCCGCCGCGACCAGCGCGATCGAGGCGAACGGCAGCGCGTGCCCGCCGCCCAGGTGCGGCAGCGTCAGGTACAGCGCGCCCGCGGTCGCGGACACCGACAGCAGCCCCAGCGTCGAGGCGCGGTGCGGGTCGCGGCGGCCCGCGAACCCGGCCGCCGCGACCGCCGTCGCCGTACCGGAGCCGAAGCCCCCGACGACGGCGCCGGCCACGACCGGCGGGGCGTACGCGGTGAGCGCGGCGCAGCCGTAGCCGGCGACGGCCAGTGCCAGACCGAGGCGGGCGAGCCGCCGCTGCCCGTACCGCTCCACGCGGGCCGCGAGCGTGAAGCCGGCGGTGGCGGAGCTCAGCAGCAGGGCCGAGCCGACCAGTCCGGCCCGGGCGGGAGCGAGGCCGAGCCCGGTGGAGAGGCTGCCGACCAGGGTCGGGAGGAGGTACGCGGCGAGGTAGCCGGCGGTGAAGAGGGCGACGAGCGGCCACGGGGCGCGCGGGCGCGAGGGCATGGGCGTTCCAGCGAACTGATTCCCGGCGGACGGGAAAAGAGCGGAAGAGGGGAGGGGCGCCCGATGTCGCACGCCGATGGCCGCGCGGGAACGCGGGCCAATTTGTATCAAGGCCGTGCGGCGCGGGAGAAGCCGAGGTCATGTGATCCGAGTCACAAAGTGTTTCGCGCCGGAGAAGGCCGGGTAAGCAGCTGGATTTCCGGTGCGTCGCCCGCCGTCGCGGACGGCCGGAATCGGGCACACTGGCCAGATCGGAACCGCGACCGGGGAGCCCGCCGTGACCACACCCAGGGGAGAGCAGCAGCTTCGGCAACACACCGCGGGCGTCGACCCCTTGGCCGCCCTGCGCGGCCCCGGCGACCCGGAGTGCGACGTCTTCCTCACCGGCACGGTCTTCCTCGACATCATCTTCACCGGCCTGGACTCCGCCCCCGTCCGCGGCACCGAGACCTGGGCCCGCGGCATGGGCTCCAGCCCCGGGGGCGTCGCCAACATGGCCACCGCCCTGGCCCGCCTCGGCCTGCGCACCCACCTTGCCGCCGCCTTCGGTGACGATCACTACGGCGACTACTGCCGGGACGCCCTGGAGCAGGGCGAGGGCATCGACCTGTCCCGGTCGCGGACCGTGCCCGGCTGGCACTCCCCGGTCACCGTCTCCATGGCGTACGAGGGCGAACGGACCATGGTCTCCCACGGCCACGAGGCACCGGGGACCGCCGTCGGGGAGCTCCCGGAGTACCCGCCCCCCGCGCGGGCCGCGGTCGCCTCCCTCGTGCCGGGCCGCCGGGAGCCGTGGGTCGCGGGGGCCGCCCGCCGCTCCACCCGGATCTTCGCCGACGTCGGCTGGGACGACACCGGCCGCTGGGACCTCACGGCCCTCGCCGACCTCGAGCACTGCGAGGCGTTCCTGCCCAACGCCGAGGAGGCGATGCGCTACACCGGCACCACCTGCCCGCGCGCCGCGGCCCGGGCGCTCGCCGAGAAGGTGCCGCTCGCGGTCGTCACGCTCGGCGCGGAGGGCGCGTACGCCGTGGACTCCCGCACCGGCGAGACCGCCGAGGTCCCGGCCATCGAGGTGGCGGCGCTCGACCCGACCGGCGCCGGCGACGTCTTCGTGGCCGGGTTCGTCACCGGCACGCTCGCCGGCTGGCCGCTCGCCGACCGGCTCGCCTTCGCCGGGCTGACCGCCGCGCTGTCGGTGCAGGAGTTCGGCGGGTCGCTGTCCGCCCCCGGGTGGGTGGAGGTCGCGGCCTGGTGGGAGTACGTCCAGGAATGCACCGACCAGGACCCGGCGGCGCTGCGCCGGTACGCGTTCCTGGAGTCGCTGCTGCCCGCGCCGATCCGGCCCTGGCCACTGCGGAGGGCCGTGCCGACCATCGGGTTCCGCCGCCCGGCGTGAGGCCCGGCGCGGTGCCCGGGACCCGCGCCGCGGGGCACCCCCGCGGAGCGGGACCCGGAAAAGCCTTCGGTGCTGTCAGTGGCACGACGTACGCTGGACAGTCCAGAGGTCTCGATCGGCGAGAACCTTGCAACAGGAGGTATGTGCAGGCCACAGAGCCGGCCCATGACTCACACACCCACAGACCAGGATCAGGTACGGGCCCATTTCACCGTACCCGCCAAGCACCCCATGGTGACCGTGCTCGGCTCGGGTGACGCGTTGCTGCGCGTGATCGAGAAGGCGTTCCCGGCCGCCGACATCCATGTCCGGGGCAACCAGATCAGCGCGGTCGGGGACGCGGCGGAAGTCGCCCTGATCCAGCGCCTGTTCGACGAGATGATGCTGGTGCTCCGCACCGGGCAGCCGATGACGGAGGACGCAGTGGAACGCTCCATCGCCATGCTCAAGGAGGAGACGGGGGGACGGGGCGTGGAGACGCCGTCGGAAGTCCTCACCCAGAACATCCTCTCCAGCCGCGGCCGGACCATCCGCCCCAAGACCCTCAACCAGAAGCGGTACGTCGACGCGATCGACAAGCACACCGTGGTCTTCGGCATCGGCCCGGCCGGTACCGGCAAGACGTACCTCGCCATGGCGAAGGCGGTCCAGGCCCTCCAGTCCAAGCAGGTCACCCGGATCATCCTGACCCGGCCGGCCGTCGAGGCGGGCGAGCGGCTCGGCTTCCTGCCCGGCACGCTCTACGAGAAGATCGACCCGTACCTGCGGCCGCTGTACGACGCCCTGCACGACATGCTCGACCCCGACTCGATCCCGCGGCTGATGGCGGCGGGCACGATCGAGGTCGCGCCGCTGGCGTACATGCGCGGCCGGACGCTCAACGACGCGTTCATCATCCTCGACGAGGCCCAGAACACGAACCCCGAGCAGATGAAGATGTTCCTCACCCGGCTCGGGTTCGACTCCAAGATCGTCATCACGGGTGACATCACCCAGGTCGACCTGCCCGGCGGCACCAAGAGCGGTCTGCGGCAGGTCCGGGAGATCCTGGACGGCGTCGACGACGTCCACTTCTCGATGCTCACGTCGCACGACGTCGTACGGCACAAGCTGGTCGGCCGTATCGTCGACGCGTACGAGAAGTACGACAACCGAAACGGGAAGTAGAGCGCACGAGCACCATGTCGATCGACGTCAACAACGAGTCCGGTACCGAGGTCGACGAGCAGGCGATCCTCGACGTCGCCCGCTACGCGCTCGGGCGGATGCGCATCCACCCCCTCTCCGAGCTCTCGGTGATCCTGGTGGACGCCGAGGCGATGGAGCAGCTGCACATCCAGTGGATGGACCTGCCGGGCCCGACGGATGTCATGTCCTTCCCGATGGACGAGCTGCGTCCGCCGGCGAAGGACGACGAGGAGCCGCCGCAGGGCCTCCTGGGTGACATCGTGCTCTGCCCCGAGGTCGCCACCAAGCAGGGCCAGGAAGCACCGACGCAGCACTCCATGGACGAGGAGCTCCAGCTGCTCACCGTCCACGGCGTGCTGCACCTGCTCGGGTACGACCACGAGGAGCCCGACGAGAAGGCCGAGATGTTCGGGCTCCAGGCGGCGATCGTCGACGGCTGGCGGGCGGAGAAGGGCCTGACCGGCCCCTCCCCGGCGCCGACCGTCTCATGACCGCCCAACTGCTCCTCGGCGCGGTCGCGCTGGTCGTGATCGCCTGGCTGGCGGCGTGCGCGGAGGCGGGCATCGCCCGGGTGTCCAGCTTCCGCGCCGCCGAGGCGGTACGGGCCGGGCGGCGCGGCGCCGCCCGGCTCGCCCAGGTCGCCTCCGACCCGGTCCGGTACCTCAACGTGGCCCTGCTGGTGCGGGTCGCGTGCGAGACGGCGGCCGGCGTCCTCGTCACGTACGTCTGCCTGAACGAGTTCGCCGCGACCTGGTCCGCGCTGCTGGTCGCGATAGGCGTGATGGTGCTCGTGTCGTACGTCGCCGTCGGCGTCTCCCCGCGCACCATCGGTCGCCAGCACCCGCTGAACACCGCGACCGCCGCCGCCTACGCCCTGCTGCCGCTGGCCCGTGTGATGGGCCCGGTACCGCAGCTGCTGATCCTCATCGGCAACGCCCTCACACCCGGCAAGGGTTTCCGCAAGGGCCCCTTCGCCTCCGAGGCCGAGTTGCGCGCCATGGTCGACCTCGCCGAGCAGGAGTCCCTGATCGAGGACGACGAGCGGCGCATGGTCCACTCCGTCTTCGAGCTCGGCGACACGCTCGTCCGCGAGGTGATGGTCCCGCGCACGGACCTCGTCTCCATCGAGCGGTACAAGACCGTCCGGCAGGCCCTGACGCTGGCGCTGCGCTCCGGCTTCTCCCGCATCCCCGTGACCGGCGACAACGAGGACGACGTCGTCGGCATCGTCTACCTGAAGGACCTGGTCCGCCGCACCCACATCAACCGCGACGCCGAGAACGACCTGGTCTCCACGGTCATGCGGCCCGCCTCCTTCGTCCCCGACACCAAGAACGCGGGCGACCTGCTGCGCGAGATGCAGAAGGAGCGCAACCACTGCGCGGTGGTCATCGACGAGTACGGCGGCACGGCGGGAATCGTCACCATCGAGGACATCCTCGAGGAGATCGTCGGGGAGATCACCGACGAGTACGACCGCGAGCTGCCCCCGGTGCAGGAGCTGGGCGACGGCCGCTACCGGGTCACCGCCCGCCTCGACATCGGCGACCTCGGCGAGCTCTTCGGCCTCGACGCGTACGACGACGAGGACGTCGAGACCGTCGGCGGCCTCCTGGCCAAGGCCCTCGGCCGGGTGCCCATCGCCGGGGCCTCCGCCGTGGTGGACCTGCCGGACGGCCGGACGCTGCGCCTGACGGCCGAGTCCCCGGCGGGCCGCCGCAACAAGATCGTCACGGTGCTCGCGGAACCGGAGGACAGGGCGGCATGACACCGGCGCAGCTGCGGGCCTTCTGCCTCGCCTTCAACGACGCGTCCGAGGACTTCCCCTTCGGCCCGGACACCTCGGTCTTCAAGGTCGCGGGCAAGATGTTCGCCCTCGCCTCCCTGGAGGCCCGCCCGCTGAAGGTCAACCTCAAGTGCGACCCGGAGATCGCGGTGCGGCTCCGCGCGGAGCACCCGGCGATCGTGCCGGGCTACCACATGAACAAGCGCCACTGGAACACGGTCACGGTGACCGGGCTCCCGGACCGGATGGTCCGGGAGCTCATCGAGGACTCCTACGACCTCGTGGTCGCGGGCCTGCCCCGGGCCGTCCGGCTGCGCCTGGACCGGCCGTAGCCGGACAAGGCCCTCACCCCCGCTTGCGCAGTCCCACCGCCAGCAGGGCCGCCGCGGCCAGGACGATCGCCGCGTCCAGGGCGAGGACCGTGCGGATGCCCGCGAAGAGGTCCGCGCGGGCGGTGGCCACGACCGCCAGGACGGGGATGCCGATCGTGAGGGCCACCTGCTGCGTCGTGGTCACCAGACCGGTGGCCAGGCCCTGCTCCTCGTCGGGAACGCCGGAGGTGGCCGTGAGGCCGTACGAGATGATCGCGCCCAGGTGGCAGACGCTCGCCAGCGAGACGGCGACCGTCGCCAGCAGCGCACCGGACTCCCGGCCCAGGCCCAGCAGCAGCGCCACGAAGGCGCCCTGTCCCAGGAGCGAGAGGACGAGGGTGCGCCGGGCGCCGAGGCGGCCGATCAGCCGGGGGGCCAGCGAGCCGGCGACCGCCGACAGCACGCCCTGCACACCGAAGACCAGGCCGGTCAGGAACGCCGACAGCCGGAGGACCTCCTGGAGGTACAGCGTCAGGACGAAGATCACCGCGCTCATCATCGAGAAGGTCACCAGGCCGCCCAGGTTGCCGAAGGCCACCGTCCGCCGCCGCAGCATCGGCAGCGACACCAGCGGAGCGGCGTGTCGCGACTCGACCACCGCGAACGCCACCAGCAGCACCACCCCGGCGACCAGCGTCACCCGAACGTCCGTACCGCCGAATCCGTGCTCGGCGGCCGTCGACAGGGCGTAGATCAGTGCCAGCAGGCCGCCGGTGACGGTCACCGCGCCCGGCACGTCCAGACGCGGCCGGTCCGGCGTGCGCGACTCCGGCAGCAGTCCCGGCGCCAGCGGCAGGACGATCAGCGAGAACACCGCCAGCAGGCCCATCGTGGAGCGCCAGCCCAGGGTGTCGGTCATCACCCCGCCCAGCACCATGCCGACGGTGAACCCCAGCGACATCAGGGTCCCGCTGATGCCCAGCGCCCGGTCGCGCAGCGGCCCTTCGGGGAAGGTCGTCGTCAGCAGCGACATGCCGGCCGGTACGATCGCCGCCGCACCCAGGCCCTGCAGCGCCCGCGCGGTCAGGAAGGACGCCGGGTCCCAGGCGAACGTCGCCAGCAGCGACGCCGCCCCGAAGAGGGACAGCCCCGCGAGGAACAGCCGCTTGCGGCCGTACAGGTCGGCGATCCGCCCGAACAGCAGCAGGAAGCCGCCCGACGGCAGCGCGAACGCCGTCACCGCCCACTGCAACGCGGACCGGCTCAGCCCCAGGTCCGCGCCCAGCACGGGCAGCGCCACGTTCAGGATGGAGAAGTCCAGCGCCACCATGAACTGGGCGGCGCACAGGACGAACAGGACGAGTCGCGCCCGGCCGTCCAGCCGTGGCACGGCGGACGCGGAGCCGGGAGGGGTGGGGGAGTGGGTGCGGGTGCCGGTGTCGGTGTCGGTGTCCATAGCCATGGCCCCACCCTCCGCTCGCCCAACCGGTGGTGGGGAGCGGGGACTTATCCTGTTGGCCGCACCACCAGGCAGGGGGAGAGGGCCATGGCATGAAGGACCACCGGCTGGCCGAACTGAGCCAGTTCCTCAGGAGCCGCCGCGCCCGCGTCACGCCGGCCGACGTGGGCCTGCCCGACGGCGGCGTCCGGCGCCGTACGCCCGGGCTCCGGCGCGAGGAGGTGGCCGTGCTCGCGGGTGTCGGCGTCTCCTGGTACCAGTGGCTGGAGCAGGGTCGCGACATCACGGTCTCGCCGCAGGTCCTGGACTCCGTCGCCCGGGTGCTGCGGCTCAGCGAGGCCGAGCGCCGCCACCTGTACGTCCTGGCGGGGCTCAACCCGCCCCAGCCGCGGCCCGATCCGTCGGCCCGCGACATGTGCGACGGGCTGCGGCGGCTGATCGACGCCTGGATGCCCTACCCGGCGCACATCATGGACGTCCACTGGAACGCGGTGATGTACAACGACTCCGCGTCCCTCGTCCTCGGCATGCGCCCCGAGATCTCCCAGAACTGCCTGATCGCCTTCTTCACCGACCCCGTCTACCGGGCCCGCGCCACCAGTTGGGAGCAAGTGGCCCCGCAGATCGTCGCCCAGTACCGCGCCGCGTGCTCGGAACACCCCGGCGACGAGGGCTTCCGCGCGGTCGTGGAGGAGGCCAGGGCGGCCAGCGCCGAGTTCGCCGAGCTGTGGGAGCGCCGCGACATCGCACCCGGCGGCCAGAACCGCAAGGAGCTGGCGCACCCGCTGGTCGGCACCCTGCACCTGGAGGCGACGCAGCTGCGCGTTCCGGCGCGGCCGGACCTGGTGATCGTGCTGCACACCCCGCTGCCGGAGGGCGACACGGCGGCGAAACTGGAGCGGCTGGCGAGCCCGGAGGGCCGGCGGGAAGCGCTGCATCCGGTCGCGGGGGACCTCACCGCCCCCGGCGCCGACGCGCCCGGGCCCGGCGGCACCGGCGGCGGACGCCGACTTATGCTCGGGTCATGACACAGAGCACCGACCTCGGCCCCGAGGACCGCAAGATCATCACGCTGGCGCGCAGCGCCCGCGCCCGCAACGGTGTGCCCGAGGGCGCGGCGGTGCGCGACGAGACCGGCCGCACGTACGTCGCAGGGACCGTCGCCCTGGAGTCGCTCCGGCTCAGCGCGTTGCAGACCGCGGTGGCGATGGCCGTGGCCAGCGGCGCGAAGTCGCTGGAGGCCGCGGCCGTGGTGACCGAGGCCGCGACCGCGTCGGACGAGGACCGCGCCGCCGTGCGCGACCTCGGCGGGGCGGGCACCCCGGTGCTGGTGGCCGGTCCCGACGGCGAGCTGCGCGCCACCGTGACGGCCGGCTGAAACCAGGATGGCCGGCCTCGCGGGGCGGGATGAGGGCGCGGCCCTGCGCGCCGCCCGGCCCGTACGGCCGGCGAAAAGGCCCGATCTTGACAGAATCTGATGGGCCATCAGGCAAGGCGTTGCCGCGGCATTGACATCTCTTCCGCGTCCGCCGTCAATGGCGCCCTCTCGTCCCCACAGGAGGGCCCCATGGCACCATCCCCGCGAAGAGGGCGCCGCGGCCTCGCGCTCCTCGGCGCCACCGCTCTCGCACTCACCGCCGGCGGCCTCGCCACCCCTGCCGCGGCGCAGGTCACCGCCGCGCGGGCGGTCGACTTCCCCACCCACTGCGTACCGCCGCCGATCGCCGGCATCCCGCCCATCGACGGCCCGACCACCGCCGCGATCACCGTCGACAACGCGGCACCCAGGGTCGGTGACACGGTCACCGTCACGTACACGGTCACCAAGCCGGCCGCGGGCAACCCCGTCGATCTCGCGCTGCCGGCGGACATCATGACCCCCACCGGCAAGGTCGCCCTCGGCGGTGCCCAGTCCGGCGCGGTCACCGTCACCGGACCGAAGAAGAACCCGCCCGTCCCGGGCAAGGGCGCCTTCCCGCCCTTCTCCATGACCGGTACGTTCACGGTCACCGCGCCCGGCTCGATCACGCTCTCGCCCGGCGACTACAACATCCACACCAGCTACATCATGGAGCTGGACACCCCCTGCACGGTCACGAACCCGCCCGCGCCCGTGTCGCAGACCATCGTCGCGAGCCCTCGACCGGGAGCCAACGAACGGACCCTCGCGCTCGCCACCGCCTCCGGCAGGCCCGGCACCCCGGTCGCGGTCACGGGCACCAGGTTCACCCCGCTCGCCACCGTCACCGTCGCCGGGCGCGCGGGCGCCGCGGAGACCGCCGACCGGACGACCGTGACGGCCGACAGCAGCGGCCGCTTCACCGCCTCCCTCACGGTCACCGACAAGGCGACCAGCGGGATCGTCGCGTACGAGGGCGACGCCTGGAGCGCCGACAAGGCCGCCGGCCCGGCGGCGTACACCGTCGTCGACGACACCCCGCTCCCGGCGGGCAGCCAGCGGATCGGCGCGGCGGTCGCGGCCGGCACCCTGTCCATGACGCAGGCCGGGGACGCCGTCCAGCTGTCGTCCGTCGACTTCGGCAAGGGCGGCGCGGCCACCGGCGACCTGCGGACGGTCACCGTGAAGGACTTCCGCGGCGGACCCGCCGGCTGGTCGCTGACCGGCAAGGTCACCGACTTCACCGGCCCCGGCGGCACGATCGGCGCCGGGAAGCTCAGCTGGGCGCCCGCCTGCGCCACCAGGCCGGGCAGCCCCAGCACCTGCGCCCCCGGCTCCGCGGGTCCGGTCGGCACGGCCGGCGCGACGCTCGCCGCCGCCCCCGACGCGGCGCTGACCGGTGGCGAGTTCACCGTGGACGCGAAGCTGACGCTGGACGTCCCGCCGTTCACCGCCCCGGGCGCGTACGCGGGCGTCCTCACCCTCACCCTGACGTGAGCCGCGGTGACGTGAGCCGCGGTGACGTGAGCCGCGGTGACGTGAGCCGCGTGGACGTGGGGGCCGGCGCCATGAGCCCCGGACCGCACGACGCGTGAGTCCCGGCCCGCAACGGCAACCGCGACAGAAGGGGAGTCCGCACCCGTGCTGCGCAAGCTGTCCGCGATCCTCCCGGCCCTCCCGATCCTCCTGGCGGCGCTCCTCGGGCTGCCGGCCGCTCCCGCCGGCGCCGCCGAGAACGGCGAGTGGGCCGTCTACCCCGAGGCCTCACAACTCGGCGCCCGGCCGTACTTCCACCTGTCCGCCGACCCCGGTGCCACGCTGACCGACCGGGTCACCCTGGCCAACAGGACCGCCGCCCCGCTGACCTTCCGGTTGTACGCGGCCGACGCGTACAACACCGAGCGGGACGGCGGTTTCGCCGTACGGGCCCCGGACGAGCCCCGGCGCGGGGTCGGCGCCTGGGCGGTGCCCGACCGGGACCGGGTCACGGTCCCCGCGCACGGCACGGTCACCGTCCCCTACACCCTGACCGTCCCGCCCGACGCCGAGCCCGGGGACCACGCCGGGGCCCTGGTCGCGCTCGACGAGCGCGTGCAGCGCACCACCGCCCGCGGGGGCGCCGCGGTGGGCGTCCGGCGGGCCGTCGGCGCCCGGATCCATCTGCGGGTCACCGGCCCGACGGTGCCCGCGCTGGCCGTGGAGGACGTCACCTGGTCCGCGGACGCGCCCCTGGTCCCCGGCACCGGCGAGAGCACCGCTCTCATCTCGTACACCCTGCACAACACCGGCAACGTCACCCTCTCCCCCCGGGTCGCGCTCAGGGCCGAGGGCCTCTTCGGACGGACGCTCCTCACCCGTGACCTGCGCGGTGTCCCCTCCGAGCTGCTGCCGCGGCAGCGGATCCGCCTCAGCGCCCGCTGGGCCGGCGCACCCCGGCTGGAACGGGGAGAGGTCACCGTGACCGCCACCGCCCGGGACGTCCGCGCGTCCGGCGGGGCATCATTCCTCGTGCTGCCGTGGCTCGTCGTGCTCGTCGCCGCCGTCCTCGTGGCGGCCGCCGGGGTGCTGCTCCGGCTGCGGTACGTCCGACGCCCGGCGATCGGGGAGAATGGCCCCCATGAGCGCTCGTAACCCTGAAACCGAAACCGCCCACCGGGCCGGCTTCGCCTGCTTCGTCGGCCGTCCCAACGCGGGCAAGTCCACCCTCACGAACGCTCTGGTCGGGCAGAAGGTGGCCATCACCTCCAACCGTCCGCAGACCACCCGGCACACCGTGCGCGGCATCGTGCACCGGCCGGAGGCGCAGCTCGTCCTGGTCGACACCCCCGGCCTGCACAAGCCCCGCACCCTCCTGGGCGAGCGGCTCAACGACGTCGTGCGCACGACCTGGGCCGAGGTCGACGTGATCGGCTTCTGCCTGCCCGCCGACCAGAAGATCGGCCCCGGCGACCGGTTCATCGCCAAGGAGCTCGCCGGCATCAAGAAGACCCCGAAGGTCGCCATCGTCACCAAGACCGACCTGGTCGACTCCAAGGCCCTCGCCGAGCAGCTCATCGCGATCGACCGGCTCGGCCGGGAGCTCGGCTTCGAGTGGGCCGAGATCGTCCCCGTGTCGGCCGTCGGCGACAAGCAGGTCCAGCTCCTCGCCGACCTGCTGGTCCCGCTGCTGCCCGAGTCCCCGCCGCTCTACCCCGAGGGCGACCTGACCGACGAGCCCGAGCAGGTCATGGTGGCCGAGCTGATCCGTGAGGCGGCGCTGGAAGGCGTACGGGACGAGCTGCCGCACTCGATCGCGGTGGTGGTGGAGGAGATGCTGCCCCGCGAGGACCGCCCGGCGGACAAGCCGCTGCTGGACATCCACGCCAACCTCTACATCGAGCGCCCGAGCCAGAAGGGCATCATCATCGGCCCCAAGGGCAGCCGCCTGAAGGAGGTCGGCACCAAGTCCCGCAAGCACATCGAGGCCCTGCTGGGCACGCCGGTCTTCCTCGACCTCCACGTGAAGGTCGCCAAGGACTGGCAGCGCGACCCCAAGCAGCTGCGGAAGCTCGGCTTCTAGGGGGCGTTCTCGTCGGTCGGGCCGGATCCGTGAGCGGCGCCGGCCGCCGCGAGCCCGTGGGATCGGCGAGACACCCCCTGGCGGCCGCCCGGCGCTAGGCGCCCTCCCGCAGCACCCGGCTCACCAGCTCCCGCTGCGCCTCCGACAGGCACGGGTCCGCGCAGCGCACCGTGCGGCCGTCGACCGTGATCGTGTAGTGGAAGCCGTCCGGCACGCCGCCGGCGGGAGCGGCCCCGCCCGCGGCGAGCGCCGCCTCCGCCAGGGCGTGCCACTCCGCTGCGTCGCGGCGGCCCGAGGTGTTCACCTCGGCCCGCCGCTCGATGCCCGCGAAGCCGCCGGTGCGCGTCACCCGAATCCGCATGGGCCCTGTCTACTCCGTCGGCACACCCACCGTCGACCATGCCTTGACCACGGCGTCGTGCTCCGCGCCGCCCGCGCCGTACCGCTCGCCGGCCGCCGCCACCGACAGGCGGGCGAAGTCCTTGAAGTCGGCGTCCTCCGCGAGTCCGCCGCCGGTCAGGACGTCGTACCAGATCCGCCCCGCCCGTTCCCAGGCGTTGCCGCCCAGCCGGGTGGCGACGAGGTAGAACGCGTGGTTCGGGATGCCCGAGTTGATGTGCACGCCGCCGTTGTCGGATCCCGTGTGCACGTAGTCGTCCATCGTGGCCGGCTGCGGGTCCTTTCCGAGGACGTCGTCGTCGTACGCCGTGCCCGGGGCCTTCATCGAACGCAGCGCCACACCCTGGACGTCCTCCGCCAGGAGCCCGGCCCCGATCAGCCAGTCGGCCTGCTCCGCCGTCTGCTTCAGCGTGTACTGCTTGACCAGCGAGCCGAACACGTCGGACATCGACTCGTTGAGCGCGCCGGACTGGCCGAAGTACGCCAGGTTCGCGGTGTACTGCGTGACGCCGTGCGCCAGCTCGTGGCCGATGACGTCCACCGCGACGGTGAAGTCGACGAAGATGCGGCCGTCGCCGTCGCCGAAGACCATCCGGTCGCCGTTCCAGAAGGCGTTGTTGTAGTCCCGGTCGTAGTGGACGGTCGCGTCGAGCGGCAGCCCGGATCCGTCGATCGAGTTGCGCCCGTACGCGTCGCGGAACAGCTCGAACGTCGCGCCCAGGCCGGCGTACGCGCGGTTGACGGTCGCGTCCTGCGTCGGCTCCTCGGCCTCCCCGCGGACCTTGCTGCCCGGCAGCCGGGTCGTGTGCCCGGCGTCGTAGATCGTGCGCCGGGGTTTGTCGAGGGGCGCGTCCGCCGCCAGTGGTACGGGGGTGGCGCCGACGACCGTGGTCAGGCGGCGCGCGGTGCGGTTGGCGGCGTCCGCGACGAGCGTGCGGCGCGCGGCCGCGGCGACCGCGGGGTCGGCGGCGCGGCTGAGGCGGTCCAGCAGGTGGGGCGGCACGATCGTGCAGTGCACGGGAGCAAGCGTGGGAGTCATGTTCCGCAATGTGGCAGCGCGTCACCGTGCTGTCACCAGCTGCGACCATGATTGCTGAAAAGGAGTGATAGGTCACGGTTTCGGGATTGCGGACGGCGATCCCGCATACTGGAACGGACCCCCCGCCCACCGTGTCCCTCGGCTAGGCTGCTGCACATCATGCGTTTCGGGCTGCTTCTCCTTAGCTGCCGCGGCGAGGGCCTGTAGTCGTAGGCCGACCCCCTCCCCGCGGAGTCTGGTGCTGCTTCGACCCAGTCGGCCTTCCCCCGTAGAAGGACACCCCAGGAGCCCTACGCAATGACCCAGTCACAGTGGATCGGCCGCCCCACGCCCGTCACCAACGCGACGCACCTCCAGAAGCCGTCCGGGATGCCCATCCACAAGTACGGCCCGTACGAGGCCGTCGACATCCCCGACCGCACCTGGCCCGACCGGCGCATCACCAAGGCGCCCCGCTGGCTCTCCACCGACCTGCGCGACGGCAACCAGGCGCTGATCGACCCGATGAGCCCGGCCCGCAAGCGCGAGATGTTCGACCTGCTGGTCCGCATGGGCTACAAGGAGATCGAGGTCGGCTTCCCCTCCTCCGGCGAGACCGACTTCGCGTTCGTACGCTCCATCATCGAAGAGGGCGCGATCCCCGAGGACGTGACGATCTCCGTCCTGACCCAGGCCCGCGAGGACCTGATCGAGCGGACCGTGGAGTCCCTGCGCGGCGCCCACCGGGCCACGGTCCACCTGTACAACGCCACCGCGCCCGTCTTCCGCCGGGTCGTCTTCCGCGGCTCCAAGGACGACATCAAGCAGATCGCGGTCGACGGCACCCGTCTGGTGATGGAGTACGCCGACAAGATCCTGGGCGACGAGACCACCTTCGGCTACCAGTACAGCCCGGAGATCTTCACCGACACCGAGCTGGACTTCGCCCTGGAGGTCTGCGAGGGCGTCATGGACGTCTGGCAGCCCGAGGAGGGCCGCGAGATCATCCTGAACCTGCCCGCCACGGTCGAGCGCTCGACGCCCTCCACGCACGCGGACCGCTTCGAGTGGATGTCGCGCAACCTGTCCCGCCGCGAGCACGTCTGCCTGTCGGTCCACCCGCACAACGACCGCGGCACGGCGGTGGCGGCGGCCGAGCTGGCGATCATGGCGGGGGCCGACCGCATCGAGGGCTGCCTGTTCGGCCAGGGCGAGCGCACCGGCAACGTCGACCTGGTCACCCTGGGCATGAACCTGTTCTCGCAGGGCGTCGACCCGCAGATCGACTTCTCCCAGATCGACGAGATCCGCCGCACCTCCGAGTACTGCAACCAGATGGAGGTCCACCCGCGCCACCCCTACGCGGGCGACCTGGTCTACACCGCCTTCTCCGGCTCCCACCAGGACGCCATCAAGAAGGGGTTCGACGCGATGGAGGCCACCGCGGCCGCCGCCGGCAGGACGGTCGACGAGATCACCTGGGAGGTCCCGTACCTGCCGATCGACCCCAAGGACGTCGGCCGGTCGTACGAGGCGGTCATCCGCGTCAACTCGCAGTCGGGCAAGGGCGGCATCGCGTACGTCCTGAAGAACGACCACAAGCTGGACCTGCCGCGCCGCATGCAGATCGAGTTCTCCCGGATCATCCAGGCGAAGACCGACGCCGAGGGCGGCGAGGTCACGCCGAAGGACATCTGGGCGGTCTTCCGGGACGAGTACCTGCCGAACCCGGAGAACCCGTGGGGCCGCATCCAGCTGCGCTCCGGCCAGACCACGACCGACAAGGACGGCACGGACACGCTGACCGTCGAGGCGGTCGTCGACGGCGCGGACGTCGTCCTGACCGGCTCCGGCAACGGTCCGATCTCGGCGTTCTTCGACGCCCTGGCCGGCATCGGCGTGGACGCCCGCCTGCTGGACTACCAGGAGCACACGATGAGCGAGGGAGCGTCCGCCCAGGCCGCCTCGTACATCGAATGCGCCATTGATGGAAAGGTGCTGTGGGGCATCGGCATCGACCCCAACACCACCCGCGCCTCACTGAAGGCGGTCATCTCGGCCGTCAACCGCTCCGCGCGCTGATCCGCCCGGTTCTCCGGCCCGAACCCCGCCCGCCGCGAGCGGTCGGGGTTCGGCCATGTCCGGTGGCGTTCTCCGGACGGGGTACTGACGCGGCATCACTGATGTGGCTAACATCACGCCCACGCGGCAAGGTGGCCGTGGCGGTGCCTCCCGTGTCCGAAGGGCTGCGGGGGATTCATGGAGGTGCGACGTGCTGCCAGCACGAGGATCACGCGGCCGGAAACTGCGCATCTGCTCCATCTCGACCACATGGAACACGATCGGCGACGGCGAGTTCTTCTGCCCGGGCTGCGGCGGGGACCGCAACTACCGGCGCCGTACCGGCCGCCGCCGCTTCACTCTTTTCGGTGTCCCGCTGCTGCCGCGCGGTGACGCCGGGCCCGTCGTCGAGTGCGCGGCCTGCCACACCCACTTCGCCACGGACGTCCTCGACCACCCGACCACCGCCCGCTTCTCGGCGATGCTGCGCGACGCGGTCCACACCGTGGCACTCGCCGTCCTCGCGGCCGGCGGCGTCTCGTCCCGGACGGTCCTGCAGACCGCGGTCTCGGCGGTCCGGGCGGCGGGATACGAGGACTGCACGGCCGACAGCCTCACCTCCCTCATCGCGGCGCTCGAAGCCGACACGGGCCGCTTCGTCACCGACGCCGGCGGACCCTGCGGCGCGGCGCTCGCCATCGAGCTGCACGAGGCCCTCGAACCGCTCTCGCCGCACCTCGCCCCCGCGGGCCGCGAGTCGATCCTGCTGCAGGGCGCGCGGATCGCGCTCGCGGACGGCGCGTACAGCCAGGAGGAGCAGGACGTGCTGACGACCGTCGGCAACGCCCTGCGGCTGCGCGCCGACGACACCGCACGGCTGATGGAGTCGGCGCGGACGCCGTTCTAGAGCGCCCCGGCGGGGAGCGCCCCGGCGTGTCGCCTCCCCGCCCGGTGCCGCGCTGACGGACGCTGTGCGGATGCTGGTACTGGGACGGTCGCAGGTCGAGCAGGTGCTCGACATGGACGCGCTGATCGACGGGCTCGGCCCGGCGATGGTGGACCTGAGCGAGGGGCGGGCGTCGGTGCCCGACAGGGTGGCCGCCGTCGTGCCGGAGCGGGACGGGTTCCTGGCCGCGATGCCGGGGTACGTGCCGTCGGCCCGCGTGCTGATGAGCAAGCTCGTGTCGCTGTTCCCGCACAACGCCGGGACGCCGCTGCCGACGCACCAGGCGCTGATCGCCGTGTTCGACCCGGAGACGGGGCGGCCCGTCGCGCTGCTGGACGGCACCTTCATCACCGCGGCCCGCACCGCCGCCGCCTCGGCGCTGTCGGCGAGGCTCCTGGCCCGTGAGGACGCCGCGGTGCTGGCGGTGCTGGGCACCGGGGTGCAGGCGCGGACGCACGCCCGGGCGATGTGCCGGGTGCGGCCGGTACGCCAGGTGCGGGTGGCCGGGCGGGACGCGGTGCGGGCGGGCGTGGTGGCCGAGGAGCTGTCCGCGGAGCTCGGCGTGGAGGTGGTGGCGGCCCCGCATTACGCGTCGGCGCTCGACGGCGCGGACGTGGTCGCCGCGGCCACGCACAGCGTGGACCCGGTGGTGCGGCGGGAATGGCTGACGCCCGGCGTGCACATCGCGTCCGTCGGGTTCAACCAGGGCGGCCGGGAGGTCGACGACGCGACCGTCGCCGAGGCGCTGGTGTGCGTGGAGTCGCGGCGGGCGGTCCTCGCGCCCTTCCCGGCCGGGAGCAACGACCTGCTGTTCCCGATCCGGGACGGCGTCATCACGCCGGAACACGTCCACGCCGAGCTGGGCGAGCTCCTCAACGGCAGCAGGACCGGGCGCAGCTCGGCCGACCAGATCACCCTCTACAAGTCGGTCGGCGTGGCGGTCCAGGACGCCGCGGCGGCCGCGCTCGTCGTCGCGGCCGCGCGGGAGCGGGGTATCGGGGACGAGATCCGGTTCGCCTGATCACCGTCCACCGCTCACTTCTCACCGCTCGCCCCCACGGGAGCCGGGCGCACGCGACGGCTCGTCCCGGTGCCGGGGCGGCCGAGGCGGCGGGGCGGCCCCCGCATGTGCGCGGGCCGCCCCGCCCTCCCGTGTCAGCGCTCCGCGCTCGCGCGCAGCATCCCCTCGCGCTCGACGATCTTCACGCGCTCGCGGCCCTCGGCCTCGCCCAGGGCGCGCTCGGCGGCGTCGAGCCGGTACCAGCCCTCCCAGGTCGTGTACTCCACGCCCTTGCCGCGCAGGAAGTCGACGACCGCGTCCTCGCCCGGTGCGTCCGGCGTGAGCAGCCGGCCCTCGCGGTGGTCCTCCAGAAGATTGGCGACCGTCTCGTTGGCGTCGCCCTTCGTGTGGCCGATGAGGCCGATGGGGCCGCGGCGGATCCAGCCCGTGACGTACGTGGACGGCATGGGCTCGTCGCCCTCCATCACGCGGCCGCCCTCGTCGGGGACCGTGCCGGAGGCGGTGTCCCAGGGCAGCTTGGGCAGCTCGTCGGAGAGGTAGCCGACCGCGCGGTAGACCGCCTGGACGTCCCAGGTGGTGAACTCGCCGGTGCCCTTCACGTTGCCGGTGCCGTCCAGCTCGGTGCGCTCGGTGCGCAGGCCGGTGACCTTGCCGTCCTCGCCGACGATCTCGCTCGGCGACTCGAAGAAGTGCAGGAACAGCTTGTGCGGCCGGTCGCCGACGTCCCGGATCGCCCAGTTCTCCAGGGTCTTGGCGACCATGTCGACCTGCTTGTTGGAGCGCCGCTGCTCGATGGAGCCCTCGTCGTAGTCGATGTCCTCGGGGTTGACGATGACCTCGATGGTGGGGGAGTGGTCCAGCTCGCGCAGCTCCATCGGGCTGAACTTCGCCTGGGCCGGGCCGCGGCGCCCGAAGACGTGGATCTCCCGCGCCTTGTTGGCCCGGAGGCCGGCGTGGACGTTCGGCGGGATCTCGGTCGGCAGCAGCTCGTCGGCGGTCTTGGCGAGGATGCGGGCGACGTCCAGTGCCACGTTGCCGACGCCGAGCACCGCGACCTTCTCGGCCTCCAGCGGCCAGGTGCGCGGCACGTCCGGGTGCCCGTCGTACCAGGAGACGAAGTCGGCGGCGCCGTACGAGCCGTCGAGGTCGACGCCCGGGATCCGCAGCTCGCGGTCGGCCGTCGCGCCCGTGGAGAAGATCACGGCGTCGTAGAAGGCGCGCAGGTCGTCCAGGGTGATGTCGGACGGGTAGTCGACATTGCCGAAGAGACGTATCTGCGGTTTGTCGAGCACCTGGTGCAGGGCGGTGATGATGCCCTTGATCCGCGGGTGGTCCGGGGCCACGCCGTACCGGATGAGACCGAACGGCGCCGGCATCCGCTCGAAGAGGTCGATGGAGACCCCCGGGTCGGTGGCGGCCTCGGACTTCAGCAGCGCGTCGGCGGCGTAGATCCCGGCGGGGCCGGCACCGACGATCGCGACCCGCAGGGGGCGGGGCATGAGGATTCCCTTCGAGCGGTGAATGAGCTCAACTGCGGTGGCACGTGCTGCCACTGCACACCGAACTCTAAGTAAGGCCACCCTCACCTCGGTACCCGCCCCCCGCCTATGACCCCATAAGTGCAACTTATGGGATCTCTGGCCTCCGTGCATGGAAGGCGTCACGCTGGAGGTATGAACGGTGCCGCGGGCCGGGGCGCCAGGCTGATGGACAGCTCCATCACCGGGATGTCCCCGTGGATCGTCTTCTCGCTCCTGGCCGGCCCCGGCCGCTACCTGCCGGCCGCCGCGCTCGCCCTCGCGGTGGCGGTCGTGCTCGTCCTGGTCCGCGCCCGCCCGGTCTTCCTGGAGCTGGCCGGCCTCGTCTTCTTCGCCGCCCTGGCCGTGACCGGCATGGTCGCCGTCCCCGGCGCGCTGCGCTGGCTGGAGACGTACGGGGACGAACTGGCCGACCTGTCCCTGGTGCTGCTCGCCGCCGCCTCGCTCGCGGTCCGGGCGCCGCTGACGGCCCCGTACGCCCGCAGGTCGGTGCCCCGGGAGTTCTGGCACACGCCCGACTTCCTGCGGACCGCCTCCGTCATCACCGCGGCCTGGGCCCTCGCCTTCCTGGCGGCGGCCGTCGCGGGTGCCGTGGGCGATCTGGTGCTGCACAACCCCGAGAACCTGTGGACCGGCTGGATCGTCCAAGTCTCGGCCCTCGTCACCGCCATGCGCTTCACCGAGTGGTACCCGGCGGTCGTCCGGGCCCGCCTCGACCCCTCCCGGCCGAGGCCGCGCGTGTCGGGCCTGCTGATGCCGTTCGTCGGACTGCTCATCCCGATGGGGGTCGTCGTCCTGCTCTTCGGCGCCGCCCCCCGCTGGTTCGCGGTGGCCCTGATGGTCGTGGGGGTGGTGCTGGCGCGGGCGTTGCGCAAGGAAGTGGCGATCGAGGAGCAGCGGGCTGCGCGGCGGGAGCTGAAGTGAGGTCTCCGGGTTCCCGGAGCCCGGCCGGGCCTCAGGCCGTCAGTGCCCGCTGCTCCTCGTCCGCCGCCTCCGCGCACGCCGCGGCCAGCTCGTCCAGGGACATCCCCAGGGCGGCGGCCAGCGCCGCCACCGTGAAGAACGCCGGTGTGGGCGCCCGCCCGGTCTCGATCTTGCGCAGCGTCTCCGCGGACACCCCCGCCGCCGCCGCGACCTCCACCATGCTGCGCTCGCCGCGCGCCTGCCGCAGCAGCGCGCCGAACCGCTCGCCGCGCTGCCGTTCCCACGGGGTCAAGGGGGTCCTCACCATGCCCGCGATACTAATACCGTGATATCTATACCGGTATAAGAATTGGTTCCAAGGGGAACGGGCGGGAGTCACGGCATGGTGGAGATCAAGACCGGCAGGGCACTGGACGCGATGCGTGAGGCGGGACGCGTGGTGGCCCGCGCCCTCGCCGCGGTCCGGGAGGCCGCCGGGGTCGGGGTGCCCCTCACCGACCTGGACGAGGCGGCCCGGACGGTGCTGGCCGAGGCCGGTGCCCGCTCCCCGTTCCTCGGCTACCGGCCGTCCTTCGCGCCCACGCCCTTCCCCGCGGTGATCTGCACATCGGTCAACGACGCCGTCGTCCACGGGATCCCCACCGGCCACCGGTTGCGCGACGGCGACCTCGTCAGCGTCGACTGCGGCGCGCAACTGGACGGCTGGACCGGTGACGCCGCGATCAGTTTCACGGTCGGTACGCCGCGCCCGGAGGACCTGGCGCTGATCGACGCGACACGGCGCGCCCTGGACGCCGGCATCGCCGCCGCCGTCCCCGGAAACCGCGTCGGCGACATCTCGCACGCCATCGGCACCGTGGCCGCCGCCGCGGGCTGCGGCATGCCCGCCGACTTCGGCGGCCACGGCATCGGCCGCCGCATGCACGAGGACCCGCACGTCCCCAACCGGGGGCGCCCCGGGCGCGGATTCCCCCTGCGCCACGGGCTGGTCCTCGCCGTGGAACCGATGCTCATGGCGGGCGGCCGCGACGCGTACCGCACCGACCCCGATGGCTGGACCCTGCGCACCGCCGACGGCAGCCGGGCGGCCCACATCGAGCACACGGTCGCGATCACGGAGGACGGCCCCCGGATCCTCACCCTGCCCTGACGGTTCAGATCCCCGGCGGCGCGGGCTGCCGCTCGTCCGCCGCCGCGCACAGGGTCTCCACGAAGGCGCGCACGCGCGCGGTGTCGCCGCCGGCCGGCCACAGCAGCCCGTACTCGACCGGGGGCGCGTCCCGGAAGGGCACCCACACGACGTCCGGCCTGGCGTAGTAGCGCTCGGCGCGCGCACAGGAGGGCGACACCCCCTTGCCCGCGCCGACCAGCGCCAGCACCTCCGGCCAGTAGGTGGCGGCCGGCCCCTGGGTGATGGGCGCCCCGGCCGGGGTCCGCCGCGGGTAGTGGAAGTCGAGCCAGTAGTGCGGGATGTCCCCGCACAGCGTCACCAGCGTGGTCCGGGCGAGATCCTCGACCGACACGGACGCATGGCCCGCCAGCGGGTGCCCGCGGGGCACGAGCAGTACGCGGCGCTCGGCGAACAGCACCGGTCCCGCGGTGAGATCGGGCTCGTCGAGCGGCCGCTCGGTCAGCTGGAGGTCCACCTCGCCCCCGCGGACCGGCCCGAACGGGTCGAAGAGCTGCACCTCCCTGATCCGGACCTCGCAGTCCGGGTACTGGAGGTGGAAGGTGTCGGCGGCCCGCAGGACGAGCTCGGCCGCCATGGGACTGGAGTAGCCGACGTTCAGCACGCCGGTGATCCCGCGTCCCGCGGAGACCGCCCGCGCGACCGCGCGCTGGATCTGCCGGTGGGCGGGGAGCAGGTCGTCCCGCAGCTGCCTGCCCACCTCCGTCAGCGCCACGTGCCGGCTGGTGCGCTCGAACAGCGGCACGCCGATGCGCCGTTCCAGCTTCTTGATGGTCTGGCTGACCCGGCCCTGCGCCAGCCCCAGCCGCTCCGACGTCCGCCGGAAGTGCAGCTCCTCGGCCAGCGTCAGGAACGTCTCGATCTCATGCCGCTCCACCGCCGCTCCCGGTTGGTGAGTGTGGATCACCGATCGTAGAACAGTTCACTCTTGATCCACCCGGGCCCGGGGGCCGAACATGGACCTGTCAACCGGATCCCCACCCGCCGACCGTGCCATGCATGACCCGCGCCCCCGCCGCCCGGCGGGGGCGCACCCGCATCGGGGCGGCGGAATCGGACTGACAGATCATCACCGCCGTGCCTATGATGCCCGCG
This sequence comes from Streptomyces sp. NRRL S-118, assembly GCF_000716335.1. Taxonomy (GTDB): domain Bacteria; phylum Actinomycetota; class Actinomycetes; order Streptomycetales; family Streptomycetaceae; genus Streptomyces. Next base: position 520,688 of record NZ_KL591002.1, on the reverse strand, counting down.
ATGAAGACCTTCTCCTCGTACGGATTGGGGGAATCGTCCGCGCAAGGTGAGTGCTGATGGCACATCACTTCACGCACACGATTCCGGCCCGCCTGTTGATGTGGCAGCGCGTACGCGAGTACGCCGTGCCCCTGTCCATGATCGAGACCGCGACCGCACGGCGTGCGGTCGGTGACTGGGCCGGGGCCTGCGCCGTTGCCCGGCTCGACGTCGACCTCGATCTGCGCGCCGTGCGCGACCGCCACGGCACCGAACTCGCCACCCGCCTCCGTGCGGATCTGCGCCGGCTGGCGCCCGATCTGCTCCGCTGGCACATGCCCCGGATCGCCCCCGACGGGCGGCTCCGGCCCGGCCTCACCCTCTCCCTGGCCCGCTACCGAACGTCCGGTGCCGCACCGCTGCACCTGGTGGTGCGGACCCCGCCGGCCCGGGCGGACGCCGGACAGCGGATGTCCCTGGCCGTGTGGGACGAGTCCGGCGCCACCGAGCACGGGGCCCACCCGCACCCGCACCCCGACCGGCGTTTCCGGCTCGACCTGCACCGTCACCTCTGGGACGCCGGGCGCAGCGGCGACCTGACGCGGCGGTGCGGCGCGGACGGCGGCCCGTCCTCCACGGCTCCGCCGTGCCTCCAGGACCCGCCGGACCGGCCCGGCGGTCACGACGACGCGTGGGCGTCGGCGCGGTGGGCCGCCGAGGCCGAACTGCTGCTGCGGGCCGAAGGGCTGCCTGCCCGCGGGGCGTTCACCGTGCGGCTCGGTGCGCGCAGCCGCGCGGTGCTCGAACTCACCGCCCCCGACGACGGTCACGCGCCGGTGTGCCGGCCCGTGCGGGAGGCGCTGCCGCCGCAGCGGGTCGCGGAGCTCCCGGTGCTGCCGGAGGCGTCGGCACGGGTCCTTCCGGACCTGGAGCTGCTGCGGGCGGGGCTCGTCACGGCCGACCGCCTGCACCCGCTCGTCGCCGCCGCCCTGACGGGACCCGGCGCGGCAGCGCTGCCCGGCGCGGTACCGCAGTCCCGCCGCGCCCCCGGACCCGGTGACCCGCACCGGGTGGAGTGCCGGGGCGAGGTCCACCGGATCGCGCTGCGGGACGGAGTGCTCACGGCGGTCGACCACGACCCGGACCAACTCCGCCGGGAGGAACTGCTCGTGGCGTTCGGTGGGCCCCCGCTGCCCTGCCTGCGCGCGATCGACGCGGTGCACCGCGACCCCGAGGCCCTGCCCGCGGTCCGGGAGCGCCTTGGTCACGGCGACGTCGCCGGGGCACTGGCCGTGGTCGAAGCCCTGCTCGGTCCCGCGGCGGTCCTGCGTGACGGACCGCTCAAGGAGGAACTGGAGTCGGCCGCGGCCCGCCGCGTCGACCAAGGGCTCTTCCGCGCGGGGCTGGTCCCCGTGCACCCCGCCGCCGGTACGGGCGGAGGCGGCAAGGCCTCGGGCGCCGGCCACGCGGAGGCGGGCCACCGGCCGCGGCTCGACCGCCGCACGCCCCTCGACCTGCGCCGCAAGCGGAACCTGCGGACCCGGCCCCGCACCGGCCTGACCCACTGACCCCGCCGCCCTGCCGAACCGCTGAACCGCTGAACCGCCGAGCGGTCCTCCGGCCGACCCCGTACGCACGCCGTCCGGGCGACCGGGCGGCCCGCCCGGCCCCGCCCACCCCTCTTCCGTGCTCCCACCGCACGGTGCGCGCCGCACACCCACGACACCCGGGACGGGCCCTCCTGTCCCCGCGAACACACCCCAGGTGATCACCCATGACCTCCAGCACCCTCCTGTCCGCCCCCGCCCCCGCCGACGCGTCCCCGGCCGGCACGCGGCTCGCCCTCGCCGGCGACCTGCTGGCCCTCCTGCGCACGACCACCACCGAACCGCGCCCCGACGAGCAGCTCGAAGCGCTCACCCTGGCCGTCGCGGCCGACCTGCCCGTCCTGCTGTGGGGCGAGCCGGGCATCGGCAAGACCGCGGCCCTCACGCAGCTCGCCGCCTCCCTCGGCCTGCCGCTGACGACCGTGATCGCCAGCGTCCACGAGCCGACCGACTTCTCCGGCCTGCCCGTCGTGGGCGACGACCCGGAGGTGGACGGAGTACCGATGGCGCCGCCGCAGTGGGCCGTGGAGCTCGTACGGGCCGGACGGGGGCTGCTCTTCCTGGACGAGCTGTCCACCGCCACCCCGGCCGTCCAGGCCGCCCTGCTCCGGGTCGTCCTGGAGCGCAGGGTGGGGGCGCTGCAACTGCCGCCCGGGGTACGGATCGTGGCCGCCGCGAATCCGCGGGCGTCGGCGGCGGACGGGTGGGAGCTGAGCCCGCCGCTGGCCAACCGGTTCGTACACCTGTACTGGGCGCACGACCAGGAGGTGGTGGTGCGCGGGCTGGGCGGGGTCTGGCCCCGTGCGGAGCTGCCCCGGCTGGCGCCGGAGCGGCTGCCGGATGCGGTGGCCTTCGCCCGGCGCGCGGTGTGCGGCTTCCTCCGGGCCCGGCCGACGCTGATCCACCGCCTGCCCACCTCCGAGACGCGGCGCGGTGGCGCCTGGCCCTCACCCCGGAGCTGGGAGGCCGCGCTGACCCTGCTGGCCTTCGGCACGGCGGCCGGAGTCTCCCGGGAGGTGCTGGCGCTGCTGGTGCGGGGGGCGGTGGGGGACGGGCCGGGGCTCGAACTCCTCGCCCACCTGGACCGGATGGATTTGCCGGACCCGGAGTCGCTGCTGGCCGATCCCGCCGCCGCCGAACTGCCGGAGCGGGGCGACCTGCGTCAGGCCGCGCTGGAGGCGGTGGTGGCCGCCGTGGGGGCCCGGCCGGAACGGGCCCGGTGGGAGGCGGGCTGGGCCGTCCTCGTCCGCGCGCTGGAGACCGGCGCCGCGGACCTGCTGGTCGCCCCGGCGACAGCGCTGGCCGCGCTGCGGCGCGACGACTGGGAGGTGCCGGAGTCCGTGGAGCGGCTGGTGGCGGTGGTCGGTCTGGCCCGGCGCGCCGACCGGTCGGTGGAGCGGGTCGCGGCGGCAGCCGGCTCCCGGCGCACGGAGGCGGGCCGATGACGGGCCCGGTGAAGCGCCCGGGGCCGCGGCCGCTGCCCCGCCCGCTGCCCCCGCCCGCACCGCCGCGCCCGGTACGGGCCACCGTGCCGGGCCCGCCGGCCCGCCCCGGCGTGCCGCCCGACCGGCCGGGACTCCCACTGGACATGGAGAAGCTGCTGGCCGCCCGGCTGCACGCGGTGAAGGTCCGTCCCTACCTGGCCGCCGCCCTCTTCGCACTGCACGTGGTGGAGGACCGGTCGGTGCCGACGATGGCGGTGGACGCGCACTGGCGCTGCTACGTCTCGCCCGGCTTCGTGGAGCGCACCCCGGTGGGCGACCTGGCGGGCGTCTGGGTGCACGAGGTCTCCCATCTGCTGCGCGACCACCACGGACGCGGCGAACGGTGGGCGCGGGAGCACGAGGAGCACGGGCCGGGCGAGAGGCTGCGCCGGAACATCGCCGCCGACTTCGAGATCAACGACGACATCTACGGTGACGGCCTGCCCCGCCCCGCGGGAGCGGTGCTGCCGTCGCTGCTGCGGCTGCCCGACGGGCTGCTCATGGAGGAGTACCTGCGTACGGCGTCGATGTCCGGGCTCGCCGCCGACCTGGCCTGGCTGGACTGCGGCAGCGGCGCCGACGGGCAGCGACGGCCGTGGGAGCTGGGACCGGACGGGGCGCACGGGCTGAGCCGCCAGCAGCGGGACGCGGTCCGCTTCCGGGTCGCCGAGGGCATCAAGGGCCGGCCGGGAGAGGCCCCGGAGGGGTGGCGCCGGTGGGCGGAGGAGGTGTTCCATCCGCCTCAGCCGTGGCGCCGATTGCTGGGGGCGGCGGTCCGCTCGGCGGCGGGCGCTCCGGGGGTGGGCGAGAACCACAGCTTCCGGCGCCCGTCCCGGCGCTCGGCTGCCGTCCCCGGGGTGGTGCTGCCGAGCCTGCGCCGTACGCCGCCCCGGGTCTGCGTCGTGATCGACACCTCCGGGTCGGTGAGCGACGCCGAGCTGGGCAGCGCGCTGCTGGAGGTGACGGCGATCACGCGGGCGGTGGGCGGACGGCGCGACCTGGTCTCGGTGATCTCCTGCGACGCGGCGGCCGGAATCGCCGTCCCGCTCTGCCGCGCCGAGAACATCGAGCTGATCGGCGGCGGAGGAACGGACCTCCGCTCCGGTTTCGGGAGGGCGCTGCGCTCGCGGCCCCGCCCGGACGTGATCGTCGCCCTGACGGACGGCCAGACCCCGTGGCCCTCGGCACAACCGCCCTGCCGCACCGTCGTCGGTCTCTTCCCCCGTCCCGCCCGCGCCGTGGACGAGGAGAACCCCCACTACGTCCCGGACACCCCGCCGCCGTGGGCGCGCGTCGTCACCATCGGCTGAGCGGGCGATCCGCCCGCCCGAGGCTGCCGACGAAGGCCCGCCGCGCCGGTCCCGCGATCATGAGCACGGGACCGGCCGGGTTCTTGCTGTCCCGCACGGGGACGAACCCCGGGCACGTCGTCGCGGACTTCGACGCAGTCGCCTTCTCCTCCACGTACTCCTCGGCGACGAACGGGTCGGCCGCGACGGTGACCACCCGCGCGTACGCGGCCGTCCGGAGCAGGCCGGGCACCACCGTGGGGGCGAACTCGCAGATCCTCGTGGCGAGCGCCTGCAGCTCCGCCAGGGGGCGGAAATACTCGGCGTACGGCGAACCGTGGATCAGCTTCCGGCGCATCCGGTCGAAAAAACCATCGGTTTGCAGTACTTCATCGATCCGCTGCGCCACGTCGATCTGCGGTTTCCGGATGGCCTGTTCGAATTGGCCGATTCTCCTCCGGAAACGAACACCCGCCGCCCCGGCTCATGTTGCGTCATTCCGGCGGCCTCCCGGCGGCGCTTGAGCTCCGTGCCGTGGAACTCCCGTGCGGCCTGCTGTGACGACCCTGCTTTGGCCAAGGGTTAACTCCCCTGTGCAGCCCCGTGCTTGTGGCGCTCGCGCATCTGCCGATGTTACGGATGCGGCCCCACCACGGGGGCGGAAATCGGGAAATGGATTCGGAAAGGACAGGGTCGGTGAAGGAAGAAGCGAAGCGGTCGTCGGCGGGAACCGTCGAAGCGGCGAAGGAGGCGGTGGCGGAATTGCGTGCGGCGCTGGAAAGGGTGGGAATCAAGCTTCCGTCCCTGCGGTTGGACCTCGTCACCTGCGCCGCGCAGCCGCCGCGGCCGCTGGCCGAGCTGGGACGTTGCACGGTGGAGACGGCGCGCCGCCCGGCGGCCGTCCTGCCGGGGGAAGGGAGCCGGTGATGAACCTGCCGGTCGGGTCGTACGTGGTGGAGATCAGCAGCGGGCGCGTGGGGCGCGTCATGGGGCACGTGGGCCCGTACCTCCAGCTGAGACCCTTCGGGGGCGGGCGTGAGTGGGAGTGCCCGCCGGAGGGGGTGCGTCCGGCGACGGACTCGGAGCGGCTCAGCGCGGCGACGGCGTACGCGAACGCGCGCAGCCGCGGTGAGGTGCCGTGACGCTCCGTGCCCCGTCCGCGCCGCCCGCCCGGTCCGGCTCGCCCGTCCGGTCCGGCTCGCCGGGCCCTTCGCGCCCGTCGGGGGACCATGCGGTCCGTACCCGCCGCGTACGGGAGAATGGCCCCATGACCCTGTTCCGCGACGACGGCATCGTGCTGCGCACCCAGAAGCTCGGCGAGGCGGATCGCATCATCACGATCCTGACCCGCGGGCACGGGCGCGTGCGGGCCGTCGCCCGGGGGGTGCGGCGCACGAAGTCGAAGTTCGGGGCGCGGCTGGAGCCGTTCTCGCACGTGGACGTGCAGTTCTTCGCGCGGGGGAGCGAGCTCGTCGGGCGCGGGCTGCCGCTGTGCACGCAGAGCGAGACCATCGCCCCCTACGGCAGCGGGATCGTCAGCGACTACGCGCGCTACACGGCGGGCACGGCCATGCTGGAGACCGCCGAGCGGTTCACCGATCATGAGGGCGAGCCCGCGGTGCAGCAGTACCTGCTCCTCATCGGCGCGCTGCGGACGCTCTCGCGCGGTGAGCACGCGCCGAACCTGATCCTCGACGCGTTCCTGCTGCGGTCCCTCGCGGTCAACGGCTACGCGCCCTCGTTCGAGGACTGCGCACGGTGCGGAATGCCCGGGCCGAACCGGTTCTTCTCGGTCGGGGCGGGCGGGGTGATATGCGGTGACTGCCGGGTGCCCGGCAGCGTCGTACCCTCTGCGGAGGCCGTGGGCCTGCTGAGCGCGCTGCTGACCGGGGACTGGGAGACCGCGGACGCGTGCGAGCCGCGCCACGTCCGGGAGGGGAGCGGACTGGTGTCCGCGTATCTCCACTGGCACCTGGAGCGGGGGCTGCGCTCCCTCCGGTACGTGGAGAAGTGACGACGAGGAAGTAGGAGATGGAGCGCATGGCACGACGCGGATTCCTGGGCCGGCCCCGCCGCGACTACAAGGGCCCCGAGCCGCACCCGTCGGGCGCGCGCCCGCCGAAGATCCCCGGCGAACTGGTGCCCAAGCACGTGGCGATCGTCATGGACGGCAACGGCCGCTGGGCCAAGGACCGCGGCCTGCCGCGCACCGAGGGCCACAAGGTCGGCGCCGAGCGCGTGCTGGACGTGCTCCAGGGCGCCGTCGAGATGGGCGTCGGGTCGATCTCCCTGTACGCCTTCTCCACCGAGAACTGGAAGCGCTCGCCGGACGAGGTCCGCTTCCTGATGAACTTCAACCGGGACTTCATCCGCAAGACCCGCGACCAGCTCGACGAGCTCGGTATCCGGGTGCGCTGGGTGGGCCGTATGCCCAAGCTGTGGAAGTCGGTGGCCAAGGAGCTCCAGATCGCCCAGGAGCAGACCAAGGACAACGACCGGCTGACGCTGTACTTCTGCATGAACTACGGCGGGCGGGCCGAGCTCGCGGACGCGATGCAGAAGATCGCGGAGGACGTGAAGGCGGGGAAGCTCGACCCGTCGAAGGTCAGCGAGAAGACGATCCAGAAGTACCTGTACTACCCGGACATGCCGGACGTGGACCTCTTCCTGCGGCCCAGCGGTGAGCAGCGGACCTCCAACTACCTGCTGTGGCAGAGCGCCTACGCCGAGATGGTCTTCCAGGACGTGCTCTGGCCCGACTTCGACCGCCGCGACCTGTGGCGGGCGTGTCTGGAGTTCGCCCAGCGCGACCGCCGCTTCGGCGGCGCGATCCCGAACGAGGAACTGCTGGCGATGCAGGGCCGCCCGGAGGGCGCGGAGCCCGCGGTCTGACCCGGCGTCCCGGCGTACCGCCGGCTCCCCGGGGCTCGGTCGGCCTCCGGGGCGCCGCCCGGCCTTCACGCCGACGCGCCCCCTCGCCTCCGTCGCCTGTGGCGAGTGAGGCGAAGGGGCGCGTCGGTACCGAAAGGGACGGGGATCCCCGCCGAAGGCAGGGGGAGCGCGGAGGGTCGCGAAACGAGCGGGAGTCCCCCACCCGGCCCGGCGTGGGGGAGAACGACCGTCGTCACCGACTCAGGCGCCCCGGAGCCGGATCGAGCCTGGAAAGAAGGGCGTGGCCGGCCTCAGGCGCCGCTTTCCAGAGTGGCCGCGCACTCCGTGCAGGTGCCGAAGATCTCCACCGTGTGCGCCACGTTCACGAACCCGTGCTCGGCCGCGATGGCCTCCGCCCACTCCTCGACCGCGGGGCCCTCGACCTCCACCGCCTTTCCGCAGACGCGGCACACCAGGTGGTGGTGGTGCTCGCCCGACGAGCAGCGGCGGTAGACCGCCTCGCCGTCGCTGGTGCGCAGTACGTCGACCTCACCCGCGTCGGCGAGCGACTGCAGGGTGCGGTAGACCGTGGTCAGGCCCACCGAATCGCCGCGGTGCTTGAGCATGTCGTGCAGCTCCTGCGCGCTGCGGAACTCGTCCACCTCGTTCAGCGCCGCCGACACGGCCGCTCGCTGCCGCGTCGACCGGCCGCGCACGCCGGTAGGTCCAGCCGTCGCCACAGGTGCCTCCTTAGCCTCGGCCCGCTCGAAAGTCCGTCGGGCCATTCTGCCAGGCCGCCCGGCGGGACCCGGCAGACCGTGCTCAGCCCTTCGTCACTTCGGCGTCCTGCGCCGGGGCGACCTCCAGGTCGCAGCTCTCCGGTGCCCGCCGTTCCGCCGCCCGCGCCCGGCGCCGGGCCAGCGGGGTGGCCAGGGCCGTCAGCACGATGAACACCGCGATCGCCATCAGCACGATCGTCGCGCCCGGCGGCACGTCGTTGTAGTACGTCGTGACCGTGCCCGCCAGGGTCACCCCGGTACCGATCAGCACCGCCACGGCGAACGTCGCCCGGAAACTCCGCGTGAGCTGCTGCGCCGCGGCCACCGGGACCACCATCAGCGCACTGACCAGGAGCAGCCCGACCACCCGCATGGCGACCGTCACGGTCACGGCCGCGGTCACCGCGATCAGCAGGTTCAGCGTGCGCACCGGCAGGCCGGTGACCCGCGCGAACTCCTCGTCCTGGCTGATCGCGAACAGCTGGCGCCGCAGCCCCAGCGACACCAGCACGACGAACGCCGCCAGCACGCAGATCGCGACGACGTCCTCGTCCGAGACCGTCGACAGGGAGCCGAAGAGGTACGAGACCAGGTTGGCGTTCGAGCCGGTGGGGGAGAGGTTGATCAGCATGACGCCGCCGGCCATGCCGCCGTAGAACAGCAGCGCCAGCGCGATGTCGCCGCGCGTGCGCCCGTACGTACGGATCAGCTCCATCGCGACGGCGCCGGCGACCGACACGACGGTCGCCATCCACACCGGATTGGCCGACATCAGGAAACCGAGGCCGACGCCGGTCATGGCGACGTGGCCGATGCCGTCGCCCATCAGGGCCTGCCGGCGCTGCACCAGATGGATGCCGACGGCGGGCGCGGTGATGCCGACCAGGACGGCCGCGAGCAGCGCCCGCTGCATGAAGGGGTCGTGCAGGATGTCCATGGTCAGGTCAGCAGTCCCGTGCGGAGCGGCTCGTCGGCCGCGTGCGGATGTACGTGGTCGTGGCCGGGCAGGGCGTGCTGGCCCACGGCCTCGGGCGGCGGCCCGTCGTGGACGACGCAGCCGTCCCGCAGGACGACCGCGCGGTCGATCAGCGGCTCCAGCGGGCCCAGCTCGTGCAGCACCAGCAGGACGGTCGCCCCGGCCCCGACCTGCTCGCGCAGCGTCGAGGCGAGGATCTCCTGGCTGGCCAGGTCGACGCCCGCCATCGGCTCGTCCATGATCAGCAACTCGGGCTGGGAGGCGAGCGCCCGGGCTATCAGCACGCGCTGGTGCTGGCCGCCGGACAGGGCGCTCACCGAGTCCCTGGCGCGGTCGGCGAGCCCGACGAGCTCGATGGCGCGCTCCACGGCCGCCTTGTCCGCCCTGGAGGGCCACCTCAGCTTCGTACGCGACAGGCGTCCGGAGGAGACCACCTCGCGGACGGTGGCCGGCACGCCGCTGGCGGCGGTGGTGCGCTGCGGCACGTAGCCGACCCGGGCCCACTCGCGGAAGCGCCGGAGCTCCGTGCCGAAGAGGGACACGGACCCGCCGGTGAGCGGGACCTGGCCGATCACCGAGCGGACGGCGGTCGACTTGCCGGATCCGTTGGCGCCGAGCAGGGCGACGACCTCACCGCGGTGCACGGTGAGGTCGACGCCCCGCAGCACAGGACGGGAGCCGAGCGTGGCGGTGGCCGCGCGGACGGATATGACGGGCTCGCTGCTGCTCACGTCGCTGCCTCCAACATGGGGTGTCACTTGGCGCCGAGGGCCTTCTGCAGCGCGGCGAGGTTGGACTCCATCACCTCGATGTAGCCGGTTCCCCTGGACTTGTCCGTGATGCCCTCCAGCGGGTCGAGGACGTCCGTCCTGAGACCGGCGTCCCCGGCGAGGGTCCTGGCGGTCTTGTCGCTGGCGAGCGTCTCGAAGAAGACGGTCGTGACCTTCTCCTTCTTCGCGGTCGCCTGGAGCTCCTTGATCCGGGCGGGGCTCGGCTCGGACTCGGGGTCCACGCCGGAGATGCCCTCCTGGTCCAGCTTGTACCGCTCGGCGAGGTAGCCGAAGGCGGAGTGCGTGGTGATGAAGGTCCGGGTGGTGGTGTTCCTCAGGCCCTGGTCGAACTTCCCGTGGAGGGCGTCGAGCTTCTTCACCAGCTCCGCGGTGTTCTTCCTGTAGTCGGCGGCGTGGTCGGGGTCGGCCTTCTCCAGGGAGGCGCCGACGCCCTTGGCGACCTCGGCGTACTTCACCGGATCCAGCCAGATGTGCGGGTCGCTCCCGGCCTCGTGCTCGTGGCCCTCCTCGTGGCCTTCCTCGTGGCCGCCGGTCGAGGTGGAGTGCTCCTCCAGCGAGGTGAGGCCGGCCGCGTCGACGGTGTTCTTCACGCCCGCCTGCTGGATCGCCTCGTCGACGGCGGGCTGGAGGCCCTTGAGGTAGAGGATGTAGTCGGCCCGGCCGAGCTCGCGGATCTGGCTGGTCTTGAGCTCCAGGTCGTGCGGCTCGACGCCCGGCTTGGTGAGCGTCGTGACGTCGACGTGGTCACCGCCGATCTGCTCGGCCAGGAACTGCATCGGGTAGAAGGACGCCACCACGTCCAGCTTGCCGTCCTCCTTCGACCCCGCGGCGCCGGAGGAGCCGGAGCAGGCGGAGAGCGTGACCGTGCCGAGGGTCACGGTGGCCGCGAGGGCGGTGGTGGATATCAGGCGGCGTCGTACGTTCATGGGATTCATTTTCAACAAAACTGGAAACGATTGTCAACAAAGGTGGTATGTGGCCCCAGCCACCCACCGATTTGATCCCGGGGCCCTGCGCGCCGCTAATCTGAAGCATTCGCCGTTCGTCGTCACCGTAATGAAGAGAGCACCGTGGCCGCCGACAAGATCGACACCATCGTCAGCCTGAGCAAGCGCCGTGGCTTCGTCTACCCCTGCAGCGAGATCTACGGCGGCCAGAAGGCCGCCTGGGACTACGGGCCGCTGGGTGTCGAGCTGAAGGAGAACATCAAGCGCCAGTGGTGGCGTTACATGGTCACCTCGCGCGAGGACGTGGTCGGTCTCGACTCGTCGGTGATCCTGGCCCCCGAGGTCTGGGAGGCCTCCGGCCACGTCGCCACCTTCACGGACCCGCTCACCGAGTGCACCTCCTGCCACAAGCGCTTCCGCGCCGACCACCTGGAGGAGGCGTACGAGGAGAAGCACGGCCGCCTCCCCGAGAACGGCCTCGCCGGCCTCAACTGCCCCAACTGCGGCAACAAGGGCACCTTCACCGAGCCCAAGCAGTTCTCCGGCCTGCTCTCCACGCACCTCGGCCCGACCCAGGACTCCGGCTCCGTCGCCTACCTGCGCCCCGAGACGGCGCAGGGCATCTTCACCAACTTCGGACAGGTGCTGCAGACCTCGCGCAAGAAGCCGCCGTTCGGCATCGCGCAGATGGGCAAGTCCTTCCGGAACGAGATCACTCCGGGCAACTTCATCTTCCGCACCCGCGAGTTCGAGCAGATGGAGATGGAGTTCTTCGTCAAGCCGGGCGAGGACGAGCAGTGGCACGAGTACTGGATGGAGCAGCGCTGGAACTGGTACACGGGCCTGGGTCTCCGTGAGGAGAACATGCGCTGGTACGAGCACCCCAAGGAGAAGCTCTCCCACTACTCCAAGCGCACCGCCGACATCGAGTACCGCTTCCAGTTCGGCGGCAGCGAGTGGGGCGAGCTCGAGGGTGTCGCCAACCGCACCGACTACGACCTGAAGGCCCACTCCAAGGCGTCCGGCAACGACCTCCTCTACTTCGACCAGGAGGCCCAGGAGCGCTGGACGCCGTACGTCATCGAGCCCGCCGCCGGCGTCGGCCGCACCATGCTGGCCTTCCTGCTCGACGCGTACATCGAGGACGAGGCCCCGAACGCCAAGGGCGTCATGGAGAAGCGCACCGTGATGCGCCTCGACCACCGCATCGCGCCGGTCAAGGTCGCCGTGCTGCCGCTCTCCCGCAACGCGCAGCTCTCCCCGAAGGCCAAGGGCCTCGCGGCGGACCTGCGGCAGAACTGGAACATCGACTTCGACGACGCCGGCGCCATCGGCCGCCGCTACCGCCGCCAGGACGAGATCGGCACGCCGTTCTGCGTCACCGTCGACTTCGACACCCTGGACGACAACGCCGTGACCGTGCGTGAGCGCGACACCATGAAGCAGGAGCGCGTCTCCCTGGACCAGATCCAGGGCTACCTCGCGAGCCGCCTCATCGGCTGCTGAGTCCCGCACCGCCGAAGCCCCCGGTTCTCCGAGAGGAGCCGGGGGCTTCGGTGCGCACGGGGACGGGCGCGGGAGCGGGGCAGTGCCCTCTCGCCGGCCGGGGGAGGCCGTTCAGCGGCGCAGGCCGCGCAGCAGCAGGGCGACGACCGCCTCGAAGGCGTCATCGATGCCCGGGTCGCTCCAGTCGGCGGCGTGCACGGGGTCGTGGAACCGGTCCGTGGCGTCGAACACCGCGCGGGCCGTGGTGGTCCAGCCGGTGCCGGGGTCCGCGAACTCGCCCTGCTCGTGGCCGTCCTGGAGGATCCGGGCGAGCTGCCCGACCAGGTGCTCCACATGGCGGGCCACCACGTCACTGGCCTCGCCGATCAGCACCTCGTACGTCGCGAACAGTTCCGGATCGCCGCCCGCCTTGCGGCGCTTGGCCGTGAACAGCGCCGAGAGCCAGTCCGTGAGCCGCCCGGCCGCGGGGCCCGGCCCTTCGGCGAAGGGGGCGAGCTCGGTCACCGTCCGCTCCAGCCAGCGCTCGGTGACCGCCTCGCGCAGCGCCGCCTTGGTGCGGAAGTGGCGGTAGACGCTGCCGTGGCTGACCCCCAGGGCCCGCGCCACGTCGACCACCGTCGCCTTGCCGGGGCCGTAGCGGCGCAGCACCTCCTCGGTGGCTTCGAGGATCCGGTCGGGCGTCAGGGCATCGGTGCTCATGGACAGTGAAGGTACCCCGGCGGGGCCGGGGGGTGTCCCGGGGTCAGCGCTCGCTGTCCAGGTGGGCCATCTGGGCCGCCGGGTAGCGCTCGCCGGCCACCGCGTCCGCCGGGACGGCCTGCTCGACGGCGGCCAGGTCGTCCGCGGTGAGCGGGAGGTCGAGCGCGCCGAGCGCCTCGGCCAGCCGGTCGCGGCGGCGGGCGCCGATCAGCGGGACGATGTCCTCGCCCCGGGCGAGCACCCAGGCGATGGCGGTCTGGGCGACGGTGGCGCCCCGCTGCTCGGCGACCTCGCGCAGCCGGTCCACCAGCTCCAGGTTGCGGTGCAGGTTGTCCCCCTGGAACCGCGGGCTGATGCCGCGGAAGTCGCCGGGCGCGAGCGCGCGGTCGCGGGTGAAGTGGCCGCTGATCAAGCCGCGCGAGAGCACGCCGTACGCGGTGATGCCGATGCCCAGTTCGCGGGCGGCCGGCAGGATCTCGTCCTCGATGCCGCGCGAGACCAGCGAGTACTCGATCTGGAGGTCGGCGATCGGCGCCACGGCGGCGGCCCGGCGCAGCGTGTCGGCGCCGACCTCGGACAGGCCGATGTGCCGCACGTGCCCGGCCTCGACCAGCTCGGCGATGGCGCCGACGGTCTCCTCGACCGGTACGCCGGGGTCCACCCGGGAGAGCCGGTAGACGTCGATGTGGTCGGTGCCGAGACGCTGGAGCGAGTACGCCGCGAAGTTCTTCACCGCGGCGGGCCGGCCGTCGTACCCGGTGAAGCCGCCCTCGACGGTCCGCAGGGCCCCGAACTTCACACTCAGGACTGCCCGCTCGCGGGCCGCGGGGCCCGCGGTGCGCAGCGCCTCGTTGATCAGCAGCTCGTTGTGGCCCATGCCGTAGAAGTCGCCGGTGTCGAGCAGCGTGACGCCGGCGTCGAGGGCGGCGTGGAGGGTGGCGATCGACTCGGTGCGGTCGGTCTCGCCGTACAGGGCGGACATGCCCATGCAGCCGAGGCCCAGGGCCGAGACGCGGGGACCGGTGGTGCCGAGGGGGCGGGAGGGGAGGGTGCGGGAGGTCATGGGTCTCTCCTGGGGCGGGACGGACGGGGGACGCACGACAAGTATGTGATGTCGACTGACAGATTTCAATATCTGTCAGTCGTGACGAGGTGAGAGGTGCGCCGGAAAACCTGATGCGGAACGCCGCCGTGCCGGTTAACGTCGGGGCCATGTGGCTCTTCCAGATCTACGAGTGAGAGTGCGGCGGGTTGCTGCGACGCCCGCCCTCCCCCGTCAGACCATGCGATCGACTCAGCACGATGGGAGAACACCCGTGGCCAAGAGCCGTAACAACCTCCTCGGTGTCGGCGGACAGCGCCGGAAGCTGTCCAAGGGGGACCAGCAGGGTTCCGCCCCCGCCCGCGCCGCCGACCGCAAGGCGGCCGAGGACCAGAAGCAGGAGCTGCTGCGCAGGATGCGCGAGCGGGCCCAGGGTCAGCAGCAGGAGAGCTGACCGCGGCAGGACACCCGTCCGCGCCATGCGGCGCGGGCCCGGCCGACCCGGGACGGCCCGCCTCTCGCGGGACGCCGACCGGCTCCGGTCGGCCGCCCGGACGGTGACCGCGACGGCCGTCCCTTGGAACGGCGCACGGCGATATGTCGCACGGCGCACGGGCAGGGCCCGGATCACCCCCTCGCGGGGCGGTCCGGGCCTTCGCCGTTCCGGCACCCGTACGTACGGGCCCCGGCGCGGGCCGGTGGGTGTGGGCGCGTGCCTCGTCCGGAGGTGGGGCGTTCCGGTGGGCGCGTGCTCGTCGGGCGGTGCCGCGGGCCGGTGGGTGTGGGCGTGTGCGCTCGTCAGGGGTTCTGCGGCCGGTGGGCGGGCGCGCGTGCGCGTCAGTGGGTCGTGCGGGCCGGCGGGCGTGGGTCCTCCTCGAACCGGCGGGCCGTCCGTTCCGCCGTGCCGCGGGCCCAGGCGCCGCTCGTCGCCGCGCCCACCACCAGGACGCTCAGGCCGCAGGCGGCGACGATCCACCAGGCCGGGCGGCTCGCTGCGGCGAAGTCCTCGGTACGGAAGGCCGCCGAGACCCCGTGGGCCAGTACGGCGCCGATGACCGCGACGCCCAGCGTCTGCCCGATCTGCCGGCTGGTGGAGGCGACGGCCGCCGCGACACCGGCCTGCTCCCGGGGCATGCCGGCGACCGCCGTGTTGGTGATCGGCGCGTTCACCATGCCGAAGCCGAGTCCGAAGAACACGTACCCGGTGAAGAGGAGGGGCGTGGAGCTCTCCGCGTCGAAGGCGGCGAACAGCACCCCGCACGCGGTCATCGCCACCCCGGCGATCAGCAGCGACGGGCGAGGGCCGAAGCTGCCGACCAGCCGTCCCGACAGGGGTGCGCAGACGAAGGTCAGCGCCGCCATCGGCAGCGTGTACACCCCGGCCTCCAGGGCGTCCATGCCCCGCACGTCCTGGAGGTAGAGGGTGTTGAGGAACAGGAACCCCGCGAGCGCGGCGAACGCGCACACCGCGATCACCGTGGCTCCGCTGAAGGGCGCGCTGCGGAAGAACCGCAGGTCGATCAGGGGCTCGGGGCGTCTGGGCTCGTACACCAGGAGGGCGAGGAGCGCGAGCGCGGCGAGGGCGGCCACGCGGAGGTCCGATTCGATGATCGCGTACGTGAGCGAGCCGAGCAGCACGATGACCAGCAGCTGTCCTACCGGGTCCACGCGGCGCGGGCGCGGGGCGCGGGACTCGGGGACGTACCGGAGGGTGAGCAGCAGGGCGGCGAGGCCGATCGGGACGTTGAGCCAGAAGATCGCGCGCCAGCCGACCGTGTCGGTGAGGACGCCGCCGACCAGCGGGCCCGCCGCCATGGAGATGCCGACGACACCGCCCCAGACACCGATGGCGCGGGCCCGCGCACGCGGCTCGGTGAAGGTGTTGGTGATGATCGACATGGCGACCGGGTTCAGCATGGAGCCGCCCACGGCCTGCACCATGCGGAAGGCGACGAGGGCGGTCAGGTTCGGGGCGAGGGAGCACAGCACCGAGCCGAGGGTGAAGAGGACCAGTCCGGTGGCGAAGACCTTGCGGCGGCCGATCCGGTCGGCGGTGGAGCCGGCGAGCATGAGGAGCGAGGCCAGGACGAGCGTGTAGGCGTCGATCGTCCACTGCATCCCCGCCACGCCGGCGTCGAGCTCACGGCGTATGGAGGGCAGGGCCACGTTGAGGACGGTGTTGTCCAGGCTGACGATCAGCAAGCTCATGCAGCAGATCGCGAGGATCAGCAGCCGTCGGCGGTGGGTGAGCTCGGCCATGCATTCAAAGTACGCCTAACTAACGACCCTCTCCGGCAGTGGGCGACAATGGGGGGCATGACCGCGTTCAGTCCTCTCGCCATCGGGCCGCACGTCGTGCAGCCGCCGGTGGTGCTCGCCCCCATGGCCGGCATCACCAATGCCCCCTTCCGCACCCTGTGCCGCGAGTTCAGCGGCGGGAAGGGGTTGTTCGTGAGCGAGATGATCACGACGCGGGCGCTGGTCGAGCGCAACGAGAAGACCATGCAGCTGATCCACTTCGACGCCACGGAGAAGCCCCGGTCGATCCAGCTGTACGGGGTCGACCCGGTGACCGTCGGCAAGGCGGTCCGGATGATCGTCGACGAGGACCTCGCGGACCACATCGACCTGAACTTCGGCTGCCCGGTGCCCAAGGTCACGCGCAAGGGCGGCGGGTCCGCCCTCCCGTACAAGCGGCCGCTGCTGCGGGCCATCCTGAACGAGGCCGTGGGCAACGCCGGGGACCTGCCGGTCACCATGAAGATGCGCAAGGGCATCGACGACGACCACATCACGTACCTGGACGCGGGGCGGATCGCGGTCGAGGAGGGCGTCACGGCGATCGCCCTGCACGGGCGCACCGCTGCCCAGCACTACGGCGGGACGGCGGACTGGGACGCCATCGCCCGGCTCAAGGAGCACGTCCCGGAGATCCCGGTCCTGGGCAACGGCGACATCTGGTCCGCGGACGACGCGCTGCGGATGATGCGCGAGACCGGGTGCGACGGCGTCGTGGTCGGCCGCGGCTGCCTGGGGCGCCCGTGGCTCTTCGGCGACCTGGTCGCGGCCTTCGAGGGCGGCGGGGCGCCGGCGACACCCACCCTGCGCGAGGTCGCGGACGTGATGGTGCGGCACGCGCAGCTGCTGGGGGAGTGGATCGGGGACGAGGCGCGGGGCGTCATCGACTTCCGTAAGCACGTCGCCTGGTACCTGAAGGGCTTCGCCGTGGGCTCCGAGATGCGCAAGCGGCTGGCCGTCACGTCGTCGCTGGACGAGCTGCGCGCTCAGTTGAGCGAGCTCGACCTGGACCAGGCCTGGCCGGTGGGTGCGGACGGGCCGCGCGGGCGGACCTCGGGCAACAACCGGGTGGTTCTCCCGGACGGCTGGCTGAAGGATCCGTACGACTGCGCGGCGGTCGTCGGCGCGGAGGCGGAACTGGACACATCCGGCGGCTGACGTGCGACGACGGGCCTCCGGCCGCCCCGGCGGAAGCCCCGCGGAAGGGGTCTCGCCAGCGGGCCGGGACGGTCCGGATGCTGGAATACGGCTGGTTCGGACGGCGTGATTCTCGCCACCCCTGATAGGGGTTGCGCTCATATGAGCGCGCGACGGACGACTGCACTTTTCAAAGGGTGGCACTCAGTGCCACCCTTTCTGTGTTCAAGCCTTGAACTCACTTGCCTTGAGGTCCGCTCATGTGAGCGCCTAGGGCCAGTTTTCGGTCAAACGGCATTCGGAGGATGAACGGTCGGAGCCCCGTTTCGCTACCAGTCAGTTACCTGCGATCTGCTGGCGGACGGGTGGTTAAGGCCGTATGACGGGTAAGCGTACGTACCCAGAAGCCTTCGATCTGGGTATGTTCCTCGCCGTCAGGGCAGCCACCGAGTCCTCGAGGAGTCGAGACCCGTGTCGGAAAACAAAGATCAGAAGTTCGTGTACGACTTCACCGAGGGCAACAAGGACCTGAAGGACCTGCTCGGCGGTAAAGGTGCCAACCTCGCCGAGATGACCAACCTCGGTCTCCCCGTGCCTCCCGGCTTCACCATCACCACCGAGGCCTGCAAGGTCTACCTCGAGAGCGGCGACGAGCCCGTCGAGCTGCGGGACGAGGTCACCGCGCACCTCGACGCCCTCGAGAAGAAGATGGGCAAGAAGCTCGGCCAGGCCGACAACCCCCTTCTGGTCTCCGTCCGTTCCGGCGCCAAGTTCTCCATGCCCGGCATGATGGACACCGTCCTCAACATCGGACTCTCCGACAAGTCCGTCGAGGGCCTGGCCCAGCAGGCCGGGGACGAGCGGTTCGCGTGGGACTCGTACCGGCGCCTCATCCAGATGTTCGGCAAGACCGTGCTCGGCGTGGACGGCGAGCTCTTCGAGGAGGCGCTCGAGGAGGCCAAGGCCGCCAAGAAGGTCACGGTCGACACCGACCTCGACGCGGGCGACCTGAAGAAGCTCGTCAAGGGCTTCAAGAAGATCGTCAAGACCGAGGCCGGGCGCGACTTCCCGCAGGACCCGCGCGAGCAGATGGACCTCGCCATCAAGGCCGTCTTCGACTCGTGGAACGGCGACCGCGCCAAGCTGTACCGGCGCCAGGAGCGCATCCCGCACGACCTCGGCACGGCGGTCAACGTCTGCTCCATGGTCTTCGGCAACCTCGGCCCGGACTCCGGAACCGGCGTGGCGTTCACCCGCGACCCCGCCTCCGGCCACCAGGGCGTCTACGGCGACTACCTGCAGAACGCGCAGGGCGAGGACGTCGTCGCCGGCATCCGCAACACCGTGCCGCTGGCCGACCTCGAGTCGATCGACAAGAAGTCGTACGACCAGCTGATGCAGATCATGGAGACGCTGGAGAACCACTACAAGGACCTCTGCGACATCGAGTTCACCATCGAGCGCGGCCAGCTGTGGATGCTCCAGACCCGGGTCGGCAAGCGCACCGCCGGTGCCGCCTTCCGCATCGCCACGCAACTCGTCGACCAGGGCCTCATCGACGAGGCCGAGGCGCTCCAGCGCGTCAACGGCGCCCAGCTCGCGCAGCTGATGTTCCCGCGCTTCGACGAGAAGTCCTCGGTCGAGCAGATCGGCCGCGGCATCGCCGCCTCGCCGGGCGCCGCGGTCGGCAAGGCCGTCTTCGACTCCTACACCGCCGTCAAGTGGTCCCGGTCCGGCGAGAAGGTCATCCTCATCCGCCGCGAGACCAACCCGGACGACCTGGACGGCATGATCGCCGCCGAGGGCATCCTGACCTCGCGCGGCGGCAAGACCTCCCACGCGGCCGTCGTCGCCCGCGGCATGGGCAAGACCTGTGTCTGCGGCGCCGAGGAGCTGGAGGTCGACACCAAGCGGCGCCGGATGACCGTCCCCGGCGGGCACGTCGTCGAGGAGGGCGACGTCGTCTCCATCGACGGTTCCACCGGCAAGGTGTACCTCGGTGAGGTCCCGGTCGTGCCGTCCCCGGTCGTCGAGTACTTCGAGGGCCGGATGCACGCGGGTGCCGACGACGCCGACGAGCTGGTCAAGGCCGTGCACCGGATCATGGCGTACGCGGACCGGGTACGCCGGCTGCGCGTACGGGCCAACGCCGACAACGCCGAGGACGCCCTGCGGGCGCGGCGCTTCGGCGCCCAGGGGATCGGCCTGTGCCGCACCGAGCACATGTTCCTCGGCGACCGTCGCCAGTACGTCGAGCGGCTCATCCTCGCCGACACGGACACGGAGCGCGAGGAGGCCCTCAAGGCCCTGCTGCCGCTCCAGAAGCAGGACTTCGTCGAGCTCTTCGAGGCGATGGACGGCCTGCCCGTCACGGTCCGCCTGCTGGACCCGCCGCTGCACGAGTTCCTGCCCGACATCACCGAGCTGTCGGTGCGCGTCGCCCTCGCCGAGGCCCGCAAGGAGCCGCACGAGAACGAGCTGCGCCTCCTCCAGGCCGTGCACCGGCTGCACGAGCAGAACCCGATGCTGGGTCTGCGCGGCGTGCGCCTGGGCCTGGTCATCCCCGGCCTGTTCACCATGCAGGTGCGGGCGATCGCCGAGGCCGCGGCCGAGCGCATCGAGGCCAAGGGCGACCCGCGCGCCGAGATCATGATCCCGCTCGTGGGCACCGTCCAGGAGCTGGAGCTCGTCCGCGACGAGGCCGAGCAGGTCATCGCCGAGGTGCAGGCGCAGACCGGGGTCGAGCTCAAGCTCGCGCTCGGCACGATGATCGAGCTGCCGCGCGCCGCCGTGACCGCCGGTCAGATCGCCGAGTGCGCCGAGTTCTTCTCCTTCGGCACCAACGACCTCACCCAGACGGTGTGGGGCTTCTCCCGGGACGACGTGGAGGCCAGCTTCTTCACCGCGTACCTGGAGAAGGGCATCTTCGGCGTCAGCCCGTTCGAGACCATCGACAAGGACGGTGTCGGCGCCCTGGTGCGCAGCGCGGTCCAGGCCGGCCGGGCCACCCGTCCGGACATCAAGCTCGGCGTGTGCGGCGAGCACGGCGGTGACCCCGAGTCGGTGCACTTCTTCCACGAGGTGGGCCTGGACTACGTCTCCTGCTCGCCGTTCCGCATCCCGGTGGCGCGCCTGGAGGCGGGCCGGGCGGCGGCGCAGTCCTCGGGCAGCGACAGCCGCTGACGGCGCGGGTACCTGTCACGCAGGTACCCGGATATTACGGAATACCGCGTGGTCGGTATTCCGGGAAAGCCACCGGAGCCCCGTCGGTCACACCGACCCTCACCGACGCGGCGGCGGCTCCGGGGTGCAAGAGAGACGGGGCGGACACCTTGTGCGGAGGTGTCCGCCCCGTCATATTTCGTCCCGGGTGCCGGTTGAATTCTGGGCTGTTGAAGGGCGGACTTCAGGTGTCCGCTCGAATTGCGCCATTCATGCCGCAAAGAATGGGCGGAGCGCGGCCACCGGATCCCCACCCGCCGACCGCGCCCCATTACCCCTGCCGGACAGGAGAGCCGCAACCTCCCCGGACCGCCGCCGGACGCGCGAAGCCCCCCACGGTCTTCAGCGCGTCACCTCGGTCCTGAAGGTTTCCCGTCCGACGGCGTACAGCTTTTCGGTTTACACCCTGACTCCGCGATGCGTTTCAACTGTGGCTGAAATGCCGTGGTGACGTCCTGTGATGGCATGCATACTCAGTGGTGGGGGGTGATTGCGGATGCAACAGGTGGGGGTTCAGTGCTACGTATACATTTCACCGGGGCGGACCTTGCGGGGGTCCGCATGGCGGCCCGGCCTGATGTGTTGTGGGAAACGATTCTCAGCTTTCATCGATTGCGCGACCGCCGCGGCGCCCTGGTCTACGGAGAATGGCGCTCCCAAACCCGGACCCGGTTGAACGGTGAAACAAGGCTGCTGGGTGCACTCGTCCCGCAGCGGGGCTATTTCCCGGACTTCCTGACCCCGCCGGAGGGGCTGCACGGCCTCGACGCGGCGCTGGAGGCCGTACGGGAGACCCCGCCGGCCCGCATCCACAGCGAACTCGCCCTGCTGGCCGCCTCGCGGCCCGGCGCGGCGCCCCTGCCCAACTGGGCCGGCAGGCTCACCGAGGGGTGCTCCCAGCCCTTCAGCCGGCTCCTGGGCGCCCTGCGCGGCTACCACCGGGCGGCGATCGAGCCCTACTGGACGTACATCCAGTCCCGCGTGGAGGCCGACCGCGCCGTGCGGGGCAGGGCCCTGCTCGACGGAGGGGCCGACGAACTGCTCGCGTCGCTGCCGCCGACGCTGCGCTGGCGCTCGCCCGTGCTGGAGGCGGACTACCCGGCCGACCGGGACCTGCGCCTGGACGGGCGGGGGCTGCTGCTGCAGCCGTCGTTCTTCTGCCGGGGGACCCCGGTCGTCTACCGCGACCCGGACCTGCCGCCCGTGCTGGTCTACCCCGTCACGCACAGCGACGCGCCGGCCGCCTGCGAGCCGGTCGGCTCCGGCGGGGAGTCGTCGCTGGGCCGGCTCGTCGGGCACACCCGCTGTGCCGTGCTCAAGGCCATCGGCCACGGCGGCACGACCAGCGAACTGGCCCGCCGCGCGGGCGTCTCGCTCGCCTCCGCCAGCCAGCACGCGGGGGTGCTGCGTGAGGCGGGGCTCGTGGTCACGCTGCGCCAGGGCAGCTCCGTGCTGCACACGCTCACACCACTGGGCGCCGCCCTCCTGCACGGCGGCGCCCAGCCGGGCCAGCAGCGACGGCGTCGCTACGCGCGGAACGGACCCGTCACCTCGTAGGTGATGCCGCCCGAGGAGCTGCCGGTCGTACCCCGCTGGCTGGAGAAGTACAGCCGCCTGCCGTCCGGCGAGAAGGCCGGTCCGCAGATCTCCGAGCCGGTCTGGCCCTCGATCCGCAGGAACGGCGCGACCACGTCGTCCGGCGTGACCACGCAGATCTCCATGTTGCCGCCGTCCTCCGCGATGTACAGGTCGCCGGAGGACGAGCCGGTGACGTTGTCCACGCCGGTCAGCGGGGCGGTGCCGCTGGGGACGAGCGAGTCGTCGTAGGCGAGTTCGTAGGTGTTGGTGGTGAGGTTCAGCTGCCAGAGGCGGTTGTCGCCCTTGGTGGTGAACCAGACGGTGTCGTTGGCGTAGTGGCAGCCCTCGCCGCCGTTGAACTTCTTCGCCGCGGCCACCTGGCTGCGGGTCGCGGTCGGGGAGCCGTCGGGGTCGGGCACGTTCTGCCAGGTGAAGGAGCCGGACGTGGCCGTGCCCGCCACCAGGACCTGGAGGGTGCCGGAGGACAGGTTGCCCCAGGTCGCCGGGACGAAGCGGTAGAAGCAGCCGTCCGACTTGTCCTCCGTCAGGTAGATCACCTTGCGGACCGGGTCGGCGGCCGCGGCCTCGTGGTTGAAGCGGCCCATGGCGGCACGGCGCACCGCGGCGTTCACGCCCCAGGGGTCGGTCTCGTAGACGTACCCGGTGTCGACCTCCTCGCAGGAGAGCCACGTGTTCCAGGGCGTCTTGCCGCCCGCGCAGTTGCGGTTGGTGTTGGACAGGATGCGGTAGGCGCCGGTGATCGCGCCGGTCGCGGAGAACTTGATCGCACTCGCGCCGCCGGTGGAGGAGATCTCGGAGTTGGAGACGTAGATCCAGCCCGTGCCGTCCGCGAAACAGTCGCCGCCGTCGGGCGCGTTGTGCCACGTGTACGACGTGGAGCCGACCCGCTGTCCGGACCGGGCGATCACCCGGCTGGTGAAGCCGCTGGGCAGCCGTATGCCGTTGGCGTCGGCGGCGCCGAGCGCTCCGTACGGGCCCGCGCCCGGCTGGGCGGGGGCCGCGTAGGCCGCGCCTTCCATGAGGGTGAACCCGAAGGCGGCGGCCGTGCCGCCGATGACCGCTCCGCGCAGGAAACTGCGACGTTCCACTTGTCACTCCAGGAGGGGGATGTGGCTGTCCCGCCGCCGGACGGCGGACGGGGTTGGCGCGCTTCGGGGAACCTAGGAGTCCTGCATTGACGGTGCATCAACAGCCGGTGAAGCGGAAGCGGCGGACACCCCAGCGACCGGGCGGTATCCGGCCGTTGCCGACCGGTTCCCGGCTGGCCCCTCGCGTCACACCTGCTGTCGTGGACCACTGGTGCCCCAACGGCTCCGCGGCCCGGGTCGGGCGCCGGCGCGCCCGGTCCGCGGGCCGTCAGCTCTCCCGCGGGGTCTTCAGCTCCGCTTCCGCTCCCGCCGGACCACCTTGTACGCGGCGACCGCGTCCGCGAGTCTGGTGCGGCCACGCCGACCGGCGTCCGGCCTCGCCCCGCGGGCGGACGACGCTGCTTCGCGGACACTCCCCGGGTCCGGGTGCGGGGGGCCGCAAAGTGAGGGAGATTTTTCCCGAGGGTTTCCTCCAGGGAGCGATGAGTTTTCGGTGGGGGCCGGGTCCACCCCTCGACAGCACGATGGCAAACACACCGAACGGATGGACGACATGCCTCAGATGATCTTCGTGAACCTGCCCGTGAAGGACCTGGAGGCTTCCAAGGCCTTCTGGGGCAAGCTCGGCTACTCCTTCAACGAGCAGTTCACCGACGAGCACGCCGCCTGCCTGGTCTTCAGCGACACCATTTTCGCGATGCTGCTCACCGAGGAGCGCTTCAAGGACTTCACCAAGAAGGAGATCGCCGACGCCCGGGCCTCGACCGAGGCGATCATCGCGCTGAGCGCCGACAGCCGCGAGAAGGTCGACGAGCTGGCCGACGCGGCCCTGGCGGCCGGCGGCTCACCGGCCAACGACCCCCAGGACTACGGCTACATGTACGGTCGCTCGTTCCAGGACCCCGACCACCACCTCTGGGAGGTCATGTGGATGGACCCCTCGGCCGTCCAGGGCTGAGCCCGCGGGATCGTCACGCCGCGACGCCGCCGTCCACGACCAGATCGGCTCCGAGGACCGACCCCGCCGCCGGTGAGGCGAGGTACAGCACGGCGGCGGCGACCTCTTCGGCGGAGGTGAGTCGGCCGAGCGGGCTGGTGAGCCGGGCCGCCCGCTCCTCGTGGGTCTCGCCCGGCCGCAGGGACATCGGGGCGTCGGAGGCGCCGGGGCTCACGAGGTTGACGCGGATGCCGTCCCGGGCGTGGTCCAGGGCGGCGGCGCGGGTCAGCGCGGCGACCGCGGCCTTGCTCGCCGCGTAGCCCACCATGCCGGGCAGGCGGACGTGGGCGCCCAGCGTGGAGCTGATGTTGACGATCGCGCCGCCGCCGTGTGCCCGCATGTGGGCGATCTCGGCCTGGAGCGCGTACAGCACCCCGGTGACGTTGATGTCGAGCATGGCCTGCCAGTCGGCCGGGTCGAGGTCGGCGGCCGCGCTTCCCTCGCCACGCAGCACGGCGGCGTTGTTGACCGCCACGTCCAGGCCGCCGAAGCGGGCGGCGGTCCGCTCCACCAGGCCGCGCATGTCGTCGGCGCGGCTCACGTCCGCGGTGAAGGCGGCGGCCGTGCCGCCGTCCTTCTCGATCAGGGCGACGGTCTCGTCCAGGGTGGCGGCGGTGCGTCCGGCGACGGCCACCGAGGCGCCCTCGGCGGCGAAGGCGCGGGCGACGGCCCGGCCGAGACCGGTGCCGGCCCCGGTGACGAGAGCGGTGGTGCCGGTGAAGCGCGGTGCGGACATGGTGTCTCCTCTTTTTTGACCGAACGATCCAATATCAAGGCCGGAAAAAGGGCCGGAAAAGGGCCGGAAAAAGGAGCGCCCCGGCGTGGGGCGCCCCTCTTCCGCCGTCCGGCTCAGTCCAGCAGGGCCAGCGCCTGCTCGGCGGCGTCCCGGACCCGGGCCGGGTCCCCGGACGCCTTCCCGACGATCCGTATGCCCTGGAGCAGGACCAGCAGCATCCGGGCCAGTGCGCGCGGCGCGCGCTCCGCCGGGAGCTCGCCCTGGGCCTGGGCCCGGACCAGCGCGGAGTGCAGCGCGGTCTCGATGTGCTCCCAGCTGATCTCGACCCGGCGCGTCGCCGCCCGGTCGTGCGGTGCGAGCTCGGCCGCCGTGTTGGTGAAGAAGCAGCCGACCAGCCGCTCCTCGTCCGAGGACGCCTCGGCGGCGAACCCGCGGATCACCGCGCGGACGGCCGGCAGCGCCGGGCCCGGCTGGGACAGCTGCACCACCAGGGACGGCTCGCGCGTCTCGGCGTACCGGTCCATCGCCCTCAGGTACAGCTCGTGCTTGCTGCCGAAGGTCGCGTAGATGCTGGCGCGGCCGATGCCGAGGCGGTCCACGAGGTCCGCCATTGACGTCGCTTCGTAACCGCGCTCCCAGAAGAGCTCGAGAGCCGACTGGAGCGCGGCGTCCGGATCGAATTCCTTGGTCCTGGCCACGACCAGGACTCTACGGCTATCTGGAACGTACGGTCAAGAAACCAGGGCGAGTTGGCGGGTGCGGACCGGGAAGACCGCCACCGACACCTCCTCGTCGTCCAGGCACTGCCCGGTCTCCAGGTCGAAGCGCTGCTTCAGCAGCGGCGACGCCACGAACGGCCGCCCCGCCGCCGCCCCGAGCAGCCCCCGCGCCAGCACCTGGGCGCCCGTGAACGGGTCGCGGTTGTCGATCGCGTACCACCGGCCGGCCCGGTCCTGGAACAGCGCCACCTGGCGTCCGTCCGGCAGGAGCGCCGCCATCCCGCGCCCCGGCGTCAGTGCCGCGGCCTCGCAGACGGTCAGCCACGCGTCGTCGTAGGAGAGTTCGAGCATCATCGGGCAGAAGTCCCTTCCAGGGTCAGGACCGTCAGGTCCGGCTTGATCTGGCCGCGCTCCGGCACGAACCGCACCGACGGGTCCGGCGCGTCCGGGGCGTTGACGAAGGAGACGAACCGGCGCAGCCGCTCCGGGTCCTGGAGGGTCTCGGCCCACTCGTCCCGGTAGCTCGCCACGTGCGCGGCCATCTGGGCCTCCAGCTCGTCGCACAGCCCGAGCTTGTCGTGCACGACCACGTCCCGCAGGTGGTCCAGGCCGCCCTCCAGCCGCTCCAGCCAGGTCGCGGTGCGCTCCAGCCGGTCCGCGGTACGGATGTAGAACATCAGGAACCGGTCGATCAGCCGGATCAGCTCCGCGTCCGACAGGTCCTGCGCCAGCAGGTCCGCGTGGCGCGGCGTCGCACCGCCGTTGCCGCCGACGTACAGGTTCCACCCGTTGGCCGTGGCGATCACGCCGAAGTCCTTCGACTGGGCCTCCGCGCACTCGCGCGCACAACCCGAGACGGCCGACTTGAGCTTGTGCGGGGCGCGCAGGCCCCGGTAGCGCAGCTCCAGGTCGATCGCCATCCGCACCGAGTCCTGCACGCCGTAGCGGCACCAGGTCTGTCCCACGCACGACTTCACCGTGCGCAGCGACTTGCCGTACGCGTGCCCGGACTCGAAGCCCGCGTCCACCAGGCGCGCCCAGATCGCCGGCAGCTGGTCGACCCTGGCCCCGAAGAGGTCGATCCGCTGACCGCCCGTGATCTTGGTGTAGAGGCCGAAGTCCCGGGCGACCTCGCCGATCACGATGAGCTTGTCCGGGGTGATCTCACCGCCCGGGATGCGCGGCACGATCGAGTACGAGCCGTTGCGCTGCATGTTCGCCAGGAAGTGGTCGTTGGTGTCCTGGAGCGCGGCGCGCTCGCCGTCGAGGATGTACTCGTTGTGCAGGCTCGCCAGGATCGACGCCACGGCCGGCTTGCAGATCTCGCAGCCCTCTCCACCGCGCGCCTCCTCGCGGCCGTGCGAGTCGAGCAGCTCCCCGTACGACGTGAACCGCATCGTGCGGACGATCTCGTACAGTTCGCTGCGGGTGTACGAGAAGCAGGCGCACATGCCGCTGTCGGCGGCCTTCGGCAGCAGCTGCTGGATCACCTTCACGCAACTGCCGCAGCCGGTGCCCGCCTTGGTGCACTTCTTGACCTCGGGCAGCGACGAGCAGGCGCAGATGGCGCCCTTGGTGACGTTGTGGCAGGAGCAGATGATCGCGTCGTCCGGGAGGGCCGACGGGCCGAGCGTCACCGGCGCCCCGGCACCCGCCGGCAGCACCAGCTGCTCGGGCGCGACCGGCGGCTTCGTCCCCGTCATCGGCCGCAGCATGCCGTACGACTCGGCGTCGCCGACGAGTACGCCGCCCAGCAGCGCGCCGTCCGCGTCGACGACCAGCTTCTTGTAGATGCCGGCGCGCGAGTCGGAGTAGACGACCTCCAGGCAGCCCTCCGCCGTGCCGTGCGCGTCACCGAAGGAGGCCACGTCCACGCCGAGCAGCTTCAGCTTGGTCGACATGTCGGCACCGGTGAACGCCTGGCCCTCTTCGTCCGCGATCGCCGCGGCGGCCGTCAGCGCCATCTCGTAACCGGGCGCGACCAGGCCGTACACCCGGCCGTCCGCCGCCAGCGCGCACTCGCCGATCGCGTACACCGCGGGGTCGGACGTACGGCACTGCTCGTCGACCGCGATGCCACCGCGCTCGCCGACCGTGAGGCCGCAGTCGCGGGCGAGCTGGTCGCGGGGCCGGACGCCCGCCGAGAAGACCACCATGTCGGTGGTGAGCACGGAACCGTCCGACAGGGCCATGCCCGTGACCGCGCCGTCCTCGGTGAGCACCTCCTGCGTACCGGTGCCGGTGTGGACGATGAGGCCCATGTTCTCGATGGTGCGCAACAGGGCGGCGCCGCCGCCCTCGTCCACCTGCACGGGCATCAGCCGGGGCGCGAACTCCACGATGTGCGTCTCCAGGCCCAGGCCCTTGAGCGCACCCGCCGCCTCCAGGCCGAGCAGTCCGCCACCGACCACCGCGCCGGTCTTCGCCGTCTTCGCGAACTCCTCGATGGCGAGGAGGTCCTCGATCGTGCGGTAGACGAAGCAGCCGGTCGCGTCCTTGCCGGGAACCGGCGGTACGAAGGGGTACGAACCGGTCGCCAGCACCAGCGTGTCGTACGCCACCACGTGCCCGGCGCGGGACGTCACCGTGCGCGCCTCCCGGTCGACGGTCTCGGCCGGGTCGTCCAGGTGCAGCTCGATCCCGTGCCGCGCCATGAACCCGTCCTCGACCATGGAGAGGTCCTCGGGCGTCCTGCCGTCGAAGTACGAGGTCAGCCGGACCCGGTCGTACGCCGGGCGGGGCTCCTCGCAGAAGACGACGATCCGCGCCCGCTCCGTGACGCCCCGGTCGGCGAGGGCCTCCAGGAAGCGCTGGCCGACCATGCCGTGGCCGACGAGGACGATGGTGGGCTTGTTCGGCATGTCAGGAGCCTCCGTCATGGGTGAGCAGGTGGAGCAGGGGCGCTTCCGGCAGGGCCTCGTCGCCCTCCCAGGCCCGGGCGAGCGCCCCGACCGCGCCGAGATCGCCGAGCAGCACGCCCCCGACGAGCCGGTCGCCGCGGACGACGACCTTCCGGTACGCGCCGCTCGTCGCGTCGGCGAGCTGCACGGTGTCGTCACCGGGCCGCGGCGTGGCTTCGCCGAACGCCGCCAGTTCGAGGGCGTCCATGCTGAGCCGGGTCAGCGCGCGGGTACCGCGGTAGGCGCCGGTGCCGTGGGCGAGCACCTCGGCGAGGACGTCGGCCTGCTCCAGGGCGGCACCGGCCAGCCCGTAGAGCCGTCCGTCGTGCTCGGCGCAGTCGCCGACGGCGTGGATGTACGGGTCGGAGGTGCGCAGCTGGTCGTCGACGACGATCCCGCGCCGCACGTCCAGCCCGGCCTCCAGGGCCAGGCCGACGCGCGGCCGCACCCCGCAGGCGATGACGACCACGTCCGCGTCGAGGACGAAGCCGTCGGCGAGTTCGACCGCCTCG
The DNA here is from genome assembly GCF_000716335.1 of Streptomyces sp. NRRL S-118. Lineage (GTDB taxonomy): Bacteria > Actinomycetota > Actinomycetes > Streptomycetales > Streptomycetaceae > Streptomyces. Next base: position 491,510 of record NZ_KL591002.1, on the reverse strand, counting down.
ACGGCGTCGCCGGCGCAGCGCAGACCGCGCACCCGGCATTCGGTGTGCACCTCCACGCCCAGGTCCGCCTCCAGGTGGCGGCGGAGGATCGCGGACGCGGCCGCGTCGAGCTGGCGCTCCATCAGGTGCTCGCCCTGCTGGGCCAGCACCACCTCCGCGCCCCGTGCCGCCAGCGCGCGGGCCGCCGACACGCCCAGCAGGCCGCCGCCGATCACCACCGCCCGCACGCCCGGGGCCACCAGCGCGTCCAGCGCCAGGCAGTCGTCGAGCGTCCGGAACGCGTGCACCCCGGCCGGCAGCCGGTCGCCGCCCAGACCGCGCAGCGGCGGCAGCACCGGGTTGGAGCCGGTGGCCAGGACCAGCCGGTCGTACGCGAACGACTCGCCGCCCGCGCAGTGCACCACCCGGGCGGCCCGGTCGACGGCGGTCACCCGCACCTGGTGCCGCGCCCCGCCACCGCGGGAGGACGGCAGGGCGATGACCTCGGGCCCGTACCGGCCGGCCAGGACGTCCGCCAGCAGCACCCGGTTGTACGGGGCGTGCGGCTCCTCGCCGAGCAGGGTGACGGGCAGCCGCTCGGCGAGGCGTGCGCCCGCCGTGCCTCCGCCGACCACCACGATCCGTGAACTCATGTCCAGAAGCGTGCGTCGGCGGTGTTTCCCGGCCGCATCCCGTTTGTTTCGCGCACGGAAAGCTGCCCTCAGCGGAGGGGGGTGCGGGCGGTGAGGGGTGGGGGCGGTGGCGGCGTGGGGGCGTGGGCGCCGGCGCGGGGACGAGGGCGGTGGAGGGCCGGGGCGGCAACCTCAGAGGCAGCTCAAGTCTCCCGCGTTCCGTGGACGGCACACGTATTCCGTCCCTAGGGTCGAAGCCATGCCCGACATATCGCTGACCACCGTCCTCTTCCTCTGCGCCGCCGCGCTCCTGGCGGGCTGGATCGACGCCGTGGTGGGCGGCGGCGGGCTGCTGCTCCTGCCCGCCCTGCTCCTCGGTGTCCCGCACGTCCCCGCCCCGCAGGTGCTCGGCACGAACAAGGCGGTCGCCATCGTCGGCACGACGGGCGCGGCCGTGACGTACGTACGCCGGGCGCCGGTGCGGGTGCCCGTGAAGACGGCGGTACGGGTCGGGCTGGCGGCCCTCGCCGGCTCCATGGGCGGGGCGTTCTTCGCGAGCGGCATCAGCAACGAGGTCCTGCGGCCGGTGATCATGGTGGTGCTGCTGGGCGTGGCGGCCTTCGTGATGCTGCGCCCGTCCTTCGGGACGGGCGAGACGACCGTCGCGGTGACGCGGGCCCGAATCGTCACGGCGGTCGTGCTCGTCGGCGGCGGGATCGGCTTCTACGACGGGCTGTTCGGGCCGGGCACCGGGACGTTCCTGGTGCTGGCCCTCACCGCCGTGCTCCACCTGGACCTGGTGACCGCGTCCGCCACCGCGAAGATCGTGAACGTGTGCACCAACGCGGGCGCGCTGGCGATGTTCGCGTACCAGGGGAACGTGCTGTGGCAGCTGGCCGCGGTGATGGCGGTGTTCAACCTGGCGGGCGGCATGCTGGGGGCGCGGACGGCGCTGCGCAGGGGCGCGGAGTTCGTGCGCGGGGTGCTCCTGGTGGTGGTCTTCTCGCTGGTGGCGAAGCTCGCCTTCGACCAGTGGTACTGAGCCCCGGCCGCCGTGGGCGGTGGTGAGCCCGGGGCCGTGGGTGGTGGTGCCGGGCCGTCGGTGGCGGGGTGGCGCTGGGCCCGGGGGCCGGCGGTGGCGGGCCGGGTGGCCCGGCGGTCCGGGTGGTGTCAGCGCACGCCGATCAGATGGGCGTAGGCGACGACGTTGCCCTGGTAGCCGGTCTTCTCGTCGAAGTCGCCGCCGCAGGTGATGACGCGGAGCTCGGCGCGGTCGGCGGGACCGTAGACCTTGCGGTCGGGGAAGCGGTCGTTGTCGTACACCTCGACCGCGTCGACCGTGAAGACGGCGGTGCGGCCGTCGCGGCGGGCGACCTCGATGCGGTGGCCCTTCTTGAGCGTGCCCAGGGCGTAGAAGACGGCAGGGCCGTCGGCGTTGTCGACGTGCCCGGCGATGATCGCCGTGCCCTTGGCGCCGGGCGGGGTGCCGTCCCGGAACCAGCCGGCGACGTTGCGGTTCCCGGTGGGTGGGACCTCCAGGCTGCCGTCGGGCGCGAGACCGAGGCGCATGACCGGCGCGTCGACGTCGATCCCGGGGATGCGGACGCGGACCGGGGCGGAGGGCGGCAGGGGGGCGGCAGCGGCGTCGGTGTGCCGGTGGGGCCCGGCCGCGAAGGCCTCGGCGGCGGACGGCACGGGCGGGGTGACGTCGGCGGAGCCGTTCTGGACGAGCCACACGCCGACGACGGCGGCGACGGCTAGACCCCACCCCTTGCCTCTGCTCATCGGGCGTCCCTCCATGACGCTGGTGCGGCGTGGTGCCCCCCGCCCGCGCCGCGGCCTCGGGGCGCGCGCGACGGGGGCGGGGAGCGGAGCGGCGGGTCAGCGGCCCTGCGCGCCGCTCGCCCGGCGGCGCAGGAGCCAGACCCCGCCGACGGCGGCCGCGGCCAGGACGGCCGCACCCGCCGCGATCTGTGCGGTGTCGGGGCCGACGCTGCCTCCGACACCGGTCTTCACATGCCCGCTCGGTACGTCCCCCTGCCCGCCGGTGTCCAGCCCGCCGGTGTCCATGCCGCCCGTGTGCTTGCCACCGGTGTCCAGCCCGCCGGTGTCCATGCCGCCGGTGTCCAGCCCGCCCGTGTCCTTACCGCCCGTGTCCTTACCGCCGGTGTCCTTGCCTCCTCCTCCGTGGACGACCACCAGGTCCCCGGTGGCCGTCTTGCCGTTGTGGCAGGACACGTTGATCGCGTACGTGCCGGGCTTGGTGTGGTGAGGCACCTTGAACTGGCCGACCACGACCTCCTTGTGGGTGCCGGGGGCCAGCTTGAACTCGCCCGCGCCCAGGGAGCCCGCGTCGCCGACACCGTGGCCGTTCTTGCCGCACGCGGTGGTGTTGACCGTGACGGTCTCGCCGGGGGCCGCGCTCGACGGGTAGACCTCCAGCGCCGCGAGGTCCCCGGCGTACGCGCTCGGCGTCGCGAGCGCTCCCAGCGAGACGACCGCCAGCGCGGTACCGGTCAGCGGGCGGGTGGTGGTGCGCATGGATCCTCCGGGCGCGAGGGCGGGTGTCCGCGGCGCGGGTGACCGCGGGGCGGATGTCCTTGTTCCCATGGGTAAGGCCCCGGCTCCCCGCCCCGCCTGCTGAGAAGCCGTCAGTTCGTACGTGGTGCCGGTCCCGGTCGCCCGCGTCCCCGCAGGTCAGCCGGGCTTCCGGGGCTCATTCGCCGCGCCCGGCCCGGTCCGCGCCGAACGGGTGAGCCGCGCCGCGGCCGGCGCCGGGCGGGCCGCCGGCCGCGGGGAGGGGCCGGGGAGGCCCGGGGGAGGGACCGGGGAGGCCCGGGGGAGGGACCGGGGAGGGACCGGCGAAGGGTGCTGAAAATCGGGGCTTGACCTCAAGTTTGGTCGAGGTACGAGGCTTCTCGGCATGGACATCGAAACGAACACCACGCAGCAGACCGCGCCGCACGCCACGACCCGTCCCGTGCCGCTCCGGCTCGCCGTCATCGTCGGGTCCAACCGCGAGGGCCGCTTCGGGCCGGTCATCGCCGACTGGTTCCTCTCCCGGCTCGCCGAGCGCGACGACTTCACCGTCGACGTGGTCGACCTCGCCACGACGGATCTGCCCACCACGCTCTCCCGCCGGCCCGCACCCGCCGTTCGCGCCGCACTCGCCGAGGTCAGCCCCAAGCTGGCCGCCGCCGATGCGTTCGTCGTCCTCACACCCGAGTACAACCACTCCTTCCCCGCCGTCCTCAAGAGCCTCATCGACTGGCACTTCACCGAATGGCAGGCCAAGCCCGTCGCCTTCGTCTCCTACGGCGGGATGTCCGGTGGCCTGCGCGCCGTGGAGCAACTGCGCCAGGTCTTCGCCGAGATGCACGCGGTCACCGTCCGCGACACCGTCTCCTTCCACAACGCCCACGGGCACTTCGACGAGACGGGCCGGCACAAGGAGCCCAGCGGTCCCGACGCCGCCGCCAAGAAGATGCTCGACCAGCTCGCGTGGTGGGCGCACGCGCTGCGGGACGCCAAGTCCGTCCGCCCGTACGAGGGCTGAGACGCGGGGGCCGACGGGGCCGGCCGGGGACGGGCGGGGGACGGGCCGTCGGCGGCCGGAGGTGCGTACGCTCGGCGGTACGCGGCGCGGTGCGCGCGCCGCCGTGCCGTGACGACACGCGGAGGAGAGACCGTGACCCTGGCCCTGACCGTCCTCACCACCACCGACAGCGCCGACAAGGCCCGGGAACTGGCCCGTGGCGCGGTGGAGGCGCGGCTCGCCGCGTGCGCGCAGATCTCCGGCCCCGTCACCTCGGTCTACCACTGGCAGAACGCCATCGAGACGAGCCAGGAGTGGCAGGTTCTGTTCAAGACGACGGAAGCCTGTTACGCCTCGCTGGAGGCGCACCTCACCGCGGTCCACGACTACGACACCCCCGAGATCATCGCCACGCCCGTGATCCGCGGCAGCGCCGCCTACCTGGCGTGGCTGCAGCGGGAGACGTCCGCGTGACCGGGGAGCTGCCGTTCTTCGTGTACGGGACGCTCCGCCCCGGCGAGTGCAACCACGCGCTGTTCCTCCACGGCCGCACGGCGTCGGAGGAGCCCGCCCGGCTGCCGGGCGCGCTGCTGCGCGACGGCCCCGGCTACCCGTACGCGGTGCGGGGCGCGGGCGGCGGCGGCGTGCTGGGCGAGCTGGTGACGGCGGCGCCGGGCCGGTACGACGCCCTGCTGTCCGTACTCGACCGCCTGGAGGAGTACTACGGCCCGGGCCACCCGCTCAACCTCTACGAGCGGGAGGCCTGCGACGTCGTGCGCGTACGGGACGGCGTCACGGTCCGGGCCTGGGTCTATGTCGCCGCGGCCGCCGCGGAGCCCGGCGCCCCCATAGCGGGCGGCGACTGGCTCAGGCGCCGGTCGCCCGTTCCAGACGGACCGCGCACACCTTGAACTCGGGCATCCGCGAGGTCGGGTCGAGCGCCGGGTTCGTCAGCGTGTTGGCCCGGCCCTCCCCGGCCCAGTGGAACGGCATGAACACCGTGTCCGGCCGGATCCCGTTCGTGATCCGCGCGGGCGCCACCGCCCGGCCGCGGCGCGACACCACCGCCACCGGCTCGCCCTCGGCGACGCCCAGGCGCTGCGCGAGGCGCGGGTGCAGCTCCACGAACGGCCCGGGCGCGGCGGCGTTCAGCTCGTCGACCCGCCGGGTCTGCGCACCTGACTGGTACTGCGAGACGACCCGCCCGGTCGTCAGCACCACCGGGTACTCGTCGTCCGTCTCCTCGGCCGCGGCCCGGTGGGTCACCGGGACGAAGCGGGCCCGCCCGTCGGGCGTGGCGAACCGTTCCAGGAACAGGCGGGGCGTGCCGGGGTGGGCGGGCTCGGGGCACGGCCAGAAGACGCCGTCCTCCTCGGCGATGCGGCGGTAGCTGATGCCCGCGTAGTCGGCGGGGCCGCCGGCCGAGGCCCTCCGCAGCTCGTCGAAGACCTCCTCGGCGTCGGTGGGGAACCCCTTCTCCCAGCCCAGCAGCTCCGCGAGTCCGCTCAGCACCTCCAGGTCGCTGCGTACGCCCGCGGGCGGGTCGATCGCGCGGCGGCGCAGCAGGACGCGGCCCTCGAGGTTGGTGAGGGTGCCCGTCTCCTCGGCCCACTGCGTCACGGGCAGCACGACGTCGGCGAGCTGCGCCGTCTCGGACAGCACCACGTCCGCGACGGCCAGGAAGTCCAGGGACTCCAGCCGCTCCTGGATGTGGGCGGCACGCGGCGCGGACACCACGGGGTTGGAGCCCATGAGGAGCAGCGACCTGATGTCCGTGCCGAGCGCGTCGAGCAGCTCGTACGCGCTGCGCCCCGGCCCCGGCAGCACATCGGGGTCGACGCCCCAGACCGCGGCGACGTGGGAACGGGCGGCCGGGTCGTCGAGCTTGCGGTAGCCGGGGAGCTGGTCGGCCTTCTGGCCGTGCTCGCGGCCGCCCTGCCCGTTGCCCTGGCCGGTCAGGCAGCCGTACCCGGACAGGGGGCGCCCGGCGCGCCCGGTGGCCAGGCACAGGTTGATCCAGGCGCCGACGGTGTCGGTGCCCTTCGACTGCTGCTCCGGGCCGCGGGCGGTGAGCACCATCGAGTCGGCGGCGTCGCAGAACATCCCGACGGCCTCGCGCAGCTGCGGCACGGGCACTCCGGTGATGCGCTCGACGAGCGCGGGCCAGTGGGACATGGCGGCGGCGCGGGCGTCCTCCCAGCCGCTCGTGCGGTCCCGGATGAACTCCTCGTCCGTCCGCCCCTCCGCCACGACCAGGTGCAGCAGGCCCAGGGCGAGCGCGAGGTCGGTGCCGGGGCGCGGCGCGAGGTGGAGGTCGGCCTGCTCGGCGGTACGGGTGCGGCGCGGGTCGACGACGATGAGCTTGCCGCCGTTCTCCTTCAGTTCGGTGAGGTAGCGCAGGGCCGGCGGCATGGTCTCGGCGAGGTTGGAGCCGACGAGGACCACGCAGCCGGTGCGCGGGATGTCCTCCAGCGGGAAGGGCAGCCCCCGGTCGAGGCCGAAGGCCCGCTGGTGGGCCGCGGCGGCGGAGGACATGCAGAAGCGGCCGTTGTAGTCGATCTGGGAGGTCCCGAGGACCAGCCGGGCGAACTTGCCGAGCGCGTACGCCTTCTCGTTGGTGAGCCCGCCGCCCCCGAACACGCCGACGGCGTCCGGCCCGTGGTCCTGCCGCGTGCGCCGCAGGCCGTCGGCGACGGCCTGCAGGGCCTCCTCCCAGGTGGCCGGTTCGAGCCTGCCTGTGGCAGGGCGTCGGACCAGGGGCTCGACCAGCCTGACCCGGGAGGAGAGCACTGCGGGTGCGGTACGTCCCTTACCGCACAGGGCACCCCGGTTCACGGGGAAGTCCGCGCGCTCCACCACCTCGACGCCCGGACCGGCGGCTCGCAGGTTCATGCCGCACTGCAGGGAGCAGTACGGACAGTGCGTGGGGGTGGTGGCGGTGAGCATGCCCCCGAGCATGCGACGCCCGTGTTACGCCCACGCACCCCCCGCATTACGCCTCCGGTACGTCGGGCTCCATCGAGCGCTCGGGCGACGGTGAGCGGCCAGGGCGCGGAGGGGCGTGGCGGCGGGCCCGGGTGGTCCCGCCACCGGGGGGCGGGGGTGTGCGGGCGCCGGCGGGGCGGGGCGTGGTGTCAGGGTCGGGGTGCCGGGGTGTGGGCGCGGGGGTGCGCGGGCGCCGGCGGGGCGGGGCGTGGTGTCAGCGGCCGAGAGCCTCGGTGACGCCCCGCTCCTCGGGGCCCAGGAACACCGGGTCCGGTTCGAACGCCGCGTCCGCCGCCGCCTTGCCCGCCGCCAGCAGCTCCCGCACCCCGCCGTAGTACCAGACCGAGTCGTGCGGCTCGTCGACGCCGACCCCGTACACGTCGATGCCCGCCTCCCGGCACAGGGCCACGGCCCGCCGGATGTGGAAGCCCTGGGTCACCAGGACCGCCCGGTCGACGCCGAAGATCTTCTTCGCGCGCACGCAGGAGTCCCACGTGTCGAAGCCCGCGTAGTCGCTGACGATCCGCCCGTCCGGCACCCCCCGGTCCGTCAGGTACGCGCGCATCGCGTCGGGCTCGTCGTACTCCGCGCGGCTGTTGTCGCCGGTGACCAGCACCACCTTCACCTTGCCGCCGCGGTACAGCTCCGCCGCCGTGTCGAGGCGGTGGGCGAGGTACGGCGTCGGCCGGCCGTTCCACAGCCCCGCGCCGAAGACGACGGCGACGTCCTGCGCCGGGACCTCGCCGGCGCTGCGCAGCCGGCCGTCGGCGACGGCGTGCATCCACGTGGCGGGCGTGAGCGCCAGCACGCACCCGAGCATGACGCCCTGCACCAGCCGCCGCCTGCCCCGCCGGCTCCTGGGCAGCGGCAGCGGCCACCTGCGTCGCATGTACGAACCTCCCGCTGGTGTTCCCGTTCGCGTCCCTTCGTCGAGACGCGGAAAGCGGGCGGCCGGTTCAGCCTGCGGCCGGCTCGGCCCCCGGCGGCCGCCGCCCGTACAGCAGGTTCGCCAGCCCGGCGCCGACCAGTCCGCCGACGAGCTGTGCGGCGATGAAGCCCGGGAGGGAGGCCGGGGCGATGCCGGTGAAGGAGTCGGTCAGGGACCGGCCGACCGTCGCGGCGGGGTTGGCGAACGACCCCGACGAGGTGAACCAGATCGCCGCCCCGATGTACGCGGCGACCGCCACCGGCGTGAGCGACGCCCGCCCGATCCGGTCCAGGCCCTGGATCAGCAGGACCAGCCCGGCCGTGGCGACCGTCTCGCCGAGCAACAGGTGCCCGTCGGACCGCACCTGGGTGGACCAGCTGCCGGGCGCCCGCCCGAACATCGCCTCGGCGAGCAGCGCGCCGGCGACCGCACCGGCCAGCTGGGCGGCGATGTACACCACCACCTCGCGACCGGTCAGTCCGTCCCGGGCCCGGCGGCGCGTCCACCAGACGCACAGGGTGACCACCGGATTGAGGTGCGCCCCGGAGACCGGCGCGAACAGCGCGATGAGCAGGCCGAGTCCGATCGCCGACGCCAGCGAGTTGGCCAGCAGCCGCACGCCGATGTCGTCGCTGAGGCCGCTGGCGTGCAATCCGGAGCCGACGACGACGGCGACCAGGGCCGCGCTGCCGACCGATTCGGCGACCGCGCGGCGGGGCAGGGCCCGCTCCGTTGCCATGAGTACCCCCAAGTCCGATGTACGGAAAATATATTCCGTTCTTCGGAAAATGGCAGGGGGCGGGGGAAGGACTGTCAGCTCTGACAGGATCCCGGCATGGACCTCGGAGCATCCGCCCGCAACAACGCCGCGTGGTGCGCCGCCATGTGCCGCGCCCACGGCCTGCCCGGGGGTACCTTCGGCGCCCGCGCCTGGACGAGCCCGCGCCGTACGCCGCCGTACTACCCGGACGCCGTGACCCTCGCCCCGGGCCTCTCACCGCGGGACGTACGGGACCTGCTGGACGCCGTCGACCGGCGCGCACCCGGGTGCTCGGTCAAGGACAGCTTCGCCGACCTGGACCTCACCGGCCACGGCTTCGCGCCGCTCTTCGAGGCCCGGTGGATCCACCGGCCCGCGGACCTGCCCCCGCCGGGACGACCCGACGCCGGTGAGGCCGCCTGGCAGCCGGTCCGTGCCCCCGCCGGACTCGCCGCGTGGGAGGCGGCGTGGAGCGACGGGGACACCATGGGCCTGTTCCGGCCGGCGCTGCTGGCCGACCCGTCGACCACGGTCCTCGCCGGGCGCGGACCGGACGGCCGTATCGTCTCCGGAGCCGTGGTCAGCCACGCCGCCGGCGTCGCGGGCGTCTCCAACCTGTTCGGCGGCGACGCCGCCTGGCCCGGGTGCCTCGCCGCGATCGCCGCCCGCCTGCCGGGGACGCCGGTCGTGGGGTACGAACACGGCGACGACCTCGACGCCGCCCTGTGTCACGGCTTCACGGCCACCGGCCCGCTGCGCGTCTGGCTCTCCACGGAGACCTCGCCGGACGACGACGCCCAGGCCGCCGACAGCAGGGAACGGGCCGCCGCCGACACGTAGACCGACGCGGCCAGCCACGCCCGGGCGAACACCTCCGGATCGGCGGGCGTCAGGCGCCCCAGCGCATCCCGGCCACGGGCGGACGACGCCTCCTCGAGCGCACGTGCGCAGCCCGCGCCCGTGGACAGGCCCACCGCGCGGAGCCGGCGCGGCAGTTCGCCGTCGGCCGCGGCGGCCGTGACGGCCCGGCCGCCCGCCACCGTACGGTCCACCGCGCGGCGCAGCAGGTCCAGCTCGAGCGGGAGGGCCGCCGGCGCCTCCACGGCCGGTGGCGCGGCAGGTGCGGCGGGCTCGGCGGACACCGCGGGCAAGTCCGTACGGTGCAGCCGGCGCAGGCCCAGGTCCGCGCGGACCGCCTCCCCGTCGTGCCCCGCCCAGGACGCGGCCAGCGCGCACACCCCGCCGGGCCGGTCCGGCGCGATCCGGGCGATCAGCCGCAACCGCAGCCCGGGGCGGGCCGCGAGCAGCCGCAGGTTCTCGGCGTACGGCAACTCCGGCCGCTCGTCCGGCGCGTACAGCGACACGGTCGGCCCGCCCTCCACCGCGAACGCGGGGCCGCCGCCCGCCGAGGCGGCCGCCGTGACCGTCCCGTCGAGGAACAGCAGATCGCCGCCCGCCGTCCGGTCGTCGGCGGGCCGGTCCCACCAGTCCAGGGCCGCGTCCAGCTGGGCCGCCGGCGGACGCCGCCACAGCGCGTCGAGCGGCGGCTCGTGCCAGGAGCAGCCCGCCGCCCGTACGGAACGGACCGGCCCGCCCCCGCCGACCCGCCCGTCCGCCGAGACCGTCGGCGAGGTGAGGATCACCCCGCCCCCGTCGCCCAGCTCCCGCAGCGGCAGCGCGGAGCCGCCGGGCACCAGGGCCGCGCCGGCCGCCTGCACGGCGCGCTCCGGGCCCCCGGGCGCCACGTCGGAGACCGTACGCAGCGCACCGTCGGGCGTCACGGCGTACGCGGTCGCGCCCGCGTACCCGGACGCGGTGACGACCGGCTCGGTGAACAGCCCGTACAGCCGCAGCGGACCGGTGGGCCGGTACGCGCGCCGCGCCGGACCCGCCGCCGAGAGCGGCCGTTGCACGGCATCCAGCAACTCGGCCAGGTCCGCGGACAGCTCCGGCAGACGGAACGCCGGGTCCTCGGAGCGCGCCTCGCCGAGCCGCCGCGCCACGCGCACCGCGACCGCGGCGGGCCGGGGCAACCCGGCGAGGCGGGCGGAGTGCGCCGCGTGGAGCACTTCGGCGCGGACCACGGCGCCGGCCCCGCTCACCCCGGCCACCAGCACGCCCACCGCGGCGTCCCCGAGCGCCCGCAGGGCCGCGCCCTGGACACCGGTGAGCGCCGCACCCGTTCCGTCGCCGGCCTGCTCGGCGTCACCGGGCGCGCCGGGCGACGCCTGCTGCCCGGTCCCGCCGGTATCTCCGGGCCCGCCGGTATCTCCGGGCCCGCCGGTATCTCCGGGCCCGCCGGTATCTCCGGGCCCGCCGGTATCTCCGGGCCGGTCGGTCCGGCCGGGCGGATCGGGACGGGTCGGCCCGGCGGTCACGGGTTCGGCACCACTCCCGGGTGCCGCAACGCCGGTGTGCGCGGTATCCGCGGTGTCCACGGTGTCCGCGGTGTCCACGGCGGTCGTCGCGGGGGCGTCCGTGATGGCCGGGTCCGCCGGTTCCGCCAAGTCCGACGTGCCGGCCGGGTCCGTGGCGTCGGACGCGGTGGCGTCGGACGCGGTGGCATCGGACGCGGTGGCATCGGACGCGGTGGCTTCGGGCTCCGCGAGGGGCGCCCGGGACAGGACCGCGGCGCGGTGCAGGCACGCCGGAGCCAGCAGGCAACTGCACACCGCCGCCTCCGCCGACGCCACCACTCCGCCCGCGGTCGTCGTCAGCGTCACCACCGTGTCGTCACCGGCGCTGACCCGCACACCGTCCGCCACCCGCTCCACCGGCCAGTCGGCCGCCTTCGCCACCGCGCCGTCCACGCGCTTGCGCAGCCGCGCGGGCAGCAGGTCGAGCGCGGTGGCCGCCACCTCGGCGACCACCGGGGGAAGAACCGTCACCGCTGCGTACCTCCTACGCGTTCGCCGACCCAGCGGGCCAGTTCGAGAGGGCTGAGCGCGGCGACCGGCATGCCCGCCGCCACCAGCTGTCCGGCCACGCCGGCCGAGTACCGTGGGCGACCCTCGTCGTCGAGCGAGGCGCAGCCGAGCACGTGGCAGCCCGCGTCCACCAGGGCCCGCACCTCCGCCAGGAGGGGCCCGACCGGGCCGCCCTCCTCGAAGTCGCTGACCAGGACGACGAGTGTGCGCGACGGCACGGTGACGAGCCCGCGGGCGTGCCGCAGGCCCCGCGCGATGCTGGTGCCGCCGCCGACCCGGACCTCCAGGAGGAGGCTCAGCGGGTCCTCGACGTGGCCAGTGAGGTCCATCACCTCGGTGGAGAAGGCCACGAAATGCGTACTGAGCGACGGGACCCCGGCCAGGACGGACGCGGTCAGCGCCGACCAGATGGTGGACGCCTCCATCGACCCCGAGACGTCCACGACCAGGACGAGCCGCCAGTCCGCCTGCTTGCGGGCCCGGGTGCGGAACACGGGCCGCTCGGGCAGCACGGTCACCGCGCCGGTCGCGGGGTCGCGGCGCGCGGACGCCAGGTTCGCCCGCAGCGTGCGCTCCAGGTCGAGCGGGCCACCGGGGCGCCGCGTGGGGCGCGGGTGCGCGAGCCCGCTCACCGCGGGGCGCAGCCGGTTGGCGAGGGCCCGCGTCAACTCCCGTACGAGCCGGGCGACCAGGAGCCGCAGCCGGTCCAGCCGGTGCTCGGGCAGGCCGCCGGCGTACGAGAGCACCGTGCGCAGCAGCTCCACCGAAGGCCGGGCCGCCGCCGGGTCGAGCTCCATGGCGGCGTCGAGGCGCCCGGCGTCGGCGGCCGCCGCGAGGACCTCCTCCCGCACACCGGGCCCGAACAGCGCTGCCAACTCCTGCGACCACGCCCGCACGTCCGGGAACGGCGCCTCGCCGCCGCCCCCCGATCCGCGGGCCTCCTCGCCCCGGGAACCTTCGCCGTGGCCGCGCCCGTACAGCTCGTCGAGGGCCCTGGCGAGCCGGCCGGCGGCCCCGCCGAGCCCCTGCGCCCGGCCGAGCACCAGCCGCCACCGCTCGCCCGGCGTCAACCCGGCCGAATCCCTGGCGAAGCCCGCCTCAGCCCCGGAGCCCCCGAAGCCCCCGGAGCTTCCGGAGTCCCCGGAGTCCCCGGTGGAACCGGCGGCATCAACGGCATCAACAGCATCAGCGGTTTCAGCGGCATCAGCGGCGGAACCGTCACGCCGGCCGGCCGTCGGCGATGCGGCCGCGCAGTCCATGCCGGGCGCCTCCGGCGCACCACCCGCACCGGCCGGGGCCACGCCCAGTCCTCGCTGTGCCAGCGCCTCACGCCCCGCCAGATCAGCCAGGGCGAGCCGGGCGAGCGCCGCCGGGTCGGGCACCGCGTCCGGCAGCGAGCCGGCGGCGATCCCCGTGCGGTCCTCGACCGCCGCCAGCAGCCGGGACCGGGCCGCGGGCGACAGCGTGTCGAAACCGGCGCGCAGTGCCGGCAGCCGGTCCAGGAAACCGCGGTCCGGCCAGGTCTCCACCCGCTCCAGCAGCGGGTCCAGCGCCCGGCCCGTCTCCAGCAGGGGACCCGCCGCGAGCAGGGCACCGCGCAGCAGCCCGGACAGCTCCGACCGCAGCTCCGGCGTCGTCGCGCCGTCCGCCCGGGAAGCGAGCCGCACCCCGAAGTCCCCGGCGTCCCGCTGTCCCAGCAGCACCCGCGCCGCCCCCGCCGCCCCGCGGATCAGCGGTGTGGCCTGCGCGTCCAGCCGGGAGAGCGCGTCGGCGAGCCGCAGGCCCCCGCTCCCCGCGGCGGCTGCCTGCCCGGCCAGGCCCACGAGCGCGCGGGCGTCCTCCGGGTCCGTGGACCCGGCGAGCCCGTCCAGCGCGCGGACCCCGGCCCCGGCCAGCTCCTCGTACGCCGCGTCCACCGCGTTGGCGCACCATCCCTCCGGCAGGCCCGGCACATGGCCGGACCGGATGCGGTCCAGGAGGGCGATCCCGTCCAGCAGTTCGGGCAGCGTCCCGGAGGCGGGCAGCGTGACGGCCGTCTCCGCGAGCCGCTCGGCGGCGAGGCAGGGCAGCGCGCACCGCGCGGCCGCGCGCAGCCCGTCCAGGGCCTGCGCCGCGGTGGGGCCGCCCTCCCGCACCTGTGCGGCGTGCCGCTGCCGCAGCACCCCGGCGGCGGCCTGCTCCAGGGTCACCCCGTGCACGCCCGCCACATCGAGCATCGCCGCGGTCGACGGCGTCCAGGCCACCGTCCAGCGGGTGGTGAGCGCGGCGGCACCGCCCACGCCCGCGACCCCGGACTCCTCCCCGTACGGCACCCCGCACACCGCGAGCCGTCGCAGACAGACCTCGCGCTCGCGGTCCAGGTCACCGCGCAGCGCGTCCAGCCGCAGTTCGCGCCGCGCGGGCGCGTCCGGCGCCGGCAGCGACAGCCGGGCCAGCAGTGCCTCCACGTCCGGGCCGAGCCCGGAGCGCGGTGTCCCGGGCGCGAGCCGGCCGCGCCGCTCACCGACCAGCACCTTCTCCATGGCGGCGGCGACCACCCGGCCCCGCCCGTACAGCTGGCCCTGCGTCAGCACCGACTGGGCCGCCTCCACCAGCTCCCCCCGGCCGGCGGCCGGCAGCCCGCGCAGGCTCGCCACGTCACGGGCGAGGCGCACCACTTCCCGCGCGTCGGCCGGCCCGCTCGGGTGCCCCGCGGCGCGCACGGCCGCGCAGATCCGTACCGCCGACGACAGCAGCAGGTCGTCCAGCCGGGCGGGGTCGCCCCCGGCGAGGTACACGCCGCGCTGCCACTCCGGGTCCCGTATGCCCGCCGGGTAGCCGGAGCGCTCGTCCAGCAACCCGTACGCGTACGGGACGAGCGACGTGACCACCCCGCCCGCGGACCCCTCCACGGCCGTCCCCTCCACGGCCGTGTCCTCCGGGGCACCGCCGCGCGCCGCACCGGGCAGCAGGGCGGGCGCGTGGAACGCGCCGATCACGGCCGCGGCGCGCCGGTCCGCGTACGCGGCCAGGCGGCGCCGCATGTGCGCCTCGCGCCGCAGGTCGTACGGGTCGACGGCCTCCTGGTCGTGCCGCAGCGCCCAGCCCACCAGGAGCGCCGCCCGCCGCAGCGCCTCGGGCGACGCGCCCGGCGCCGGGGCCTCCACGAGCCGGTCCCACAGGTCGTCCTCGGGCCTTCCCCCCGCCCTGGCCCGCAGCGCGGCCGCCACACCCCGCGCCCCGGCCCCGACAGGCGGGCGCGCACCCCCGTCCGGGTCCGTGGCCGGCGGCACCGCGGCGTCCGGACCCGGAGCCCTCCGGCCCGGGGCGTCCGCACCCGCGTCCCGTGCGGCGGCCGCGCCCCGCGCCCCCAGCGGCAGGTCGAACGGCACCACCTCGACCCCCGCCTCCCGCGCCCAGCGGATCGCGGCCAGCTCCGGCGAGAACTCCGCGAACGGCAGGAACACCAGTCCGCCCGCACCGCCGCTGCCCGCCAGCGCCACCGGAGGCACCGTCGCCGTGTCCGCCAGCCACGGGAGCCACGGAGCGAACTCCTCCGGCAGCTCCACCAGCAGCACCTCCGGGGCCGCCTGCGCCAGCATCGCCGGGACCGCCGCCGCGAGCGCGGGGGAGTGGTGGCGCACCCCGATCAGGAACGGGTCGCGGCACCCCGCCAGCTCCTCCACGGCCCCGGCGGGCCCGGGCTCAGGTGAGCTCATCGCGCAGCTCCCACAGCGTCCGCCACAGCGGAGCCCCGCCCTCCGCGCGGCGGCGCACCGGCCCGTCCCAGTACCCCAGCAGCCGCGCGTGGTCGGCCGGATCGTCCTTGCGGACGGTGCCCAGCAGATGGCCCGGCAGCGTCCGCACGACATCGCGGCCGTTGCCCAGGTACGCCGCGCCGAGGCCCATGGAGGCGGCGACCTGCACGGCCTCGGCCGTCGACATGACCGTGGACGGCCGCTCCACCTCCCAGCCCTCCGCACTGCGCCCGGTGCGCAGGTCCCGGAACGCGGTGACCAGCGCCTCCAGCACCGCCTCGTCCAGCGTGAACTCCGCCCCACCGCGGACCAGCGCCGCCGTGGCCTGCCCGCGCACCAGCTCCGTCTCGGCCGCCAGGTCGTCGATCGGGCCGACCGTCTCGAAGTTGAAGCGCCGCTTCAGCGCGGCGGACATCTCGGAGACGCCCCGGTCGCGCAGGTTGGCCGTGGCGATGAGGGTGAAGCCGGGCGCGGCGTGCACCGTGGCGTCCTCGCCGTCCTCACCGGTCCCCGCCAGCTCCGGTACCGACATGCGCCGCTCGGACAGCAGCGAGACCAGCGAATCCTGCACCTCGGGCAGGCAGCGGGTGACCTCCTCGACCCGGGCGACCGCGCCGCGCACCATCGCCGTGAGCACCGGCGACGGCACCAGCGCCTCCCGGCTGGGCCCCTTGGCCAGCAGCATCGCGTAGTTCCAGCCGTAGCGCAGCTGGTCCTCCGTGGTGCCCGCGGTGCCCTGCACGGTGAGCGTGCTGCTGCCGCAGACGGCGGCCGCCAGCAGCTCGGACAGCATGGACTTGGCCGTGCCCGGCTCACCGACGAGCAGCAGGCCCCGCTCCCCGGCCAGCGTCACCACGCACCGCTCCACCAGCGCCCGGTCGCCCACGAACTTCCGCGACACGGCCATCGCCCGGCCGTCGGGCCCGGTCAGTTCCTCACCGCCCGACCCGCACACGAACACCACCACCGCGCGCGGGGTCAGCCGCCACCCCGGCGGCCGCGGCCCGTCGTCGTACGCCGCCAGGAACGCCAGCTCCTCGGCGTACCGGTCCTCCGGCAGCTCCACCTGCCGCTGCCGGCCCCCGTCCGTCACCGTCACCGTCATCGCCGTCCTCCCCGGCCCCGGCCGCCACCGCGGCCCTCGAACTCCTCGTATCCGGGCACGTCACCGTCGACGACCCGGCGCCACGCCGCCGCGTACAGCGCGGCCACCGGGCGGTCCGGCACCACGAAGCCGTACGAGTCCCACCGCAGCAGCTCCCACTTCCACTTCTCCAGGGGCAGCAGCGGCGCCTTCTGCTCCAGCCAGCCGCCGGGCAGGAACAGCGACCGGCCCGCGCGGGCCCGCTTGGCCTCCACCACCAGGTCGGTGGCGGCCAGTTCGGCCCGGGCCTTCTTCAGCCGCGCCGGCTTCCAGCCCGTCCACTGCGCCTGCTTGCGGTCCGTCGGATCCGGCAGCGCGAGCAGCATCAGGTACAGCGCGGCCGCGTCCTGCGACAGCCCCAGCCGCCCGGCCGCCTCGTCCACCAGCTCCGGCACGCTGTTCACCGGGTGCTGCGCCGCCCCCGCGGGGCCGTGCGCCGGGCTGTCCGCCGACACGAGTTCCTCGAAGCCGTCGCTCAGCAGCGTCCGCAGCGCCTCCAGCTGTGCCGACGGCCGGGAGACGGCCGCCAGCAGCGTCAGCGCCGGATGGTCCGGGCCGCCCTGCTCGCCCGCGCCCGGCAGCACCGCCGCCGGCCGCAGCCAGACCGTCTCCCACTGGGTTCCGTACGGCATCGGCGTCAGCACCAGCGCGTCCGACACCTCGACCAGGCCGTCCTCGGTCGCGCCACCGGTGGCGGGCAGCCCGTGCGCCTCGCGCAGCCGCAGCGCGGTGGCCTTGCCCTCGTGGTCCCAGTCGACCCCCAGGGCGAGCAGCAGCCCCGGATCGGCCAGCCGCTCGCGCAGCATCCGCAGCGTCACCGGCAGCACCGCGCGCAGCGGGTCACCGAACGGCAGCCGGTAGGCGAGCCAGCGCAGCATCGTGAGGTACGCCGAGAGCGCGGGCCCGTCGAGCAGCTTCGCCGGCTCCACCGGGTCGAGCCGGCCCAGCTCCGCGTCCATCCGCTGCTCGGTACGGCCGGTGAGCTGCGGTTGCACCTCCGGGTTGAGCACGCAGTCGAGCATCCGGGCCTGACGGGTCTCGGCGACCGCCAGGGCGACCAGCTCCGGCGGCGCCACGCGCCGCCTGCCCCGCGCCGCCACCCACGCCTCGGCCAGGGGATCCAGGCCGAAGCCGGACTCCCACAGGCGGGGTACGGCTTCGGCGTCCTCCGGCAGCAGCAGGGCGGTGAACCGCCGCCGGTCGGCGCCGGACAGCTCCCTGAGCGCGGTGCGGGCGGCCTCCGCCTCCCGCACCTTGGCGCCGAACGGGGCCAGCAGCTCGGCGGGCAGCAGGCTCTCCCGGTCCCAGCCCTCCAGGCCCGGGAACCCGGTCAGCACCAGCGCCGCCGCGGGCGCGCCGAGACCCACCCGCTCCGCGAACCCGGCGACCTGCTCGGGCCGGTAGGGCAGCGGGCCTCGCTCCGCCACCAGTTCCGCCGTGCGCCGCAGCGCGGGAGCCAGCGGCCCGTCCTCCGGCCGGCCGAACACGGTGTCGTCGACCACCGTGAAACCGTCCCAGGCCCCGAACTCCGCCGCGGGGTCGTACTCCAGGGCGGTCCAGAACGCGTACTGGTCGTCCTGGCGCCGGCACGCGATCAGCAGCATCCGCCGCCGGCCCGACCGGTGCACCTCGCCCAGCCGCTGCGTGCCGCCGGGCCGTGCGCCGCGCAGCCCCACGAGCCGCAGCCGTCCACGCGGGTCCACCAGCACCGGATCGCTGCCGACGACCACCGCCGCGGCCAGGCCCAGGAACTCCAGCAGCGCCGCGCGCTGTTCCTCCCCGGTCGCCGGGGACGCCGCCCGCACCGCGAGCGCCGCGAGCCCCCGGCCGGTGAAGGACAGCCACGGCACCGCCGACGCGGGCAGCTTCACCTTCTCCGGGACGCTTCCCTCGGGCGCCGTCAGCACGGCCGCCACCCGGTGCAACTGGTCGACGGCCGTGTGCGGGCCCCTGCCCTGCTGCGCGTGGTAGTAGCCGTACGACCCGTACGCGTTGGCCCCGGCGCCCAGCTCGGACATGACCGGGCCCAGCACCTTGTCGTGCGCGTGCCGCACCGGCGACTCGTCCTGCCGCGGCTCGCGGCGGCGCGCCTTCTCCTCGACACCCGCCAGCCGCTTGCCGCACCGGGCCGCCTCCGCGACGAGCCCCGCGACACCGGCGATCAGCCCCGGGTGGGTCAGCTCCGGCAGTACCCGCGCCACCGCCTCGGCGGGCGCCGTGCCCTCCGCCACGGCCGCCAGCAGCGCCTCGGTGTCCGCCCCGGTGACCTCCCGGAGCCGTGCCGAGCCCCGCTCGTCACGCGGCCGCAGCGCGTGCCAGTACGCCAGCGGCGGCACCAGCGGCATGCCCGCGGCGTACCGGTCGCCGTGGTCGCACAGCCGCACCGTGGCGACCCGCACGCCGTCCGTGTCGTACAGGTCGACGGTCGGGTCGAACTGCCGTGTCTCGCGCGGGTGCAGCACGGCGCCGCCCGGCAGCCGCAGCGGCGGCAGCGGGATGCCCTTCGAGGGGTACAGGTGCCGTGCCCGCGGCGCCGGGACGGCCGGGCTGCGGGTACCGTCCACCGAACAGGCCGTCATCGTGCCCGCCTCGTGGTCGTGCAGCACCCACCAGCCGAGCAGGCCGTCCTTGCTGCCGAACGGCGAGGACTCCATGCCGGGCTGCGCGGGCAGCAGCACGCAGTAACTCTGCAGCAGCCGCTGCCCGTCCGACGCGCCGGCCAGCGCCGAGTCGAAGAACGCCGGCGCCGCCGCCCGGCCGCGCCGCGCGGTCGCCGGGTCGTACTCCCACCAGTTGCCCTCGTGCAGCACCCACACCGAGATGCCGTCGGAGGCCACCGGCCGCCGCTCCTCGGCGAACGAGGTGTCCCCGGGGTGCACCGGCCGGCCGCCGTAGCAGCGGCCGCCGCCCGGCAGTCCCAGCGACGTCGTGTGCACCGCACCCCAGTGGTCGCCCAGCGGACCGGAGGGGGTGAACGGATCGGCGGGCCGCCCGGACCACACCGCGCGCCGCTCGTTCCCGTGCCCGTTCGCCACCAGCCACTGGCCGTCCACGAAGCGCACGGTGGGTTGGTCCCAGTGATTGGTCCGGGCGACCGGCAGCGTCAGCGTGCGCACGTCCAGCGCCGCGTCGGGGCCGATCGCCGCCACCTCGTTGCCGTTGCGCACGACGAGGGCGGGCCAGGCGTCCGCGGTGCGGTACCACTGCTCGGCGAGGAAGGGACGCCGCCGCCCCCGCCCGGCCACCTGCGCGTCGACCTTGCCCAGCTTGGGCAGGGTCTCCTCCAGCGCGGGCCAGCCCAGTTCGTCCAGGATCCCCGCCCGCAGGGTCCGCCGCAGCGCGTCGGCGGGTGTGACGGCGGCGATCCGCTCCACCGCGGCCGGAGCCGTGGCCAGCACGGACGGGCTGGTGAACGGTGCCAGCCGGGTCAACTGCTCGTCGAGCTCCGGCAGTCCGAACGGCCGGCTCAGGCCGTCGGCGAGCTCTGTGAGCCAGTCCGCGACGACCGTCTCCAGCGCCGGGTGCTCCACGACGCGGCGCAGCCGCTCCGTGGACTCGGCCCCGTCCCCCGCCAGCTGCTCCACGGACCGGCGCAGCAGCGGGCCGAACCGTTCGTCGGCGACGAGCGCCGCCAGGTCCCGGCGGCCCTCCGCCTCGTCCCCCAGCCAGCCCGCCACGTCCAGATACGTGGTGGTGGCGTCGGGCGCCGGCGGTTCCACCGGGACACCCCGCGCCAGGCACAGGTCCAGCAGGTCCAGGTCGGCGTCGACGCGCCAGCTGCCGCCCCCCAGCAGCCGCACCGGCACCCCGTCCGCGGCGAGCCGGTCCGCGAGCCGCTCCACCAGCGCCAGCTCGGCGGCGAGCCGTGTGCTGCGCCCGTAACCGCGCTGCCGGTGCGCCGCCCAGGCCGTGAGCCACGGGGCCGCCGGGACCGTGCCGTCCAGCAGCAGTCCGGTCGCGCCGCAGCCGTCCAGCAGGGCCAGCCACGACGTCTCGAACTCCGCCCGCTGGTCGCCGCCCGCCGTCGGCATCAGGTGCAGCAGCCGCTCCCGCACCGCCCGGTTCTCCGCCGCGACCGCCGACAGCGCGGGCAGCGCCGCCTTCCAGAAGCTGGCGGCGGCCCGGCTCATCGGCCCGGTGTGGATGATCTCGGCCAGCAGCGACCGCTCCTCGGCGGCCACGTCGAGCCGCGCCGCCCTCGCCAGCCGCCGCAGGTCCTCCAGCATCCCGGCGTACGGCGGCAGTCCGGCGGCGCACCGCTCCAGCGACAGCGCCCGGAACTGCTCGTACGCCTCCGGCGCCGACAGCCGGGCCGCCAGGCCCTTGGCGTGCTCGCGCAGCGCCTTGCCGCTCAGCGCGCCCGCCCCGGCGAACTCCAGGAACACCTCCCGCAGCCGCTCCTCGTCCACGGCCAGCGCGTGGCGCTGCTCGGCGGCGCGCGCCTTGCCGAAGAACAGCGACGCGTACGACCGCGACTCGGCGGCGAGGAACAGCCGCGCCACCTGCTCGTAGTACGTCGGCAGGAAGTGCGGCACGGAACGGTCGAGCCGTTCGCCGATGTCCTCGAAGCCCTCCTTGGCGAGCCCCGGCCTGGTGGCGACGAGCCGCGACAGCCGCTCCATCTCCTTGACCACCGCCAGCGCGTGGTGGCCGTTGTCCGGGTCGTGCACCAGCGCCCAGGCCGGGAAGCCGAGCGCCTGCCGCCTCACCCGCCCCACCCGCTCGGGCCCCGGACCGCCGGTGAAGCCCAGGTACTCCAGCGACAGGTCCTCGGCCGGCCCGATCGCCTCGGGCACCAGCCGCACCACCGTGCGCCCGTCCAGCGCCGGATGCGCGTACGCCCGGGCGGTCAGCACATCGACGTTCCCGTCCCCCGTGCCGTCCGGCACCCCGGCCGTCCGCGCCGGCGGCAGCACCGCGCCCGCGTCCAGCAGCAGGTCCGCCCGTCCCCCCGGCGCCCCGTTCCCCGCTCCGCTCATCGCTTGTCCCCCTCCTCGTCCACCACACGCCCCGCGTACACCAGCGCGGCCATCCGCTCGCCCTCCGACCAGGCGACCGGCCCCACCTCCGCGAGCGGCAGCCGCCGCCCGGCCCGGTCGCGCCACTCCAGCGCGCCGGTCTCCGTCTCCGCCTCCGGGTACTCGTCACCCAGCCAGTACGCCGCCTCCAGCGGCAGCCCGTCCTCCACCAGCGGGCACACCGCGTACCCGCCGCGCACCCGAAACCCCAGTGAGGCCGCCCGCGACGTCGCGTGCCGCAGCTCCGCGAACCGCCCCCGCGCGTACGCGTCCCAGCCCGACGCCCCGTCGGCCAGGCGCTCCGGCCGCCGCCACACCTCGCGGAACAACTGCTGCGCGCCCTGCTCGACCCCCAGCTCGACCGCGAACTCCCGCAGGTCGTCCAAGTCCTCCAGCAGCAGCACCGGGTGGGGTATGAGCACCGCCTCGACGCCCTGCTGCGCGCCCAGCCGCACCGAGTCGCCGTCCAGGTCGACGATGCCCAGCCCGCGCGCCGGATCCGGATCCGCGTCCCGCAGGAACCCCGCCCGTGCCACGTCCGCCGAGCCGTCCGCGCCCACCGGCGCCACGACCAGGTCCCGCAGCGCCCCCTGCCACGCCGCGTCCGGCCACACCCGCGCCAGCAGCTCCACCGGAACCGGCAGCGATCGCACCAGCCACGCGTCCACCTGTTCGCGGCACTCGCGTTCGTGCCGTTCCAGCCACTCCGCCAGCTGCCGCAGCCGCACCACCTGGGCGTCGTCCCGCAGCTTCGCCGGCACCTGCTTCAGCGTGCGCCCCGCCCCGTTGCGGCACACCACCCGCGTGCCGTCCAGCGTGACGGCGTACCCGTCACTCTCCGTATCGATCCAGCCCATGGCGAGACCGCCTCCCCGACCTTCCGGTTCCGATGTCGATCACGGTAGGGGAGGGGTCTGACAACGCCGCCGCCAGGCCCGTGAGCCGGTGGAAAACACCCGTCACGCCCCCGCAACGGCCCGGCAACCTGCGGCCGCGACCATCGGTGCATGACGGAGCAGGCAGACCGACGCGAGTGCACCTTCGACTCCACCGCCCAGCTGCTCACCCGCATCACCACCCAGCTCGGCACGCAACTGCACCACCTCCACCGCAACGGAACGCGCAGGCACATGAGCACACCCCACCGCCCCACCCTCGTCGCCGTCGCGCACGGCAGCCGCGATCCGCGCGCCCTGCAGACCGTGACCGCGCTGCTCGAGCGGGTGCGTGAACTGCGGCCCGGCCTGCGCGTACGCCTCGGGCACATCGAACTGAACGCCCCCTTGCTCACCGACACGCTGGACGAGCTCGCGGACCGCGCCTCCGGGCAGGACGGCGGCCGGGAGGGCGAGGACGAGGCCGTCCTCGTACCGCTGCTGCTCACCCGCGGCTACCACGTCAAGCACGACCTGCCCGCCGCCTCCGCCGCGGTGCGGGACCGGCTCCGCGTCCGTGTCGCCGACCCGCTCGGCCCGCACCCGCTGCTCGTGGAGGCGCTCGCCGACCGGCTCACCGAGGCCGGCTGGACCGCCCGTGACCACGCCGACGGCAGCGCGGGCGTCGTCCTCGCCGCCGCGGGCTCCCGCGACCCCGAGTCGGCCGCCGACACCCGCCGCACGGCCCGGCTCCTCTCGCAGCGTCTCGGCGGCGTGCCGGTCCTCCCCGCCTACGCCTCCGCCGCCGCACCCACCGTGGCGCAGGCCGTCCGCGCCCTCGCCGCCCGCGGCCGCCACCGCACCGCCGTCGCCTCCTGCTTCACCGCGCCCGGCCTGTTCGCCACCCGCAGCGCCGCCGCCGCGCCGTGGATCGCGGCGGAACCGCTCGGCGCCCACCCGGCCATGGCCCGGCTCGTACTGCACCGGTACGACCAGGCCGTCGCCGCGGCCGCCCCGCCCGCCCACCCGCAGCCGCTGGAACTCGCCTCCGCTTGACGGGTTCGCTGTCAGTCCCTGCGGTTACCTTCAGTGCATGAACGGCATCCTGGAAGGACCCGACGAGACGGCGTACCACTACGACGAGACGGCGACCGAGCGCTGGGCCGCCGAGCCCGACAAGCGGCCCGGCCGCACCGCCTTCCAGCGCGACCGCGCCCGCGTGCTGCACTCCGCCGCCCTGCGCCGCCTGGCCGGAAAGACCCAGGTCGTCACCCCCGGCTCCCGCAGCCTCGCCTGGGACGCCAGCCCCCGCACCCGGCTCACCCACTCCCTGGAGTGCGCCCAGGTCGGCCGCGAGCTCGGAGCCGCCCTCGGCTGCGACCCCGACCTCGTCGAGGCCGCCTGCCTGGCGCACGACATGGGCCACCCGCCGTTCGGGCACAACGGCGAGCAGGCCCTCAACGACGTCGCCAAGGACTGCGGCGGCTTCGAGGGCAACGCCCAGTCCCTGCGGCTGCTCACCAGGATCGAACCCAAGCGCTTCGTACCCGATCCGCGCACCGGCGAGCTGGTCAGCGTCGGCCTGAACCTCACCCGCGCCACCCTGGACGCCGCCACCAAGTACCCCTGGCCGCGCGGCGCCCACCCCACCGAACCGGGCTCGCCCAAGTTCGGTGTGTACGAGGACGACCTGCCCGTCTTCGCGTGGGCGCGCCAGGGCGCGCCCCGCCACCGCAAGTGCTTCGAGGCCCAGGTCATGGACTGGTCCGACGACGTCGCGTACTCGGTGCACGACTTCGAGGACGGCCTGCACGCCGGGCACATCGACCCCAACCTGCTGATGGCGGAGCCGGAGCGTGCCGACATCTGGCGCGTGGCCGTCGGGCGGTACGTACCGGAGGACACCGATCCGCAGGAGCTCGCCGAGGCCCTGGACCGGCTCGTCGAGCAGGAGTGGTGGCCGCACGGGTACGACGGGACGGCCGTCGCCCAGGCCCGGCTGAAGGACGCCACCAGCCAGCTGATCGGCCGCTTCTGCCTGGCCGCGGAGGGCGCCACCCGCCAGGCGTACGGATCGGGCCGCCTCACCCGGTACGCCGCCGAGCTCGTCGTCCCCCGGGAAGCCCGCAACGAGTGCGCGGTGCTCAAGGCGGTCGCCGACCGGTACGTCATGCAGCGCGCCGAGCAGGAGGCCCTGCGCGCCGACCAGCGCATCGTGCTCGCCGAGCTCGCCGAGGCGCTGACCGCACGGGCCCCCGAGGGCCTGGACCCGCAGTTCCGCGCCCTGTTCGACGCGGCGCCCGACGACCGCGCCCGCAAGCGCGTCATCGTCGACCAGATCGCCTCGCTCACCGACGCCTCGGCCCGCACGCTGCACGCCCGCCTGGCGGCGCGCCGCTGATCCGCCGCCCGCGGGCACCCCCCGGGCGGCGGCGTAGCGTGGAAACCGCCCGGTCCGGGGGCCCGCGCGCATCCACGGGCCGCGGCCCGCGCGGACGGGACGCCCGAGCCGCACGCCGAGAGAGCCCCTGAACCGCAAGGAGGCACCAGTGGCCGACGCATCCGAGACCTTCGTCATCATCGGCGGGGGACTGGCCGGGGCCAAGGCCGCGGAGACCCTCCGCGGCGAAGGGTTCACCGGCCGTGTCGTCCTCATCGGGGACGAACGCGAGCACCCCTACGAGCGCCCGCCCCTCTCCAAGGGCTACCTGACCGGCAAGGACGAGCGCGGCAGCGCCTTCCTGCACGAGCCGGACTTCTACGCCCGGGCCGGGATCGAGCTCCACCTCGGCGTGCCCGCCACCGCGATCGACCGCGAACGGAAGACCGTCCGCACCGCCGACGGCACCTCCTTCCGCTACGACAAGCTCCTCCTCGCCACCGGCGCCGAACCGCGCCCGCTCGACATCCCCGGCACCGGCCTCGCCGGCGTGCACCAGCTGCGCCGCCTCCCCGACGCCGACCGCCTGCGCGGCACCCTCGCCTCGCTCGGCCGGGACAACGGGCACCTGGTCATCGCCGGAGCCGGCTGGATCGGCCTCGAGGTCGCCGCGGCCGCCCGCGGCTACGGCGCGGAGGTCACCGTCGTCGAGCCCGAACCCACACCGCTCCACCGGGTCATCGGCCCCGAGCTCGGCCAGTTCTTCAGGGAGCTCCACGCCGAGCGCGGCGTCCGCTTCCGCTTCGGCACCCGGCTGACCGAGATCACCGGCCAGGACGGCACGGTGCTGGCCGCCCGCACCGACGACGGCGACGAGCACCCGGCGCACGCGGTCCTCGCCGCCGTCGGCGCCGCCCCCCGGACCGCCCTGGCCGAGGCCGCCGGCCTGGAGATCGCGGGCCCCGCCGAGGGCCGGGGCATCGCCGTCGACACCTCGCTGCGCACCTCCGACCCCGACATCCACGCGGCCGGCGACGTCGCGAGCGCCCAGCACCCCCTCCTCGGGACGCGGCTGCGCGTCGAGCACTGGGCCAACGCCCTGAACGGCGGTCCGGCCGCCGCCCGCGCCATGCTCGGCCAGGACGTCTCCTACGACCGGGTGCCGTACTTCTACTCCGACCAGTACGACCTGGGCATGGAGTACTCCGGATGGGCACCGCCCGGCTCCTACGACCAGGTCGTGCTGCGCGGCGACGCGGGCAGGCGGCAATTCCTCGCGTTCTGGCTGAAGGAGCGCCGGGTCCTGGCCGGGATGAACGCCAATGTGTGGGACGTCACAGACGACGTCCAGAAGCTCATCCGCTCCGGCGCCCCCGTGGACCCCGAGGCGCTCGCCGACCCCTCGACACCGCTCACCGCTGTCCTGCCCCACCCGTAGACTTCCTCCGTGGCAGGCAGGATCAACGATGACGACGTGAAGGCGGTCCGGGACGCGGTCCCGATCGACGCCGTCGTGTCCGAGTACCTCCAGCTGCGCAACGCCGGCGGCGGCAACCTCAAGGGCCTGTGCCCCTTCCACGACGAGAAGTCCCCCTCCTTCCAGGTCAGCCCCAGCAAGGGTCTCTTCCACTGCTTCGGCTGCCAGGAGGGCGGGGACACCATCGCCTTCGTGATGAAGATCGACCACCTCTCCTTCTCGGAGACGG
This sequence comes from Streptomyces sp. NRRL S-118, assembly GCF_000716335.1. GTDB lineage: Bacteria > Actinomycetota > Actinomycetes > Streptomycetales > Streptomycetaceae > Streptomyces. Next base: position 464,904 of record NZ_KL591002.1, on the reverse strand, counting down.
TCGAGCGCCTCGCCGCCAAGGCGGGCATCACCCTGCGCTACGAGGAGGGCGGGTACAACCCCGGCCACCAGCGCGGCGAGCGCATCCGCCTGATCGAGGCCCACAAGGCCGCCGCCCAGTTCTACGTCGAACAACTCGACAGCGCCGAGGCCGAGATCGGCCGCAAGTTCCTCGCCGAACGCGGCTTCGACCAGGCCGCCGCCCAGCACTTCGCCGTCGGCTACAGCCCGGCCGGCTGGGACCACCTCACCCGCTACCTGCGCGGGAAGGGCTTCTCCGACAAGGAACTGATCCTCTCCGGCCTCTCCCAGGACGGCCGCCGCGGCCCCATCGACCGCTTCCGCGGCCGCCTCATGTGGCCCATCCGGGACGTCGGCGGCGAGGTCGTCGGGTTCGGCGCGCGCAAGCTGCGCGACGACGACAACGGGCCCAAGTACCTCAACACCCCCGAGACGCCCATCTACAAGAAGTCCCAGGTCCTGTACGGCATCGACCTGGCCAAGAAGGACATCGCCAAATCCAGCCGGGCCGTGGTCGTCGAGGGGTACACCGACGTGATGGCCTGCCACCTCGCCGGGGTCACCACCGCCATCGCCACCTGCGGCACCGCCTTCGGCGGCGAGCACATCAAGATCCTGCGCCGGCTGCTGATGGACAACGGCTCGGCCCGCGTGATCTTCACCTTCGACGGCGACGCCGCCGGCCAGAAGGCCGCCCTGCGCGCCTTCGAGGACGACCAGAAGTTCGCCGCCGAGACGTACATCGCCATCGCCCCGGACGGCATGGACCCCTGCGAGCTGCGCCTCGCCAAGGGCGACGAAGCCGTCCAGGAACTCGTCGAGCCGCGCACCCCGCTCTTCGAGTTCGCACTGCGCCAGATCGTCGCCCGCTACGACCTGGAGACCCCGGCCGGGCGCGCCGCCGCGCTCGACGAGGCAGCGCCGATCGTCGCCCGCATCAAGAACGTGGCCTCCCAGCACGAGGTCGCCGTGCAGCTCGCGGGCATGGTCGGCATCCTCGACACCCAGTTCGTCGTCCGGCGCGTGGCCCAGCTCGCCCGCTGGGCCAGGGACCGCGGCGGCCGCGGACCGGCGCCCGCCGCCGCACGCCCCGCGCCCTCCGCGTCACCCGCCGCGCCCTCCCCCGCCGGCCCGGCACTCAACCTGCGCAACCCCGCCCACCGTACCGAGCGGGAGCTGCTGAAGCTCGCCCTGCAGCGCCCGGCGCTGGTCTCGCCCGCCTTCGACGCGTACGGCGTCGACGAGTTCACCGCCCCGCCGTACGCCGCCGTGCGGCAGACCATCGCCGAGGCGGGCGGCGCCGAGCAGGGCATCGACAACGCCGGCGACTACCTGGCCCGGGTACGGGACGCGGCGCCCGACGACCGGGTCCGCGCCCTGGTCACCGAACTCGCGGTGGAGCCGCTGCACGGGCGCACCGTGGACGAGGCGTACGCGGGGAACCACCTCGTCGCCGTGCGCCTCCGCGCGGTCGACCGCCGGGTCCGCGACGTCCAGGGCACCCTCACGCGGCTGGGCGGGCACGGCGACCCCGAGCAGCTCGCGGCGGTCCAGAACGAGCTCTGGGTGCTCCAGCAGTACGCCCAGTCCCTGCGCAACCGGGGCGCCGACGCCCTGTAGCGCGGCCGTCGCAAAAAGTGGTCGCACGCCCCTCGTGGCGGTGATGTGTCGTACCCCACACTAAGGGCGGTGCCTGAGTCCACGGAGCGCGGCCGGTCCCCAGACGGTGGGCCGTTCATCCCCGCGGATCCGCTCATCGCGTACGGGACGGAACACAGCGGCACGGCCGCCGAAGCCGTCCCCCCGCCGCACGCCCCCGAACCGGCAGCGATCACCCTGGAGGTCGCCCCCGTGCAGACCCGGACCCTTGCCGACATCGACCCCGCCACGGCTTCGGCCATCGCCGTACCCCTGCAGCCCCTCGCGGCGCACCGTGAAGCGGTCGGCGTCGCGGCACCGGCGGTCGCGGTACCGGACGTGCCGGAGCCGGAGGACCCCGCGGACCTCGCCGAGCCGCCGGAGGACCTCGCCGAGGAGCCGTCCCTTGCCGGCGTGCCGGACCTCGGCGTCGTGCCGGACCTCGCCGAGCCGCCGGATGTCGCCCAGCTGCCCGGCCCCGGTGTCGTACCGGACCTCGCCGAGCCGCCTCGCGCAGCCGCCGCCGGCCGTGCCGCCGCCGCGGGTGCCGGCAGCGGACCCTCCGCCGACCTCTTCCGCCAGTACCTGCGCGAAATAGGCCGCGTCCCGCTGCTCACCGCCGCCGAGGAGGTCGAGCTCGCCCGCCGTGTCGAGGCCGGCCTGTTCGCCGAGGAGAAGCTCGCGGGCACCCCGGACCTGGACTCCCAGCTGGCGCACGACCTGGACCGGCTCGTCGTCATGGGCCGCATGGCCAAGCGCCGCCTCATCGAGGCCAACCTGCGCCTCGTCGTCTCCGTCGCCAAGCGCTACGTCGGCCGCGGCCTGACCATGCTCGACCTGGTCCAGGAGGGGAACCTCGGCCTGATCAGGGCGGTCGAGAAGTTCGACTACGCGCGCGGCTACAAGTTCTCGACGTACGCGACCTGGTGGATCCGCCAGGCCATGTCCCGCGCGCTGGCCGACCAGGCCCGCACGATCCGGGTGCCCGTCCACGTGGTCGAGCTGATCAACCGGGTCATACGGGTGCAGCGCCGCATGCTCCAGGAGCGTGGTTACGAACCGACCCACGACGAGGTGGCCGCCCACCTCGACCTGCCGCCCGAGAGGGTCGGCGAGGTGCTGCGCCTCGCCCAGGAGCCGGTCTCCCTGCACGCGCCGGTCGGGGAGGAGGACGACGTCGCCCTCGGTGACCTGATCGAGGACGCGGACGCCGCGTCCCCCGTGGAGTCCGCGGCGTTCCTGCTGCTGCGCGAGCACCTGGAGGCGGTCCTCTCCACCCTCGGGGAACGCGAGCGCAAGGTCGTCCAGCTCCGTTACGGCCTGGCCGACGGCAGGCCCCGCACCCTGGAGGAGATCGGACGGATCTTCGGCGTGACGCGCGAACGCATCCGCCAGATCGAGTCCAAGACCCTCAGCAAGCTGCGGGACCACGCCTTCGCGGACCAGCTGCGCGGCTATCTGGACTGACCGCGACGCCCGTCCGGTCTCGCCACGGCCCGCCCGCCGCGACCCGCCACGGCCCCGGACGCCGGGATGCGTCCCGGCCGGGCGCCCACGAGCCGCGGCGGTCACGCGTCCGGGCTGCCGGCCCCTTCCTGCCGCCTCTTCAGCGCGGCTTCCACACCGCAGCCGACCGTGACGCCGAAGCAGAGCCCCAGCGCGATGCCCAGGGCCGGACGGTCGGTCAGCTGCCCGACGCTGATGCCGATGGCCAGTCCCGCCGGCATCCACAGCGCCAAGCCCTTGGCGTTCCTCGCCGCCCCGCCGCCGCTCGCCCCGGCCTTCCCGCTTCCGTCGGTCATGGTGCGGTCCCCCCGTTCTCTTCCGTTCGCATGGTCAGGGTCAGTCGACCTCGGCGACCGCCTGGGCGAACTGGGCCGCGTACAGGCGCGCGTACGCGCCCTCGGCCGCCAGCAGTTCGTCGTGCGTGCCCTGCTCGACGATGGCGCCATTCTCCATCACCAAGATCACATCGGCGTCTCGGATCGTCGACAGCCGGTGCGCGATCACGAAGCTCGTGCGCCCGTGCGCCAGGCGCGCCATCGCCTGCTGGATCAGCACCTCGGTACGGGTGTCGACGGAGCTCGTCGCCTCGTCCAGGATCAGGATCACCGGATCCGACAGGAACGCCCGCGCAATGGTGATCAGCTGCTTCTCGCCCGCGCTCACGCCCGTGCCGTCGTCGTCGATGACGGTGTCGTACCCGTCCGGGAGCGTGCGGATGAACCGGTCCGCGTGCGCCGCCCGCGCCGCCTCCTCGACCTCCTCCCGCGTCACCCGGCGCGAGCGTGCCGCGCCGTACGCGATGTTGTCGGCGATGGTGCCGCCGAACAGCCAGGTGTCCTGGAGCACCATGCCGATGCCGGACCGCAGCTGCTCGCGGGACATCTCGGCGGCGTCGACCCCGTCGAAGAGGATGCGGCCGCCCGTCACTTCGTAGAACCGCATCAGCAGGTTCACGAGCGTCGTCTTCCCGGCGCCGGTCGGGCCGACGATCGCCACCGTCTGGCCCGGCTCGACCGTCAGCGACAGGTTCTCGATGAGCGGTGTGTCGGGCTCGTACCGGAAGGAGACCTTCTCCAGCGAGACCCGCCCCGCGCGCACCGGGGAGGTGCCCGAGGCGGCCTCGGCGTCCGGCTCCTGCTCCTCGGCGTCCAGCAGCTCGAAGATCCGCTCGGCGGACGCGACCCCCGACTGCACGAGGTTCGCCATCGAGGCGACCTGCGTCAGCGGCATCGAGAACTGCCGCGAGTACTGGATGAAGGCCTGCACGTCACCGATGGACAGCGAGCCCGACGCGACCCGCAGCCCGCCCACCACGGCCACCAGCACGTAGTTCAGGTTGGACACGAAGAACATCAGCGGCTGCATGATCCCGCTGTTGAACTGCGCCTTGAACCCGGCCTCGTACAGCGCCTCGTTCTGCTCCCGGAACTCCTCGGCCGCCTCCTCCTGACGCCCGAAGACCTTCACCAGCGCGTGCCCGCTGTACATCTCCTCGATGTGGGCGTTGAGCCGGCCCGTCGACTTCCACTGCAGCACGAAGTGCGGCTGGGACCGCTTGCCGACCTTCGTCGCCACGACCACCGACAGCGGCACGGTGACCAGCGCGACCAGCGCCAGCAGCGGCGAGATCCAGAACATCATCACCAGCACGCCGACGATGGTCAGCGCCGAGTTGATCAGCTGGCCCATGGTCTGCTGCATGGTCTGCGAGATGTTGTCGATGTCGTTGGTCACCCGGCTCAGCACCTCGCCGCGCTTGGCCCGGTCGAAGTACGACAGCGGCAGCCGCGACAGCTTCGCCTGCACGTCCTCGCGCATCCGGTACACGGTCCGGTTGATCACCTTGATCGACAGCCGTGTCGACACCAGCATCGCCAGTCCCGCGATCACGTACACCACCAGCACCGTCAGCAGGACGCTCCCGACGGCGCCGAAGTCGATGCCCTGCCCCGGCGTGAAGTCCACGCCGGCGAGCATGTCGGCGAGTCCGTCGTCACCCTTGGCGCGCAGCGCCTCCAGCGTCTGCTCCTTGGTGGCCCCCTCCTGCATCCCGCGGCCCACCACGCCCGCGAACACCAGGTCGGTCGCCCGGCCGAGGATCATCGGCCCCACCACCGACAGCGCCACGCTCAGCACGCCCGCCGCCACCATCAGCCACAGCGTGGCCCTCTCCGGCGCCAGCTGCCGCAGCAGCCGTCTGCCCGACCCCTTGAAGTCCATCGACCTCTGGTCGGGGCCGCCGCCGGCCATCATCCGTCCCGCCGGCCCCGCCATCAGGCTGCCTCCGCTTCCGTCAGCTGGGAGAGCACGATCTCCCGGTACGTCTCATTGCCCGCCATCAGCTCGTGATGGCGGCCCGCCCCCACGACCCGTCCCTCGTCGAGGACCACGATCCGGTCGGCGTCCCGGATGGTCGCGACCCGCTGGGCGACGATCACCACGGTGGCGTCCGCCGTCTCCGCCGCCAGAGCCGCCCGCAGCCGCGCGTCCGTGGCGTAGTCCAGCGCCGAGAACGAGTCGTCGAAGAGATAGATCTCCGGCCGCTGCACCAGCGTCCGCGCGATCGCCAGCCGCTGCCGCTGCCCGCCCGACACGTTCGTCCCGCCCTGCGCGATCGGCGCGTTCAGGCCCTGCTCCAGGCCGCGTACGAAGTCGGCGGCCTGCGCGACCTCCAACGCGTGCCACAACTCCTCGTCGCTCGCCCCGGGCTTCCCGTACCGCAGGTTCGTCGCCACCGTCCCCGAGAAGAGGTACGGCTTCTGCGGCACCAGCCCGACGGTCCGCGCCATGAGCGCCGGGTCGAGCTCGCGCACGTCCACACCGTCGACCAGCACCTCGCCGCCCGTCGCGTCGAACAGCCGCGGCACCAGCCCCAGCAGCGTCGACTTGCCGCTGCCCGTCGAGCCGATCACGGCGGTCACCTCGCCGGGCCGGGCGACCAGGTCCACCCCGCGCAGCACCGGTTCCTCGGCCCCCGGGTAGCGGAAGTCGGCGCCCCGTATCTCCAGGTGGCCGTGGCGGGCCAGCTCCCGCACGGGCGACACCGGCGGCACGACGCTCGACCGGGTCGCCAGCACCTCCTCGATGCGCTCGGCGCACACCTCGGCGCGCGGCACCATCATGAACATGAAGGTGGCCATCATCACGGCCATCACGATCTGCATCAGGTACGCGAGGAAGGCGGTCAGCGCCCCGATCTGCATCGCGCCGCTGTCGATCCGGTGCGCACCGAACCACACCACCGCGACGCTGGAGACGTTCACCACGGTCATCACCGTCGGGAACATCAGCGCCATCAGACGCCCCGTCGCCACCGAGACGTCCGTCAGCTCGCGGTTCGCCCCGGCGAACCGTCCGCGCTCGTACGCGTCCCGGACGAACGCCCTGATGACGCGGTTTCCGGTGATCTGCTCGCGCAGCACCCGGTTCACCGTGTCCAGCCGTTCCTGCATCGTGCGGAACAGCGGCCGCATCCGCCTGACGATGAGCGACACGGAGATGCCGAGCACCGGCACCACGGCCAGCAGCACCGCCGACAGCGGCACGTCCTGCCCGAGCGCCATGACGATGCCGCCCACGCACATGATCGGCGCCGACACCATGAGCGTGAACGCCATCAGCACCAGCATCTGCACCTGCTGGACGTCATTGGTGGTACGGGTGATCAGGGACGGAGCCCCGAATTGCCCGAGCTCGCGGGCGGAGAACGACTGCACCCGGTCGAAGACCGCGGCCCGCACGTCCTTCCCGAGCGCCGCGGCGGTCCGGGCCCCGTAGTACACGGCGCCTATGTTGCAGACGACCTGCACCACCGACACCGCGACCATGATGGCGCCGAATTGCAGGATGTAGCCGGTGTCACCGGTGACGACACCGTTGTCGATGATGTCGGCGTTCAGGCTGGGCAGGTAGAGGGAGGCACAGGTCTGGAGGAACTGGAGGACCACCAGCACGACGATGGGCCGTTTGTACGGCCCCAGGTGGCGTCGAAGAAGTTGTCTGAGCACACCATCAACTATCTCCCCCCGGCCGGGCGCGTTACGAGCCGTTTTCCCCGACGCTCACGAGCACCCGGCCCCGCGCGCGGAGGCGTTGCCCGCGCGCGGGTACGCGCCCGTGGGGCAGGCGTGCGGCACGCGCCGACCCGCGCACCCCGAGCAGGCACCGTACGTGCGCACCCCCGTGCACCCGTCGTACGTGCACGCCCGCATCACCCGCGGTACGCGTGCGTCCGGGAGGCCACCGGCGGCGGCCGTCAGGCCTGCGACGCGGCGAACGCGCCGGGGTGCAGCTGGTCCCGGGTCGCCCGGTACTGCTGCCGCACCGCCTGTCCCATCGCCAGCTCCTCGCCCGGCTCGAAGACCTGCATCGCGGCGGACTGCCAGGCCGGCGGCGCCTGCGGCGACAGCATGCCGTGCGACACCCCCAGCGCCCAGGCCGCCTGCCGCGCCGCGCCCAGCGCCGCGTAGTCCGCGGGCTGCGGTACGACGACCTGGGCGCCGAAGATCGCGGGGGCGGCGGCCTGCACGGCGGGCAGCTCGGCGGCCGCGCCCAGCAGGAACACCCGCCGTACCTCCACGCCCCGTCCGCGCAGCACGTCCATCGCCTCGGCCAGCGAGCACAGCATGCCCTCGAACGCCGCCCGTGCCAGGTGCTCGGGCTTCATCGACTCACGGCGCAGACCGCTCAGGGTGCCGGCCGTGTGCGGCAGCTGCGGCGTCCGCTCGCCCTCCAGGTACGGCAGCAGCACGAGCCCGGAGGCTCCGGGCGTCGACTTGAGCGCCAGCGCCGACAGCTCCTCCAGGCTCTCCGCGCCCAGCATCTCCGCGGTCCCGCGCAGCGCCCGGACCGCGTTCGACACGTACACGACCGGCAGGTGCATGCCCGCCGCGTCCGCGAACGCCGTGATCATCCCGTGCGGGTCGGCGAGCGCCTCGTGGTGGACGGCCATCACCGAACCGGAGGCGCCGAGCGACACCACCGCGTCACCGAGACCGAGCCCCAGGCCGAGCGCCGCGGCCATCGTCTCGCCGGTACCCGCGGAGATCAGCAGCCCCTCGGGGGTCATCCCCGCCGCCTCGGCCGGCCCGAGCACCTCGGGCAGCGCGGCCTGGTGCCCCAGCGCCAGCTCCACCACATCGGGCCGGTAGGCACCGGCTCCGGCCGACCAGTACCCGGTCCCGGAGGCGGCGCCCCGGTCGGTGGTCCGGCGCACCGGGCGGCCCAGCAACTGCCACACCAGCCAGTCGTGCGGCTGCATCAGCATCGCGACGCGTGCGGCGGCCTCCGGTTCCGTACGCGCCAGCCAGCGCAGCTTCGCCACCGGCTGCGCCGCCTGCGGTACGCAGCCGACGGCCTCGGCCCACGCCTGACGGCCGCCGAAGGCCTCGATGAGGTCCGCGGCGGCGACCTGCGCGCGTTTGTCGTTGCCGACCAGCGCGGGGCGCACGAGGGCACCCTGCCGGTCCAGCGGCAGCAGCCCGTGCTGCTGCGCGGAGACACCGATGGCCTGCACACCCTCCAGCAGGCCGCCGGAAGCGGCCTCCCCGAGGGAGAGCAGCCACGCCTGCGGGTCCACCTCGGTGGCCTTCGGGTCGACGGGGTGCGGTGCGTAGCCCTGCCGCAGCACCGCACCCGTGTCCGTGTCGCAGACGACGATGCGCGTGAAACCCGACGAACTGTCCAACCCGGCGACTATCCCCATGGGCATAGATTCTGCCGCACTCGGGGCATGTCCCGGCGCGTCCGACGGGTCCACATCCTAGGTATTGCTGGTTCCCCACTCGTCCTGGCCGCCGTGGCCGCGCTCCCGGAGCGAACGCACCCGCTCGGCGACCGAGTCGGGCATCCGGTCGCCGACCTTGTCGCTCACGGCGTGCATCGCCTTTTCGGCCACCTCCCGCCCGGTGTGCGCGGCGGACTCGGCGGCGTTGCGCACCGACGGGTTCTGCGAGAAGTCGCGCGCGGTCTTGCGCAACTGCTCGTACCGCTCCCGTCCGGCCCGGGTGCCGATCACGTACCCGAGGGCCAGTCCCACGATGAACGTCAGCTTGTACCGCATGGCTGCCACCCTTCCGAAGGCGTCGGTGCTGGCCGCCTACCCTGAGGGCCGGGGATCATCCCGGGATACCGATTGGCGGAGCACCCCCCTGCTTGCGCTAATGTATGTGTCGCAGCGAGCGCGCGCCGCCCGGGGAGGTCCCTGGGAGGTACGTTCGGTGCAACGCAGCAATCCCCTGTAGCTCAATTGGCAGAGCAGCCGGCTGTTAACCGGCAGGTTACTGGTTCGAGTCCAGTCGGGGGAGCGCGATCCCCTGTAGCTCAATTGGCAGAGCATTCGGCTGTTAACCGGAGGGTTGCTGGTTCGAGTCCAGCCGGGGGAGCGGTGTCGGAAGAGGACCTCCGGGAGGGGGTCCTCTTTCGCGTTCCCGGCTCCCTCGGTTTCCCGGCTCCTTCGGCAGGATGCTCCACGATCATTTCGGGACGTTCTCGCAGGACAGGGAACCATACGGGGCTCGGCACAGTCCTCATGGGCGTGCGATGCCGACCATCCGGAGCAGGAGATCGTATGAGCGGCTATGCTGCGGCAGACGGCGCGCACAAATGTGCGCGACGCGCCGTAAGGGGCGGTAGCTCAGCCGGTTAGAGCAGCGGACTCATAATCCGTCGGCCGTGGGTTCGAGTCCCACCCGCCCCACCACTCACTACGCGGGGAGAACCGTTTCTACCTGCGGAAACGTATGAACGGGGGGCACCACTCCAAGGTGGTGCCCCCCGTTCATACGTTCAGACCAAGATCCAGTGGACACACAGTGGACGCGGGGGCGATCCAGTGGACAGAAGCGCCCTCACGCCGCCTTCCGGCGCCCTTTCGAGGCCCGGCGGGCGGTCCGGGATGCTGCGGGCGGCAAGCCTGTCGGAAGCGTCCAGCCGTCCAGGCCTGGAGACTCGGAGCGGGCGATCGTGAAGCGCGTGAGCGAGTAGTCGGCTCGCTGCTCCTCCGGGTACCGGTCGTTGAAGTTCTCGGCCCGGACCATCTCCAGGTCGTGTGCGGTGCAGTGGTCGCGTATCCATTTCACGGCCGCGTTGGCGGCGTCGTCTTGGCCCCGGCCGGCGAGGGTGATCACGCCGAGGAGATCGGAGTCGGGTTGGGCCTGCGCTCCCACGACCCAGGTGTCACCTGACTGGCGTGCACCGTGGGCGAAGAAGACCGCGATGTCGTTTCGCCACGCCGTCTCGGGGATCGCCAGCGGCGTGCGCACCTGGAAGGGCACGTCGCGGGGTACGACGGCCATGACCGACTCGGCCTCGGCCCGCAGCATCTCGGGCAGCACGCTGGTGTACGTGTCGGAGGTGATCTGGCGCGAGGAGTGCCCCAGCTTCTCTTGGACGACCTTGATGTCGTGCCCGGCGAGCAGGGACAGGGTGGCGGCGAGGTGGCGCAGGTCGTGGAGGCGGACCGGCGGCAGGCCGGACTGCTCGACCAGGCGGGTGAAGCGTCGGGATATCCAGTCGGGGTGCAGCGCCTCGCCGTTCTCATGCGTCCACACCCGGCCGCTCTCGACGTAGGCGTCCCCCCACTCCTGGCGCTGCTTCTCCTGCTTCGCGCGAAAGGCGGCGAGGTGGTCCCCGGACTCCAGACTCAGGGACAGGGTGCGAACGCTGTCGGCCTTCGGCGCTTCTCCGTACAGCTCGTACGCCACCTCGACGATCTGCTGGGAGATCCGTAGCCACAGGGCATCGAGGCTGACCTCCGTCCAGGGCAGAGCGGCCATCTCGCCGCGGCGGGGGCCCAGGAAGATGAAGCTGTGCCACAGCTCGTAGAGCCAGTCGTCCTTGACGAAGTCGAGGAATTGGCCGGTCAGTTCCGGTGTCCAGACCATGACCGGGCCGGGCTTGTCGCCGGTGCGCTTCCAGTGCTCGATGCGCTCGGGAGTCCAGACGAGCGGCTTGGGCCGAGTGACTGGCGGCAGCTCCACGAGCTGGGCCCAGTTCCTCTGGAAGAGCTGTTCGCGCTTGATGCCCCAGGACAGTGCCGAGCTGAGGGTGTCGTTGATGCGGTGCATCGTGGCTGCGGAGGTGACCTTCCGCAGCCCCTTCTTGCCCTCGCGCAGCTCTGCGTTCGCGTCGAGAAATGCCCGGCGCGCGGCGCGGCGCTCCTCCTTCTTGGCATAGCCCGCCGTCTTCACCCAGGCCCGGTGCGCGGCGTCGCGCTTCTTCTGGAGCTCGTCGACACGGAGCCGACGGAGGATCCGCTGGGCGTTCTCCTGCTCGATCGCGTCGTACATCTTGTCGAGGTGCCGAACCTTGAGGTCGCGGCACTTGATGTGCCCGAGATACGGGAGGAGGTAGTTGTTGATGTGCTCCTCGTAGCCGTGGCGGGTCGTACGGGCCAGGGACTTCTTCGCCTTGATCCATCGCAGGAAGAAGTCGCCGCACTTCTCATCGGACAGCACGTCGCCGCCGGCCATGGCGGCGTCGTAGATCTCCCTGGCCTTCTTCTTGGCGTCTTCCAACTTGGCGAAGCCGCCGCGGCGTACCCGCTGGCGGGCGCCGCCCTCGGCTGGTTCGAGCTCGAAGTAGAAGTTCCAGGTACCGTGCCCCTTGCCTAGCTTGGGGCACGTCGTGCCGATGGATCCGATCTTGGGGTTGCCGTCGGCGTCGAGGACGGGGTTGCCCTTCTTGTCCTTGAGTGGTCCCTTGCACTGGCACCGCCTGTAGTAGCTCGGCTCGAACATCCGACCCCTGCTCCCTGTTGACTGTTGCTTGGATCACAGCCAGTCGTCGCCGTGCGTACGTGTCCGTACGTGTCTGGCGTGATCTCTCTTGATCTTGCTGGGGGTGTCGGACAGCGTTGTAAAGTTGCTGACAAGTTGGCGCGGGGGAGATTGCGACCAACGCGATGACTGCTCAGGAAGCGGGCGGACAGGCTTCGGCCGGAGCGATGGGTCTGGAGGAGCTGCTGGCTCTTCCGGCCACGGTCAACGTGACAACTGCCGGGCGTGCTCTGGGAATTGGCCGAGACAAGGCGTACGAGCTGATCCGCAATGGGAAGTTCCCTGTTCGGACGCTCCCGCTAGGCGGCACAGTCCGGGTGCCAACGGTGGAGCTGTGGAAGGTCCTCGGCATCGAGCAGCGCCGGGACGCGGGGGTGAGTACGTGATCGACGGAGGCGGCGCGTGATCCTGGGGTGTTTGTTGAGTTTCCAACAATGTGACCTATCTTCGGTAAACTAGTTCACTAAAGGGGGTCGGTAGGAGGGGCGAGGAGATGCCGAGGCTGTACGGCTTTGAGGACATGGCGTACCGGCGGGTGCGCGAGAGCGAGGCGGAGGGCATTCGTGCTGCCGCCTCGCGACGGTTGCTCAAGCAGCCCTATCCCGCCATCACGGAGTGGATGAACGCCGAGGGGTACCGCACGACGCGCGGTGGCCTGTGGAAGCCAGACGTCCTGGCAAACGTGCTCGATCACCCGGCCATCGCCGGCCTGGAGGAAGACGAGAACGGCAACCTCGTCGAAACGGGCGGCCCCGCGATCATCCCTCGGGAGGACTTCGAGGCCATCCGTGCCATGCGCCCTGTCCATGACCCCGACAAGCAGCGGGCACCACAGCGCGAGTATCTGATTTCGGGTCTGATGGGTACCTGCGGGCTGTGCGCGACTTCGCTGGGCTCCTCTCCCTCGAACCGAGGCAGCCGCGGCTACCGGTGTGCGCCCAGCACCGCGCAGCATCCGGGCGGGTGCGGCAAGGTCCGTATCAATGCTGATCTGCTGGAGACGTACGTCGCTGAGCACGTGCTGGCGGAGTTGGCCAAGCCGGAGGTCAGCGCGCTGATTGGTCAGGCGCGAGATGAACTGCTGGCCCAGGCCGCCGTGTTGCGCAGGGAGGCGGCTGCCGCGCGCCGTCGGCAGAAGAAGCTGGGAGAGGACTACGCGCGGTCGTCAGATATGTCGCTCAAGGCGTTCAGGGCGGCCGACAAGGAGCTCAAGCATCTGATCCGTGAGGGTGAGACGAAGGCTCGCTTCTTGGAGCAGGCCAAGCACGTGCCGGTGGGCGACATCCCGGATCTCGTGCGTTGGTGGAAGCACGCGCCGATGAAGGCGAAGAAGGGCGTCCTGGTCCTCATGCTGGAGAGGGTGGCCGTGTACCCGGCCGCGTCCAGGGGCTCTCGCACCGTGGACGCGGACCGGGTGGCACTGCATTGGCGCCGGTGGGGCGCGGAGGCTGAGGAGAAGTCCGCTTAAGCCGCACGGCGCGCGCCTTTGGGGCTGATGTTGTAGCCGATGGTGGCCAGTGCGAGACCGGTGGCCACACAGATGATGGAGAGCCCCGCCAAAGCGGGGCTGACGGCGTTTTCGACGGACAGCGGCCAGGCGTGCCCGGTCCGGTCCGCGATGATGTACGCGCTCCGGCTGAGTGCATGGGCGACGCCGAAGATGCCCCCGGCGGCAGCTATGGACAGTCCGGTTGCTGCTGCGCGTCGTTGCTGCCAGGCCGCAACGGCCAGCCCAGTAGAGAAGGCGCCGATTTCCAGCCCAGCAACGGCTGTGAAGCCGAGGTAGGTGAGCAGGTACAGCCTGACGTCGGCGCTACGCGCGTAGGCCGTGGACAGCTCAGTGTGTGCGGTGTCCGCCATGTGGAACTCCCAGATCATCGCCGCGACAACACAGCACACGGCGAAGATGCGCACCGCGACTCCCGTCTGTACGTGGCTTCGTGAGTGCGTCCAGTCCACGATCATGACCTGGAGGCTTGCCCAGAAGACAACGGCGGCGAGGTCCGAGACGAGGGATGAGACCTCGTTGAAGTCCATGAGTCGATCGACGGCTTCGGCGATTGTGGGGATCGCCAGGAGCGAGCCGACGAAGCAGGCTGCGAACGCCGACACCCTCGCCCTATGGGCGATGCGGTAGATCGCTTGACTGCGGCGCTTACGGGTGTAGTGCAGGCGTATCGCCGCGCTAACGGCTGTGACAAGGGCACAGACGCCGTAGATGAGGCCGTCCAAGAGGTTCAACGTCCTTCCAGATCATCCGCTGCCCTCTCAGCGGCTTCGTGCAGGCTCAGCCGGCGGCGTGGTCTGCCCTCGCGGGGCTGGTCGACGCCGGGGGGAGGTGGGGGGATCGTGGGGACCTCTTCGGGTAGTCCCCTGCGACCACGGATCTCCCGGAGCTTTGAACTGATTTCAAGAATGTCCTGCACTTCAAGGCCCTGCATTAAACGCAGGACTTCGCGGGCCTCTGGGCGCTCCTGATACACGGACAGGGCTGCGAGGTCGTCCCACTCCCGTCCTGGGAGCAGGAACGCGGCCGGGGCGTCGAGTGCCTGAGCAAGCGCGGTGAGTGTAGACGATCTGGGGTTGCTACTGGTGCCGTTCATCAGGCTATTGACGGTGCCGTGCGACAGCAGGGGCTTCCACTGTCCCGCTGGGGTCGTCGCATCTGCGACGTCCCGGGCGCTGGGAGTGAACCCGTCCGGATCACGGCGCAGTCGCAGCAGGACGAGCAACTTCGAGGCAAGGCTCATGAGTTGACGCCGGTCAGTGGTGTCTGTCATGTCCGCCTTCTCTGGCCGTGTCGTATGCTCGCCGCAGGTGACTGGCCGGTAACAATCGTCCCTGCCTCTACGATACCTCGCAGCTCGGAGGGGTTATAGGGTTTGTTGGACAGTTTCCTCGGGGGAGCCGGCGGGTGAACTGCGGGCGTCACGCGCTCCGTTGCCTGCCTCTTGGTGGGCTGTCGAGGAAGTCGCATCTGGGCGGGCGAAGGCGGCGCGCTTGCCGTTCACGGGAGGAATCGCATGTCCGAAATCGACGAGCGGCGGATCGCTGAACTGGCCAAGCAGCCCCCGTGTTTGCTTCGGGGTGGGGCAGGCGTCTCGACCCGCCAGGAGGCCCGAAAGCTGCTGGAGTGGCAGGCCGGTATGCGCGGCAGGGAGCCAGGCGACGACCTGCAAAAGGATGGGTGCTGTTGAGTCACAGGGTGACCAGCGCCCAGGCGGAGGCAAGATAGGTGACATTTTTGAGCTGCTGCTGTACGTTTTGACATGTCGGGCGGGTGCAGCAGCCGCAGGAGTCCCGCACGGCAGCGTCGCGTCAGCGGCGTCCTTCCCTACTCCTCGCCGGGCGGCCGACCCCCCGCGCCCCGCCCGGCGAGGAGTTGGCCGTCCGGTGCGGCCGTCGGGGTGCGTGACGGGAGCCAGCCCGCCGTGACCGCTTGGTCGTGGCGGGCTCTCTCATGTCCGCACCCAGGGAGGGGTATTCGGGAATGCAGTGAATTCCCCTTTCTGAATTCCCTTGAATTAAAAAAGTTCTGAACTTGCTTTGGCGGTATCCGCCATTAAGATATAAGTGTAAGAACAAAGGGAAACACCCTAACGGAATTCACGAAAGGCGCGGGACAATGGCTGACATCAAGGGCGAGTTCATCAATATCAAGGTCAGCGAGATCGCCCCCAACCCGGAGCAGCCGAGGAAGTTCTTCTCGGGGGAGGCGCAGGAGGAACTGACCAACAGCATCAAGGAGAACGGCCTCCTCCAGCCGGTCGTCGTCCGGCCGGTCGAGGGCGCCAAGGTCCCCTACATGCTGATCGCGGGCGAGCGGCGCTGGCGGTCCTGCCAGGCAGCCGGCCTGGAGGTCATCCCGGCGAAGGTCGTCGAGGGCGCCACCGAGGAAGAGGCGTACGTCCTTAGCATCGCTGAGAACGTCAACCGCGCGGACATGACGATCATGGAGGAGGCCGGTGCGTACGCCGACCTCAAGGCCGCCGGATGGACTCCGGCGAAGATCGCCAAGCAGTTCGGCAAGACGGAGACGCACATCACCTGGCGGCTGGGCCTGCTCACCCTGCGCCCCGAGGTGGCCGAGATGGTCGACCAGGGGCAGATCAAGAACAACCTCGCCTGGCACATCGCCCAGCTCAACCCGGCGAACCAGATGGTGGCGGCCATGCGGTACGTGCGCGGTGACTTCGACAGCGAGGCCGAGGCGCAGCACTTCGCCAACGGCCTCAAGATGATGGAGCAGCAGACCTCCCTCACCAACGAGAAGGCGCCGACGGCCGAGGAGCAGGAGAAGCAGAAGAAGGCCAAGGCCAAGACGAAGGACGGGCTCGGCAAGGCGGAGGAGGTGCTGATCCCGCTGCTGGAGGAGCTGGCGGAGAAGAAGCCGGAGGACCTGGCCGTCATCCTCGGTGACGACCTCGCCCGTCACCTGCGGGTCGTCGGCCGCCTGTACGCCAAGGTGCAGATGGTGCGGAACCTGCTGAGCAAGGCGCAGGGCATCCAGCGGGCCATGGCCGAGGAGTTCAACAAGGCGGCCGTTGAGGTCCAGCAGGAGGCGGCGGCTGCGAAGAAGTCCGAGGCGGCGGCCAAGCCGGAGGTGAAGGCCGAGAAGCCGGAGGCGAAGGCGGCGGACGAGCCACAGTCCACGGCGAAGAAGGCGGCGGCCAAGCCCGGCCCGAAGCCCGCGGCGCGCACGGCCGCGGGTGCGAAGGCCCCGGCGCGCCGGACGCCTGCCAAGAAGGCGGAAGCGGCAGTGAAGTAGGCCGGAGGGGCGCGGCGGCGGTCGTGCCCCTCTTCTCCTGTGGGTTTGGGTGAGTGGGCGCGGCCGGAATTCCGACCGCGCCTCTTTCCGCTTGAATTCCTCTCCGAATTCCAACCCGTTTCGGCCCGAGCCGGGCGCGCAGGGGGGCTTTCCCTACGCGCCCGGTGCCGCTCAGACCCCCAAGATCCGAGCGGGCGGCATCATCGGTCACTGGGGGCCGCCGGCGGCGACGCCGACGCACCCCGGCATCTGAGCACCATGAAAGGAATGGCTACGTGCTCACTCTGTTCACCAACCGGTTCCAGGCGTTCCAGCGCCCGCAAGGGGTGCCGGTACGCATCACCCTGGGCGCTCCCCGCTTCAAACTCCCCTACTCCCTCACCCACTCGGTGCGGGAGCTCGCGCCGCGTCGGGACTACCTCTCCCAGTCTGAGCCCGAGTTCACGACGGCCTACCGGGCCGACCTCGACCAGCTCGGGCCCGAGCGGATCGCCGCGCGGCTGCGGCAGATCACGCAGGCCGAGGGTGATCACCGACTGGTGCTGCTCTGCTTCGAGGACCTGGCCAAGCCGGGCCTGTGGTGCCACCGCCGCGTGTTCGCCGCCTGGTGGAAGGACGTCACGGGAGACGAGGTGCGGGAGCTGTCCCCGATGGATCAGCAGGGCACCTTGATCTGAGCGTCGGAGCCGCGCCTCAGAAATAGGTGACATTATTTCAAGGGGCTGCCTGCTCCCTGTGTAAGGTTCCAGCGCAGCGCCCGGCCGCGGCACCCTGCCGAGGCCGGGCGCTGTCGTTCGTCGGGAGGCGAGAGATGTTCCAGGGCACCATCCCGGGCCCCATGCGCTCCATGGTGCGCGAGACCGCCAGCGGCTGGCCGAGCGGCCCGGTGTACATCCCGTGCTGCGGCAACTTCACCATCGAGCGCAGCGTGGCCGGCATGGGCTTCGCCCTGCACTCCTCAGACGTTTCCATCTACACCAGCGCGGTCGGCCGGTGGCTCACCCGGCAACCGGTCGGCATCCAGCTCCGCGAGGAGAGCCGAGACGAACTCGGCTGGCTCGCGGACTTCTTGGACGACGGGGTCGGCACCGTCGCCACGCTCATGCTCGGCACGCGGTTCCTCGCCAGCGTCGGCCGCGAGGGGCTGTGGCACGAGCGGGTCGTCCGCTCCTACCGGGAGCAGTGGAAGGTCAAGCACGCGGAGACGGTCGAGCGGCTGTCCGGCTCGGACATCGAACTCGCCTCGTACGAGGTGGAGGACGTGCGCTCCTGGCTCCACAAGGTTCCCCGTGACGCCCCGGTGTGCTCCTTCCCTCCCTTCTACGGCGGTGGCTACGAGAAGCTGTATGAGCCGCTGGAGGCGCACTTCACCTGGGACGCGCCCGAGTACGAGCCGCTGTCCGACGACGACGTGGTCAGCGTGCTCGGCGCGATCACGGACCGGCCGTACTGGCTGACGGCCTCCAATCACGACGTTCCCGAGCTGCACCCGTACCTGCGTGGCGTGATCAAGGTGACGCCGCGCGCCGCTCCCTTCTACGTGTACGCCAGCCAGGCCCGGACGAGGATCGTCGCCCCGCGCCAGCCGATCGAGCCGGTGAAGGTCCCCCGCCTGCGCGAGGGTGACGAACTGGTCGGCCCGCTCACGCTGTCGCTGCTGAAGCCTGGCCAGTTCAACGCGCTGCGCTCCCGCTACCTCAACCCGCGGATCGCGCCGGGTGCGGCGAACCTGGCCGTTGCGGTGAAGGACGGCCGGGGGCGGCTCCTGGGCGTGTTCGCGATGGCTCCGAGCACGTTCTCTCCCGACGAGGCGTACGTGCTCTCGGACTTCGCGGTCGCACCGACCGACTACCCGCGGTTGTCGAAGCTGATCGTGCTCGCGGCCATGTCCAGCGAAGCGCAGCTGCTGTGCCAGCGGGCGTTCTCGCGGCGGATCCGCAGGGTGGCGACGACAGCGTTCAGCAACAACCCGGTGTCGATGAAGTACCGCGGGCTGCTGCGGCTGCACAAGCGCGGCCCGTCGAACGAGGACGGCTGGAAGTTCCAGCTCCAGTACCAGGGGGCGATGGGCCAGCACACGCTGGCCGAGGCCCTTCAGATGTGGGCGAAGCGGTGGGGCGCCCCGACGACGAAGACGGGAGTCTGACCGTGGAAGAGACCACTCGCCTCGCCCCGCCGCAGATGGTGCAGGGCGATCCGCGCACGCTGACGCTGCTCGACGTCAATGCGCGGTTCCTGCCGCACGAGCAGTTCCGGCAGCTCGTGGCGAACATCGAGCGGGATGGCTGTCTGACCTCGACGCCGCTGGTGTGGAACGACCGCGAGACGGGGCGGCTGGTCGTCCTGTCTGGCAACCACCGCACCTTGGCCGCGATCGAGGCCGGCCTGTCGCAGATCTGGTGGATGCAGATAGACGAGCCGCTGCCCCGCCAGCGGCAGATCGCCCTCCAGCTCTCGCACAACGCCATCGCAGGCCAGGACGATCCGGCGATCCTCAAGGAGCTGTACGACGAGCTGGAGTCGGTGGAGTGGCGGCAGTACACGGGCCTGGACGACAAGGTCCTGGACCTGCTGGAGAAGGTGGACGTCGCCTCCCTGGGCGAGGCGAACCTCGACTTCGCGTCCGTGCAGTTCATGTTCCTGCCCGATGAGCTGGAGCGGGCCGAGGCCGCGTTCGACGCGGCCCGGTCGACGGCGACGGCGGACCGGCGTTGGGTGGCCGGGCTGGAGCAGTATGAGCCGGTGCTCGATGCGCTGGAGACCTCCCGAGCCGCGTACAAGATCGGCAACAGCGCGACGGCGCTCGGCGTGATCCTCGCTGTGTTCGAGCGGCACCTGGGCGAGCTGGCCGAGGGCTGGTTCGACACGGACTCCGGGGAGGCAACCCGGTCGGGGACGGCGCCGCTGGAGACGGTATTCGGCGTTCGGGACGTGCCGGTGGAGACGGCTGCCGTCGTGCGGGCGGCCATCGACCGGATGGTGCAGGACGGCACCGTGCCGGCCGACGAGCCGTGGCGGGCGCTGGAAGTCCTGGCCGCACAGAGCAACTAGTCGGCCGTCGGCCAGGAGGTGAGCGGTGGCCGAGGGCACCGTGGAGTCCTGGGAGCGGCAGAGCGGGGAGTCGGTCCAGGCGTTCGAGGCGTTCGCCGTGTACCGCGATCTCGGCCCGGCGCGGAGTGTCACGAGGGCAGCACGGGAGTTGGATAAGTCTCGGTCTCTGCTGGGCCGGTGGTCGCGGCAGTTCGCGTGGGTGATGCGGGCTGCGGCTTACGACCGGGAGCAGGACCGGCTGTTCCTTGCAGAGCAGGCGCAGACGCGGCGGGACATCGCCCGCAGGCACGCGAAGTTGGCGCAGGCCGTCCAGAGCAAGGCGGTTGCGCGGCTCCAGACGCTCGACCCGCGGGAGCTGTCGCCGTCGGAGCTGCTGCGCTACATCCAGGTCGCGGCGGAGATCGAGCGCCGGGCCGTGGGTGAGGCCCCGACGGCCGGGGCGGTCGAGGACCGGGACCAGGGCGTGGACGTGGCCTCCTTGTCGGACGAGGAGCGCCGGGCTCGGATGGATCAGCTCCGCCGGGAGCTGGAGCGCCGGTTGTCGGAGGGCGCGCAGTGAGCCGCGGCCGGGCCAAGCGGCGGATGGTCGAGGGGTTCGCGGACCCGTCGGTGATGAGCGACGAGCAGCTGAAGGCCGAGGTCGCGGCGCTGGTACGGGCCGATGAGCTGTCGGCGCGCAGGTGGGCGTGCGAGGTTCCGAACTGTGACGGGCTGCCCCACGCGGGGTGGCTGCACCACCATGCCCGTGCGGCGCAGCGTCAGCCGCTGTGGCTGTGGACGGTGTGGATGCTGCTCACCGGCCGTGGCTGGGGCAAGTCACGGACGGCTGCGGAGACGGTCCGGAAGTGGGCGCAGACACCGGGCTTGCAGATCGCGGTGGTGGCGAAGAACGCGACGCTCGTACGGGACATCTGCTTCGAGTCCCCCAAGAGCGGCTTGCTGTCGGTGTTCCCGCCGGAGGAGGTAGCGAAGTACAACTCGTCGCTCGGCGAGACCACGCTGCGCCTGGTGAACGGCACGCTGATCCGCGGATTCGGGGCGGAGACGCCGGACAACCTGCGCGGCTGGGCGTTCGACAAGGCATGGTGCGACGAATACGCGGCCTGGTCACGGCACACCGCGCAAGAGGTCTACGACATGCTGTGGTTCTGCCTGCGTGAGGCGGACACCCCGCAAGTCGTCATCTCCACGACGCCCAAGCCGCTCCCGCACGTCAAGCGCCTGGTCGAGCGCGGCCGGGAGCAGGAGAAGGCGTATCAGGAGGGCGGACCACAGCCTCGGGTCGTGCTGACCCGCGGGCACATGCGGGAGAACGACGCGAACCTGTCGGCGGCCGCCCGCGAGGAGTTGGAGGAGGAATACGCCGGCACCCGACTGGGCCGTCAGGAGCTGTCCGGCGAGCTACTCGAGGACGTGGAGGGTGCGCTGTGGAAGGGCTGGATGCTGGAGGTCGAGGGCTTCCGGCCCCGGCCCGAGCATCTGCCGGACCTCCAGCGCGTGGTGGTGTCCGTGGACCCGGCGACCAAGAGCCACGAGAACGCGGACATGACCGCGTTCACGGTGGCGGGACGCGGGTTCCCGGTGGAGACGATGTTCGGGGACGACCGGCCTCGCGCGTATCTGCTGCACTGCGAGCAGGACCGGTACACGCCGACGCAGGCGATGAAGCGGGCCGCCACGCTGTACCACGAGCACCGGGCGGACTGCGTGGTCATCGAGGCGAACAACGGCGGCGACTACCTGCCCGCGCTCCTGGAGCAGGTGGACCCAACGGTGAACTGGCGAATCGTTCACGCCACGCGCGGGAAGCGAGCGCGGGCGGCGCCTACAGCGCAGCTGTACGAGCAGGCGCGTGTGCATCACGTGGGCTCGGCGCGGGTGTTCGCGGAGCTGGAGGAGCAGATGACGACGTTCGTCGGGCAGGGGGAAACGGAGGACTCGCCGGACCTCCTGGACTCGGCGGTGTGGGCGCTGTGGGACCTATTCCTTGACCCGACGATGCCACCTCCACGAAGAGGGGATGACCAAAGGTTTGCTGGGCGCCGGTGAAGCACGCTTCGACTCTTCCAAGAGTTTGGAAAGTGGGACTCAGCGTGATCCACATGCAGGGCGAAGGTAGGAGTAGCAGACTGGGATTGCGCATGCCTGTTTCGAATGCGCTCGCAACGCGGACGGCAGCCTGCGGGAGGCAAATTGCCTGTGGAATCTGCAGCTATTCTGGGGCTGGCGGGAAGGATTCTTGGCTCTCTCGCAGGGGCTGCTGGTAAGGCTGCCTGGAAGAGAGTCCGAGGCGAGAGGCCGGTGCTCAATTCGGTTGCGAAGATTGCGTGCGAGGCGCTGAGCGCATCAGTATTGGAGGCAACCGAAGGGCGGTCGATAAGCGATGAGGAAGTTCGGCATCTTGCTAGCCTGATAGACGAAGCATTTGATTCCGGATTGCTTATGGACTTCGTCTACCAGCAGAGACTCGCTGAGTTTGGCCAGTTGACATCCGCGAAATTTGTGGAGGAAGTCGTCGATAGACTGAAAGATCATGGCTGGGTGGACCTGTCAACTACGTCTCTGCCTGCCGAGGATGTCCTCGATCGCTTCGTTGTCGAGTTCCCTAAGCGCATAGACAGGGAGGCGTCAAAGCATGAAAGCCCACTCTTCGGGTATACAGTTATCGCACATCTCAATCATATTCGGGACACCTTGCGGGGCATGAAGGAAGGCGGTGACGCACAGCCGAGATCGGCAAATGAACTGCTCTATGAGGCTGTAGGGCACGTGGAATCGTTGAACCCTGCGCGAGTTCCACTTGGTTTCGCCACGATGAGGGCCATTTATGGTAGTTCGGAAGACGATGCAGCGTTGGTCGTCGCGGTTACATGCGGACTTCTCAAGCACGTCGGCCGGATTGCCCTTGACGACCTAAAGGATGTCGGAAACTATGAGGCTGTTGAGGTCGAATTGAAGTTGGGTGACATGCTGCGGTCCTTCCTTCCTCCTGCCCACACCGTCGATAGGTCGTGGGCAATAGATTTGGCAGGGGCGGAGCTTATTGAACTCGACCTTTCCGGCGTGGACGTCGGTTCCCTGCGGCTCGATAAGGCTAACATCCACGGGCCCTTGAAGATTAGGAACGCCCGGGTGCTGGGTGATGTCATGATGCGTCACTGCAGCGTGGACGGAATTGCCGATTTTCAGGGCGCAGAGTTTTGCGGACTGCTGTCCTGTGCCGACTCGTATTTCTCGATGCTGGACTTCTCGCAGACTTGCGTCAGGGATGACTGCGGATTTGCCGGATGTGTCCTAGACGGAGCTTCCTCGTTCGGCGGGCGATCGGACGATCATCCGTATGTGTTCCGTGCTTGTGCGGGGGAGGTAGCAGAGTTCAAGCAAGCTGCAAGCTTTCAAGGGGCGGTTATCGGCGAGTCTGTTGAACTGAGCGGGGTGAAGGTGTGTGGCGAATGCTTCTTCGGTGATGCTCACTTCGAGGGGGTCGCTCGACTTGTCCAAGGCCATTTTCTCGGTGGCTTGGATATGCAGGGAGCCTCTGTTGTTGGTGAGCTTGATATGCGCGGATCGCATGCCTTCGGCGACTTCAACCTGAGACTGGCTAGGTGTAAACGTTGCTCTCTTGACGGAGTTTCACTCGACGAGGAATCGCCGTTCTATCTGGCGAATTATTTAACGACAGAGCCGAGTGTTGATATCAGGATGAAGCGCAGAATTCTTCGCTCCCCGCAATGATTACAAGGCGAGGTAGGGTGAGTGCTGCCGCCCTTCCAGGGCGTTAAGTTAAGGTAGACGAAGGCGCGGGACCCAACCGAAGGAAGTGCAGTGGGTCTGCGTCAATTCCTTGTCGATGCGTGGTCGTGGCTCAACTACAAACCCGTGATGGCAGAGGCCGGGCGTCCGGGCAGCCGCGCGTTTCCGGAGCTGGCCAAGACCTGGGTGCCGCCGCACGAGTTGCGGCGGCTGGCCGCGTACAAGGTGCTGGCCTCGTACGACAACAACCAGGCCGGGCAGCTCGCGGCGGCCGGTGGCGATGCGAGCGCGCTGGAGCGACGGGAGCTGGGCGACGCCGCGAACCTCGTGGACACTGCGCTCGGCTACCTCCTTGGCTCAGAACAGAAGGTCGCCGTCGAGGGGGCGGAGCACGCCAACGAGGAGACGCCGACACCCGGTGCGGCGGAGGCCGCCGCAGTGCAGGACCGGTTGCGGAAGTGGGCGGACAAGGAGCTGCTGACGTTCCGGGTGCAGCAGGCCGAGCGGGCGGCGGTGCTGCTTGGGGACAGCGTGATGGTTCTGGCGTGGAACCCGGAGAAGCAGCGGCCGACGCTGCGGGTCTACGATCCGGGGTTCTTCTTCCCGCAGTGGGACGACGAGGACGAGGACTTCCCCAGCCGGGTGCATCTGGCGTGGGAACTGCCGGCGGACGACGATGCCGGGCTGAAGGCCCGGGTACGCCGGGTGACGTACGAGCTGGGTCCGATCTCCGAGGATGAGCCCGACGGCGACGCTGCGGCGACTGGAGGGCGGCAGTACCCGTGGGAGCAGGGCTGGACGTCCAACGTGACGTGCTACCTCACGGACGCGGAGTGGCTGCTGGAGGACCTGAAGAACGGTGAGGCGCTGGACCGGCTGCCGATGGACAAGGCCACGTACCGGGTGAGGCCAGACGGCACGGAGCTGAACCGGTTGGATCTCATGATCGACTTCGTCCCGGTGATCCACATCGCGAACACGATCCCGGACGGCGGGGAGCACTGGGGGCGCTCGATTCTCGCGCGGGTTCTGCAGGCGCTCGATGAGCTCGCGGCCACCGACTCGGACAGCTCGGCGGCGTCCGCCACGACGGGCACGCCGATCATCGGGCTCGCGGGTGCGCGGCTGCCGGTAGACCGGGCGACGGGCAAGCCGCAGGAGCTTCAGGTGAAGGCCGGTGCGGTGTGGCAGCTCGGCGAAACCGGGCGGATGGATGCCCTGGACACCTCGCCGCAGCTGGCCGAGCTGCGGGCACGGGTGGATCACCTGCTGGAGCGGATCGCGGCGAACAGCCGTGTGACGGCGGCCGGGCTCGGGACGCTGGAGGCCACGGAGGTGCCGTCGGGGTACGCGCTGAAGCTGGCGCTGGGGCCGCTGGATGCGCTGATCGGGATGATGCGGTTGGCGCGGGAGCACAAGTACCGGCTGCTGTTCAAGATGGTGCAGCGGCTGTACCAGGCCGGGCGTGCGGAGGGCTGGGCGGCTGGGGAGACGCTTCCGGCGCGGCTGGCGTGGGCGCCGCACACGCCGACGGACCGAGGCGCGGTGCTGGAGGAGGTCGTCAAGGCGTACGGGGCGGGGGTGCTGTCGCTGGAGACGGCGGTGGCGATGCTTCTGGAGGCCGGGTACCCGATCAAGGACGCCTCGCAGGAGGTGAAGCGGATTAGGGCGAAGGCGGAGCAGGAGGCCGCAGTGCGGACGGCAGAGGCCGCTGCTAGGCACGGGCGCGACGTGGACGACGAGGACCAGGAGGAAGACGACGGGTCGGGGGCGGCCGGGGTGCGGAAGCCGGCGGGGAAGGTGATCGAGCGGGAGCCGGTGGAGGCGGGCCGGTGACGCGGCCTCGGGTTGGTGCCTCCTTGTTCGAGGCCATCCTGTGGGGGCAGTCGGACAGGGCTCATGGCCGTGTCGGCGCAGGTGGCTACACTGGCCGTCAGCGCGGGGGCGCGCTCTGGAGGAGATGTATGGTCCGGCCCCTGCCCTCTCGCCGTCCTGTCGGCCACCGCCGTGACGGGCGG
The DNA here is from genome assembly GCF_000716335.1 of Streptomyces sp. NRRL S-118. GTDB lineage: Bacteria > Actinomycetota > Actinomycetes > Streptomycetales > Streptomycetaceae > Streptomyces. Next base: position 439,373 of record NZ_KL591002.1, on the reverse strand, counting down.
CCGATCTACCCGATTCTTGGTGCCTCGTCGGAGGACGAGACGAACGACCAGCTCGATGACGCCCCGGACGGCGGCGGCCAGGAGCAGCAGGTCACGGTCACCCAGGACCGGTTGGGCAAGATGCTCACCCGCGAGAAGGCGCAGGGCGAACGGGCTGCGATCAAGCGGCTGTTGTCCACGCTCGGGTTCGACTCCCCGAAGGCGCTCACAGAGTTCGTGACCGCGCAGCGGGAGGCTGAGCAGGCCGCGCTGTCGGAGGTGGAGCGCCGGGAACAGGCGGCTGCCGAGAGGGAGTTGCAGGCCGTGCGCCGGGAGGAGCTGGCCGCCGAGCGGGAGAGGGCGGCGCTTCGCCGGGCCGCGCTGGTGGCTCTCGGCGCGGAGGGTGACGATCTGGTGGACGCGGAGCGTCTGCTGGCCGTGGACGACGAGGACGCGGACGAGGGGCAGATCCAGTCGGCGGCCGAGGCCCTGCGGGCACGTCGCCCTGAGCTGTTCGGCGGGGTCCGCCCGCCTGTGCCGGCCGCTCCCGCGGGCGCGCCGGCCGGTCGCGGCCCGACCCGTACGGCCTCGGTGTCCAAGCCCGGTTCGGCCGGGCTGGAGATGGCCAAGCGCCGTGGCCTGATCCCGGAGTTCAGCGACTCCGCCGCCCGGTAGTCCCAGGCAGACCTTGGGGGACCACGCCCCCTGAACTTCGTGGACGGCATCGCCTCCGTGGGCGGTGTGCGGATTCTGACCGCAGCGTCCATGGAGACACGCACATGACCATTCAGCCCGTCTCGACGTCCGAGTACACGACCGCCAACCGCGAGTGGCTGGCGTCCCTGCACGGCACCGACTCCGTCGACACAATCACCCTCGACCTGAACCTGTTCTGCGAGGGCACGCACTACGTGTGCGGCGACGGCTGCGATCCGTACGGCCGGGTGCTGTCCGGTGTGCCGGTCGGCAGGGTCGCGGAGTCCGGCCTGTACGGTCCGTACGACCCGGAGGCGCACTGCGGCCGTCAGATCCTTCGGGGTTTCGTGATCGCCGAGGCCCCGTTCGCGCCGGGCCAGACCCGTGTTCCGGCGGCGCTGCTGTGGCACGGCGCAGTGAAGGCGTCGAAGGTGCCGGGCGGCATCGACGTGTCCCAGCTCGTGTGGCACCCGCGTGCCGCGCAGATCCGCTTCGTGTGAGCGGGGGCTGAGCTGTGACGATTCAGGACCTGCTCAAGGACGTCTCGGTCATGGACCTGACGGCGTTCGCCAGGGCGATCCCATCTCCGAAGGACTTCCTGCTCACGCAGACGATCTTCCCGACCGTGGAGATGCGGGAGGTGAAGTGGCGTACGAAGGACTCCGGCCGGTACGTCAACGTCGCCAAGTACCGGGCGTTCAACGCCTCGGTGCCGTTCGCGACCCGTGAGGCGTGGCAGACGTCCCGCGAGGGTGCGCTGCCCGCGCTGGGCCAGAAGCTCGTCGTCTCCGAGCAGGAGCAGATCCTGCTGGAGGCGTCGCACGGCTCGGACCAGGACCGCCTGATCGAGCTGCTGTACGACGACGTGGAACGGCACGTCGAAGCGATCCGATCCCGGCTGGAGCTGGCCGCCGGCGACGTGCTCGTGGACGGCCGGTTCACGCTGGAGCAGGAGAACGGCCTGACGCTGGAGGTGGACTGGAACGTCCCCGCCGAGAACATGCCAGTTGCCCGGATCCCGTGGTCGGACCCAGCCTCCGATCCGATCGCGGACGAGCTGCGGTGGCTCCAGCACCTGGACGACATCGGCGCGCCGGAGCCGGAGCTGGTGATCACCAGCCGGAAGGCGTTCAGCTACCTGGCGGCGAACAACGCCTACAGGGCGGCGTACTACGGCAGCGTGAATCCGTCGACCACGCCGACGGCCACGCTCACGCCGCAGCAGATCAACGTGGTGCGCGGCAACTACAGCCTGCCGCCGATCCAGTTCTACAAGGCCCAGGTGCGGGTGGACGGCAAGCCCCGCAAGGTGCTGCCCGAAGACCTGTGGATTCTGGTGCCGCCGGAGCGGGAGAAGTGGGCGCAGACCATGTACGGGGTGACCGCGGAGGCCCTGGTGCTGTCGCGCGGGACGAACCCGGAGATCATCCGGGAGGACGCTCCCGGCCTGATCATCACCCGAGGTGTCCAGGACGACCCCGTGCAGATCTGGACCAAGGGCGCTGCGGTCGGGATGCCCGTCATGCACACCCCGGACGCGCACATCGTGGCGAAGGTCCTGTGATGGCGGGCCGCAGGCGGCTGAAGGCCGCGGTCTACGTGCAGGACCCGACCACGAGGGAGGAACTGGTCCTGCTGCCGGGCGACTGCCCGGCCCCGGAGGTCGCCGTGCTGATCACCAACCCGGACGCGTGGGAGGTGCCGCCGGACGACTGCGACGAGCCGGACGAGGCAGTCGCGGTGGAGGAGTCCGAGCCGCCCGAGAGTAAGGGCGACGGCCAGGAGGAGACGGCCGGCGCGGGCGGAGCGAAGAAGCCAGCGTCGCGACGGGGACGCTCGACCTCTGCGTAATGCGCTCACGCGCACGGCCTGGAGCCAATTCCCCGAGCGGCTCCGGGCCGTGCCTCGTACTGAGGGATGTGATCCTGGTGGACGAGTTCCAGCGGTCGTGGCTGCTCGCGCAGCTCGGCCCGGCCACCGACCCGGCCGACCTGGAACGCCGCTTCTTCCGCCTGCGGTCGGTGCGCGCGGTAGCACTCGAGGTCCTGGGCGAGCGGCGCGCCAAGCTGTTGGCCGACCCGCTGAAGGTCACCGTGGACGGCGTGGTGACCATGGACCTCCAGGAGAACCTGCGCGGCATCGAGCGGCAGATCGAGCAGGTCCACCAGGCCCCCGCCCCCGACGGCACTGACGACGACGAGGACGGGGACGAGCCAATAGCGGTGACATGGCTGACCGCCGCCCGCCGCTACCGATAGCCCTCAGCTCTGAACGCATCGCCCGCCCGGACGCAGCGTGAGCCGTCTTCAGGGAGCGGCGTCTTCGCTCGCGTCCTGTGCGGGAATGCCCATGAAGTGCGCCTTGATCAATAGGCGCGATTGCTCGGGCGACCGGGTGCTTGGCTTCTTCATACGTTTCGGATGTGACCACCAGCGCCCCGGATGCAGATCATCCCATGCGGGCCGTGCCTGTTTGTCAAAGCGACCGGCCCCCGGATTGTGGTTGCCGAAGCCGTCGACGACCGTGTTCCAAACGGGGCGATAGTGCCGGATCATGACGCGCTCCGCGAGGCTGACGAAGGCTTCGATCGCTACGAGGTAACGCGCGTGAAAGAACTGGATATTAAGATCACTGTCGAGTCGAGCGACTTGCTCTATGGAGTCCTTATGCTCCTCTAGTCGATCAAAGAGGGCGCGCGTCGGCGCGTTCGGATCTGTTGTGCCTTTGCGTTCCCCCTCACGGCGAGCTTGGCCTACGTAAATAGGGGTGCCCCCAAACGGCTCGACGATCGGCTTGTAGAGCGGATGAGGGCCCGAGTAATAGATGGCGTAGACACCGGCGCCGAGGGTGGGCGCGATGGAAGCCAGCGGTTCGATCGGGCGGCGCAGCAATTGCGCCTCTACGCTGCGGCCGAGGTTTTCCAGGTCGAGAGGGTTGTACTCTTCGTGCCGCTGGGCGCCATCCATCCAACTGGCGGGCTTCGGCTTCCTCCGTGGGGGAGCGGGAGGCGGTTCGGCCTCAGCCCAAGAGGACAGGGTGTTTGGCGTGGTCATGAGGGCTCCGGATGCGAGCAGCGTCCGTCGACGCGTGTGGCCGTCGAGTGCTCGCGTGGCTACTCGCCCGTACGCCCCATGCTACCGGGGGCGGCTGTGGGCTCGAACTGGTTGGCTACGCGTCCTCGTCGGCTTCCTCGGCCTCATCGATAGGGCCGGGGGGCTCAGCCTCTGGCGCCGTCTCGAACGACTCCGCGCCGCGGTAGTAGTGCCAGGCACTCGGGTACTCGCGGGGGCTGTCGTCGTACATGATCACGTACCCCATCAGGGCGACAATCTGCCAGGAGTCTGGTATCTCCGTCGCGATCAATCTAAAGACGGAGTCCGCCGTCATATTCGCTTCAGGGATCGTCACCAATCGTTGCTTGAAGAGAGGCGACTTCTGATACCGGAAGTTGTACGGAAGGTCAGCCTTCACCTCATCCAGCAACCTCTGAAGGGTTACGACACCTGGTGTGAGCCCATCGACCGTGCGTTCCAGGTCGATGGGGAAGAGCATGTCGAAGTGGTTGGCCTTGAGGACTGTGCTGTCACGATTCCGACCAGGGTCCTTGTTGCCGAAGCCGTTATTGTTCCATGGAATCTGGCCAGCTTCTTTGTGGTGCGTGATGAGCAGCTGTTCCGGTGCGAGGGCGGAGAAGTCCTCCGCGACGTAGAGGCAAGAGAACTCCACGTCTCGCAGGGAGATGCCGCGACGTCCGCCGATCTTGCGGAAGTGCTGACGCAGCCTGACGGGTATCGATTTGTCCGCCTTGCCCACGTAGACGAACTCGCCATTGAGGTAGAGCTGGTAGACCCCGGGCTTCTCCTTGAGGTCGTCGATGCTGTCCTCGGTCAACGGAGCCCGGTCCAGCCCCTCAAGCGCGTCCGCGAGCTGATCGCCCAGGGCCTTGGTGATGCTCAGAGTGAAGTCTCTGTGGTACTTGGCCCCATCGTCGGACTCGACTGCCGGCGTCATCCAAGCGTCCTTTCGCTCCAGTGATCACCGGCACCCTATCCGCGATCACGAAAGTGAAGGGAAACTTCTAGCCATACCCGCAGCAAGATCGACAACTCCGCGGTATGCTTTCGCCATGCCTGATCAGCTTGGAGAGCAAACTAAGGACCGCACCAGCGTTGAGCTGTTCGCGGGCGCTGGCGGCTTGGCCCTGGGCGTTCAGCGTGCGGGCTTCCGTCCGCTCCTCTATAACGAGTTCGACAAGCGAGCGGGCGAGACCCTCGAGGCCAACGGGGCCAAGCCCCGTGGCGACGAGGAACGGATCCCCGCGCCCGGCGAGCCCTGCCCCTTGGTCGTGGGCGACGTCCGAGAGCTGTCCATGAAGTACCTGCGCGACGCCGAGGTCGACGTCCTCGCGGGCGGTCCGCCCTGTCAGCCCTTCAGCCTCGGGGGCGCCCACAAGGGTACCGAGGACGCGCGCAACATGTTCCCCCAGATGTTCAGGGCGGTTCGGCAGATCAGGCCCAAGGCCGTGATCTGCGAGAACGTCCGTGGGTTGCTTCGCCCCTCGTTCAAGCGGTACTTCGACTACATCCAGCGGGAGCTGGAAATGCCTTTCGAGGAACGCGCGAAGGGCGCGTCGTGGGAGGAGCACGACGAGATCCTGAGGCGACGCCGGGAGGAAGAGCCTCGCGACCCTTCCGAGAGGTACGAGGTCATCATGACCCCGGTGAACGCCGCTGACTATGGCGTGCCCCAGATCAGGCATCGGGTGATCCTCGTCGCGTTCCGGGCGGACTTGAACGTCGATATCGAGGCTTTCAAGAGGGCCGTGCGTCCCCAGTACTCAGAAGCGGCACTGATCCGATCCATGCTGGACGGGTCCTACTGGAAGCGCCATCGAGCCATCCGGGAGGTGCCGGACCACGTTGTGGAACGCGTCCACGCGCGGCTGCCGAAGGAGCTGCCGCAGGAGCTGCCGCAGGACGAGGACGGCGAGATGAAGCCCTGGCGGACGCTTCGCGACGCGATCGCCGGGATCGATGGCAACAAGCCCCTACCCCCCGTCCCCGAGGAGCTCTTCGACCGCAAGGAGCACTACTTGGGGGGCTTCACCTACCACATCGGTTGGCCCGGTGCCCGTATCTACGACGGCCACACACCCAACGAGCTGGACAGGCCAGCGAAGACCGTCAAGGCCGGCGTGCACGGTGTACCCGGTGGGGAATCGGTCATGCTCCTGGACGACAGAGAGCCGGACCCCGAAGCCCCTAACGGCTGGAAGTACAAGCACCGCTACATGACCGTTCGAGAGACCGCTCGCGTCATGACATTCCCGGATGACCACAAGCTGGAAGGTCCTCGCGGAGAGAAGATGCGGCAACTCGGCAACGCCGTCCCCGTTCTGCTCGGCGAGGTCTTCGCCAAGGCCGTGGCCGCCGCCCTGGACGAGGCGGAGAGCCGTAGGTGACCGGTATGGCACCAAACGAGCCAAGCCGATGGAAGGACAAGCCGCCGCCCGCCCGCGCGTGGAAGGGCCGAGAGGGACGAAGCCGTGAGGCGCTGGCGGCCGAGCAGGACCGTGCCGCTGGTGGACGACACCGGCGCATGGTCGACCTGGGCGACGGCCGCTTCGCGCGCGCTTCCATCGAGCTGAAGGTCCTCCCCAAGACACGGCGCATCCGGGCTTACCTCCGGTGGTCCGACAAGGGCCGCTCGCCCGCCGAGTATGTGGGCGAGGTCGCGCACGAAACACGTGGTGCCAACCTGGCTCAGGCATGGGAGATGGCGAGGGACGCCGGGCTCCTCGCCGAGGAGCCGCCGCCCGAGCGGTCATGGGCCACTTCGTCGGCCGTCCGGTCTGTGATGCGAGGTAACCGCGGCAGGGACACCAAACCAGAGATCCGGCTGCGCTCCCTCCTGCACCGGGCGGGTCTGCGCTATCGCGTGGGGATTAGGCCCCTGCCTCAACTGCGCAGGACGGCCGACGTCGTCTTTCCCAAAGCGCGTGTCGCGGTCTTCGTCGATGGCTGCTTCTGGCACGGCTGCCCGGAGCACCACCGACCCGCTACGAAGAACATCGATTTCTGGCGCGAGAAGATCGAGGGAAACCGCAAGCGAGACGCCGAGACTGACAGCCTCCTGCGTCAAGCTGGCTGGACGGTCATCCGCGTCTGGGAGCACGATGACCCAGTCGACGCGGCCAACCGAGTCATCGCGGTCCTTCGCCCGGAGCGCGCGACGGCTGAACGCGCAGGGCTACAAACCATGCCCACCCAGTAGGTCCTCGACCGAGTCCTCAAAACGGCGCAGCACGATCCGGCCGTCCGCGTCGCTAAAGGCGAGCACCTTGGAGCCCGGGTTCAGGCCGGCCTCGGCCAACAGGCCCATGGGCAACTCAACGGTTCCGTCCGCTTGGACGGTCAGCTCTGCTGGTTCGCGGATCATGCGGCTGAGTGTGCCACGAGGTCCTCAGCCACTCGCGACCGCTTCGCCTCCCGCCTTCCTGACTTGAGTCGTGGACCTTGAACCGTATGAGTGCCCTCTCGGGTAGCGGGGTCGGCTCCACCCCCGCTCCTGCGTCTTTGACGCACGACAGCGCGTGCGCCCGGGGCCAGATGGGGCCCCAGGCATCGCCGACGCCTGGGTGGCCTGGTCCTGCCCGAGAGGGGCGACCTGCGGAAGGGCATTGAAGAGGCTTACGCGAGTGACCTTCGTATGAGCTCATCAGCCACCGCATGGAGCCAGCGCGAGACCGACCTAACCCGTCTTCCTCGTAGCAACACGCCCGCTTCGGCGTGCGATGAAGTACCCCCGGGCGTGAGGTTGGCGGAGCCGACGTACGCCAGATGTTCGTCCGCGAGTAAGACCTTGAAGTGGACACCGAGGCCGGCTTCGTCCCACGAGCAGATCTTGAGGCGACTATCGTTCGCGCCCGCAGCCTCACGCAGAATGGACACAGAGTCGACGTTGGCGTTGGAACGCTGTGGCGCCGAGACGCCCAACGCCCTCGTGATCACGACGGCACCTCCGCCATTCGCCAACAGGTCGGCCAGAGAGGGCGCCAGCGCGGAGACGAAGGATGGGTGCAGATAGGGCGCGGCCATCACCAGTCGGTCCTTGGCACTCTCAGCGACCATGCGGAGCGTACGCTCCGTATCGAGAGGAAGCCCCGGGCCGCCGTTGTCCCGGGACATCGAGTTCAGTGGATCACGCAAGAAGGTCGGAACGGTCAAGACCAAGTCCCAGTTGTCCTCGACTGACATCGCGACCATGGCGTGGGCTTGCGCGAGAAGCAACGGTGCCGCCTCGGTAAGGCGGCCGTCTTCCCGGAGCACGCCGGCGTAGACGAGGGCGTGGGGCACGAGGCGTTGATCCGTCACCGCGTTGGCGACCTGCTCGATCACTTTCGCCGCAGTGGCGCCGGCGGCCGCGAGGCTGGCCGCGGCCGCCGCGACGCGGACAGGGTCCGCCGCTTGCTGGAGAAGGGAGACGAGAGGTCTCAGTGGCTCCAGTACCCGCGCCACCGCAGCTCTTCCTTTCGTCCAGACTTGGCTGGTGTGCTCGCGGGGGAGGCGGACAGCGGGAGCGTGCCGAAGAGCAGGTTGCGGTCCAATACGGTGTTGAATCTCGCGCAAGCGACCTCGGAGATGTGAAGGCAGGCGGCGCACGCTCCACCGAAGTCCCGTCGACACGGGGGGTCGAAGACGCAACGGGTCTCCGCGTCCAACTCACGCAACGCGTCCTCGAGATCGAAGCGATAGACATGCTCGAGCCCGCCAAGGGTGAATTCGCTTCGAGTGTTCGCGTAGATCAGATAGGCGCAATTCGCCGAAAAGAGGTACTCCGCCAGCGAATCGACATTGAGGCCGCACCTGCTGGCCATGGCTTTCATGGTGCGATGCGCCATCGAGTGGACGAGGCCGAGTAGCGCCCGGCTGATCGGGTTCTCGGGGGCGTTGAAGACATCTACTACTGGGTCGGCCACCGAGAAGATCCAACGCTGAGCCTCTTCCTGCGTACGCACGCCTGGATCCGCGACGAGACCGGAGTCGACGAGCCACTTCACCACGGCGAGTTTGTCCAGCTCGAACAGCAAGCCCTCGGTCTCCGTACGGACGCCATACATCGGGAACTTGCTGTCCCGGCCGGCGGGGAAGAATCGGAACTGCTGCGTAGTCTGGGTTCCGCGACGGGTCGTCGCGACCGCCTTGCTGCTGATCCTGGTGTATCCGGCGACGATGTAGGCGATCGGGAGCTCTCGCAGCAGGGTCACGTCGGCGAACCCGTAGTGGGTGAAGAGCTTGCGGTACCGCCGGTAGATGGGCTCAAGCTCAGTTCCCTCGTCGCCGTCCAGCAGCTCCTGCGACGTCAGGGGCTTGGCGTCCCAGGCCAGCCCAAGTTGACGGCACTCCTCACCGAACTCCTCAATCGTGTCTGGGTCCCGTCCGAGGGAGTCGACCTGTGCGTCCCACGCCGGCGCGTCTCCCTCCTTCTTCTTGGCCTCAGCGATGAGTTGGTTATAGAGATCGTCGCCGGTCTTCAGGCCGAGCGTCGCGGCCATCTCGCGTGCTTGTTCCACGGCGCCTCCCGTGGCGGTGGAGCCCCCTCCCCGTCGTAGTCCTTCCGCGCCCTTGGGCAGGAGGCCAAGACTCTGAGCCACAGCGGCCGCGTACACGCGCTTGTGGGCCAGGGCACCATAGTTGCCCCGAGTCGGCGGGTTGATGACCGTGATCTGCTGTGGGTAGTAGGCCGACGTCTGTGGCACACGCATCACCTGGGGGCGACCCTCGCGACAGGTAGAACACCACTTGACGATCGGCTGGTCGGAGCGCCTTTGGCAACGACCGCACATCCAGTACCAGCGATACGTGTTCAAGTCGCGGGTGTTGCAGAGCCGCATCGCGCCCTGGCAACCGGAGGCACACCGCGGCACCGAGAGCTCCTTCAGGTGGCCACACTCATGCACCTCACCCCAGGAGAATTGGGCCATAACCCCGTGGCTGGGTACCGAGCAGGCCGGCGCCGGGTCACTCGCTCGGACGGTCTTGAGGAGGCCACACGCACGGCAGATAAAGGTGTTGGGGAAACGCGTGGCACGCAGGTCCTCCGCCTTCACGAGCCTGAACTGTCCGCGATCGATCGCGTGCAGTTCAGATCCCGACCTGGAGCCACCCTTCGCTGCGGAGGCGAACGGTAGGAGGAGACGAGTGAGTTGCGGAGCGACCCAACCCTCCGGCACATCGAGGGCGGTCACCTGTCGGGGTGGCTGGCCGACGACCGATCCCTTGGAGGACCAGTTGTATGGCTGGCCGGGCATGTAGCGCCAGAGGGCTTGAATATTACTGCGACTGAGCTGTTCGAAGGCCATGACGGACTCTCTGGAGAGACGTGATTGAGAACGGCTGGTGCGGCACGCTGGCTTGCGCGGCTGACTACAACTCGCCGTAGATGATCAGAGGTTCCTCGATATCCCGGAGAGACCGGGGCACGGACGGGTTCAACAAGGTGGGCAGCCTGTCACCAGCCTCCGCCCGCAGTGGGACCGTGGTCAGGTGTTCGTCCACCCAAGAATCGATGGCCTGCCGGTGCATGCGGTGGTAGACGCTGGTGTCGTTGATGCCGAAACCGTGACGCAGAAGCGAGACGAGCAGCTCCTTGTCGATGAAGCCGGCGTTCACGGCGTCACGGAAGGCCGTGGAATCCGCCAACGAGCGTCGCCTCGGCGCTCCCGTAATCCAGGCACGGTCGAGCACCTGGAGCAGCCACGCCATCAATCCGCCTGGCAAGACTCGCTTGAGTACGGGTACCGACTCGCGGTTGACGGGAACCTTGTGGACGAGCCGGTCCAGGTACCTGATCCACTCGGGGTAGTAGCGAAAGACGCTGGCGTCCCGGTCGCGACTCGGGTTGATCACGTTCACGACCAGGCCCGGGTGTCGTCGCCCGACACGCGCGGACGCTTGGATGATCTCGGAGGCCTGAGTCGGGGTTCCCATGACGGCCATGACGCCGAGTCGTGAGACGTCGAATCCATGCCCGATCGCCTTCGTGGCAGCGATGATCTTGACACGCTCGGATTCGTCCTCAGAACGTTCAACCAGCCGGGTAACCGCCCCGCGAATGGCCGAGGGACTGGCGTCGCCGTTGATGATCACGAGGTTGTCACGGCTGACTAGGAGGTCACTCACCGCGGGGTCCCGGGTGAAGCTCGTCAGGTCCTCATTGCGCAGACAGTAGGTGACCAGCACCTCGTAGAGGTCTTCGCCGGCCTTTCGAGCCTCTTCGACGATGTCGGGGTCGTTGGCGTCCAGGCCGGCTTCCGCAACGACGCTCTTGGGATTGGCGCACAGGTCACGTACCCACTGGTCGTGCACGACGGCGACCTCTCGGGTGGCGGTGACCATCGTGCTCGCCCGTGAGCGCACGCCAAGGTAGCGGCGCAGTGGATCGCCAATCTCAGTGGTGGACCAGAAAGTCTCGCCCGCCTCCGGGCCGTTGACGGGGAAGCGCCTCGCGTCCCGGTCGTAGAGGTGGCGGACCTGGTTCTCGTATCCCTCGATCGTCGCGGTAGCCCCAACGATCTGGAACGGATCGTTGTTCAGGTGCTCGCTGATCTTCTGAAGTAGTGACTCGTACATGCCGTCGAGAGCGCCAAGGCTCTCATCGAGCAAGTGGAGCTCGTCCGCGATCTCCAGGCGCACATGCCCGAATCCCTTTGGCACGGGGAGCCGGTTCTCACGGCACCCGTACACCGCACACCAGTTGGGATTGGAGGAGTATCCGTGCTTAGGGCAGACGGAGTGAGGCCGCCCGAGCAAGATCTGGAACGCCTGATTTTGGCCGAGTTGCGCAAGTTTGTCTACAGTGCCCACAAGGACGGCGGGTGCCCGGCGATAGATATCGTCGTCCACGCCCCACACCGGCAACACCCCCGAGAGCCGACAATCGTCGTTCTCACAAATGTGACGCATGGTGTGGCTGGGATCGTCCCACCGCACCGCGAGCGGGCAGCCGCACAACGGGCAATCGTCCAGCACCCGACAGGCCTCCGCTGTCTCAGGCGACGTGGGGTCAGGCCCGTGATAGCTGTTGTTGCCAGGTTTGTAGAGCTTGTTCGGTGTGTTGCCGCCACCAACGAAGTACCCGATACCGAACGCCCCCGTGTGGCGAATGCGTGGGTCTTTCTGCCGCAGGACCTCCGCGTGCAGCACCATTTTCGCGAATCGCTCTGTTTGCTGGAGGGCCAGCAGGCGCAGGGGGAAGCGAGCCCACACCTGCGTCCCGCGCGTGACGCCGGTGTACCTGCCGTAGAACAGGGTGACCAGCATCAATCCGAGGTAGGCCTCCGACTTGCCACCACCTGTCTGGAACCAGACGATGTTGACCTCGCGGTGCTTCCTGGGATCGACCATGCCGGGGAGGCAGCCCACGATCCAGGCGATCTGGAAAGGTCGCCAGGCCGTGTACTCGTTCTCCGCGGCAGCTTTGACCACCTTGTTCGCCGCCACGAAGGCGGCCAACACATCCGGGTTGGCGCGTAGGGTCTCAAGCCCAGCGCGTACCCAGCTGGCCTCCGCGCGGGCGGCCAGAGCACCCTCCTCGGCCTCAGCGCGCGCCTCGTCATTCCAACCGCGCGCCTTGTGGAGGGCATCTAGAGCGGACGCGCCCCAATTGTCCTCAACCCACACGTCAAGGAGATTCACGAGTCTCGCGACTGTCCCGATCGGATCCGCGATGAGCGAGTCGAAGGTAGTGTCAATCAGGGTCTCTCGTCCGTCGGCGTCCTTGGACTTCGTCCTGGGATGCGCGCGCCAGGTCGGTTGTTCAGCCGCGAACTCCGTACTCAGGATCGTACGTTCCCCGCGTGTCTCGCACGTGACCGGAGAGGCGTGTCCGAAGGCCGAGACCGTTCGCTCGTAACGATGCGACTGGGCTACCTGCTCCAGCTCGTACGGTACGACGGGCGCGTCCACGGTCGCCGAGAGGACGACCTCGTAGAGGCGAGTGTCCAGGTATGCCTCGTCGTAGGGCCGATTGCCGTCGACCAACTGATCTCGCGGAGCGGGCGTGGTGTTCACGACGGCGACGAAAATCTCGTAGAAGCCGTCTACGGGCCTCACCTCGACCTCGACAGCGGCCCGATGCTCAGGTGGAGTGAGGTCACCGGGAGCCAACAAGTTCTGAGCTTCGTAGGAGGCCCACGTTCGTTCGTCGATAAGGTCGTGATCGCGTGGCAGGGAGCCAACGGGCGGGCCGGCCAGGCGCTGCCTGTAGAGCTCCCGCTGATGTCGCGCCGTCGCCGAGCGCATCGCCGTAGCGATCTCGCTCTCCCCCGCCCGAACCGAACGCGCCTCGCCTGAGACCAGGGGAATCGTGACCTTGACCGGGGTCATCGAGATCTTCGTCCACACCTGAGCCAGCGGGTATCCCGGAGTCTGGCCGTTCCCGAAGGTGGACACTCGTGTTCGCGGCGAACGAGCGGTGGCGGGGACATCGCGAGCGTGGTCCGCCGCCGCGGAGCCAAGCTCATCAGCGACGTCGGACCCGTGCGTACTCGCCTCTGTTGCCATAGACGCGCGTTGCTCGTCGACCGTTGGGTGCAACGCGAGGAAGGCGGACGCGCTGACCTCGACGGTCAGCTCGCTTGGCAACCTCCGTACACGGAAGGTGAAACCTTGCGCGGGAGGGGTGATCTGGAGGCCGCGAAAACCGGCGTTCGTCTCCTGGATCATCTTCGCCTCGCTCGCGAGCATGCCGAGCCACAGGCGCTTCTGAGGCTGGTCGAAGAGGCGGGTGCCGCTAGGGATTGAAGTGCCTACAGCCTGACTGACGACGCGGCGCGAGAGGCTCGCGAGCAGGGCGTCGTATCGCTGGGCAGGCGTATTGGCCGGTGCGGACGCACGGCCATGAGGGAATGCTGACATGGCGAAGCTCCTGTGTTGTGAACGGTAGGCGTATAGCCGGTTGGCCCGTCCGGGGGGAGACCCCCTCGCGTGACCCTCATGTGGTTTAAGTCGAGGAAGAGCTAAGTGCGTGACTGCGCGGCTTTAGATGGGCGACACCCTAGCGCGACGCACTGACCGCTGTAGGCCAAACGGGCCTAACTAGTGCTTCTTTTAAGCCAGTTGAGTGACGCGCTCACTCGTCTGTTCGAGGGAGCAGGCGCCCCACCTCGTGCGCCGCGACGGTGCGCGGGCTTCGATCGACCGCCCCGACGGTATGCGCCGTCACGCTATCCAGCAGATCCGAGACACGGAGCCCCAGGTTCACGTCGATCAGCGTCTCGTTGGGGCGCGGGTCGGCGCCGCTGATTTGGGAGGACAACCAGCGTCCCGCCTTACGGTGCACGATCTGCAGCGTCTTCAACGCCCAGCCGACTCTCTCCGCCTGTGCGAGCAGTACCCGGTCCTGCACGGCGATGGCGAACCGCCGTACATCGGCCGGATCCTGCGGGCCGTTGACCTCTCCTCTCACCCATGAGCCAATCGCCTGCTCCGAGGTGATCGACGTGCCGTGCATTCGGCGGAGGATGTCGCGGTATGTCATTCCGGTCCGCGCGACGAGCCGCGCTCTGCGGTGCCAAAAGTCGACCAGTACCGCCAACGGGGCATACGTGGCTGTCTCCGACAGCTTTCCAATGACCGCACCGAGTAGGTCGCGTCGTGCGTCGTGATCGACCAGGAAGATGACATCCCCTGCGAGAAGCGACTTGGCGGCGACTCTTTGCAGCTCCATCCCTCTCCGCCGTGTCAGCACGTCGTTGGGGGCGGCAAAGAGCAGCCCGTCGCGATCCCCGCCGTACAACTCGATGGCCAGGACCGGCACTTCCGCCTGGGCCAAGCCGCCGACGACGCGAGTGGGGGCTGGCGCGTCATCCTCGTCGCGCCCAGGGCCACGTTCATCGACGACCCGCCGTAACAACTCTGGGATGCGCGCGTCGAACGGGTCCCACTGGCCAGTGTCGCCGGGCAACCGCGGCCAGGACATCGGCAGAACCTCGACTTCCCCAGCGAGGAGCCGCACGTCCGTCTCAGGAAGGCGTCTACTGGAGGCGGTCACCAAGGACAGGCGTGGCGCCGAACACGTCGTCGTCTCCTCACGGATACTCCGCAACGTCGAACGTGCCCACCTAGCCTGTCTCAGTGCCCGCTGGCATTCGAAGGGGCCGGTCGTCAGCACGGACAGCAGAGGGGCGGGCGGTAGCGCCAGCAGTCCCGCTCGGGCACGCGGCAATGGCCCCGGTACCCGGATCTCGCGTACATCGGACGTGTCGAGCCGTCCAGCCACGAGTTCGGCCATGGTGGCTACTTTGACCCAGTCGTCCCAGCCGAGCGGCGTCTCCAGCGCCTCGTTCATGGCGTCGACCAAGGCCGCTCGCGCGGCCGAGTTGCGGACGAGCAGGAGCGATCGTCGTCCTTCAGACACACACGTGGCAGCCCAGCGAATGAGATGTGTCAGCCGTTCCTCACGTGCCGCCGCCACCAATGCGTTGGAAAGGGCGTCGGCGACCCCGAACCAGTGGCCGGCGGCCTCTCGACCGGTATGTCGAGCGAGTGCCCTGGCCGTTGATACGGCCTCGCCGAGACGGACGGCATAGGGGCCGTGTCCAGTGTGTTTGTCGTATCTGGCTGGCGATATAGGGAGCATCGACAACGTGTTGAACAGTCCTCGTGCCCAGCGCAGTCCATGGCCCTGTGTTATTGAGGACTCCACACCGCTGACGGCGCTCAGGCGCGCGATGCGTTCCCACAGGGCACTCAGCGCGGTGTCCAAAGTAGACGTCTCGCCTTCCGCCGGAGCCACGACGACAACCTCCGACCGCGAGGCATGCCGCAGCACCGCCGCGCTGGTGACAAGTGGACCAGCGTTCGCGTACTGGGATGGAACATCACGGTCGAGCGCGGCCACGAGGCTCCCGGCGTCCCAGCCCCAAACGACCCCGTCCGCTTCCCGTACGTGTTCCAGCCCCGGGTCGCCAGGGTCGGCGGTGAGATAGACGAGCGGCACAGTTGCGTAGGTCACGAGGAACTTCCGGAGCTCGCCGGGAGCGACAGCCGCGCCATCGACAGCGATTCCCGAAAGACACGTCGCCCAGCCGGATAGGCGAGATAGATCACTGACAAGGTGAAGACGCCCACCAGCATCGCGACGTGGCTTGCCGACGACTCGGGGTCGACCGTCGACACTGACCGCTGTGCGGGGTATGTAGTCAGCCAGGCGCTGATCCTTGAAGAACAGCTGGTCGTAGAGAATGCGGGAAGCCAGATGCGGGGACACCACAGCCGCCTGGGACGTGAGTGATCGCTCGCGCATCACCGCCCCAATGAGCGCGGCGGCGCCGAGCAGCAAAGGAGCCGCCGTGCCCGGAAGCGGAAGGACTATAGCGATCGGGACGAGGCTGGCGGCCGCAGCCTCAACCGCTCTGAGAAGCTCTACGTCCAACCCCGTTGGTGAAAAGGGTAGGGCTCGCCCGCCCGTACCTCGTTTGAGGACGCCACGAGTCACCGCTCCCGCAAGACCGCCGTGATCACCCGCCATCACCGGGTCGACCGCGCTAACCATGCCCATACCGTAGTGGTCTCCGCGCACCAAATGTGGGCAAACAACCTTTTCATATTGCACCGTTGAGGGCGACAATCCAGCCCGCTCAGTCGTCGTGGTCCAGCGACACCGCCGAGCGGTGCAGCCGGCACCAACACCGCTCTCTCCTCAACGGAAAACTGCAGGCGCACTGCCTACAGCACGAGGGAACATGAGGCATGCGCCCGGATGACTGGCACCTCACCGAAGACCTCGACGACTTTCTCGCTCGAGCCGGGGACTTCCTGCACTCGCGTCCCGCCCTGCACACCGTCCCACTGACGGTGACCGAGGCACTGCGTACGCGGGGGACGGACGCGTACGGCTCCGAAGCACCCATCTTCGGCTTGCTGGAGCGGGCGGGCGAGGTTCGCGCGACCTTCTTCCGTACCCCGCCCCGCCGCCTGACCGTCACCCCCCTCACCCCCGAAGAGGCCGACAGCCTCGCTGCCCACCTAGCCGACCTCGGCCACACCCTCCCCGGCGTCAACGCGGACCACGACACCGCCGCCTCCTTCGCCGAGGCTTGGCAGCGGCACACGGGCGCGAGACCGACGCTGCACGAGCAGGAGCGTCTGTACCGCCTGGGCACGCTCACGCCGCCGGAGCCGTTCCCTGAGGGCCGGGGGCGAGTCGCGGGCGAGGAGCACCGCGAGCAACTCATGCTCTGGCACCGGGAGTTTGTCACCGCCATCGGAGGAACCCCCTCTGAGGACAACAGCTCATGGGCGGACTCGCGCATCGCCGACGAACGCGTCACGCTGTGGGAAACCCCGGACGGTACCCCCGTCTCCATGGCGGGCAGGACCCCCATGGTCGCGGGCCAGATCCGGGTGGCTCCCGTCTATACCCCGGCCCACTTGCGTGGCCGCGGTTATGCGGGCGCCGTGACAGCCGAGGTGAGCCGGGCCGCGCTATCCGCGGGCGCGTCGGAGGTCCTGCTGTTCGCGGACCTGGCCAACCCCACCAGCAACGGCCTCTACCAGCGGATCGGGTACCGCCCGATCGCCGACTTCGCGGTGTACGACTTTTAGTGTGCCGCGCCGGAGAGCCGTCGAAGAACTCCGGAGGGCTGCGGGCAGGGCAACGCAGCGAACACGTGGCTGGCGCGCCGCCTCGACACCGCAGCACCTGGACAATGTCCGCCTGCACCACGCGGTCCGTGGGGCAGGGTGGGGCAGATCGAAGACCTTGTCGGCGTGGCTGACGATGTCCTGGCTCGACCGGCGGACGCTTGTAGGTCGGGTATCGGCGTGGCGGCACTCCGTGACTGGCGGGAACGCTGTTGCCTGCGTGCCGATCGCTGCCCTTAGGGGTCCATCGGCACGCGGGGATGGACCCAGCCATTGGTCCGCGTTAACAACAGGGCCCGGTGCCTCCGCAGATCCACAGACGAGGGGTGGCACGGTGGTGAGCCGAGGGTGGCATGACTTCGAAGGCTTGCCGCGCCTGTGAAACGCAGCCTGCTCACATTCGTAGATCATTTACGGGTTAGTCGTTTGTGACCAGCTGGCTGAGCGTCGCGGTGTGCGTCTGCTTGAAGGCCGTCTCTCGTGTCCGCACGCTGCGCACAAACTACTCGTACGAGTTGACCGCGACGCTGGGGGCCCGGGTTGGCGGACGGAGTCTATCGGCGGTGGGCCTCCTGTCCGCGAGCTTCCCGGCTGACACCAGAGCTGCGCGAGTGCGCCGGGTTGAGGAACCAACGGCGCGCCGAGATGAGCCACCAGGCGCCGCAGAAACCAACGACGACTCCGACCGCGAGGGGCGCGTAGTTGAAGGTGTGCGCGGTGATCGGTGAGGTCTGCGGCAGCATGAACAGCACTGTGATCACCAAGACCCATGCGATGGCGATCGTGCCGACGACGGTGGACCAGGAACCGAGGTGCCAGGGACCGCGCTCGAACCTGTCGCCTTGGCGCAGTCGGAGGAAGGTGGGGATTACGTAGGCGATGTACAGACCGATGGTCGCGATGGAGGTGATGGCCGCGTAGGCGGTGCTGTTCCACAGGTAGGGCAGGCCGAGAGCGAAGGCCCCACCGGTGGCGAGCCAGACGGCGTTCGTGGGGGTGCGAGTGGCCGGGTTGAGCTTGTGCCACGTCCTGGAGAAGGGGAGCGCGCCGTCGCGGGAGAAGGCGTAGATCATCCGGGAGTTGGCGGTCACTGAGGCCATGCCGCAGAAGAGCTGGGCGACGATGATGACCAACAGCAGCCACTTGCCGGCCGACGCGCCGAGGGCGTCCATCAGGATCTGCGCCGGTGGCACCCCGGTGGTCGACTCGAGCGCGCCCGAGTAGGAATGAATGGCGTAGGTGAAGCCGAACAGCAGGACGAATCCGGCGGCGAGGGAGACGAGGATCGAGCGGACGATGCCCTTGGGGCCCGCGGTGGAGGCGTCGATGGTCTCCTCGGTCATGTGGGCTGAGGCGTCGTAGCCGGTGAACGTGTACTGAGCCATGAGCAGTCCGATGAGCACCACGTAGACGCTCGACGAGAAGCCGGTGTTGTTGACGAACTCGCCGAAGACGAAGCTGGTCGACTGATGGTGGTCAGGGATGAGCACCAAGGCGCCGCAGATGACGACGACGCCGAGGATGTGCCACCAGATGGACACCTCATTGAGGAAGGCGACGATGCGTACGCCGAAGGTGTTCAGTACGCCGTGCAGGACGAGGATGATCCCGAAGAGCGTGATGGTGTGGCCGGGCGTGGCGGCGTAGCCGAACTGCAGGTCCAGTAGGGCGTTGAGGAAGGTGGCGGCGCCGAAGTCGATGCCCGCGGTGACAGCTATCTGGCCCAAGGTGTTGAACCAGCCGGTGAACCACGCCCACGCCGCCGCCGTTCTCGCGGGCGCCATGCGGTGCGCCCAGAAGTACAAGCCCGCGCTGGTGGGGTAGGAGGAGCAGACCTCCGCCATGGACAGCCCGACGAAGAGCGTCATGAAGCCGACGAACAGCCAGCCCCACATGATCACCGCTGGCCCGCCGGTGTTCATCCCGTAGCCGTAGAGCGTCATGCAGCCGGACAGGATGGAGATGATCGTGAAGCTGACGCCGAAGTTGGCGCGGCCCGACATGGAGCGGGAGAGTGTCTGCTGGTAGCCGAGTTGCTTCAGGCGTTCCTCGTCAGAGACGCGAGAGACATCGAGGGGCACAGGAATTCCGTCCTTCGTTCGTTTGAGGGGTAGTTCGAGGGTTTAGCGGCGTCGGCGCCGCGGTGGGCTGTAGGCCCAGGCGCGGTGCCGTAGGAACAGGTCGCGGGCCTGTCCGCAGTACGACCAGGGGACCTGCGTGGCGTACGGGCCGATCGCGTCGAAGACCTCAAGGGCCTCGCTGTGACGATTCGCGAACGACAGGGCGTGAGCCAGGTAGTTGGCGTCATCCGCGAAGCAGGCGTGCGGTCGCGGGGCGCGGTAGCGCCACCAGCCCTCCAGCACGTGGTCGATCTGCGGGCAGTCGACCCATGGATGGATGGTGAGCCCGTAAGCGTCGCGGTCCTGCTCCTGGCGGGTCCGGTGGGCCTCGGCGATCACCACGAGCGGCAGAACCGCGATCGGCAGCCCTTGAGGGGCGATGGCCGCCTGCTCCTCGGCCCACCACATCGCCTCGCCCTGCTGGCCGTGGTACCGGGGGAGCAAGAAGGTCACGACCTCGTGGTGTGCCTCGCGATTCCACCGGTCGCGCTTGATGATCTCGTCCCACACCGCGTTCAAGGTCTTACGGTTTGGGGCGTGGCTACGTAGCAGCGCGAGCATCACCACCAGCGGCGCCACGTCCTGGGGCCACGTTTCCAGGGCCGTACGGCAGGTGGCCCAGGCTTCCTCCATCAGGCCCCGGCCGCTGCTGCCTGGGCCGGCGATCATGGCCCGGAGGGCCTGAACGTTGGCCAGGAGGGCGAGTGCGTGCGGCGAGCGCGGTTCGGCCCTTGCCCAGGTGTCGGCGAACCGCAGTCGGGCTCCGGCCTCGGCGAGTACCTGAAGACGGAAGATCCGGCGGTCCCAGTCCGGGCCGGTCGCCGCCAGCAGGTCGCGTGCCCCCTCCCAACGGCCCATCGCGGCGTCCTCCACCGCCGGCCGCAGCGCGACGTCGTCGCGCGCCGGGTGCTGGTCGAGCGGGACGCCCTGGTCGCTCCGCTGCCGGGCAATCACTGGACCCGCCAGGTCATCCGAGGTTCGTCATACACGAACCCGAGCGACGTATACAGCGGCTCTCCCTCTGGGCTGGCCGTGAGGCTGATGCGCTTGCAGCCGCGCACAGCCATCCAGTCCATGAGGGCCGTCACCACTGCCCGGGCGTAGCCCCGCCTGCGGAACTCTGGATCGGTGGCGACGGTGCTGATGTCACCGTTGAACGGCTTGCTGCTCCCTGGGCCAGGAAGTCGAGGTAGAAGAAACCCCACCGCACAGGACGCCACGCGGCCGGGAGCCGCATCCACCACGAACGCGGCGGCCGTGTCCGGGCCATCGAGCATGGCAGCGAACACCTGCTGGCACTCCTTGACCCACGGCCCGTCCGGTACATCCCGGGGCCTGCTCCAAGGCACCGTCGGGCAGGTCAGCGATAGCTGGCGCAGGCGGGCCAATTCCCCGGCGTCGGCGGCCACCGCCCGTCGCACGGGCACGCTCACAGCCGTTCCTCCCGTTCAGAAGTGTGTTCTTGATTGCGGCGGTGCCCGTGAGATCCGTATCCTGCTGGGCAACGCGTTGATGGAGACGAGTAGCCCGGGATCACGCGAGTCGAGAGAGCCGCCGGAAGCTGGAAAGGCGGCCTCGCGCCCCGAGGCGAAGACCCTCCTGAGCGCGGGGAGGAACGACCCCGTTCGGTGGTCCAATGCCCCGCCGGTTGGCCCCCGTCAGCGGGCCCGAATGAGGCCGCCACGCTGTGGCGGCGAAAGTGCGGTGGCACCGCGAGTTGCCCTTCTCGCCCGCACTCCCAAGGGATCATGACGACGTCCTTCGGAGGACCGCAATGATCCAAAGCCGCGTACACGTCTCTGACCTGCGAGAACACGTCGGCAGTACCGTCACTGTCTGCGGGTGGGTAAACACCCTGCGCCTGCAGCGCAAGATGCAGTTCGTCATCGTGCGGGACAGCACAGGCATGGTGCAGGTGACCCACAAGCGTGACGACGGGCCGCTTGAGGCCCAGCTCGAAGCTCTCACCCCCGAGTCCGCAGTCAAGATCACCGGCCGTGTCGTCGACGCCGAGCAGGTCAAGCTCGGCGGCCTGGAACTCGTCCCTGAGTCGGTCGAGGTCCTGAACCTGGCCGCTACGCCGCTGCCGATCGACGAGCACACCGGCATTGAGAATCGGCTGGACTGGCGCTTCCTGGACGTGCGCCGTCGGACCGCCACACAGCTGATGTTCGCCGTGCAGACCACCCTGGAACAGGGGATGCGCGAGTACGCCTACGCGCAGGGCGCCACGGAGATGCACACCCCCAAGCTCATGGGAACGGCCTCGGAATCCGGAGCGGAGGTCTTCAAGCTCGGCTACTTCGGCCGCAGCGCCTACCTGGCGCAGTCGCCGCAGTTCTACAAGCAGATGGCAATCTCGGCTGGCATCGAGAAGGTCTTCGAGATCGGCCCCGTCTTCCGCGCCGAGCCATCGTTCACCTCCAGGCACGCCACCGAGTTCACCGGCGTCGACGTCGAGCTCGCCTGGATCGACGGCGTCGAGGACGTGATGGCGTTCGAGGAGCAGATGCTCGCCCACGCGATCGCGAAGGTCGCCGACTCCCACGGTGAGGCCATCCGAGAGCACTTCGGTGTGGAGATCACTGTCCCGACGACGCCCTTCCCTCGCATCACCATGGCCGAGGCGCACGAGATCCTGCGCAAGGGAGGCTGGGACCCGGAAGGGATCAAGGAGGACCTGGACCCGGAGGGCGAGCGCAGCATCAGCGCCCACATCCAGGAGGCCACCGGGCACGAGTTCGTGTTCATCACGCACTACCCGGTGAGCATCCGGCCCTTCTACCACATGCGGCCGGCCGACGACCCGAGTGTGACTCTGAGCTTCGACCTGCTGTGGAAGGGGCTGGAGGTCACCACCGGCGCACAGCGCGAGCACCGGTATGACGTGCTGCTGAAGCAGGCCGCCGAGAAGGGCATGAGCCCAGAGCCGTTGCAGGACTACCTGAACGCGTTCCGGTACGGCTGCCCGCCGCACGGTGGCCTGGGCATGGGCCTCGGTCGGGTGCTGATGGTGCTCCTCGGTCTGGAGTCGATCCGCGAGGCCACCTTCCTCTTCCGCGGACCGAACCGTCTCACGCCGTAACCGGCTGATGGGCGCGTCCCACGACACGGGCCGATGCCTCGTGTCGTGGGACGCGGTCTCAGTAGCGGACGCTGCGCAGGTCATGCGTCCACGCCTCGGCAGGGTTCTTGTCCCAGTAGGCCCGCAGTGCCAAGTCCCGCTCGGAGAAGCGGCCCTGGTGGCACAGGCCGCCGTGGGAGAGGGTGATGCTCATGGCGAGCGACGACTCGGTGGTGACCCAGTGGGGGGTCAGGGCATGGCTCCACAACTGGTCGCCGGGCTGCATGACGACCGACTGGCAGTCGGCCGCGTCATGCTCGGGCGGCTCTTCACCCGTCGTCTCGCCGATCACCGCGGCATCGGCCGAGAGGTGCTTGTCGGGGGCGAGGTAGCTGTGGAACGTCTTGCTGCCATGCACCTGCCAGACAAGGCCGTGCGAGTTGTCGTTGTGGTACGTCGAGGACGCCCCTTCGGTGGACAGGAAGAGGATCGGAGCCAGGCGCTGCCAGGTGAAACCCCGGGCGGACAAATGGGTGCGCCAGGGGATCATCACCTCGTCCTGGAAGCCGTGCAGAAGGTCGTCGTAGAAGCGGCTGAGGTTGAAGTGCACCAGCCGGAACGGCCACGTGACGATCTCTTCGAGTGGGGCCGTGCGGAAGGCGGCGGTGCGGTCCATGCGCACCTGCCAATCGTCGTCCCCGAGGATCGTGAAGCGCACTTCCGTGTCCTTGCGGATGTGGTCGAGGACGTCGATGGCGGGCAGGAACGTGTAGTCGAAGGCGACCTCCAGGGAGAAGTTCGGTGGTTGCCGCCACCGATGTGTGAAGTCGTCCGGTGTCGTGATCGTCATAGAGCGGTCCATGGAGTCGGATGGCGTCCCTTCTCGTGGTGTAGCCGATCAAGCCGACAAAGGCGCAGCTCACAACCGGAATCGAGGCTCCGCGCACCCCGGCTGGGCTGACATTGCGTCAGCCTGCGGATTGCGGCCCGGACATGGCCCCGGCCTCTCGCCGACCGGGTCTCCGTGAAGATCTCCGGCTTGATCGGCTACACCACTCGGCGGGACACGACCTGGAGTCGTGTGCGTAGCGCCGCTCACGCCGGCGCGGCGCACGACGCCGTGCGGTCGTCGGATGCGGCGGAGGATCGGCAGATTGCAGCGCAGTCCGGGGTCACGCGGTCCTGCGCCGGATCGGTCAGGAACTGTCTGATGCTGGCCCGAGGTGCATCGACGCTGACTGATGCCTGGCCGTAGGGACAGCGCCGTATGTGACCGTCCGCGGACACGTACGCGGTCGCCGAGCGGCACGACCACCGCTCGCCCCCCGTCGGTGGGAGTTGTAGGTCCCGGAGCTCGCCGAGGTAGGCCCGGTACCGATCGGACAGGTTGAAGTAGCGGCTCAGCACGTCGGCGTCCAGATGCTGCTGTACCAGATAGTCCTGGACCGACTTGGCGTCCCGGCGCAAGGCGCGCTCGTCGAGGACGACGGGGCTGAACTGGACCTCCACGCCTGCCTCGGACACGAGGTCGGCCAGCTCCTGGCACTCATCGTCGCTCAGGCCCCAGCAGGTGACGTGGAGGATCTTCGTCTCGGTGCTGATGGCACGTAGCGTGGCGATGCCCGAGGCCGCCGTGCGGGTGGTGCGTCCCAGCAGCATCGCGCCTTGCGAGTCGGCGGACACGGTCACGTTGCTCAGTAGGTGGGTCACATGGAGAGGGCGATGACCTCGGCCACGGAGCGAGCCGAGGTCACCATCGACACCGACATGCCGAACTGGTGCGCCAGCCGTACAAGCTGCCTGAGCTGCGGATGATGGGTGGGCTCGCCACCCGTCAGACATACGCCCTCTACGCCGGCCTCCCGCAGCCGCGACAGTGTGCGTGTGTACGTCGCGGTGTCGAGGAAGCCGTGAGCACGGTCAGCGCGGAAGCAGAAGCCGCAGGCCACCTTGCAGTGCCCGGCCGTGGAGACCAGCGCCGTACGGACTTTGACGCTCATTGCACCCCCGTGTTGTCCCACACGGCGATCTCCACGGTGCTCGTGTAGAACGCGCACATCTCGGGATCAGGGCTGGTGCCTCCGACGAGGGCCTGCTCGTTGCGCGAGGGGCCGCCGCAGATGGCGAGCGCCGGGCAGTTCCCGCACTCGGAAATGGGTGCGACGTTTTTCGCCACACCAGCCAGGCGGCCGGGATCGGCCCGCAACTCGTCCAGGGTGTGCAGGAATGACGGCTCGGTGAAGTTGATGTCGCACAGGCTGACCCGGTTGCCGGGCAGCAGGGCGGCGTTCAGACTGCGGTCCCCCTGCATGTGGTCGAACAGCATCGGCCGGCGGGTGTCGAGGGCCTGGAAGGCGCGGTCGAGGACAGAGAACAGCATTCCGCCGCGACCCAGGGCGGCCAGGCGGGCCTCGTAGAGCTCCTGAGCCAGGTCGGCGCCCTTGACCTGCCAGCGGCCCGCCGTCGGGATGGGGGTGTTGACGTAGATGAACTTCAGCCCGAGGTCATCGATGATCCACCGGACAGTTTCGGCCAATCGCCCAATGTTCGCGGCCGTTGGGGTGAGGTTGCAGCCCACGTGCAGCCCCTCCGCCTCGACGAATCGGGCGACGTTGCGGCGGATGCGGTCGTCTGCGGGCTGTCCGCCGAGCAGGAGGCGGTGGGCGGAATTGATACCCGGGGGGCCGTCGATGGAGATGCCGACCCCATACTCGTACGCGACGAAGTGGTCGAGGGCTTCGTCGGTCAGACGGGCCCCGTTGGTGACGACCGTGCGCCGGACCCTTGCGACGTCGTAGCGGTCGGCGAGGGTGTCTGCGAGCCGGTCGCCGTACTGCATGAGGTCGAAGCGGATCGTCGGCTCGCCGCCGAACCACTGGATGGACACCTCTTCCTGGCCAGCGTTCTGCTCGAACAGGAACCCCAAGCCCTCCGACAGTTCCTCCTTCGTCACGTCCGGCTTGCCGGTGTTCGTATCGACGAAGCAGTAAGTGCAGGCCATGTTGCAGCGGTCGGTGAGCACTACGCGCAGACCACTGATGCGGTCAGGTGTGGCGTCGAGCCCAAGGAGTCGAAGACGGTTACGGAGTGCTTCTCGCCGGTCGGCCATGGGGCCGTCGGAGGTGAAGCCGAGCCCTGCGAGGGCTTCATGGGTCGCGGTCGGGGGGACCCCGGCGAGGTCGTGGACCTCGCCGGAGTCGATGAACACACTGTCCAGCCCGACCGGGTCGAGGAGAACTGCTTCCCCGTCCCGCTCGTACTGGAAGTACTTCCCCCACAGCATCCGGGGGACGGCCATGTTGGTCAGGCCGCCGTTTCCTCTTCGGCGATGCCGAGCTCGGCCATGACCTCGCGGACCTTGTCCTCGGCCGTGGCCTGGAGCTTCGCGGAGGTGGCCGGCGAGCCACCGTCGGCGAGGACGATCACGCCGGGCAGGGTCGGGTTGGGGGCGATGACCGTGATGCCGGCCGGGTCGGTGCCGATGACCATGATCGCGTCCTTCAGCTCGACCCAGTCGGTCTGCTCCTTGAGCGCCTCGATGATGCGGCCCTGCTTCTCCTGGAAGGAGGCCCGCTCACCCATCCACACGCCCGCCTTGGACTTGGAGTCCACGACGTCCGCGTAGATCAGGTGATCCTTCTTCTCTCGCCTGGCTTGAGGCACGGTTGATCCTCTCTGTGTGTCGGACGTGCTGGAAACAATCACTTGCATCCGCCGGAGACCGGCGGGTGCCGCCCCACGGGGAGTGGGTGGGGCGGCGCCTAGCCGCTCTGCGGCAGCTCCCACGGGGAGGAGTTCAGGCCGCAGAGCGAGTCCTAATGGGGGTCTTCGCGCTCCCGGCGCGCCTTGATCAGGGCGCGGTGAAGCCCGTCAGGTGAGATCACGGCACGGGGGCCGGTGGGCAGCCGGTACCAGTGGAGACCGGGGCCGGACGTCCGCTTCGCCGACGGGACCAGGACGTGGCAGGACGGTCCCAACGCGACAGTGCCCTGTTCCGCCCACCGTTCAGCGGTGCCGACCGGCGTCAGGAAGTACATGCGCGGCTCACGGCCGCCCTCGTCGAGGACGACGGAGCCCACAGGGAGCCCCTGCTCCTCGATGAGTTCTACGGCCCTGCGGCCCAGATGTTCGGGTGCACGGATGGCGTCCCACCACGTGCCGGCGGGACACAACTCCGGCTCGCTGCCGAGAGGCATCCACCTTGGCAGTCGAGTGGTCGGGATCGCGTCCGACATAGGAAAGGCCCCCTCACAACTGAGTGTGAGAGGACCATTCCACTCTGGAGGCGGGTGTGCGCGGACAAACTGTCCGCACCCAATTCAGGCCAAGTCCCGCGAGCGTAAAGGGAGTTGTGCTACGCGACTCCGGCCCATGTGCCGAACGCGGACAACTCGGCGGACGGGTGCGTGTCCATGCGCAGCAGCGAGCCGAGCGTTTCGCGCACGGATGGGTGGAATCGCGTGTGGTTCGGCGCGATCTTCCGGGCTCGCTTCAGCTCTGCGAACGCTCCGCCGCGGTCACCTTCCGCCAGGCGTGCGGAGGCGACGTCGATGTGATGGTGGCTGGATCGCTCACCCACCGTGGAGGCAGGCGGCGCCCATGCCGCTCCGCCCTGTCCCCATTCAGCGAGCCGGGCGAGGGCCTGCTCGCTGTCGCCGGTGTCGATCAACGTATGCACCGAGTGGATCTTGATGTTTGTGGGGCCGAAGCTCATCTCGTAGGCCAGGCTGTCCCGGTTGCTGGCCATCAGCGCCACTTGCTCTGCTTCGCGCAGGAACTCTTCCGCCGCATCGGGGTTGTTGTCCCGCGATTCAACGACCGCCAGCTTCAGCAGCAATGCCCCGTCGACCGCAAGCGCGTCGTCGGTGTACGAATGCTCCGGCTGGGCCCGCTCCAACTCGTGCCGCAGGCCCTTGAGCTTGCGACGAGCCGACTCGGTAGCTCCCTGCCGCAGCATCGACCCCGCCACCAGGAACCCGGCCGTGAACTGCATGAGGGGATCGCCACTGCGGTCAGCTGCCCACCTCACCCTCTCCAGGGCCGTATTGCCGAGGTCGTGGTGCCCCATCTTGTGGGCCAGACTGTTGACCGCACGGTACGCGCGGGCCAGATGCCAGAACGCCTTCTGCTGTTCATCGCCACGCGCGCTGAGAGCAACGTGGGTCAGTTCTGTGATCACCGGAGGGAGCAGCGGCCCCATCGGCACGTATCGGGCATCACGCCGGAGAGCTGCGATCTGGTCCACCTCGGAGGCCAGGACCGGCAGAGCGCGTGGACGCGTCTCCAGCTCATCTGGGGTGTCGAAGCACAGCAGGATGCGCCTCAGCTCCGGAATGACGGCGTGCACGCCGTCCTCCGCCTCGGGGTCCCCGTAGTACGGCTGACCGGTCAGCACCTCGGGGCCGAAGTGCAGGGCCCTCGACAGGGCGAGTATCAGGCTCGGCGTCGCCTTCCGCGCGCCGGACTCCAGCTTCTGCACCAGGCTGGGGGAGACCGCGACCCGCTGGGCAAGTTGCGCGGCGGACAGTCCCCGCGTCTTGCGTGCCACCCGGAGTCGATCCCCCAGCATAACGCTCTCATTCACGTCGGCTTCCCCTCGCTGATCGGAGCATTGTGGCCAGAGTACGTATTGCGAATGGTGCCCAGAAGGCCCGTCGCCAAGTGTTAACGGACCGACGGAGCAAACCCGTAGATCCACGCCAGGACGCCCGTACGGCTGGCCAGGCACGGGACGGCGCCCGCCGGGGCTCCGTTACCGCCGCCTCGAGGTGTCCGACACTGCTCCTAGCGTCGGCTGAATGGATCAGACGAACGACACGGCCACCGCCCGTCGCGTGGAGATCAGCGCGCGGGGCGGTCGGGCCGACATCGAGATCGACGGCTCGCGAATCGACCCGAGCGCCGTCAAGGCGTACTCGGTCAGCCACTTCGCCGGGGAACGGCCGGAGGTCCTGCTGCACGTCGCGGACCGCGGCGATAGTCAGTGGTCGGGGATGGCCCGTGTCGCGATTGCCGACCCGCCCGACCCGGGGCCAGTGGCAGCCATCTTCCTGGACGCGATCGACCCGGAGGCTCTGGAGCGCGCCGCGCTGGCCCGCCCTGACCTCGGCTCCGAGCCGTACTCGCTGACAAAGGCGATGCTGACCCAGCTTGTGGAGTGGGCTCGTGGCCTTTGACGTGGAGGGTGCGCGCCGAGTCGTCGGCCGCATCTTGGACGACAAGCTGGAAGCGTGGCGGGACAGCGCAGGCCGTACGGATGACGTGCTGGACGAGTCCACGGGCCGGCTCGTGCCGCCCGCGCCGGACGAGGAGTTGGTCTGGGGCGGGCTCGGCGCGGTGATGCCGCTCGGCCGCCCGGCCATCACCCAGGCCGTGGGCGGGTCGGTCGCCGTCGAGCCGCCGACCACCGACTACCAGGCCGTGCTGCCGGTGGAAGCCCCGGTGCTGCGGCGCGACGACGTGATCCGTGTGGCCGGTTCCGTGCGCCCCGGCGGTCCCCGCGACCCGCAGTTGGTGGGCCGTCGGTTCCGCGTCTCCAACGAAGCGGTGGGCACCTACAGCGTGGTTCGCATCGTCAGGGTGCAGGTGATCGACTGATGGCCCCGGCGAACCCGCATCCCAACGCCCACCCGGACGCGACCGCGTTCCGTGATCCGATCGCGCTGGCCGCCGCGCTGGCCCGGATGGGTCCGGCCACCCGTGCCCGTACGCGGACGATCACGCGTCACCACGCCATGTTGCTGCGGGTCCGCATCCAGCGGAACGCGAGCGGCAGGCCCGGCCCGAACGTGATCACCGGACAGTACCGCGCCTCCTGGGACGTGCGGATGCGTACCGGCGGTGGCGAGGTCACCGCCGAGGTGTTCTCCGACGCCCCGCAGGCGCGACGGCTGGAATACGGCTTCGTCGGCGTGGACAGCCTCGGGCGGCACTACCGGCAGCCGCCGTTCCCGCACGTCGAGCCCGCGTTCCGGCAGACCGAACCGGCGTTCATCCAGGCCCTGGCGGACGGAGTGCTGCCGTGACTGCTCGTCTTCCGGTGACCCGCGCGCTCGCCGCACTCCTGGAGCACGCCACGGGCCGCCCTTGCGGTGTCGGTAAACTCCCGCGCGTGCAGGCGAAGTCCGGTTGGGAGCCGGCGCCCGTGCCGTACACGATCCTCGACTCGCTGCCCGCCGAGTTCGCGGGCCCGCCCCTGTGGGACTGGCACGCCGATGCCGCCTGGTCCTACCAGGTCACCTCGGTCGGGGAACGAGCCGATCAGGTCGAGTGGCTGGCCGATCGCGTGCGCGCCGGCGTCGTCGGCCGGACCGACGGACGCTGGACCCACGACCTGCACGTTCCCGAAGCGCGTGTCATTGACAGGGAGTTGACCTACGACGCCGGAGGAGAGCCCTCGGTGTCGGCGGCAGGCGCTATCGTGTCCTACGTGCAGCGGGTCACGATCACCGTGACCCCAGCATGAAGAATCGATTCTTCTGATCCTCACCGCGGAGGCCCGCGCGGACGCTAGGCCCCAGGCCAGGCGAACCCCCTTTGAACGTCAAGGGGCAGGGCCTCGCACGGGACGCTGCCCCAGAAGTGGGAGCGGACCTGTGTCCACGAGCACGAAGAAGACCCAGAGCCGATTTCTGCGGCGCGGCATCTCCAAGATCCTGTGGTCCAAGGACCTCAACGACCCGAAGTACCCCAGCCGTCGAGAGATCACCAACGCCTTCGCCCTGACCGACGCTGTCTCGGACATCGAGGGCTGGGCGCTGGAGAACGACCCCATCGAGACCCCCGACATGGGCTCGACCTTCAACTCCTCGATCCCGGGCAACGACAAGGCCGAGAACTCCAGCCTGACCTTCTACGAGGACCGGTTCTCCGACGCGATCGAGCAGCAGCTCCCGAAGGGCGCGAAGGGCTACGTCATCCTGCTCCGCAAGGGCGACCTGCCCGGCTCTCGCTCGGTGGACGTGTTCCCCGTGCAGGTCGCTACCCGCGCCGCGACGTACAGCACCGGCAACGAGGCCGCGAAGTTCAAGGTCGACTTCACCATCACCGACGAGCCGTCGCTCGACCGCCCGGTGCCGCAGGCCCATCCCCGTCCGCTGCCGGACGAGGACTGCGACGACGACCACGGGCACGGTCACCCCGACGGTGACCACGTCGACGTTACCGTGGTCAGCACCACGGAGACCAAGACCGAGGCGACGGTCCGCGAGCACGACGCTGACGAGGGCTGATCGTGTCGCGCCCCGCACAGGCCAAGCGCCCGTCCCCCTCCGCCACGTCGGCGGAGGGGGCGTGGTCGGCCAAGATGGAGCGCCTCCGCCGTAGGCGCAAGGCGCAGAACCGGCTCCGCATCTGCGATGACGCCGAGCTGCGCCAGCGGTACGACGAGGCTGAGCAGGCTGCCCGCCGGGCACGGTTCGTCGCCGAGGCCAACCCGGGTGACGAGCTGGCCGCACGCCAGGCCGCCGACGCCGATGAGGCGCGGGACCAGGCCCTCCTGGCACTCGACGCCGCCTCGGAGTTCCTGACCTTCCGCGCGCTGCCGCGCCCGGTTCTGGAGGAGCTGATCAGCGAGCACCCGCCCACCGAACAGCAGGCGGAGGAGGGGGCGATCTTCAACGCCGACACCTTCCCCGCCGCGCTGGTGGCGGCGGCCTCCGTGGACGGCATGAACCGCGACGAGGCCGAGGAGCTGCTGAACGGCTGGTCGGCGCCGGACGCCAACGCGCTGTGGGACGCGGCCTGGCAGATCCAGCAGGAGAGCCGGGTCGAGCTGGGAAAAGGCTGAGCCGTGACGCCGGCCTGCGCGCCGAACTGGAGCTGTGCGAGCGGTACGGCATTCCGCACTCGCAGTTCCTCGGCGGCGACGGCCGCTGGTCCGACCTCGACCGGGCCAAGGCGTTGGCCTGGGCGGATTGGCAGCGGTCGGTGTGCCCGGAGTGCCACACCCGGCTGGAGGAGTGGGACCGCGAACGCGGCGGCGACCCCCACGCCTACGTCACCGACACCCTGCGCTGCCCCGGCTGCGAGCTGATCGAGCAGGAACGCGATCACGTCCCCCAGGACCGCTCCGGCTACGGCGTGAAGATCCAGCTCCTGCCGCGCGAGCAGTACGAGCCGCGCCCCTGATACACCCCCGCACCACGTAAGTAAGGAGGCCGCCGCGGTGGCCGGGTTCACCCTCACGGTCGCGATGCGCGCCGAGGTCCGCGACCTGATCGCGGGAACCCGTGCTGCCTCCGCGCAGATGCGGACCCTGGGGGAACGTACCGACGCCGCGAACCGGTCCCTGGCCCGACTTGACGCCAACGGGGCGCGGCTCGCTGCACAGTTCGCCGCGCTGCATCGTTCCTCCCGCGCGGCCGTCGGGGAGCTGAATCGGATCACCGCCCGCGCCGGGGAGGCCCGTGCGGCGCTGCGCGCGGCCGGGGACGACGGCGCCCGGTCGATGTCCCGGTTCCAGCGGGCGACCGCCGGGGCCGGTCGCCGGGGCCTGTCCGCCACGAACATGCTCGCCGGCGGCGCCCTCGTCCTCGGTACCGGCGAGATGATCGAGGAGGGCAACCGCTACCAGCGGCAGATGAACCTGTTCCGGGCGGTGACCGGCGCGACCGCGGCGCAGATGAAGCGCGCCGCCGTCGTCGCTCAGGAACTCGGCAACGACCTGACGCTGCCCACCTCCACGTCGGCGGACGCCGCCGAGGGCATGGTCGAGCTGAGCAAGGCCGGTTTCCGTGCGGATCAGTCGATCGACGCCGTACGCGCCTCGCTTCAGCTCGCGGCGGCGGCCGACGTCAACGCCGCCACGTCGGCCAAGTACTTGGGCGACATCATGGATCAGTTCGGCCTCGGTGCTGATCAGGCGTCCCGGGCGTCGGACACCCTCGCGGCCACCGCGAACAACGCCTCCGGCTCCATCACCGACATCTACTACTCGATGCGGTACGCGGGCCCGGTCGCGAACGCGCTCGGCGTCAGCCTCCAAGACACCGCCGCTGCGGTCGGCATGCTCGGCAAGAGCGGCATCCTCGGCCAGACGGCAGGCACGAGCCTGCGCGGGATCTTCGCCAACCTGGCGGCGCCGACGCCGATCATGAAGAACGCCCTGCGGGACCTCGGCATCGAAGCCTGGGACGCGCAGGGGCGCTTCAAGGGCCTGCGCACGGTGATCGACGGTCTGTCGAAGGCCGAACACTCCATGAGCCAGAAGGACTTCGCGGCCGGAGTAACCCGCGCCTTCGGCAAGCCCGCCCTGTCCGGCGCGGTGGCGCTCGCCCACCAGGGCACCGAGTCCTTCGACGCCCTGTCGATGGCGGTACGCCAGACCGGCTCAGCAGCGTCCATCACCGCCTCGCGCGGCGAGGGTCTCGCCGGTGCGATGACGCAGCTGCGCACCCAGGCCAAACAGACTGGGATCGCCCTGTACGAGGGGATGGCGCCCGGCCTGGAGTGGGTGACCCGTCTGCTCACCCGCGGAATGGCCGGGGCCACCCCGTACCTGACCACGGCCCTCGACTACGGCCGCGACATCGCCACCCTGTACGGCCCCGACCTGAAGGAGGCGACGAAGAACGGGCTCAGCGGGCTCATCGATGAGGCCAAGGCGCTGATCGGGCCGCTCACGGAGATCGGTGAGCACTCGCTGGCCACCGGCCTGAACCTGCTGATCAACGCCGCAAGCACCCTGGGCGACGTCCTGGACAACGCCGCCGACGGCGCGCAACCGCTCCTTGAGGCCGTCGCCGGGCTCGGTGAGGAGGGCGGCGCGGCGGCCGGCACGCTCGACATCATCGCCACCGTCGGCAACGTGGCCATGGACGCGGTCTCCGGGCTGTCCCTGGTCCTCGTTCCCGTCGGCCACCTCGTCGGCGGGCTGGTCAGCGCGTTCGGCGCGCTGCCCGCGCCGATCCAGTCGGCCGCGCTGGCGATGCTCCTGTTCCGCCGCGCGCAGCCCGCCCTGACCAACATGGCGAACACCATGACCGGCCCCGTCCGGTCCGGCATCCAGTCCTTCAACCAGCAGATGCGAGTGCAGCAATCCTTGGCCGCCGCGTCCGGCGTCGCGCTGTCCCGGTACGGAGCGGCGTGGGCAGCGGTCCAGGCTCGTGTCGGATTCCTCGGGAACATGACGGCTGCGTTCCGCAGCGCGAACGGCGCTGGGCAGACGTTCGTCGGCACGCTCAACGGGGTCGGCCGGGCGGCTGGATCGGGACTGCGCTCGGCGCTCGGCGGCGTGACCAACGCGCTCGGCGGACCGTTCGGTGTCGTCATGGCGGGCGTCTCGGTGGGATTGGGGCTGCTCGCGGCGCGTCAGCAGAAGGCCGCGCAGGCCGCTGCCGAACACCAGCAGCGCGTATCCACCCTGACGTCCGCGCTGCGTGAGTCCGGGGGACAGATCGACAGCAACGTCCGCCAGCAGGCGGCCCAGGCCCTGTTGGACACGAAGACCGAACAAGGCCAGCTCACCAAAGTTATGGAGCAGGCCGGCGTGCCGCTCGCGTCGCTCACGGACGCGTACCTGGGTCAGGGCACCTCGCTGGACGCGCTGCAGAAGCAGCTCCAGGCCACCGCCGACAAGCACAAGGTGTGGAAGGACGTAGCCGGAGGCAAGGCGACCGTCCAGGACTACTCCGAGGTCGGCCAGCAGTACAA
Organism: Streptomyces sp. NRRL S-118; assembly: GCF_000716335.1. Classification (GTDB taxonomy): domain Bacteria; phylum Actinomycetota; class Actinomycetes; order Streptomycetales; family Streptomycetaceae; genus Streptomyces. The sequence continues at coordinate 405,216 of NZ_KL591002.1, read as the reverse complement.
GGACGCCGCCGACGCGCTCGGCAGCGTCAAGGGCGAGATGGCCGAGTCGGTGAAGAACGCGAAGGAACTCGCCAAGGCCACCAAGGGGGCCGGGGACGGCACGTCCGCATACGACCGGTTGAAGGCGGCCGTCGGCGGACTGGCAGACGAGACCGCCGACGCCGACACGCGCACGCGCTCGCTGAAGTCGGCGCTCGACCTGCTGTCGGGCGGCCAGATCTCTCTCCAGGCAGCCAAGGCCAAGGTGAACTCCGCCGTCCTCGACTTGCAGGAGGGAAGCAAGAGCGTCAACCGCGGCCAGGGCTACGGCGGCAAGCAGCTCGTCAACGAGGACAAGACCCTCAACACCACGACCAGGAACGGGCAACAGCTCTACACTCAGCTCACCGCCCTGTCCGACGCGGCGGCCGACGCCTCAGTGGCCACCTACGACCAGGCCATCCGCAACGGCGAGTCGCTGCCCGCGGCGCTGGCGAAGGCCCGCGGGGAGATGAGCCGCGCCCGCGCGGAGGCGATCCGAGCCGCCCGCGGCTACGGGCTGACCAAGACCCAAGCCGAGGGCGTCGCCGACAGCCTCGGCCTGCTGCCGTCGAAGGTGTCGCTGCTGCTCCAGACCAAGGGCATGGACAGCACGCTGGCGAACCTGATCGCGGTGCAGGCCGAGTTCCACAGGCTGCCCAAGCAGAAGACGATCAAGGTCGACTCGCTGAGCGACGGCGCGCAGAAGAAGCTGCGCAGCCTCGGCTTCACGGTCAAGACGGTGCCGGGCACGCGGCAGATCAAGATCACGGCGCCGACCGCGGGCGCCCGCAAGAACCTGGACGTGCTGATCGACAAGCTCGGGCAGACGCCGAACGCGAAGAACGTGAAGGTGTCGGCGCCGACCGTCGCGGCGATCAAGAGCCTGGAGGCCGTGCAGGCGAAGATCCGGGCGACGCCCGGCGCGAAGAGCGTCCGGGTCAGCGCGCCGACCGCGGGCGCCCGCGAGGAGCTGGAGTCGCTTGGCTTCCGTATCGAGAAGATCCCCGGCTCCAAGGACGTGAAGGTCACGGTCCCCACCGGGGGCCCGAAGAAGGCGGCCGACACGATTCAGGGCCGTATCAACGCGCTGCGGGGCAAAGAGGTGACCGTCACCACGCGCCACGTGACGATCTTCGATCAGCTTCAGGAGTCGAACGCCTCCATCGCCGACGCCATCCAGAAGCAGGCTGACGCCCAGGCCCGCGCCGCCAAGAAGCAGGCCGACGGCGGTGTCGTCGACTACTTCGCCGACGGCGGGATCACCGGCCCTCGACGCCGCGAGCGGCACGTCGCGCAGATCGCCCCGGCCGGGAGCTGGCGCATCTGGGGTGAGCCCGAGACCGGCGGGGAGGCGTACGTGCCCATGGCCGCCTCGAAGCGCGACCGCAGCAAGGCGATCGTGGAGACCGTGGTCGACCGGTTCGGTGGCCAGGTCGAGTGGTACGCCAACGGCGGCGTACGAGGCCGGAGCAGCCGCGACTACAACCCGATGCTCGCCAGCAGCTTCAAGCAGGCCCGCAGTGTCGCGGCCATGGCGGGTGTCGTGCGCTCCTTCGACATCCGCACCGGCAGCGACCGCGCCCGCACCCGTGTGGTGGACGGCCGCGCCGGCGGCCGGGTCCAGGTCGTCGTCGTGCGCGAGCAGCAGCCGCTGATCGGCTCGATGCCGGTCACCGTCACCGACAGCTCCGCCACCCCCGAGCAGATCGGCAACGAGATGATGCGCACCCTGCGCAACGCGCAGCGGGGCGGGAGAGTGTGATGACCACAGCACCGAACAGGCACAGCCGCCCCGAACTGGCCCCGTGGCAGTACGAGATCGGCGGTGTCGTCCTCGGCACCGGCAGCTACGTCCCGATAGGGAACGTCGAAGGGCTCGGATCACCCGGCACCCGCCCGCAGGACGCCGACAACTCCAACAGCGACGGCACCTCACCGGGCCGGGATTTCTACGGCCCGCGCCCCCTGCGCTTCGAGGCGGGCATCAAGACCCCCGGAGACCCGGTGAAGGCCGCCGAGATCCTCGCCCGGCTGGAGCGCGCCCTGGACACCCCCGACGCCCGTACCAGTCCCGACGGCCGTCACGTCCTGCGAGGCAGGTGGCCCGGGCATGCAACGCGCCGCATGTACGGGCGACTTCGGCGTATGGAGGCGACCAGCACAGCCAGCGCGGTGCACGGGTGGATACCCCTCGACATCGAATTCGTCGGCCTAGACAACCCTCGCTGGTACGACGACGAGCTGTCGAAGCTGACGATCGGCTTGGACCAGGCCGCCCGCCCCGGCAGCGGGGACCGCACCGTCGATGAGGCAATGGGCCGACCCGCCGCCTGCCGCCGCCCGGCCGACCCGGACCACCACCCGGCCGACGACCGCCCCGGCTGGGTCGCCAACCTCGGCGACGTGCCGACCTACCCGAGCCTGCGCGTGCACGGCCCGGTCACCGGCCCACGCATCTGGAACACCGTCACCCGCCGCGTCCTCGAACTCGACCTGTCGCTGCGCGACGGCGAGTGGGTGGAGATGGAGACCCGGCCCGGCACCTGCTGGGCCCTACGCAACGGCACCGTCAACGTCGCAGGCGACCTCAGCCCCGCATCCCGTCTCGACCTGTTCACCCTGCCGCCCGGACGGTCCGAGATTGCGTGGAGCGCGAACGACCCGTCCGGCACCGCGCGCCTCGAGGTGGCGTGGCGGTCGGCCTACACCACCCTGTGAACGGAGAGCACTCGTGACGCTGCAACCCCCGATGATGGTGCGCGGGGCCGACCACTCCGCCCGCGCGATGCGCCTGATGATCCGCGACCTGGCCCGAGGCCGGCAGGGTGTCGCCGGCGGTGAGGACCTGAAGGTCCGACCCCTGGAGACCCCAGGCCCCGGTGTCCGCGTCGGCGATGGCTCTGCTCTGATCCACGGTGCCCGGCCGTGGCAAGGGGCCTACACCCAGTCCAACATCGGCGACACTGTGGTCGACGTGCCGCCGACCGGGGCCGTCGCCCGCACCGACCTGCTCGTGCTGCGCATCGAGGACCCGGAGTTCGAAGGCGACCGCGACCCGCGCCGCCAGGAGATCGGCTACTTCCACCTCATCCAGAACATCGGCGCGCAGGACACCGCCGCGCTGCGGGAGATGACCGCGATCCCGCTGGCCCGCCTCACCATCCCCCGGAACACCGCGACGATCACCGCCGAGATGATCACGGATCTGCGGCGGCTGGCCAACCCGCGCACCGAGCGCACGCTGCGCACCGTGCACCCGACCACCACGGAGAAGGTGCCCGGCAAGCACGGCCAGTGGGCGGCCTGGCCCAAGGAGGCCGCCTGGGATCTCGACATCCCCGCATGGGCGACGGAGGCCGCCATCGTCGTCACTCTGTCCGGCCTGCGTGCCGAAGCGGGACCGGTCTACGCCGAGCTGCGCACGCGGCTGGGAGAGCGCGCCGCGAAGCCGACCGTGGTGGACGACGACGGCACCACCACCCGCCGCTCCTCCGTGACCCTGGCCGACACGCTCGCCGTGCCGCCCACCTACCGGGGCACCCGCCAGCACCTGGCCGTCGAGATCAACCAGAACGACAAGTACGGCGACGGCGACCTGTCCGTGGCCAAGGGGACGACGGCCACGCTCGACGTCGCGTTCACGGAAGGGCCTGCGTGACGATGGCCGACTACCGCTACATCGTCGCTCGGGCCGCGACCGGCAACGTTCTGCACTGGAACCTGCCGCTGAGCGAGGTCGAGTACGGCCCGGAGATATCCGGGCCTGGCTCGTTGAAGGCGACCCTGCCGACCGCGTTCCGCCGCTCCCTTGGTGACGCGCTCGACGCCGGCGACACGGTGCTCCTCGTCGAGCGCAACGCCCGCCTCGACTGGGGCGGGCTGCTGTGGCGCGCCGAACCGGAGGGCAACACGCTGCCCGTCGAAGCTTCCGGGTTCACGAGCTACCTCCACCGCCGCTTCGACCTGCACGGCAACCTCGGCAGACGCGGCCCGTACATCGAAGCGGACCCGTGCGACGTGATCCGAGATGTGTGGGCGTACGCCCAGGCGCAGCCGGACGGCGACCTCAGCGTGGTCATGGACGACACGAAGTCCAAGGCGAAGACCGGCACCGCGAAGGACCCGTACAGCACCTCCATGACCGATCCGCGCAACCTCGGCGAGATCGTGGACGAGATGGCCGAGATCGATGACGGCCTGGAGTGGTCGGAGACTGTGGCATGGCGCGGGCGCCGCGCCGAGCGCCGCATCATCCTCGGTGCGCCGCGCCTTGGCCGACGCCGCGAGGACCTGACGTTCACCACCGGCGCCAACGTGGTCGGCACCCCGCACGTCATCAAGGACGCCGACTCCTACGCCCAGTGGGTCATCGGCCTGGGCGCGGGCGAGGGCAAAAAGCGCAAGGTCGTCGTGGACAGTGTGCGCAACGGCCGCCTGCGCCTGGAACACCGGCTGGAGACGAGCGAGAAGGACGAGGCGAAGCTGAGGCAGCGGGCCCGCCGCGAGCGGCTGGCCCGCCAGGTCCTGCCCTCCCTGACCGAGCTGGAGATCATCGACCACCCGGCGGCCCCGATCCACGCGTTGCGCATCGGGGACGACGTCCGGATCCGCCTGTTCGAGCCGCACACCGAGTACGACGGCTGGTGCCGGATCGTCGGCTGGACGGTGAGGCCCGGCGAGGGCGAGACGGCCGAGCGCGTGACGTTGAAGCTGGAGCGCACGAACAAGCCCGAGGACGAGACGGGCGAGGAAGAGGAGCAGTAGGTGCCGGACACGATCGCCGACCTCGGCCGCCGATTGGCCAAGCTGGAGAAGCGGGTCGTTACCCTGGAGCGCGCCCGCCGCGCGCCGTACCCGGAGTGGCGCGACCTTCCGCTGACCGGCGACACCACCGTCCCCGACGAGGAGCAGCCGCCGCAGTTCCGCGCCAACCCCTGGGACACGACCGAATTCTGCGGCCGTATCGGACTGGCGAGCGGCCGGGCCTCCGACGAGCAACTGGTTGCGCTGCTGCCCGAGGGGTACTGGCCGGAAGCACCGCGCACGGTCGATGTCGCCTCCGACGCGGCACGCCGCAGCCTCCAGCTCGACATCGACCCGAAGGGCCTGGTGTGGCTGCGAGTCCAGGGCGGCGGCAGCGTCCGCGCGTCCTGGATCAGCCTCGACAGCACATCGTTCCGGACCGACCGCGCCGACACCTGACCGGCTGCGCACCCCGGCCAACGGCCGGTGTGCCGCCGGTAGCATGACGCCTGGGTGACCCTCCACCCGCTTTGCACTCCCGAGGGACCGGACCGCCGCGGCGGCCACGGCCGACTGCCATCCGGCGCAGGGGAGAAGGACGAAGCGCGTGGCTACACCGCTGAGCGCGGACAGGTTCCTGTCCGTGCTGAAGGGCGCCGGGCTCGGCGTGGTCGAGCACGGCAAATGGCGCACCCACAACCGCAACACCCACGGCAACTGGGGTCCCGCGAACGGGGTCATGATCCACCACACCGGGCCGTACAGCTCCGAGAAGGACATGGTGGAGCTGTGCCGCGTCGGCTACCAGGACCTCCCAGGCCCCCTGTGCCATGGCGTCATCGACCGGTCCGGGACGATCCACCTGGTCGGCTACGGCCGGACCAATCACGCCGGCATGGGCGACACGGACGTCCTGCTCGCGGTCATCGCGGAGAAGACGGACCTCCCGCGCGACAACGAAGCGGATACCGACGGCAACCGCCACTTCTACGGCTTCGAGTGCATCAACTCCGGGAGTCAGCCGTGGCCGGCGGCCCAGCTCGACGCGATGGCGCGGGCGGCGGCGGCCATCTGCCGTGCGCACGGCTGGAACGAGCATTCCGTCATCGGCCACAAGGAGTGGCAGCCGGGGAAGCCGGACCCGGGCGGCATCGACATGGACGACTTCCGCGCCCGGGTCGCCCGGCACCTCAAGGACGCCGGTAAGCCGAAGCCCGACCCGAAGCCGGACCCCAAGCCCAAGCCCAAGCCGGACCCGAAGCCCACGCCGAAGCCGACACCGAAGTACGCGGCGTACCCGGGCAAGCAGTTCTTCCGCGAGGGCCGCTCCTCCCCGGTGATCGCCGCGATGGCGAAGCGGCTGATCGCCGAGGGCTGCGACTCCTACGACACGCCGCCCGGCCCGGTGTGGAACGACGCGCACCGCCGCTCGTATGCGGCCTACCAGATCAAGCGCGGCCACCACGGCGCCGACGCCGACGGCATTCCCGGCCCGCAGACCTGGGCGGACCTCCGCGTCCCGCACCAGGCCGGTACCGCCGACCCGGCCCCCACCACCCCGAACCAGGAGCACGACCCGATGCCGCAGGCCCTTGCCGATGTTGCCGAGCGCACCGTTGCGACGTACATCCAGTCGCTGCTGGGCCTGATGGCGGCCTCCAGCACGACGGACATGGTGTCCCTGTCGGCGTGGCAGGCTGCCGCGTTCTCCGCGATACCGGCGGCGCTCAGCGCGTTGAAGTCCACCCTCGGCACCGTCCTGGGCAGGCCCGGAACGGCCTCGTGGCTCCCGCTCAAGCGCGACCCGGCCACGCCCAAGCACTGATCGCCGGGCAGCGAGAGAAGAGGAGGAAGGACCGTGCCCGAAGGACAGGTCGCGCTGGCCCTGGCGGAGCTGCGCCAGGCGCTGGAGGTTGGATTCGCGCGCATCGATGGGCAGTTGGCGCTGCTCGTCCAGCGCAGCGACCAAACGGACAAGGCCCTGGAGGACCTGGAGGAAAGGGTGAGCGCGCTGGAGAAGACCAGGTGGCCGCTGCCGACCGTCGCCGTTCTGGCCAGCATCACCGCGGTGGTGCTCACCGTCTTCAGCCTGGCCCGCGGTTGAGACGAACCTCCCTGCCGTCAAACAGTGTTGTCCGACAGCGCGCATAGCGTGAGGGCGCACTTGTTCCTGCGGCTGGGGGTCATGATGGATACGACAAGCCTGCTCGTCACCGACTTGGAGGTGGACACCGTGCTGGCGGACCTCACGGTACCGCTGGCGGTCCGCACCGTGCGGCAACTGCTGTCCGAGTCCGACGTGTGGCTGGATGAAGCCGTCGCTCTGGACGTACCGGACGTGGAGCTCGCAGACCGCCTCTTAGGAGGCTGAGGGGTGCTGTTTGATCAGGGCTCGCGACAGGATGCCAGCGACTTCCTCGGCACCCGCGTCCAGCGCGGCCTGGCTGGTGGACTCATCCGGCTCGGTTCGCAGCGTGAACGGGCGCATGTAGGCGCTGAGTTCAGCACGTGTACGTGACTGATGCGGGTTGAACTTGTCGACTTGGGTCAGCTTGGCGTCTGACACACCGATCGCCACGACGATCCGTTCGTGCTGGATCAAATCCAATGCGCCGTTGAACCTCAGCAGGGAGGTGACTTGCTGAGGCAGCGCGTCGTGATCGAGGATGGAGCCCATGCTGTCTCGGGGGAGTGTGGCCCGCTGGGAAACCTGGCCCGACTTGTGCAAGCGAACTTCCACCAGTTCCCCAGGCTGAGGCGCATCCCACGTACGGGGCCGGCTGACGGGGATGCTGACGATTGCATGCTCGTGGGAACTGGACGACATCAGGGCAACGTCGTTCTGGACTGCCCCGGTCCGACGGATCCGGTCCGCCAGCGAGGTGCCGACCTCCTCCAGTTCCCTTGCCGAGTAGCCGGCGAACCCCAACGGAAAAACATGCAGTTCTAGCAGAGGGAGGCTGACGCCGCCTTCGACGCCAGCCTCGTCGAGGCTCCAACGCAGTGGAACGGGCTGCGCTAGGGGCGCGAAGGACAGCGGGGACGGGCCTGACTCCAGTTCCTTGACCTTGCGCACCACTTTGGTCATCAGCTCGGCGGTGTCGTGGAACGAGTCACGGAACACGCCGGTGGCGTAGGCCTCCACGGTTCGGGCGAAATCCTGCTGGGTGTCCTCGAACGTGACGCCCAGCTTGCGATAGACCCAGCGCGGCTTGCCCGCTGTTTTGGCCGCGACCCACTCATCGTGTGTTGCCGACTGCCCTGTCTCGCGGAACACGTGACCGTAGGACGGTCCGAGCAGGAAGACGCAGACATCCGCAGAGTCGAGAGCTGCCAGACACGCCTGCCGGCTGGGCGTGGTCTGCGCGGAGAAGTCTTCGAACAGGACCGGGGTGTGCCCCAGCGCGCGAATGAGGCCAGGCAGCGCGTCGCGCTCCTCTTCCAGTCCTTTGCGGACGCTGCTGATGAAGATTCTCACGCTACGGTGTCTCCACTACTGAGGGGTTCGTCGAAGCGAACCGGATGACCGGCGAGTGCCTGGGATGCGGGGGTGCTTCATGGCTGAAGTCTCGGAAGAGGCGATACGCGCCTACTGGAAGGAGCACCGTGAGCAGCTACGACAGTGTGAGACCCAACGCTCGGCACTGACCAACCTCCTGCTCGTCATCACGGCTGCCTTGAGTGCTCTCATTGTCCAGCAGAAGTTCTCGACGTACGTCATTCCTCTGTGTCTTTTCGTGGCGATGACCGGAGGGTATGGGGCGGTGGCAGTCTCCAAGTACTTCGAACGGGCTTCCTACCACCTCTCTCAGGCGCGGGCCTTGACCAAGGACCTGGCGGAGCTGGGTGTGCTGGGCTCCGACGAAGGACTGGTACGTGCGAGAGCCGATCATTACCGTCGTTTTCCTCGGCTGCATCGCATTCGCCTTCATCGCCTGTGGGTGATTCTGCACCTTGCCATCGCCCTGTACGGACTGTGCCTCTTCAGCGTGTGTGTGGCCGTGGCCTGATGCTCGTCTGGAGGGCTGACGGCTGAGCCCTGCCTGCACATGACGCCGCCGACCGCACCGCCGCCAGAGTGCATGCCGGCCAGTTTGTCGCCTGTCTTAACGTTCCACGTTTCGTTTGGCTCAGCGGGCGGACCCGAGGAAGATCCTCGCGATCGGGAGTCCGGCTGGGCAAATGGTGGCCGCCTTCTCGCAGCGGCGGCCGACTACCTGACGGGCCCCAGATCGAGGCGCTACGCTCGGCCCCCGGGTGGTCACTCTCCGCCCGCGTTAACGCACGACCCTGTGCACGGGGGGAACGATGAGCCAGGATCTTGAAGGCGTCGAACTGGCGAAGGCCGTCCAGTCGTTGCGCGACGAACTGCTGGAAGCAGCGGCGCGGGGCGCCGATCAAGCGGTCCGCTTCGCGGTGGACTCCATCGAGTTGGAGTTCACGGTCGAGCTACGCAAGGACGTCACGGGCAGGGCCGGCGTCAAGGCGTGGGTGGTCACCGCCGGAGCCGATCTGTCGCGCGGCCGGGTCGACACGCACAGGGTGAAGCTCATGCTGAGCCCCAAGGACGCGGCGACGGGACGTGCCCTGGAGATCGGCAACACCGACCGTGGCGGCACAGCCGGCTTCACACGGACCACGCAGCCATCCGGTGACGGGTCGTGAATCCGCACCGCTCGCGTGTCGCGGCCGTCTTCGGCACGCGGCAGGGCAGCGGCTACCTCCTTGGGCCACGGCTGGTACTTACGGCCGCGCACGTCGTGGGGGAGAAGGACACTGCAGAAGCAGTGGTGTTCGGCGGCGTCGGTGAGGTGCTCTGTGATGTCGTGTGGAGACGCAAGGACGACGCATGCGACGCGGCACTGCTAGTGGCCCGTGCCCCTGTCGTGCCGGATGACGTGTCGGACAGATTTGCCCCGCTGCGCTGGGGCGAGCTGATTCGCCTCGACACCCAGGAGAACTGCCAGGCCATCGGCTTCCCCTTGGTCCAGCGCGACGAGCGGGGCAACCTCGACAGCGAGCAGCTCACAGGCAGGGTCAAGCCGGGGTCGTCGATCCTGGGCGGCCGGTACGTGCTGGAAAGCAGCGGCACCCCACCGCAGCCGACCGCGGACCGGTCGCCCTGGTCGGGGCTATCGGGAGCCGGTCTGTTCTGCAGGGGTGCACTGATCGGCGTGGTCGTCACGGCACCGACCGGCTGGCACAACGGGCGGGTTGAGGCGGTACCGGTGCGGGTGATCGCCGACGATCCGGGATTCCGGGAGGTGCTCGGCAGGCACTGCGGCGCGGACGTCGCTGTTAAGGCCCTGGACGAACTGTCCGACCGGGAGCGCGAGGACCACGAGTTCGAGCTGCGGTACCGGCGCTATGTCGCGCACCGCTATGGGCAGGTCGAGACGTTGGGCCACGGCTCCGGACTCGGCAGGATCGTGTGGCCCCTCGACACGGCCTTCCTTGCCCTCGAACTCGCCGAGACGGCACCCCGCCGCGGGCCCGGCCGCTCCGCCGTCGACGTGGCGACCGGCAAACGCGTGCAGGCCGCGCTGCACGGCCGGAGCCGGGTCCTGCTCCAGGGCGCGGCCGGTTCCGGCAAGACCACGCTCATGCACTGGCTTGCGGTGCGGACCGCCCAAGGGGATCTGCCTTCCGAGCTGAGCCAGTTGCAGGGCAGAGTGCCGATCGTGGTCCCCCTGCGCGCCCTCGCCTGTTCGCGGGCAATTCCTCAAGTGGAGCAACTGCTGGGCGAGCTGCAGTATCCGGCGGCGGACGTCCAGCCCGTCGGTTGGCTGACGCGGCTGCTGGACCAGGGGCGGGGCCTGCTCCTCGTCGACGGCATCGATGAAGTCCAGCACGACCAGCGCCCACGGGTGCGTTCCTGGCTGGAAGGGCTCCTCTCCCTCTACCCCGACACCGCTGTGGTCGCGACATCCCGCCCGTCCGCCGTACCGGACGATTGGCTCGCCGGCTACAACTTCACCGCCTTCAGCGTGCTGCCGATGAGCCCCGCAGACGTGGGCACGTTTATCGACCGCTGGTTCACCGCCCTGCGGGAGAGCAGGGACTGGGGTAGGTACAGGGACCGTGCGGAAAGGTACCGCAGAACGCTGCGGGCCGCACTGGACACCAAGGCGTCCCTAACGGAGATGGCAGCGAATCCCCGCCTCTGTACCCTGATCTGCGCCCTGTGGTTGGAACGGCGCGGGTACCTGCCCGAGGACCCCATGTCGCTGCACCGCGAGGCCCTCGGCCTCCTGCTGGGCCAGCGCGACTTTCAGCGGGGAATCGCCCACCTGGAGGGGATCTCCATGGGCCAGGAACCACAGGGACACCTTCTCGATAACCTCGCGCTGTGGATGACCTTGAACGGGGAGACCGAGATCGCCCGAAGCTATGCGTCCCACATCCTCGAAGGGGTTTCCCTGCCCCCGCTCCAAGGGCTTGGGGCGGAGCATGCAGAGCAGGTGCTGAGCCATCTGCTGATCCGCAGCGGCGTCCTGCGTGAGACGGCTTCCGGCACTATCGCCTTCGAGCACAGCACCTTGCGGGACTTCTTTGCCTCCCACGCGCTCGTGGACGGGGGCCATTTCGGCTTCCTGGTCAATCACGCGCACGACGCACAGTACGAAGACGTCGTGCGCATGGCCATCGGCCACTGCGGCCCAGGTGAATCGGATCAACTGCTACTGGCACTCGTAGAGCGGGGCGATCGCGAGCCGGAATACCGCACGCGGGTCCACCTGCTGGCCACGGCGTCCCTTGAGTACACAGCGCGGGTCGACCCGGAGATCCGCATGGAAGTGCTCCGCCGGGCCGAGGCGCTCGTGCCGCCCTGTGACGACGCGGCCGCCGACGTACTGGCGGAAGGAGGGGTGGCGGTGCTCGACCTGCTGCCAGGTCCGGACGGTCTCACCGTCGAGGAAGCGCGGGCCGTGGTCCTGACGGCCTGCAAGATCGGCGGGCCCGACGCGGCGGCTTTCCTGGAACGCTTCCAAGGACATGCCGATCCCGCCGTGCGGGATCGAGTGCGCTGGGGACGCAACCGTACCGGCTGGGCGCCGGGCGATGCCGCGAACGGCAGCGCCTAGCAACCCTGTCATCAAAGGGCTGACCAAGGCAGAGGTGCGACCGCCTTCGGCGAGGTGACCGGCGGGCGCACCATAAGCGCGCGGCAACGCACACGGCCCCCGCCGAAGCGGGGGCCGTTTGGCCTCTTGGAGAAAAGACCGTCGTCACCATAGCAGCGACCACCGCGTACGCTGGCGTGCGCGTACGGCTACGCTGCCCTCTGCATTCAGGGCAGACACCGGAGGACGGGGATGAGTCGGCGCAAGCCGTATCTGGTCGGGCACCAGGAGTTCGCCGCGCTGTACCGCGTCGATCCGAAGCAGGTCGCGCAGTGGCTGTCGCCGAGCCGCGGCAGCGTGCTCGATCCGGAGACCGCGATCATCGTCAGCGGTGTGCGGTACTGGCCGCTCGGCTTCGCCGCCGGGTGGGGAGCGACGACGGCGCGGTTCCGCCAGGTCGATCTCGACGTCAAGGCGCAGATCATCGCGGAACAGGGTGAGGGCTGGGAGCCTCACTTGGGGGACGAGCTGCCGCCGATCGTCGGCCAGCAGGAGATCATCGAGCTGTTCCACCTGCCCGCACAGGGCAACTTGGCGACGACCATCGCCACAGGGCGGTTCCCGGAGCACGACTGGCTGCTGTCCGGGTCGAGGCTCTGGATGCTGGAGACCGTCCTCGACGCCGTCCCGACGCTGCGCGAGAGCGCGCGGAGCCTGCCCTGGGAGGTGGATGAGGCAGTCGTCGCCGCCCTGCGCGACGGCACTTACGACGGGCCCGGCAGCCTCGTACTGACCCGAGGCCGTCACGCCCGAAAGGGCCTCTGACCTGCGCAAACGCTGTACGTAGCTCCGAAATGCGGATAAGATATAAGCAATCCCCTTTTGGGGTCGCTCATTCGCCAAGGAGGCATCAGTGAAGTTCATCGCCACGCAGGACGGCGGGGAGGTCGCCATCATGGACGCCCGCGAAGCCCTGGTCGTGGAGGGCGCCCTTTCGCTCTACGTCCTCAAGCACCCCGACTCCAACGTCGCCATCCGCGCCCCGCGGGCGACGTCGGCGGCCAATGAGGCTCGCCTGGGCCGCATGGAGGAGGCGGCCGAGCGGACCTCGGGCTGAGGGTGTGAAGTCGCACCTGTAGCCGGTGGGGTTGATCATCTGGACGGCGACCCCGCAAGATAGGTGACATTCTTGAAAGAGGTCACACCAGGGGGTGGGTATGGCAGCCGTCCAGGACGAGATACCGGGCCTGGTCATCCACACCGTGAAGCAGCCGGAGAACCAGCCGGCGTCGATCCAGGCCCAGTTCGAGACGTTCCACCAGCTCAACCCCTGGGTGCTCCGCGCGTTGGAAGCCCTGACCGCCGACTACCTGAAGCGCGGCGCGAGCCGAGTCGGCATCGGGATGCTCTTCGAGGTCCTGCGCTGGCGCTACCTCACGGCGACCGAGGGCGACGAGTTCCGCCTCAACAACAACTTCCGCAGCCGATACGTCCGGCTGCTCATCGAGCGCCACCCCGAGTGGGTGAGCGCCTTCGAGGTCCGCGCCTTGCGGACCGACTGAACCAGTTCCCTTGGAGACGAACGCCCCATGAACCAACCGACCGAACAGCAGGGTGACGACGCTGCGTCCAGCGCGCCGCCCCTGACTACCACAGAGGTACTGCCCGAACGCAGCGTGTCCCAAAGCGCCGTCGTTCTGCGCGCCGACCAACTGGAGTTCGACGCACGTCAGGTGGCCGCCCTGGCTCTGATCAGTCCCGGGCTGGAGCAGGCACCGCGTGCGCAACTGGCCGTCTTCTTCCACTACTGCGTGCGCAGCGGCCTCGACCCGTTCGCCCGGCAGATCTACATGATCGGCCGCACCAACTGGAAGGCCGCCGACAACCCCGACGAGCCGGAGAAGACCTGGACCATCCAGACCGGAATCGACGGCTTCCGCACCGTCGCGCACCGGGCGGCGGCCAAGGCCGGGGAGTCCATCTCGTACGAGGACACCGTCTACTACGACTCCGAGGGCAACGCCCACGAGGTCTGGCTGTCCAAGGCGTACCCGGCCGCGGTCAAGGTCACCGTCCTGCGCGGCACCAGCCGGTTCCCCATGATCGCCCGCTGGGATGAGTTCGCCCCGACGTACTACGACCGCAAGCAGGGCGCGTACGTCGTGGCGAAGATGTGGCAGCAGATGCCCGCCCACATGCTCCGTAAGTGCGCCGAGGCCGGCGCGCTGCGCATGGCCGCGCCGCAGGACCTGTCCGGCGTGTATTCGGATGAGGAGATGGCGCGGGCCGACGCTGAAGCCGTCGTCCGTGAGGCGGAAGAGGCGACCCGACGCCTGCGCGAGGCAGCCGGGCTCGAAGCGGGGGCCGACAAGGGCGCCGACGCGAAGGAGGAGTCCGCCGAGGACCAGGGCGAGACCACGGAGAAGCCCGCGCCGAGGAAGCGGGCGCGTGCTGCGAAGAAGGCCGCCGCGAAGGCCGAGCCGGACGCCTCCTCCGAGTCCGCCCAGGCCGACGAGGCCCCGGCCCCGGCGAAGCGGGCTCCGCGCAAGCGGGCCGCCGCGCCCCGCCGGGCCTCCTGACCCTGACGACACCGGGTGCCGCCCGCTGTCGGCGGGCGGCACCCACCCTCTTGGAGAACACCGTGACCACGATGACCATCGTGCCGGAGCGGCCCGTCAGCCTGTGGCCCGCCGCGCACGCGGCGGACGCACGCCGTCCCCGCTCCCAACAGACCAAGCTCGGCGCCAGCGACACCGTGTGCGCACGCCGGGCCGGATACCTCCTGCACGGCCGCACCCCGACCGACGTCGGCGAGAAGCGCAAGGCGATCCTCGGGGCCTGGCTGCACACCGGGATACTCGACGCCGCCCGCGAGGAGTACGGCTGGCTCATCGAGCGCCGCGTCGAGGACGACACCGTCCGGGGCCACATCGACGCCGTCCAACTCGACTCCACCGCCGCCGCCCGGCTGCCGAAGCGGCTGCGCCCCACGCTCCCGGCCGAGGAGACAACGGTCGAGGACGTGAAGACCAAGAGCACGTACCAGTGGGACAGCATCCTGCGGTACGGCGCGAGCGAGGCCGAGCTGCGGCAGGTTTACCTGTATGCCGACCTGCTCGGCACGGAAGGCTTCGCCAGCGTCCCGGGTCAGCGGCAGCTCGCCCGCCTCGGGCCGGTGCCGGTCGCTCGCATCCGCTTCCGGTTCATCAACCGCGACTCTGGCGATGACTACGTTCAGGAGATCGCCTACGAGGCCGAGCGCGCCCGTCGTGCGCGCTGGTGGGTTCAGCAGGTGCGGGCCGCCGCCTCCCCGGAGGAGCTGCCGCGCACCTTCCAGGGGCCGGGCATCTCCGCGATCTGCGACCACTGCCCCTTCCGTACCGCGTGCTGGGGGCCGCTCGTCGCCGGGCGCTCCCCGCAGAGCCAGCTGATCCACGACGACGAGGAACGCGCGAAGGCGCTGGCCGAGTACGCCGAGGTCTCCGAGCAGATGAAGCCGCTGAAGGACCGGCAGAAGTTCCTGCGCGCCCAGCTCGAAGGCTCCGAGCCGGGCGTGTACGGCGACAACGTCCTGAAGTGGAGCGGCGGCAACCCGACCAAGGTCGATGACGTCGAGGCGATGGTCGCGCTGTACCGCCGCGCAGGGCTGGAGGTGCCGATGGTGCCCGACGCGGCGGCGATGAAGGCGACGCTGAAGGATGTGGGCATCCCCCTGCCCACGCGCCTTGACCACGACCGGCGGACCGCGGTGAGCATCAACGTCACCGCGCGCAAGAAGCCCTGATCGCGCGACCCGGCGGGGCCGGAGCCGGCGTGCTCCGCCCCGTCCTGGTGCGGCGGGAACCGGACGGGAAAACGGAGAGGTGCCGGTGAGCATCCAACTGATGGTGGTGGCCGCCTACCTGCCGAAGGAGGTGATTAACACGACGCAGAAGCTGGTCCTCATGAAGATCGCTGACTCGGCCGACGACCAGACCAGGCTGGCCCGACCAGGGCTGGAGCGGATGATGGCCTGGGCCGGCGTAGGGGAGAAGCAGGTCATCACGGTGGTGACGCAGCTCGTCGGCCTCGGCCTGGTCGAGCGGGTGACGATCGGCCGTGTCGGCCGCCGAGCCGAGTACCGGGTGTTTCCGCACGGCGTGCCGCCCATCCCGTCGACGGAGGAGCTGATCGAGCGGCGCCGGGCGGCGCAGCGTGCCCCGACCAATCCCCGACTGGCCCGCAAGGGCGCGCGCCGCAAGCCCTCGTCGGCGGCCCGCACTCAGCAGGATGTCGCCGCACGGGAGGAGGCGCGGGCCGCCATCGAGGCCGGTTCGGAGCCAGGGTTGCCCCAGGGGAACCCTGATGACGCTCCGGGCAGGGTTGCCCTGGGGGAACCCAGTGGGTTGCCGCAGGGCAACCGGGCGGGTTGCCCTGGGGAAACCCCTTCTCTTCCTCCTTCTTCCTCTTCTCTTCCTCACCCCCCTACCCCCACGGCTGACGCCGCAGGGGAGCCGGAGGCAGGGCACGGAGAGCAGCAGCGGGCGGGCTGTCCGAAGCACGCCGAGCCGGTGTCGAACTGCCGGGGGTGCGGGACGAACCCGCGTGCTGGGAGGGAGCAGGCACGGCGCGAAGCGGCCAACCGCGAGCACCGCGAGCAGCAGGACTGGCTACGGCAGTTCTTCGCCGAGCAGGAGCGGCGCGTTGCCGAGACGGACCCGCAAGCCCTGGAGATGGCCCGCCAGCGAGTGCGAGACCTGGCCCGAATGGGGCGCGAGAAGGGAGCCAACTGCCGCCGGAAGCCGTGGCGTTCACAAGATCGGCAACATTGACGCCTCGGTGTACGCCATTAAGATATAAGCATGAGTTCGGAACTGCCGAACTCACCGACCTCTTGGAGACCACCTTGAACGACACGCTCACCCCGGCCCCCGACGCCTACGTCGTAGTCGGCGAAGTCATCCACGGCCCGCACCTCGCTCCGCGCCTGGGCGGCCACCTGTACTGCTCGGCCGAGTGTGCCGAGCACGGCGTCCGCGAGCTCGTCAGCGACCTGAGCAAGGAGGAGGGTGGCAGCGGCTTCGTCCTGCCCCACGAGGGGCGCATGATCGGCTGCGTCGTCACCCGCGGCGGCCGGATGTGGTCCGTACAGATCCTCGCCCGCAGCGAACTGCCCACCGTCTGAATCACGCTTCACCTGATATAGGTGACATTTTTCAACGACGGGCGCACCTTTTGTGCGCCCGTCGTGCACACCCTCTTGGAGACCAGAACATGACCACCACCATCGCGGCTCTGCCCGACCACAACCGCACCACCGACCCGCTGTGGCAGCGGCTGTTCCACGGCTACGGCCACGTCGTCACCCCGCTGCGCTACGCGGGCTGGGTCACCGACATCGAGACCTCCGGCGGCGAGTTCCACGTCCGCGCCGACCTGCGGGACGGCACGGAACTGATCATCGCCTCCGAGCACAGCCTGCCCGCCGACCCCGCCGAGGTGACCGGCTGGACCGCCGTCCGCCAGGACGTGGAGAACGCCGACCGGCACACCGTCCTGTACGACTCCACCCCCAACGGACCCCAGCGCCACCACGGCAACAGCCTCATCCCCCTGCTGGCCCGCATCGACAGCCTCGACGTTCCTCGCCGCGCACCCCGGCTGATCGTCTCGGCCACGCACACCGCGCCGTACGGCGCGAACCACAACCAGACCGCCGGGATCGAGGGCGCGGCCACCGCCATCGCTCGGTTCTCGGAGTGGTCCCAGCGGCTCATTGACCACGAGGGCTACCGCCGCGTCTGGCAGCGGCCCCAGGCGGACGGCTACCCGCTGGCGCTGTTCGAGAGCGCCGGACACATCACCACCGTCCGCGTCACCCGCAGCGATGACTGACCGGTCGCGCCGCGCACCGCGCCCCATCGGGGGCGCGGACCGGTGATCTGGCTGCTGATCGTGTGCGCCCTCGGCCTGCTGGGGTTCACCGCCCTCGGCATCGAGGACAGCCGCCACCACCGCGCGTTACGCGCCTGCGACGAGTCCTGACCATGGCCGCCCGGCCCACCAGCCGGGCCGGGCGGCCCCGCCTCTTGGAGACCGAAGACCGTGCCCCGATCCGTCCACCTGCTCTGCGGAGCGGGCGGAGATGCCACCGGCCTGTTGGAAGCCGGATTCGACCCCATCCTCGGCATCAACCACTGGCAGACCGCCGTCGACACGTTCGGGCTCAACCACCCGAATGCGGCGGCGCGCTGCGCCGACATCCAGAACTACCCCATGCGCTGGCTCCCGAAGGCCCTCGTGCTGTGGGCCAGCGTCATCTGCACCGAGATCAGCCCCGCCGGCGGCAAGAAGCGCCCCGACCCCGTGCAGGACGCGCTGTTCGAAGAAGAAGAGCAGTGGCGCGAACTGCCCCCGGAAGCCTTCGAGATGACCCGGGTGACCGCCTGGTGCGTGCTGCGCGCCGCCGAGGCGAAGCGGTTCCCGTGCGTCGTCGTGGAGAACGTCGTCGAGTTCATCACCGACTGGCTGCTGTTCCCCGAGTGGATCCGCGCCATGAAGAAGCTCGGCTACCGCGTCCAGATCGTCTCCGTGTCCTCCGCGCACATCGGGTCGGAGACCAATCCGTACGCCCCGCAGTGGCGCGACCGCGTGTACGTGGTCTTCACCCTGGCCGGGGTCCGCCGCCCCGACCTCGCGCCGCGCCCGCTGGCGTACTGCTTCGAGTGCGGGCGGGACGTCAAGGCGCGCCAGAGCTGGCGCGATGCGCGGGTGAAGGTCGGCAAGTACCAGCAGCAGTACGACTACCGCTGCCCGAACAGCCGCTGCCGCCACGCGCTGGTGGAGCCGTACGTCCGGCCGGCCTCCGATGTGATCATGTGGGACGACATCGGCCAGCGCATCGGAGACCGCGCCCGCCCTCTGGTGCCGAACACCATGCGCCGCATCGCGGCCGGACTGGTGAAGTTCCCCTACGAACCGTCCGTGGTCACCCTCACGCACGGCAAGGACGGCACCGACCGGGCCTTCGCCCCGCACACCCGGCCGCTGCCCACCCGCACGGCCAAGCTCGGTGAGGCCCTGCTGGTGCCGGTGGGCGGCTCGTGGAACGACACGGCCTCGCCCATCGAGGAGCCCATGCGCACCCGCACCACCCGCGAGAGCGAAGCCCTCGTCACGGTGGACCCGTTCATCGTGGAGTTCCGCAACAACTGCGACGCCGCGCCGATCGACGCCCCGCTGAGCACCATCGCCACGGCCCGGCACCACGGCCTGGTCGTACCCGACGGCAACGTCCGCACCCGGGCCCGCAACACGTTGGTGATCCCGTACCGCAAGGCTGCGCCGAAGACTGCGGGCGAGCCGCTGCACACCCTGTCGACCCGCGACTCGGCGGCCATCGTGCGGACCGCGCCCGCCACCGAGGACTGCTACTTCCGCATGTTGCAGCCCCGCGAGCAGCTATCGGCCCAGCGGTTCCCCGAGACGTACGAGGTCGTCGGCACCAAGGCCGCCCAGACCCAGCAGGCCGGCAACGCCGTGTCGGTCAACGTCGCGCGCTGGATCGGTGAACGCCTCAAGCCCGTCCTCGCCTAACCCCCAAGAAGAAAGGACATCACTGCCATGACACCGGCAGCGCACGACCAGCTGACCATTCTCTGCGAGCAGCGCGAGGAACTGGAGGCCGAGCGCCTGCGCATCGAGAAGGCGTATTGCCTCGCGGTGCTCGACCACATCACCGCAAAGATCCGCGCCGCTTGCCCCGAGGCGGTCTACGTGACCTTCGCCTTCTACAGCTCCCGCACCCTCGACCTGCACGGCGTGCTGGGCGCGCAGCCCAGCCCCCTGGGAACCTGCCCCGAGCTGTGGGACAACCGCGACGGGGAGGACGAGCACCCGCTCGACGACATCGCGGACCAGATCGAGTCCGACGTGCAGGCTGCGCTCGCTCCCTGCTCCTCTCCGGCGTGGGCGTCCGTCCACCGCAACTCTGCCTCCGACGGCAACTCCTGGTTGCTGGAGTTGCCCCCGGCCGACCGGGCCGCCCGCGTTGCCGAGCTGGTCCATGAGCACTACCCGGAGGCGACCGCGATCGTCGTGGACGGACGCGCGGCCGGGCGGGTCATCGAGATCTTCGAAGGCGTCGCCGACGACGGCACTCCGGTGCGGATACCCCGTCCGGGTTGGTCGCCCGCCTGTGAAACCGCCCTCGCCGGGCTCATCGCCCAGATGCTCGCCCTCCCTGCCCTGGCCGACCGGCACCTGATGCCGCTGCCCGGTGGCTACGCCCACCCGTTCGGCCTCAGCACCAGCGATCAGGTCCGCCTGATGCCCCTGCCGCCGACCGCCTAGCGCACGGGAGGAGGAGCAGATGAGCGGCAACGGGTGGGTCGGTCAGGCCCCCTGCGCCGGGGACACCCGCTTCACGTCCGAGGAGACGGCGGCCGAAGCCCCGACGGAGCCGCTGGTCCTCTCCCTCCTCGCGGCCTGCCAGGGCTGCCCGTTCCGGTCGCAGTGCATCGACCTGGTCATGCCGAGCACGAGCCTGTTCGACGGCGTGTGCGGCGGGCGGCTCTGGCACAACGGGCAGGTCCTCGCGACCTGCGAGGGCGCTCAGCCCGCCGAACTACGCGAGCGCGGCCGACGCCCGATCACCCACGGCACCGAAGCCGGTGCCCGTGCCCACAACCGGCGTGGGGAGCGCGCGTGCTCCCTGTGCCTGGAGGCCGGACGGCTTGCCCAGCAGGCCCGCCGTGCCCGCAAGCGCGCCTCCGGCTCCTGATCACCACCTCTACAACTCCTGCGGAGACACACCATGTTCACCGTCAAGGCCCGCCACCTGGCGGCCATCCTCGACCAGGCCGCCCCGCACCGCTTCCAGGCGGGCGAGGACGCCAACGACCTCGACGCCCTGGTCCTCGACTGCGCCCCCAGCCACCTCCACGTCGTCGCGTGCAGCGACCGGACGCTCGCCGTCGCCCGCACCCCCGTCGCGGGCGACGTGTGGACGGCTCCCGTCGGCTACGACGACGCCACCGCGCTGCGCGGCTGGCTGGAGTCGTCCGACACCGTCACCGTCGAGCACGTCACCAGCGGCGGCCATCAGCTGCTCCGCTTCACCGAGGGCGTCGCGCAGCTCACCGTCCCCGCCGCACCCCACGTCGGCCGCCTGCCGTGGCGCTCCCTGCTGCGCAGGGTGCTCGACGCCCGCGACCACCCGCTGGCGCAGGGGCGTCCCGTGCAGCTCAGCGCCGACGACCTGTCCCGGTGGCTGAACGCCGGCGGCAACGGCGAGGCGATCGAGTTCCGCTCCCTGGGACCGGTGGGCACCCTGGTGACCGCCGGACCCGACTTCCTCGGCCTCCAGACCCCGCACGGCTGGGACGGCCCGGAGCCCGGTCGGGGATGGTCCTCGTCGCTGCGCACCCGCCTGTTCCTCTTCGCCGGGCAGTTCCTCGAGGTCGGGGCGCGCTACGCGGTCTGGACGGGTACGGCATGGGTCGTGCCCGCCCGGCCCCGCTCCGGCGAGGAGCCGTGGTTGATCTCGGCCGACTACGCGGCTGTCACCCTGCCCATCTGCCAGGTGCTCGCGGTCGGCAAGTGCCTCGTCCGTCTGCCCGACTGAGCCAAGATAGGTGACATTTATGAATCATGTTGTGCGCTCCCGCGCTTCAGTGTGCGGGCAGCTCGCGGACCCCGGCTACGGACTGAACCCGTGGCCCGCCGCGTGGCGCGCCCGCCCTCGACTCCTGCGGCCCAGCCGAATCGAAAGGAATCCCTCTGTGAACAAGGCCCAGCTCATCCAGGCCGTGGCGAAGACGACCGGCAACCGCGCGCAGGCGGCCGACGCCGTGGAGGCCGCGCTCGACGCGATAGTCCGCGCCGTCGCCGCCGGTGACGTCGTCTCCGTCACCGGCTTCGGCAGCCTCGCCCCCCCAGGTGCGCCCGGCCCGCACCGCCCGCAACCCGCAGACCGGTGAGCCGGTGGAGATCGCCGAGCGCCGGGTCGTGAAGTTCCGCCCCGGAGCCCGGTTCCAGGACCTCGTCGCGGGCCGCCGGGCCATGCCCGAGTCCGGCAACTGCATCCAGAAGGACCCCAAGACCCCCAAGGTCGCCCGCCCGTAACCCGCTGCACACCAGGGGCCGTCCCGGCACTCGCCGGGACGGCCCCGCCGAAGGAGTTCGAGATGAACGACCGTTCCGTGGGCGTCGAGATCGACGCCACGGCGAAGTGGCTGGAGGAGCGGGGCATAGTCGGCGCGGCCGGTCTGCTGCGGCGCGTCGCGCGCCAGAGGGACGACGCCGTACGACAGCTCGGCCTGCACCCCGCCTCGCCCGCGCACCAGACGGGCGGCGAGCGCCCCGCCCCGCGCGACCTGGACGCCGCCGCCGAAGCGGCGATGCTGCGCACCGACGTGGCACGCCTCCAGACCCTGGCCGAGCGGGCCGGCTGGGTGCCCGACCCGGCCGCGAAGCGCCTGTTGCGCTGGCGCGACGGCTGGTGGGAGCTGGGCCACCGCCGCAGGAACCCGAAGGACGGCTACCACGACACCGGCTGGTACCTGTGGGGGCCGGTCGGCAGCTACGACGGCGAGTGGGTCGACCGCCACAAGGGCCCGGCCATGGCCAAGGCAGAGCGCCTGATCAGCAAGCACCTTTCCGCGACCGGGGAAGGCCAGCGGTGAGCGGCCAGATAGAACTGGTCAGCGCCCGCGCCGTGCACGGCCCCGAGCCGGTGCCCGACCTGTCCGCCGCCGACCGCATCGTCATCAGCAACAGCGGCGGCAAGGACAGCATCGTGGCCATGGATGAGGCCGTACGCCTGGCCGACGAAGTCGGAGTCCGTGACCGCATCGTGGTCCTGCACATCGACCTCGGCCGCACCCCGCGTGACCACACTGTGGAGTGGCCCGAGACTGTGGACCTGGCACGCCGTCAGGCAGCCCACTACGGCCTTCTCTTCGAGGTCCGCCGTATGGCGAAGTGGCCGTCCCTATTCCACCGGATACGTGCGCGCGGCCAGTTCCCGCACCTCATGACCCGGTTCTGCACCTCGGAGAAGAGGGGCGTGGCGCACCGGTTCATGACCGAGCAGGTCAACGCCCTCGGCGTCTTCGGCCGTTCGGCGCGGATCGTGCACGTCATGGGATTCCGGGCGGAGGAGTCCCGTGCCCGCGCCCGGCGGTCCGCCGTCGAGATCGACCACCGGGCGAGCAACGGGCGCCGCACCGTGACCCAGTGGTACCCGGTGCTGCGCTGGAGCACCGCCGAGGTGTGGCAGCGCATCCGGGACCGCGGTCTGCCCTACCACTGGGCGTACGACGCCAGCATGTCCCGGCTCTCGTGCAGCCTGTGCGTCCTGGCCTCCGTCCCGGACCTGACGTGCGCGGCCGGGCTCCGGCCCGAGCTGGCGCGCGAGTACGCCGACCTGGAAGAGGAGCTGGGCGTCCCGTTCCGGCGGGAGCTGTCGATGGCCGAGGTCATCAGGCGAGCGGGAGGTGCCGCGTGACCGCCGAGCCCCAGAGCGCCCCGGTGACCCTGCCCAGCGTGCAGGAGAAGGGAGAGTGGCAGCCGCGCGTCGTCGGTCTCGACCTGTCGCTGACCTCGACCGGTATCGCGGGGACGGACTGGGCACGCGCCTACCGGCCTGGCCGCCGCCGCAGCCACGAGCGGCTGGACTGGCTGCTCGCGGCCGTCGCGCTGAGCGTGAAGGACGGCGCGGACCTGGTGGTGGTCGAGGGCGCCGCGTACGCCCAGGGCGGGCAAGCCGGGCACCACGAGCTGGCCGGGCTGTGGTGGCTGGTCACGCAGTACCTGTGGCGCCACCGCATCCCCTACGCCGTGGTGACCCCGCACGGGCGCACGATCTATGCGACCGGCCGGGCCAACCCGGCCCAGGACTTCCCGCGCAAGGACCGGGCCCGGATCGCGAAGGGCATGGTGCGCTCGGTGGCCGTCGAGCGGTACGGCGTCCCGTGCGAAGGGCCGGGCCGCTACGACCAGGCGGACGCCACGATCCTCGCCGCGATGGGGCTCGACTGGCTCGGCTACCCGACCGTGCCCGTGCCCGACTCGCACCGCCGTGCGCTGGAGGCCGTCCGCTGGCCCGATCTCATTCCGGCTGCCGAGAATTAGGAAATTGAATTGCGGAGATTAAATGCGCATTCAGTCGGTCATAACTTGCTTCTGGGGTATTTGCAATTAAAATATAAGTAAGGAATTCGGGAAATGCCCGAATGGGAAGGGGAATTGGAATGAAAACCCAGAACCACGGATGCGGCTGCGAGTGCAACAGCGGCGGCTTCTGCGGCGGCTGCGGCCACGCCGGATGCGGCGGACGCCGCTAACCATCCCCGAACCCCACCAGCACCCCGCGCCCCCGGCCCACCGCCGGGGGCGCACCCATACGCGCAAGCGCCTCTTGGAGACCCAATGACCGACTACTCGCCCGGAGTCCGCGAACTCGCCCACCAGATAGGGCTCGACCCCGAACACGTCGCATACGCCGTCCGCTTCGCCTCACGCACCTTCGCCCGCGTGCAGGTGACCACCGGCATGACCCTCGACCAATTCCGCCGCCTGTTCACCCAGGACCGGCACTCCATCGTGATCGTCGCAAACATCGCCATGCGCCACGCCGGCCGCCGCGACGACGCCCAACTCCTCATGACCATCTACAAGGCCGCCGTCGGCCGCCTCCCGTACGAGCGGCCCCTGCACACCGGCGTCGGCACCCTGCCCGAGTACCACGGCCACAAGCAGGTCCAGGAGGCCGTACGCATCCTGACCGCCGCCGGAATGCCGCCCATCCACACCGACGGCGTCCACGAACTGCGCCCCGGCTTCCAGGTCATGCCCGACGACACCGGGGACCTGCCCGGCTGGGTGTTCATCAAGCCCGACCCCGACGCCAAAGCCCGCACCGGCTTCGCGGGCGGAGACCTCGGCTACCTCGCCGTCATGCGCTGGGCCGGATGGGGCGTCATCACCGAACGCCTCCCCGGCGGCCTGTACGCCGCCTGCCACCCCGACCACCGGGACAACCCCTTCCCCACCGCCCCCACCTCCTGACCCTCCCGTGCCCGGCCGCCCCGCGCGGCCGGGCACGGCCCACCAGAAAGGCATCAGCCCGTGAAGCTCCCCGTCGACGACGCCACCCTGGCGGCCTGGTCCGCCCTGCTCGGCCTCACCGACAAGCAGACCGCCGCGACCCTCGCCGAGATCGAGAACACCCTGCGCATCGGCTACGAGCACCGCCCCGACGAGCTGCGCGACGACAGCTTCGACCAGCTCATCAGCGACATGGACACCGACGAGGCGGCCCTGATGTTCCTCATCAACGGCCTGCGGCAGGCCGGGTACCCCGCCGCTGCCTACGACGTCGAGATCCGCGGCATCTTCGCCACCCTCCGGGACCTCCAGCAGACCAGCTGACCCCGCTCACCACCCCATCCACCCGCCGCCCCGGCCGCGCACCGCACACCGGGGCGGCCCCATGCGCGCCCGCAGAAAGGAACCCGCCGTCATGTCCGACGACTTCTTGCCCCGCGCGGCAGCCCCGGCCACCGCCGCGCGGCCCGCGCCGTCGTGGGCGAAGAAGCCCCCGCCCCAGTCCAAAGCCCGCCCCACCGGCAAGATCACCGCCCGCCGCTACGCCGCCCCGCGCGACCCGCACGAGCACGCCCGCAAGATCGCGGAGAACGTCCTCGAAGCCTGGTACCAGTCCTTCGGCGGCAGCAGCATCGACGTCCCCCTCGGCACCGTCGCCGGGCTCTCCCTGCTGCGCAACGTCCCCGGCCTGGCGGACTGGGTGCTCAACCTCCAGCCCGAACAACTCCCGCAGCTCCTCAAGGAGATCTACCTCGGCCACTGGATCAAGCGCCCCGACCTGATCAACCGCGCCATACGCCTCCACGACTGGGCCTGGAACCCCGACCCCGACAAGCAGCAGCTCCGCGCCGTCCACGCCGTCACCCGCGCCGCCATCAACACCGGCCTGATGGACCTCACCGGCCACGACGACCCCTGGCAACGCTCCGAAGCCGACGTCCTCAGCCCCCTGCTCACCGGCCTCCGCCACAAGAGCGACAAGAAGTGGCGCGGCGAGTACCACACGCCGGCGTGCATCACCGACCTGCTCGCCAACATGACCGTGGAAAAGGACTTCGCCAAGCCCGGCATGTCCTTCCGCGAACCCGCCGTCGGCTCCGGCACGATGTTCCGCTCCGTCGCCCAACGCCTGCGCGACCTCGGCCTCAACCCGCACGACTTCCACTGGTACGGCAACGACATCGACTCGCTGTCCGCCGGGTGCGCCGCCGTCAACGCGATCATCTGGGACCTCGGCCCGCGCTGCCTCATCGGCTGCGCCGACTCCCTCGCACCGGACGACGACTACGCCAAGACCCGCGCCGAAGCCAAAGAAGCCTTCGAGCAGCGCGACCGGTACATGGAGACCGCCAGCACGATCGTCGCCTGGCGCCGCGCCTTCGACCTGGTCGACCAGCTCATGCCCAGCAAAGAGAACGCCGCGTGACCCAACCAGTTCCCTTCGACCGACCCGGCACCACCCCCACGCCGCGCCGCCGACGCCCGGCCTTCGCCGGACCCCGCGACGAGATCGACCTGCCGCCCCTCGACCAGCTCGCCCCCACCCTCGACCCGCCGTGGAGCAAGGAGGCCACCGACACCCCCGACCGCACCGCCACCTACCAGCACCCAGAAGGCCACCGCATCGGCATCCGCGTCCAGCCCCGCGGCCTCGCCATCCAGACCTGGATCACAGCAGGCCCCGACCTGCCGCCGATACCCGACGGCACCGACATCGAGCAGGCCGAAGCACAAGCCGCCAACGACGCCCGGCTCCAGCCCGGCCGCACCTGGCACGCCGTCCTGACCACCCGCACCAGCAAGGCCCTGGCCGCCGACCTCGCCGCGCTCGTCCGCGACCGGCTGCTCCCCGCTCTTACGAACAAACCGCGCGGCATACCCGCCCCGGCACCGCCCGCCCGCATCGGGCAGCCCGACACCACCCCGCACACGGAAGGAACCCAGAAGTGAGCACGCCCGACAACACCGTCCAGGTCACCAGCCTGCCCAACCTCGCCCAGATCCTGCCGTACCTCCTCGGCCACTACCCAGACGACAGCATCGCGCTCCACGCCCCCGGCCCGAACTTCCACGACGGGCCGACCATGACATGCCCCCTGCCCGAGGTCTCGGCCGAGTGGCAGGCCACCGCCGAGAACGCCGCCCGCCAGTTCGTCGCCTACGCCCACGACCGGGGGCACGACCCCGCCCAGGGCATCATCATCTACCTCTGCCGCGAACCGCGCCCCGGCCAGAGCCCCGAGGACGCCGCCGCGCTCCTCGCCCCCATCAGCACCTGGCTCACCAACGAGTTCGTGGAGCACCGCGCCAACGTCCTCCAGACGATCGGGCTCGTCGCGAACCGGTGGTGGGCCTACGAGTGCGACATCGACGGGTGCTGCGAGGGCGAGCCGCTCCCTTCCCCCGACGACCCCACCAGCGTCGTCGCGCAGATGACCCGCCTCGGACGCACCCCCGGACCGCGCACCCGCGACATCATCAAGGAGTTCCGGGCTACGGCTGACCCAGGGTTCCTCGAGGACCTGCACACCGCCGCCGACCACTTCAACACGCGGTGCGCGACCAACGCCGAACGCGACGCCACGCTCGCCCTGACGTTGGACCAGATTGCCGCAGCCATGCGCCAGTTCCGTGACGGGGCGACCGCCCTGAGCCGCGCTCTGACCATGCAGCTCATCGTCGGCCTTCAGGACGACGCCGCCGTGGAGGCCGGCGTGGCCCACGCGGAGGACGACGACCTTCCCCACGCCCGACGTCTGTGGGCGTACCTCGCCCGGCACTGCGCCGAACCGTTTGCGCAGGAGGCCGTGCCCATCCTGACGCTGTTCGCCTTCGTCGCCTGGCGGCAGGGCGACCTCATCGCCGCCCGGCTCGCCCTGCGCAACGCCATCACGACCGACCCCGAATACGAGCTGGCCACCGGCATACACCTCGGCACCATCGACGGCGAAGACCCCCGAGACTGGCTCGCCTCCGCCCGCGAGGGCCATACCCACCGCGCGGCACACCTCCAGCACGCCGTCGAGGTCGCCAGCGAATACCGCCCCACCACCGACACCACCGCAGTGCGCTACCGCGAGGCACTCGACGCAGCTACCAGCCACTACTACGACCAGGTCCCCTCCGAAGACGAGCGTCGACGCGCCCGCTACACCACCATCGACATCGTCAACGGAGCCTTGGCCGACTTTCGCACTGGCCGTCCCCAGCTCATGGACGATATCGCCGCCCGCATCATCCTCGGCCTGCAAGATCTGCACGCGAGGGACGCCGCGCTGTCCGCCGGCGAGGAGAGCGACCTTCCCTACGAGCGGCAACTGTGGGGCTACCTCGCCCGGCGCTGCGTGCCGCCGCACACCGGAAAGGCACCGCCGCTCCTCACCCTCCTTGGATGGGTCGCCTGGCGACAAGGGGACAGCGTCACCGCCACTCACGCCTTCACCGAAGCCGTCGACATCTACCCCGGCTACACAATGGCCAAGCTGCTGCTCGACGGCATCCGCAAGGAGTGCGACCCGGCCCGGCTCCTGGCGACGTACCGCGCCGCGGCGGCGGAGTTCGCCGCAAGCCGCCCCGACCTCGACACCCTCTGACCAACACGGTGGCCCGGGCAACCGCCGGGGCCACACGCTCCGGCGACCCACCCATGACCGCCCGATAGGCCGGTTCGGCCTTCGGGGAGGACCGGATCGAGCGGCTGACCGTTGTCGGCCTGCTCGACACCTTGCTGGAGTAGCCCCGGGCCCGGGGCAGCGCCGGTCGACCACCGCCTGGACCTCGACCGGCACGGGCTCAACGGGCTGGAATCATTAACCACATGACCACCAACACCCCCGGCCCACAGGTCGCGTTCGAGACCCACGCCCACGCGTGTACCTTCCCTGCGGGCGGACCGCCCAAGGCCGCCGCAGTCGCCTACGAAGTCCGCACTGCGGCGACCGCCTTCCGCGCGGCCGGTAGCCCGGACGGCCTGGACACCACGCTGGCCGACCTGGGCTGGCTCACCGCCGCTGAACTCGGCTCCACCGCCCGGCCACTCCCCGGATGGGCCGCCCACCACGTGGCAGGCCGGCTGACGGTCACCATGCCCAACGGCACCTGGTACACCGGACCTCTTCCCCTGGACGACACGCCCGAGTGGCTCGCCCTGGCCCGCTCCCGCAGCTTCATCCTGAACGTGGCTGGCCCCGGCGTAATGACCGCCGGCCACGGCTTCTTCATGGACGCCGAACGCGTCCGGTACACCCACCCCCTTCACCGGCTGACCCGCCGCCTCTTGCCTCCGTCCGCCCCGGGCCCATGCCGCCGACCACCACCGGGTCGGTGACGGTCAACGGGCTGGAGTCCTGAAGGAATACGGGCCCTTCACCGGCAAGCGGTGCGAGCGCGACGCCGCCGCGTCTTGGAATGTTCATGACATGCCTGGCAGGTTCCGGGGGATGACTTTCCCTGCCGGGTTTCGGGGCAGTTCGGGGAGGAACGTGACGTCGCGGGGGACGGAGGGTCGCGTTAGGTTTGCACGGACGTGTGCGCGAACTTGTTCTGCGTCCAGGGACATGCCTTCACGAACTACGACAAAAGCGGCAAGGCTTTGCCCGTAGGTCGCATCGGGCACGCCAATGACCGCGACTTCGCGCACCTGCGGTAGCGCCGCAATGAGGGCCTCCACTGGTCCGGGGAAGACGTTCTCACCTCCCGAGATGATCATGTCGTCCTCCCGGCCATCCACGAAGAGCAGACCGTCGTCGCTCAGGTGCCCAAGGTCGCCCGTGGCAGTCATTCCCCGGCGCTGTTCTGGGCCGGCGATGCGCGACGTGCTCGAGATGTAGCCGCCAAAGAGCATCGCGCTTCTGACGAAGATTCGCCCAACCGAGCCGGTGGGCACCGGCTCGCCGTCTGGTCCGAGAATGGCCACCTCAATGCCCTGTGGCGGCCGACCGACAGTGTCGGGGCACCGACGCAGGTCCGACGGGACCGCGAGGCTGACACAGGAGGCCTCCGTCGAGCCGTACACGTTGTAGAGCACATCCCCGTAGGCGTCCATGAAGCGGGTGGCGAGCTGACCGCTCAACGCTGAGCCCCCCACAACCACCAGCCGCAGGGAGGCTGGTGGTTGATGCGGCAGTTCCAAAATCCTTTCCAGCATGACCGGTGCCGCAATCAGGACGGTGCAGCCCTCTTTCTCTACCATGCGCAGCGTCTCGACAGGGTTGAACCGTCGCCGCAACACGACCGTAGCTCGCAGCGACAACGCCGCCTGAAGCGCACCATGCCCCCACATTCCGAAAAGCGGCACAGCAATGAAAATCCGATCGCCGACCCGCAGGGGAATACGCGAGAGGATCGACAGAAGCGGCGCAAGACCAGGAGGTCGAGACAGCGCCGCACCCTTCGGCACGCCGGTCGTACCCGCCGTAAGCATGATGACTCGCGCGGAACGCCGTGACGTCCGTGGGGATACCCGCCGACGCGGAGTTGGCTGCTCGGCAGGGGACATACGTGGAGCCCAGAGTTCAGGCACATGAATCCGGGCCAGTCTCTTCCACGGCACTTCGACCCCCGGGATGGCGCTCGCCGAGCTGGCGAACTCAGCCTCGTGGTATAGGAGGTCGAGGCCCTGCTCTTGCACCACCTGCACCAGCTGGGGACTCTTGAGCTGGGTGTTCAGCAGCACCGCATCGGCCCCAGCCACCAGTGCCGCAGCCATTCCCTCCACGGCCCCTCGGTGGTTGCGAGACAGCACCCCAACCCGCCGTGCGGGAAACTCCTGCAGTGTCTGCGATAGCTCCTTCACCCGGCGCAGCAGCTCCCCGTAGGTGACTTGTCCATCCTCGTCCACAATCGCCACCATGTCAGGTGAGCGGGCGGCTGCCGTGTACACCTGCCCTGCCGGCCCCAGCCCCCACTTCCAAAGCGCGAGCAACTGTCGGGCCAACCGCCACGGTCGGCCCGGTCTCAGGAGACCGCTTCGCAGCAGGGCCCTTAGCATGATCCACCCTCCAAGCGTCTACCCCAGCGGCCCCGGGCGGGAATCGGGGCATACGCATCCACGTAGGGTCGGCCAGACAACTGCTGTACAGCGCCCATGACCTCGTCGGTGATGGCCCGGCTGGAGGACTCGGTGAACTCCATCGGCCTTCCAAATCGGATCGTCGCCTGCCCAACCCTTGGCAGCCACTTCCCCGGAGGCAGGATCCGGTCTGTGCCGATCACCGCTACCGGCACCACCGGGGCTCGGCTTGCCACAACGAGCCTGCCCACCCCTGTCCGCCCCCGGTAGAGGCGCCCGTCTGGCGAGCGCGTGCCCTCGGGGAAGATCCCGACGACTTTGCCATCCTCCAGCGCAGCCACGGCTACAGCAATCGCCTCCTCAGCAGCAGGTCCTCCTGAGCGATCCATCGGGATCATGCCTGTCGCCTTGAAGAACAGCCGTACGGCGAGTCCAAGCAAGCCGCGTCCGGTGAAGTACTCCTGCTTGGCTGCGAACACGACGCGCCGCCGTACCCCTAGCTGCACCAAAATCGGGTCCAGGAACGACAGGTGATCACACGCGAGAACCAGGGGCCCCTGTGCCGGAACGTGTTCGGCACCCTCAACACGCAACCTGAATAGAAGCCACAGAAACGGTCCGGGAAAGACGTAGCGCAGTGTCCAGTACAGGAGCATGTCAAATCCTCAGGCCGACGGGGGCTGAGCGCAGTTCGAGGCCACCTCGGCAAGCGGGAAGGAGCGTCAAATCGCCGGCCAGACGGAGGCTCGGGGCCTTCAGCCGGGCACGATGCTCTTCGATGAGATCCATCAACTGCACAAAGGAGTCAGGGCAGTTCAGCCGCCACCACTTTAGTCGCCCGCGGGCCGTCCGGCTGGCCGTCTGCAGGACCCTTTCATGCTCCTCCGGGTGTCCCTGAACGAGCCCGATCAACACATTGGTTCGCCCCTGCGCCAGATCGGTCCAGAAGTCGATCACGTCGTCGGCAAGCTTTCCTACGATGCCGAAGCTGGAGAACTGCTCTACCGTCTCAGGATCAGGCGCAGCCCCATTGAAGAGGCCGATTACGTGGGCAAGGCATTCGCCGAGACCGCCAGAGTCCAGGACCACGCTTTCGTAGAGTCGGTCAAAATCCGGCTTACTCTGTGTCAGTGCCACATAGCGGCCGTAGGAGCCTGAAAGCCGATCCGTCAGGAACTCCTGGATTGCGCGGCGCTCCGGATAAGCCTGCAAGAAGTCACCCAGGGCGAAGAGCCGCTCTTGCACGAGTTCCCCTGCGAAGACATCCCCTAGGTCAAGCGATCGTCCGTCGCCAAGTCGCTCCTCATATTCATCGTCGAACGCGCCGATGAGCCGGTTAAGGCGGATGATCAGCTGTCCTGTCTCCGCCCGTACCGGATAGCCAGCCAGCTCGGCGTAGCCATCCAATAGCAGGTTCATTACAGAGTCATACAACGCCACGCGCAGACGCGTCTGGGGCCGCCTACCACTAGCGAGGTCCCGGCGGTATGGCCCCGCCGCAAGATGGCAAACAAAGTGCACCAGGAAAGGGAATGACCTTGCGGCGAGTCGCAGAGGTGAGGCAACGAGCACTCCTCATCACCCCCGCAACGCCGGCGACATCACCGCAGCCGACCGCAGAAGAACTTGGATAAACAACTCGACCCTCGCAGTGGAACCACCGCTCGAAGCAAGCTCCCTGGCTTGGAAAGTCAGCTCGCGAGCCTGCCTCTCTAGATCCTGCCGAAGAATCTCCGCGACATCGAGCTTCTCGGTCAATGCCAGAAGCCAGCCCCAATCCGCATCCCGAGCATCCGGCTGGCGCAGCCGCTGCACGACCAAGTCGGCCATTCCCTGCTCGCCCTGAGTCCTTAGCACACGGCACAAGGCGATCAGCGGCCAGCTTGGCTTCCCCCCGCGCAAGTCCTCCAGGGCTGGGCGGCGCAGCACGCCGTCAGAGCCGAAGATGTCCAGATAGTCGTCCACAAGCTGGTAGAGCACTCCCGCCTTGGTCCCGAAACGGTCCGCCGACTCCACGACAGCCTCAGGTGCACCGGAAACGAAGGTCGCGATCCAGGCGGCGCAGCCGAACATGGCACCCGTCTTCCATTCAGCCATCTGTTTGTAGGGGTAATCGCCAATACCGGGATACCACCCGTCGTGCCAGCCGATGTCGATGCTCTGCCCCAGGTACAGGTGCATCGTTGCCGTCCCTACACGCCCATCGACGCGACGTTTTTCTGCGGGATCCAAGCCTGGCGAGCGATGCAGCGGCTGGAAAGAAAGGGCCCGAATCACCCCGGCGAGATTGAGTGCCGTGCTGACCCCTGACGTGGTGTGTACGGCCGGCACTCCCCGCCGATAGGCGGAGTTGTCCTGGATGTCGTCAAGGACAAGAGAGGCCAAGTGATAGAGCTCTACTCCAGTGGCCCCAGGAACCACCCGCCAGGGATCGCCACCCACGAGGTCAGCCAATGTGAACATGAGTAGCGGCCGGAGACGTTTACCTTTCCGGCGCAACTGTGCTCGGATCAGCTTCTCCATCTCGGGCACGTCTTGCCAGGGCCACCGCGCCAGCTCTTCATTGACGAGCTGATCGATCTCAGCGAGATGCTTGGCGTAATAGTCACTCAGGGCCTCAAGCATCGAATCCTCCCAGGAGGGTACGGACGACAGATCGTGGTCTCGGAAAGAGCACTGGCAGGGCCGCTGCGACGTGCTCGGGATGTCGCGCGGCGAACGCAGTGAGCATCGCTTCCCCGTCCGACGAGAGCCCGGCGTTCCTTTCGGAGAACACACGGCACTTTTGCTCCTCCTCCCATTCGCCGCTCAACTTGGCTGTTATCAGCGACATGGCGGCACTCATGTAGCGCCAGTACCCCCGAAAGTGGGTGGAACTCGGCGGTTGTCCAGCCTCCAATCGGACAAGCAGCGGCGCGAGTGCGATGAGTGCCGCAAGGAAGTCGATGTAGTCCTGCCTCATCCCCGGGAACTCGGCGTGGCGCCGCGCGAGCATCTCTGCTTGTTTCCGGACCTTGGCGTTCCCGATGCCCTTTGACCATGCGGGTTCAGCGGTCAGCCCGAGCAGGCGAAGCAAGAACACACGCTCCGCCGCCCCATCGAGTGTGGAACGGGCCAGAGAATCGCGTGCGTACGGTGGCCGGACGGCCGTCAAGGCAGGCAACGTCAAATAGGTAAGGAATACGAAAGCGCCAGCGGTCTCCAGCAGACCCTGACCAGAGTAGACCGCGCGGACTGCCGCGAGATCGGATTGATACCCGGGTGAGCGCGCGTACTGCTCCAGGTCTGGAGAATCATAAGAGAGGATCTTAATCAACCTGGGTATTCCTAATTCTGTAGTAGCATCCCGCTGGCCAGAGTGTCGATAGCGCGTGAGGCGTCTACCGGATTCCGCATCATACGCGACAGCGAACTCTTTACTTTTGGCCATTATCCGATATTCATTCACCATCACTTGATATGGCAGTGTGGGTTTCGGGCCTGGACTGCTATCCGCTCGCGTGGCGGTGGCTTGTAAGCCTCCTTTGTAGGTGGTTGGGCACAGTGCTGGGCGGACGAGGGCGTCAGGGGCCTGCGTCGCGGCAGTGGTTCGGTATCCAGGTAACTGGCTGACAGAGCAGGTCGAGCACTCGGACCATTTCGCGCTTGCGGGACCGAGGGGCGCTGCGGCGAGCTGTAGAGCGGCTCGCCCCAGCGCACAGCGAAAAGCTGCTCGACTAGGCGTATCGCAGCTCATCGGAGATTGTGCAGACGGTGACAGCCGCCTGGTCGGTGCAGTCGTCGGCCCGCTCGCGGTGTTGGTGAGGGTCTTCCTCGCGAGGCGCTCGGCGGCCGGTGGCGTCGATCTGGGCGACGCGGGCGTCGAGCAGGTCGCGGGCTGCGGCGCATGGGTGGCCTGGCGGCAGGGCGACACGGTCACCGCGCGCCACGCCCTGCGCGAGGCCCTGGACACCGACAGCACCTACAGGCTCGCCCAGCACCTTTACATGGCGATCAACCAGGGCATCCCTGCAGAAGGTTTCCTCGACGTCTGCCGCACCTCCGGACGCGAACAAGAAGCCGACGACGAAGCCGCCCTCCGCAACCACTGACCACCACCGCGGCCCCGGCCCCACGCCGCGGCCGCGCCACCCAGGAACCAGAGCCATGACGAAACGGAAGCATCCCGGAACGACCTCGCAAGACGGCTGCTCACCGCAGGAAGGGCCGCGGTTCTCCGGTCAAGACGGCGGGCCCTGTCGCATCGGTCAGGAGTTCGGCTGACGATGCCTCGCCCTACGCAGAGGCGAGGCACGTCTCCCCTCAGAAAGTGCTCCAAGCCGATGTGTGCGCCTCCGGACCATAGGGACTCCACCCGTTGAGGTGCGGCTTGAGGTCTTCCGGCTCGAAAGCCAGCCCGAACGGCATAGTCGGTAGTTGTGTAAGCGGGTCGAGGGTCTCCGCGTAGTCGCGTGCCCACCGCAACCAGGCACGAGCGGATTCGACGTCGATGTCCCCTTCCGCCGCTACATCGATCCTGCGCTCCAGAGCGTCGCAGTACTGGCGGAGCGCGTGCGCACCCTGCCACTGCCCTGCCTGCTCACGGAGAATCGTTGCGAAGTGAGCCTGAGCAGCCTTCTCTTTGGCGGCAGCCATGGCCGCTTCCCAGCGGATGCGGCGCTCTTCCTTCGCGCGTTTCTCATCCAGCTTCCTCTGCTTCTCCTCGACCGCGCGAGTCTCCAGTTCCCTGAGCACGATCCCGAGCACGTCCTCGAGTTTTGACCGCTTGCGGTCACCCCAGTGGTGCTGCCTCTTAGATCGGCTGTACCCGATGTCCAGGGCGAGCTGCTGCGAGCGGTCTGGATCAGCAGACTGGGGAAACTCCTTCTTGATAGTGACGCAGCCGGAGAAGCCTTCGATGACGATCTCCAGCACCCCTTCCCGACAACTCGCCGGGAAGTAACGGCCGTTGTAAAAGTGCGCTGAACGATGGTCACGCTCAGGGACCGACTGCTCGCGTACCTTGTATCCCCGGCGTTCCGCCTCTGCTGCGAGTCCTTGTAGCAGCAGCAAAGCACGGCGACGTAGGGAGGGCGGCATAAGGAGCCGGCGCTCGCTGTCTCGCAACGCCGCCACGACGCGGTGCGGCGAGCGCAACTGCGCAGGGACTGGAACCCGCGGATTGTCCTCCAGGGACCTCCGCCCCGAGTTGGCGTGTGGGCCGTCTACCAACGAAATTTGCAGGTCACGGCCCGCGTTCCACAACCGCTGCTTCTCGATGCGCTTGCCCTCAGGCGCGAGTCCGTGCCGCTTCGCGAAGTCGATGACACGTCGCCACTCGGTGATCTCATCCTCGTCAGGCTCTGAGATGACCACGTGGTGCTCGGCGACCAACCGCTCGACGAGCTTGGTCGCCTTAGCACGGCGTGCTACCGGGATAGGCCTTTCGCTGTATGGCGCTGGCGGCTTCTTGTGGGGGGTCGTCTGCTTGCTCGTATGAGTTGTCTTCGTCATCGTGGAGCCGCGGACCTTGCCCTTCGCTGCGGCCACCGGTGCCTTCGACTCTCCAACAGCAGCGCGCCCGCGCGCCGGATGCTCCGGGTGATGACCGTGCTCCAGGTAGAACCGCCCTGCCTCAGTAACTTCCGCCTGCCAGCCGCCACCCCGGCGGCTCACCGTCACGAGACCACGATCGCGCAGCGCATAGGTCGACCGCCGCATGCCCGGGTCCTGGGCGCCGGGATCCTCGCTGGCAGCGATGTTCCTGAGGAGCGTGAGTTGTCGATCGTTTAACGCTTTCCAGCGGTACATGCGACAAGTGCACAAGGAATCAACGTGGGTCACAAGAGTGGCCGTCGTAATGCCCGCGACCAGGGTTGTCAGGACGCAGCGGGGCGAACATGCTGGCCCCGCTCGGGTCCGACTTCGGTACTCTTGTCCGCAGACGACTGACCAGTAGAAACGCCGTATGGCTCCACCCCGGGCGAAGGGGGCGGTGTCCTTTCCGTCTGTAAGACACTCCGCTGCGTGAGAGTTCGAGACCTCGACTTCCCCCGCGCTCAACCTGCATCGATCCAGCAGACGTCCCCAAGCGACTCCTCCGGGAAGGCTCTCGGGAGACTCCCAGTGGACGCGCAGTGGACGGAAGGACCCGGAAGGATCAGGAAGGCCGGCGCGGAGCCAGAACGGCGATGGGCATCTGACCTGCGGTTATAGGAAAGACGGGGTAAGAGCCGGGACGGATCGGAAGATCAGAAAAGGACTCATAATCCGTCGGCCGTGGGTTCGAGTCCCACCCGCCCCACCAGTAACGTGCCCTGACCTGCGGAAACGTCTCTTCAGTGCCTCTGAGTCACCTACTCGGGCCCCACTGGAGAGAATCCGCTGCTCACGCGTACTGCCTGAGGTGTCGCGGCGGGTGCCGGGCGCCATTGTCAAGGCCCTGACCTGTGGTGATTTGGAAGCAAGCTCGGCTGCTGGGGGCTACGCAGTGAAGCCGAAAGCAAGATCCAGGGGACGCGCAAGGGACGCGAGGAAATGGAGAGGACCCGCAGGAAGCCGGGCAGCCCGACCGTCGTCGCCGTCACGGTCCACCCCGCCCCAGCCTGCCGGGCACCGCTCTCCGGCCGCTGTTTCGGCTTGAGATGTCGAACGTCAAGCAGGGGAGGTCATCAGAGGTTCGACCTCCGCCGTGATGGCTCCCGGCGGCCCGAGCCCCGCCCCGCCTCTGTCGCGCGGCGCCTCCCGTCCGTCGCCGGAGCACGCGCCGTCATCGCGCGTCGTGCGGAGTCGAAGTGGCCGGGATCACAGGGTGGTTCGGCCCGTGTGCGGGAATCGGGCCGTCGTCGGAGCGGTTGACGCCTGCACCCGCATTCAATGCATGCGCACATACCGCCCGGTACCCCCCGAGGAGCACCCCTGTGACCGTCACCGAGTCCGCTGCCTCCCGCGCGTCCGAGATCCTCTCCCGCCCCGTCTCGCTGAACGGCCTGACCGTTCCGAACCGCATCGTGATGGCGCCGATGACGCGCCAGTTCTCCCCTGGTGGTGTCCCCGGTGAGGACGTGCGCTCGTACTACGCCCGTCGCGCCGCAGCGGGCGTGGGCCTGATCGTCACGGAGGGGACCTACGTCGGCCACGAGTCGGCCGGGCAGAGCGACCGGGTGCCGCGCTTCCACGGTGAGGAGCAGCTCGCGGGGTGGGCGGGTGTCGCCGAAGCCGTGCACGCGGCGGGCGGCACGATCGTGCCGCAGCTGTGGCACATCGGCATGGTGCGCAAGCAGGGCGACCCGCCCTACGCCGACGCCCCCGCGGTCGGTCCCTCCGGCATTCGCCTCGACGGCACCGAGGGTGCCGGCAAGGCGATGACCCGGCGCGACCTGGACGACGTCATCGGAGCCTTCGCCGCGGCCGCCGCGGCCGCCGAGCGCATCGGCTTCGACGGCGTCGAACTGCACGGCGCCCACGGCTACCTCCTGGACCAGTTCCTGTGGTCGGGGACGAACCGCCGTACCGACGCCTACGGCGGCGACCCCGTGGCCCGTACGAAGTTCGCGGCCGAGATCGTGGCCGCCGTCCGCGAGGCCGTCTCGCCCGGTTTCCCGGTGCTCTTCCGTTACTCGCAGTGGAAGCAGGAGGCCTACGACGCCAAGCTGGCCGAGACCCCCGAGGAGCTGGAGGCGATCCTGGCCCCGCTCGCCGCGGCCGGCGTCGACGTCTTCCACGCCTCCACCCGCCGCTACTGGGTCCCGGAGTTCGACGGGTCGGACCTGAACCTCGCGGGCTGGACGAAGAAGCTCACCGGCCGGCCCACCATCACCGTCGGCTCCGTCGGCCTCGACGGCGACTTCATCCGGGCCTTCATGGGCGAGGGCGCCCCGGTCCAGGGCATCGACAACCTGCTCGACCGCCTGGAGCGTGACGAGTTCGACCTGGTCGCCGTCGGCCGCGCCCTGCTCCAGGACCCGGAGTGGGCGGCCAAGATCCTGGCGAACCGGCTCGACGAGCTGAAGCCCTACGACGTGGCGGCGCTCAAGACGCTGAGCTAGGCGGCCCCGTCCGGCTCCGTCCGGACCACCGGACGGTCCGACCGCGTTCAGCCGGCGCACGCGGGGCGGGCACCGCCGGCCGGACCGCCGAAGCGCTTCACCCTCGCCGGCCCGGGCCGACGGGGGCTCCTCACTATGGGCCGGTGCCGGTGCCGGTGCCGGTGCCGTGCCGGCCGTCGGGCTCGCCCGGCGCCGGTGGGGCGGGTGACGGGCCTGCCGCAACCCGGTCCTGAGGAGGGAGGAGCCGCCACACAGCGGACGAGTCCGAACCGGCGGCAGTGTTCCGCTCGGGCAGGCGCGCCGCATCCGGAGGTCCGGGGTGGAGTGGCCTCGCCGCCCGAAGGGCGTGGTGCCCCTCCGGAGGCCGGAGGAGAAAGCCACCGGACCGGAAAGGCCTCTCAGTCATTCCCCGCCGATGCGCGCCATGCCCCCTCCGGGCCCGGAGAACCGATTCGTCCAGGGAAAATCGCGGCCCGACGCTCGAAGATGTCGCGAAGTTCCCGGAGCTGGTGGACACCACCGAGTGGATTCGAGAATTGCCGCGGCTGTGAAGCCGCGATGTCGTACTTCACCGGGCACCGCTGAGCAGCGCTGCGGCCCAGGTGCCGCTCGTGCGGTGAGTGGGGAGGGCGTGTCGGCGGCCCCCAGTTCCTCGGTATATCGACATGTCTGCCGAAGGCGTTAGCCGACAGGTGCCGGCGGTCGTGAAGGCGACCCGGTGCTACTGGAATTCTATTAATCCCTACGGGTGGCCCGAATTCAGATTTACGGCGGTGGCCCACCAGAATGGCGGAACCCCCCGCCGCTGGAGGTCCCGTTGTCCCGCTCAGCCTCGTCGCCGTCGACCATCACGACCATCGGACTCGCCCTGTTCGCCACCCGCTGGCTCCAAGCTCCCCTGTACTTCGGGCTCGTGGCCGCGCAGGGGGTGTACGTCTACAAGTTCTTCAACGAGCTCTGGCACCTCGTCGACCACGTCGTCAGCGGGCAGGCGGACGAGACCTACGTCATGCTCGCGGTCCTCAAGCTCGTCGACGTCGTGAT
This sequence comes from Streptomyces sp. NRRL S-118, assembly GCF_000716335.1. Classification (GTDB taxonomy): domain Bacteria; phylum Actinomycetota; class Actinomycetes; order Streptomycetales; family Streptomycetaceae; genus Streptomyces. The sequence goes on along the minus strand of NZ_KL591002.1, from coordinate 365,218 downwards.
GATCGCCAATCTGCTGATCATGGTGATCGTGGGCGGCTACGAGACGTTCGTCTCGCGCATCGGGCTGCAGGGGCACCGGGACCAGCCCGAGTGGCTGTCGCACGTGAACTCCAACGTGCTGAAGGTGAAGCTGGCCACCGCCATCGTCGGGATCTCCTCGGTGCACCTGCTGCAGATGTTCGTGGACGTGCACCACACGCCCCGGCACGACCTGCTCTGGGGGACGGTCATCCACATGGCGTTCATCGCCTCCGCGGCGATCCTCGCGTACATGTCCGGGCCGATGGCCGCGCAGGAGCACAAGGGCCACGGCGATCGGGAGCCGCATCACCTGATGCTGCCGAGGCAGCGCGACAGGCGGAAGGCCGAGCCCGTGCAGGAAGCGGGCGGGGCCGAGGAGCCGGACGGCCGTGGGTCCGCCGCGGAGGAGCGGATCCAGGCGGCCGGCTTCCCGGCGCGCAAGCTGCTGGAGATGTTCGACGACGGGCACCTGCGGGCGCCCGAGCCGCAGGCGATCGCCCGGCTGGGGAAGGTCGACTTCGTCCCGCGCAAGCTGAACGTGGTGTTCCTCGGCGCGCCCGGCACCGGCAAGACGCACCTGGCCATCGCGCTCGGCGTACGGGCCTGCCAGGCGGGCCACCGCGTGCTGTTCGCCACCGCGGCCGAATGGGCCGACCGGCTCCGGGAGGCCAAGGCCGCCGGGCGCTTCGGCAAGCTGCTCGCCGAGCTGGACGCGTACCCGCTGCTGATCGTCGACGAGGTCGGGTACGTTCCCTTCGACGACGACACCGCCCAGCTCTTCTTCCGGCTCGTCTCCCACCGGTACGAGCGCGCGTCGGTGATCGTGACCAGCGACCGGCCGTTCGCCCGCTGGGACGAGGTCTTCGGTGACGGCGGCATCGCCTCGGCGACCGTCGACCGTCTCGTCCACCACGCGGAGGTGCTCACCCTCGAGGGCGAGAGCTACCGCTCGCGCAGGCTGGACGGGACGGCCGTCGCGGGCTGGGGAAAGCCGGGCTACTGACCCGGCGGACGAGACGGCGTGAGGGGCCCGGACGACCGTCCGGGCCCCTCACGCCGTGCGGTGCGCCCTACTCGATGACGATCTCGACCGGGATGTTGCCGCGCGTGGCCTTGGAGTACGGGCAGTACGCGTGGGTCTTCTCCAGCAGCTCGCGGCCCGCCTCGCCCTGGAGGTGGTCCGGGAGCTCGACGCGCATCACGACCGCCAGGCCGAACCCGCCGTCGGTGTCCTTGCCGATGCTGACCTCGGCCGTGACCGAGGCGTCCTTGACGTCGATCTTCTCCTGCCGGCCTATCGCCCCCATCGCGCTGGCGAAGCAGGCCGCGTAACCGGCGGCGAAGAGCTGCTCGGGGTTGGTGCCCTGGTCGTTGCCGCCCAGGGCCTTGGGGAAGCCGAGCGGAAGATCGATCTGGCCGTCGGAGCTGACGGCGCGGCCCTCCCGGCCGTTGGCGGTCGCGACAGCGGTGTACAGGGCGTCCATGGGGTCTGTCCTCTCGCGTGATGAGTGCTTGAGGTAATTAATAGCGGTCGATTAAGTTGTGCGCAACTAAATCGCGCGCTGTGTGACCCACGTATCCTGGACGCATGCACACGACCGGCCCCGGGGGCGCGCGGGACGAGGACTTCCTCCGCCTCGACCACCAGATCTGCTTCTCGCTGCACGCCGCCACGCGCGCCTTCAACGGCGTCTACCGCACCGTCCTCAAGGACCTCGGCCTCACGTACCCCCAGTACCTGGTCATGCTGGTCCTCTGGGAGCACGGCGAGCTGCCCGTCAAGCGCATCGGCGCACACCTGCGCCTCGACTCCGGCACCCTCTCCCCGCTGCTCAAGCGCCTGGAGGGCGCCGGCTACGTGGAGCGCCGGCGCAGTCCCGAGGACGAGCGGTCCGTCACCGTCCGCACCACTCCGGCAGGGGCCGGGCTGCGCGAGCGGGCCGTCGGCGTCCCGCGGCGGATCGCCGCCGCGACCGGGATGTCGCTCGACGAGGTCCGCGAGCTGCGCGCCCGCCTCGACGAGCTGACCGCCGCGCTGGACCTGGCCGACAGCGACCTGGCCGACAGCGACCTCACCGAAGGCGACCTGCGCGAGGGGGCGTGCATGGAGGAGGCTCCGTAACGCTCGGCCGGGGTGCGGGCAGGCCGGAGCGTCAGTCCAGGTGCGCGTCCAGGGCCGCCTCAGCGGACGCCCACGGCGCGGCCGCCTGCCGCTGGGCGCGGCGTCCGCGTCCCGCAGGGCGGTGGGCGCCCGCTGCCTCCGGCGGAACGCGGCGACGTGGAACGAACGGCGGTCCGGGCGCGGACGGCACTGGGGGAGGGGTACGGGGCGCTGTTCGCACGCGGCGCGGTCCTGTCACCGGAGGCGTAAGTGGCCGAGGTGGCGGTGGTCGAGACAGGGGTGGCCGAGGCGGCGACCGCCGCGACGGCGGAAGACGCGGACCTGGAGGCAGGGAAAGGCGCGGACGCGGGCGTGCCGGAGGCGGGCCTGGAGGCGGGGGAAGCCTCGGACGTGGACGTGCCGGAGGCGGGGGAAGCCGCTCTGGTGGCGGAGGCGGCCCGCGCTGGCCGGGGTCCGCCTGTCCGGCCCCGCCCGCCGCGTACCGCCGCGCGCGGGGGATCGTCACACGATGCCCCGGACCACCCCCAGCTCCACCAGGTCCTGCGGGCGCAGACGCAGTTGCTCGGCCGTGTGCGGGGCGTCCTCGGGCGGGCGTTTGAGTATCGCCGCCGCCAGCTCCGGGGCGATCACCGAGAAGTAGCTGTCGGGCGTGGCCCAGGTGTTGTCCGGCGCGGCCAGCGCCAGTGCCCCGCCCGATCCGCCCTCGCCGATCAGCAGCGTGGTCACCGGTACGCGGGCGCCGGCGACGGCCGCGAAGGCGTCCGCGATCGCCGCGCCCGCGCCCGCCCGCTCGGCCTCGTCATCGTTGGCCGCGCCCGGAGTGTCGACGAGCGTGAGCACCGGCACGCCCAGCCGGTCCGCGAGCCGGATCACCCGCGCAGCCGTCCGGTAACCGGCCGGGCGGGTCGCGGTGCCGCACTGCGCGACGTACGCGACCGCACGCCCGTCGGCGCGCACTCCCACCCCGCACAGCACCCCCGGGTCCGTACCGCCGCAGCGGTCGCCGGCGAGCGGCAGACGGTGCGAGAAGTACCGGTCCAGGTATGCCTCGGCGCGGGGGCGTGCGGCGTCGCGGGCCAGGCCCACCGCGGCCCAGCCGGTGGCGGGGAGCGGCCGTGCGCCGAGGGCGGAGGGCGGCTCCACGGGACCCGGCGCGGGGCTCGTCAGCGCGGCCAGCCAGTCCGTGACCGTCCTCCGCAGCTCCTCGGGGTGTACGACGGCGTCGATGTGTCCCGCCGCCAGCTGGCCCTCGGCCGTGTACGCCGCCGGGTCCGCGTCCGGCGGCCGCACCCGCGAGCCGGCGAACCCGATCTGCGCGCCGGGCAGCGCCAGCACGACATCGGCGCCCGCGCCGACCGTCGCCCAGCCACCGCCGGTCGCGGGATCGCGCAGCACGGCGATGTACGGCACGCCCGCCTCCCGCAGCAGCACCGTCGCCCGGGCCACCCGCTGGAGCTGGGTCAGCGCGACCATGCCCTCCTGCATGCGGCTGCCGCCCGTGGCGACGAGCGAGACCAGCGGGACGCGCCGCTCGCGCGCCAGGCAGTAGGCGTCCTCCAGGCGGTCGCCGGCCCGTTCGCCCAGCGAGCCGCCGAGGAACCCGAACTCGAAGGCGAGGACGACGCAGGGCCGGCCGCCGACGGTGGCCGTGCCGTGGAGGACGGACTCCTCCTCGCCCGTACGGGCCGCGGCACGCGCGCGTGAAGCGCCGTAACCCTCCCAGGACAAGGGCCCGTCGGGCGCGGTGGCCCGGGCGGGGAGCAGGTGTTCGGTGAAGTCGTCGGTGAGGAGCGCGACGGCCTCCCGGGCGGACAGCCGGGAGTCCGCGGGCCGTGAGCCCTCGGGCCCGGAGGCCGCGGGCCGGGAACTTCCGTGGCGGGAGGCTTCCGGCCGGGAGCCCTCGGGCCGGGGGACCTCAGGCATCGAGGGCCCGCTTCATGATCTTGCCCATGTCGTTGCGGGGCAGCGCGTCGAGGTGGCGTACCACGCGCGGGCGCTTGTGCGGGGCGAGCTGGGCCGCCACGTGGTCGGCCAGTTCCTCCGCGCCGGGCGGGTTGCCGGGGTCCGCGGGGACGACCCAGGCGACGATCCGTTCCCCCAGGTCCGGGTCCGGCTCGCCGGTGACGGCGGCCTCGCGCACGCCCGGGTGGTCCAGGAGCGCGTTCTCGATCTCCCCGGCCCCGATCTTGTAGCCGCCGCTCTTGATCAGGTCGGTCGCCTTGCGCCCCACGATCCGTACCGAACCGTCCGCGTCCCGCACCGCCATGTCGCCCGTGCGGAACCAGGTGCCGTCGAACGCCGCGGCCGTGGCGTCGGGCCGGTTCAGGTACTCCGTGAACAGGTTCGGGCCGCGCACCTGGATCTCGCCGACCGTCTCCCCGTCGTACGCGGTGATCTCCGTGCCGTCCTCCTCCACCAGGCGCAGGTCGACGCCGCGCAGGGGCACGCCGACGGAGCCGGGGCGCGGCTCCGCGTCCACACGGACGGAGGTGTTCATGAGGGTCTCGGTCATGCCGTACCGCTCGATCACACGCCGCCCGGTCGCGGCGGAGATCCGCTCGTGGTCGTGGAGCGGCAGCGCCGCCGAGCCGGAGACCAGCAGCCGTGCGCCGGAGAGCGCCTTGGCCAGCTCGGCGTCCTCGGGCAGGGCCTCGGCCAGGCGGTGGTACATCGTCGGTACGCCGAACAGCATGGTCCCGCCGGACGCCAGCTCCCGCGTCACGCCTTCCGCGCCGAACCTGCCCAGGTGGCGCACCGATCCGCCGCGCCGCAGCGGGCCGAGGACGCCCAGGATCAGCCCGTGGACGTGGAACAGGGGCAGGGCGTGCACCAGGACGTCGTCGGACGTCCAGGCCCAGGCGTCCTCCAGCGCGTCGAGGCTCGCGGCGATGGCGCGGCGGGAGAGGACCACGCCCTTGGGCGGGCCTGTCGTGCCGGAGGTGTAGACGATGAGCGCGGGCGCTTCGGGGTCCTGGGCGTCCTCGGCCCGCTGCGGCGCGTCCTGCCTGTCCGTGGCCTCCTGCCCGTGGCCCGGGAGCCGTCCTGCCGGGCCGTCGGGGGCGAGGTCCAGGCGCGGTACGCCGGCGAGCGGGGCGGGCAGTTCGTCGCCCGGTGCGGCGAGCACCAGGGAGGGTCGGCTGTCGGTGACGATGTGCGTCAACTCGCGCTCGCCGGTCTTGGGGTTGAGCGGTACGGCGGGGACGCCGGCGAGCAGCGCGGCGACCACCGCGACGGCGGTCTCCAGCGTGGGCGTGGCCCACACGGCGACGCGGTCCGCTCCGGCGAGCCGCGTGGCCACGGCACCCGCCGCGGCGCCGAGTTCGCCGTACGTGAGCGCGCGGTCCCGCTCGGCGGAAGGGTCCGGCGCACCGGACCGGCCCGGCTCACCGAAGCGCAGCGCGGGCCGGTCCGGCCGCTCGGACAGGGCCGGGAACAGGGAGCTCACAGGTGGTCCTCCTCGCGTTGCTGCACAGGCTGGTCATCCCGGGGCGCGGGTCCCACCATTCTCCCCACCCGGGCCGAGGGGGAAAGCGATGCCGGGTGTGCTCTTCGCCGCTGTCCAGGGCCCGCGCCGGCGGTCAGGAGCGGCCCCGGCGGCCCGGCCGGTCCCGTCCGCTCCGGTGCCCGCACCCGCACCAGGACGTGGGCCGGATGGTGCGCATGCACCGGTACGTGTACACGCAGCCCGCCGGCGCCAGGCGCGACAGCTCCCCGGTCACCCGCAGCCGGCCCGCCCCGCGCGGGCGCGTGCTCAGGGAGACCGGGGGCAGGGAGGCCGCGGTTGGGGGCCGCCCGACCGCCGCGCGGTGCTGCGCCGGACGGTGTACGAGCGTCCACGCGGCTCACGGGAGGGGCAGCGCCACCTTCACCGCGTACACGGCCACCAGCCCGTACCCGGCCCGGAAGGTCCACTTCCGTACGGTGCCGGAGATCCGCGCCCCGGCGAAGGAACTCGCCGCGACGAGGAGCTGCTGCCAGGCGAGGGAGGCGACGAAGACGCCCGCCACGAACACCGCTCCGGCCGCCCCGCCGGTGAGGGCGGCGCCCTGCGCGGTGGTGAGCGCGGCGAAGTAGAGCGCGGTGGTGGGGTTGACGAGCGTCAGTCCCGCGAACCGCGCGAAGGTGCGGGCGGCGGTGGGGGTGTGCCGCCCGGCCGCCGGACCTGTGGTGTCCGCCGGACCTGCGGGGCCTGCCGTGGTGCCGGCTTTCCGGGGGGCCCTCCGGCTCACCGCCGCACCGCCCGCATGGCCCGCGGTGCCGCTCGGTGCGGGGGCCGGCGCGGTGGCCGGTCCGGGGCGCGGCCGCTCCGCCGCGCCGGGTTCACCGGCGCGGCGCGACGTCCACAGCCCGTGCATCGCGATGGCGAGCAGGACGGCGGCGGACACCAGCCGTACCCAGGCTTCGACGCCGGAGAGGGCGGCCGAGACCAGCGGTCCCAGCGCGGTGGCCAGCGCCGCGTACCCGAGGTCCACGACGGCCACGGCCGACGCGGCGGCCACGGCTCCGCGCCGGTCGCGCATGCCCTCCTGCACCAGCAGCACGCCGACGGCGCCCAGGGGCATGGCCACCCCGAGCCCGGCGGCCGCACCGGCGAGGGCGGTCGTCCACATGTCGCTCACCGGGTCACGATGGCGGGGCGGGTGCGGCCCGCGCGAGCGAATTTCGCCATGCCCGGCCGAGGGCCGGGCCCCGCACCGCAAGGCCGTCTCAGAGGTGCGACCGCCAGATGAACACGGTGCTGCGGCTGCCGTCCTGCGAGGTCCGCCCGGAGCGCATCGGGGGTGGGCGGGCGGTACGCCGCACGACCGCGGATCGGCCGTCAGGTCGTCCAGGGACAGCGGTCGCGGACCGGCCGTCAGGTCGTCCCGGCACAGCGGTCGCGGATCCCGGACGAGTGCGCCCAGCACTCCGCTGCGCCGTCGGGCAGCCGGCCGATGCGCTGCCGCTCGGCAGCGGTCATGCCGGCCGTGTACAGCTCGGCGAGCCGGCCGTGCCCGGGGTCGACCACGCCGGGCGCGCCGTACCGCGCGCCGGTCAGCTCCGCGGCCGATCCACGAGGTGCTGGAGCGTACCGCGCAGTTCGATGGCGGTGCCGACGCTCAGGACCGCTTCGAGGAGAAGCGGCAGCCCGCGTGCGGGCTCGGTCACTCCGCTTCGGCGAGCGGATTCAGCGTCAGCGGCTGGATACGGCCTTCCAGCATCGCCCCCAGCCCGAGGACGGCGCAGATGTCCGGCCGCTCGGCGATGTGCACCGGCATCCCGGTCGCGTCGCGCAGCATCTGGTCCAGGCCCGGCAGCAGCGCGCTGCCGCCGACCATCATGACGCCGCGGTCGACCAGGTCCGCCACCAGGTCCGGCGGGCAGTCGCGCAGGATCTTGCCGATGCCGTCGAGGACGGCCGTCAGCGGGGTGTGCAGCGCCTGGCGTACCGCGGCGGTGTCGACGAGCACCGAACGCGCCAGGCCCGTGGCCACGTCCCGCCCGTGGATCTCGGTGGAGGCGGGGCCGGCCGGGGTGAGACCGTTGCCGTGCAGGGCCAGCTGGAGGGGGCGTACCGACTGGCTGGGCAGCATCAGCTCGTGCTGGTGGCGCAGGTACTGGATGACCGCGTGGTCGATGGCGTTGCCGCCGATCGGGATGCGCTCCGCGGTGACGATCGCGCCGAGCGAGAGGACCGCCACCTGGGTGGTGGCCGCGCCGCACACCAGGATCATGGTGGCGGTCGGCTGCTCCACCGGCAGGCCGCAGCCGACGGCCGCCGCGATGAGTGTGTCCACCAGCTCGACACGCCGGGCGCCGAGGCCGACGAGCGTCTCGACGGTGGCGCGCTGGGCGAGCGGATCGCTGCCGTGCGGGGTGCACGCGGCGGCGCGCAGCAGCGGCTTGCGGCGCAACTGGCGGCGGAGCTTCTCGCCCAGGAGGTGGCGCAGCATGCGCTGGGCCATCTCGATGTCCACGACGGTGCCGCCGGAGACAGGGCGTGCGACGCGGATGTAGTCGGGGGTGCGCCCGGTCATCTTCTCCGCGAACTCACCGACGGCGATCAGCGCACCCGTACGGGTGTTGACGGCGGCCACGCTCGGCTCGTCCACGACGAGTCCGACGCCCTTGACGAAGACCCGGGTCCTGGCTGCACCCAGGTCGACTCCCACATGGCAGCGGCGCAACTGCTCAAGACTGACGGTCACGGTGAGGATCCTCCCGAGAGCGGTACGTCTTCGCATCGTCCGGTCACGGGGCGCGCGGCGCGCGCTGGGGGAGCTGACGGGGTGACAGGCGGGCGGTGCGCACTCCTCGTAGAAGCCGCTCGCCACGGAGGCGGCCGCTCCCGGCGAGCCGCCGCTCGTCACGAAGGCCGCTGTCCACGAGGCTGGCTCCCCGCCGAGGCCGCGCTCCTCACACGAGCCGCTGGAGCAGCCCCCACGTGAACTCGGCGACGCACGGCTGTCCGTCCGGCAGCGTGAAGGCCAGGCGCCACCGCGTGGGCGCGCTGCCCTCCAGCGGCCGGGCCGGGGGGAAGGCGCGTGCCACCTCGTCGACCGTGCAGCTCCAGGGACGCAGGTCTGCGGCCGTCCGCAGCTCAGGGCCCGGCGCGCCGGGTGCCCGGACGAGCCACTCGTTCCACACGGCGCCTCCGCGACCGGGCGCCGTGAGCACCTCGAACCGCAGGTCGGGCCAGAGCGGTACGGGCCACAGCAGGGCGTCGCACTCCAGGTCGCCGATCCTGCGCCGGGTCCGCGATTCGGGCTCGCCGAGCACGGACCGGTAGCGGGCCGCCGCCCCCCGGCCGCGGGGCGCGCGCACCATGGCCTGCCAGCGGCGGTTCGCCTCCCGCATGTCGGCGATCGACGCCCCGAGCTCGCGGCGGGCGTCCTCGACCAGGCTCGGCTGGAAGTCGGCCATCCGGCGCAGCAGGACGAGCTGGAAGGCGCGCGGCCCGAAGGGAGAGGGGCCCGATGGGATGGGCGCGGAGGGTACGGAGTCGGGGGGTTCCTTGTCCATCATGCGGACATCCTGCCTGTTCCGGCTGTATCGGATGAACGGAGCGGACACGCCGGGCAGCAGCCGTTTCCACACAGGATCCTCACAGCACCGGCTATCTCAGGTGTCGAACACCTGCATACTCTGCGGGCGCCATGGATTTCTGCCACCAGTGTCAGCGGCATCTCAACGGCGCCCTGGCCTGTGCCGGCTGCGGAACGCCCGCCGAGGAGCTCCGGCACGTAGACCCGCACCTGTCCGCGGCGGACGACCTCGTCATCGAGCTGCGCCGGGACGAGGAGATGCCGCCCGCGGCGCCTCGCCGTGCCCGCTCCCAGGCAGCCGCCCGCTCCGGGACCAGCCGGTCCGAGGACGGTGACGGCCCGCGGGCGGGCGCCCGCCGCCGGGGACGCCCGGCCGGCCGCCGTGCCCGCAGGCGCCGCGGCCGCAAGCTGGTCATCGGCCTGTCCGCCCTGGTGCTGGCCGCGGGGGCGCTGAGCCTGGCGGAGCTGGCCATGGAGCACCCGGGCGAGGACGGCGCCGCCACCGCCGTGCAGCAGGACGACACGGTGGAGACCGCTCAGCCGGCCCCGGACCGGCCTTCGGGTGACGACGAGCTGCCGGACGGCCCGAGTCCGGTGAACGAACCGGTCGCGGCGACCTCCGCCTCCCCGGACCCCTCCGACGACGCGTCGGCCGGCACCGGCCGGCCGTCGGGCGGGCCGAGCGCGTCCGGTTCCCCGGGCACCCCGTCCCCGGGCGCCTCCGCGCCGGGAGCGGACGGCGAGCCGGGCGTCCCGGGCGAACCCGGTGCCTCCGGCGGCCCCGACAGCCCCGGCGAACCGGGCGACCCCGCCCCCGGGAAGCCCGCGCCGGGTGACCCGGACCCGGGTAACGGCGGCGAGCCGGGCGGCGGTCAGCAGCCTCCTTCGGACCCCGATCCGGACCCGGGCCCCCCGTCGGAGCCCACGCCCACGCCCACCGAGACCTGCGACTGGTTCCTCTGGTGGTGTGTTTGAGGAGGCTTCCGCGGACCGTGCCGGGCGGATGCCCGCCGCCATGCTCACGACGTCCG
>NZ_KL591002.1:293281-354869 GCF_000716335.1 Streptomyces sp. NRRL S-118 | reverse complement strand
AGCCCGGCGCATCACCACCCCCTCCCGCGGACCGTCCCGGGCCGCGGCGAGATCAGCGGGCTCCGCGTGACGCCCTCCGGCCCAGCGCCGGTCGGGTGTCCCCAGCGGACTTCGCACGACCACCCCCTCCCGTGGACCGTCCCGGGCCGCGCCGGACCGGCAGCTCGGCAGCGTCCCCGCCGCACCCGCCAGGGGACTCCTCAGCCGGCGGCGGGTCCCGCGGGGCCCGCCGCGGGGGAGTCCAGCATCCGGCGCAGCAGGTCCCGCAGCGACGTCCGCTCGTCCTCCGACAGGGCGGCGAGCGGCTCGCGGGCGAAGTGCAGTGCGTCCCGCAGGCGGCGTGCGGTGGCGCGGCCCTCGTCGGTCGCGGCCGCCAGCTTCACGCGGCGGTCCGCCGGGTCCGGGCGGCGCTCGACCAGTCCGCGCGACTCCAGCCGGTCGACGATGCCGGTGACGTTCGACGGCTCGCACCGCAGTGACGTGGCGATGTGGCGCATCGGGACCGGGGCGAGCGTCAGCAGCCCCAGGACCCGCGCCTGCGCGCCGGTGAGGGAGTGCTCCGCCGCGGCCTGCTCGTACTCCTCGTGGTAGCGGGCCACGATGGTGCCGATGAGCTCGACCACCTCGCAGGTGAGCGGGTCCGTGCCGGGTCTTCCTGTGCTGCTGGCCATGCGCATCAGGATAACGGGTTACTTGACAACATGAAATATCCAGGCCCATGGTTGTTTCAGATAGTGAAGCAATTCTAGGAGGAACCGCGCCATGTCCGCACTTCCCGCGTCCGGCCGTGAATGGCATCTCGTCGCCCGCCCCCACGGCTGGCCGAAGCCGGAGGACTTCGCCCTGCGTGAGGCGCCGGTCACCGAGCCCGGTGAGGGCCGGATCCTGGTCCGCAACCTCCACTTCTCCGTGGACCCGTACATGCGCGGCCGCATGAACGACGTGAAGTCGTACGTGCCGCCGTTCCAGCTCGACCGCCCCATGGACGGCGGCGCGGTGGGCGAGGTCATCGCCTCCGGCGCCGAGGGCTTCGCGGTCGGCGACCACGTGCTGCACGGTCTGGGCTGGCGCGAGTACGCGGAGCTCGACGCCAAGCACGCCACCAAGGTCGACGGCACCATCGCCCCGCTCTCCGCGTACCTCGGCGTCCTCGGCATGACCGGCATGACCGCGTACGCGGGCCTCTTCGAGACCGCCTCCTTCAAGGAGGGCGACGCGGTCTTCGTCTCCGGTGCCGCCGGCGCCGTCGGCAGCCAGGTCGGCCAGCTCGCCAAGCTCCGGGGCGCCTCCCGGGTCATCGGCTCGGCCGGCTCCGACGAGAAGGTCAAGCTCCTCACCGAGGAGTACGGCTTCGACGCGGCCTTCAACTACAAGAACGGCCCCGTCGCCGAGCAGCTCAAGGAGGCCGCGCCCGACGGCATCGACGTCTACTTCGACAACGTCGGCGGCGAGCACCTCGAAGCCGCGATCTCCCGGCTCAACGTCCACGGCCGCGTCACCATCTGCGGCATGATCGCCGGCTACAACGACACCGAACCGACCCCCGGCCCGCGCAACATGGCCATGGTCATCGGCAAGCGGCTGCGCCTCCAGGGCATGCTGGTCAACGACCACGCCGCGCTGCGGCCGCAGTTCGTCCAGGACGTCGCCGGCTGGCTGGCCTCCGGCGAGCTCAAGTACCACGAGACCGTCGTCGAGGGCATGGAGAACGGCGTCGACGCCTTCCTCGGCATGCTGCGGGGCGAGAACACCGGCAAGATGATCGTTTCGCTCACCCGCTAGGCTCACTCCAGGCCGCCGTGACCGTGGGCGCGAGTCGCGGCGCAACACAGGAGGAAACCTCTTACATGTCCATTCAGCAGTCCGACGTCCTGTACACCGCTGTCGCCACCGCCGAGAACGGCCGTGACGGCCGCGTCTCCACCGACGACGGCAAGCTCGACGTAGTGGTCAACCCGCCCAAGGAGATGGGCGGTTCGGGTGAGGGAACGAACCCGGAGCAGCTGTTCGCGGCCGGTTACAGCGCCTGCTTCCAGGGTGCGCTCGGTGTCGTCGCCCGCCAGGAGGGCGCCGACATCTCCGGTTCGACGGTCACCGCAGAGGTGGGCATCGGCAAGAACGCCGAGGGCTTCGGCATCATCGTCAAGATCTCGGCGAAGATCCCGAACGTGAGTGCCGCCACCGCCAAGGAGCTCATCGAGAAGGCCCACCAGGTCTGCCCGTACTCCAAGGCGACCCGCGGCAACATCACCGTCGAGCTCGCGGTCTGACCGAGCGTATCCGTACGGGCCGTCCCACGGCTCCGGACGACAGGGCCGCACCCCGCAACCGGGGGTGCGGCCCTCGCCGTGTTCAGCGCGTGGTCAGCAGCGCCCGTCCCACCTGTGCCGCCAGCCCCTTGGGGTGCGCCCGGAACAGCGGCTGCGTGCCGAACAGCACGACACCCGGACCGCCGACCACCGAGGCGCGGCCCGCCGCGTCGGCCGGCCCGCCCGTCCCGTCGCCGTCCGGCCGCCAGTGCCCCGCCACGAGCAGGCGCCCCGGGGCGTACGACTGGTGCACGCGCACGTCCTCACCGAGGGCCGTGAACCACACCGGCGCGTAGACGAACGCGTGCGCCGGAGCGCCCGCCGTGAGGGCGTCACCGCGCGCGCCCGCCACCCGCACCACGCCGTTGGCGTCACCGTTGCCCGCCACCGCGGTGGCCGCGAGCAGTCCGGCCGCCGCGTTGAACGCCGCACCGCCGCTGCCGACGCCGACCACGCCGATGCCGCTCGCGTGGAACGCGGCCCGCGCGGCCGGGGTCAGCCCGGTGTAGTCGAGCCCGGCCGAGACGTACAGCACGTCCGCCCGCGACCAGTCGAAGCCCGCGTTCAGCGTGGCCGTCGACACCGGCAGCACCTCGAAGCCCATCTCCCGCAGGGCGAACCGCTCACCGGCCGTCAGCGCCGCCGCCACCCGCGTCCGCCGCAGCGGCTCGCCGCCCCGCTCCCGCGCCGCCTCGAACCGCACGCCGAGCCGCTCGGCCAGGACGCGCGCCGCGCCCCGCGCCGCACCGGGCACGACCGCCGAGCCGTCCTCGGCCCGGCGCACCCGGACGCCCTGCGCGAGCAGCGCGTTGAGCGCCGCGACCTCGCCGGGGTCGGTGAGCGACAGCCTCAGGTCCCCGGACGCGGCGACGTGCCCGGTCGCGCGGGCCGCCCGCACCGGCCGCACCGGTACGCGCGGCGCGGCGTCCCGCACCTCGTCCACGGTGGCGCCCCACAGCAGCGCCAGGCTCCAGCCCGAGATGTCGTACATCGCGGACACGCCCGCGCTGATGTCCCGGCCCTCCGCCAGCATCGCCTGTGCGAGACCGCGCTTGGGCTGGCGCATGTCGACGACGTACGACCCGGCCGGGTAGGCCCGCCCGGCCGCCCGGAAGTCCCGCTCGGCACGCCCCACCCGCACGTCGTTGGCGAGCAGGTGGTCCACCAGCCGCGCCGCGGCCACCGCCGAACGCTGGCCCGTGCCCACCGGGATGACGTACGCCCGCGGGAAGGTGGTCGTGTAGACGTCCTCGGGCCCGATGCCGGGCACGCCCGGCACGGTCTCCTCCGACACCGGCCGCTGCGCCTCCCCGGCGGCGCCCCGCCGGAAGACCTCGATCTGGTCGGCGATCAGGGAGGTGCGGTGGGCGTACGCGTAGTCCAGCGCGGCACGCATCGCCGCGCCGGCGATGCCGGTGTTGATCGCGGCCCGGCGGCGCAGTTCGGCGACGGGCAGGGAGGAGTAGGCGGAGTTGTTCACCGTCAGCGGGAACTCGATGGTGTGCGCGGCGACCGCGCCGTGGAAGGGCATGTACTGCGGGGTGAAGATCGGGGGCCAGTCGTCCCACCCCTCCTGCTGGTCGCGGAAGGGGATGACGGCCGGCTCGACCCCGTCCCGGCCGGGCGTCCAGCCGAGCCCGTTCACCCGCGCCTCCATGCCGAGGGCGTTGGCGTAGGAGTGCTTCAGGAACAGGTCGTACTCGTAGTTCTCGCCGTGCGGCGGGGTCGTCGGCTCGATCAGCGTGCCGTTGACGTACCCGTGCAGGTCGAGCATGACGGCCGGCTGCTTGTCGATCGCGATCCGCCGCACCGCGCGGGTCTCGGGCTGCGAGGCGGTGATGAAGTCGCGGTTCAGGTCGAACCCGGCGGCATTGGCGCGGGTGCCGGCGATCCGCCCGTCGGGGTTGGCCGTGACGTTGATGTACAGCCGCGTGGTGCGCAGCAGCCGGGCGGTCCCGGCGTCCCGGGCGGTCGCGAGCTCCTCGACCAGCCGCAGCGCGGCGTCGGTGCCCTCCCACTCGTTGCCGTGGATGTTGTTGTTGAGGAAGACGGGCGTCTTGTACGCGGCCTTGACGCGCGGGTCCTTGGCCGCGGCGGCGGGCGCGTTCTCGATGAGCTCGCGCATCCGCGCCTGCTCGCGCACCTGCCGGGCGCTCTCCGGCGCGGTGACGGTCACCAGGTACAGCTGGCGCCCCCCGGCGGACCGCCCGGCGACCTCCACGCTGACGCGGTCGCCCAGCCGCTGGAGGGCGTTCAGCCGGGGCGCCAGGGAGTGGTAGGGCGCGAGGCCCAGCTTGACGGAGGCGTCGGCGGGATCCACGGGCGGTGCGTCGAGGACGGTGCGGCGCGGATAACCGCCCTGCGCGCGCATGACGGCCGCCGCGTCCCGGGCCGCCGCGCCGGGCTCGGCCCCGGCCGCGAGCGGCGCCGGCCGGGCGAGTTCCTCGCCCCCTCGCCGTACGGGAGCGGGCGCGGCCGCGCCGGGGCCGGGGACGGCGACGGCCGGCGGGGGCAGGAGGAGCAGTGCCCCCGCGAAGGCGGTGGCGCCGATGAGGAAACGTCTCGGTATGGCCATGCAGGGAGGGTCTACCCTGTCCGCTCCATGACAACAAGAGCGCCTGGCCGCCCGATAGGCTGACCCGTATGCGTGATCTCAGTGTGGGCTTCGGGTATGTGATGAAGGGCCAGCGGTGGGTCGGCCGGCACGGACGGTGGTTCGGCTTCGGGCTGCTGCCCGGCCTGGTCACGCTGGTGCTGTACGCGGGGGCGCTGGTGGGCCTGGTGTACGGCGCCGACGGCCTGACCGCGTGGGCGACCCCCTTCGCGGACGACTGGTCGTCGCCCTGGCAGGGCCTGGTGCGCGGCTTCCTGACCGTTCTGGTGTTCGCCTTCGGCCTGTTCCTGGCGGTCATCACCTTCACCGCCGTGACGCTCCTCGTGGGGCAGCCCTTCTACGAGTCGCTCTCCGAGGCGGTCGACCGCAGCGAGGGCGGTGACGTTCCCCGGTCCGGCCTGCCGCTCTGGCGCGAGCTGTGGATCTCCGCCCGCGACAGCCTGCGCATCCTGGTCCGGGTGGCCTTCTACGGCATCCTCCTCTTCGCCCTCGGGTTCATCCCGGTCGTCGGGCAGACCGTCGTCCCGGTGCTCGGCATCTGCGTCTCGGGCTACTTCCTCGCCGAGGAGCTCACCGCGGTCGCGCTCCAGCGGCGCGGCGTCGAACTCAAGGAGCGCCTTGCGCTGCTGCGCGGCCGCCGCATGCTCACGCTCGGGTTCGGCGTCCCGCTGGCCCTCTCCTACCTGGTCCCGTTCGTCGCGGTGTTCCTGATGCCGGGCGCGGTGGCGGGCGCGACCCTGCTGGTCCGCGACCTGACCGCCCCGGCGGAGCGGGACGCGGACCCGGCCGCTCCCCGGTCGGACGCCTCCGGTCCGCAGGCACCCGCCCCGGCCGCTCCGTACAGCACCCGGAAAGGCTGAACCGCGATGACGGAGCTGATCGCCGTGGCGGCCATCACCGTCCTCGCCGTCATCAGCCCGGGCGCCGACTTCGCCATGGTCGTGCGCAACAGCTGCCTGTACGGCCGCCCGACCGGTCTCTTCGCCGCGGCGGGCGTCGCGGCGGGCGTCCTGGTCCACGTCACGTACACGATGCTGGGCGTCGGCCTGCTGATCGCCGCGCACACCGCGCTGTTCACCGCCATCAAGCTCGCCGGTGCGGCGTACCTCGTCTACATCGGCCAGCGCACCTTCTTCGCCCGCGCGGACGTCACCGTCGACCTCGGGACCAAGGCGGCGCTGTCCCGGTGGGGCGCGCTGCGCACCGGATTCCTGACCAACGTCCTGAACCCCAAGACCACGCTCTTCGTCGTCTCCACCTTCACCCAGGTCGTCGGTCCGGACACCCCGCTGTGGCAGCAGGCGGGGTACGGGATGTTCATGTCGCTGGCGCACCTGGGCTGGTTCGCCCTGGTGGCCCTCTTCTTCTCCCGCACCCGCCTGCGCACCTCCCTGCTCCGGGCCCAGAAGGCCCTGAACCGCACGATCGGCGCCACCTTGGTCGGCCTGGGCGTGACGCTCGGCGTCACCTCCCCCTGAGCGCCACCGCGACGATCGCCCGCACCTGCGCCGTGATGTCGGCGCGGTTGCGCAGGAACTCGGGGTCCGTCACCGCGTCCGTGTTGCCCGCGCCGAACCGGAGCACCGGGGTGTGCACATGGCCGCCGGGCAGGTCCGGCCGCCCCAGCCGGTCGCGCAGCAGGGTGGCGCGGTAGGCGATCTCGTTGGAGAGGTAGTCACCGCCGCCGCCCGCGCGGGCGGCGGACCCGGGCGTCGGGCCGGCCGGGCGGACCACCGGGGCCGTCCCGCCCTGCGGCACCTCGGTCACCGTGGTGTTGTCGTACACCGGGAAGCGTCCCGTGTCCGCCGCCACGATGGCCCCGTACGGCAGGGTCGTCGTCGTCCACTGCGGCTGCGAGGCCGGGTCGGCGACCGGCACGGGTCCGGTGGACGAGAGGTTCTCGTTGTCGGCGAAGCCGCCGCGCCAGGCGCCGTTGAACCGCTCGATGTCGAAGCGCCCGGGGCGGCCCTGGCTCACCGTCGTGAAGAGGTCCACGCTCGGCAGGTGCGGGCGCAGGGTGCGTTCGACCGTGCCGTCCGCGAAGTCCTGCCAGCGGACCGGGAAGACGGCCGTCTCGATCCGGGCCGGCGTCCCGTCCGCCGTGCGGACCAGCGTGCCGTCCAGGGCCAGGGCCGCCGCCCCCGACGGGTTGCTGATGCGGACGTCGCGGTCCAGCGTGAAGGGGTCGAACCCCGTCACGAGGACGCGCTTGACGCCCTTGCCGGGCGGGAAGCGGATCGCGTCCTGGCCGCGGGAGGCGGTCTCCAGCCGCTCCAGGAGCCGGGCCCGCGCGTCGGCCGGCAGGCCGAAGGCGGGCTGCCACGCCCGCAGTTCCCGGGTCAGGGACAGCCGCGCCCAGTACAGCGGGCGGTCGTCGTCCCGGCTCAGGTCGCCCCCGGCGGGGCCGCGCCCCTGCACCCGGTCCACCGCCCGCTGCCACAGGCGGGCGCCGTGCCGTACGACGGCGCGCTCGGCCGCCCCGTACGAGCGCGAGGCGTGCAGGGCGTCACCGAACTCCGCCGCCGCGGTGCCGAATCCGCTGCGCCGCAGGATCTCCTGCGGCACGGCCCTGTCGAGGCGCGCCTCCTCGGCGGTGGGGGGCGCGACGGGCGGCGCGGCCGCCGACGCGGGGCCCGGAGCGGCGAGGGCGAGGGCCGGCAGCGCCAGCAGGGCCGCGCCTAACCGGGCCGCGGGGAGCACACGGGGCGCACGGGCCGGCCAGGACGTGGCGCGGGCGGCGGCCTTCGGCGGCTCAGTGGTCGCGGCGGACGCGGTGGTCGCACGGCGCACACGGGATGCACGGGACACGGGGAAGCCATCCTTCCGTCGGGTCCCGGCACGCTACCGCGCGCCCAACAGCCCCAGAAAGTCCCGGAAAGCAGCCGGCATGTCCACCGACTCGGGGTCCAGCAGCCACTGGTACTGCAACCCGTCCATCACCGCCGTCAGCAGCGGCGCCGCCTGTTCCGGCGTCAGCCCGCCCGGCAGCCGGTCCCCGTACTCGGCCCGCAGGACGCTCGCCATCTCCTCGCGCACCTGGGCGTAGCGCCGGGTGAAGAACGCGCGCGCCGGGTGACCCTCCGTCACGCTCTCGCCGAGCAGGGCCGAGAAGGTCTGCACGATGCCCGGCCGCATGGCGTTGTAGTCCACCAGGGAGCCCAGCAGGTCCAGTCGCCAGCCCTCCCTCGTGCCGCCGCCCGTGTCCCACTGGTCGCGCTCCTCCAGGACCGCGACCAGGAGCGCCTCCTTGGTGGGGAAGTAGTGCAGGAGCCCTTGCTGGGTGAGGCCGACCCGTTCGGCGACCGCACCCAGGGTCGCGCCCCGGTAGCCGCGCTCGGCGATCACTTCGAGGGCGGCCCGCAGGATCTCCGCCCGCCGCTCCCCGCTCCTGGCCCTGGCCGCTGCCATCGCCCTGGTCCCTTCGTCATGTCGCTGCGCGTCAGACCGTACGGCATGCGGGAAGACGTGTATCACGGGAAGATAACGAAAACTACCGATCCACCGGTAGGTGCGCCACCATGAGCGGCACCGCAGCAGCACCCCGACGAGGAGGCACCACGGTGACGGGACACGAACCTCCCCAGGAGCAGGCCCGCGAAGCGGCCGTGGAGGCCGCGCTCGGCAAGCTGGACCTGGACGCGAAGACGCGGCTCCTGGCCGGTCAGGACATGTGGTCGCTGCCGGCCCTCCCCGAGATCGGCCTCGCCTCCGTCGTCCTGTCCGACGGCCCGGTCGGCGTGCGCGGGGTGCGCTGGACCGCCGACGACCCGTCGGTGGCCCTGCCGTCGCCCACCGCCCTGGCCGCCACCTGGGACCCCGCCCTCGCCCGCCGCGCCGGACGGCTCCTCGCCCAGGAGGCCCGCCGCAAGGGCGTGCACGTCCTGCTCGCCCCCACCGTCAACCTGCACCGCTCCCCGCTGGGCGGCCGCCACTTCGAGGCCTACAGCGAGGACCCGTTCCTCACCGGCGCGATCGGCACCGGGTACGTCCTCGGCGTCCAGGACGGCGGGGTCGCCACCACCGTCAAGCACTTCGTCGCCAACGACGCCGAGACCGACCGCTTCACCGTCGACAACACGATCGCCGGCCGCCCGCTGCGCGAGCTCTACCTCGCCCCCTTCGAGGCGATCGTCGAGAACGCCCGCCCCTGGGGCATCATGACCGCGTACAACCAGGTCAACGGCTGCACCATGACGGAGCACCACCATCTGGTGAACGAGGTCCTGCGCGCCGAATGGGGCTTCGACGGCTGCAACGTCTCCGACTGGATGGCCGCCCGCGACACCGGGCGCGCCCTCGCGGGCGGCCTCGACGTCGCCATGCCCGGCCCCCGCACCGTGTACGGCGAGGCCCTCGCCGCCGCCGTCCGGGCTGGCGAGGCCGACGAGAGCGCCGTCGACGCGGCCGTGCGCAACGTGCTGCGCCTGGCCGCCCGCGTCGGCGCCCTGGACGGCGTGCGGCCGGCCGTCACCGAACCGCCGCAGCCCCTCGACGGCGACGCCCTCGCCCGGGAGATCGCCCACCGCTCCTTCGTCCTGCTGCGCAACGACCGCGGCGCCCTGCCCGTCGCACCCGGCCGCACGGTCGCCCTCATCGGCGCCGCCGCCCGCGACGCCCGGATCCTCGGCGGCGGCTCCGCCCAGGTCTTCCCCGACCACGTCGTCTCCCCGCTCGACGGCCTCACCGCCGCCCTCCCGCCCGGCGCGCTGACCTACGCGACCGGCGCCGACCCCAGCGACGAACCGGCGCCCGCGGGGCCGGGCTTCACGCTGCGGGCCGTCTGCCGCGACGCCCGGGGCACCGTCGTCGGCACCGCGCCGCTGCCCAGTGGCCAGGTCCGGTGGATCGGCGACGACCTGCCCGACGGCGTCACCCACGACACCCTGCACAGCGTCGAGATCACCGGCACGTTCACGCCCCGCGAGAGCGGCGAGCACTCCTTCGGCACGCGCGGGCTCGGCGCCTTCACGCTCACCGTCGCGGGCGAGACCCTCTACGACGGCGTCCAGGGGATGGGTGACCAGGCCGACCCGTTCGAGGCGCTCTTCGGCGCCCCCACCGAACGCGGAAGAGTCGCCCTCACCCAGGACGTCGCCGTCGAGGTGTCCCTCCTGCACCCGCTCGACCGCGCCCCCGCGGCGCCACTGCCCGGCGTTCTGTTCTCACTCGTCCACCTCGGCCCGCGCCGCGACCCCGACGAGCTGATCGCCGAGGCCGTCGAGGCCGCCCGCGCCGCCGACACGGCGGTCGTCGTGGTCGCCACCACCGAGCGCGTCGAGTCCGAGGGGTTCGACCGCCGCGACCTGAGGCTGCCCGGCCGCCAGGACGAGCTCGTCCGGGCCGTCGCCGCCGCCAACCCCGACACGGTCGTGGTGGTCAACGCCGGATCCCCGGTCGAGATGGACTGGCGCGACGACGTCGCGGCCGTCCTGCTCAGCTGGTTCCCCGGCCAGGAGGGCGGCGCCGCCCTCGCCGACGTCCTGCTCGGCGCCGAGGAGCCGGGCGGCCGCCTGCCCACCACCTGGCCGGCCGCCCTCGCCGACGCCCCGGTCACCGAGGTCACCCCCACCGACGGCACCCTCGCCTACACCGAGGGCCTCTTCATCGGCTACCGCGCCTGGGAGCGCGCCGGGACCAGCCCCGCGTACCCCTTCGGGCACGGCCTCGGCTACACCACCTGGGAGTACGAATCCCTCGACGTCGCCCCGGAGCACGCCACCGTCCGCGTCCGCAACACCGGCGCCCGCGGCGGCCGCGAGGTCGTGCAGCTCTACGCCGCCCCGATGACCGACACCGTCGAGCGCCCGGCGCGCTGGCTGGCCGGCTTCGCGAGCGTCGGGGCCGGTCCCGGCGAGGCGGTGGACGTGGAGATCCCGCTGCCGCGCCGCACCTTCGAGATCTGGGACGAGGAAGCGGGACGGTGGACCGTCGTTCCGGGGACGTACGAACTGCAGGCCGGGCGTTCGGTCGCGGACCGCCGGCTGAGCGCCACTCTGGAGGTCCGGAAGGAGGCGGGCGGCGACCCGTCCGTGCGGCGCGTCACGAGGTGATGACGCGGTACGCGATCTCCGCCAGCCGCTCCTGGCCGTTCCGGCTGGGGTGGAACCAGTCCCACGGGCTCAGCTGCTCACCGGTGAAGCGGTAGGCGAACACCGCGCCGCCGTCGTACCGGCAGCGCGCGTCCTTCGCGCAGACGTCCCTCAGGACCGTGTTGTACGCCATCACCCGTTCGTGGACCCGGGTGCGCCGCTGCTCGGCGGAGCTGCCCAGGTCGTCGGCGTCGGCGAGCATCGAACGGCACAGGCCGAGCTTCCAGATCTGCTTGCCGAGGGGGTTGCCTCGCCCCTCGGACCACAGGCGCTTGAGGTCGGGGACGCTGGAGACGTAGACCTGCGTGGTGGGGGAGACCTTGCGCAGCTCCCGCATGGCCTGCTCGAAGGAGGCGCGGAAGTCGGCGACCGGAGTCATCAGCCGGGCCGAGTCCCGGCAGGCGTCGTTGGCCCCGGCCATCACCGTGATCAGGCCGGGCTTCTTCGCGGCGGCGAGCGACATCTGCCCGGGCAGCTCGGCCATCCGGGCCCCGGAGCGGGCGAAGTTCCAGCCCGGGGTGCCGAGCCGCGTGGCGAGGCTCTTCACCTGCGCGTCGGTGCCCGTCGCCCAGGACGCCTCGGGGCAGTCGGCCAGCAGGACGCAGGCGTTCAGGCCGCGCGTGATGGAGTCGCCCACGGCGGCGACGGATGCCGGACTGCGGTCCCACACGGGCGTGGGGGAGGGCGACGGGCGGGGTGACGTCTTGCGTGCGCCGCCCTCTGACGGCGTGTCGCATCCGGTCAGCGCGGCCGCTGCCACCACAACCGTCGTCACCCACATGGCTACGGCGGAACGCATGCGTATGGCGGGCATCCTCCCGGCCCTTTCCTCGGAGTCCTGGCGGGTGAAAGCTTGGTGTCATCGGCCGATGGGACCGACCGTACGTCATACCGATCCCCGTGGCGCACGGTAGCTTTTCCCCGTCGAACCTGAAGCGCCCCGGCCAACCGGCTCCGGTAAATTACATCACGTCACATGCTGTCCCTTTTGCGGAGTTTCGCTCCCGATGCTGTTTACTGAGGCCGCTGGGAAAGGCGAACCTCGTCCCACACTGGAGGTCCCGGTGACGACACGTGGAGTCCTGTACGTACACTCCGCACCGCGCGCGCTGTGCCCGCACGTCGAATGGGCGGTGGCGGGCGTGCTCGGTGCGCGGGTCCAGCTCGACTGGATCCGGCAGCCGGCCTCCCCGGGCACCTGGAGAGCCGAGTTCTCCTGGCAGGGCGAACCGGGCACCGCCTCCAAGCTGGCGTCCGCGCTGCGCGGCTGGCAGATGCTCCGCTTCGAGGTGACCGCCGAACCGTCCTCCACCGCGGAGGGCGAGCGCTACAGCGCCACGCCCGACCTGGGCATCTTCCACGCGGTGACCGGCATCCACGGCGACATCCTGGTCCCCGAGGACCGGCTGCGCGCCGCCCTGGCCCGCTCCGCCCAGGGCGAGACCCAGCTGGAGGCGGAGATCGCCAAACTGCTCGGCAAGCCCTGGGACGACGAGCTGGAGCCCTTCCGCTACGCAGGCGAGGGCGCCCCCGTCCGCTGGCTGCACCAGGTCGTCTGACCCCTCCCGCGTGGACCGCCTCTCCCGCACGTCCCGGCCGCCCGCGGACACGGCCCCGGAACACGACGACGGGCCCGCCCCCGACCGGGGGGCGGGCCCGTCCTCATGCGCGTGGTGCGAGGTCAGACCGTGCGGAAGGCGAGGACCACGTTGTGGCCGCCGAAACCGAACGAGTTGTTGATCGCGGCGATCGTGCCCTCCGGCAGCGCGCGCGGCTCGTCACGGACGACGTCGGCGTCGACCTCCTCGTCCAGCTCGTCGACGTTGATCGTCGGCGGGGCCGTGCGGTGGTACAGCGCCAGGACCGTCGCGACGGTCTCGATGCCGCCCGCGCCGCCCAGCAGGTGCCCCGTCATCGACTTGGTGGCCGACACGGCGACGTGGTCCAGGTCGTCGCCCAGGACCTTGCGCAGCGCCTTCACCTCGGCGACGTCACCCTGCGGGGTGGACGTGGCGTGTGCGTTGAGGTGCACGACCTCGGACGGCTTCAGGTCGGTGGTGTCCAGCAGGTTCTGCAGCGCGGCGGCGATGCCGCGGCCCGTCGGCTCGGGCTGCGCGATGTGGTGGCTGTCGGCCGACAGGCCCTGGCCCAGCACCTCGCAGTACACCCGGGCCCCGCGCGCGGCGGCGTGCTCGGCGGACTCCAGGATGACGACACCCGCGCCCTCGCCGAGGACGAAGCCGTCACGGCCCTTGTCGTACGGGCGCGACGCCTTCTCGGGCTCGTCGTTGTTCTTGGACATCGCCATCATGTTGGCGAACGCGGCGACCGGCAGCGGGTGGATCGCCGCCTCGGTGCCGCCCGCGACGACCACGTCGGCGCGGCCGGTGCGGATCATCTCGACCGCGTAGCCGATCGCCTCGGCGCCCGACGCGCACGCCGAGACCGGGGTGTGGACGCCCGCCTGGGCGTTCACCTCCAGGCCGACGTTGGCGGAGGGGCTGTTGGGCATCAGCATCGGCACGGTGTGCGGGGAGACGCGGCGTACGCCCTTCTCCTTCAGCACGTCGTACTGGTCGAGCAGGGTGGTGACACCGCCGATGCCGGAGGCGATGACGGAACCCAGCCGCTCGGGCCGGATCTTCTCGTCCTCGCCCGCGGGCGCGGTGTAGCCGGCGTCGGCCCACGCCTCGCGCGCCGCGATCACGGCGAACTGCGCCGAGCGGTCCAGCTTGCGGGCGAGCGGGCGGGGCAGGACCTCGCCCGGATCGACGGCCGCGGGGGCCGCGATACGGACGGGCATGTCGGCGAAGCGGTCACCCTCGAGGGGCTTGACGCCGGAGCGTCCCGCCAGCAGACCTTCCCAGGTCGAGGCGGAGTCGCCACCCAGCGGTGTGGTTGCGCCGATACCGGTGACGACCACGGTGCGATTGGTCGGGCTCACAGGAATTCTTTCTCCACGTGTATGAGGTATGCGTGAATGCGGCGCCACCGCCGGGTGGCGGACCGATCAGCCCTGGTGCTTCAGGATGTAGTCGGCAGCGTCGCCGACCGTCTTGAGGTTCTTGACGTCCTCGTCGGGAATCTTGACGTCGAAGCGCTCTTCGGCGGCGACGACGACCTCGACCATGGACAGCGAGTCGACGTCCAGGTCGTCGGTGAAGGACTTGTCCAGCTGGACGTCCTCGACCGGGATGCCGGCGATCTCGTTCACGATCTCCGCGAGACCTTCGACGATCTCTTCCTGAGTGGCGGCCATGTGGCGCTCCTTCGGTGTGTTTCTCAGAGGGTGTTTCTCGGGGGTGTGAGGCTGGTCGTCCGGACCGCTTCCGCGGAAGGAACCGGACTGGTGCCTAGGGGAGGGTAACCACCGTCGCGGCGTAGACGAGACCCGCCCCGAAGCCGATGACGAGCGCGGTGTCGCCGCTCTTCGCCTGCCCGGTCGCCAGGAGCCGCTCCATCGCGAGCGGAATCGAGGCGGCCGAGGTGTTGCCGGTGGTCTCCACGTCACGGGCGACCGTGACGTGCTCCGGCAGCTTCAAGGTCTTCACCATCGAGTCGATGATCCGCATGTTGGCCTGGTGCGGAATGAAAACGTCCAGGTCAGCGGCGGTGATACCGGCGGCGTCCAGCGCCTGCTGGGCGACCTTCGCCATCTCGAACACGGCCCAGCGGAACACCGCCTGGCCTTCCTGCGTGATGGCCGGGAACCGCTCGACCTCGCCGTCGCGGTAGTCCGTCCACGGCACGGTCTGCTTGATGGTCTCCGACTTGTCGCCCTCCGAACCCCACACGGTCGGGCCGATCGCGGGCTCCTTCGCGGGGCCGACGACGACCGCGCCCGCGCCGTCGCCGAACAGGAAGGCCGTCGCCCGGTCCTCCAGGTCGGTCAGGTCGCTGAGCCGCTCCACGCCGATGACCAGGACGTACTCGGCGGAGCCCTCGACCACCATGCCCTTGGCGAGAGTGATGCCGTAGCCGAAGCCGGCGCAGCCCGCCGAGATGTCGAACGCCGCCGGCTTCTTCGCGCCGATCTTGTCGGCGATCTCGGTGGCGACGGCCGGGGTCTGCTTGAAGTGCGAGACGGTGGAGACGATCACACCGCCGATCTGCTCCGGGGTGAGCCCTGCGTCCGCGATGGCCTTCCCGGCCGCCTCGACCGACATCGCCGTCACGGTCTCCTCCGGGGAGGCCCAGTGGCGGGTGGCGATGCCGGAGCGCGAACGGATCCACTCGTCGGACGAGTCGATCGTCTCCAGGATCACCTCGTTGGGCACGACCCGGGTCGGACGGTAACCGCCGACGCCCATGATCCGTGCGTACGGGGCGCCCTGGCTGGGCTTGATCTTCGCCATGCTCTGTGGCTCCTTGTTCAGGCGGCGTCAGGCGGCGGGTCGGGCGTGCTCGGCGATGAGCTCGCGCGCCGCGTCGAGGTCGTCCGGCGTCTTCAGCGCGAGCGTCGCCACACCCGGCAGGGCGCGCTTGGCGATGTTGACGAGGGTCCCGCCGGGGCACACCTCGACCAGCGCGGTGGCACCGAGCTGCTGGAACGTTTCCATGCACAGGTCCCAGCGGACCGGATTCGCCACCTGGCCCACCAGACGGGCGACGACGTCGGCGCCCGAGGTGACGGTCCGGCCGTCCTTGTTGGACACGTACGGCACGGCCGGGTCGGCCACCGTGAGCTCGTCCGCCACCTGCTGCAGCGCGGTCACGGCGGGTGCCATGTGCTGCGTGTGGAACGCGCCCGCCACCTTCAGCGGCACCACGCGGCGGACGCCCTCGGGCTTGTCCTGCGCCAGCGCGGCGAGCTGCTCCATCGTGCCGGCCGCGACGATCTGCCCGGCGCCGTTGACGTTCGCCGCGGTCAGGCCGAGCTTCTCCAGGTGCGGGACCGTCACCTCGGGGTCGCCGCCGAGCAGCGCCGACATCCCGGTCTCGGTGACGGCGGCGGCCTCCGCCATCGCCAGCCCGCGGCTGCGGACGAACCTGAGCGCGGCCGTGTCGTCGAGCACCCGCGCGAACGCGGCGGCGGCGATCTCGCCGACGCTGTGACCGGCCACGGCACCCGGGGTGACGTCCCCGAGCGCGGAGGCGGACAGCAGCGCGGCGGCCACCAGCAGCGGCTGGGCGACGGCCGTGTCGCGGATCTCGTCCGCGTCGGCCTTCGTGCCGTAGTGGACGAGGTCGAGCCCGATGGCCTCGGACCAGGCGCCGAGACGGTCGGCGGCACCGGGGAGGTCGAGCCAGGGGGTCAGGAAGCCGGGCGCCTGAGCGCCTTGGCCGGGAGCGACGAGTACGAGCACCCTCACACTCTCTCTTGTGGACGGTCCTGGGCGCCCGTGGAGATTGGGACGAAGAACCGTCGGGCGAATTGTTGGCCTTCGACAAAAGTCTAGGCGCGGGTCACATCTGGATGTCTGCTTCGGCCAACCGCCCCAGGATCAGGGCGATCCGCAGGGTGAAGGCCGACCGTACGTCGGAGGGCGACCATCCGGTGACGTCCGTCACACGTCGCAGCCGGTAGCGGACGGTGTTGGGGTGGACGAACAGCATCCGCGCCGCACCCTCCAGGCTGCTCGCCTGCTCCAGGTAGACGCTCAGCGTCTCCAGCAGGGCGGATCCGGCCTCCTCCAGTGGTCTGTAGATGTCCTCCACCAGCTGCTCCCGCGCCGACGGGTCACCGGCGATCGCGCGCTCCGGCAGCAGATCGTCCGCCAGCACCGGGCGCGGCGCATCCTGCCACGCCGTACACGCCTTCAATCCGGCCGCCGCGGCCTGCGCGGACCGGGTCGCCGCCAGCAGGTCCGGCACGATCGGGCCCGCCACGACCGGCCCGGCCGCGTACGGGCCGATCAGCGCCTTCGCCACGTGCAGCGGGTTGTCGCTGCCGCCCGCGATCACCACCAGCCGGTCGCCCAGCACACCCGTGAGGACCTGGAGCTTGGCGTGCCGGGCCGCGCGCCGGATCGCCTCCACCGTCAGTTCGCTGTCCCCGTCCGGAGCGGTGCCGAGGATCACGCACACGTGCTCCGGGGAGTTCCACCCCAGCGCGGCCGCCCGGGACACGGCGCCCTCGTCGGCCTCGCCCGACAGGACGGCGTTGACCACCAGCGACTCCAGCCGGGCGTCCCAGGCGCCGCGGGCCTCGGCGGCCTGGGCGTACACCTGCGCCGTCGCGAAGGCGATCTCCCGTGCGTAGACCAGCAGCGCCTCGCGCAGCACCGACTCGTCGCCGGGCGCCGCGACCTCCTCGATCGCCGACTCCATGACCTCGATCGTGGTGCGCACCATCTCGACGGTCTGGCGCAGCGTGATCGCCCGGGTCAGCTCGCGCGGCGCCGTACCGAACACGTCCGTGGAGATGGCCTGCGGGGTCTCCGGGTGCCGGAACCACTCCGTGAACGCGGCGATACCGGCCTGGGCGACCAGACCGATCCACGACCGGTTCTCCGGGGGCATCGCCCGGTACCAGGGCAGCGTCTCGTCCATGCGGGCAATGGCGCTCGCCGCGAGCCGCCCGGAGGACTGCTCCAGGCGCTTGAGGGTCGCGGAATGCGAGTGGGCGTCGTTCGCTGCGGGTTCAGGCACGGGACAAGACTGCCTTATCGGGACGGGGGAGTGACCAGCCGGGCCGGATTCCCCGCCCGCCCCGCCCCGGCAGCCCTGTTCTAGGGTGGGCCCGTGATGGATGTACGGCGCGCTGGCGACCGCTACCGCGGGGGCGATCCCGACGCCGGGATCGAGACCCTGCACGCCTTCTCCTTCGGGCGCTTCTACGACCCGGACAACCTCCGCTTCGGCGCGCTCCTCGCGTGCAACGAGGAGCGCCTCGCCCCCGGCGCCGGCTTCGCCGAGCACCCGCACAGCCACACCGAGATCGTCACCTGGGTCGTCGAGGGCGAACTGACCCACCGCGACTCGGCCGGCCACGCCACGGTGGTCCGCCCCGGCGACGTCCAGCACCTCAGCGCGGCCGGAGGGGTGCGCCACGAGGAGCGCAACGACGGCGACGCGCCCCTCGTCTTCGTGCAGATGTGGCTCGCGCCGCTGGAGCCCGGCGGGGAGCCGTCGTACGCCACCGTGTCCGGCATCGACGACTCGACGCCGTACCCCGTGCCGGCGGCGGGCGCGACGCTGCACGTACGGCGCCTGGCCGCGGCGGGCGAGCGCGCGGCCGTGCCGGACGCGCCCTTCGCCCACGTCCACGTGGTCCGCGGACGGGTGCGGCTCGACGGCGCGGAACTGGGCCCGGGCGACGCGGCCCGCATCACCGGCGCCGAGGGCCTGGAGCTGACCGCGGTCGCGCCGTGCGAGGTCCTCGTCTGGGAGATGACCGGCTGACGGCCCGGGCCGGCAGCCCGGCCCGGCCCCCGCTCAGGAGGCGCGCAGCTCCGCCAGCACCGCGTCCGTGAACGGCGGCCACGCCTCGATCGCCCACGGCCCGAAGGCCCGGTCGGTCAGGGCGACGCAGGCACCGCCCCGGCCGTTCCCGCCCGCCCACCCGGCGTCCGGGTCGATCCACAGGAACGTGCCGGACTGCCCGAAGTGCCCGAACGTCCGCGGCGACGACGAAGCCCCCGTCCAGTGCGGCGACTTGGAGCCCCGGATCTCGAAGCCGAGACCCCAGTCGTTGGGCCGCTGGTGGCCGTAGCCCGGCAGGATGCCGGTCAGCCCCGGGTGCACCACCGACATGGCCGCCAGCACGGTGCGCGCGTCCAGCAGCCGCGGCGCCTGCACCTCGGCCGCGAACCGCACCAGGTCGTCGACCGTCGAGACGCCGTCCTTCGCGGGAGAGCCGTCCAGCGTCGTGTCCGTCATGCCCAGCGGCTCCAGCACCGCCTGGCGCACGTACTCCGCGAACGGGATGTCCGTCGCCTTCGCGACGTGGTCGCCGAGCACCTCGAAGCCGGCGTTGGAGTAGATCCGCCGCGTCCCCGGCTCCGCCATGACCCGGTGCTCGTCGAACGCCAGGCCCGACGTGTGGGCGAGCAGGTGCCGCACCGTGGACCCCTCGGGCCCGGCCGGCTCGTCCAGCTCGACCGCCCCCTCCTCGTACGCGACCAGCACGGCGTACGCGGCGAGCGGCTTGGTGACCGAGGCCAGCGGGAAGCGGCGCCCCGTGGGGCCGTGCGCGCCGGCCACCGTTCCGTCCGCGCGGACGACGGCGGCGGCCGCGGTGGGGACGGGCCAGTTCTCGATCATCGCCAGGCTCTGCATGCGTACGAGCGTATCGCCGGGCCGCCGCGCCGCGGATCCGGCCTTGCCTGGAGTGCACTCCAACCTTTTAGCGTGGAGGCCATGACGGTGATCGAGAGCACCCCCGCACGGATGTCGCCCGCCGGCCTCTGCACCGCCCCGCCCCCGCCGCACCCCCGCCCCGACGGGCGGGACCACTACACCATCAGCGAGGTCTCCGCGTGGACCGGGCTGACCGTCCACACGCTGCGCTGGTACGAGCGGATCGGGCTGATGCCGCACATCGACCGGTCGCACACCGGCCAGCGCCGGTTCACCAACCGGGACCTGGACTGGCTCACGTTCGTCGGCAAACTGCGGCTGACCGGCATGCCGGTGGCCGACATGGTGCGGTACGCGGAGCTGGTGCGCGAGGGCGAGCACACCTTCGAGCAGCGCCAGGAGCTGCTGGAGCGGACGCGCACCGACGTGCGGGCGCGGATCGCGGAACTCCGCGACACGCTCGCCGTTCTCGACCACAAGATCGACTTCTATGCGGGTGCCCGCGACCGGGCCCCGGAGAGGACCGCATGAGCATCGAGAAGATCGCGACAGTACGTCTGGGCACCGACGGAGGCCCCGAGGTGGGCGTCCAGGGCTTCGGCGCCATGGGCATCAGCGAGTTCTACGGCGACACCGACGAGGCCGCCGCCCGCGACACCCTCGACGCCGCCCTGGAAGCGGGCGTCACACTGATCGACACCGCCGACATCTACGGGCGGGGCGCCAACGAGGAGTTCCTCGCACCGTTCGTCGCCGCCCACCGCGACGAGATCACCCTGGCGACGAAGTTCGCGATCGAGCGCACCGACGACCCGCGCCACCGGAGCGTCCGCAACGACCGCGCGTACATCAGGTCCGCCGTCGAGGGCAGCCTGCGCCGCCTCGGCGTCGACGTCATCGACCTCTACTACATGCACCGCCGCGACCCCGCCGTACCGCTCGCCGAGTCCGTCGGCGCCATGGCCGAGCTGGTGCAGGAGGGCAAGGTCAAGCACCTCGGGCTGAGCGAGGTGACCGGCGCCGAGCTGCGCGAGGCGCACGCCGTGCACCCGATCACCGCGCTCCAGTCGGAGTGGTCGCTGTTCAGCCGGGACGTCGAGCGCAGCGCGGTCGGCGCGGCGGCCGAGCTCGGCGTGGCGTTCGTGCCGTACTCGCCGCTCGGCCGCGGCTTCCTCACCGGCGCGTTCACCGATGCGGCGAAGGACCTGTCCGGCAGCGACTTCCGGCAGTTCCAGCCCCGCTTCTCCGGCGACAACGCCCGCCGCAACGCCGAACTGCTCGCGCCCCTCCGCAAGATCGCCGAAGCGCACGGGGCGACCGCCGCGCAGATCGCGCTGGCCTGGGTGCAGCAGCGGGCGGCCGTGCACGGCCTGACCGTCGTACCGATCCCCGGCACCCGCAAGCGGGCCCGGCTGCTGGAGAACGCCGCGGCCACCCGCATCACCCTCGGCGCCGACGAACTGGCGCTGCTGGAGCCGATCGCCGCGCAGGTGGCCGGGGACCGCTACCCCGACATGTCCTTCACCTCCGTCGCCCGCGAGGAGTAGACCCTTCCCCCGAGCCGTCGCGTCAGGCCGCGAGGACGAAGACGGCGAACCCGGCCGCGAGCAGTCCCGCCGCCGCCCGCCCGGTCGTCCCCGTCCTCGTCCACGGCGACTCGAAGCCGCGCGCGTACCGTCCGATGAGGACGAGCAGCCCGGCGAACAGCGGCAGCCAGGCGAGCCGTGCCCCGACCCACGCGAGGGTGTCGGGCGCGGTCGTCAGGCCCGGCACCGTGCCCGCGGTCAGCGACGCCGGCACGGCCGCGGCGAGCATCGCCGTCTGGTGCCAGCACAGGATCGTCATCGCCGAGAGATTGACCAGCACGACCGGCGCCCACAGCGCGGGCCGCCGCAGCAGGGCGCCCAGCCGGTCGCGCAGCAGGACCGCGGCACCGCTCTGCGCGGCGGCGAGCGCCAGCACCAGCAGCGACGGCGGGTGCGAGTTGGTGCGGGCCTCGCCCGGGACGCCCACCATGGAGGCCGGGTAGCCGAAGACGGCCAGCAGCACGGCGAACAGCGCCACGCCACCGGCGAGCAGCGCCCACGCCGCCCGCCCGCCCAGCCGCCGCTCACCCCAGCACACGCCGAGCTGGTACGCGAACAGCCAGCCCGGCAGCACGTTCAGCAAGCCCAGCCAGGACGGCATCGTCTCGGCGTACGGCCCGTAGCGCAGGAAGTCGACGGCGGCGACCGAGCCGAGCAGCGGGGCCGCCGCCCCCACCCCGTACCGGCGGGCCGCCCGCACGCAGAGCGGGGTCAGCGCCGTGACGACCGCGTACACCCCCACGAACCACAGGGGCTGGACGACGAGCGTCGAACCGGTGCGGAGCGTGTCGGCGGGCACGCCGGCCCCCCACAGCACCGGCAGCAGTACGGCCCACACGGCGGTGACGCCCAGCACGGGCCGCCCCAGCCGCGCCAGCCGGCCCCGCAGCCACGTGCCCGCCGAGCCGGTGCGCCGCCGGTACGACAGGACCGACGCGTACCCGCCCACCAGGAAGAAGATCCCGAGCATCTGGAGCACCCAGCTGAGCGGCGCGAAGAACCCGAAAGCGGTCAGCGGGCTGGCGTTGTGCAGACCGCCGGCGGAGTCGAGGGTGAAGCCGCCGAGGAGCCAGTGCCCGGTCGGCACGGCGAGCAGGGCCAGGGCGCGCAGCCCGTCGACGGCACGGTCGCGATGCGCGGGCGTACCCGCCTCGATGCGCTCCACGAGGTTCATCGCGCGTTCCCCTCGGCGAGGGTGCCTTCGGCGAGGGTTCCCTCGGCGATGGCGGCGAAGGCCCGCAGCGAATCGGTACCGGGCGCGAAGTAGCCGGTGTGCCCGTGGGCGCCGACAGCCGGCACCGGCCGGGCGCCGAACGCGGGGGCGGCCGGATCGGGGCCGTGCCCCAGCCCCAGGAACCGCGTGTGGGGCACCTTCGAGATCCAGTCCGTCGCGTCCTTGGCGGCCCACACCCGGGCGGTGGTGCGCAGATCGGCCACGTTCTCGGCGCGCATACCGGGGGAGCCGAAGACGACGAGGTCCTTCGCCTTCAGGCGCGGGGCGGCCAGGCCGCACACCACGGAGCCGTAGCTGTGGCAGAACACGGCGGGAGCGGGGGCGCCGGTGGCGGCGAGCCCGTCGGTGAACCGGGTCAGCCGCCCGGCCCCGGCCTCGGCGAGCTCGCCGGCGGCGGCGTCGAGGCCCACGCCGACGGGAGTCGTGTACCCGGCCCAGGCGATGACGGCGGTACGGCCGCCCGTCGCGGCGCGCAACTGCCCGGCCATCCCGGCGGGCGTGCCGTACGGATCGGAGGGGCGGTCGTACGTCCCCGCGTCGATGTCCGAGCCGGGGACGACCACGGCGACGTGCCGGCTGCGCCGCAGGTCCCCGTACACCTCGGCGACCTGGCCGCGGCCGCGCGGGTCGAACGCGAGGATCTGCCGCCCGGCGAGGTGCGCCCAGCGCGGGTCCTGCCGTACCGCCCGGGCGTTCGCCTCGTACCGCAGGGCGACCGGAGCGCCGTCGAGGTTGCCGACCACGGAGGGGTGCCGGCGCGCCAGGCCGTGCCGCTGTTCCGGGGTGAGCGTGCGGAAGAAGGCGGCGATGTCGCGGGGCGCCGCGCTCGCGGGGTCGGGCAGCGCACGCCCCAGCGACGTGTCGGCCCGCCACGCCGTCGTCCCGGGCGGCGGCCCGGTCACCGGCCGCTGCCCGTTCCCGGTGGCCCACCCGGCGGTTCCCGTGACGACCGCCGTCGCGAGCCCGACGGCGACCAGGGTCCTCTTGTACCGGCGCATGGCGCCCCCCTCTGCTTCCTTCGTCCTGTGCGGCGAGAGGAAGGTAGGAGGACGCCCGCCGAGGGAGCGTCACCCCGCGGAGCCAACCGCGGAGTGATACCGGAGTAGGGGGCGTACCCCCCGGGGCGCCTACGCCCCGCCGGGAGAGACCAGGCCCGACTCGTACGCGAAGATCACGGCCTGCGCCCGGTCCCGCAGGCTCAGTTTCGCCAGCACCCGGCCGATGTGGGTCTTCACCGTCTGCTCCGCGAGGACCAGGTGCTCCGCGATCTCCTGGTTCGACAACCCCCGCGCGATCAGCTCCAGGACCTCCGTCTCACGGGGCGTCAGGCCGTTCAGGCGCAGGGTGCGGTCGCGGCGCGGGGCCGGACGGGAGGCGGCGAAGTCGGCTATCAGACGCCGCGTCACCGACGGCGCCAGCAGCGCCTCGCCGGCCGCCACCACCCGGACCGCGGAGATCAGGTCCGCCGGCGGGGCGTCCTTCAGCAGAAACCCCGACGCGCCGGCACGCAGGGCCTCGTACACGTAGTCGTCCACGTCGAAGGTGGTCAGCATCAGCACCTTCGGGCGGTGCGACGCCCCCGGCGGCGACAGGATCTCGCGCGCCGCCGCCAGCCCGTCCATCTCCGGCATCCGGACGTCCATCAGGACCACGTCCGGGTGCGCGGAACGGGCCACGGCCACGCCGGCCCGTCCGTCCGCCGCCTCGCCCACCACGTCGATGTCCGACTGCGCCGACAGCAGCGCGGCGAACCCCGCCCGCACCATGGCCTGGTCGTCGACGATGATCACGCGGATGGTCACGCGGGCTCCTTCACGGTCAGCGGCAGCCGGGCCGCGACCCGGAAGCCGCCGTCCGGCAGCGGCCCGGTGTCCAGCGTGCCGCCCGTCAACCGTACGCGCTCACGCATGCCCACGAGACCGTGACCGGTACCGCTCCCGGGCGGCTCCACGGGCGAACGCCCCCGCGGCGAACCACCCTGCTCGGACGGGCCGTTGACCACCAGCACCGTCAGCCGGCCGTCCGTCACCGTCACCGACACCCGGGTCGGCGCCCCCGGCGCGTGCCGCACCACATTGGCCAGCGCCTCCTGCACGATCCGGTACGCGGAGAGGTCCACCGCCGGCGGCACCGGGCCCAGCTCCGCCGGCAGCGACAACTCGGCCGGAACCCCCGCCCGTACCGTCGCCTCGACGAGCTGCTGCACCCGGTCCAGGCCGGGCTGCGGGGCGCGCTCGCCCTCCGCGCCCTCGCTGCGCAGCACCACCAGCAGCCGCCGCATCTCCGTCAGGGACTCGCGCGCGGCCGCGGCGATCGTCGTGAACTCCTCGCGCGCCGCCTCCGGCAGCCCCTCGATCCGGTACGGCGCCGAATCCGCCTGCACCGTGATCACCGACATGTGGTGGGCCACCACGTCGTGCAACTCCCGCGCGATCCGGGCGCGTTCCTCCAGCAGCGTGCGCCGCGCCCGCTCCGCCTCGCTGATGGTCTCCTGCTCGGCGAGCCGCCGCTGGGCGTCCCCGCGCTCCCGCAGAGTCGCCGTCAGCAGCAGCACGACCCCGGTCAGTACGAAAAGCAGCACGTGGATGCCGTCGCTGCGCCGCTGCGAGATCACTTCGAACGCGCCACCCGCCGCGCCGGTCACCAGCCAGACGCCCAGCAGCGTCCGCCGCGGCTCGCGCAGCCCGACGGCCAGCATGAGCCCCAGGTAACCGACCACGATCATCGGTGTCCACGGCCACGACCGGTCCCCCACTCCGTCCGCGCCCAGCAGCACCAGCGCGCCCAGGACGTCGGCCGTCCCGATGATCCACCACGCTTGCAGCGGCCGGGTCACGGCCAGCAGCAGCGGCGCGGTCTGCGCCGTGGCGAGCGCGCCGGCGAGCGCGCCGTTGACCTGGTAGTCGCCGGCGAGGACGGTGACGGTGACCGGCAGCAGCGACGCGACCAGGGCAACGGCGACGACGTACGGCAGCAGCCGCACCGGGCGCGACCCGGCCTGCGCGAGCAGCGGCGCGCCGGGCTCGGTCGGCGTGCCGAGCGCTGTGCCGAGGGTACGGAGGGACGCGCGCAGAGCGTCGCGCAGGCGGGCGGGCGGCGGGGGCGGGGGCGTGACAAGGGTCTTCATGGCCCTGCCAGCCTAGGCAGCCACCGGTGCCCCCGACGTCATACCGGAGACCGGCAGCCCGGGCCCCACCCGGTACCGGGGTATGACACGCCCGCCGCCTGGGGCCCCGGAGCTCCCGGGGACGGGGGACGGCGGGCGCAGGCGGACGGCGGTCGAGGTTCGGCGGTCGAGGTTCGCCGGTCGAGGTTCGCCGGTCGACGACGGACGGCAGTCGGCGGGCGGCCGCGGTCCGAACCGCCGGGGGCTGAACCTCGCCGCGCCACGGGCTCCGCCGGGGCCTGAACTCCGCTGCGTTACGGGCTCTGCCGCGGTCGGAGCCAACCGGGGTCGGGCCTCCGTCGCGGTCAGAGCTCCGCCAGCAGTTCCGCCTTCTTCGCGGCGAACTCCTCGTCCGTCACCAGCCCCGCCTGGTGGAGCTCCCCGAGGTGGCGGATGCGCTCCGCGATGTCCGCGGGGTCGCGCCGCCCCGTCGCGGACACGGCGCCCACGGGGACGGGGGCCGCGTCCGCGGCCCGTACCGCCGCCAGCACCGCCGCCGCGAACGGCAGCGACTCGTGCACCGGCCCGTATCCGAGGCCGAAGACGACGGCCGCGGGGTCCTGGTCCGCCTGGGCCGGCTGCATCTCGCCCGCGTGCCCGCGCCGCAACAGCCGCAGGTAGCCGTCGAAGACGTCCGGGGAGCGCCACTCGACCCCGCTCAGCTCCCGTACGGAGAAGGTCTGGTCGCCGGCCTTCCACTTGGCCGACGACGCCCCCGTCCAGAACCACCGGAACGCCACCTGGCCGCCGTCGAACGACGCCTTCCCGTCGTACGCCTTGAACTGCAAGGGCCCCTCCGGTGCCGCCACCAGGAACCGGTGGGCGGGCTCCGCCGCCTCCGGGCCGAGCAGGGCGCGCAACTCGTCCGCGTAGTACTCGGCGAGGGTCTCCCGGTCGGCGGGCAGCACCAGCCGGTAGGGGTCGCTGCCCTCCTTCAGCTGGCCGGCGGCCGCCTCCATCAGCGGATCGGCGCCCGCTCTCGGTACCGCGTGCAGCACCACCGTGCCGCGCTTGCCCGGGGAGAGGGTCACCGACGCCAACGCCTCGTGAGGGATGCGACGTTCGCGCAGGCTCTGGAAGAGCTTCGGTGCGCGTATCCCCCGTTCGAAGCGGATGAGCACGGCATCGGTTTCGAACTCCCAGGTGGCATGAATTCCGGCCAGCACATCACCCATGCGCCTCATCGTATGCGGCGTGCGCCCGCGCGTCGCCCCTCCAAGAGTTCCGAAGTGCGCGACCCCCCACGGGTCTCTACGCGCGTCAGGCAGCCGAGGAACCGGAGATTCCACTGCGGCAGGCGTCGTTGCCGTCACCCGCGCAGCTGACGCCGTCGTACGCGCCGACGCCTATTTCCGCGAAGTTCTCCAGGCTCTCGGTGCCCGGCTCGAAGTACCCGCCGTGCCCGACCGCCCGGGATGCCGACAGCACCCGCGCACCGAACTCGGGGGCCACCGGGTCGGCGCCGTGCCCGAGCCCGCCGACCGCCAGGTACGGCACGTCAGCGATCCAGTCGTCGGCGTCGCGCATGGCCCACACGCGGGCTCCGGTACCGAGGGCGGCCGCGTTCTCGGCGCGCATCCCGGGGCTGCCGGCGACGGCGACGTCCGTCACGCGCGCGGGCAGACGGCGCGCGGCGACTCCGCACACCACCGAGCCGTAGCTGTGGCAGAACAGCGAGACCGGCGCCCGTCCGGGCAGTGCGCCGGTCATCGACACCAGCCGTACGGCGCCGCTCTCCGCGAGCCGCCCGATCGCGGCGTCCATACCGACCCCGACGGGCGCGGTGTAGTCGGCCCAGGCGATGACGGCGGTACGGGTGGTGGGCGAGGCCGCACGCTCGGCGGCGTACAGCGACTGCGCCATGCCGACGGGAGCCGTGTACTTGCGGGCGCTCTTCTGGAAGGTGAGCAGGTTGGTGTCGACGCCGGGGACGATCACCGAGACGCGTTCGGCGCGGTCGAGGTCGCCGAAGACCTCGGCGACGCGCCCCTTGCCGTCCGGGTCGAAGGAGAGGATCTGGCGGTCGTCGCGCATGAGCGAGTCGAACCGGTGCATACGGCGCACGGCCTCGCGGCGGCCGTCGGCGGACAGCCGCGCGCCGGCCACCCGCTCGCGTTCGGCGGCGAGCGCGCGCCCGAGGGCGTGGCGGTTGGCGAGGTAGCGCAGCTGCACGGGCGCTCCGTCGAGGTTGCCGACGACGAGCGGGTGCTCGCGGGCCAGGCGCTCGCGCTGCGGAGCCGTGA
Organism: Streptomyces sp. NRRL S-118; assembly: GCF_000716335.1. Classification (GTDB taxonomy): domain Bacteria; phylum Actinomycetota; class Actinomycetes; order Streptomycetales; family Streptomycetaceae; genus Streptomyces. Next base: position 327,387 of record NZ_KL591002.1, on the reverse strand, counting down.
GGGAGCGGAAGAACCGGGCCAGGACGTGCGGCGACGCCTGCGGGTCGGGCAGCTCGTGCGTCCCGATCCGGCCGTGCCGCCAGGCGGTCAGTGCGGTCTGGCGCGGGTCCCCCTGCACGCGCTGGGGGCGTATCGCCGTCCAGCCGGTCGTCATCAGGAGGACGAAGACCACCGAGAGGGCGAGCAGCGTGCGCCAGACGGTGAGCGTGGGGGAGGAGTCGAAGGAAGTCACTGCGGGACACCCTAGGAGAAGCGCGCGGAGCGTCGGGACGAGGGTGACGTAGCTCACGCTTGAACGGGGGAATGCGGGGAAGCATGCTCACGCTTCGTGCGCGCGGGGCGTACGCTGCGGCGCGCTACCGCCGGTACGGCGGTCCCGGCGGGCGGCCGGTCGGACGACGGTACCCGTGGTCAACTACCGCTTTGTTAAGGTCGCCTCACGTGCGAGGCGCGTGACTGCCGCTGCGACGAGGGAGGTTGATGAATATGGCTGGCCCCATGTTCCTTCGGCATGCCCTTGTCCGGGTCGCCCGACCGTAGGAGGCGGCCCGGTCGTTTCCGAACACGACCAGGAGCGTCGCGTGTCCACTTTCTTCTCATCGCCCGGCGCGGATCCGGCAGCGGACCTGACCACGGGTCGGGCCACGGATCCGGCTACGGGCCGGGTCGCGGATCCGGCCCAGGGTCGGGCCATGGATCTGTCCACGGACCTGTCCACGGAGCGTCTCGTGCTGAGGCCGTGGCCCCCCGCCGAGATCACCGCCGTCGTCGACGACGGCCGACTGCCGCACTGGGCGGCGGACTTCCCCGCCGACGGTGATCGCGTCATCGCCGGATTCCTCGCCGGCCACCCGGCCGCCCCCGGCGCCCACGGGCACCGCCAGATCGTGGAGCGCGCCAGCGGCCTGGTGGTCGGCTCCATAGGACTGTTCTGGCCGCCCACCGACGGCGTCGTGGAGTTCGGGTACGGCATCGTGGCCTCGCGCCGCGGCCGCGGCTACGCCACCGAAGCCGCCCGGGCCGTCGTGGAGTTCGCCCTGTCGGCACCGGAGGTCCGCGCGGTGTGCGCGGGCGTGGAGCTGTCGAACCCCGCGTCGGTGCGCGTACTGGAAAAGGCCGGCCTGCGCCGCTGGAGCAGCGACGGGACGACGGCCCGGTTCCGCGTCATCGCCGCGGATCCGCCGACGCGGCAGCAGTAGGGGCGAGGGGGCCGGCGGCGGCGCGAACCGCCGCCGGGTCTCGCTGCAAGCTCTCCCCATCGGGTCTCGCCATCGGGGTCCCGCTGCCGCCGAGGGGCGGGCGGAGGCGTCAGTGGCGGCGCCAGCCCCCCGCGAGGGTCGGGCCGAGGTGGTCCAGGTACGTCTCGGTGAGCGCCCGGATCGCCTCCACGGACGTGTCCGTACCGCGGCCCCACTGCTGGCCTGCGACCCGCATCACCCCGCAGAACGCGGCGACGGCGACGCGGGGCCGTGGATCGGTGTCCGGGTCGAGGCCCTCACGGCCGGCGATGAGCCGGGCGACGTTCTCCTCCATCTCGATGGAGCGGCGCAGGTGGACGGCGAGGAGAGCGGGCGTCGACTCGATGACCTGGAACGTGCGCAGGTAGAGCTCCACCGGTACGACCTCGGCGATCGCCTCCCCGATGGTGTCCCACGACAGCAGCACGGCGTTGCGCATCGCGTCGAGCGGGCCTTCGTGGGCGGGGCGGTCGCGCAGCGCGGCCACGAAGTGCTGCTCGACCATGTGCTGCACGGCGAAGGCGACGTCCTCCTTGCTCGCGAAGTAGCGGAAGAAGGTGCGCTGCGAGACGTCGACCGTGGCCGCGATCTCGTCGACGGTGGTGCGCTCGTACCCCTGCGTGGTGAAGAGCTCCAGGGCGGCGCGCAGCAGGGCGTCGCGGGTGCGCTGTTTCTTGCGTTCACGCAGACCCACGGCGGGCGGCTGCTCAACCGTCACGTCCCGGCCTTCCTTCTGTCTCTTTCACCACGTCAGCGTACCTGTGAGCTACGTGACAGTTACCGGCGTGTGAATCGCTTTGTCAATTGTCAGTCACTGACACTAGCCTCGCGGTATGACTAGTCAGACCACCATCGAAAAGTCGTCGCCGGGCGGGGAGCCCGTGCCGGCGCCGGCCAAGGGGCTGCGCGGTCACCCCTGGCTGACGCTCTTCGCCGTGGCCGTGGGCGTGATGATGGTCGCGCTCGACGGCACGATCGTCGCCATCGCCAACCCGGCCATCAAGGCGGACCTGGGTGCGTCCTGGGCGCAGGTCCAGTGGATCACCAACGGCTACCTGCTGGCCCTGGCGGTCTCGCTGATCACCGCGGGCAAGCTGGGCGACCGCTTCGGCCACCGGCAGACCTTCCTCATCGGCATCGCCGGCTTCGCCGTCGCGTCCGCCGCCATCGGTCTGTCCGACTCGATCGCCCTGGTGATCACCTTCCGGGTGCTGCAGGGCGTGTTCGGCGCCCTGCTGATGCCGGCGGCGCTCGGTCTGCTGCGGGCGACCTTCCCGGCCGAGAAGCTCAACATGGCGATCGGCATCTGGGGCATGGTCATCGGAGCGTCGACCGCGGGCGGCCCGATCGTCGGCGGCCTGCTCGTCGAGCACGTCAGCTGGCAGTCCGTCTTCTTCATCAACGTGCCGGTGGGTGTGGTCGCGCTCGCGCTCGGTCTGATCATCCTCCTGGACCACCGTGCCGAGAACGCACCGCGCTCCTTCGACGTGGTCGGCATCGTGCTGCTGTCCGGCGCGATGTTCGCCCTCATCTGGGCCATCATCAAGGCCGGTGAATCCTGGGGCTGGGACAGCTTCCGGACGTGGGCCTGGCTGGTCGGCGCCGTGGTGCTCTTCGCGGTCTTCGCCTTCTGGGAGACGAAGGTCGCCGAACCGCTCATCCCGCTGGGCCTGTTCCGGTCGGTCCCGCTCTCCGCCGGCACGGTCCTCATGGTCCTCATGGCCTTCGCTTTCCTCGGCGGCCTCTTCCCCGTCTCCTTCTTCCTCCAGGGCGTGCACGGCATGAGCCCGGTCGACAGCGGCCTGCACCTGCTGCCGCTCACGGCCATGATGATCGTGTCCTCACCGATCGCCGGTGCGCTGATCACCAAGTTCGGCCCGCGGATCCCGCTGGTGGGCGGCATGGTCTTCACGGCCGTCGCCATGTTCGGCATGACCACCCTGGTCAAGGACACCAGCACCCTGGCCATGTCGATCTGGTTCGCCGTCCTGGGCCTCGGTCTGGCACCGGTGATGGTCGGGGCGACCGAAGTCATCGTCGGCAACGCCCCGCTGGAGCTCTCCGGTGTCGCAGGCGGGCTTCAGCAGGCCGCCATGCAGGTGGGTGGTGCGCTCGGTACGGCGGTGCTCGGCGCCGTCATGTCCAGCAAGGTGAACTCCGACTTCGCCGCCAACTGGCGTGAGTCCGGCATCCCGACGCCGCCCGACCCGCGGCTCCAGGCGGCCGCGGAGTCCGGTGTGGCGCCCGCCGAACTGGCGAAGGCCCCGGGGATGACGCCCGACATCCTCGCCCGGATCACCGACGTCATCCATGACACGTTCCTGTCGGGCATGCACCTCGCCTTCCTGGTCGCGGGTGTCGTCGCGGTCGTCGCGGCCCTGGTGGCCACCCTGACCAAGCGGGGCGCGAACGCGGAGGCGGGCGGAGGCGGCGTCCACATCTGACGCCTGCGCTCCCGTACCTGCACCGGGCCCCGGCGACCGCACTGGTTGCCGGGGCCCGGGCCGTTCTCCCACCCTCGCGCGATCTCCCGCCCCCGGGCCGCTCTCCTTCGCGCCGATCTCCCGCGGGGACGGGAGAAGGGCCCGCGGGAGAAGGGCCCGGGACCGGGTGCGCTGTCGTCCGGCGTCACCCGTTCGGGTGGATAGGGGAGCGGAGCCTTTCCCCTGATCGTCACTCTCCGTCACGATGGTGGTCAGTGATCAGCACACCACGTCACGGGGGTTCCTCATGCGTACGTACACCGTCCTCCTCACCGCCGCCGCACTCGCGGCAAGCGCGCTCGCCGCGGGCGTGCCGGCCGCCGGGGCACCGACCGCCGGGGCTCCGGCAGCGCGCGTCGCCGCTGCCGGGCCGCAGCGGCTCGGGCCCTGCGACACCGGACAGCTGTGCCTCTGGCCCAAGACGGACTTCCGCGGCGCGCGGCAGACGTACGAGCTGGCCGGCGTCGACGTCGAGAGCTGCGTCCCGCTGCCCGCCGGCACCGCCGCCACCGCACTCGCCAACCGCACCGGACGCCCCGTCACCACGTACCAGTCGGCCGAGTGCGCGGAGACCGGCGAGTTCGAGACCTACCCGGGCGGAGGGACCTGGGTGCCCGAATCGCCTTACCGCGTACGCGCCTTCAAGGTCTGGGAGTCGTGAACCGGGGTACCCGCAGTGCAGCGCGGGGAACCCTCGGTCACACGGCCGGACGTGGTCGTGGACCGGGCCGGAACGCGCGACGCGGGACCTCAGGGCCGATCGGAGGGCGTCGCTGCGGAACGCTGACGCGGGACGCCCTCCGACAGCCGGGCCACCTCGGCCCGCAGGTCCTTGACCTCCTGTGTCAGGGCCTCGAGGAGCGCCGTCTGCCGGCGCTCCTCGGCATCGTCCCGCTCGAAGCGGGAGATGAACCACGCCGCGATGTTCGCGGTGACGACACCCAGCAGCGCGATGCCGGACAGCATCAGCCCGACGGCCAGCACCCGCCCGAGACCGGTCGTCGGTGCGTGGTCGCCGTAGCCGACGGTCGTCATCGTGGTGAAGGACCACCACACCGCGTCACCCAGCGTCTTGATGTTCCCGTCCGGCGCGTTCCGCTCCACGTGGAGCACGGCCAGCGAGCCGAACATCAACAGGCCCACCACCGACCCGGCCACATACGTCGTCAGCGTGATCTGAGGCGCCATCCGGGCCCGCCGGCCCATCAGCAGCAGCGTGGAGACGACCCGCAGCAGCCGCAGCGGCTGGATCAGCGGCAGCACCACCGCCGCCAGGTCCAGCGGGTGGCGCCGCACGAAAGCCCAGCGCTCCGGCGAGAGCACCAGGCGCACGACGTAGTCCAGGGCGAAGGCGCCCCACACCACCCACTCCACCGCCTGACAGGCGCGGTGCACCCCCGGCGCGGCGTCGGGCGCCATGATCGGTATCGCGTAGGCCACGCCGAACACGACGGCAAGCCCCAGCAGCGGCACCTGGGTGCGCGCCTCCCAGCGTTCTTCCATCCCCGCATGCTAGGTCGCGCGGCGTGCACGCCCGGCATCGCGGTGCGGGGGAGGTGCGGAGGGACACGATCCCTCCGCACCTCCCCGCGCACCCGGACGTCGTCCCTACGCGTCGCCGCCCGCGGCGCCCGGGTCCGCCGCCGACACGTCCAGCAGCTGATACCGGTCGATGGCCTGCTTCAGGACGGAGCGGTCCACCTTGCCCTCGCGCGCGAGCTCGGTCAGCACCGCGAGCACGATCGACTGCGCGTCGATGTGGAAGTACCGCCGCGCCGCGCCGCGCGTGTCCGCGAAGCCGAAGCCGTCCGCGCCGAGCGAGGTGTACGTCCCCGGCACCCAGCGCGCGATCTGGTCAGGGACCGACCGCATCCAGTCGGAGACGGCCACGACCGGGCCCTCCGCACCGGACAGCTTCTGCGTCACGTACGGGACGCGCTGCTCCTCCTCCGGGTGCAGCAGGTTGTGCTCGTCCACCGCGACGGCCTCGCGGCGCAGCTCGTTCCACGAGGTCGCCGACCACACGTCGGCGCGCACGTTCCACTCCTCGGCGAGGATCCGCTGGGCCTCCACCGCCCACGGCACGGCGACGCCCGACGCCATGATCTGGGCGGGGATCGCACCCTTCTCGCCGCGCTGGAAGCGGTACAGCCCCTTGAGGATGCCGTCCACGTCCACGTCCGCCGGCTCGGCCGGGTGCTGGATCGGCTCGTTGTAGACGGTCAGGTAATAGAAGACGTCCTCCGCGTCCGGCCCGTACATCCGGCGCAGACCGTCCTTGACGATGTGCGCGATCTCGTAGCCGAAGGCAGGGTCGTAGGAGACGCAGCCCGGGTTGGTCGAGGCGAGCAGCTGCGAGTGGCCGTCCGCGTGCTGGAGGCCCTCACCGGTCAGGGTCGTACGCCCGGCGGTCGCACCGAGCACGAAACCGCGCGCCAGCTGGTCGGCCATCTGCCAGAACTGATCACCGGTGCGCTGGAAGCCGAACATCGAGTAGAAGACGTACACCGGGATCAGCGGCTCGCCGTGCGTCGCGTACGACGACCCCGCAGCGATCAGCGACGCCGTGCAGCCGGCCTCCGAGATGCCGTCGTGCAGCATCTGGCCGGTCGGCGACTCCTTGTACGCGAGCAGCAGCTCGCGGTCGACCGCCTCGTACTGCTGGCCCAGCGGGTTGTAGATCTTGGCGCTCGGGAAGAACGAGTCCATACCGAAGGTGCGGTACTCGTCGGGCGCGATCAGCACGAACCGCTTGCCGATCTCCTTGTCCCGCATCAGGTCCTTCAGCAGCCGCACGAACGCCATGGTGGTGGCGATCGACTGCTGCCCCGACCCCTTCTTGACCGCCGCGTACGTCTTGTCGTCGGGCAGCGCCAGCGGCCTCGACCGCACGACCCGGGTCGGGACGTACCCGCCCAGCGCCTTGCGGCGGTCGTGCATGTACTGGATCTCCTCGGAGTCCGGGCCCGGGTGGTAGTACGGCGGCAGGCCGTCCTCGAGGTCCTTGTCGGCGATCGGCAGGTGCAGCCGGTCCCGGAAGCGCTTCAGGTCGTCGACCGTCAGCTTCTTCATCTGGTGCGTGGCGTTGCGCCCCTCGAAGTTGGGGCCCAGCGTCCAGCCCTTCACCGTCTGCGCCAGGATCACGGTCGGCTGGCCCTGGTGCTCGACGGCTGCCTTGTACGCCGCGTAGATCTTGCGGTGGTCGTGACCGCCGCGTCCCAGCATCAGGATCTGGTGATCGGTCATGTTCTCGACCATCGCCCGCAGCCGGTGGTCGTCGCCGAAGAAGTGCTGGCGGATGTAGGCGCCGGTCTCCGTCGCGTAGGTCTGGAACTGTCCGTCCGGCGTCGTGTTCAGCTTGTTGACCAGCACCCCGTCCCGGTCCTGGGCGAGCAGCGGGTCCCAGGAGCGGTCCCAGATCAGCTTGATCACGTTCCAGCCGGCCCCGCGGAACTGCGACTCCAGCTCCTGCATGATCTTGCCGTTGCCGCGCACCGGGCCGTCGAGGCGCTGAAGGTTGCAGTTGACGACGAAGGTCAGGTTGTCCAGGCCCTCGCGCGCGGCGATCGACAGCTGGCCGAGCGACTCGGGCTCGTCCATCTCGCCGTCGCCCAGGAACGCCCACACGTGCGACTTGGAGGTGTCGGCGATACCGCGGGCGTGCAGGTAGCGGTTCATCCGCGCCTGGTAGATCGCGCCGATCGGGCCCAGGCCCATGGAGACCGTCGGGAACTCCCAGAAGTCCGGCATGAGCCGGGGGTGCGGATACGACGACAGGCCGTTGGGGTACTTGGACTTCTCCTGGCGGAAGGCGTCGAGCTGCGCCTGGTTCAGCCGGTCCAGCAGGAAGGCACGGGCGTAGATGCCGGGGGAGGCATGCCCCTGGAAGAAGATCTGGTCGCCGCCGTCGCCCTCGTCCTTGCCGCGGAAGAAGTGGTTGAAGCCGACGTCGTAGAGGGACGCCGAGGAGGCGAAGGTGGCGATGTGGCCGCCGACGCCGATGCCCGGGCGCTGGGCGCGGGAGACCATGACCGCGGCGTTCCAGCGGGTCGCGTTGAGGATCTTGCGCTCGATCTCCTCGTTGCCCGGGAAGAACGGCTCGTCCTTGGTGGCGATCGTGTTCACGTAGTCCGTGCTGCGCATCTCGGGCACGGCCACGCGCTTCTCGCGGGCCCGCTCGATCAGGCGGAGCATCAGGTAGCGGGCGCGCTCCCGGCCCCGCTCGTCGACGGCGGCGTCGAGGGAGTCGAGCCACTCCTGGGTCTCTTCGGGATCGAAGTCCGGGACCTGGCTGGGAAGCCCGCCAATGATGATCGGGTTGCGATCGGATCCGGAAGCCACGCTGTTCCTTCTGTTCGGTGGTGCCAACGGGTAGGTCAGGGGCAGTACGGTCGCGCCGCCACCATCGTCTACCCCGCGGACGGAAACGTCATCTCTACCGAAAGGTAACCCCAGTGGCCCCCGGATCCCGCTACGATCCCGGCTCCACCGCTGATGCGGTGCCGGTTCCCGCCGGGCCTGCCCCGCCGTGCGGCGGCGGCCCTGCGTCCGCGGCCGGATCGAGCCGGATCGAGCCGGATCGCAGCCGGATTCGTCACCTTGCGCCCGGTTCGGCCCGTCCCTCCGGCCGCTGGTCGGCCGCCCCCGGGCGCCGGGAAGTCGCAGAAGCCCCTAAAGTGGGTCAAGAGCCGCGGTCGCATCATGGGCGCGGGCGGAAGCGGTGCCAGGAGTTGGGGCGGGACGGCCCCAAAAGTCACCGTTTCGGCGGTCTCGGCCGCCGGGTACTTGCGCGATCCGCCCAGCACGTGTGGACTACGGCCAACGCCTCGCGTACGCGCGCGGCCGCAGCATTTTCCAAAACACGATCAGGAGGCAAGCCGTGAGCGCGACCGCGGACCACGCGGAGGAGCGGACCAACCCGGCAGCAAAGCTGGGGTTCGAGCCCGGACAGGTGGTCCAGGAGATCGGCTACGACGACGACGTCGAGCAGGAGCTCCGTGAAGGCATCGAGGCCATCATCGGCCAGGATCTCGTCGACGAGGAGTACGACGACGTCGCCGACGTCGTGCTGCTGTGGTTCCGGGACGAGGACGGTGACCTCACGGACGCGCTGGTTGACGCCATCGGCCTGATCGACGAGGGCGGCCAGATCTGGCTCATGACGCCCAAGACCGGCCGTGACGGTTACATCGAGCCCAGCGACATCAACGAGGCCGTCCAGACGGCCGGCCTCACCCAGACCCGGAGCATCAACGCGGGCAAGGACTGGACCGGCAGTCGCCTGGCCACCCCGAAGGCGGTCAAGTCCGGCAAGCGCTGAGCCGCCGGCCCCACGACAGCACCACAGGGCTCCCGGCCGACACCGTCGGCCGGGAGCCCTGTGCGTAGGGTGGGACACCGCCGGAAGACCCCGGCGCGGCCCGCCGGCCGTACGGCACCACGGCACCTGGCACTGGAAGGGATGATGCGTTTCATGACCACCGAGGCGATCGAGGCGATCACCGTCGGCACCAAGGCCCCGGACTTCGAGCTGAAGGACAACCACGGACGCACCGTGCGGCTCTCGGACTTCCGCGGCGAGAAGAACGTGGTGCTGCTCTTCTACCCCTTCGCCTTCACCGGTGTGTGCACGGGCGAGCTGTGCGCGCTCCGCGACGAACTGCCGACGTTCGTCAACGACGACACCCAGCTGCTGGCGGTCTCCAACGACTCCATCCACACGCTGCGCGTCTTCGCCGAGCAGGAAGGCCTCGAGTACCCGCTCCTGTCGGACTTCTGGCCGCACGGCGCGACCTCGCGCGCGTACGGCGTCTTCGACGAGGAGAAGGGCTGCGCGGTGCGCGGCACCTTCATCATCGACAAGGAGGGCGTGGTCCGCTGGACCGTCGTCAACGGGCTGCCGGACGCCCGTGACCTGAACGACTACGTCAAGGCGCTCGACACCCTCTGATTCTTCCGGCCAAGAGCCTGCTCACGACGGGAACCGGTCACTAGGATCCAGTCGTTGATCCGATGCCAACGCACGACGGGGGCGCTGCCCCTGGAAACCAATGGAGGGACTCGTGGGAGTCAGCCTCAGCAAGGGCGGCAACGTCTCGCTGACCAAGGAGGCCCCGGGCCTGACGGCCGTCACCGTCGGTCTGGGCTGGGACGTCCGCACCACCACCGGAACGGACTTCGACCTCGACGCCAGCGCCATCCTGACCGGCGAGGACGGCAAGGTCCGCAACGACCAGGACTTCGTGTTCTTCAACAACCTCAAGAGCGCCGACGGCTCGGTCGAGCACACCGGCGACAACCTCACGGGTGAGGGCGAGGGCGACGACGAGCAGATCAAGGTGAACCTCGCCGGCGTGCCGGCCGACGTCTCCAAGATCGTCTTCCCGGTGTCCATCTACGACGCCGAGAACCGCCAGCAGTCCTTCGGTCAGGTCCGCAACGCGTTCATCCGCGTGGTGAACCAGGCCGGCGGCACCGAGATCGCCCGCTACGACCTCAGCGAGGACGCCTCGACCGAGACCGCCATGGTCTTCGGCGAGCTGTACCGCCACGGCACGGAGTGGAAGTTCCGCGCCGTCGGCCAGGGTTACGCCTCCGGCCTGCGCGGCATCGCGCAGGACTTCGGCGTCAACGTCTGAGCACCGAGCCGAAACGGCCGACGCGGCGGATGCTGCGCACGGCCGCGCAGCGTCGTCCGGCGCCGCACGCACACGCGTGCGGCGCCGGACGTGCCTCATTCAGCAGTACACCTCAGGGGAGGATCATCGTCATGGGCGTCACGCTCGCCAAGGGAGGCAACGTCTCCCTCTCCAAGGCCGCACCCAACCTCACCCAGGTGCTGGTCGGACTCGGATGGGACGCGCGCTCCACCACCGGAGCGCCCTTCGACCTCGACGCCAGCGCGCTGCTCTGCCAGAGCGGCCGGGTGCTGGGCGACGAATGGTTCATCTTCTACAACAACCTCACCAGTCCCGACGGCTCGGTCGAGCACACCGGCGACAACCTCACGGGTGAGGGCGACGGCGACGACGAGTCCCTGATCGTGGACCTCTCCAAGGTGCCCGCGCACTGCGACAAGATCCTCTTCCCGGTCTCGATCCACGAGGCCGACAACCGCGGCCAGACCTTCGGCCAGGTCAGCAACGCTTTCATCCGGGTCGTCAACCAGGCCGACGGCCAGGAGCTCGCGCGCTACGACCTCAGCGAGGACGCCTCCACCGAGACCGCGATGATCTTCGGTGAGCTCTACCGCTACGGCGCCGAATGGAAGTTCCGTGCGGTGGGACAGGGGTATGCGTCCGGCCTCCGGGGCATCGCTCTAGACTTCGGGGTCAATGTTTCCTAAAGCACTGCTCCGGGTTGGTTCAAAACCCGGAGCACACGGCGCGGGGGAGACCCTTACCCGTACTTAACACGATTGGGTAGCCAGTGGTTCTGAAAACCTTCGGCTGGTCGTTCGCCGTCACGGCGCTCGGCCTCGCATTCGCCGCCTGGCAGTGGGGCTGGGAGGCGTTCGGGGTCGTACTGATCCTGTCGATCCTGGAGATCTCGCTGTCCTTCGACAACGCGGTCGTCAACGCCGGGATCCTCAAGAAGATGAACGCCTTCTGGCAGAAGATCTTCCTGACGATCGGCATCCTGATCGCGGTCTTCGGTATGCGGCTGGTCTTCCCCGTCGTCATCGTCGCCATCAGCGCCAAGGTCGGACCGATCGAGGCCGTCCAACTGGCCGTGGACAAGCCCGACCAGTACGAGGACCTCGTCACCGACGCGCACGCCGCGATCGCGGCCTTCGGCGGCATGTTCCTGCTGATGATCTTCCTCGACTTCATCTTCGAGGACCGCGACATCAAGTGGCTCGGCTGGCTGGAGCGCCCGCTCGCCAAGCTCGGCAAGGTCGACATGCTGTCGGTCTGCATCGCGCTGATCGTCCTGCTGATCACAGCGATCACCTTCGCCACCCAGGCACATACCAGTACCGGACACGCCGACAAGTCGGCGACCGTACTGCTCTCCGGCGTCGCCGGCCTCATCACGTACCTCGTGGTCGGCGGTCTCTCGGGCTACTTCGAGGACAAGCTGGAGGAAGAGGAGGAGCGCGAGCACGAGGAGGAGGAGAAGGCCAAGAAGGAGGGCAAGGAGGTCTCCGCGGTCGGCCTCGCGGGCAAGGCCGCCTTCTTCCTCTTCCTGTACCTGGAGGTCCTGGACGCGTCGTTCTCCTTCGACGGCGTGATCGGCGCCTTCGCCATCACCAACCAGATCTTCTGGATGGCGCTCGGCCTCGGCATCGGCGCCATGTACGTCCGGTCGCTCACGGTCTACCTGGTCCGCCAGGGCACCCTGGACGACTACGTGTACCTGGAGCACGGCGCCCACTACGCCATCGGCGCCCTCGCCGTGATCCTGCTCATCACCATCCAGCACGAGATCAACGAGATCATCACCGGCCTCGTCGGCGTGCTCCTGATCGCGGCCTCCTTCTGGTCCTCCGTCCGCCGCAACAAGGCGCTGGCGGCCGAGGGGGGAGCTGGCCCGGACGACAGGAAGACAGAGGTGTCGTCGGGCGTGTGACCCCGGGTGCGGTAGTGACACCGGGGCGGATGTGACAACCGTCCGGGTGTGACGACCCGGGCAATGAGGAACGCTCTGAGCGGGGCGGCCGGGACCTCCCGGCCGCCCCGTCGCGTATGCACGAGACGACCAGGCACTAGGGGTGGGGCATGGCTTTCTGGGACAACCTGTGGCGGAACAACGCGGCGCAGTTCGACTCCGGCAGCGCCGTGACGAACTCCATCGACCTGACCAAGCGGCGCCCGTCCGTCTCCCTGACCAAACAGGGCGCCGCCACCGGCAACCTGCGGGTCAACCTCTCCTGGCGCATGCGCACCTCCGACATCGAAGGCCGCTCCAAGCAGAGCGGCCGGCTGCTGCGCCACCCGTCCAAGCTCTTCAAGCCGGAAGTGGTCCAGGCGCACACCCAGGGCGTGGCCACCGTGGACCTCGACATCGGGTGCCTGTGGGAGATGGCCGACGGCAGCAAGGGCGTGGTGCAGCCGCTCGGAGGCTTCTTCGGGGACCTCAACTCGGCGCCGTTCGTGAAGCTCAGCGGCGACGACCGGTTCGGCGCGCCGTCCGGCGAGACGATCTTCGTCAACCTCGACCACCGCGACGAGATCAAACGGCTGCTGTTCTTCGTCTACATCTACGACCAGACGCCCGCGTTCGACCGTACGCACGCCACGATGACGCTCTACCCGAGCAACGGCCCGCGCATCGAGATAGAGCTCGACGAGCGGGCCCCGCAGGCGCGTTCGTGCGCCGTTTTCCTGCTGGAGAACGTCAAGGGCGAGCTGCTGGTACGGCGCGAGGTGCGGTTCGTGTACGGCTTCCAGGCCGAGCTGGACCGGCTCTACGGGTGGGGCATGCAGTGGGGGCGCGGCTTCAAGGCCGGCAAGACCTGATCCCGCACGGCCCCGGCGCGCACCCCGCGCACGCCCCTCAGGTCCGTACGAACTGCGGGCCCATCGGCGGCAGCCGGAAGTTCGGGTCCGGTGCGGGCGCCGCCGCGGCGGCCGGCTGCGGATAGCCGTACGCCGGCTGGGGCGCGGGCGCCGAGCCCGGCTGGGGGTAGCCGTAGGCGGGCCCGCCGGCGGGGGCCGCGGCCGGCTGCGGGTACCCGTACGCCGGTCCGGGCGCCGGCGGAGCCGGGGGAGCCGGGGGGACCGGCGGCACGCCGGGCACCGGAGGCGGGGACGGTACGGCCTGGGTCTCCTGGTCGTCGCCCGCCGCCGTCGGCTGCGCGGGCGAGTCGCTCCCCGCCGCATCCTCCTCATCGACGGAGATGCCGAACGCGGTCGCCAGACCGATGAGTCCCGTCGGGTAGCCCTGGCCCACCGCACGGAACTTCCAGCCGTCGCCGCGCCGGTACAGCTCACCGCAGATGATCGCGGTCTCCTCGCCGGTCTCCGCCTTCACCTCGAAGACGGCCAGCGGCTCCGCGCCGGAGCCCGCGCCGGTGTCGTACAGCAGGATCCGCAGGTCCCGCACGCGGTCGAAGGTGTCCCCGTCCGAGGACGCGGCGAGGACCACCTGGTCCACCGACGCGTCCAGCGCCGACACGTCCGCCTCGACCGTGTCGGTCAGCCCCTCCGCCACACGCTTCTTCGGCAGCCGCCTGACCAGGCCGGACGGATGCCGCGGCTGGTTGTAGAAGACGAAGTCCTCGTCCGAACGCACCCGCCCGTCGGTCCCGAGCAGCAGGGCCGAGGCATCCACGTCGGGGACCCCGGGGCCGGGGGTCCAGCACAGGACGGCCCGTACGGCCGCGGCGTCGAGCGGGACGTTCGAGCCCTTCAGCATGGCGTGCGTCATGCCCGCCATCCTGCCTGGCGGCCCGCGGACCGGACAACGCGGGGGGCGGGGGAGTGCGGAGGCGCGCGGGGGCGATAAGCAGACGAGTTACCTGAAGTTCATGACGGCGGGGAACCCGAGACACCTGTCTCTACGTACTATTACCGGCCACATGTCGTCGGAGCCCTAGGGCCGGTTCGGGGAGTTATATGCGTCATTTCGGGCACATCGCGCCCTCCGCCCGGGCCGGACTCTTCCACCGGGAGCCCTGCGAGTTCACCGCGGACTCCCCGGCGCGGGTCCTGGCGGCCGCCCTCGGGGCGACGCTCTACAGCCCCGCCACGCGGCCGCACCTCGCCGACGACGTGCTGAAGCAGGTGGGGCGCGGGGTCGTATCGATGGTGCTGTGCCTGGAGGATTCCATTGATGACGCGGAGGTGGAAGGGGCTGAGGAGAATCTCGTCCGGCAGCTCACCGACCTCCACGAGCGCGGCGCCGACACGCCCCTGCTCTTCATCCGGGTCCGCGAGCCCGCCCAGATCCACGACTTGGTACGGCGCCTCGGCGCAGCCGGGCGGCTGCTGTCCGGATTCGTACTGCCGAAGTTCACCGAGGAGCGCGGCGCGGCCTTCCTGGAGGCGCTCACGGACACCGAGACCGACACCGGACGGCGGCTTTTCGCCATGCCCGTCCTCGAATCGCCCGAGCTGCTCCACATGGAGACCCGCGCGGAGACCCTGACCGGCATCGGCCGCGTCATCGACAAGTACCGCGAGCGGGTCCTCGCGCTGCGGCTCGGCGTCACCGACTTCTGCTCCGCCTACGGGCTGCGCCGCTCGCCCGACATGACCGCGTACGACGTGCAGATCGTCGCGAGCGTGATCGGCGACGTGGTGAACGTGCTGGGCCGCTCCGACGGCACCGGGTTCACCATCACCGGCCCCGTCTGGGAGTATTTCCGGCTCGGCGAGCGCATGTTCAAGCCGCAACTGCGCCGCAGCCCCTTCATGGAACAGCGCGCCGACGAACTGCGCACCGCGCTGATCGAGCACGACCTGGACGGCCTGCTGCGCGAGATCGAACTGGACCGCGCCAACGGACTCATGGGCAAGACCTGCATCCACCCGTCGCACGTCATGCCGGTGCACGCCCTGTCCGTCGTCAGCCACGAGGAGTTCAGCGACGCCCAGGACATCCTCCGGCCGGAGCGCGGCGGCGGCGGAGTCCTGCGCTCCGCGTACACGAACAAGATGAACGAGGTGAAGCCGCACCGCGCGTGGGCCGAGCGGACCCTCCAGCGCGCCGAGGTCTTCGGCGTCGCGAAGGAGGACGTCGGCTTCGTGGAGCTGCTCACCGCCGGGATGGGCCTGTGACGGGGCCCCGGAAGGACAACGACGACGTGATGGTCTGGTCGGGCACGTGGGTCGCGGAGCGGCTGGGCGTCGAGCTGGTCGGTGACGCACCGCTGCGCGAGCTGCTGGGCCTGGCCCTGCGCCGCAACCCCAAGCGGGCGCACCTGCTGGTCTCCAACGTGCTCGGCAAGCACGTCCCGCAGAGCCCCCGCGTGGTCTGGCGCGCCGGGTACGACCTGGGCGTACGCGTCCGTGAGCTGCTCGGTCCCGCCGAGGCCCGGCGCGCGGTCGTCCTCGGGTACGCCGAGACCGCGACCGGCCTCGGGCACTCGGTCGCGGACGGGCTCGGCGTGGCGCCGTACCTGCACTCCACACGCCGGCCGGTCGCGGGCGTCGCCCCCGCGGGAGGCTTCGAGGAGTCCCACTCCCACGCCACCTCGCACCTGCTGCTCCCCGAGGACCCGATGCTGCTGGCCGGCCCCGGGCCGCTGGTGCTCGTCGACGACGAGTTCTCCACGGGCAACACCGTGCTCAACACCGTGCGCGCCCTCCACGCGCGCTATCCGCGCGACCGGTACGTCATCGTGGCGCTCGTCGACATGCGCGCGCCGGCCGACCGCGACCGCCTGACCGCCTTCGCCGCGGAGATCGGCGCCCGCGTGGACCTCGTCGCCCTCGCCTCCGGCAGGGTCCGCCTGCCGGACGGCGTCCTGGAGAAGGGCCAGGCGCTGGTGGCCCGGCACGAGTCCGCTGCCTCCGCCGCATCCTCTGCCTCCTCTGCCTCTGCCTCCTCCGCACGGCCGCCGGTGCCCGCCCCGCTGGCGGAGCCGGGGGATGCCGCGGCCGGGGCCGGGCGTCGGCCCGCGGACGCCCCGTCCGTGCGGCGGGTGGACCTCGCCTGGCCCGCCGGGGTCCCGGACGGGGGCCGCCACGGCTTCACCCCCGAGCACCGTGCCCGTCTCGACGCAGCGCTCCCCGCGATGGCCGAGCGCATCGCCGAGGCGCTCGCCCTGCCCGGCCCGCCCGGCACCGGCGGCCCCGCACAGCGCCCGGACGGCGGCCCGGAGGGCGATCTGCACGGCGAGCCGGGCGCCGCGCCGCCGCGAGTGCTCGTCCTCGGGTTCGAGGAGCTCATGTACGCGCCGCTCGCGCTCGGCGTCGCCCTGGAAGCACGCGGCGGAGCCGACGTCCGGTACTCCACGACCACCCGCTCGCCCGTCCTCGCCGTCGACGACCCCGGGTACGCCATACGCACCCGGCTCGTCTTCCCCGCCCACGACGACCCCGCGGACGGGCCGGGCGACCGGTACGCCTACAACGTCGCGGGCGCCGGCTTCGACGCGGTCGTCGCCGTGGTCGACTCCGTCGCCGACACCCCCGCCCTGCACGCCCCCGACGGACTGCTCGCCCGGCTCGCCGCGCACATACCGCACGTCGTCCTCGCCGTCGTACCGTCGTACGTTCCCGAACCCGGAAGGGTCCCCATGCTGTCCGAGCCGCTCCGTGGCCCAGCTTTCTCCTCGTACGCCCCGGAGGAAGTCGGCTGGCTCCTCCAGGACCTCTCCGACGTCGAGCTGGAGGCGCCCACCGAGGAGCGCGAGGAGGCGATCCAGAGCGGTGGCGCGCACTACGCCGAATCGCTGCCCGTCGAGTACCAGCCCTCCGCCCAGTACCAGGAGCTCTACCACGCGGCGCTGACCGCCTCGGCCGCCCGCATCGCCCGCGCCGTCGGCGCCGTCACCGAAACGGTCCTCGCCGAGCGCTCCCCCCGCCCGGTGCTGGTGTCGCTCGCCCGCGCCGGCACGCCCGTCGGGATCCTCATGCGCCGCTGGGCGCACCACCGCCACGGCCTCGACCTGCCCCACTACGCCGTGTCCATCGTGCGCGGCCGGGGCATCGACGCCAACGCCCTGCGCTGGCTCGCCGCCCACCACAACCCCGCCGACGTGGTCTTCGTCGACGGCTGGACCGGCAAGGGCGCCATCACCCGCGAACTGGCCGAGGCGCTCGAGGACTTCGAGGGCTTCCACCCGGAGATCGCCGTGCTCGCCGACCCCGGCTCCTGCGTGCGCACCTACGGCACCCGCGAGGACTTCCTCATCCCCTCCGCCTGCCTCAACTCCACCGTCTCCGGCCTGATATCGCGCACCGTCCTGCGCGCCGACCTCGTCGGCCCCGACGACTTCCACGGCGCCAAGTACTACCGGGAACTCGCCCACGCCGATGTGTCGGGCGACTTCCTCGACACCGTCGCCGCCCGCTTCGACGACGTCGCCGACGTCGTCGACGCCGACGTCAAGGAACTCCTCGCCACCGACCGCACCCCCACCTGGGCCGGCTGGGCCGCCGTCGAGCGCATCAGCGAGGAGTACGGCATCCACGACGTCAACCTGGTCAAGCCCGGCGTCGGCGAGACCACCCGCGTCCTGCTGCGCCGCGTCCCGTGGAAGATCCTCGCCCAGCGCGGCGCGGGCGCCGACCTCGACCACGTACGCCTCCTCGCCCAGCAGCGCGGGGTACCGGTCGAAGAGGTCGACGGCCTGCCGTACACCTGCGTCGGCCTGATCCACCCCCGGTACACGCGCGGGGCCACCGGCGCCGACGGCAAGGCGGTGACGCGGGGATGACCACCCTCATCGCCAGCGACCTCGACCGCACGCTCATCTACTCGCCGGCCGCCCTCGGCCTGACCATGCCCGACGCCGAGGCCCCGCGCCTGCTGTGCGTCGAGGTCTACCAGCACAAACCGCTGTCGTACCTGACCGAGGACGCGGCCGCGCTCCTCACCGAGCTGCCCCGCCACGCCGTCTTCGTACCGACCACCACGCGTACCCGGGAGCAGTACCACCGCATCCGGCTCCCCGGACCGCCGCCCGGCTTCGCCATCTGCGCCAACGGCGGACATCTGCTGGTCGACGGCGAGAGCGACCCCGGCTGGCAGCGCACCGTCGCCGGCCGCCTCGCCGACGAGTGCGCCACCCTGGAGGAGGTGCACCGTCACCTGCTGGCCGCCGCCGATCCCGCCTGGTTGCTCAAGGAACGCGTCGCCGAGGACCTCTTCGCCTACCTCGTCGTCGAGCGCGCCCTGCTCCCGGAGGGCTGGCTGAAGGAGCTCGCCGAGTGGGCCGAGGCCCGCGGCTGGACCGTCTCGCTCCAGGGCCGCAAGGTCTACGCCGTACCCAAACCCCTCACCAAGAGCGCCGCCATGCGGGAAGTCGCCCGCCGCAGCGGCTCCACCCACGTCCTCGCCGCCGGCGACTCCCTCCTCGACGCCGACCTGCTGCTCGCCGCCGACCGCGCCTGGCGCCCCGGCCACGGCGAACTCGCCGACACCGGCTGGAGCGCCCCCCACGTCGACGTGCTCGACGAGCGGGGCGTCATCGCGGGCGAGGAGATCCTGCGCCGCTTCCTCAGCTGCTCCGCCGAGCGCCCCTGCCCGGCCTGAGCAGCCGTACGGCCACGAAGACCACGACCGCACCCACGGCCACCGCCAGCACCGCCTTCGAGTACAGCGACACATAGCGGGTGACCTCCTCCCAGTTGTCCCCCAGCGCATAGCCGGCCAGCACGAAGGCGGTGTTCCAGATCGCGCTGCCGGCGGTCGTCAGCGCGAGGAACACGGGCAGCGGCATCCGCTCGATACCGGCCGGCACGGAGATCAGGGAACGGAAGATGGGCAGCATCCGCCCGAAGAACACCGCCTTCGTGCCGTGCCGCGCGAACCAAGCCTCCGTCCGCTCGATGTCGGCGACCTTCACCAGCGGGAGCTTCCCGGCGATGGCGACGGTACGGTCCCGGCCGAGCGCCGCCCCCACCCCGTACAGCGCGAGCGCCCCGATCACCGACCCGGCGGTGGTCCACAGCAGGGCGGCGAGCAGGCCGATCCTGCCGGTCGCGGAGGCGAAGCCCGCCAACGGCAGGATCACCTCGCTGGGGATCGGTGGGAAGAGGTTCTCCAGGGCGATGGCGATCCCGGCACCGGGCGCACCCAGCGTGTCCATGAGGCTGTTTATCCAGCGTTCCATGCCGCCCACGCTAGGGATGTGAGGCTGAAGAGACCCTGAAGGCAGCCGCACAGCAGGCCTGCGGTTTTCCGCAGTGCGCGCGAGCGTTGCGGTTGGCTAGCGTGGCCGGATCATGAGAGACGTCGTCGTGCGGTGGTCCCGGCAGGCCCTCGGCCTCGCACTCGGAACCCTGACCGCGGTGGTCGAGCTGCCCCTGGCGGTACTGCTCGCCCTGACGGGCGCGGCGCCGCGCCCGCTCCGGGCCCGGGCCGTACGCCTCGCCGCCGTGGAGCGGCGCCGGCTCGGCCGCTTCCACGGAGTACGCCTGTCCGGCGCGTACGAGGACGCGCGTGCCGTGCAGTACGTGGCGGCGCGCTGGCCGCTGGGCCTGCTGGGCGGAGTGGTCCTCGGCTGCGTCCTCATCGGCGCCGCGTACAGCACCTTCGTCCTCTACGGCTGGGCCATCACCGACGTCGAGCACCTGTGGGCGGTCGCCCTGACCGGTCTCGCGGGCCTACTTCTGCTCTTCCTCTCCGTCCAGGGCGTGCACGCGGTCGCCGCGCTGGAGGAACGGCTGGCCCGCCGGCTCCTCGGGCCCAGCCACCAGGACGAGCTGGAGCGGCGCATCGCTCACCTGGCGGCCAGCCGCGCCGGGGTCATGGACGCCGTCCACGACGAACGCCGCCGCATCGAACGGGACCTGCACGACGGCGTCCAGCAGCGTCTCGTCGCCCTCGGCATGCTGCTGGGCCGCGCCCGGCGCAGCCGTGACCCCGAGCGCGCCGGCCAACTGCTGCTCCAGGCACACGAGGAGAGCCGGCGGGCGCTCGCCGAACTGCGCGAGGTGGCGTGGCGGGTGTACCCGACCGTCCTGGACGAGGCCGGGCTGCGGGCGGCCCTGGAGTCGGTCGCGGAACGCTGCCCGCTGCCGGTGGCCCTGCAATACCGGGCCGGGCGCGAGGTGCCGAAACAAGTGGCGACGGCGGCCTACTTCGTCGTGTCGGAGGCGGTGACCAATGTGGTCAAGCACGCCGGGGCGACCCGTATCGAGATACGACTCGACGCACGACCCGGGACAGGGCTCGACCTACGCCCCGACGTACGACTCGGCTGTGAGGGGAAGGACGAGACGGTGACGGTGACGGTGACGGTGACGGACGACGGCGGCGGAGGCGCGGACCCGTCCGGCGGCGGGCTCGCCGGGCTCGCGAACCGGGTGGCGGCGCTGGACGGGCGGTTCACGGTGGCCAGCCCGCCCGGCGGACCGACGACCGTGACGGCAGTGCTCCCGGTCTACCACCCGGCGGTGCTGCCGTGCGAGTGATCCTGGCCGAGGACTCGACGCTGCTGCGGGAAGGGCTGGTACGGCTCCTCTCGGAGGAGGGGCACGACGTCCTCGCGGCGGTCGGCGATGCCGAGGACCTGCTGGCCGCCGTCGCGTCGACCCCGCCGGACGTCGTCGTCGCCGACGTCCGTATGCCGCCGACCCACACCGACGAGGGGCTGCGCGCCGCCCTGGAGATCCGGCGGCGGTGGCCCGGGACGGGTGTGCTCGTGCTGTCGCAGTACGTGGAGCGGCGGTACGCGACGGAGCTGCTGACCGGGGAGTCGGAAGGGGTCGGCTACCTGCTCAAGGACCGGGTGGCGCAGGTCGACGAGTTCCTCGACGCGCTGGAGCGGGTCGGGGCGGGGCAGGCCGCCTTCGATCCGGAGGTCGTCCGCCGCCTGCTGGCGCGCAGCACCCGCACGGATCCGCTGTCCCGCCTGACCGCCCGCGAACGTGACGTCCTGGCCGAAATGGCCCAGGGCCACACGAACGCGGCGATCGCGGCACGGCTGTACGTGTCGCAGAGCGCGGTCGAAAAACACATCAACGCGATCTTCGACAAGCTGGAGCTCAGCGGCACGGCGGGCTACAGCCGCCGCGTACTGGCGGTGCTGCGCTACCTCGGCGGCTAGACCCGTCCCTCTCGGGCCCGGCCGGCCCCCTTGACGCCCGGGTCCCGCGGGGAGGTCGGCCGGCCGCGGTCACCGTCGATGTCCCGGCCACCCTCGATGTGCCGGCCGCGCGATGTCCCGGCCGCCGTCACCACCGGGTCGCTGCGCCGCGCGCGTACGGCGTCAGCCGCAGCACCCCCCGCCGCAGCAGCCGCCACCGCCTCCCCCCGGCGCGGGTGCCGGCGCGCCTCCGCGCGACGCCGTACCACCGACGGCGACGGTCGACAGCAGCTTCACGGTGTCGTCGTGTCCGGCGGGGCACGCGGCGGGCGCGGACGACTCGGCCATGGGGCGGTTCAGCTCAAAGGTGTCGCCACAGGTGCGGCAGCGGTATTCGTAACGAGGCATGGCCCCAGATTAACGACGCGTGCGACCGTACAGGGCCCGGACAGCGACTCAGCCCCTGCGGGCCGCGCTCCCGCCGCGCTCCTCGCGGATGAGCTCCACCACGCGCGCCACGGTCCGCCGCACGGCCTCCGTCTCCTGCAGGAAGTGCCAGTAATCCGGGTGACGGCCCTCCAAGCCGCCGATGGCACGCTCCAGCCGGGCAACGCAGTCGTCGAGCGGGCGGGCATGGCGCGGGTCCGGGGTGTTGCGGCCGGCCATGGCGAGGCGCTGCGCGTCGCGGATGGCGAAACGGGTGCGCTGGATCTCCTGCTGCGGGTCCGCGGCGACGGCCTCCAGGCGCCGCAGCCGGTCCCCGGCTGCGGAGACGGCTTCGTCGGTGCTGTTCAGCAGCGCTCGTACGGTGGCGAGAAGGGCGGTCGCGTCGGCCCACCGCTGCTCGTCATGGGCTTTACCCGCTTCGCCCAGCCTCTCCTCGGCCTGGCGGACGTGCTGGGCGGCCTCCTCGGGCACGTGCTGGAGGTCCTGCCAGCAAGCGGCGGTGAAGCGGCGACGCAGCTCGCTGAGGACCGGCTCGACGGACGTGGCACGGTTGGCGAGCGCCTGAGCGCGGGTACGGAGGGACACGAGCCTCTTCGCCATTTCGGCGGCGCGCTCGGGCAGCCGCTCCGCCTCGATACGTATGGCTTCCGCTTCGCGTACGACCTGGTCGGCGCGTTGCAGCGTCTCGGTGACGCCGTGCCGGCCCGCGCCCTGGTTGAGCTTGGTGAGCTCGGGGGCGAGGGCGGCGAGCCGCGCCGCGAGATCGTCCGCTCGCAGACCGGAGCCGCGCACCACGTCGAGAGCATTGCTCGCGGAGAGGAGTGCCGCTCTCGCCCGCTCGACCGCAGGGGCCAGCCGCGACAGCTGTGTCTCCGCCTCCTCCAGCAGCGGCCCGAGGCCCCGCTCGAACCGGTCCAGCTCCCCCTTGACCCGTACCAGCTCGTCCTTGGCTCGCGTCAGCTCGGCCAGCGCCCGCCCGGCCGCCGCCGACTCCAGGTCGTCCCGGTCCAGGTCGTGCGCGTCGACGGCCGTGATGTACGCATGACTCGCCTCGTCGATGCGCCGCCCGAGCGCCGAGAAGTCGTCCGCCGCGCGCCGCGCGGCCGGCGACCCGTCCATGGCCGTGATCGTCTCGATCGAGATCCGCAGGTCGCGCTGCGCGGTGTCCAGCTCGTAGAACGCCGCGGCCGCCGCGTCCTTGGCTGCCTGCGCGTCGGCCCGCCGGCTCTCGCCGCGTCCACCGCCGAACCAGCGGCGCGTACCACCGCCGGCGAAGGCGGCCGGGGCGGCGGCGATCAGGAGCGGAACCGGCAGCAGCATCAGCGCGAGCACATCCGTCGCGTACCGCCGCGCATGTCTCGCCGTCACATCCACTCCCGTGCCGTGTCCGCCCTGCCCGGTCATTCTCCCACCAGGTAAGGACGAACACAGGGCCCGGTTAGTTCGCGTTGCGTATGGTGATCTCCCCGTTGTCGCTGCGCGCCGTGACGATGTGAGCGCTGCTCTTGTCGGTGGGCACGCCCACCTCGATCTCGCCGTTGTCGCTCTGCGTCTCGACGGCGTACGAGACCTTCCCGGTCGGCAGCTCGATGCTGATCTCCCCGTTGTCGCTCGTCGTGTCCACCCTGTCCGGCGCGGCCGTGAACCCGAGCCGCACCTCCCCGTTGTCGGACCGGGCTATGACGCTGCGGGACGCCGCCCGCTCCACGACGATCTCCCCGTTGCTGCTCTGCAGCTCCAGCGGCCCGCTCGCGTTCCGCACGACCACCTCGCCGTTGTCGGACCGCACCTTCAGCGCCGTACGGAATCCGTCGGCGGTCACGCTCCCGTTGTCGCCCGCCACGGTGAGGGCGACGCCGCGCGGCACCTTCACCTCGTGGCGCGCCTGGCAGTTGCTGATCATCCCGGTGCACCCGAGCCGCAGCGTGAGCTTCCCGTCCTCCAGCTGCCAGCTGGGCTCCGGCCCCTCACCCGCGACCACCCAGCCGTCGACCTGCCGGGTCACCTCCACGTCCTCCACATCGGCCGGGACCAGCACCAGGGCGGAGTCGTCCGAGTCGACGGTCAGCTTGTCCCCCTCGAACGCGAAGACCTTCTTCTCCGTCGGTGCCTCGGCCACATCGGTGCTCCCGCACCCACCGACCCCGACCGCGACGAGCACGGCTCCGCCGACGGCGAGGAGCGTACGGACACGACGACGAACACGGACTCCGGCCACGATGAACCCCCAGGTAGCGCTGTTACTGTCCCTCCACGCTACGTATCCACACCCTCGCCGCACGATCCGGCGGCCCACCGTCGCATGGTGGGGACAACCCCCCACTCGCGAGGCCCCGCCCCTTGGTTTGCAGGACCCACCGGTGGGCCATGTACGCTGTTGCCTCACTCCACGGGTGCGTAGCTCAGGGGTAGAGCGCTGCTCTTACAAAGCAGATGTCGGCGGTTCGAAACCGTCCGCGCCCACCAGCACAAAGGCCCCGGACCGATCATGGTCCGGGGCCTTTGACATCCACTTCTGACATCAACGGGGACGGTCGATCACGACCGGGGACGGCTCCTGAGCAGCCGATCCACGTGACTCACGGCCTCCCGCTGCGTGTCCTGGACGACGTGCGTGTACACGTTCATCGTCACGGCGATCTGGCTGTGCCCGAGGATCTCCATCACGACGCGGGGCGGGACGCCGGCGGCGGTCAGGAGCGTCGCCGTACCGTGCCGGGCGTCGTGCAGCCGGACGACGCGAAGGCCAGCGTTCTTCGCGACACGGGTGAACGAGCGGTAGAGGTTGCGCGGCTCGATGGGCTGGCCGGTGCGGGTGGTGAACACGTACCCGGTCTCCGTCCACTTCTCCCCGGCACGCTCGCGGGCGGCAGCCTGCTTGAGACGTTGCCACCGCAGGGGAGCGACGCAGATCGCCGGGAGGGGAAGCGTCTGCTTGCGACGGCGCCCCTTGGGATCGTCCTCGTACACCTCACCGGCCACCCGCTGCCGCTGCGTCCTGACCCGGATCTCCCGCTTGTCGAGGTCGACGTTCTCCCAGCGGAGGCCGACGACCTCCCCGCGACGAAAGCCGAGGGCGATGGCGAGCACGAAGGCGGCGTACAGCGGGTCCTTCCGGGCGGCGGCGAGGAAGTCGAGCGTCTCGTCCAGGGACCAGGGGGAGAGCTCCCGGGTGGTGACGGTCGGCGGCTCGACGAGCGTCGCGACGTTCCGGCTCACCAGCTCTTCACGGCAGGCGGCGGTGAGGGCGGTGCGCAGGACGCGGTGCGACTCCTTGGCCGTGGCGGCGCTGGTCTTCTTCTCCAACTGGACGAGGAAGCGCCGGACGTCGGCGACGGCGAGGGACTCTAGCCGCTTGGAGCCGAGCATCGGGACGAGGTAGAGCCGGACGTGCACCTCGTACTTGGCCGCGGTGGTCTTCTTGCGGCGCGGCTTGACGATGTTGTCCAGCCAGTACGGCAGCCACTCGGAGAGCTTCATCGAACGGGTCGGGACGGGAACGCCGTTGTCGACCTTGTCGAGGAGCGCGCGGCGCTTGGCGTCGCACTCGGCCCAGGTCTTGCCGTAGGCGAACTTCCGGGCCCGCGTGCCGTCGGGCTGGAGGACGTAGACGGCAGCCTGGTAGCGACCGTCTGCCCGCTTGGTGATCGTGCCGGCCCCGTTGGGGTTGCGCTTGCGAGGAGTGGCCATCAGGCAGCCTCCTCAATCTGGTTGTCGATGAAGTCCCGGACGGCTTCGGCGGGAACCCGGCGAGACCGGCCGATCGTGATGGAGATCAGTCGGCGAGAGCGGATGAGGTCGTAGACGGTCGAACGTCCGAGCTTGAGCCGCGCCATAACCTCAGGCACGGTCAGCAGTTCGGGGGCGGCGGTGGTCACGTTGCTGCTCCTTCCAGGGCGAGGTGGTCGTGCAGGGCTTCGCGGGCGGTCTCGCGATTGAGTGCGATGTCCCGGGCGATGGATGCGGCGAGGACGGCCTCTCCGGGGCTGTGACCCTGGCCGGCGTACTGCCAGGAGGCGAGGACGAGGACGGTGTCCGGCTCGATGTCGTCCAGCCCCCGTGCGGCGCGTTCCTGGGCGGCGCGGTACTCGGCGCGGGTCTGGCGGAGGTCGCCCAACGTGGTCGAGTACTGCCGGGACTTGGTGGAGAAGTGGCCCCGGAAGCCGAGCATGTGGGCCCAGGCGAGGAGGCGCCGGTCCGGGTAGAGCGGGTCGAGGTCGAAGCAGGCTTCCACCAGGCGCCGGGTGTGGTCGGGAACGCCGAGGAGGACCAGGGCCTCGCGGTTGCCGATGCGGCGGTCCAGGCTGCCGGTCGTCTCGGCGGCCTTTGTGGAGTACTTGGCGATGTAGGAGGCGACGGCCTGTTCGGTGATGTCGGAGCCGTCGCCGAAGGCCTTGACGGGCCGGATATCGAGCTGGGTGCCCCAGCGGAGACGGCGGGCGGGCTGGTCGCCGGCGGCGGGGACGGTGACGGTGGTGTACGTGTGCACGACAGCAGCCCGTAGCGAATTCGTCAGCAGCTCGGTTGTGGCCCAGGACGGCGGAGGGCTGTCGGGGCCATCCGGGCCGTCGACGCGGACGACGGCGTGAAAGTGGACCGCGCCGCGCTTCTGGAACTCCGCGACCTTCCCGTACGAAATCCGCGCGAGCTCCTTCAACTCCCGCTGGGAGAGGCCCGCGCCCGCGGCGATCTCGCGGCGAAGGCGATTCGTGAACCTCTGCCAGAGCTGCCCCGCGTGGTTGTTGAAGAGGACCGCGGCCGCGTAGTCGTACGTGTCGGGGTCGAGCGGAGTGCCGAGCGCGGGGTCGTCCTCGGCGTGGTGGGTGCCGCACCGGCAGGGGCGGTTGCCGGGCCTGTTGTGGACGGGGCCGAAGGAGGGCGCCGTGAGGGTCAGGAACACCCGGGGGTGGTCGCGTACGGCGGCGGGGATGTCACGGCGGTCGTCCCCGGCGAGGCCGGCGCGGATGAGGTGGAAGGTGTCCCCGGCGTAGGTCCAGGCGCAGGCGGGACAGCGGGAGGCCCGCCGGTTGCCGCAGGCGACCCGAAGCCGTCCGCCGGGTTCGGTGTCGGTGGAGTACCGGTGCAGGGTCTCGCCGGTGGTCTTGTCCTGAGTAAGGGTCCAGCCCTGGAGGTGGACGGGGTTGGAGCAGCCACCGGTGCGCTGGATCTGCTCCTTCCAGCGGTCGAAGCCGGTGGACCCGGCCACCCGGAGCATGTCGCCCAGGGTGGCCGAGTCCAGGCCCGCCGCAGTGAGAGCGGTGTCGTTCAAGAGGGTCACTTCCCGGCGCGGACGAGGGCGGAGGGGGCGGTGCGGTGGCCGGTGCCCTTGCAGACGGGGCAGGTGGCGGGGAGCGTCTGGCGTCGGCCGTCCGGGGTGGTGGTGCCGGTGGTGATGTGGACGACGGGGAAGCCGTCGCAGTGGGAGCAAACGCGCGTGGTCGGGGTCTGGGGCATCATGAGCTGTCCCTTTCGGGTCCGTTGGATCTGGGAGGGGTTCAGGCGCCCGGGGCGGCGGATGTTTGGCGACAGAGGCCGTCCCGGGGGCCGCTTAGCGTGTGTTGCGCCTGCCGTGGCCCTTGGCCGCGTACATCGAGGCGTCGGCGGCCGAGAGGGCGTCGGTGAGGGCCGGGACCGTGAGGTCCGTGCGGTGGCACTGGCCGACCGAGGCCGAGACCCGTAGGACGTGGCCGTGGTGGGTGACTGGCTGGTCCAGTGCGGTCTGGAGCGGCAGGAGCCCTGCGGTGCGGTCGGGGTCAGTGACGATGGCGGCGAACTCGTCTCCGCCGAGGCGGGCGGCGATGCCGTGGCGTCCGCACCAGGTGGTGAGCCGGTCGGCGGTGGCGGTGAGAACCGCGTCTCCGGCGGCGTGGCCGTGGGTGTCGTTGATGGCCTTGAAGTCGTCCAGGTCGACCAGGAGGACGACGGCGTTCGCGTTCTTGGCCATGAGGTGTTCGGCGCGAGCGGTCCATCCGGCGCGGGTGTGCAGACCGGTCAGGGGATCGCGGCGGGCGGTGGCCAGGCGGCGAAGGAGCAGACCGCCGTGCAGGGCCCAGCCCAGGGCCGGTAAGCCTGCGGCTGCGATCGTCTGGGCGTCCATGTGGGTCACCGGCCCTTCTGGAGGTCGCGGACGAGCAGCCGCAGGACCACGGCGCTCACGGCGACGGACGCGCCGGTGATGGCGACCGCGAGCAGCAGCGAGACGAGGACCGTGCCCACCAGGAGGACGAGTCCGGCGCCGCCGGCGACGACGGTGACGAGGCCGGTCGGGGTGAGGCGGATGGCCGGCACCTGGACGGCAGGCGTGGCCTGGGCGGGTGTCGGGGCGTGGCTGTGGTGGCAGGGCGTCGGCTCGATCGAGGTCGAGTCGGTCGGCTGGACGAGCGGGGCGACGATGCCGGTCGGCAGCGGGTTGACCGGAATGCGCGGACGGAACATGGCGGTTCTCCCTACTTGATCGTGCTGTCGATGAGCGGGGCGATGACGCTGTCGGAGAGGAGGTAGCCGCCGAGGAGGATCACGGCGATGAGCCACCAGGGCGGGCGGATCAACTTGATGCCGAGGGCGCCGACGACGATCAGGGCGAGCCAGAGCGGGACGTCCATGACGCGGTTCTCCTTCGGGTCAGCGAACGGTGCAGCGGTGGGTGCGGGCGGCGAGCTGGGCGGCGGAGGAGCTGGAGTAGTCGGCGGACCAGCCGCAGCGGTCGGCGGTGCAGACGGCGGCGTACTTGGTGCGGCGGTGGCGGTCGCGGTGGGTGCCGATCTGGACGGGGCCGATCCGCATCACGGAGTGGAAGCGGTCGCGGGCGGGCATCGCGTTCTCCTTTCAGGCGAGCTGGGCGGCGATGGCGTTGGCCATCGGGGGCGGGACGCCGAGGCGGGCGCGCAGGGTGTCGGCGTCAATCGGGTAGCCGGTGCGGGCGCGGTGGTCGTCGGCGACCTTGCGGGCGTGAGCGACGAGCGCCGGCGGTACAGCCACGGGGACGGGCTCCGGCTCGGGGGCAGCTTCCTCGGCAGGCTCGGGGCCGGGCTCCGGTTCCGGGGAAGGGAGGGCCGGGGCGGGAGCAACCTCCGGTTCCGGCTCGGCCACCGCGTCCCGCTCGATGACCGCTTCCACGGCCGGGGGATGCCCCGCCTCCGCGTCGGGTTCGGCGGGCGGATCGGCCGCCGGATGCCCAGGAGAGTGGACAAGGAGGGTGCCGCCGAGGAAGGCCAGGGCGGGCCACCCTGCGACGAGGATGCGCAGCCAGTCCGGTACGTCGGTGAGGTCGAGGAGCCCGGCAGTGGAGATGTTCGCGCCGAGAGACGCGGCCAGGGCCACGGTGAACCAGGTCCAGGCGGACCGAGCCGAAGTGCCGGCGGCCCGGAGGCTCCGGAGGCGGTTCCAGGCGGCGACGAGGAGGAGATCGACGGAGACCGGGTAGGCCCACGCCTTCCATCCGGTCTGTCCGGCGGCCTGGGCGAGGTCATGCAGATGGGCGAAGGACAGGGCACCGGCGATCACGGCTTGCACGAGGACGGCGTCCGGCCGGAGCGTGGGGCGCATCGCGGTTCCTCCTTTCCGGCATCAGGCAAGGGAGGGGTAGGGACGTGGCGTGAGGCGGTCACACCGGCCGTGGTGCGGGAACGGTCAGGCGGTCGCGGGGGCCGTCGCGACGGCGGGTGTCGCGGACTTCGCCAAGGGCGGCAGGACGGGCCGGAAGGCGTCCAGCACGGGGAGCCCCGGGGTCCGGTGGGCGTGGGCGTTACAGATGTTCACGGCCCGCCGCAGGGTGAGGTGCGGGGTGCGGATGCGGACCCAGCCGCCGGAGGAGTCGCCGACGACGGCGGTGCCGGGGCGGTCCGTGGGGATCTGGATCGTGGCGAGTACGGCGTCCGGCGAGATGTCACCGAAGGCCATGTTGGCGGACGTCTCGTCGTTGACGCGGTGAGCGGTACGGCCCGTGAGCTGGGCCCGGAGCATGGTGATCCCCTTGCCGAGTTCGGAACCGAAGCGCTGCCCGCAGATCTCCAGGTAGACGCCGGCGGCGCGGCCGAGCTGAGAGAGCCGGACGAGGGACGTGACGATCCTGTCCCGGCGCTTCTCCTCGTCCTTCGTGGCGAAGAGCGCGAGTTCGGCGACCTCATCGACCAGCAGGACGATCGGAGTCGGGCGGAGGCCGGCGGGCAGGTCCCAGATGTCGGCGGTGATCTCCGCGTCCGGGACGTCCGCGCTCAGCCTCTGCTCGCGCCGGATGAGCTGATAGACGTCCTCCATGTGCCGGACGAGAGCGTCGAGGAGGTCGGCTGCTGTGTCGGGGTTGTCGGCCAGAGCCGTGAACCTTCGCGCCAGCGGCGCGAGTTCGACACCTTGCTTGCAGTCGATGCCGACGAGGGCCACGTCGAGAGGCGCGAGGGCGGCGACGAGGTTGCGCTGGTAGACGGACTTGCCTGACTGAGTGGCGCCGACGTTCAGCGCGTGTGGGATCTGGCGGTAGTCGCGGTAGTAGACCTCTCCGTCCTCCCGCAGGGCGACTGGTACTCGCATCGTCCCGCCGCCGGGCAGTGCCGGCATCTGTACGCGCTTGAGGACGTCGTAGCCGGTCATCCGCAGTTCGACCACGCCGGAGCG
This sequence comes from Streptomyces sp. NRRL S-118, assembly GCF_000716335.1. Classification (GTDB taxonomy): domain Bacteria; phylum Actinomycetota; class Actinomycetes; order Streptomycetales; family Streptomycetaceae; genus Streptomyces. The sequence continues at coordinate 296,965 of NZ_KL591002.1, read as the reverse complement.
GATCTCGCGGGTGGTGACGTTCCGCATGACGAACGAGTGCCGCAGCCGGTCGGAGGCGGCCGAGAAGTCGAACGCGTCCTGGCCCGGGCGGAGTTTCACCCGAAGCACCAGACCCGTACGTGTCGGCCGCAGCCGCAGAATCCGGGGGGAACGTGACTCGGGAATCGGCCGCCCGGTCAGGCGGGCCAGGGTGAGGCGCCAGCGCGAGGGCGGGACGGTCAGCCCGCATGCGTCCATGACGGACGAGTACCGGACCAGGACCCGCACGATCGCGAGACCGATGCCGAAGCTCAGCCAGTACCAGGCCGGACGCTGCCACCGCAGCAGCAGCGCGACGGTGGTGACCAGGACGAGAGCGACCGTTAAGGCGGTCATCGTCAGGCCGCCTTCGCAGCGGTGAGGGAGGTGACGGCGACGGCGCGGAAGCTGATCCCGTGGCGCTTCTGGCCGTTGAACTCGTTCTCCCACGGCCGGGCGACGACGCCGGTCAGGGCGACCGGGGTGCCCATCGTCAGCTCGCCGGAGATGCCGGTCTCGGGGACGGTCAGGTTCAGGATCTCCGCGTTCCCGTCCATGACGAACATGACGTCGATCGTCATCAGGGTCGCGCCGGTCTCACGGTCAGTGGCGACCTCTCCGGTCTGTCGGTTCGCCATCTTCGGGGTGGGGGGCTGGGCCACCATCACCATGGCCGTGGAGGTGTCGACGGGGATCTGACGCACAGCGGTTACTCCTCTATACAGGCTCGGCTTGTCCACTCCTGTATAGGAGTGACATGAAGAAGAGTGCAGCACTCCTGTACATGAGTCAACCCGCCGCGAAGAAGAAATCGCGGCGGGCTGATGGCAGTTGAGTCGGCGTCAGTCGGTGGCCGGGATGCGGTACTGGAAAACGAACTGGTCAGCGGCCATGAGGGTGTCGCAGACCTCGACCACGCGGTCTTCCTCGGTGACCGCGTTCCGAAGGAGGTGGATCACGGGAGCGCCAGGGCTCAGCGCGAGTTCCGATGCCTCCGCCTTGGTGGCCGGCCGGGCCTGAAGCGTCTCGACGAACTCGGCGAAGACGTGGCCGTGGTCTTCGAGGCGTGCGTAGATACCGCCGGGGCCTGGGTTCTCCTCGAACAGCTCGGGGATGTCCTTGACCACGTCCCACGGCAGGTAGGAAGAGGCCGTCTCCACCGGGGTGCCGTTCCGGAAGTACAGGCGGCGACGGGCGAGAACCTTCGTCCCGGCATCGAGGCCCAGTCGCTCGGCGACCTCGGCCGGCGCTTCCATGGGGCCGATGTAGAGGACGCTCACCTTCGCCGTGGCGCCGGACTGCTCGGACTCTGCGAGGTACGCGGCCTTGCCTCCACGGCGGTGCGAGGCGCGGAACCGGTCCGAGGAACGGAGCCGTACGGGCGGCCGGTCCTTCACGATCGAACCCTTGCCGTGCCGGGTCTCGACCAAGCCGCTTGCCCTGACCTCCACCATGGCCTTGCGGATCGTCCCGCCCGCGACGCCGTAACGATCGATGAGCTCAGACTCGCTCGGCACCATCTCGCCCGGCTTGAGGACGCCCGCGCGGATCTGCTGGACGATCTCATCGGCGATCTGAACGTACCGAGGTACCGCTCGACCACCTCCTACTGGAGTTCCCACGGTCCTCTTCACTCTCCTATGCTCCTGTACATGAGTAACAGCGCCCGCAAAGGCCAGTCAACGCCACTGCACTCCGTATCGGTGGCGGGAGCGGTCGTCCGGGAGGACGGGCGCCTCCTCGCGATCCGGCGAGCCGACAACGGGACGTGGGAGCTTCCGGGCGGCGTCCTCGAACTCACCGAGCCCCCGGAGGAGGGCGTCGTCCGCGAGGTCTGGGAAGAGACCGGCATCCGCGTCGAGGTGGACGAGCTGACCGGGGTCTACAAGAACACGACGCGGGGCATCGTCGCTCTGGTCTTCCGCTGCAAGCCCGCGGGCGGCGCCGAGCGAACGTCCGACGAGTCGACGGCGGTCGAGTGGCTGACGCCGGCCGAGGTCGAGGAGCGTATGGCCGAGGTCTTCGCGATCAGGTTGCTGGACGCCCTGGACGGGGCGGGGCCCCACGTGCGCAGCCACGACGGCCGCCGACTGATCACGCAGCCGTGACCGCGAAGCCGACGCGGATGTCCCGCGAGGAAGCGATTCCTCTCGTGCAGTGCCTCATGAACGCGGAGGCCTCCGAGGAGGAGGGGGACGACATCTTGGACAACCTAAGACGAGGCCTGGCCTGCCCGCACATCAGCGACTACATCTTCTGGGACTTCGATCCGGAGCTGACCGCCGAGAAGGTCGTCGACAGGGCACTGGCCTACAAGCCGATCGCCCTCTGAGGGCAGTGCGGTAAGACTTTCTCTACTTCATCAAGGCACGCACCGCCGCGCACGGCGCGGCAGCGCGCGGCCCGACGGCTCGGCCCGCACCCCTGTCTTCGCCCGGCGCGGCCCGGCCGCCGGCCGCACGCAAAGCGGCGAGGGGGATCGGGGGTGAACCCCGATGTGGCTGGGGCCGGTCGGCTCCACGGCTTTAGGCAGCCACCATGGGGCGAGCCTCGAAGATCGGGGGCCCACATCGGGCCTTAGCGGGCAGGTCCAGAGACTGCCCGAGTCGCGGGAAGCTTACGGGCCCCCGATCTCTCGCCCCATGGCAGCTCCCGCCCAAAGCCGCTCCACCGACCTCAGGCGACCCGTGCCCCCGGCGTGCCCGATCGGTCGGGGAAACAGGGGGAACGGCGGGTAGTCACAGGACGCGGCACACAGAGCGGCCCCTGACCATGTTGCCTGGTCAGGGGCCGTTTCACTGGCGGTGGGTGTGGGATTTGAACCCACGGTGACTCGCGCCACGACGGTTTTCGAGATCGCTAACTGGCGTGACCCGCCTATTGAGACTCCACCAACCTGTTGCACGCTAGGCTCAGCAGCTGGTCGCGCCGAACCCGGGGGCATGCATGAGCCAAGTTTCGCGGTTGCTTCAGTGTCCACAATGCGAGGAAGTGTCCATTCTTGACGAATGGGTCATACGTCGCGACGGGGCACCAGGCCAAGTTGGCCGCCCGGCTGACTTCAAGCTCTGGGGTTGCCTGGCGTGTGGACAGCCCCAACTCTGGTACGAGCCCGAAAATCAACGGTTGTGGCCCCCGGTCACCGCACTTGCTCCGGGCGTCCCAACATCGATAGCGCGCGAGATGGTGGAAGCGCGTGCATGCTTTGATGCGAACCTGTACACAGCAGCTGCCGTCATGGTCCGCCGCACGCTTGAAGGCATGTGCATCGACCAGGGCACGCAGAAAAAAGCCCTCTTCCAGGCACTCCAGGAGCTCCGCGATAACGGGAAGATCGAGGGCCGTCTCTTCGACTGGGCGCAGGCGTTGCGAGTGCTAGGCAACCAAGGCGCGCACTTCAGCGAGGAATCGGTGAGCCGGGAAGACGCAGCGGATGCATTGTCTCTTGCCGAGGCTCTACTGAACTACATCTACGTTTTCACAGCCAAGTACGAGGAGTTTCAGAAACGTAGGCAGGCGTCAGCAAACTGAGTTCTGACATCCACAGCTGACATCAACGACGCCAGACAGAGGCGTACGTCAGCGTCTCTGTCCGGCTACCGCGCCAGTCGACCGCAGCAGCCGGAACAGACTCGGATCGAACTTACAAAGCAGATGTCGGCGGTT
>NZ_KL591002.1:199856-293218 GCF_000716335.1 Streptomyces sp. NRRL S-118 | reverse complement strand
AGCAGCCGGAACAGACTCGGATCGAACTTACAAAGCAGATGTCGGCGGTTCGAAACCGTCCGCGCCCACCAGCACAAAGGCCCCCGCAGGTCATCTTGCGGGGGCCTTCGACGGTAGTGATTGACGGCAGTCTCACTCGGGACGGCGCCGGCGGAGCAGCCGGTCCATGTGCCCCATCGCCTCCCTCCGGTGCTCGTCGGAGACGTGGGTGTACACGTTCATCGTGACGGCGATCTGGGAGTGCCCCAGGATCTCCATAACGACCCGCGCCGGCACGCCCGCGGCGAACAGGAGCGTCGCGCACCCGTGCCGGGCGTCGTGCAGCCGGATCCGGGGTAGTCCCGCTGCCTCCGTGATGCGCTGGAACGAGCGGCTGAGGTTCATCGGCTCAACCGTGCGACCGGTGCGGGTTGTGAAGACGTAGTCACTGTCCTGCCAGTCTTCCCCTGCGGCGAGCTGCTGCGCAGCCTGCCGGAGGCGCTGCCAGCGCAGTGGCGGCACGCACATGAGGGGGAGAGGGACGGCGCGGGTCCGGCGGTTCTTCGTGGAGTCCGCGTACAGCTCGTGCTGCACCCGCTGGATCTGGTTCCGCACGGTGAGGGTGCGACGCTCCAGGTCGATGTCCGACCACCGCAGCCCGAGAACCTCCCCCCGGCGCAGCCCGAGGGCCACGGCCAGGACGAACGCGGCGTACAGCGCGTCGCCGCGCGCCGCCTCCAGGAAGGTCGTCGTCTGTTCCAGGTCCCACGGCTTCAGCTCCCTCTGCTGCACCCGCGGGGCTGGTACGAGCTTGACCACGTTCCTGGTGATCAGCTCCTCCCGACAGGCGGCGCTGAGCGCGCTGCGCAGGTCCAGAGACTGCCCGAGTCGCGGCAAGCTTACGGGCCCCGATCTCTCGCCCCATGGCAGCTCCCGCCCAAAGCCGCTCCACCGACCTCCTGCGCGACGCTAACTGCCAGCCGGTGGTGCAGTGAAACCTACGCAAGGGGCAGCAACCGGATCTCCTTCAGCATCGCCAAAAGCTCGCCTGGCTGCGTTCGCCATTTCTGTTACGGCCTGTAGCCGGGCTCGCCCAGCACTGACTACACCCTCGTCTGTGTCCACGCCACGACGGCACCCATCTACAGCTTCAAGCTCCCGCCCAAGACTCCAGCGCGCGCGGGTAGCGGCACCTGCTACCGCGGCCGGTCCTTCCACAGTCACGATCGCTTGCGCTTGGATGATCTCTGAAAGCCCGCTCTGAGCTGCTCGGAAACGCTCACGGTATGTCTCGTCGGAGGTGCCGGCTTCTCTGGCGTCGCGAATCAGCCCCGCGCAACGAATAGCGGTAGCGATGAACTGCGCGTAAGCATCTCGGCGCACAGCCCGATTCTCCGCTTCGCGGCGATCAGCACGGTCTTCCTCCGCCAGCGCTCGCTGTGTAGTGACTTGCTGTCGCACACCGCGCAGCGCAAGCCAGGAGGCAAGGCCTGACGCCGAGAAGGCGGAGGCGGCCGCAATCACAGTGGTTATGAGTGTGTCGCTCACACGTAGATCTCAGCAAACAAGGGCTGCCAGCCGCAGCAGTTCGCAGAACAACGTGCATAGAGGACGCTGGGCCGTCTCGGGGCCGTCCGAGGGCAGCCGACAGCGACCAACGTTGACAACCATCGACAGCTAAGCCGCAGGTCACAGCATTGGTCGCTCAGGAGGCCCCAGGTCAGCGAGGCCCCGCGTCACTTCTTCGGCTTCTGGCGTGAACTCCGGTCCTCATAGCTTTCCCCAGACGCGCACTACTCGGTGACCGTCGAGCACTTGGGCGAAGTCAGCCAGAAACTGAGGCGCGAACTCGGGCCAGTTCCAGAACTCGAAGCCAAGGTAGGCGAACGCGAAGTAGTCGTCAGCCCACGTCCAGGCGCGGAGGTCAGAGGCCGACCCGCAGTGCTGGCACGCGACGGTCGCCTCTCCGGTCTTGTGCCAGGCGTTGAAGGCACCATCGAACGCTTCGCTGGCCCCCTCTATGCTGTCCCAGGTTTCGGTGTAGAAGTAGGTCCGGCTGGCGCACCGCGGGCAGGTCGCGTACTGCGCATCGCCCTGTCCACCATGGAAAACCGTGCGTCCAGTCTCAATCTTGAGGCCGTCCGTCGGCTCCCAGTCCGGCTCGCTGACTGCCTTCGCCCATTGCTCGCCGGGTGGGTTTCCCGACCGTGCTCCAAGCAAGCAGTCAGCCCGTCTGGCGAGCACGATCCCCTCTCGAACGAGCCAATCGAGGGCGCGGACTGCGAGCGCCGAAGCCTCGGCAGGCGTGGCATCGAGGTCAACGATGGTCTGGAAGTGATCACCCATGGCGCCGACGATAGGGCTTGCCAGTGACAGGCCATCTTGAACGGAACCTCTGACGGCAGTGGATCGACTGGCCAGACAGCGGCCGACGGTGTCCACCGTCCCGACTGGCAACCCAGGCATAAGGCGTACAGCAGCGAAGTGCAGCAACCGTGCCGCTCCCGGATGATCCTGGTCGACCGCACTAGGCTGCGTAACCACACCGGGAGACCTCAGCGGCCGAACTGCCGATAGTTCGCATCGAGAGAGTCAGCCCGTGCCACAGGCGTGCCAGAAGGAGCGGGGACTCACGGGGAACGGCGGCTGCGAACGGGGCTTCGAGGCCGTCGGCACGGGAGCCAGCATGACCCAGGTCAGGCCCGAAGTTGCCCCACCTCGCTCCTAAAGTGGTGCTCAGCACCGTGCCCGATCCGTGCCCGACAGGTCGGTAAACCACGGTCAACAGCGGGTGCCAGCAAGAGCCCATGGCTTCACCTTGACACCCGTTTCCGCTGGTCAGGTCGCCAACCACGCCCAGAAGCACGGTGATTCCCAAGCTCAGGTCACTGTCTGTTGAGGCTTGGACCTGACGGCAGACTGACGGCAACGAAGGCGCACGAGAACAGTCGTCCATGCCCGGCCGCGCCCGGCGGCGCGCAGATGCGTGGGCCGACTGGTCGAACTGGCCATCGGCTGTTTCCTGGCGGGTAGGGATTTGCCCGCCGCCGATTCAGGCAAGCCCTCAAAGCCTGCCCAGCTCACACCGTGTGGGTCGGCGGCAGATGGGGTGATAGCAGCGCGACGTGCGGTTTACACGAAGCCGGCGACCGCCCGGGAAGGATCAGGATGGTCTGTCTGAAATCGATTCAGGGTTGGAGTCCGATAGAGCGTCGTTCTCGAAGCGCAGCGCTCTGTCAGCAGCATCGAGGAGATCATCGTAGGTGAGAACCTCAACGCGACTGAGATGGGAGTTATAGGTCCGGAGGGTCCTGTCTACGATCTTCTTGTCTACGTCCGGGACCTTCCGTAGAGTTCGCGTCGGGGGGATGCGAAGTCAGGGCGCCATACGATCACGGTACTCGCCCGGTCGGTTGTCCGGCCCTTCGACCGGATCGTCCACGAACTGGGCGAGGAAGCCTACGAGTCTCAGTGGGGCCGGTCGTTTCCCCGAGCCGAGCTCGAAGGTCTGCGAGCCGCGTGGCGGCAGCACCTCAGGACAGCACCGAGTCATGACATCACCAGGTGACATCACGACAGGGGACACGGGCAGCTCGAGGCAGCCATGCGGGAGTCGTCGGTGCAAGGAAGAGAGGCCCGTACAGCCGTGCTGGTCGACCTGATGGAGCAGACTGTGGCGGTTCGAGACCGTCCGCGCCCACCACTACGAAAGCCCCCGGCACGCTGATGGCTGGGGCCTTCGGGCAAGCGAAGCCCCCGGAGCGGTGCGCCTGGGGTCTTCCGGCTGGGCGATCAGGTGGCGAACGTCCTCACCGGCGGCCACGCTGCCCGAGACCCGAGGCGGAATGGGACCGCTGGCCCTTGGCCGGCGGTTCGTCGAGGGTGCACACGCGCGCGAACCGCCGCGTGGACGGCCATCGCCGGCGACGCGCCGCCCCCCCGTTACCGTTTTCGTGGCTCCGCAATGGGGCCTCCGGCCTTCGGGTCCGGCATGACTTCCCCCCCTTGTTGTTGATGATCCGGGGGGTGGTGTCACCGGGCCCGGAGGCATCGACGAACCGCTGATGAGGGGCTTGAGCACCGGCTTCACCCGAGCCGGAAGAGCTCTCCGTAACGTGGATGTGGCAGCTCGGTGCCCTGGCAAGGCCGGACGAAAGCGTGATGGAGGGGCTTGCACGTGATCGACACCGGCGACATCGACGTCTTCCTCGGCCTGGACGTCGGCAAGGGCGAACACCACGCCACCGCCGTCACCCCCGCCGGCAAGAAGGCGTTCGACAAGCGCCTGCCCAACACCGAGCCCAAGCTCCGCGAGCTCTTCGCGAAACTCCAGGCCAAGCACGGAACAGTGCTGGTCGTGGTCGACCAGCCGGCCTCGATCGGCGCCCTGCCGCTCGCAGTCGCACGGGACATGGGCTGCCCAATCGCCTACCTGCCCGGATTAACGATGCGGCGAATTGCCGACCTCTACCCGGGCGAGGCCAAGACCGACGCGAGGGACGCGTTCATCATCGCCGACGCCGCACGCGCGATGCCTCACACGCTGCGGGCGATCGACGGCGAGGACGAGACGATCGCCGAACTGGAGATGATCGTCGGCTTCGACGACGACCTGGCCGGCGAGGCCACCAGGGTTGCCAACCGGCTCCACGGCCTGCTGACACAGATCCACCCGTCGCTGGAACGGGTCCTGGGGCCGCGGCTGCAGCACCCGGCCGTCCTGATGCTGCTGGAACGGTTCGGGTCCCCGGCCCAGATCCGCAAGGCCGGACGGCGGCGGCTGGTCACCCTGCTGCGGCCAAAGGCTCCGAGGATGGCCGAGCGGCTGGTCGAAGAGATCTTCGACGCGCTGGACGAGCAGACCGTGACCGTTCCGGGGACCGAGGCGGCTGCGCTGATCGTCCCGAGCCTGGCCGGATCGCTGGCCGCCGTCCTTGAACAGCGCAAGCTGCTGGCCGGGCGGATCGAGGAACTGCTGGAGGCCCACCCTCTTTCGAAGGTCCTGACCTCGATGCCGGGAATCGGCGCCAGGACCGGAGCCCGCATCCTGATCGAGGTCGGCGACGGCAGCACCTTCCCGACCGCCGGCCACCTCGCCGCCTACGCCGGACTCGCCCCGGCGACCCGCAGCTCAGGCTCCTCGATCCGCGGTGAACAGCCCTCCAGACGGGGAAACAAGCAGCTCAAACGTGCCTTCTTCCTCTCCGCGTTCGCCGCCCTGGGCGACCCGGCATCCCGGGCCTACTACGACAAGAAGATCGCCCAAGGCAAACACCACACCCAAGCCCTGCTCTGCCTCGCCAGACGCCGGGCCGACGTGCTGTTCGCAATGCTCCGCGACGGAACCTTCTACGAACCCCAACCCGCGCGTTCAGTTTGAGCAGACACCAGGCCGAGGGGTTTACAACCCTTGCTGACCTGCGAACCCTCGGTACTCGTCCACGAGCCGGAAGAAGGCTTCAAGCGGAGGTTCGCCAGGCAGGTTTTCCGTGATCGCAGCGTCCCACCCGGTCGCCATCGACCATCCACGGGTCCTGCTGAGCCAAGAGGCAAACCCTCCACTTCCACGGTGGAACTCGAACACCTCGTGGACATCGTGGACCTGAAGGGCGAGGTGGTAGCCGAACATCATCACCGCCAGTTCCTGCAATGAGCCGTTTCGCACCCATGCATTCGGCCGCTGCCGAACGGCAGCCAGCAGGTCATAGACGTCCCGCCACTCTTCGACGGGCCGCCCCTTCGGCCCTCCATCTGCCGCCCCCACCGCATCTCCCTCCCCAGCCGGCATCACCAGCAACCTAACCCGGCACCTTGATGAACTAGATAGGGGCACCCCCCCCCGGGCGGACGGCGATCGGCGGCCGGCCCGCACACCCCATGGCAAAGGGCCGGGGCCCGGGACATGTGTCCCGGGCCCCGGCCCTACAGCCTGCCGGCCGACGGCTACGCGGTCATCGCGTGACCGCCCCCGTCAGTTGTCGTCCTCGTCGATGAGGAAGCCGCGCATCGGCGACGGAGCCTGCTGCATCGGCTGCGGCGCCTGCGGACGCACCGGCGCCATCGGCTGGGTCATCGCCGGCGACATCTGCTGCTGGCCGCCGTACGACGGGGCACCGCCCATCGTCGGGTTGCCGCCCATCGTCTGGTTGCCACCGTACGACGGGCCGCTCGCACCCGCGGACGCCATCGACGGGGACGGCGGCAGCGACGGCGCGGCGGACGGGGTCCGCGGCGGGGCCAGCGAGTCGTCGGCCTGGGTCTCCAGCTGGCGCAGCTGGCTCTCCAGGTACGACTTCAGGCGCGTGCGGTACTCGCGCTCGAAGCCGCGCAGGTCCTCGACCTTGCGCTCCAGCGTGGCGCGGGCCGACTCCAGCGAGCCCATCGCGACGCGGTGCTTCTCCTGCGCGTCCCGCTCCAGGGCGTCCGCCTTGGCGCGGGCGTCGCGCTCCAGACCCTCGGCGCGCGACCGGGCCTCGCCGACGATCTTGTTGGCCTCGGAACGGGCCTCCGCGATCGCCTGGTCGGCGGTCTGCTGGGCGAGGGAGAGGACGCGGGCCGCGCTGTCGCCGCCGGGGCCCTGACCGGGCTGCGGCATCTGCGGGCCGTGACCCCCCATGGGGCCACCCATGGGACCGCCCATCGGGCCGCCCATCGGGCCGCCCTGCATGGGGCCGGGGCCGTGCTGGCCCTGCGGGCCGCCGTGGCTGGGACCGGCCGGCAGCTGAGGAGCACCACCGGGCAGCTGGGGGGGACCCATCTGCGGGGGCTGCTGCTGGACCGGCGGACCCGATATCCCGGCGGGTACGGGAGCGCCGGGACCCACGGGCCGGTCCTGCTGCTCCGGCGGCTTGCGCATACCCTGCTGCTGCTGGTTCTGCGCGGCCGCGCGCGTGGCAGCGGCCAGCTTGGCGCGCAGGTCCTCGTTCTCGCGGAGCAGGCGCGTCAGCTCGGCTTCGACCTCGTCGAGGAAGGCATCGACCTCGTCCTCGTCATAGCCTTCTCGGAGGCGGACGGTCGTGAACTGCTTGTTCCGCACGTCCTCGGGGGTCAGCGGCATCTCTTCTTCACCTCTACGTAGTCGTCGGCAGTCGGCAGGACCGTAATCGCTACAACCCTCACACCCTCATCGCGAAGCCACCCACGATGTTGAGGAGGATGTAGACGATGATCATCAGAACGAAGAAGGACAGGTCGAGTGCCACGCCCCCGAGACGCAACGGTGGGATGAACCGCTGCAGAAGCTTCAGTGGTGGATCGGTGACAGTGTAGGTGGCCTCAAGAACGACCACCATCGCCTTGCCGGGTTCCCATGAACGGGCGAACTGGAAGACGTATGTCATGACCAACCGGAAAAACAGCAGGACGAGGAAGCACATCAGAGCGATGTAGATCACCTGCAGTGCGACGCTCATTCCGCGCTTCCCTCTCCCCTGGCCATGTCCGTCGGCCTCCCGGCCGGCCGTTCCCGGTGTCGTGCTCTCAGCTCTGGTTGAAGAATCCGCCCTCTGCGATGCGGGCCTTGTCCTCCGCCGTGACATCGACGTTAGCAGGCGACAACAGGAACACCTTCTGCGTCACTCGCTCAATGCTGCCATGCAGGCCGAAGACCAGACCGGCGGCAAAGTCGACAAGTCGCTTCGCGTCCGTGTCGTCCATCTCCGTGAGGTTCATGATCACAGGCGTGCCCTCGCGGAAGTGTTCCCCGATGGTACGGGCCTCGTTGTAGGTCCGCGGGTGCAGCGTGGTGATGCGGTAGGGCTCCCGCTCGGACACGACCTTGGGCATGATCACCGGTGCGTTCTTCTCCAGGCTCGGACGTTCAGGTGTGATGGATGCCACGGGGGCGATTCGGGCGGGTCGTCCGCTTTCAGCGGGAAGCGGAACCGGTTCCCGCTGGACCGGTGGTTGCGGTACGACACGTACCGGTTCCTCCCGCTCCGCCTGGAGCGGGGGCTGCGAGTGGCGCCGCCGGTCCCGCTCGGGCTCCGGCTCCAGCTCGGGTTCGAAGTCGTCATCGGGGTCGAAGCCCCGGCCGTCGTACCCATCGTCCTCCACGAGGCCGAGGTAGACCGCCATCTTGCGCATCGCGCCGGCCATGCTCTGAGTCCTCCGCTCTGTGGTGGATCGGCAACGTCAGCTCGTGCCCGCGATCCACTGGGCCTGTCCGCTGTTCGGCGGAAATGACCATATTTTCTGCTGTGGTCCGACTTGCTTCGCGACGTTACCCGAGCCGGGGTCGGTCTCCGAGTACCGCCGTACCGATGCGTACATGTGTCGCTCCGGCCGCCACGGCGTCCTCGAGGTCCGCACTCATCCCTGCTGACACCATGTTCGCAGCCGGATGGGCCGCGCGCAGGCTTGATGAGAATTCCATCAGCCGATCGAATGCCGCCCGTTCGCGCCCGGCGTACGGGCCGGCCAGCGGCGCCACCGTCATGAGTCCGTCGAGCCGCAGCCCGGGCGCGGCCGCCACCGCGCCGGCCAACTCCTCGATGCCGTCCGGAGCCACCCCGCCCCGCTCCCCCCGTTCGCCCGCCCCCGCGTCGAGGGCGACCTGGATGAGGCACCCCAGTTCGCGCCCGGTGCGGACGGCGGCGGCGGACAGTGCGGTCACCAGCTTCAGTCGGTCGATCGACTGCACCAGATGCGCATAACTCGCTACGGAACGGACTTTATTGGTCTGAAGCTGACCGACGAAGTGCCAGGTCAGATCGAGATCCGCGCAGGCGGCCGCCTTGGGAGCCGCGTCCTGGTCGCGGTTCTCGGCGACGTGCCGGATGCCCAGCTCGTGCAGCAGCCGCACGTCGCTCGCCGGGTAGGTCTTGGTGACCACGATCAGGGTCACGTCCTCCCGCTTGCGTCCGGCGGCCTCGCACGCTGCAGAGATTCGTTCCTCCACTCGCGCCAGGTTCTCGGCGAGCTGAGTCTTGCGGTCCGTCATGAGGTATCAGTCCAGCCAGACATATCCGGCGAGCCGCCCGGTGGTGCGGTCGCGGCGGTACGAGTAGTGGTCGCGCGATTCACGCGTGCAGATCTCCGACGCGCGCCGGTCGCACACCCCCAGCGCGTCGAGCTGCGCGAGTACGCCGGCAGTGACGTCCACGGCCGGAGTGCCCCAACTCGTCTCCGAGTGCGCCTCCGGTACGACGGCGGCGACCTCCGCGCGCATGGCCTCCGGGACCTCGTAGCACCGCCCGCAGACAGCCGGGCCGGTCCGGGCGGTGATGCGGGACGGTTCGGCGCCGAGCGCGATCATGGCCTCGACGGCGGCGGGCACCACGCCCGCGACCATCCCGGGGCGCCCCGCGTGGGCCGCGCCCACCACACCCGCGACCGGGTCGGCGAGCAGCACCGGGGTGCAGTCCGCGGTGAGCACGGCGAGCGCCAGCCCGCGCCGGGCGGTGACCACGCCGTCCACGGGAGGGACCTCCCGGTCCGCGGGCCAGGGCCCGTCGACCACGGCGACGTCCCGGCCGTGGACCTGGTTCATCCAGACGACCCGCTCCGGGTCGAGCCCCAGCGCACCGGCCACGCGCCGGCGGTTGGTCCGCACGGCGGCGGGGTCGTCCCCGACCGCCCCGCCGAGGTTGAGCTCTTCGTACGGAACGGCGCTCACCCCGCCCCACCTGTCGGTGAAGGCGAAGTGCGCGCCGTTCACGGTGTCGCGCTGTCCTATCACGTCACACGGTCACTTCAGGAAGTCCGGGACGTCCAGCTCTTCGGCGGAGGTGTCCGGGTAGGGGCGGGCCGGCGGCACCGCCGTCGGGTTGACCGTGGACAGCGGGGAGTCGGTCGCGACCGGGGCCGGCTCGACCGGGACGGCCGGCGGCTCCTCACGGACCGGGACGGTGCCGAGTCCGCCGACGGAGCGGGAGCTGTCGCGCTGCACGGGGGCCGGCTCGTCGCGCTTGGCGGTGGACGAGGCGCCGAGGATGTTGTCCCGTCGCGCGGGCGGCTGCCCGCCGTCGAACCCGGCCGCGATGACCGTGACCCGCACCTCGTCGCCGAGCGCGTCGTCGATGACCGCACCGAAGATGATGTTGGCCTCGGGGTGGGCGGCCTCGCTGACCAGCTGGGCGGCCTCGTTGATCTCGAAGAGACCGAGGTCCGACCCGCCGGAGATGGAGAGCAGCACGCCGCGGGCACCGTCGATGGAGGCTTCGAGGAGCGGCGAGGAGATCGCCATCTCGGCGGCCGCCACCGCCCGGTCGTCGCCCCGGGCCGAGCCGATGCCCATGAGCGCGGAGCCCGCCTCGGACATGACCGACTTGACGTCGGCGAAGTCGAGGTTGATGAGGCCCGGGGTGGTGATGAGGTCGGTGATGCCCTGGACGCCGGACAGCAGCACCTGGTCGGCGGACTTGAAGGCGTCCAGCACGCTGACCTGGCGGTCCGAGATGGACAGCAGCCGGTCGTTCGGGATGACGATGAGGGTGTCGACCTCTTCGCGGAGCTCGGCGATGCCGTCCTCCGCCTGGTTGGCGCGGCGCCGGCCCTCGAAGGTGAACGGCCGCGTCACCACACCGATCGTCAGGGCGCCCAGGGAGCGCGCGATGTTGGCGACGACGGGGGCGCCGCCGGTGCCGGTGCCGCCGCCTTCGCCGGCGGTGACGAAGACCATGTCGGCCCCCTTGAGGACCTCCTCGATCTCCTCACGGTGGTCCTCTGCCGCCTTGCGGCCGACTGCCGGGTTGGCTCCGGCCCCGAGGCCGCGGGTGAGTTCGCGGCCGACGTCGAGCTTGACGTCGGCGTCGCTCATCAACAGTGCTTGCGCGTCGGTGTTGATGGCGATGAACTCGACGCCCTTGAGACCGACCTCGATCATTCGGTTGATGGCATTGACACCACCGCCGCCGACACCGATGACCTTGATGACTGCGAGGTAGTTCTGCGGTGCTGCCACGTCGAAGGCCTCTCGCCTCGAGTTACGTGTCGCCACTTCGCGGTGGTCTCGCGCCGCGACGACGGATGCCGATGGGACGGTCCGAAACGCCGACCCAAACCCTAACGTTGAAGTTTAGGGTTACCAGTGTCTCTGTTCGCTGGACTCTTCCGAACAGGACACTAAGTCGACAAGTGGCGCACGTTCAACGAACACGCCGAACCTCCCGTTTTTCTTTTCACCCTATGTGATCACCCATAGCGCTGACCAACCAGGGTGCTGGCCAGGGCATATGTGCGTCAACTCCGCGACGCGGCGGGCGCTGTGGGTGCACTCACGTCGAAGTGCCCCGCTTTGGGGGATGCTTTCATGAGTGCGGTGAGCGCACGCGCTTTCGCCTCGCCGGCCTCGCCGCTCCCCCACACGACCGTCCGGTTCCGGGTCAGCTCCAGGGTGATGGAGTCGTACGAGCGGACGCCGACGATCCGGGTGTCCCTGGCCACCGCGGCCGGGAGCTCGCCGGCCACTCCCACCGCCTCCCGGATGAGCCGTTCGGTGTCGAAGCGGCGCAGGCTCGGGGACTGATCGGCCGTCAGCCGGAGCAGGGGGACACCGCGCGGCTGCCGGTCGACCGTGGCGAAACGCACACCCTTCCGGTCCACTTCCACGAACTTCGTGCCCTGCTCCAGCAGCAGGACGGGCTTGCGCTCGGTCACTTCGAGGGCGATCCCGTCCGGCCAGGAGCGGACGACGTCCACGGAGTCGATCCTGGGCAGCTCGCGCCGCAGGCGCTCGGCGATGGCATCGGTGTCCACCGAGGCGAGCGGCGAGCCCAGCGGCACTGCCGCGACCGCCTCGACCCGGGCCGGCGCCAGGACCCGGGTGCCGGAGACGGTGACGTCCCGGACCCGCAGCCACTTCGAGCCGTAGAGCACCCAGACGGTCGAGGCGACGAGGGCGAGGGCGGCCAGGACCACCAGGACGGTCCGGGGCGAGGGCAGGCGCGTGCGGCCGCCCCGCGGCCCCGGACGGGAGGGCCGGGACCGGGCCGACGACGTGCCGTTGGTCCTGCGGGCGCCCCGCTGGGCGGCGGTCGTCGTCGGTCCGGCCATGCTCCCTGCCTCCTGCGGCTGCTCCTACGCCCTGTGGCGCGCCGCGATCGCCTCGTAGACCATGCCGACGAGCAGCTGGTCGGCGTCCCGGCGGCCGAACTCGCTCGCGGCCCGGGACATCTCGTACAGCCGGTGCGGGTCGGAGAGCACGGGCAGGACATTGCCCTGGACCCACTCGGGGGTCAGCTCCGCGTCGTCGACCAGCAGGCCGCCGCCGGCCTTGACCACCGGCTGGGCGTTGAGCCGCTGTTCGCCGTTGCCGATCGGCAGCGGCACGTACGCGGCGGGCAGCCCGACGGCGGAGAGCTCGGCGACGGTCATCGCACCCGCGCGGCAGAGCATCATGTCCGCCGCCGCGTAGGCGAGGTCCATCCGGTCCACATACGATACCGGGATGTACGGGGGCATACCCGGCATGTTGTCGACGTGCGGCAGTTCGTTCTTCGGGCCGACCGCGTGCAGGATCTGGATGCCGGAGCGCTGGAGCACCGGGGCGACCTGCTGGACCACCTCGTTGAGGCGGCGGGCGCCCTGCGAGCCGCCGGAGACCAGCAGCGTCGGCAGGTTCGGGTCGAGGCCGAAGGCCGCGCGCGCCTCCGGGCGGACCCGGGCGCGGTCGAGCGTGGCGATGGTGTGCCGCAGCGGGATGCCGATGTAGCGGGCGCCGCGGAGCTTGCTGTCCGGGGTGGCGACACCGACCCCGGCCGCGTACCGCGAACCGATCTTGTTGGCGAGGCCCGGCCGGGCGTTCGCCTCGTGGACCACGATCGGCACACCGAGCCGTTTGGCCGCCAGATAGCCGGGCAGAGCCACGTAACCGCCGAAGCCGACCACGCAGTCGGCCTTGGTGCGCTCCAGGATCTGCTCGGCGGCCTTGATCGTGCCGCGCAGCCGCCCGGGGACGGTGATCAGCTCGGGTGTGGGCTTGCGGGGCAGCGGGACGGCGGGGATGAGCGCCAGCTCGTAGCCCCGCTCCGGTACGAGCCGGGTCTCCAGACCCCGCTCCGTACCGAGGGCCGTGATCCCCACGGTCGGGTCCTGCCTGCGCAGGGCGTCCGCGAGGGCGAGCGCGGGCTCGATGTGGCCGGCGGTCCCCCCACCGGCGAGTACGACATGCACCGAAATTCACCGCTCTCCGGACGGACGCTTCTTGACGCGCCGTCGCATCGACTTCCAACTCACCCCGGCCCTCTTGCCGAACACGGGCTGGCGCATGGCCAGGGCCGCTCTCGCCGCAGGCTCCTCTCGCGCGAAGGCGATCAGCAGACCGACGGCGAACATGGTCGGCAGCAGGGCGGAACCCCCGTAGGAGAACAGCGGGAGGGGGACACCGGCGATCGGCAGCAGGCCGAGCACCGCACCGATGTTGACCACGGCCTGGGCCGTGATCCAGGTGGTCACACCTCCCGCGGCGTACCTCACGAAGGGGTCCTCCGTGCGTCCGGCCACGCGGATACCCGCATAGCCTAGAGCCGCGAACAGGGCGAGTACCGACAGCGTCCCCGCCAGCCCCAGTTCCTCCCCGGTGATGGCGAAGATGAAGTCGGTGTGCGGTTCGGGGAGTTGCCCCCATTTTTCCACACTGGCACCGAGGCCCGAACCGAACCATCCGCCCGACGCCAGAGCATAGATGCCGTGCACCGCCTGCCAGCACGAGTCCCCGGGGCCGGGCTCGGTGGCGCCGATGCAGGCGAGCCGGGCCATGCGGTTGCCGCTGGTCCTGATGAGCATCACGCCGATCGCGGCGGCCACGGTCAGGACGCCCACGAACATCCGGGTGGGAGCGCCGGCCAGCCACAGCAGGCCGAAGAGGATGGCGGTGAGGATGATCGCGGTGCCCATGTCGCCGCCGAGCATGATCAGCCCGAGCAGCAGGAACGCGACCGGCACCAGCGGCACCAGCATGTGCTTCCACTGGGTCAGCAGCCGCTTGTCCTGCTTGCGGGCGAGCAGGTCGGCGCCCCACAGGATCAGGGCGAGCTTGCCGAACTCGCTGGGCTGGAGCTGGAAGGGCCCGCCCAGGTAGATCCAGTTCTGGTTGCCGTTGACGGAATGCCCTATCCCGGGGATCTGGACGAGCACCATCAGGAAGACGGTCCCCACGAGCAGCGGGTACGCCAGCGCGCGGTGCAGGTTGGCCGGCACGCGGGAGGCGAAGAGCAGCAGCCCGGTCCCGATGGCGGCCGCGAGGAACTGCTTGCGGAAGAAGTACGTGTCGGACAGCGACAGCTCCAGCGCCTTGATCTGGGACGCCGAGTAGACCATCACCAGCCCCAGGACCGTGATCAGCAGGCTGGCGCCGAGGATCACGTAGTACGCCGTCAGGGGCCGGTCCCAGGCCCGGCGCGCCCGCTCGTACCAGCCGCGCACCGTGCTGCCGCGCGGCGGGCGCGGAGCGGGGACCCTGCGGAGCCGGCCCCCCTTGAGCGCGGTGGGGGGCCGGCGCGGTCCCGCTGTCCGGCCGCGCAGGGCGAGGCCCGCCCCGATCGGTGCGTGCGGTGCGTACGAGGCGGTGTGATGGGCCCGCAAGGTCGCCGTCCCCTCCAGTCGCTCCAGTCGTGCCCGGCACCACCGGACCTGGTCGCTGGTCAGGCGCGCCCGGCGGCGAGTGCGCGGACCGCGTCCGCGAACGCCTCGCCGCGCTTGTTGTAGTTGGCGAACATGTCCATCGAGGCACAGGCGGGGGCGAGCAGAACCGTATCCCCTGGCCGGGCCAGCCGTGCCGCCTCCTGGACCGCTGCGGACATCGCCCCAGTGTCGGTCCGGTCGAGGTCGACGACCGGTACCTCGGGGGCGTGTCGCGCGAGGGCTTCGCGGATCAGGGCGCGGTCCGCGCCCATGAGGACCACCCCGCGCAGCCGCCCCGCGGACGCGCCGACCAGCTCGTCGAAGGTCGCCCCCTTGGCGAGGCCGCCCGCGATCCAGACGATCGGGTCGTACGCGGCCAGCGACGCCTCGGCGGCGTGCGTGTTGGTCGCCTTGGAGTCGTCGACGTAGCGGACGCCCCCGACCTCCTCGACGAGCTCGATGCGGTGCGGGTCGGGCCGGAAGGCGCGCAGTCCCTCGCGCACGGCCTTGGCCTCGACGCCGAAGGCACGGGCGAGGGCGGCCGCGGCGAGCGCGTTGGCGATGTTGTGCGGGGCCGGCGGGTCGATGTCCGACACCTGGGCGAGCTCCTGCGCCTGCTTCTGCCGGTTCTCGACGAAGGCACGGTCCACCAGGAGGTCGTCCACGATGCCGACCTGGGACGGGCCGGGCGTGCCGAGGGTGAAGCCGATGGCGCGGCACCCCTCCTCGACGTCCGCCGCCCGGACCAGGTCCTCGGTGGCGGGGTCCTGCACGTTGTAGACGCAGGCGACCTGGTTGCCCTCGTAGATGCGGCCCTTGTCGGCGGCGTAGTCCTCCATGGAGCCGTGCCAGTCCAGGTGGTCCGGTGCCAGGTTCAGCACGGCGGCGGAGTGCGCGCGCAGGGACGGCGACCAGTGCAGCTGGTAGCTGGACAGCTCGACGGCGAGCACGTCGTACTCCTCCTCGCCGAGCACGGCGTCGAGGAGGGAGACCCCGATGTTGCCGACGGCCGCCGTCCTCAGGCCCGCGGCCGTCAGGATGGACGCCAGCATCCGTACCGTCGTCGTCTTGCCGTTGGTGCCGGTGACCGCCAGCCACGGTGCGGCCTTGCGGCCGGTCCGCCCGCGCAGGCGCCAGGCCAGCTCGACGTCGCCCCAGACCGGGACGCCCGCCTCGGCGGCGGCGGCGAACAGCGGTTTGCCGGGCGCCCAGCCGGGCGTGGTGACGACGAGTCCGGTGCCCTCCGGCAGGGTCGCGCCGTCGCCGAGGCGGACGGTGATGCCCTCCGCCTCCAGCTGCGCGGCCTGCGCGCGGGAGCGCTCGTCGTCGCCGTCGTTGACGACCGTGACGCGCGCGCCGAGGCCGTGCAGGACCCGGGCGGCGGGGATGCCGCTCACGCCCAGGCCGGCGACGGTGACGTTCTTGCCCTGCCAGGTGGTACTCACTTGTCGGCTGCCCATCCCGCGTAGAAGAGCCCCAGACCCACGATGACGCACATGCCCTGGATGATCCAGAACCGGACCACGACCAGCACCTCGGACCACCCCTTGAGCTCGAAGTGGTGCTGGAGGGGAGCCATCCGGAAGACCCGCTTGCCGGTCATCCGGAAGGAGCCGACCTGGATGATCACGGAGAGGGTGATGAGGACGAAGAGGCCGCCCAGGAGGGCCAGCAGCAGCTCGGTGCGGGAGCAGATGGCCAGACCCGCGAGCGCGCCGCCCAGGGCGAGCGAGCCGGTGTCGCCCATGAAGATCTTCGCGGGCGAGGTGTTCCACCACAGGAAGCCGAAGCAGGCGCCCATGAGGGCGGAGGCGACGACGGCGAGGTCGAGCGGGTCGCGCACCTCGAAGCAGGCGTTCGGGTTGGTCAGGGTGTCCGCGTTGGCGCACGACTCCTGGAACTGCCACAGCCCGATGAAGGTGTACGCGCCGAAGACCATCACGGAGGCGCCGGTGGCCAGGCCGTCCAGACCGTCGGTGAGGTTCACGCCGTTGGACATGGCCAGGATCATGAACAGCGCCCAGACCACGAACAGCACCGGGCCGATGGACCAGCCGAAGTCGGTGATGAAGGAGAGCCGGGTGGAGGCCGGGGTCTGACCCCGGGCGTCCGCGAACTGGAGTGCGAGGACGGCGAAGGCGACGCCGACGATCAGCTGGCCGGCCATCTTCGCCTTGGCCCGCAGACCGAGCGAACGCTGCTTGACGATCTTGATGTAGTCGTCGAGGAAGCCGACGAGACCCATGCCGGCCATCAGGAACAGCACCAGGACACCCGAGTACGTCGGGTCCTCGCCGGTGATGACCTTGGCGAGGGCGTACGCGATGAGCGTGGCGAGGATGAAGGAGATGCCGCCCATGGTGGGCGTGCCCTTCTTGCTGCCGTGCGTGCGGGGGCCGTCATCCCGGATGAACTGCCCGTATCCCTTGCGGGCCAGGAGCTTGATCAGCAGCGGGGTGCCGATCAGGGTCAGGAAGAGCCCGATGGCCCCCGCGAAGAGGATCTGCCTCATCGGCCGGCGACCTCGCCCTCGGCGGTGTTCTCAAGCAGTGCCTGGGCCACCCGCTCGAGCCCCACCGACCTGGAAGCCTTCACCAGCACGACGTCTCCCGGGCGCAGCTCACTGCGCAACAGGTCGATCGCCGCCCGCGCGTCGGACACGTGCACCGACTCCTCACCCCACGAACCCTCGTTATATGCGCCCAGTTGCAGCCAGGACGCTTCCCTGCCCCCGACTGCGACGAGCTTGCTGACGTTGAGCCGGACGGCGAGCCGTCCGACCGCGTCGTGCTCGGCGAGCGACTCGTCGCCGAGCTCGGCCATCTGGCCGAGCACCGCCCACGTACGGCCCCCCTTGACCTGTGCGGCCTTGCCCATGGCCGCGAGCGCGCGCAGGGCCGCCCGCATGGACTCGGGGTTCGCGTTGTAGGCGTCGTTGACGATCGTCACACCGTCCGGACGCTCGGTGACCTCCATGCGCCAGCGGGAGAGGGAGCCCGCCTCGGAGAGCGCGGTGGCGATCTCGTCGACGGACATGCCCAGCTCATGGGCGACGGCGGCCGCGGCGAGCGCGTTCGACACGTGGTGCTCACCGTACAGGCGCAAGGTCACGTCGCTGCACCCGGTGGGTGTGTGAAGCCTGAAAGAGGGCTGTCCGTTCTCTGTGAGACGGACATTCTCGGCACGGATGTGGGCGTCGTCGGCCTCGCCGAAGAGGGTCACGCGCGCGCGGGTCCGGCTTTCCATGGCTCGTACGAGCGGGTCGTCGGCGTTCAGCACGGCGATGCCGCCCTCGTCCGCGGACGGCAGGGCCTCGACGAGCTCGCCCTTGGCCTGGGCGATCTGCTCCCGGCCGCCGAACTCGCCGATGTGGGCGCTGCCCACGTTCAGGACGAGCCCGATGCCCGGCGGGGTCAGCTCGGTCAGGTAGCGGATGTGGCCGATTCCGCGCGCTCCCATTTCCAGGACGAGGTGCTCGGTGTCCTTCGTCGCGCGCAGCGCGGTGAGCGGCAGGCCGATCTCGTTGTTGAGGGAGCCGGGCGTCCAGACGGTGGGTCCCTTGCGCTGGAGCACCTGGGCGATGAGGTCCTTGGTGCTGGTCTTGCCGGCCGAGCCGGTCAGCGCGACGACGCGGGTGCCCAGGCGGGCGACGACCGCGCGGGCGAGGGCGCCGAGGGCCGACTGGACGTCGTCGACGACGACGGCGGGCACGCCGACCGGCCGGGTGGCGAGGACGGCCACCGCGCCGGCCTCCAGGGCCTGGCGCGCGTAGTCGTGGCCGTCGACGCGTTCGCCGACGAAGGCGACGAAGAGGCTGCCGGGTTCGATCTCGCGGGAATCGCGGACGACGGGCCCGGTGACCTGGATGGCCGGATCCGGTATGTCGTGCGACTGCCCGCCGACGATTTCGGCGATCTCGGCGAGGGAGAGGGCGATCACTACTTCATCCCTGACTGTTCTCGTGTCGATTGGCGCGCTCCGCGATGGCCTCGCGCAGCACCTGCCGGTCGTCGAAGGGGCGTACCACCCCTGCGATGTCCTGGCCCTGCTCGTGGCCCTTGCCCGCGACCAGCACGGTGTCCCCGGGCCGGGCGCGGGCCACGGCTGCGGCGATCGCGGCCGCCCGGTCCTCGAACACGACGACCTCGCCGCGCTCGTGGACGGGCACTTCCGCGGCGCCCGCGAGCATCGTGGCGAGGATCGCGAGCGGATCCTCGGAGCGGGGGTTGTCGGAGGTCAGTACGGCGGTGTCGGCGAGGCGCGCCGCCGCGGCGCCCATGGGGCCGCGCTTGGTGACGTCCCGGTCGCCGCCGCATCCCAGCACGATGTGCAGCCTGCCGTCGGTGACCTTGCGCAGGGCGCGCAGGACCGATTCGACGGCGTCCGTCTTGTGGGCGTAGTCGACGACCGCGAGGTAGGGCTGGCCCGCGTCGACACGCTCCAGCCGGCCGGGGACGCCGGGGACCGCGGCGATGCCGTCGGCGGCGGTCTGCGGGTCGACCCCGGCGACGGCGAGGGTGACGACGGCGGCGAGGGTGTTGGCGACGTTGAACGGGCCGGGCAGCGGCGCCTTGGCGGTCACCCGCTCGCCCTTGGGGCCCAGGATGGTGAATGTGCTGCCCAGGGGGCCGATCTCGACGTCCTGGGCACGCCAGTCGGCGTCGGGGTGGCCCTCGGCGGAGAAGGTCACGACGGGGACGGACGCCTCCTCGGTGAGCCTCCTTCCGTACGCGTCGTCGAGGTTGACCACGCCCTGCCGGGAGCGGCGCGGGGTGAACAGCTGCGCCTTGGCCTGGAAGTAGTCCTCCATACCGGAGTGGAACTCCATGTGCTCCGGGCTGAGGTTGTTGAAGACGGCGACGTCGAAGACGCAGCCGTCGACCCGGCCGAGCACGAGGGCGTGGCTGGAGACCTCCATGGCGACGGATTCGACGCCGCGTTCGCGCATCACGGCGAACAGGGCCTGGAGGTCGGTGGCTTCGGGGGTCGTGCGCTCGGACTTGATGCGCTCGTCGCCGATGCGCATCTCGACGGTGCCGATCAGCCCGGTGCGGTGCCCGGCCGCCTTGAGGCCGCCCTCGACGAGGTAGGCGGTGGTGGTCTTGCCGGAGGTGCCGGTGATGCCGATCTGGAGCAGGTCGCCGCCCGGCCGTCCGTAGATGTCGGCGGCGAGCTCCCCCATCCGGCCGCGGGGGTCCTCGGTGACCAGGACCGGCAGGCCGGTGGCGGCCGCGCGCTCGGCGCCGGTCGGGTCGGTGAGGATCGCGACGGCGCCGAGGTCGGCGGCCTGGCCGGCGAAGTCCGCGCCGTGGAGGCGGGCGCCCGGGAGCGCGGCGTACACGTCACCGGGGCGTACGGCCCGCGAGTCGTGGGTGATCCCGGACACCTCCGCGCTGCCCGGGGCCGGGATGTCCAGCCGCGCGGCGAGTTCGCCCAGGGGTGTGGGGCGGACCTGGGCCGGGCGGGGAGCCCCCTGCTGTTTCACGGGGACGTCCTTCGGGGTGGTTCGGGACTGATCAGCGTGTGGCACGGCGGTGAGCGTACCGGGCGTACCCGTCATCGGGCCAAAAGAGGCCGCCGGTGCGGTACGGGTGCCGGAGCGGCCCGCGGGGTCGGGGGTGGTGGTTGTCACTGGGGGCTCCCGTCGGCTCACTCACCGGGTTGGAAGGTGACCGGCAGCCGGGCGGCTTCCTCGCCGGTCGGGGGGATCTGCAGGGTCTTCAGGGCGAATTCCATGACCTTCTTGTAGATGGGGCCGCAGATCTGGCCGCCGAAGTAGTTTCCCCGGGTGGGGTTCTGGATGGCGCAGTAGACCGTGACGCGCGGTGCGTCGGCGGGCGCGAAGCCGGCGAAGGAGGCGGTGTAGCCCTTGTAGCGGCCGAGTTCGGGGTCGACGCGGTTGGCGGTGCCGGTCTTGCCGGCGACGCGGTAGCCGGGGATGGCGGCCTTGGTGCCGGTGCCTTCCTCGTTGCCGACCACCGACTCCAGCATCGCGGCGAGGGTCCTGGCCGTCTTCTCGCTGACGACGCGGGTCTTCCCCGGTGCGGGGGCCGGGGTGAACCGGCCGTCGGGGCCCTTGGTGCCGCGGACCAGGGTCGGCTCGATGCGGACGCCGCCGTTGGCGATGGTCGAGTACACGGACGCCGCCTGCATGGCGTTGATGGACAGGCCCTGGCCGAAGGGGATCGTGTACTGCTGCGAGGTGGACCAGTCCTGCGGCTTGGCGAGGATGCCGGACGTCTCCCCGGGGTAGCCGAGGCCGGTCGGGCGCCCGATGCCGAACTTGCGCAGGTAGGAGTGGAGGATGCGGTTCGACTCGGCCTGGGTCCTGCCGAGCTGGCCGGTGGCCAGGATGGTGCCGATGTTGCTGGACTTGGCCAGGACGCCGTTGAGCGTCAGGTACCAGGTGGGGTGGTCGATGTCGTCCTTGAACAGCCGGTCGCCGCGGTGCAGCCGGTTGGGCACGACGACATGGGTGGAGGGCGTGGCGACGCCTTCCTCCAGGACGGCGGCCATCGACATGACCTTGCTGGTGGAGCCGGGCTCGTACGCGTCCTGGAGGGCGGCGTTGCCCATGGCGGCGGCGTCGGCCCCGGAGAGGTCGTTGGGGTCGAACCCGGGCGCGTTGGCCATGGCCAGCACCTCGCCGGTCCGCACGTCCTGCACTATCACGTAGCCGCGGTCGGCCGCGGACGCCTCGACCTGCTCGGTGATGGCCCGCTGGGCGGCCCACTGGATGTCCCGGTCGATGGTCAGCTCGATGTCGGAGCCGGGGACGGCGGGCGTCTCGCGGGCGCCCGCGGTGGGCACCCGGCGGCCGCCGGACTGGGCGTAGGTGATCTCGCCGTCCTTGCCGGCCAGTTCCTCGTCGAGCATGGACTCCAGGCCGCCGCCGCCGTGGCCGTCGGCGTTGACGTACCCCAGTATCCCGGCCGCGAGGCTGCCGTTGGGGTAGACGCGGGTGCTGCTGGGCTCGTTGAAGACACCGGCGAGGACGCTGACGCCGGGGCCGCCCTTGGCCTTCTCGGCGCGGGCCTTCTCGGCGAAGACGTTCTTCAGGTCCTTGATCTGGTTCCAGACCTGGGGGGTCTGGCGGCGGGCCAGCACGGTGTAGCGGGACTTGGGCGCCTTGAGCTTCTTGACCAGCTCGGCGGGGTCCTTGCCGAGGATGGGGGCGAGGAGGGCGGCGGCCTGCTCCGGGGCGTCGGGGGCCTTGCTCTCCTCGGGCGTGAACATCTTGGGGTCGGCGGTGATGTCGTACGCGTCGACGCTGGCGGCGAGCGCGATGCCGGCGCGGTCGGTGATCTCGCCGCGCTCGGCGGTGAGCTCATGGCTCAGGTAGCGGTTCTTCTCCGCCCTGGCGGCGTACGCGTCGGCGTCGACGGCCTGGACCTGGAGCAGCCGCACGACGAAGGCCAGCATCACGAGGGTGAGCCCGAGGCTGACCAGGCGCAGCCGCGGCCGGGGGCTGGCGAGGCGCATGGTGCGCGGGCGGGCCTTGGCGGGCGTCCTGCCGGACGGGCCGGGGGTGCGGCGCGGGCGGCGCCCGTCGGGGCGCGCGGGGGCCGGTACGCGTCGGCGCGGGGGCTGCGTCGGGGGCACTGCGTCACCTGCCGGGGGTCGTGGAGGCGGGCGGCTGCGCGGGCGGGGACGTCGCGGGGGCGGGGACGCCGCGGACGGTGCCGTCGGGGTCGAGGAAGGCGGGGCTGCCGCCGGGGACCATGCCGAGCTCCCTGGCCCGGCGTTCGAGTGCGTCGGGGGCCGAGCGGTCGTCCACGTCCCGCTGGAGTTCCTGCTCCTGGTCGGTGAGCTCGGTGGTCCTCTTCTTGAGCTCGCTCAGCTTGAAGGAGCCCTCGTTGAGGGAGGAATTGAGCAGCAGCAGGGTGATCAGGCCGCCGCCGAGGAGCAGGACGACCAGCAGGACGAAGGGGGTGCGGGCCGCGGTGGTGGGCCCGGACGGCATGAACCGCGCGAGCCGCGCGGCCCGTCCCTTCAGAGGTCCCGCTCCGGTCACCTGGACGCCCCGTTCGCCCCGCCGCGGCGGCCGGTGTCGCAGCCGTGGTTCACCGTTCGTCCTCCCTGATCCGTTCCGCCGCCCGGAACCTGGCCGGGGCGGCGCGGCGGTTCTCGGCGATCTCCTCCTCGGTGGGGAGTTCGGCGCCGCGCGTCAGCAGCTTGAGCCGCGGCTGGTACTGCTCCGGCACGACGGGCAGGCCGGGCGGGGCCGTGCTGGTGGCGCCCGCCGTGAGCACCTGCTTGACCAGCCGGTCCTCCAGCGAGTGGTACGACAGCACGGCGATGCGTCCGCCGACGGCGAGTGCCTCGACGGCGGCCGGGACCGCCCGTTCCAGGACCGAGAGCTCGCCGTTGACCTCGATGCGCAAGGCCTGGAAGGTCCGCTTGGCGGGGTTGCCCCCGGTGCGCTTGGCGGCTTGCGGCAGGGCGTCGCGGATCAGCTCGACGAGCCGGGCGCTGGTGGTGAAGGGCTCCTTCTCCCGCTCCCGTACGACCGCCGCCACGATCCGCTTGGCCTGCTTCTCCTCGCCGTACTGGCGCAGGATGCGCACGAGCTCGCCGGGCGGGTAGGTGTTGAGGACCTCGGCCGCGCTGATGCCGGTCGTCTGGTCCATGCGCATGTCGAGCGGGGCGTCCTGGGCGTAGGCGAAGCCGCGGTCCGCCTCGTCGAGCTGCATGGAGGAGACGCCGAGGTCGAAGAGGACGCCCTGGACGCGGGGCAGACCGAGGCGTTCGAGCACGGCGGGGAGCTCGTCGTACACGGCGTGGACGAGGGTGGCGCGGTCGCCGAAGCGGGCGAGCCGCTCGCCGGAGAGCCGCAGCGCCTCCTTGTCCCGGTCGAGGCCGATCAGGCGGGCTTCGGGGAAGCGGGTCAGCAGCGCCTCGCTGTGGCCGCCGAGGCCGAGCGTGCAGTCGACGACGACCGCACCCGACTCCCCCAGCGCCGGGGCCAACATGTCCAGGCACCGCTGGAGCATCACCGGGACGTGTCGGGTCTCGCTCATGCGCCCTTCCAGATTCGGCGCGGCCGCACGTACTGCCGGGCCGGGGCCGGGTCGGGCGTCGGCCGACCGGCGAGCGGAAGGAGGCCGAGCCGTACGTACCGCCGCACACGCGGGGGAGAAACTGCGGAATTCTCTGTGATTCGCTCAATGTCTCCGTGAACTTCGCGTCACTTTAGTCCACTCCCCCGCCCGGTCAATCAACCGGCCAGCGCGTCGCCCGGGGGCGCGGACGCGAGCCGGACGAGTGCGGACATCCCACCCGTACGGGGCTGAGCGGACCGGCCTGTGGGTTACCTCACAACAAGACACGTTGATGTTCTTTGTCCCGTCTCACTGCAGGCTTCCGGCCACTGTGACCATTAACGTCGGAGGCATGTCGACTTCCGCGCACACCTCGACCACCGATGTCCGCACCGGCGGTACGGTCACCGACCGTCTCGTCGAGGCGAACAAGCGCTACGCCGCCGGCTTCAAAGACCCCGGGATGGACGCCCGCCCCGTGCAGCAGGTCGCCGTCGTCGCCTGCATGGACGCTCGGCTCGATCTGCACGCCGCCCTCGGCCTGGAGCTGGGCGACTGCCACACCATCCGCAACGCGGGCGGCGTGGTCACCGACGACGTGATCCGCTCGCTCACCATCAGCCAGCGCGCGCTGGGCACCCGCAGCGTGATGCTGGTGCACCACACCGGCTGCGGCCTGGAGAAGCTGACCGAAGAGTTCCGCCAGGATCTGGAGGTCGAGGTCGGGCAGCGTCCGACGTGGGCCGTCGAGGCGTTCCGCGACGTCGACCAGGACGTACGGCAGTCGATGCAGCGGGTCCGCACGTCGCCGTTCCTGCTGCACACCGATGACGTGCGGGGCTTCGTGTTCGACGTCCACACGGGTCTGCTGCGCGAGATCGACCCGGCTGCCTGACCGATTCCCGACCGATTTCCGGAGCCCGGCACCACCCGTAGCACCGCAACCTCCGACATATCGCCCAGGGTTATCCACAGCCGAGTGACACGCACGGGTAACGCCAACAAGAATGCGGGGGGAGACACCGTCGCTGAATGGTTCGGAGACGGTGTCCGTGTTTCAAGGGTGGGCCGGGCCGTCAGCCGCGCACGGCCCATGGAACGGGCCGAGGAGGGCCGGGTGACGACCTATGACGATCGAGCGAGCCTCACAGATCTGACCACCACAGCGGAACGTGTCCGCAGGTCGGTCGAGGCTGTGATCGAGGGCAAGCCTGAGGTCGTACGGCTTTCGCTGACCGTGCTGCTCGCCGAGGGACACCTCCTCATCGAGGATGTGCCCGGCGTCGGCAAGACCATGCTGGCCAAGACGCTGGCACGGTCCATCGACTGTTCGGTCCGGCGGATCCAGTTCACGCCCGACCTGCTGCCGTCGGACATCACCGGCGTCTCGATCTACGACCAGCAGCGCCGCGACTTCGAGTTCAAGCCGGGCGCGATCTTCGCGCAGATCGTGATCGGCGACGAGATCAACCGCGCCTCGCCGAAGACGCAGTCGGCGCTGCTGGAGTCGATGGAGGAGCGGCAGGTCACCATCGACGGGCAGAGCTACGAACTCCCCAGCCCCTTCATGGTGGTGGCCACGCAGAACCCGGTCGAGATGGAGGGCACCTACCCGCTGCCCGAGGCGCAGCGCGACCGCTTCATGGCCCGTGTCTCGATCGGCTACCCGAGCCCCGAGGCGGAACTGCAGATGCTCGACATCCACGGTTCCGTGTCACCGCTCGACGACCTGCAGCCGGTGGCGCACGCCCACGACATCGTGAAGCTGATCGACGCGGTGCGCACGGTCCACGTGGCCGAGGCGATCCGGCGGTACGCCGTGGACCTGGTCGGGGCCACCCGGACCCACCCCGAGCTGCGGCTGGGCGCCTCGCCGCGCGCCACGCTGCACCTGCTGCGCGCCGCGAAGGCGTCGGCGGCGCTCCAGGGCCGGGACTACGCCCTGCCGGACGACGTCCAGGCGCTGGCGGTGCCGGTCCTCGCGCACCGGCTGCTGCCCACGTCGCAGGCCCAGCTGAACCGGCGCACCTCCGAGCAGGTCGTGATGGAGATACTCCAGCGCACGCCGGTGCCGACCGCCGCCCAGCAGCCCGCGGCCCCCGCCCCGCACTACGGCCGGCCGCAGCCCGGCGTCCGGCGGCTCTGATGGCGGCCCCCGCACCCGCCGCCGCGGACGGCGAGAGCCGGGGCGGCGGTGTCCGGGACGCCCTCGGCGGGCTCACCACGCGCGGCCGGTCGTTCCTGGCGGCCGGTGTGGCGGCGGCGGTCTGCGCGTACGTGCTGGGGCAGGGCGACCTGTTGCGGGTCGGCCTGCTGCTCATGGTGCTGCCGCTGGTGTGCGTGCTCGTGCTGTACCGCACCCGCTACCGGGTGACCGCCGGCCGGGGGCTGTCCCCGCGGCGCGTGGCGGCGGGCGGCGAGGCGCGGGTGCACCTGCGGATGGAGAACGTCTCCCGGCTGCCCACCGGCCTGCTGATGCTCCAGGACCACGTGCCGTACGTCCTGGGGCCGCGGCCCCGGTTCGTGCTGGACCGGGTCGAGGCGGGCGGGCGGCGCGAGGTGTCGTACCGGGTCCGCTCCGACCTGCGCGGCCGGTACCCGCTGGGTCCGCTCCAACTGCGGCTGAACGACCCCTTCGGGATGTGCGAGCTGACGCGCTCCTTCAGCGCGTACGACACCCTCACGGTGATACCCCGCACCGAGCCGCTGCCGCCGGTGCGGCTGGCCGGTGAGGGCGCGGGGTACGGCGACGGCCTGCAGCGTTCGCTGGCCCTGGCCGGTGAGGACGACGTGATCCCGCGCGAATACCGCTACGGCGACGACCTGCGGCGGGTGCACTGGCGGTCCACCGCACGCCACGGCGAGCTGATGGTGCGGCGCGAGGAGCAGCCGCAGCGTGCCCGGTGCACGGTTCTGCTGGACACCCGCGCGGTGGCGTACCAGGGGGCGGGGCCGGACTCCGCCTTCGAGTGGGCGGTCTCGGGTGCCGCCTCGGTGCTGGTGCACATGCTGGAGCGGGGCTTCGCGGTGCGGCTGCTGACGGACACCGGGAGCGTGCTGCCCGGAGAGGGCGCCGACGGGTTCGCCGGGGCCACGCAGGACTCCGCGGACGCCGCCGGGCTGCTGATGGACACGCTCGCGGTCGTCGACCACTCCGACGGGGCGGGCCTGTCGCGCGCGTTCGACGTCCTGCGGAGCGGGAACGAAGGGCAGCTGGTGGCCTTCATCGGCGACCTGGACGACGAGCAGGCGGCGATGGCCGCCAGGATGCGGCGGGGCAGCGGCGGTGCTGTCGCCTTCGTGCTGGACAGCGGCTCCTGGTCGAACGGACGCCCGGTGGGCGGGGCCGCGACCGCCGCCGTGCGCCGGTTGCGCGAGGCCGGGTGGACGGCGGTGGCCGTGCCGCCGCGGGCGTCGCTCGCCGAGGTGTGGCGGCACGCCGGTTCGGCGCCGCTGGAGTCGGGTGCGCCGGGTGGCGGTACGACAGGGTTCGCGGGGAGTTGGTCATGAGCGGTCGGGCGAGGCTCGCGCTGTGCGCGTACGCCGCCACGCTGATGGCGTCGGGCGCGCTGGTGCCGCTGGTCGACGAGGTCGACTGGATCGCCCATGCGGCACTGCTGCTGGGCATCCAGAGCGTCGTGGGCGCGCTGGCGCGGCGGGTTCCGCTGGCCCGGCCGCTGATCGTGGTGCTCCAGGCCGTGCTGGCCGTGGTGATGCTGACGGTGGTCTTCGCGCGGGAGCAGGCGCTCGCGGCCGTCGTGCCGGGGCCCGAGGCCGTTCAGCGGCTCGGCGAGCTGCTGCGGGCGGGCGCCGACGACGTGGGCCAGTACGCGATACCGGCCCCGGCAAGCGCCGGCATCCGGCTGATGCTGATCGGCGGCGTGCTCCTGATCGGACTGGCGGTCGACGCGCTCGCGGTGACCTTCCGCAGTGCGGCACCCGCGGGGCTGCCGCTGCTGGCGCTGTACTCGGTGGCCGCCGGGCTGTCGGGCGGCGGCGCGACCTGGCTGTGGTTCCTGCTGGCGGCCACCGGTTACCTGGTGCTCCTGCTGGCGGAGGGCCGGGACCGGCTCTCCCAGTGGGGGCGGGTGTTCGGCGGCGCGGCGCCGTCCCGGGGCAACGGCCCGACCGGGCTGCTGGCGCCGGGAGGCGGCACGACCGCGCCGGTGCGCACGGGACGGCGGATCGGTGTGGTCGCCCTGGGCATCGCGATGGTGGTGCCGGCGGCGCTGCCGTCGCTCAGCGGCGGGCTGCTGAACACCGCGGGCAGCGGCCGGGGCGAAGGCGGCGGGGGCACCATCTCGGCGGTGAACCCGCTGGTGTCCCTCCAGGACAACCTGAACCAGCCCGACGACCGGGAGGTCCTGCGGTACCGCACCAATGCCCAGGACCCCTCCGGCATGTACCTGCGCATGGTCGCGCTGGACCAGTTCGACGGCACCTCGTGGCGATCGTCGGTGCGCAAGGTCGAGGACGTCCCGGCGCAGCTGCCCCGCCCGGAGGGGCTGAGCGAGGCCGTGGGCGGCGTGTCGGTCACCACCAACCTCTCGGCCGCCGACTCCTACGAGCAGAAGTGGCTGCCGCTGCCCTACCCGGCGACCTCCGTCGCCATCGAGGGGCGCTGGCGGTACGAGCCGGCGGGACGGATGCTCGTCGGCGACGACGGCCAGACCACGCGCGGCAAGCAGTACACCGTGACCAGTCTGCTCGTGCAGCCGACGCCGAAGCAGCTGGCGGACGCCCCGGCGCCGCCCGGGTCGCTGGCGCGCGAGTACACGAGCGTGCCGGACTCGCTGCCGCGGGACGTGAAGGCCACGGCGCTGGAGGTGACCGCGGGGGCGGCGAACGACTACGAGCGGGCCGTGAAGCTGCAGGACTGGTTCGCGGCCGAGGGCGGCTTCACCTACGACACACAGGTGTCGTCGGGCACCGGAGTCGCGGCCATCTCCCGGTTCCTGACGGCGAAGAAGGGGTTCTGCGTCCACTTCTCGTTCTCGATGGCGGCGATGGCCCGGACGCTGGGGATACCGGCGCGGGTCGCGGTCGGCTTCACGCCCGGCACGCAGCAGGGCGGCGGCGTCATGTCGGTCGGCATCCGCGATGCGCACGCCTGGCCGGAGCTGTACTTCGAGGGCGTGGGGTGGCTGCGGTTCGAGCCGACCCCGACGCGGGGCTCGGTACCCGAGTACACGCGGCCCGAGGCACCCTCGGCTGAGGCGCCCGCACCCGCGCAGCCCGAGGCCAGCGCTTCGGCCGCGCCGTCCACCGCGCCGTCGGCCGACCCGAGCTGCACACCGCAGATGCGGCGCCTGGGCGAGTGCGGCGAGACGGCGGCGCCGGGCGCGGTGACGCCCGCGGACCCGGGAACGCCCCTGACGACGGTCCTGCTGATCGCGCTCGGTGTGGTGGCGGCGCTGCTGGTGCCCCTGCTGCCGATGCTCTGGCGGATACGGGTGACCTCACGCCGGCTCGGTTCGTCCGGGCGCACCGCCGAGGACGCGGCGGCCCGGACGCTGGCGGCCTGGCGGGAGATCATCGACACGGCCTGGGACCACGGTGTCGTGCCGGACGAGTCCCGGACGCCCCGCCGGACCGCCGAGCGCATCGTGCGGCTGGGCGGGCTGGAAGGTCCGGCGGCGGAGGCGGTGCACCGGACGGCGGGCGCGGTGGAGCAGGTGCTCTACGCGCCGCGGCCGCGGCCCGCGACCGGGCTCGCCGAGGACGTGGCGCGGGTGCGGGCCGGCCTGCGTGCCCCGCTGGGCGCGGTACCGCGGCTGCGGGCCACGCTGGCGCCGCGCTCGGCCGTCCAGGTGCTGTGGGCACTGTCGGCCCGCTGGGCCGCGGTGGCCGACCGCTGGGCGGCGGTCCGCCACCGCCTGACCACGCGCTGGTCGGGCCCCCTGCGCCGCCCGTCCCGCCAGCGCGGCTGACGCGGCCGCCCGTGGCCACCGGTCCACGGGCGGCGCGCACGGCATGACCGGACGGGCCTGCGGTGCCTGCGGAGCCCCCGTTACGGCATGGCCGGGCAGGCCGGCGGTGCCTGCGGAGCCCGGTACCGGGGGCGCCCGGCGCGGGCGCCCGGAGCCTGCAGGCTGCCGGGGAGGCGTGCGGGCCGGCGGTATTTGCGGAGCAGGTACGGCATGGCCGGGCAGGCCAGCGGTGCCCGGTACCGGGAGGGCGCCCGGCGCGGGCGCGCGCAGAGCCCGCAGGCTGCCGGGTGGGGCATGCGGGCCGGCGGTGTTTGCGGAGCGGACGGCCGACTCGCCGAGGGCATGGCTGAGGGGTGACCGCTCGGAAGCGGTCACCCCTCAGCCTTGATGCACGCACGCGCGTGCTCACGATGCGGTTGTCCTGCGCGCTGCCGCGCAGGTGATGCCGTCTGCGCGCTCAGTGGCCCTGTTCGTCGCGGCGGCGCTGCCACCGCTGCTCGATCCGGTGCATCATCGAGCGGCGCTGCCTGGCCTGCCGGCCGGGACCCGGGGCGCCGGCCGGTGACTGCTGCTCGCCCGGCTTGGGCGCCTTGCGCCAACCGGTGACCGCGAGGACCGCGCAGCCCAGCATGACGAGGAAACCCACCACGCTGATCCAGATCTGCTGGGCGACCATTCCGGCCATGAGGAGCGCGATACCCACAAGGAAGCCTGCGACCGCCTGGTAGACCCGTCGCCGGGTGTACGTACGCAGCCCGCTTCCCTCGAGCGCTGTCGCGAACTTGGGATCTTCGGCGTACAGCGCTCGCTCCATCTGCTCGAGCATTCGCTGCTCGTGCTCCGAGAGCGGCACGGAGTCCTCCTCGTCGTCGGTCGCGGGGGGCGACCGGTATGCGGCCCTTTCAGGATAGGCAGGGAATCGCCCCCGTGAAACCCGCCCTCTGTCCCGATTCACCGATCGGGCCGCCATGCCGGTTCGGCTGGTGAGGCGTTGATTCCCCGTCCTCCGATCCGTCATGCCGGATGGTGTCCCTCGATCATACGGGGATCCGACGGCGATCGGGGGGTGTGTGACGTACTCCGTCTGCCGCTGCGCCGCTGATCAGCCCACTGCGCGCGTCAGCCCCGCTTTTCGCCCAGGACGTGCAGCTGCGTGGCGACCGAATGGAACGCGGGCAGTTCGGCGGCCGCCGCCTCCAGCCGCAGCAGCGCGTCCAGGGCGCCCGGCTCGGTGTCGACCAGAACACCGGGGACCAGATCGGCGAAGACCCGCACGCCGTGGACCGCGCCGACGTCCACGCCGGCCGCCTCGACGACCTCGGTGAGCTGCTCGACGGTGAAGCGGCGGGGCACGGGGTCGCCCTCGCCCCAGCGCCCGGCCGGGTCGCTCAGCGCGTGCCGGGCCTCGGTGAAATGCCCGGCGAGCGCCCGGGCGAGGACGGCCCCGCCGAGCCCGGCGGCGAGCAGGCTGAGCGCACCGGCGGGACGGAGTGCCTCGACGGCGTTGCTGATGCCCTCGACCGGGTCGTCCACGTACTCCAGGACGCCGTGGCACAGCACCACGTCGTAGCCGCCGCGCTCGACGACGTCGAACAGGCCGTGCACATCGCCCTGGACGCCGCGCACCCGGTCGGCCACACCGGCCTCGCCGGCCCGGCGCTCCAGCGCGAACAGGGCGTTGGGGCTGGGGTCCACGACCGTGACCCGGTGTCCGAGGCGGGCGACGGGCACGGCGAAGTTCCCGCTGCCGCCACCGGTGTCGAGGACGTCCAGGCTGTCCTTACCGGTCGCCTTGACCCTGCGGTCGAGGGCGTCCTCGAGGACGTCCCACACCACGGCGGTACGAAGGGAGGCGCGGGGGCGCTGCGGGTCCGACACGGCAGTTGACTCCTCGGGAGGGTGATGAACGCCTCCCACCCTATGGCCTCACCTGCCGTCCCCGGTCACCCCATGGCTCACCCCGTGCCGTCGTCCGCACCCGACTGCCGCACCCTCGGCCTGGGCAGCACCGGACGGAGCACCAGCAACCGCTCCACGAGTCGCACGAACACGGTCACGTCGCGTATCAGGTCGTCGGCGGCGCGGGCGCTCGCCGCGCCCTGTATGCCGGCTTCCGCCCGGGCCCGGCGGGCTGCTCCGGAGGCGAACAGGGCGCTCCACTCGGTCAGCTCGGGGGCGATCTCGGGAAGGACTTCCCAAGCGCTGCGGATCTGCTGCCGTTTGCGGGGGGTGGCCTCGGGGCGGCCGCGGGCGGCGAGGACCGCGGCGGCGGCGCGGAGGGCGGCGAGGTGGGCCGTGGCGTACCGCTCGTTGGGGGTGTCGAGCGCGGCCGCCTCATCGAGGCCGGCGTGCGCCTGGGCGAGCAGGTCCAGGGCGGCGGGCGGTGCCGAGGCGCGGCGCAGCACGGGGTGGACGTCACGCGCTGCTGCGTTCGAACCGGCCATGACGAACCTCCTGTCGTCGCGGGACGGCGCTGTGGCCGTATGTGCCCATCGTGCAGGCCACCACTGACAATCCGGGCTGAGCTGCGCTTTTGCTTCGGGCGGGCGTTCGGAGTAGCTTTTGAACTGACTGGTCAGTTCAAAGAAGTTGGGGGGAGGGTCGTGGACAAGGGCATACCCGGGAATCCCGACCGCACCGACCGCGCCGACCGCACGGACCTCACAAAGGGCGGCGACGGCAGCGAAGGCAGCTCGGGCACGAAGGGCGCTGACGCCACCGACCGCACGGCCGAGGACGGCACCGAGGAGGCGCAGCCCGCAGAAACCGGCGCGGAAACCGGGCGGGCCGGAAGCACCGGGCAGACCGGCGCGGAAACCGCGCAGGCCGGGAGCACCGTGCCGGAAGGCCGTCCCACGGGGTCCGAGGACGGCGCCCGCGACACGCGGGACAGCGCGGCGGATGCGGAAAAGCCGGACAGGGACGCGGAGGACCGCGCGAGCGACCGCACAGAAGCGGCGGAGACCGATCCCGACACCGACACCACCGCCTCGGGCACGGGAACCGGCGCCGGCACCGGCCGCACCGGCACCGGCCGCCCGGCCGGCGCCCCCTCCGCCGAGGAGCCGCGCGGCGCGGCGCTGGTGGCCGAGGGCTTCGGGATGAAGGGGCCGCGCGGCTGGGTCTTCCGGGGCGTGTCCGTGGAGGCCGCGCCCGGTGACCTCATCACCCTGGAGGGGCCGTCGGGGTCCGGCCGCACCTGCCTGCTCCTGGCGCTCACCGGCCGCATGCGCCCCACCGAGGGGCACGCCGAGGTCGCCGGTCTGCGGCTGCCCCGGAAGATGGCCGCCGTACGCCGCATCAGCGCCCTCGGTCCCGTGCCGGGGGTCAGCGACCTCGACCCGGCGTTCACCGTCGGCGAGCACCTGCGGGAACGCGCGCTGCTGCAGCGCCGGTTCGACGCCTCCCCGCTCGCCCTGCTGCGCCCGCGTGCCGAGCGGGCCGCGGCCTCCCGCGCACGCATCGAGGCCGCGCTGGAGGCGACGGGCCTGGATGTGGCGGCGCTGCCCAAGGGGGAGCGCACTTCCGTGCGCGATCTCGAGCGGCTGGAGGCGCTGCGCCTGTCCGTGGCCCTCGCCCTGATCGGCGAGCCGCGTCTGCTGGCCGTCGACGACGCGGACCTCAAGCTGTCCGACGCCGACCGGGCCGAGGCGTGGCGGATGCTGCGGTCGATCGCCGACGGCGGCACCACCGTGCTGGCGGTGTGCAGCGAGGCTCCCGGGAACACCATCACGATCCGCACCACCGAGGAGGGGACGGCCGATGCGCTCGCCGAAACTGGCCGCGCTTGAGCTGAAGCGGTTCGGCAGGGGTAAGCTGCCGCGCGCGGCACTCGTCGCGATCCTGCTGCTGCCGCTGCTGTACGGCGCGCTGTACCTGTGGTCCTTCTGGGACCCGTACGGCAGGCTCGACAAGATCCCCGTCGCGCTCGTCAACGAGGACAAGGGCGCCACCGCCGACGGCAAGAAGCTCAACGCGGGCGACGACATCACCAAGGGGCTGCGGGAGAGCAAGGTCTTCCAGTGGCACGAGGTGAGCGACGCCGAGGCGCGTGAGGGCGTGGAGAACGGCACGTACTACCTGTCGCTCACCATGCCCGGCGACTTCAGCAAGCGCATCGCCTCCAGCTCCGGCAACGCCCCTGAGACGGGCGCCCTGAAGGTGCGGACGAACGACGCCAACAACTACATCGTCGGGCAGATCTCCCGGACGGTGTTCTCCGAGGTGCGCACCGCCGCCTCGACGAAGACGTCCCGCTCCTTCCTGGACAAGATCTTCATCTCGTTCTCGGACATCCACGACGCGACCGAGAAGGCCGCCGAGGGTGCCGACCAGGTCAAGGACGGCGTGGGCAAGGCGAAGAAGGGCTCCGCCGACCTGGCGAACGGCCTGAAGAACGCCAAGCAGGGCAGCGGCAAGCTGGCCGGCGGCCTCAAGGAGCTCGACAAGGGCGCCGGCCAGGTCGAGACGGGCGCCCGGCAGGTGGCGGACGGTACGCAGAGGCTGGCCGACAAGGTCAACGGAGTGGCG
This sequence comes from Streptomyces sp. NRRL S-118, assembly GCF_000716335.1. Classification (GTDB taxonomy): domain Bacteria; phylum Actinomycetota; class Actinomycetes; order Streptomycetales; family Streptomycetaceae; genus Streptomyces. The sequence goes on along the minus strand of NZ_KL591002.1, from coordinate 259,176 downwards.
GCCGACGTCCGCCCGTACCTGAAGGACAACGGCAAGAAGATCGGCGACTCGGCCCGCCTGGTCTCGGACCTGTCGGCCGCCATGCGCCACAACCTCGACCTGATCGTGAAGACCGGTCCCACCCTGCGCCAGAACGCCCAGGAGGACGCCACCGCCCTGGCCGGCCTCCACAAGGAGCGCTGCGAGGACGCGCCGGTCCCGGACCCCCAGTGGTGCCCGGCCATGGAGCGCGCGAAGGTCACCTCCGCCGACGTGGCCAGGATCGCCGACGACCTGCACGAGCTGTCCAAGGACAGCAACGGCGACCTGAAGAAGCTGGACGCGCAGCTGGCCGACCTCCAGAAGAAGGCCGACGCCCTCGCCAAGCGGGCGCCCAACCTGGACAGCGACCTCCAGTACGCCGTCACGAAGATCAACGAGCTGAACGCCGGCGCCCACGCGGTCGCCACGGGCGCCGACCAGGTGCACACCGGGGTGACGAGCGCCAAGACCGGCTCCAGCGCGCTGGACACCGGGGTGGGCAAGCTCAAGAAGGGCGCCGGGGAACTGGACGGCGGCCTGTTCAAGCTCGCCGACGGCTCCAGCGACCTGGCCCAGGGCCTCAAAGAGGGCGTCGACAAGATCCCGGACTACGACAAGAAGGACCGCGACCGCCGCACCGAGGTCATGGCCGACCCGGTCGAGCTCGCCTCCCAGTCGCTGCACAAGGCGCCCAACTACGGCACGGGCTTCGCCCCGTACTTCATCCCGCTCTCCCTCTGGGTGGGCGCCATGGTGGCGTACATGCTCATCCAGCCGCTCAACCGGCGGGCCCTGGCCGCGGGGGCCTCGGCCTGGCGCACGGCGCTGGCCGGCTGGCTGCCGGTGGCCGCCATCGGCCTGCTCCAGGTGGCCGCGCTGATGTCGGTGCTGCGCTGGGGGCTCGGCCTGAAGATGGCGCAGGCCGCCGGGACGGTCGCCTTCCTCGCGCTGGTGACCTGCTGCTTCGCGGCGATCATCCAGTGGCTGAACGCCCGGTTCGGCGCGGCGGGCCGGATCCTGGTGCTGGCCCTGCTGATGCTCCAGCTCACCTCGGCCGGCGGTACCTATCCCGTCCAGACCAGCCCGGGCTTCTTCAACGCCATCCATCCCTTCCTGCCGATGACGTACGTCGTCGAGGCGCTGCGCCGGCTCATCACGGGCGGCGGCCTCGGTCCGGTCTGGCAGGGCTCCGCGGTTCTGGCCGCCTTCACTTTGGGCGCGCTGGCGCTGACGGCCCTCTCCGCCCGGCGCAAGCAGGTGTGGACCCTGGACCGGCTGCACCCCGAGCTGACTCTGTAGAGGCGGTGAGACCTGTGAGAATCGTCCCCATGGACACCCGGAGCAGCAGACGGCAGGCCACTCGCACCAAGTTGTACGAGGCCGCCGTGACCCTCATCGCCGAGCAGGGATTCTCGGCCACGACGGTGGACGAGATCGCGGAACGCGCCGGGGTGGCCAAGGGCACCGTCTACTACAACTTCAAGAGCAAGACGGAGCTCTTCGAGGAGTTGCTGCGCCACGGGGTCGGACTGCTCACGGCGTCGCTGCGGGCGGCCGCCGACGACACCGCCGCGCGCGGCGGGACGAAGGTCGAGGCCCTGGACGCCATGATCCGGGCCGGTCTGCTCTTCATCGACCGCTACCCGGCCTTCACGCAGCTGTACGTGGCCGAGCTGTGGCGCACCAACCGGGCCTGGCAGGCCACCCTCCTGGTGGTGCGCCAGGAGGCGGTCGCCGTCGTCGAGGCGGTGCTGCGGGAAGGTGTCGCGGACGGTGAGCTGAGCGACGAGATCGACATCCCGCTGACGGCGGCCGCGCTGGTCGGCATGGTGCTGGTGGCGGCGCTGGACTGGCAGGCGTTCCAGAGCGAGCGCTCCATCGACGACGTCCACGCCGCCCTGTCCCGCCTGTTGCACGGCCGGGTGAGCGGCCGGGGGTAGCTCCGGACGACGGAAAGCCGGTCCGGATGGGCTCGATCCCCCCGAGCCCATTCGAACCGGCGCTTCCCCCGTTCCCCCGTTTCCGCGGGTTCTCCCCCGTTCCCCGTTCCCGCGGCGTTTCCTGCTCCCCCGTCCCCCGTTCCCCCGGGTCTTCCACCCCCGTTGTCCCGGGATCTCCCCCGTTCCCCGTTCTCCTCTTCCCCCGTGCCCCCGTTCCGTCAGGCGCGCGGCGCCGTTCCGCCGCCCCGTGTCGGCGGTGCCGGCCCCGCGCCCCTTCCGTGGCCTCCACTCTTCCGTCCGCGCGGGTCCGGCCCCATCCGCCGCCCTACTCATCTCATGACCTAGGTACGGATACTCAGAGCTGGGTGTTCATGCCCAGGCACGGTGCGGTCGGCGGCGCCGGATAGGGTCCCTGGCATGGCACGGATTGCGGTGATCGGCGCCGGGATGGGCGCCATGGCGGCGGCGGCCCGGCTGGCTGTGGCGGGCCACCGGGTGACGGTGTACGAGCGCGCGGGGACGTACGGCGGCGCGGTCGGCCGGTTCGAGCGCGACGGTTTCGCCTTCGACACCGGACCGGGCCTGCTGCACCTGCCCGCGGTCTACCGGGACCTCTTCGTCAAGACCGGCAAGGAGCCGCTGGAGCGGTGCGTCGGGATGACCCAGGTGGACCCGGCGAGCCGGCACGTGTTCGCCGACGGCACGACCGTGTCCCTGCCCAACGCCTCGCGCGCCGGTGTGGTCTCGGCGCTGGACACGGCGCTCGGCGCGGGCGCGGGTGAGCGCTGGGGCGGCTTCCTCAACCGCGCGCGGGACGCGTGGGACCGCACGCGGCGGCCCCTGCTGGAGGAACCGCTGCCCGCCGACGTGTCGCCGTTCGGCCGTGACCCCTACCCGGCGCTCAGGAGCGGTCTGCTGCGCCGTGCGGCGACGACGCTGGCCGGCGTGGGGCGTCGCGAGCTGCGCGATCCCCGGCTGGCGGCGCTGCTGGAGAGCTACGCGCTCGCCTACGGCTTCGACCCGGCCACAGCTCCCCCGTCCGCCGCCGTGCTGCCCTACATGGAGCAGACCTTCGGCAGTTGGTACGTCTCCGGCGGCATCCGGGCGCTGGCCGACGCCGTGTACGAGCGGTGCCGGGCGCGCAGGGTCGAGTTCGTCTTCGGTGCCGAGGTGACCCGGGTCGTCGCGAAGGACGGCCGCGCCGTGGGCGTGGAGCTGGCCGACGGCCGGGTGGCCGAGGCGGACCACGTGGTGGCCGGCGCACCCGTGCCCTCGCTGTACCGGGACCAGGTCCTGGAGTGGCGCAGCCAGGACGAGTGGCCCCGCTACCAGTCGGCGGTGCGCACCGGGCGCGTGACGCTGTTCCTGGCGCTGCGGGGCGGGCGGCCCGCGGACGCCGTCCACCGCACGGTGGTGCACTCCGCCGACCGCGAGGACGAGCTGGACGCGCTCGCCGCGGGCCGGCTGTGCGAGCGGCCGACCGTGACGGTGCTGCGCCCGGACGACGAGCGGTTGCGCCCCGACGCCGGGCACGAGGCGGTCACGGTCACCGCGACCGTTCCCGCGGGCGGCGCGTGGGCGTCGGAGAACCTGTGGGGCGAGCCCAGGGAAGCGGAGGCGGCCGCGTTCGCCGACCGGATGACCGCGGCCGCGGAGGCCGCCGTCCCGGGGCTGCGGGAGCGGCTGCTGTGGCGGGTGGTGCGCACCCCCGCGGACACGCTCCGGGAGACGGGCGCCTACGGGGTGCCGGGGCCGGCGCTGGCGGGTGCGGGCGGGGCGCTGCTGCCCGCCGCGAACCCGGCGCCGCTGGCGGGGTTGTGGTTCGCCGGCGGCTGGGCGCATCCGGGCGGGGGGCTCGCGCACGCCGGGATGTCCGGCGCGCTGGCGGCCGGGCTGATCGTGGAGGGCGCGGGCTTCCGCGGCTCGCAGTAGCCGCAGCGCGGGCCGTGCGGCACGGCCCGGGGCAGGGGCCCGGCTCAGTAGCGGTACTGCGAGTCGTTCGGGTCGTAGCCGTACGGCGAGGGCTGCCCGGGCGGCGGCGGGGGGTACTGCTGCTCCCCGTCGCGCTGCTGCGGCACCCAGACGCCGCCGGGGGGCGTGTCGGTGCCGTACTGGGCGCCGTCCCCGTAGGGGTCCGCGTAGGGCTGCGGGCCACCGTAGCCGTCGTACCCGCCGTACGGCTGGGCGCCGGGGCCGCCGCTGGGGCCGATGTACGGGTCGGAGTAGGAGGCGTAGTGCTGCTGTCCGGTGTCGTAGTCGTACGAGGCGGAGTAGGTGTAGGCGTCCTGCGTCTCGTACCCGGGCTGGGCGTAGCTGCTGAAGCCGGAGTCGTACGACGCGTTCCGGTCGGCGTACGCGTCGGACCCGGCCTGCTCGAATCCGTAGGCCGCGGAGGGACCGGAGGAGCCGGAGGGGCCCGTGTAGACGCCGTACTGCCCGGTTTCGTCCGGGAGGGGCTGGGGCTCGTAGACGGCCGTGGTGTCGGCGGGCGTGGCCGGCGGTTCGGGCGTGTCGTAGTCGAGGTCGGTGACCTGGAGCGTGGGACCGCCCTCCGCGGCGCCGGACCGGCGCCGGCGGCTCGCGCCGGGGCTGCCGCCGAGCGCCCAGCCGGTGGAGAAGCCGCGGCGGAACGAGAGCGTGACGTACGTCTGGCCGACCGCGAAGGCGAGCGCGCCAGCGATGATCACCGCGACGGAGGGCAGCAGCACGCCCACGACCACGCCCAGGAAGCCCGCGAAGGCGAGCAGGCGCCAGCGCAGCCGTGCCTTGTACTGCAGGAGCACTTCACCGAGCAGCCACAACGCGACGATTCCGAACGCGATGTAGAGGACCGTCCAGCCCATGCCCGCCCCTCTCGTACGGCCGCCGCCCCGTCACGGAGCGGGTACGGCCGGTCAGGACTGCTCGTGCAGTCCGAGATTTTCGTAGATCTCGAGCGTCGCGGTGGAGTTGTTCAGCGTGATGAAGTGCAGCCCGGGAGCACCCTCGGACAGCAGACGAGCGCCGAACTCCGTTGCGAACTCGATGCCAATGGAGCGTACAGCGGCCGGATCGTCCTGGACGGCGAGGATCCGCTCTTTCAGGGCGGGCGGGAAGTGTGCGTTGCTGAGCCGGGCGAACCGTTCGATCTGCTTCACGCTGGTGACCGGCATGATTTCGGGGATGATCGGCGTCTCGCAGCCCTTGGCGGACGTCCGGTCGCGCAGCCGAAGATAATCCTCCGGATCGAAGAACATCTGGGTGATCGCGTAGTCGGCGCCCGCCCGGCACTTGTCCACGAAATGACGAATGTCCGTGTCCCAGTCCGTGGAGCGCGGATGCATCTCGGGGAAGGCCGCGACGCCCACGCAGAAGTCGCCGGACTCCTTGATCAGCCGGACGAGATCGGCGGCGTACCTCACCCCCTCCGGGTGCGGGACCCACTCGCCCATCGGGTCGCCGGGCGGGTCGCCCCGGACGGCGAGGATGTTGCGGATGTCGGCGTCGGCGTACTGGCCGATCATGTTGCGCAGCTCGGCGATGGTGTGGTTCACCGCGGTGAGATGCGCGACGGGGGTGAGGGTGGTGTCGGCGGCGATCTGCTCGGTGGCCTTCACCGTTCCGGAGCGGGTGGAGCCGCCGGCCCCGTAGGTCACGGAGACGAAGCTCGGCGCCACCGCCTCGACCCGGCGCAGCGCGTTCCAGAGGTTCCGCTCGCCCTTCTCCGTCTTGGGCGCCCAGAACTCGAAGGAGTACGTCGTCTTGCCGGTCGCGAGCAGATCGCGCACGGTGAGGGCGCGATCCGTCCTGGTGGAGGGTGTGCCAAGGGCCATACCCGCAGGTTAGCGAGGGTGGGTCGGCCACCCAACAAGAGCGGGGGGATTTGTCGGATTCGCCGGTTTGTTGTCCACCCCTCGGACAAAACATGGCCGAGCCGCGTCTCCCGGCACCGCGGGGCCGGGCGGGGCCCGCCGCTCCGGGCGGGTCTCAGGCGGCCCGCTCGCGCACCCGCTTGGCGAGCGCCGCCGCGGCCGCCGCGGGGTCGTCCGCCTCGGTGATGGCCCGGACGACGACGATCCGCCGGGCGCCGGCGTCCAGCACCTCGTCCAGGGTGTCCGCGTCGATGCCGCCGATCGCGAACCACGGCCGGTCCTGGTCCAGCGACGCCGCGTACCGCACCAGGTCCAGGCCCGGCGCGTAGCGCCCCGGCTTGGTGGGGGTGGGCCAGCAGGGCCCGGTGCAGAAGTAGTCGACGCCCGGCTCGGCGACCGCCGCGTCCACCTCCCCCTCGGCGTGCGTGGAGCGGCCGATCAGCACCCGGTCGCCGAGGATCGCCCGGGCGGCGGGGACCGGCAGGTCGCCCTGGCCCAGGTGCAGCACGTCGGAGCCGATGGCGTGGGCCACGTCGGCCCGGTCGTTCACCGCGAGCAGCTTGCCGTGGCGGCGGCAGGCGTCCGCGAACACCGCCAGGTGCTCCAGCTCCTCACCGGCTTCCATGCCCTTGTCGCGCAGCTGGACGACGTCCACACCGGAGGCGAGCACGGCGTCGAGGAACGCGGGGAGGTCCCCCTGCCGCTTGCGGGCGTCCGTGCACAGGTAGAGCCGGGCGTCGGACAGGAGCGCGCGTGCGGTGGACATGAGGTGTTCCCCCCGTGGGTGCGGTGGTGCGCGGGACGGGCACCGGGCAGCCGGGCCCGTCCCGCCCACCACCTGGTGTCGGTGCGGTTCGGTTCGGTACGTCGGTTACGTCAGACGGCGAGCGCCTGGGCGCGGCGCTTCACCTCCGTGCCGCGATTCTCGCTGAGCGCCTGCGCGGGGGTGCCCGGCAGGGAAGGGTCGGGGGTGAAGAGCCATTCCAGCATCTCTTCGTCGGTGAAGCCGTCGTCCTTCAGCAGGGTCAGGGTCCCGGCCAGACCCTTCAGCACCTTGCCGTCCTTGATGAAGGCGGCAGGCACCTGCAGCGTCCGGTTCTCACCGCGGCGCACGGCGATCAGCTGGCCCTCCTTGACCAGCTGCCGCACCCGCGTCACCTCGACACCAAGCATGTCCGCGATGTCCGGCAGGTGGAGCCAGGCAGGGACGAGAGCATCGGTCTTTGCGTCAATCTCGGTCACGGGACAAGCGTGCCATCCCGGACCGACAGTCGGTACCCGGGCTACGCCGAGGGCGCGCCGGACTACCGCTGAGCTGCGGCCTTCAGGGGGACGGACGGGTCGGCCACACGCTGCGGATCGAGCACCGTGCCCGCTTCCATCAGCTTGCGGCCCTGCGCCAGGTCGCGGGGGCGGCCCACCGCCAGCAGCGCCCGCAGCGCGCCGTCGCACAGCCACGCCACGGACCAGGAGGCACCGGCCGGGTCGCCCCGCCACACCATGGTGTCGGCGCCCGGGTGATGGCCGGCGTACTGCACGAAGCGGCCGAACTGCTCGGACCAGAAGTAGGGCACCGGGTCGTACGCCCGGGGCGCCTCGCCCACGATGCAGGCGGCGACCGTGCGCGGGCCCTGGAGCGCGTTGTCCCAGTGGTGGACGAGCAGCCGTTCGCCGTAGCGGGCGGAGGGGAAGGAGGCGCAGTCGCCGACGGCGTACACATCGGTGACCGAGGTGCGCAGATGGTCGTCGGCCACGATCGCGCCGTCCTCGCCGAGCTCGATGCCGGAGTCCTCGAGCCAGTCGGTGGCGGGCCGCGCGCCGATGCCGACGACCACGGCCCCCGCGGGCAGCAGCCGGCCGTCCTCCAGAGCCACCTCGCCCGGCTCGACGTGCGCCACGCGCGCGTGCGTGAGGAGGGCGGCGCCGCTCTCGTCGTACCACTCGGCCATGGGGCCGGCGACCTCGGCGGGCAGCGCGCCCGCGAGTGGCCGGCCGGCGGCCTCGACCACCGTGACCGCGCAGCCGGCCTCGCGGGCGGCCGTGGTGAACTCGGCCCCGATCCAGCCGGCGCCCACGACCACGATGTCGTGCTGGTCCGCCAGGACGGGGCGCAGCCGCTCCGCGTCGTCGAGCGTGCGCAGCAGATGGACGCCCCGGACGCCTTCGGTGCCGGGCAGCGTGACGGGCACGGACCCGGTCGCCACGACGAGGACGTCGTACGGGACCGGCCCGGCCTCGGTGTCGACCTCGTGCGCGCCGGGGCGTACACCGGTGACCTCCACCCCCAGGCGCAGTTCGATGCCGAGGGCTTCGAAGTCGACCTCGAAGGCGGACCCCTCGGCCTTGCCGAGCAGAACCGCCTTGGACAGCGGCGGCCGGTCGTACGGCTGGTGGGGCTCGGCGCCGATCAGCAGCACCCGCCCGGTGAAACCCTGTTCGCGCAGTGCCACGGCGGTCTGCACGCCGGCCATCCCGGCCCCGGCGATGACGACGCGCCGCCCGCCCGGCGACGGCTCGCCCCCCGGGGCTTCCCCGGGTGACGGCCGGAGCACCGGCCCGTCCCCCGCCGGCCGCCCGGACGCCGTTCGCCCGCCTGCGGGTTGTCCGGACGCCGTTCGCCCGCCTGCGGGCTGTCCGGCCGTCGGCCGCTGGTCCGCCGGCCGCTGCTCGGCCGGGTCCTCGGCCGGGGGCCGCTTCGCACTCATCCGCTCGCTCACCCGCTCACCTTACGTAGCTGACGCGACGTCAGGAAGGCAGCTGCTCCACCACGCTGGTGCCCGTGCCCTCCTGGGACTCCCATTCCCAGGTCTCCTCCAGCCGAACGCGGCCGTCCGGCAGCTCCACGACCGTCGAGACGCAGTGCCCGGACGCCGTGCGCCCGTTGCGCTTCAGCTGCACGTACCGGAAGTCCAGCCGGTCCCCCGCGCGCGTGCCGACGAGGAACCCGCGCACCACGTCCCCGCCCGCGTACTCGGCCCAGACGCGGCTGCCCGCTTCCGGGTGCTCCGCGGGCTCCTCGTGGTAGGTGAAGCGGGTCCGCGTACCCACCTGGCCGGGGGCCTGGTCGGCGACCGGCGCGAGGACGAGACCGTCGAGCGAGCGCGCCACGGCGAAGGCTCCCTTACTGCGCGTTGCGGGGTGGGGTTAGTCTGGCCACCGTAGAGCACACGCGGGAGCCCGGACGCACCGGGCTGAGAGGGAGGCTGGACGGCCTCCGACCGTACGAACCTGATCCGGGTCATGCCGGCGAAGGGAGGGGCTGGACGCCCATGCATCCACGCACAGGACCGGATGTCCTCGTCATCGGGGGCGGGATCATCGGCCTGGTCACGGCCTGGCGGGCGGCGCAGCGCGGGCTGCGCACCGCCGTCGTCGACCCCGAACCGGGCGGCGGGGCCGCCCAGGTGGCGGCGGGCATGCTCGCCGCGGTCACCGAACTGCACTACGGCGAGGAGACGCTCCTCGGCCTCAACCTCGCGTCGGCGCGCCGCTACCCGGAGTTCGTCGCCGAACTGCGGGAGGCGGCCGGCGGGACGGACGTCGGGTACCGCGCGTGCGGCACCCTCGCGGTCGCCCTGGACGCCGACGACCGCGCGCACCTGCGGGAGCTGCACGCCCTGCAGAGCCGTTCGGGCCTGGAGTCCGAGTGGCTGAGCGGACGCGAGTGCCGCCGCCTCGAACCGATGCTGGCGCCCGGCGTGCGCGGCGGGCTCCGGGTGGACGGCGACCACCAGGTCGACCCGCGGCGGCTGGCGGCGGCGCTGGTGGCCGCCTGCGAGCGGGCCGGGGTGCTTCTCCACCGGGCCCGGGCGGAGCGGCTCCTGGTGGAACGGGACCGGGCGGCGGGAGCGGTCCTGGGCGACGGGACGCGGGTCGCCGCCGGACAGGTGGTGCTGGCCGCGGGCAGCCTGAGCGGGCGGCTCGGCGGCGTGCCGGACGAGGTGCTGCCGCCCGTACGGCCGGTGAAGGGGCAGGTGCTGCGGCTGACGGTGCCGCCCGCGTACGCGCCGTTCCTGTCGCGCACGGTACGCGCGGTGGTGCGCGGCAGCCAGGTGTACCTGGTGCCGCGGGAGAACGGCGAGCTGGTCGTCGGGGCCACCAGCGAGGAGCTCGGCTGGGACACCACGGTCACGGCGGGCGGGGTCTACGAGCTGCTGCGGGACGCCCACGAGCTGGTGCCCGGCATCACCGAGCTGCCGCTGACCGAGACCCGCGCGGGGCTGCGGCCCGGCTCCCCCGACAACGCGCCGCTGATCGGCCCGACCGCCCTGCCCGGACTGCACCTGGCGACGGGGCACTACCGCAACGGTGTGCTGCTGACGCCGGTCACCGGCGACGTGATGGCCGAGGTGCTCGCGACCGGCACCCTTCCGGAGGAGGCACGGCCCTTCGCCGCGGCCCGGTTCACCGCCACTTCCCGCCCTGCCGCTTCCGGCTCCGCTCCCGTCTCCGCAGGAGTGTCATGAACGTCTCCGTGAACGGCGAGTCCCGCGAGCTCGCCGCCCCGACCACGCTCGACGCCCTGGTCGCCACGCTCACCACCGCGCGCTCCGGTGTGGCCGCCGCGGTCAACGAAACGGTCGTCCCGCGCGGCCAGTGGGCGGGGACGCTGCTCGGCGAGGGCGACCGGATCGAGATCCTCACCGCTGTCCAGGGGGGCTGAGACATGGCCGACGACCGTCTGACCATCGCCGGGACCACCTTCGACTCCCGGCTGATCATGGGTACGGGCGGGGCGCCCAGCCTCGACGTGCTGGAGCGCTCCCTGGCCGCCAGCGGCACGGAGCTGACGACCGTGGCCATGCGCCGCCTGGACCCCACCGTCCAGGGCTCGGTCCTCTCCGTGCTCGACAAGCTGGGCATCCGCGTCCTGCCCAACACCGCCGGCTGCTTCACGGCCGGTGAGGCCGTGCTGACCGCCCGTCTCGCCCGGGAGGCCCTCGGTACGGACTGGATCAAGCTGGAGGTGGTCGCCGACGAGCGGACGCTGCTGCCCGACCCTGTGGAGCTCCTCGACGCGGCGGAGACGCTCGTCGACGACGGCTTCACGGTCCTGCCGTACACGAACGACGACCCGGTCCTGGCGCGCAAGCTGGAGGACGTGGGCTGCGCGGCGGTCATGCCGCTGGGTTCGCCGATCGGGTCGGGCCTGGGCATCCGCAACCCGCACAACTTCCAGCTGATCGTGGAGCACGCGCGCGTGCCGGTGATCCTGGACGCGGGCGCCGGTACGGCGTCGGACGCGGCGCTGGCGATGGAGCTCGGCTGCGCGGCGGTGATGCTGGCGTCGGCGGTCACGCGGGCGCAGGAGCCGGTGCTGATGGCGGAGGCGATGCGGCACGCCGTCGAGGCGGGGCGCCTGGCGCACCGCGCGGGGCGGATCCCGCGGCGCCACTTCGCGGAGGCGTCGTCGCCGACGGAGGGCCGGGCGGCCCTGGACCCGGAGCGCCCGGCCTTCTGAGGCCCGGGCTCCGCGCCTGGTCCGCCCGGGTGTCACAGGTCGGATGCAGTCGTGCGGGGGTGCCGTACGGGGCGGTGGGGGTGTCGGTGCGGGCTCGTAGACTCGGGCGGGTGGATACGACCCTGCACGACCCGCTCGTGGGCCGACTGCTCGACGGCCGCTACCGAGTCGAGGACCGCATCGCCATCGGGGGCATGGCCACGGTGTACCGGGCCGTGGACACCCGGCTCGACCGCGTGCTCGCGCTCAAGGTGATGCACCCCGCCCTCGCGACCGACGCGACGTTCGTCGAGCGCTTCATCCGCGAGGCCAAGTCCGTGGCGCGGCTGTCGCACCCGAACGTGGTGGGCGTCTTCGACCAGGGCGCCGACGGGGCGTACGTCTACCTGGCGATGGAGTACGTCGCCGGCTGCACCCTGCGGGACGTGCTGCGCGAGCGCGGCGCGCTGCGGCCGCGGGCGGCGCTCGACATCCTGGAGCCGGTCCTCGCGGCGCTGGGTGCGGCGCACCGGGCGGGGTTCGTGCACCGCGACATGAAGCCGGAGAACGTCCTGATCGGGGACGACGGCCGGGTCAAGGTCGCCGACTTCGGGCTCGTACGGGCCGTCGGGGCCGCCACCAACACCACCGGATCCGTCCTCGGCACCGTCTCCTACCTGGCGCCCGAGCAGATCGAACACGGCGCCGCCGACACCCGTACCGACGTCTACGCGTGCGGTGTCGTCCTGTACGAGATGCTGACCGGCGCCAAGCCGCACTCCGGCGACACGCCCGCGCAGGTGCTCTACCAGCACCTGAACGCCGACGTACCGGCGCCGTCGGCCGCCGTGCCGGGGCTGGCCGTGGAGCTCGACGAGCTGGTGGCGAGCGCCACCGCCCGCAATCCCGAGGTCCGTCCGCACGACGCGGTGGCGCTTCTGGCGCAGGCCCGCGAGGCGCGGGCGGCTCTCGGTGACGAGCAGCTGGACCTGGTGCCGCCGCAGGAGCACGCGTCCGCGGACGACCAGGGCGGAGACCGGGACGGTGACGGGGCCGGCGCGGACGACGTGACGAGCGTGATCGCCCGGCCGCTGCCCGACCCGCAGGACTCCGTGCAGCACACGAGCCGTCTGGAGGCCCCCGCGCCCCCGCCGCCCGCCCCGGACCGGCCGGGGCCGGTGGCGCGCGACCCGCGCCGCGGGCTGATCGCGGCGCTCGTCGCCGTCCTCCTCGTCCTGGGCGTCGGCGCCGGCGTCTGGTACATCAACTCGGGCCAGTTCACCCGCGTCCCGACGGTCCTCGGCCAGACGCAGGCGCAGGCGGAGAAGCGGCTCAAGGACGCCGGCCTCGAGGTCGAGCAGGTGAAGCGGGACTTCAGCGGCGCCTACGAGCGGGGCACCGTCATGGCCACGGACCCGGCCCCCGGTGAGCGGATCCGCGGCAACGGCTCCGTGACGCTCACCGTCTCGCGCGGCCCGGAGACCGTGAAGGTCCCGGACCTGGAGGGCAAGCCCTTCGCCGAGGCCAAACGCGAGCTGGCGGACCTCGGGCTGGCGCCGGGCGCGGTCACCAGGGAGTTCAGCCGTGAGGTCGAGCGGGGCGCGGTGATCGGCACCGACCCGGCGCCCGGCACGCTGCGGGCCCCGGACTCCGCGGTGGCGCTCGTCGTCAGCAAGGGCGCCCCGATCGACGTCCCCGACGTCACCGGCGACCGGGTCGAGGACGCCACCCGTACCCTGGAGGACGCCGGCTTCACCGTGAAGGTCGCCGCCGAGCGGGTGCACTCGACCGAGGCGGCCGGGAGCGTCGCCAGGCAGTCCCCCGCCGAGGGCCGCCAGGCCGCCGAGGGGGACACGGTCACCCTGACCGTCTCCAAGGGGCCGCGGATGGTCGACGTCCCGGACGTCGTCGGGGACAAGATCGACGACGCCCGGCGGGCGCTGGAGTCGGCCGGTTTCCAGGTGGAGGTCGACAAGACCTTCCCGTTCCTGAGCGACACCGTCTCGTCCCAGTCCGTGCCCGGCGGCGGGCAGGCCCCCGAGGGCAGCACCATCACCATCAAGACCAAGGGAATCTGACCACCCATGCGCAACCCCGTCGGCGGCCACGTCCCCGTGGCCGGCGGCCTCGCCACGACCGGCCTGGCGTACGCCCGTGAGCTCGGCGCCGAGACCGTCCAGGTCTTCGTCGCCAATCCGCGGGGCTGGGCGACACCCGTCGGCAACCCGGCCCAGGACGAACGGTTCCGGGCCGAGTGCGCCGCCGAGGGCATACCGGCCTACGTCCACGCCCCGTACCTGATCAACTTCGGGTCGCACACCGAGGCGACCGTCGCGTACTCGGTGACGTCCCTGCGCCACTCCCTGCGCCGCGCCCGGCAGATCGGCGCGCTGGGGGTGGTCGTGCACACGGGCTCGGCGACCGGCGGCCGCCCGCGCGAGGAGGCCCTCGCCCAGGTGCGGACGCACATGCTGCCGCTGCTGGACGAGCTCACGCACGACGACGACCCGTTCCTGCTGCTGGAGTCGACGGCCGGGCAGGGCTCCTCGCTCTGCTCCCGGACGTGGGACTTCGGCCCGTACTTCGAGGCGCTGGACTCCCACCCCAAGCTCGGTGTCTGCCTGGACACGTGCCACATCTTCGCGGCCGGGCACGACCTCACCGGGGAGCACGGCATGCGCCAGACGCTCGACCTGCTGGTGGAGACGGTCGGCGAGGGGCGGCTGAAGCTGATCCACGCCAACGACTCCCAGGACGTCGTCGGCGCCCACAAGGACCGCCACGCCAACATCGGCGCGGGTCACATCGGCGAGGACCCATTCCGCGAGCTGATGCGCCACCCGGCCACCGAGGGCGTACCGCTGATCATCGAGACGCCGGGCGGGAAGGAGGGCCACGCGGCGGATGTGGAGCGGCTGAAGAAACTCCGGTGACGCCCTCCGCGGGCACCCGTTGAGGAATACCCCCCGGGGGTATACGGTTCCTGTGGTCGACAGGAACCGCTACCTGACGTTGGGGGCCCCATGCAGCACGACGGCCACACGGGACACGAACACCACGGCCACCTCGCCGAGCACAGCCCTGCGGAGCACCAGGTCCACGCCGGACACCCGGGGCACCAGGTCCACCAGGGCCACCACCAGGACCACCCCGGCGGGCACGGGCAGCACCCCCACACCCCCGGCGGCAAGGTCAGCTGGGCCATGGCCGCCCGGGCCACGCTGCACTGCCTCACCGGCTGCGCCATCGGCGAGGTCCTCGGCATGGTCATCGGCACCGCGCTCGGCTGGGGCAACGTGGCCACCATGGCGCTCGCCATCACCCTGGCCTTCGCCTTCGGCTACGCGCTCACCCTGCGCGGCATCCTCAAGGCCGGCGTCGACTTCCGCACCGCCTTCCGGGTCGCCCTGGCCGCCGACACGCTCTCGATCGCCGTCATGGAACTGATCGACAACGGCGTGCTCGCCCTCTGGCCGGGAGCCATGGACGCCCACCTCACCGACGCCTTCTTCTGGGTCGTCCTGGCCTTCGCCCTGTTCGCCGCCTTCCTGATCACGACTCCGGTCAACAAGTGGATGATCGGCCGCGGCAAGGGCCACGCGATGGTGCACCAGTACCACCACTGACACACCCGGGAGGGGTATGCGGTGGAAGGGTGAGGGAGGAGAGCCGGGACGGCCCTACAGTTCGGGGCCGTCCCCCGGCTCCTCCTGGTACGAGTACCGCTGCTCCCGCCAGGGGTCGCCGATGTTGTGGTAGCCGCGCTCCTCCCAGAAGCCGCGGCGGTCGGCGGTCATGTACTCCACGCCCCGGACCCATTTGGGCCCCTTCCAGGCGTACAGGTGCGGCACGATCAGCCGCAGCGGGAAACCGTGCTCGGCGGTGAGCAGCTCACCGTCCTTGTGGGTGGCGAAAATCGTGCGGTCCGACGCGAAATCCGACAGCCGCATGTTCGCGCTGAAGCCGTACTCGGCCCACACCATGACATGGGTGACGCGCTCGGCCGGCGGGGCGAGCTCCAGGATCGTACGGGCCGGGACACCACCCCATTCGGCCCCCACCATGCTGAACTTCGTCACGCAGTGCAGGTCCGCCACGACCGTGGAGAACGGCAGGGCCGAGAACGCCTCGTGGTTCCAGCAGTGCTTGTCGCCGTCGGCCGTGGCGCCGAAGACACGGAATTCCCAGCGGTCCGGCTTGAACTTGGGGACGGGGCCGTAATGGGTGACCGGCCAGCCGCGCTGCAGCCGCTGCCCCGGCGGAAGCTCGGACTCCCCTGCTGCCCGGTGTTCCTCGCTCCCTGGCTGACCCATGACTCAATGGTGACAGACGGGGAAGGGTGGTCATGACCAGGAAGTGGGCGGCGGGGAGCCTTTTCGGGCAACTCCTACTAAGCCTCCACTTACTGGACGACCTTCGCGGGCGGTGCGAGGATGCGCGACATCTGCCCCGTTCACACGCGCGGAAGGAGCCTTTGCGATGCAAGGCGACCCCGAGGTCATCGAGTTCCTCAATGAGCAGCTGACCGCCGAGCTGACGGCGATCAACCAGTACTTCCTGCACGCGAAGATGCAGGAGAACTTCGGGTGGACGAAGCTCGCGAAGTACACCCGTGCGGAGTCGTTCGACGAGATGAAGCACGCCGAGGTGCTGACCGACCGCATCCTCTTCCTCGACGGGCTGCCGAACTACCAGCGGCTCTTCCACGTACGAGTGGGCCAGACGGTGACGGAGATGATGCAGGCGGACCGGCAGGTCGAGGTGGAGGCGATCGACCGCCTCAAGCGCGGCATCGAGGTGATGCGCGCCAAGGGCGACATCACGTCGGCGAACATCTTCGAGTCGATCCTGGCGGACGAGGAGCACCACATCGACTACCTCGACACCCAGCTGGACCTCATCGGCAAGCTCGGCGAGGCGCTGTACATCGCGCAGCTGATCGAGCAGCCGGACAGCTGATCCGGGCAGCCGGGTCCGGGCAACCGGAAGCGGACCGGACGACGACCGAGGGCGACCCTAGGCCGCTTCGGCGACTGCCACGGCCTCGGCGGTGACGTCCGCCGTGAGGGCGGGCTCGCCCTGGTCCACCAAGTCCCGGCGCGGGCAGTTGCCGCGCCCGAGAATCGCCTGGATGCGGCGTACGCAGGAGCCGCAGTCGGTGCCGGCCTTGCAGGCCGACGCTATCTGGCGGGGCGTGCAGGCGCCGGCGTCCGCGTGTGCCTTGACCTGCTTCTCGGTGACGCCGAAGCACGAGCAGACGTACACGCGGCTCACCTCCTGCGGGGATCGTCGGGATCGGGATCTGAAGTTGCAACCCCATCCCGTTGATCGGTGAGGCTAACCTAACCTTACCCCGGCACTCCGTCCCGCAAAAGACGGGGAAACGACGATGGGGCGCGGATCACATGGATCCGCGCCCCATCATCACGTCAAGGCTGTTTCAAGCCGATCACTGGTCGCGGTACATCTCTGCCACCAGGAACGCCAGGTCCAGCGACTGGCTGCGGTTGAGCCGCGGGTCGCAGGCGGTCTCGTAGCGCTGGTGCAGGTCGTCGACGAAGATCTCGTCGCCGCCGCCCACGCACTCGGTGACGTCGTCACCGGTGAGCTCCACGTGGATGCCGCCCGGGTGCGTGCCGAGCTCCTTGTGGACCTCGAAGAAGCCCTTGACCTCGTCGAGCACGTCGTCGAAGCGGCGCGTCTTGTGGCCGGAGGCGGCCTCGAAGGTGTTGCCGTGCATCGGGTCGGTCACCCACGCGACCGTCGCCCCGGACGCGGTGACCTTCTCCACCAGCGCGGGGAGCTTGTCGCGGACCTTGTCGGCGCCCATCCGGACGATGAAGGTCAGCCGGCCCGGCTCCCGCTCGGGGTCGAGGCGGTCGACGTAGGTCAGAGCCTCGTCGACCGTGGTCGTCGGGCCGAGCTTGATGCCGATCGGGTTGCGGATCCGCGAGGCGAACTCGATGTGCGCGCCGTCGAGCTGGCGGGTGCGCTCACCGATCCACACCATGTGGCCCGAGGTGTCGTACAGCTGACCGGTCCGGGAGTCGACGCGGGTGAGGGCCGACTCGTAGTCCAGCAGCAGGGCCTCGTGCGAGGCGTAGAACTCGACCGTGCGGAACTCCGCCGGGTCGGTGCCGCACGCCTTCATGAAGTTCAGCGCGTTGTCGATCTCGCGCGCCAGCTGCTCGTAGCGCTGCCCCGACGGCGACGACTTCACGAAGTCCTGGTTCCAGGCGTGGACCTGGCGCAGGTCGGCGTAACCGCCGGTGGTGAAGGCGCGCACCAGGTTCAGCGTCGAGGCCGACGCCTGGTACATGCGCTTGAGCCGCTGCGGGTCCGGGATCCGCGCCTCTTCGGTGAACTCGAAGCCGTTGACGGAGTCGCCGCGGTAGGTCGGCAGCGTCACCCCGTCGCGGGTCTCGGTCGGCTTGGAGCGCGGCTTGGAGTACTGGCCGGCGATCCGTCCCACCTTCACGACGGGTACGGAGGCGGCGTAGGTGAGGACGGCACCCATCTGGAGCAGCGTCTTGAGCTTGTTCCGGATGTGGTCGGCCGACACGGCGTCGAAGGCCTCGGCGCAGTCGCCGCCCTGGAGCAGGAACGCCTCGCCCCTGGCGACGGCTCCCATCCGGGCGCGCAGCTGGTCGCACTCGCCTGCGAAGACGAGCGGCGGATACGACTCGAGGTCCGCGATCACATCGCGCAGAGCCTCGGCATCCGGGTACTCGGGCTGCTGCGCCGCGGGCAGGTCTCGCCAGGTGTTGCCACCGATAGCGGTGGTCTTAGCGTTCACGGTCACCTGCCCAACCTTACGGGGTCCAGCCATGCGTCCATCTGTGAGCTCACCTGATGAGACAAGAAATCATGGGGTAAGGTGCGCCGCATGTACGCGCAGCCGATCCGGACGACCCGGAACTGGTGGTGGACCGCTCATCCGGCGGCCCACTGATTGCGCGTACACCGACAGACGCGAAGGCCGCCCGAGGGGCGGCCTTTTCTCGTTTCACGGGCTGTTCCTCTCCGCCGGGCCACCTCCTGGAAGGAACACACCACATGGACGCCGACCGCGATCCCGACCGCGACCTCGACGGCATTCCCACCCACGAGCCCGCCCACGAGCCCGCCCACGAGCCCGGCGGCGACCCCGGCGGCATCCCCGCCCGCGGTCCCGGCCGCGACGCCGCCCGCGAGCTCGGCCGGCTGCTGGACCCATCGGGCCCGCCCTTCGCCCTGCTCCGCCGGCGGACGCCCGGTCGCGACCACGACACCGTCGAGGTGCTGACCGGCGCGGTGCACGAGGCCGGGCGGCTGGCCGACATCCCCGTCGGCGAGCGCCCCGCGCTGGCGCTGGTGCCCTTCCGGCAGCTGCGGGAGCGGGGTTTCGACGTACGGGACGACGGGACGCCGCTGTCGGTGCTCGTCGCCGACGAGGCGTACGAGCTGCCGCTGGCCGCGGTACTGGAGCGTCTGCCCGCGCACGACGTGACGGTCGAGGACGGGGCCTTCGACGTCCCGGACGAGGAGTACGCGCGGACCGTGCGCCGGGTCGTCGAGGAGGAGATCGGCCGCGGCGAGGGCGCGAACTTCGTCATCCGCCGCACCTACCGCGGGCGGATCGGGGGCTTCGGGCGGCGGGACGCGCTGGCGCTGTTCCGGCGGCTGCTCGCCGGTGAGCGGGGCGCGTACTGGACCTTCGTCGTGTGCACCGGGGAGCGCACGCTCGTGGGCGCGAGCCCCGAGGTGCATGTGCGGATGTCGGGCGGCACGGTCGTGATGAACCCGATCAGCGGCACGTACCGGTATCCGGCCGGCGGACCGACACCCGAGGACCTGCTGCACTTCCTCGCCGACCGCAAGGAGACCGACGAGCTCTCCATGGTCGTGGACGAGGAGCTGAAGATGATGTGCACGGTCGGGGACATGGGCGGGGTGGTGATCGGCCCCCGGCTCAAGGAGATGGCGCACCTGGCGCACACCGAGTACGAGCTGCGCGGCCGCTCCTCGCTGGACGTCCGGGAGGTGCTGCGCGCGACGATGTTCGCGGCGACCGTCACCGGCTCCCCGGTGCAGAACGCCTGCCGGGTGATCGAACGCCACGAGGCGGGCGGCCGCGGGTACTACGCGGGGGCCCTGGCGCTGCTCGGCACGGACGCGGGCGGCAGGCAGACCCTGGACTCGCCGATCCTCATCCGGACCGCCGACATCGCGGCCGACGGCGAGCTGCGCGTGCCCGTCGGCGCCACGCTGGTGCGCCACTCCGACCCGGCGGGCGAGGTCGCCGAGACGCACGCCAAGGCCGCGGGCGTCCTGACGGCGCTGGGCGTGCGCCCCGGGCGGCCGCGGGAGGAGTCCGTACGGCCCCGGCTGGCGGACGATCCGCGGGTGCGGGCCGCCCTGGACGCGCGGCGGGCCGACCTGGCGCCGTTCTGGCTGCGCATGCAGGACCGGCCCGCGGAGCCGGCCGCCGGGCACGCCCTG
This sequence comes from Streptomyces sp. NRRL S-118, assembly GCF_000716335.1. Lineage (GTDB taxonomy): Bacteria > Actinomycetota > Actinomycetes > Streptomycetales > Streptomycetaceae > Streptomyces. The sequence continues at coordinate 239,443 of NZ_KL591002.1, read as the reverse complement.
GTCGTGGACGGGGAGGACACCTTCACGGCGATGCTCGCGCACCTGCTGCGCTCGACGGGCCTGGAGGTCACGGTGCGGCGCTTCGACGAGCCGGGGCTGCGCGAGCAGGCGCTGGCGCACGAGGGGCCGGTGGTGCTGGGCCCGGGGCCCGGGGACCCGGGGGACCCCGCCGATCCGAAGATGCGGTCGCTGCGGGCGCTCGCGGCGGATCTCGTACACGGCCGGGGGGCCGGGACCTCTCGGCCCGCGGCCACCGCTCGGCAGGGCGGCCTTCCGGGCGGCTCTCCGGGCCGCGTGACGATCGGGGTGTGCCTGGGCCACGAGCTGATCGCGGCCGGGCTGGGGCTGGAGATCGTGCGCAAGCAGGTGCCGTTCCAGGGTGCGCAGGCGCGGATCGACCTGTTCGGCACGCCGGAGACGGTCGGCTTCTACAACAGCTTCACGGCCCGGTGCGACGGCGCGTCCGCCGCCGAGCTGGCGGCACGCGGCGTCGAGGTGAGCCGCGACCCGGCCACGGACGAGGTGCACGCGCTGCGCGGGCCGGGCTTCGCGGGGGTGCAGTTCCACCCGGAGTCGGTGCTGACGCTGCGGGGCGCGGAGATCGTGCGGGAGCTGGTGCGGGGGCGGGCGGTCAGCCGGCGATGAGGTCGCCGGGCGGCGGGACCAGGACGTTCTCGCTGCGGCGGCCCGCCACGTAATCGGTGATGTTCTGCACCGTCGTCGCGATGATCTCGTTCACCGCGTCGACGGTGTAGTACGCCTGGTGGGAGGTGACCACCACCTGCGGGAAGGTCATCAGCCGGGCGAGGGTGTCGTCGGTGACGGGCTCCAGGGACTTGTCCAGGTAGAAGAGCCCGGCCTCGGCCTCGTACACGTCCAGGCCGACGCCGGTGAAGCGCCCGGCGCGCAGCTCGCCGACGAGGGCGTCGGTGTCGATCAGCCCCCCGCGGCTGGAGTTGATCAGGATGGCGTCGTCCTTCATGGCCTTGAGGGCGGCGGCGTCGACGACGTGCCGTGTCGCGGGCACCAGCGGGACGTGCAGGCTGATGACGTCCGCGGCGGCGAAGAGCTCCTCCTTGTCGACGTACGCCATGCCGAGTTCCTCGCACGCCGGGTTGCGGACGACGTCCCAGCCCAGGAGCCGCATGCCGAAGCCGTGGGCGATCCGGGTGAAGGCCTCGCCGATGCGGCCGGTGCCCAGCACCCCGGCCGTGCGGCCGTGCAGGTCGCGGCCGAGCAGCCCGTCGAGGCGGAAGTCGAAGTCGCGGGTGCGGCGGGCGGCGCGCACGATGCGGCGGTTGACCGCCATGGCGAGCGTCCAGGCGAATTCCGCCACCGAGTACGGCGAGTAGGCGGAGACCCGGGCCACGGTGAGGCCCAGTTGCTGGGCGGTGGTGAGGTCGATGTTGTTGAAGCCGGTGGAGCGCTGGGCGATCATCCTGGTTCCGCCCGCGGCGAGGGCGCGCAGCACCCGGCCGTCGAGGTCGGCGTTGACGCCGGTGGAGACGGCCTCGTACCCGGCGGCGATGGGGACGGTGTCCTCGGTGAGGACGACGTCCAGGCAGCGCAGATCGTGGTGGCCCGCGAACGCGGCTTCCATCAGCGGCCGCTCGTCGGCCTGCACACCGAACGCGAGGATGTCCACGGCGTGTCCTCCTGGGTAGCGCTTCTGAGCCGGTTCGAGGCGTGATGACTCACATGTCACCAAACATCATGTGATGGCACGGATGTCGCGAATATACGGCCCCGGACCCGCCGACCGGCGGCAGCGCGTCGGGCGCCCGGCCGGCCGGCGGCGACCCGGCCGGGAGGGCTCGGCGGGGAGGACTCAGCCGCAGAAGCCCGCTCTCCTCGTACAGCCGCGGGCCGACCGTCTTCGGCCGCGCGGTCGCCTCTCGGACGGGTACGCGGACGATGTCCGTGCCGCGCGACGCGACCATGGCTCGCCGGTTGCGATGAGCGCGTCCACCCCGCGCCGGGCGAGGTTCTCCCGGATGCGTCGGACGCCGCCTCCACCGTCGGCGGGACGGTGCGCGAGGAGCCGAGGACGGTGTCGCCGCGCGGCAGGATGCCGCGCACCGCCGGTATGCGGGGCCGCACGGAGCGCCCCTCCAGGGGGCCGCGCCGGCCGTCCCGGGAGCCGGTGAAGTCGCAGCCGTACTCCTGGACTCCCTTGCGGACGATGCCGCGGATGACCGCAATCGGGCCGGGGCGGTCGCCGCCCCCGGCCCGTACTCCGACCCGCATGGACCGTTCCCTTCGCCGTCACCGCAGACGTACGGAGCCGCACGGGCGCGGAGGCCCGCACGCGGCCACGCCCAATGGTGCCGTGCGCCACTCCGGGACGGTACGAAAGGTGAATTCCCGCCGGGCGCAGGGAAGTCGCACGCGACTACGCGTCGTCGAGGCCGCGCTCTATCGCATAGCGCACGAGCTCCACCCGGTTGTGCAGCTGGAGCTTGCCGAGCGTGTTCTGCACGTGGTTCTGGACGGTGCGGTGCGAGATGACCAGGCGCTCGGCGATCTGCTTGTAGCTCAGCCCCTTGGCGACCAGGCGCAGCACCTCGGTCTCGCGGTCCGTCAGCCGCGGGGCCCCCGGCTCGTCCGGATCGGTCGCGGGGGCGGGGTCGGAGGCGAGCCGGCGGTACTCGCCGAGCACGAGCCCGGCCAGGCCCGGGGTGAAGACGGGGTCGCCGACCGCGGTGCGGCGCACGGCATCGATCAGCTCCTCCGTACTGGCCGACTTCAGCAGGTACCCGGTCGCGCCGGACTTCACCGCCTCCAGGACGTCCGCGTGCTCACCGCTCGCCGAGAGCACCAGCACCCGCAGCGCCGGGTTGGCGCCGACGAGCTCCTTGCAGACCAGGACACCCGGTTTGACGGGCAGGTTCAGGTCCAGGACCAGCACGTCGGGACAGACGGCATGGGCGCGGCGCACCGCCTGCTCGCCGTCCCCGGCGGTGGCGACGACGTCGAACCCGGCCTCGGCCAGGTCGCGGGCGACCGCGTCCCGCCACATCGGGTGGTCGTCCACGACCATCACCTTGATCTGCTGCTGCTCGCTCATCGCCCTGCCTTCCCCCGTGGAACCTTCAATTCGACTTCCGTGCCCTGTCCGGGCACCGACACCACATCGGCCGTACCGCCCAGCTCGCGCAGCCTGCCGCGGATGGAGAGGGCCACTCCCATGCGGCCCTCGCCCTCCGCCTGCGCCAGCCGGCCCTCCGGGATGCCCGGCCCGTCGTCCCGGACCGTGACGATCACCTCGTCCGGCCAGTCCTCGACCAGGATCCACGCCGGGGCGTCCTCCCCCACGTGCCTGCGGACATTGTCCAGGGCGGCACCGACAGCGGCCGCCAGTTCGCGCGCCGCCGCCGGCGCCAGCAGCACCGGAGCGCCCGGTTCCGAGAAGGTGACCCTCGACCCGGCGAACGGCGCCAGCAGCGTGCGCAGGTCGGTGGGGGCGCCGTCCTCGTCGGGCTCCTCCACCTCGCGGACGACGGCGCCCTGCGACTCGTCCTCCGAGACCCGGGAGGTACGGGTCAGGCCGCCCGCGACCAGCGTGCGCAGCGCCACCTCCTGCTCCCCCGCCATCCGGCCCAGCTCGGCGGCCTCGCCGCCCAGTGCCGTGCCCCGGCGCTGCACCATGGCCAGCACCTGGAGGACGGAGTCGTGGATGTCGCGGGCCAGGCGCTCGCGCTCACGGGTGGCCGCCTCGATCTCCAGGGCGCGGGCGAGGGTGCGCTCGGAGGCGCGGGCGACCTCCACCACGTAGCCGATGGCTATGGAGGCGACCCACACCAGCAGCACGTTGTGCAGGGTGTCGCGGCTGGGGTCACCGCGCTCGATGATGTTGGCGACGGCGACCAGGGACGAGGCGAAGGCGGCCCAGCGCCAGCCGCCCTTGATGGCGTACGCCAGGACCGAACCGGCCGTCCAGATGGTCGGCAGCGTGGACCCGTCGAACGTCTGGGCGTCCACGTCGGCGAGCGGCGTCAGCAGGATGCCGGTGAGGGCGAGGGTGAGGTCGGCGACGAGGAAGGGCCTGGTGCACCCGGCGGCACCCGCCACCTTGGGGAGGGTGGCCAGGGTCCACACGGACATCACCGCGAGGAAGGCGACGGCCACCCACGGCCGCTCGAACATGTCACGGGTGAGCACGAACAGGGCCACCGCGTACAGCATGGTCAGGACGCGGTACGCGGTGAGGGCCCGCCACAGCGGCTGCTCGACGGACATGCGCACGACGCGCTCGCGCTTGGCCAACTTCCCCACCCCTGGATGTACGGCTGGACGTACCGCGCGCTCAGGCGCCCGACTGCTCCCGCTCGCTCTTCGCCGCACCCTTGGCGGCTTCCTTGGCGGCTTCCCTGGCCGCCTTCTCGGCGTCGGCGATCTGGCGCTTGGCCGCCGTGGCGTAGATGTCGACGTACTCCTGGCCGGACAGCTTCATGATCTCGTACATCACCTCGTCGGTGACCGAGCGCAGGATGAAGCGGTCGCCGTCCATGCCCTGGTAGCGGCTGAAGTCGAGCGGCTTGCCGATCCGGATCCCCGGGCGCATCAGCTTGGGGATGACCTTGCCGGGCGGCTGGATCTTCTCGGTGTCGATCATGGCGACCGGGATGACGGGCGCGCCCGTGGCCAGCGCCACGCGCGCCAGGCCACCCGGCTTGCCCCGGTACAGCCGACCGTCCGGCGAGCGGGTGCCCTCCGGGTAGATGCCGAACAGCTCACCGCGCTCGATGACCTCGACGCCGCTGCGGATGGCCGCCTCGCCCGCGCCCCGCGCACCCGAACGGTCCACCGGGAGCTGCCCCACGCCCTTGAAGAACGCGGCCGTGAGCCTGCCCTTCAGGCCCGGCGAGGTGAAGTACTCGGCCTTGGCGATGAACGTCACCTTGCGGTCCAGGACCGCGGGCAGGAAGAAGGAGTCCGAGAAGGAGAGGTGATTGCTCGCGAGGATCGCCGGCCCCTCGGCGGGAATGTTCTCGAGGCCCTCCACCCAGGGCCGGAAGGCGAGCTTCAGCGACCCTCCGATGGAGAACTTCATTGCGCCGTAGATCAAGTTTCGAGTGCCTCTCCTGTGTTCCGTCGCTCAGACCTTAACCCGTGCGGCGGCTGCGCTCCGCGCCCCCCGGCCGCCTCCGGCCCGCCCGGCCCGCTCCCGGGGGCGAACCGGAGGTTCCCCGGTGGGGCGGCGACCCTGGTCGGTGTCAGCCCGGTCGCGTACGGTGAAGTACACCTTCCCCGAGTCCCACCGATCACCGAACAGGAGACCCCCGTGCCGGTCCTCCCCGGAGCCGAGCCGTACCGCCACGAGGGCGGCGAGGTCGGCGTGCTGCTCTGTCACGGCTTCACCGGCTCGCCGCAGTCCCTGCGGCCGTGGGCCGAGTATCTGGCCGAGCGCGGCCTGACGGTGTCGCTGCCCCTGCTGCCCGGCCACGGCACCCGCTGGCAGGACATGCAGCTCACGACCTGGCAGGACTGGTACGCGGAGGTCGACCGGGAGCTGCGCGCGCTGCAGGCCCGGTGCAGCCGGGTCTTCGTCTTCGGGCTCTCCATGGGCGGGGCGCTCACCCTGCGGCTCGCCGCCAAGCACGGTGACGCGGTGCAGGGCATCGTCCTCGTCAACCCGGCGAACAAGGTGCACGGCATCGCCGCCCACGCCCTGCCGGTCGTGCGCCACCTCATCCCGTCGCGGCCCGGCATCACGAGCGACATAGCCAAGGAAGGCTCGACGGAGCTCGGGTACGACCGGGTGCCGCTGCACGCCGCGCACTCCATGCGGCAGCTGCTGCGGATGGTCGACGGCGAGCTGCCCCAGGTCACCCAGCCGGTCCTGCTGCTGCACAGCCCGCACGACCACGTGGTGCCCCCCGCCGACTCGGCCCGCATCCTGAGCCGCATCTCGTCGGTGGACGTCCGGGAGGTCATCCTGGAACAGAGCTACCACGTCGCGACGTTGGACCACGACGCGGAGCGGATCTTCGAAGAGAGTCACGCGTTCATCGGCCGGCTCGCTCCGACTGTCGGCGACACGGGGTCCCCCATGCCGGAGGCCCGGGGAGGGAGCACCACCGGTGGCTGAGCAGCACGACTCGGACCAGCGCGACGAGCAGCCGTTCGACGAGGAGGCGGCGTGGGCGGCGATCGTCGCCGCGTACGGCGAGGAGCCGGCCGACCCGCCCGGCATCAAGCCCTTCAAGTCGGTCGAGGACCTCGCCCTGCTGGAGGACGACGTCAACGAGGACCCGAAGGCGAGCGGCAAGGCCGACACGGCCCCCGACCGGCCGCTGGGCAGCTCCGTGGTCTTCGCACCCGGCGTCGGAGGCGCCGGCCCGCGCGACTACGGGCTCGCCGAGCCGAAGGACGACGACGTCGACGGCACCGACGAAGGCCACTTCGTCCCGCCGGAGCCGCCGCCGCTGCCGGAAGCCGACACGACCGCCAAGTTCGCCTGGCTCGGCGTGGTCGGCGGCCCGGTACTGATGCTGCTCGCCGTGCTGCTCCAGTGGGACATGACCTGGTGGCTCACCACCCTCTGCGTGGGCGGCTTCGTCGGCGGCTTCCTCACCCTGGTCGCCCGGATGCGGCACGGCGACGAGGAGGACGACGACGACCCCGGCCGCGGGGCCGTCGTCTGAGGGCTCGGCTCTCCTCCGGGGCGCCCCGGTCGGTTTTAGCGGTCGGTCTCCCCCACGCCGGCGGCGTGGGAGGCACCCCCGCTCGGTCGCTCGTTCCTCACGACCTCCGCGCGTCCGTCCTCTCGGCACCGCCGCGCCCCTCCGGCTCGCTCGCCATGGGGGGCGGAGGTGACGCCAAGAGGCGCTGGGGTTGGCGGCCGGCTGCCGGACCCGGCAGCCGAGGTGAGCGGGGCCGGGACGGCGGCGACCGGAGGGGGCGAGGGGCCGGGATCAGACGGGAGGCACCCTCAGGGCGGCCAGAACCGGGAGGTGGTCCGTGGCCGCGCGGAGGTCGGCGTCCGCGAGGCCCGGCAGGCCCTGCGGGACACCGCAGCCCAGGACCTCGATGCCCTTCGTCGCGAAGACCGCGTCGATCCGCTGGTACGGGTCCCCGGGCGCCCAGGTGTGCTCGCCGCCCCAGGGACGTACCGCCCAGCAGTCCTGCAGCTCGGCCGCGAGGCGGCGGAAGGACGGGCCGGCGGGCTTTTCGTTGATGTCGCCCGCCGCGATCGCGTGGGGGACGTCGAGCGCGGCCAGCCGGTCCAGGAGCATGCCGGCCTGGGCGTACCGCTCGTCGGACCGGAGGCTCAGGTGGCAGCTGACCAGGCCGATGCGGGCGCCTCCGATCCGGACCACCGCCGTCGCGAAGCCGCGACGGTGCAGGCCGGGCGTCAGCGGCAGCAGGACGTCCTCCGTGCGTTCGACCGTCGCTCGCAGGGAACACAGCAGCAGCGGCCCCGAGGCGGTCGCGCCGCCGCTCAGCACCACCAGCTCGCTCTTCGCCGCGAGCCGCGCCGCGTGCTTGCGCCACCGGAAGAAGCGGGGCGCCTCCTGGACGAAGACCAGATCGGGCCGGCAGGCGCGGATCACGCGCGCCAGGGCGTCCTCGTCGTCGCGCATCGACCGGATGTTGTAGGAGAGCACCCGGATCACGGCCGAACCGTCCGGCTCGGTACGGGAGTCGGGGAGGTCGTCGAGCGTCATGCGAGCACGATATGACGGTGCCCGCCGCATCCGGGCGAGGACGCGGCGGGCACCGTCGTACGGGCGCGGGCTCAGCCCTGGCGGGCCAGGTCCGCCGCGCCGACGAGTCCGGCCTTGCCGCCGAGCTGGGCCGCGAGTACCTGGGCGTGCGGGCGGTACTGGCCGCCCACCAGCCAGCGGCGGAACGACTTGCGGATCGGCCCGAGGACGAGCTCGCCCTCGTCCGACACGCCGCCGCCGACGATGAAGGCGGAGGGGTCGAACAGCGAGGCCAGGTCGGCCAGACCGGCACCGGCCCAGCGGGCCAGCTCGCGGAAGGAGTCGACGGCGACCGGGCAGCCCTGGCGGGCGGCGTCGCTGATGTGCTTGCCCTCGATGCCCTCGGGGGTGCCGTCGCCCAGGCTCAGCAGGATCGTGGCGTTCTCCGGCGTGGCGTGGGCGCGCTGCTTGGCGTACCGCACGAGGGCCCGGCCGGAGGCGTACTGCTCCCAGCAGCCCTGGCTGCCGCAGCCGCACAGCAGGCCGTCCGGCACCACCCGGATGTGGCCGAACTCGGCGGCCACGCCGAAGCGTCCGCGGCGCAGCTTGTTGCCGATGATGATGCCGCCACCGAGTCCCGTGCCGAGGGTGATGCAGATGACGTCGTCGTGGCCCTGACCGGCGCCGAAGCGGTACTCGCCCCAGGCGGCGGCGTTCGCGTCGTTCTCCACGACCACGGGGAGCCCGGTCCGCTGCTCGACCTTGTCCTTCAGCGGCTCGTGCCGCCAGTGGATGTTCGGCGCGAACAGGACGGTGGCGCGCTTGTCGTCGACGTACCCGGCGGCACCGATGCCGACCGCCTCGATCTCATGGCCCTTGCCGGCCTCGGCGACGGCGGCGCAGATCGCGTCGACGATGCCGTCGGCGGTCGGCGGGGTGGGCACCTTGTGGATGTCGAGGATCGTGCCCTCTTCGTCGACCACTCCGGCCGCGATCTTCGTGCCGCCGATGTCGACGCCGATGGTGAGTCCCATGTGTCCCTCAGTTTTCGGTCGAGCCCCGCTAGGGCCAACCGTACCCGAGGGCGGGCACGGACCTGTCAGTCCAGGTCGATGTGCTCGCTCGGGTCCGGGCCGCCCTCGTCCCGCTTCCCGGAGGGCGGGGCGGGCGGGGTGTCCGGTCCACGGGTCCAGCGGCGCTCCTGGCCCTCGACGGCGGAACGGTAGGCGGCCAGCAGCTCGCTGCCGGCGGCGGCGAGGTGGTCGAAGACCGCGGGGTTCCGCTCGATGACCGGCTCGACGGCGGATTTGGCCTGGTCGACGAGGTGTTGCACGGCGTTCTGGGCGCCCGCGCCGAGCAGGGGTGTGCGCAGCGAGGCGACCTTGTCGGCGACCGCGTCGACGAGCTTGCGCAGCTCCTCGGCGGCGGCGCCGGGCGGCGGCCCGGCGGGTCCGCGGCGGCGGGCCCGCTCGGCGTCCAGGTCCTCGGCGCAGGCCCTCGCCCAGGCGTCGGCGTCCGGATGCTGGGTGGCATCGCTCATGGCGTACTCCTGCGGCTGCGTGGCTCGGTCACTCCCGACGTTACCGCGTGCGGGGCCACAAATCCGGGTCGGGTGCGAACCGGACGCCCAGCACGCCGTCCGTCAGCCCCGCGCCCGAGACGGTGCAGCGGCGCAGGACGGACGGGAGGGGCACGATCCGCCGGAACGGACCGACGGTGAGGACGAGTTCGTCGCCGCGGCGGACCAGCCCGAGGTCGGGCTTGGCGGCGCCGGGCAGGGGGATGCGCCAGACCAGGACGCCGTCGGGGTCGCGGCGGTCCTCGACGGGCCAGTCCGGCGCCTGGGCGGGCGGCGCGGCGGGCAGCTCCAGCAGGGCGAGGTCGCCGGCGGTCCGGGGATCGCGGCCGAGGTGCGGCAGCTCCTGCACCTCGCCCAGCGCCTTGAGGTGGTCCTGCTGCTGGGCGGCGAGGCCGGCGAGCCAGGGGTCCGGCGAGGCTGCGGGCAGCATCCGGTTGGCGACGACCGGGTCGAGCGCGAGGCCGTGCAGGGCGAGGCCCGCGCGGGCGGTGCGCAGCGTGCCGGCGGCGGCCGGGCCCGGCTCGACGACCAGCCGGACCGATGTCGTGGGGGCCTCGACCAGGGCCTGGACGGTGGCGAGTTCGGCGTCCCAGCGGGCGGCGGTCTCGTAGAGCCACTCGGCGGGCATCGGGACGCCGGCGAGCTGGGCGAGCATCGGCCGCAGCGCGCGGGCGGCCTGCCGTTCGGGCGGCAGCAGGCGGCGCAGGTAGCGGCGCAGCTGTTCGGGCAGGGCGAGGACGGCGATCGCGTCGGGCAGGGGCGGCAGGTCGACGACGAGGAGGTCCCAGTCGCCGGCGGCGGCGTCCCGCAGAGCGCGCAGCAGCGCGAAGCGGTCGCTGCCGGGAAGTTCGGTCAGCTCCTCCTCGGCGAACGGCGCGGCCCCGAGCAGGCCGAGGGCGGTGGCGGCGCGCTCCTGGAAGGCGAGGAGCTCGGCGCGGAAGTACGCGCCGGAGTCGATGCGGCGGACGACGGGTGCGCCGTCACCGGGGGCGAACCGTTCGGTGGGGTCACCGGTGACCAGCAGGGTCCGCTGCCCCTGCCGGGCCTCGGCGAGGGCGGTGGCGGCGGCAACGGTCGAGCGGCCGGCGCCGCCGGGCCCGGTGACGAGGATGGTTCGCATGCTGCGACACGCTACCGGTCGCCCCCGCGGCCGGGGGCCTTCGCCCCGGGCCGGCGGGCTCCGGTCAGGGCTTCGCGGCCGGGGACTCGACGCGCTTCTTCAGGCCGGCCAGGGCGCGGTCGATGATGACCTTCTCCGCCTTGCGCTTGATCATGCCGAGCATCGGGATCTTGACGTCCACGGTCAGCTGGTAGGTGACCTCGGTGCGGCTGCCGCCCGCGAGCGGCTCCAGGTGGTACGTACCGTCGAGGGCGCGGAGCATCTGGGACTTCACCAGGGTCCAGCTGACCTCGTTGTCCCCGGTCCAGGTGTACGACAGGGTGTGGTCGTCCTTGATCGCACCGGCGTCCAGCACCAGGCGGACCTTCTCGGCACGTCCCGCCGCGTCCTTCGACAGGACCTCGGCCTCCTTCACCTCGCCCGTCCACTCGGGGTAGCGCGCGAAGTCGGCGATCACGCCCATGACGTCGGCCGGCGCCGCCTCGATCTCAATGCTCGAGCTGGTGTGTTCCGCCATCGCTGTGGCTCCTCTGGTGAGTCTGAGGTGGGAAGGTTATCGCGAGCCGGGGCTCACCATTCCAGCGCCCAGGGCCTTCCGGTCGACGCGAAATGGCCGACGTTCACGCACTCCGTGGGGCCGACCCGCATGCGCTGCACCAGCGGCTGGTGGACGTGCCCGAAGAGGGCGTACCGCGGCCGTGTGCGGCGGATGGCGGCCAGCAGGGCCTGGCTGCCGCGCTCGAAGCGCCGTGCCACCGTGTCGTAGGTGAGCTCCGGCACCTCCGGCGGGATGTGGGAGCACAGCACGTCGACGTCGCCGAGCGCCTCGACCTTCGCCGCGTACTCCTCGTCGGAGATCTCGTACGGCGTGCGCATGGGGGTGCGCAGCCCGCCGCCGACGAAACCGAAGACGCGGCCGCCGAGCTCGACGCGCTGCCCGTCCAGGACGGTGGTGCCGGGGCGGGCGTACTCGGGCCAGAGGGCGGGCATGTCGACGTTGCCGTAGGTGGCGTACGTGGGCACCGGGAAGGCGGCGAACAGGGCGGCGTACTGGCGGCGCACCGCCGCCTCGATGGCGCTCTCGCGGTCGACGTCGAGCTGCGCCCAGAGCCGGCGGCCCAGCTCCCGGGCCTCGTCGAAGCGGCGGGCGGTGCGCAGCTCGACGAGGCGGTCGGCGTTCCGGACGCCGAAGAGGTCGGGGAAGATGCCGCGGGAGTGGTCGTGGTAGTCAAGGAAGAGCACCAGGTCACCGAGGCATATCAGGGCGTCGGCGCCCTCTCCGGCCTTCGCCAGGTCCTCGGCGTTCCCGTGCACGTCACTGACCACATGGACTCGCATGGCACCCCACCTTAAGCGGTCGCAAGGGGGCCGGACCTGCGGTTACTTTCACCTGGTCACGTGGGTGGACTACTGTGCGCGAAGCACCGCCACGCACGTGTGACGCAGGGAACATCTGGCCAACGCCCCTATCGGGAACCGAGTACTGATGGGTAACGTCCGGGCAGTCCGGTCGTGCTCACCCCCACCGAGCACCTGCCCGATCTTGGACCGCAACCGGTGCATCACACAGAGCCGTGGCGCCGGCGCCCGATGAGGAGCAGCAGTTTTGCGCGAGTTCAGCCTTCCGGCCCTGTACGAGGTCCCCACGGACGGCAACCTGACGGATCTCATCCGCCGCAATGCCGCTCAGCACCCAGATGTCGCCGTGATGGGCCGGAAGGCCGCCGGCGCCTGGACGGACGTCACCGCCGCCCAGTTCCTCGCCGAGGTGCGGTCCGCCGCCAAGGGCCTGATCGCCGGCGGCGTGCGCCCCGGTGACCGGGTCGCCCTGATCTCCCGCACCCGGTACGAGTGGGTGCAGCTCGACTTCGCGATCTGGAGCGCCGGCGCGGTGACCGTGCCGGTGTACGAGACCAGCTCCGCTGAGCAGGTGCAGTGGATCCTGGGCGACTCGGGCGCGGTCGCGGTGATCGTGGAGACCGAGGCGCACGCCGCGGCGGTGGAGTCGGTCCGGGGCAACCTGCCGGAGCTGCGGCACGTCTGGCGCCTGGACGCGGGCGCCGTCGACCAGCTGACCGCCGCGGGGGCCGGCGTCTCCGACGAGGCCGTCGACGAGGCGATGTCGGTCGCCAAGGCCGACGACATCGCGACGATCGTCTACACCTCGGGCACCACGGGCCGGCCCAAGGGCTGCGTCCTGACGCACCGCAACTTCTTCGCCGAGTGCGGCAACGTCGTGGAGCGCCTCAAGCCGCTGTTCCGCACCGGCGAGTGCTCGGCACTGCTCTTCCTCCCGGCCGCGCACGTCTTCGGGCGGCTCATCGAGGTCGGCTCCGTCCTGGCGCCGATCCGCCTCGGCTGCGTACCGGACATCAAGGAACTCACCGACGAGCTCGCCGCCTTCAAGCCGACGCTGATCCTGGGCGTGCCCCGGGTCTTCGAGAAGGTCTACAACGCGGCGCGCGCCAAGGCGCAGGCCGAGGGCAAGGGCAAGATCTTCGACAAGGCCGCGCAGACGGCCATCGAGTACAGCCGCGCCACCTCCACCTCCGAGGGCCCGTCGCTGGGCCTGAAGGTGAAGCACTTCGTCTTCGACAAGCTGGTCTACGGCAAGCTCCGGGCGGTCCTGGGCGGGCGCTGCCAGGCGGCCGTCTCGGGCGGGGCACCGCTGGGCGAGCGGCTCGGCCACTTCTACCGCGGCATCGGGCTCACCGTCCTGGAGGGCTACGGCCTGACGGAGACCTGCGCGGCGACCGCCTTCAACCCGTACGACCGGCCCAAGATCGGCACGGTCGGGCAGCCGCTGCCGGGCTCGGTCCTCCGCATCGCCGACGACGGCGAGGTGCTGGTCCACGGCGAGCACGTCTTCTCGGGCTACTGGAACAACGAGGCGGCGTCCGCCGAGGCGCTGGCCGACGGCTGGTTCCACACCGGTGACATCGGCACCCTGGACGAGGACGGCTACCTGGCCATCACGGGCCGGAAGAAGGAGATCCTCGTCACCGCGGGCGGCAAGAACGTCGCCCCCGCGGTGATCGAGGACCGCATCCGCGGGCACGCGCTGGTCGCGGAGTGCATGGTGGTCGGTGACGGGCGGCCGTTCGTGGGCGCGCTGATCACGCTCGACGAGGAGTTCCTGGGCCGCTGGGCCGCTGAGCGCGGCAAGCCGGCCGGGGCGACGGCGGCGGCGCTGCGCGAGGACCCGGAGCTGCTCGCCGAGGTCCAGCGGGCGGTGGACGACGGCAACGCGGCGGTCTCCAAGGCGGAATCGGTGCGGAAATTCCGCATCCTCACCTCCCAGTTCACGGAGGAGGCCGGTCACATCACGCCGTCGCTGAAGCTGAAGCGCAATGTGGTGGCCAAGGACTTCGCGGACGAGATCGAGGCGATCTACCGCGCCTGAGCGTCCGCGACGGCCCGGTCCATGGTCCGCTCGGCCAGGGCGGTGATCGTCACGAACGGATTGACCCCGATGGAGCCCGGTACGAGGGCTCCGTCGGTCACGTAGACGCCGGGCGCCCCCCTGACCCGCCCGTGGTCGTCGGTCGCCCGGCCCAGCACGCAGCCGCCGAGCGGGTGGTAGGTGAAGTCGTCGGCGAAGGGCCTGTTGCCGCCGAAGAGGTCGTACCGGTACACGGTGGCGTTCCGGGCGTTGATGCGGTCGAAGAGCTTCCTGGCGGAGGCGACGGAGACCTGGCTCTGCGCCCTGCTCCAGTGCAGCCGCGCCGCGTCCGTGACCGGGTCGTACGTGAAGGTCCCGCGCTCCGGGTTCCTGGTGATCGCCAGGTAGAGGCTCACCCAGTGCTCCAGCCCGGTCGGCAGCGGGGCGATCTCCGCGAAGACGGGGTTGTCCGGGTTGTCGCGGTCGTCGATGCCCAGCACCGGCATGGTGGACTGGTGGGCCCCGACCGTGTCCCACAGGTGATGGGCGCGCCCGGTCATGACGTTGCCGTTGGGGCCCCAGCCCGTGCCGATGTGGGGGCTCAGCCCGGGCAGGGCGCCGGTCTCGCGGGCGCGCAGCAGCAGCTCGGTGGTGCCGAGGCTGCCGGCGCCCAGGAAGAGCCGGTCGCAGCCGAACTCCCGGGTCTCGACCACCTTCCCGCCGAGGTCGATGCGGTCGGCGGTGACGACGTACCGGCCGTCGGGCTCCCTGCGGACGGCCCTGGCCCGGTGGAGCGTCTCGATGGTGACGTTGCCCGTGCCGAGGGCGGCGGCGAGGTAGGTGCGGTCGAGACTGCGCTTGCCGTGATTGTTGCCGTAGATGACTTCGCCCCCGAGCGCCGATCTGACGGCGCTGCCCTCCGCTTCGCGCCGCATGTACCCGAAGTCGTACACGTTCGGCACGAACGTGGTCCGCAGACCGGCGTTCACGGCGTGCTTCCGCGCGACACGGCTGTACCGGTACCACTCGGTGGTCTCGAACCAGGCCGGGTCGACGGTGTTGACGCCCAGCATGGCGCGGGCGCGGGGGAAGTAGGTGCCGTACATCTCGGCGGCGTCGACGCCCGGGAGCATCTCGGTGAAGTAGCCGCGGTGCGGGGTGACGGCCATGCCGCCGTTGACGAGGGAGCCGCCGCCCACGCCCCGCCCGACGTACACGGACATGCCGGTGAACCGCACCCGGTCGAGGACGCCGGGGTACAGGCCGATGTCCTTGTTGACGACGTCCAGCCACAGGAAGGTGGCGAGCGGCGCCTCGGTGCGCGTGCGGAACCACATGGAGCGGTGGTCCGGCGCGCCGGTGGAGCAGAAGACACGGCCGTCGGGGCCCGGGTTCTTCCAGAGGGCGCCCATCTCGAGGACGGTCGTGCGGATGCCGGCCTCGCCGAGCCGGAGCGCGGCGACGGCGCCGCCGTAACCGGATCCGATGACGAGGGCGGGGCTGTGGTCGGAGCGCGCCGCCCCGGCGGCGGTGGCCCTTCCGATACGGGTGAGGCCGAGGGCGGCGGCGGTCTGGAGGGCGCCGAGACCGAGGAGGTGACGGCGCGTCAGTTCTGCTGTCATGGGCGGAGCATGGGCGGATTCCGCGCTTCCGCCCAGAGTCCGCGCGCCACCATTCCGCCGCGCGCCGGGCGGGCCGCCTCGCCCGCGGCTCCGTTCGCGGGGCGGTTCGCCCCCGCGGCGGCCGCGGGCCCGCCGTCAGAGCAGCGCTTGGAGCTGTGTCGCCAGGAGGTCCCAGCGCCACCGCTCCTCGACCCAGGCGCGGCCCCGCTCCCCCATGCGGCGGCGGAGCTCGGGGTCCTTCAGGAGGGTGACGATGCGGTCGGCGCAGTCGGACGGGGAGCCGCCGCGCACGACCCAGCCCGTCTCGCCGTCCAGGACGGCGTCCGGCGCGCCGCCGGAGTCGCCGGCGACGACGGGCAGCCCCGTGGCCGACGCCTCCAGGTAGACGATCCCGAGGCCCTCGACGTCCAGGCCGCCCCGCCGGGTCCGGCAGGGCATCGCGAACACGTCGCCGGCGCCGTAGTGGGCGGGGAGCTCCTCCCAGGGCACCGCGCCGGTGAAGCGTACCGATCCGGCCACGCCCGTCCGTGCGGCGAGGCGGAGCAGCTCCTGCTCGTAGGGCCCGCCGCCGACGATCAGCAGGACCGCGTCCGGCACCTGCGCCAGGATCGCGGGCATGGCCCGGATCAGGGTGTCCTGGCCCTTGCGCGGGACCAGGCGCGAGACGCAGACGACGACCGGCCGGCCGGCCAGGCCCAGCCGCTCCCGGATCGCGTCGCCCCCGGACCCGGGGTGGAACGTCTTCTCGTCGACGCCAGGCGCGAGCTGCACCATCCGCCCGGCCGCCTCCGGCGTCAGCGCCGCCGCGATGCGCGAGCGCGTGTACTCGCCGAGGTAGGTGATCGTGTCCGTGCCCTCGCCGATCCGCCGCAGCAACTGCCGCGAGCCCGGCAGCTGCGCCCACCCCGCCTCGTGACCGTGCGTGGTGGCGACGATCCGCCGTGCGCCGGCCTTCCGCAGCGCGGGCGCCATCAGCCCGAGCGGCGCGGCCGCCCCGAACCACACCGACGCGCAGCCGTGCTCCCGCAGCAGCCCGACCGCCCGCGCCGTGACGCGCGGTGTGGGCAACAGCATCGTCGTGCGGTCCCGGACAACCCTGAACGGCTGTTCCGCGTCGAACCGGGCGGTCGCCTCGGTACCCTCACGGCCCCGTTTCCACGTCGAGGCGTATACGACGAGACGCTCGGGATCGAGCCTGAGCGCCATGTTGTGCAGAAACGCCTGAATCCCACCGGGTCTGGGCGGAAAGTCGTTGGTTACGATCAAGGTCTTGTGCATCGCTGCCGACAGTACCGAACGGCCCCGCTCCACCGCTCACGCGCGGTCCCGCCCCCCACCGGACGACACAGAGGCAAGAGGCAGAGATAGGTATGAAGGGCCCCATCCCCATATGGCTCCTGACCAGAGCCCTCCTGCTGCTGCTGGTCTTCAGGGTGTTCGTCCTGCCGGGACCGAACGTCACCACGGACATCGACCACATATACCGCGGCTGGTACGAGGTGCTCCGCTCCGGTACGTACCCGCTGGACGACGTGACGTGGCAGTATCCGCCGGCCGCGGCGCTGGCCGTACTCTCCCCCGGTCTGCTGCCCTTCATCGATTACGGCCCCGCCTTCTTCCTCCTCGCCTTCGCGTGCGACGCGGCCGTCTTCGGCCTGCTCGTGTACGCGGGACGCCGCCCCGGCAAGTGCATGTCGGGCGCCTGGGTGTGGGTGGCGGGCGTCCCGCTGCTCGGGCCCACCGCGTACGCCCGCTACGACCTGATGGTCACCGCCGTCGCCGTCGCCGCGCTGCTCGCCGGGGTCCGCCACCCGCGGATCCTCGGCGCGCTGGCCGGTTTCGGCGCCATGCTGAAGGTCTGGCCGATCCTGGTGCTCGCGGGCACCCTGCGGGGCAGGGTCACCCTGCGGTCGTGGGCGACCGCGGTGGTCACGGCGGCCGGGGTGCTGCTGCTCTGCATGGCGGCGATGCCCGGCGCGCTGGCGTTCCTGACCTTCCAGCGGGACCGGGGCACGGAGATCGAATCGCTGGGCGCGCTGGTCTTCCACGTGGCCCGGCACTTCGGCTGGGAGGGGCGGGCGACGCTCAACTACGGGTCGGTGGAGTTCCTGGGGCCGTACGTCCCGGTGGTGTCGACCGCGGCGATGGCGCTGACGCTCGGGGCGTTCGGCTGGCTGCTGGTGTGGCGGGTGCGGGCGCGGGCGTTCGGCAGGACGACACCGGCCGACGCCGCGTTCGTGGCGGTGCTGCTGTTCACCACCACGAGCCGGGTGATCAGCCCCCAGTACATGCTGTGGCTGGTCGGCCTGGCCGCGGTGTGCCTGGTCCACCCCACGAGCCGGATGCGCGGGGCGGCCCGGCTGGTGCTGGCGGCGACGGGCGTGACGCTGCTGGAGTTCCCGATCTGGTTCTCGCACGTGGCGGACAGCGACCCGCTGGGCCTGCTCCTGCTGCTGGTGCGCAACGGGCTGCTGGTCGCGGCCACCCTGACCGCCTGCCGCGTGCTGTGGACCCAGACGGTCACCGAGCCGCGCCGGCGGGAGCGGGAGACCGCGGAGGTGCCGGCGCAGAGCCCCCGCGACCGGGTCCTCACCTCCTGACCCGTCAGGCCCCCGCGGGGGCGGCGGGCCGGCCCAGCCGGTCCCGGAGGTAACCGCGCCACTGGGCCGTGAAGGCGTCCGGGGTCGTGCCGAGGACGTCGTGCAGGGCCTTCTCCACCGCACCGTCGCGCGTGCCGTGCGCGCCCACCGCCCGGTAGAAGGCCCGCAGCTCCGCCTCGCCCCAGCGGTCGGCGATCAGCGCGCAGGCCAGCCAGCCGCCCTCGTACGCGCGGGCGAGCGCGGCCGGGTCACCGGAGAAGGCGAAGTCCTCGTCGGACGGCAGCCCCACGGGCGGGCCGTCCGCACGGACCGCCTCGCGCAGCTCGGGCGCCGCCTGCGCCGCGGTGCGGCCCGACCCCCGGTAGGCCACCCAGTCCGCGAAGCCCTCCGACAGCCACATGGGGGTCGCCGCCGAGGTGTGGGCACGGGTCGCCACGTGCGTCGTCTCGTGGGTGAGGACCATGTCCTGTCCGAACCCCCCCAGCACCGGATACGCCTCGGGATTGACGATCACGCGGTCCGCGGGCGCGTCCGGCCCGCCCCCGGTCTCGCCGGTCGTGACGGCCGCGACGCCCCGGTACCCCGCCGCCGGAGCCCCCAGCAGCGCGCCCATCGCCTCCAGCGACGCCGGCACGACCACCACCACGCGCCGCGCCCACCTCTCCGGCCAGGCGTCCGACACGACGGGCACCGCACGGTCCGCGGCCGCGGCGACGGCCCGCAGCCGCGCCGGGTCCTGTCCGGCCCCGAGCACCAGGCTCCGGCTGCCGCGGACGACGTCCACGTCGCCCTGGTCCCACAGCTGCTGCGGGGCGCCCGGCGCGGGCCGGTCGGACGTCACGTGCCAGCGGCCGTCGCGCTCGGTCAGTTCCAGGGTCCGCTCGCCGGTCACCGGGCCGCTGTCGTACCCGGCGACGCGGTAGCCGAGCTCGGCGCGGACGATGGCCCGCCCACCGTCCTCCCGCACCTGGGTGATCCGGTACGACAGGGAGCCCAGCGGTACGCCGGCGAGGTCGCGGTTCCGCAGCTCGGCGGCCCGCCGGTCCACCGCCGCCCGCAGCGCGCCGGTCCGCGCCGCGTCCTCCGGGGCCGCGCAGCCGGCCGCTCCGGAGCCGCCGGAGAACAGCAGCAGGCCGAGCGCCACCGCCACCGCACGCCTCCGGACCGCCATTCTCCCGATCGTACGGCCTGGGCTCAGACCCGCGTGACCGCCGAGACGGGCATCATGCCCACGGGGTCGTACCGCACGGGCGCACCGGGATAGGGCGCGTGGACGACCTGGCCGTTGCCCATGTACATCGCCACGTGGCTGGCGTCGGAGCGGTACGTCACCAGGTCCCCGGGGCGCGCCTCGGACAGCGGTACGTGCCGTCCCGCGTTGCGCTGCGCCTGCGAGGTGCGCGGCAGGGCGACGCCCGCCTGCGCGTAGGACCACTGCATCAGGCCCGAGCAGTCGAAGCCGTCGGGGCCGTTGGCGCCCCAGACGTAGGGACGCCCGACGGCGGAGCGGGCCGCGCGGACCGCGGCGGCGGCACGCGCGGAGGCGGCCTCGCCGGCGAGCGGTGGCAGGTCGTCGCGCCCGGAGCGCGAGGCACGGTCGAAGTCCTCGCGCTCCTCGGCGGGCAGGGCGTTGAGCAGCGCACGGGCCTCGGCGAGCTTGCGCTCGACGATCCGCTTGTGGCGGGCCACGGCGGCCCGGCTGCGCTCCAGTTCGGCGAGCTGCCGGCCGGCCTCGGCCCGCTGCTGGCCCAGCAGGCGCTGGGCGCGCCGCAGTTCCGTGAGGGCGCTCGCCTGGCGCTCGCTGACCCGGTGCAGGGCGGCGGCCTTGTCGAGGTACGTGTCGGGGTCGGCGGACAGCAGCAGTGCGAGGGCCGGGTCCATGCCGCCCGAGCGGTACTGCGCGCCTGCCACGGTGCCGAGCGCGCCGCGCATGCGGTTGATGCGCTCCTGGCCGCGCGCCACGCTGTCCTGCGTCCGGTCCACCTGCTCGCGCAGGGCGTCGGTCCGCTCGTCGGCCTCGTTGTAGTCCTCGGTGGCCTTCTCCGCCTCCGCGTAGAGCCGGTCGACCTCGGCCCGGGCGGTCTCGGTCCGGCCGGGTTCGGCCGGGGTGCCGGGGGCGGCGCCCGCCGGGGCCGTTCCCAGGGCCGCGGCGGTGGCCGCGGCGGCGGACAGGACGGTGACCGTCGCACTCCGGGTGAGATCGGAGAAGCCCGACGGCGAGGACCGGCGATGGGACGCCACGAACCGCGCTCCCTTCAGCTGTACGCAGGTGGACGCAGGCCGCAGTGGTTCACAGTGGTGTTGCGGTGCGCGCCAGACAGTAGCCGGACGGCTACGCACGGGCCAAAGGCCGCGCGGGGCTCGAATCGCCCTCGAACAGCGCCGCCCCGCCGGAGACCACAAGGTCACCGGCGGGGCGGAGCGTCAGCGCGGAGTGTTGCGATTCCCCCGAACAGGGGAGTGTGGCGGGCGCGTCAGACGCGGACGCCGAACTGGAACGTGCCGAGCCAGTCCATGGACTCGTACCGGACGTACGCTCCGGGCTTCGGGGCGTGCAGGACCGTGTTGTTGCCCGCGTACAGACCCACGTGGGACAGGCCGTTGAAGAAGACGAGGTCGCCGGGCTTGAGCTGGCTGCGGCCGATCTTCACGCCGTCGTTCTGCTGGGTGTAGGTGGTGCGGGTGAGGCTCACGCCGGCCTGGCGGTAGGCCCACTGCGTCAGACCCGAGCAGTCGTAGGAGTTGGGGCCCTCGGCGCCGGAGACGTACGGCTTGCCGACCTGGGTGTCGGCGGCGGCGAGAGCGGCGGCGCCGCGCTGGGAGGCGGGGACCTCGTTGCCGAGGTCGACGCGTTCGCCGGCGGCGCGGCTGGCCCGCTGCTCCTCCTCCTGCATCTTGGCGCGCTCTTCCGCGGTGAGCGTGTTGAGGAGCTTCTGCGCCTCGGCGAGCTTGCCCTGGAAGGCCTTCTTCTTCTCGCCCAGCGTCTTGCGGACGTCCTCGAGGTCGGCCAGTTTCGCGGTGGCCTCGGCGCGCTCCTGGGCGAGGGTGCGCTGCTTGCTCTGGATGGTCTCCAGGACCTCGGCCTGCTTGGTGCTCAACTGGTCGACCACGGACGCCTTGTCGAGGTAGTCGTCCGGGTCGGAGGAGAGGAACAGCTGGAGGGACGGGTCCATGCCGCCGGAGCGGTACTGGGCGCTGGCGACCGAACCGATGCTGTCGCGGAGGGTGTTGAGCTCCTCCTGGCCGCGGGCGACCTTGTCCTGGAGGGCGCTGATCTCCTTCTGGAGCGTCTCGCGCTGCTCCTCGGCCAGGTTGTACTGCTCCGTGGCCTCCTCGGCCTCGTGGTGGAGCTTGTCGACCTTGGCCTTGACCTCGCTCTTGCTCGGCTTGGGGTCTGCCTGAGCGGTCTGGGAGGACAGGGCGACGGCAGCGGCGGCGGTCGCGGTGAGCACGGTCACGCGGGCACGGCTCGGCTGCTTGGGACGACGGTGGGACGCCACGGAGGCGAGCTCCTTCTCCTTCGAGAGCCGCCCGGCCGTCCGGAAGCATCTCCGTCGTGACGGTTGGGCGGTTCCTTCGCTGTCGCTCCGGATGAACGATCAACTGCGCGAAGGTTCGAGCAGACCCTAGTGACCATGTTGTGATCAGTTCAAATCCTCATGTGCAAAATCTCGCCCTGGAGCCACATTCTTTACACGCACCCCACGCTGCGTCATGAGAAGTTGACGTTGGGTTCGGTGGCGGTGCGACCAATTCGGGCAATGAGCCCAGGGGTTACGAGAGCCGCGAAAGCCGCTTCAGCAACAAGGCGGACGCGACCGGCCGCGCGCCGGACCTGGCCACGCCGTCGGCGACCTCGCGGTCCGTGGAGACCACGACCACCGGCCGGCCGGGCGGCTCGGCCCGGACGAGCTGGCGGATGAGCTCGTCCGCGGTCACGCCGGGCTTGGAGAACAGCACCCGCACGCCGCGCGGCGGCGCCAGCAGCACCGGGGCGGCCAGCTCGGCACCGTCGAAGACGCACGTCACCTCGGCGCCCGTACGGGCGGCCAGCCCCGACAGCCCGCCCAGGAGCCGCAGCCGCTGCTTCTCCAGCGGCATGGTCGGGTAGCCGGTCTTGGTGACGTTGTAGCCGTCCACGACCAGGTGCGCCTGCGGCAGCGCGAGCAGCTGGTCGAGCAGCGCGGGATCCGTCTCCGACAGGGCCCGCGCCGCGATGTCCTTCGGCGACATCCGGCCCGGTTCGACCGCGTCGACGGTGTCCGCCGGGTGGACGGAGACGGGTGGCAGCGCCAGCTCGCGGCGCAGCCCCTGCGCCGACTCCAGGACGGTGTCCAGGAGCAGCCGCAGGCGCATGTCCTCCACCGAGCGCCCCTCCCGGGCGGCCCGGCGGCTGGCCTCCAGGGCGGCCTCGGTCTCGCCGAGCCGCGCCTTGAGCCGGCGCGTCTCGCTCTCGGCGGCGGAGACCTGGGCGGCCGCCTCGGCCCGGATGCCGTCGATCTCGGCCTGGGTGCGGCGCAGCGCGGCCTCGCCGCGCTTGACGTCGCTCTGCGCACTGCGCAGTTTGCGCTGAAGCGATTCGGCTTCCTTGCGGGCCGCGTCCAGCTCCCCGCGCAGCCGCTCGGTCTCGGCACGGGTCTGGGCGCGGGCCTCGGCGAGCTCGCCGCGCAGCCGCTCCAGCTCCCGCCGGCCCGCCTCGTCGGCGCGCTCGGCGTCCGCGCGCAGGGCCTCCTCGCCGGCCGCGGCCACCAGCTTGGCCCAGCCGGCCGGGCGCAGCACGTAGGCGGCCGCGGCGACGTCCACGGGGTCGGCGGCGGCCGGCGGGGACCCGGACTCCAGGGCACCGGCCAGCTCGGGCTGCGCCTCCTTGAACCGCTCCCCGATCCGCTGCCGGAAGACCGGGTCGCTCTCCAGGGCGGCCGCCATGGCGTTGCCCGCGAACTTGGCCCGGCGCGACGGCGTGAACCGGGCGTACTGCCGCAGGGGTGCGGGGAGTTCCGCGACGGTCAGGCCGCCGAAGGCGTCCGCCGCCAGGGCGACGACCCGGCGCCGCACCCCTTCGGGCATGGGACGGTCGAGCGCCTCGGCGGCGTCACCGGCCGCACCGGCCGGTTCGGCGCCGCTGGCGGGCTGCTCCACGATCGTCACCCCACTACCCGTCGTCCTCGCCCTGCCGGGGCCGCCCCTCAGGAGCCGGCGCCCGGCCTGTCCACCAGCTCGATCTGGTCCACCGCGTTGCACCAGCGGCACCGGACCGACTCGATGGTCTCACTGACCACCTCGCGCTCCTCGACCTTCGGCTCACCGGCGAGATCCAGATGGACGTACTCGACGACCTTCGACGACCGGGTCACGTCGAAGCGCGTCAGATTGCCGCAGAGCGTGCAGCGCCAGCGGGTCGTCGCGGTCGGCAGGGGAACCGTCGTCATCGTGCCGTCCTCTTTCCTGGTCCGTCGTGCCGGGAGAACCGCGGTGCGCCGTCGAACTGCGGATGTACTGCCCGTAACCCTACGGCCTCACGGGTACCCCCGTGGCGCGGCGAGGCACCCTGTCCGACTCCCTCCCTTTACGTCATGATCTGTCCATGATCGATCGTCGGGGACCGGTACTGCGCGGACCTGTGGTGACGTACGGCGTGATCGGAGCGTGTTGTCTGGTCTTCCTGATCAGTCCGGTGTCCGGCCTGAACCAGGCGCACGGCACGGGCGACGCGCTGCTCGCGGCGCAGACCTCGTACTTCCGGCGGTGGGGGGTGATCCCCGCGGAGCTGCTGACCGGCACCCCGGACGCGCTGCCGTCCCCGCTGACGGCCCTGTTCGTCCACGGCAGTTGGCTGCACCTGCTCGGCAACATGCTCTTCCTGTACGTCTTCGGCGCGATGGCGGAGGAGCGGCTCGGGCACCTCGGGTTCGGCCTCTTCTACGTCGGCTGCGGCTACCTGGCGCTGACCGGGTACGCCGCCGCGCACGCGCAGTCGGACCAGACGCTCGTCGGCGGGTCGGGGGCGATCTCGGGGGTGCTCGGCGCCTTCCTCTACCTCTTCCCGAAGGCGCGGGTGACCAGCCTCTACCCGTTCCTGTTCTTCCTTCCCCTGCGGTTCCCCGCCTGGATCGTGCTGATCTTCTGGTTCGTGCTGCAGTGGCTGGCGGCCCGGGGCGCCGGCAGCGGCCCGGGCGTGGCGTACCTCGCGCACCTGGTGGGCTTCGGCCTGGGCTTCGTCTACGCCTGGGTACGGTTCGGGCGGGGGGCTAGAGTGAAGGCCCGAACAGCGGGCCCCGAGGGAGAAGGACAGCCGTGATCACCGCGATCGTGCTCATCAAGACCAGCGTGGACCGCATCCCGGAGATCGCGGAGTCGATCGCCGCGCTCGACAGCGTGAGCGAGGTCTTCTCCGTCACCGGGACCTACGACCTGATCGCCATGGTGCGGGTGGCCAAGCACGACGACCTGGCGGACGTCATCCCCGGCCGGATCAGCAAGATCCCGGGCGTGGAGGCGACCGACACCCATGTCGCGTTCCGCACGTACTCCCAGCACGACCTGGAGGCGGCCTTCGCCATCGGCCTCGACGCGTAGGGCTCCGACGGGGGTCCGGGCCCGCCGGTTCATGAAGGAGCCTTCATCCTGTCCTCATTCGGGGCGGGCCGGCCGGCGCCCAGGATGGGGCCATGGCCTTCACCCTTCGCATGGCGACGCTCGCCGCGGTCGTCGCCGTCCCGCTCGGCATCGCAGCGACGAGTTACACGCTGACCGAGTCGCCCGAGACGCCCAAGGTGCCGCCCGAGGTGAAGCTGGGTGCCACGCCCCGGCCGGGCGGCGGGAGCGGGAGCCCGGGCGCGGGTGCCGGCGGGGCTGCGTCCCCCGCGGCGACCTCGCCGGGGACCACGGCCTCCGGGACCCCGGTGCCGGGCAGCTCCTCGCCGTCCGCGGTGCCGCCCGCCGTCGTGCATCCGCCCGGGACGGCGCCGGCCGGTCCGGCCCCGGTCCGGCCGCCCGGCGCGAGGCCGGGGACCGGCGCCGGGCCCGCCGGGACGCCGACCGACGCGGTCGTGCCCGGACCGCCCGCCGCCGGCGGGGACGACGACGATGACGACTTCGGTGACGACGCCGTTGACGAGAACTGACCGCCGGATCTCCGCCCGCGTACGGATCCTGCTCTGGCTGCTGTTCGTGATGGCCGTGGCGCTCGCCGCCGTCGCGATGACCACCCGGTCGATCCTGCTGCGGGACGTGGACCACCGGATCAGCCAGTTGCTGACGCAGGAGACGCGGGAATTCGCGAACTTCGTCGATCAGGGCGTGGACCCGCGGACCGGCGACCCGTTCACCGAACCGCGCCGCCTGCTCCAGGTGTTCCTGCAGCGCCAGTACTCCGACCCCGACGAGGAGTTGCTGGGCCTGACCGCCGGCACGGACCGCGGGCCGGACGTGCTGCGCCAGCCGCGGGACATCGCGGAGGCGAGCGCCCTGTACCGCGACCGCGACGCGCTCGCCCGGATCTTCGCCGCCGGCGCGCCCTCCGGCACGCTGGAGCGCCCGCAGGGCGAGGTCCGCTGGGCCAAGGTGCCCATCGACCCGGCGGGGGAAGCGGCGCCGGGTGCTTTCGTCGTCGCGTTCCACGCCGGACACGAGCAGGCCATCGCCGCCGAGGCGTTCCGCACCCAGCTCGCCATCTCGGGCGTCGCGCTGCTGATGACGACCGGCATCGGCTGGGCGGTCGCGGGCCGGATCCTCGCCCCCGTACGGCTGGTCCGCCGGGCGGCCGCGCAGCTCACGGAGCAGGACCTGACCCGCCGCATCCCGGTGCGGGGCCGCGACGACATCGCCCTGCTCGCGGAGACGTTCAACGCCATGCTGGACCGCCTGGAGCGGGCGTTCGCCGCGCAGCGGCAGTTCGTGGACGACGCCGGGCACGAACTGCGCACGCCCATCACCATCGTGCGGGGGCACCTGGAGCTGATGGGCGACGACCCGGCCGAGCAGCGGGAGACGATCCGCCTGGTCACCGACGAGCTGGACCGGATGAGCCGGATCGTCGAGGACCTGCTGCTGCTGGCGAAGGCCGAACGCCCCGACTTCGTCCGGCCCGAGCCGGTCCCGCTCGGGGAGCTGACCGCCGACGTGTTCGTGAAGGCCCGGGCGCTCGGCGAGCGCGAATGGGTCCTCGACGGCGTCGCCGACCGCGAGGCCGAGCTGGACGCGCAGCGCATCACCCAGGCGATGGTTCAGCTCGCGCAGAACGCCGTCCAGCACACCGTGCCGGGCCAGCGGATAAGGATCGGCTCGCGTGACCTCGACGGCCGGATCGAGCTGTACGTCGCCGACACCGGGCCGGGTGTCCGGGCCGAGGACGCCACCGTGATCTTCGAGCGGTTCCGGCGCGGCACGGCCCGGCGCGGCACCCGGTCCAGCGGCGGGGCCGGGCTCGGGCTGTCCATCGTGAAGGCCATCGCCGAGGGCCACCGCGGCCGCGTCGAGCTGCGCCGTACCGAGGGCGGCGGGGCCACTTTCGTACTCGTACTGGAGGAGGACGAGCGGTGAACCGGATTCTGATCGCCGAGGACGAGGAACGGATCGCCGCCTTCGTCGAGAAGGGGTTGCGGGCCAACGGCTTCACCACCACCGTGGCCGCCGACGGCGACACCGCCCTCGACTACGGCGTCACCGGCGGTTTCGACCTGATGGTGCTGGACATCGGACTGCCCGGCCGGGACGGCTTCACCGTCCTGCGCGAGCTGCGTGAGGCGCGGGTGACGCTCCCCGTCATCGTGCTGACGGCGCGGGACTCGGTGGGGGACACGGTCGCCGGCCTGGAGGGCGGCGCCGACGACTGGATGACCAAGCCGTTCCGCTTCGAGGAGCTGCTGGCCCGGGTACGGCTGCGGCTGCGCACCGCCGCCCGCGCGCCGGAGGTGACGGTGCTGCGCAGCGGCGACCTCAGCCTCGACCTGCGCACCCGCCGGGCGCGTTCGCAGGAGCGCACCGTGGACCTGACGGCCCGTGAGTTCGTCCTGCTGGAACTGTTCCTGCGCCACCCGGGCCAGGTGCTCTCGCGGGAGCAGATCCTGTCGCACGTCTGGGGGTACGACTTCGATCCCGGTTCGAACATCGTGGACGTGTACGTACGGAACCTGCGCAAGAAGCTGGGCGCGCAGCGGCTGGAGACGGTGCGCGGTATGGGGTATCGCATGCCATGGATGAGTTTTCCTTCACAAAGCACTCATTGAGGGCTCACGGCCCGGTCCGAGACTGGAGCCGTGACCCTCTCCCCCGGCCGGTCGGCAGGGGTCGGCGGTGCGTTCGGGATATGCGCGCTGCTGGCCATGCCGTCGCTGTTCCCCGGTCTCGGCGCCGACGCCCGCTTCACCCTCGCCGTGTTCGTCCTCGCCACCGTCGCCTGGATCGCGACGTCCGTCGACGACACGTACATCGCGCTGGGTGCCGGACTCGCCCTCACCGCGACCGGGGTGATCAGCAGCCGGACCCTCTTCGCCACCTTGGGCGACGAGACGGTCTGGCTGCTGATCTGTGCGTTCGTCCTGGCGGCCGCGGTCACCCGGACGGGGCTCGCGGGGCGGGCGGCCGCGTTCCTGGTCAGCGGCGCCCGTACGGTGCGCCAGCTGGTCCACCTCGCCACCGCCGCGCTGCTGGTGACGTCCTTCGCCGTCCCGGCCACCTCGGGGCGGGCGGCCCTCGCGCTGCCGGTCTTCCTGGCCCTGGCCAAGGTGCTGGAGGACCGGCGGCGGCTGGTGGTGATGCTGGCGCTGCTCTTCCCGACCGTGGTGCTGCTGTCCGCCGTCGCCACGCTGATCGGCGCGGGCGCCCACCTCATCACCGTCAGCGTCCTGTGGGAGCAGGCGGGCCGGCGGCTCGGGTTCGTGGAGTGGCTGCTGCTGGGCCTGCCGCTGGCCGTCGTCTCGTCCCACCTGGCGGCCGAGGCGGTGCTGCTGACCACGACCTCGCGCGCCGACCGGCGCGCCCCGGTGGACCTCACCCCCGCGGCGATCGAGGAGCACTCCCCCACCCCCGTCACCGGTCCGCTGACCACCGCCGAGGCCCGCTGCGCGCTGCTGCTGGCCACGGTGGTGGTCCTGTGGTGCAGCGAGCCGCTGCACCGGGTCCCGCCCGCCGTGGTCGCGCTGATCGGCGCGGTGGTGGCCGCGTCGCCGGCGCTCGGCACCGTACGGCTCAAGGAGGCGCTGAGGACGGTGCCGTGGCCGCTGCTGCTGTTCATGGCGGCGACGATGGCGATGGGCGTGGCGCTGGCGGACTCCGGGGCAGCGGCGTGGCTGGTGGCAGGGCTGCCGGCGGACGGGCCGCCGTGGCTGTTCCTGACCGTCGTCGTGCTGGTCAGCACGGCCGCCCATCTGGCCCTGCAGTCCCGCTCGGCCCGCTCCTCGGTGCTGGTGCCGCTGGTGGTGGCGGCCGCGGTGGCCGCCGGGGTCAACCCGGTCACCGCCGCGCTGGCCTCCACCGCCGCGGCCGGGTTCTGCCACACGCTGCCGGCGTCCGCCAAGCCGGTGGCGCTCTTCGCCGACGTCCCGGCGGGCGTGCCCACCTACACACCCCGCGACCTGCTGCGGCTGTCGGCGGTGCTGGCGCCGCTCACCGCGGGTGTGGTCCTGCTGTTCGCCCTGACCGTCTGGCCGCTGCTCGGCGTGCCCGTCCTCTTGGAGGCCCAGCCGTGAACCCTTCCTACCGCATCGCCGTCGCACCGAGCGGCTTCAAGGAATCGCTGTCCGCGCGGGAGGCCGCGGAGTCCATCGCCGAGGGGGTGCTGCGGGTGCTGCCGACCGCGGAGCTCGACCTGGTCCCGCTGGTCGACGGCGGCGAGGGTACGGCGGAGGCGCTGGCGGCCGCGACGGGCGGGCGTCTCGTGCCGTGCACGGCCACCGGCCCGCTGGGCGACCCCGTCGACAGCCACTTCGCGCTCCTGGGCGACGGCTCGGCGGTGGTGGAGATGGCCGCCGTCGCGGGGCTCGCGCTGGTGGACCACGACCGCCGGGACCCGGGCGCCACGACCACGTACGGCGTGGGTGAACTCCTGCGCGCCGCCCTGGACTCCGGGGCCCGCCGCGTCCTGGTCGGCTGCGGCGACTCCGGTACGTCCGACGGGGGCGCCGGCGCGCTCCAGGCGCTGGGTGTCCGCCTCCTGGACGGAGCCGGCCGGGAACTCCCCCGGGGCGGGGCGGCGTTGTCGCGGCTGGCGGTGGTCGACCCGGAGGGGCTGGACCCGCGCCTGGCGGACACCGAGCTGCTGGTGGCGTGCAACCCGTACAACGTGCTGTGCGGCGAGCGCGGTGTGGCGCGCGTCTTCGGGCCCCAGAAGGGCGCGACGCCCGCGCAGGTGGAGGAGCTGTCGGCGGCCCTGGAGCACTGGGCGGCCGCGCTGACGGCGGCGTTCGCGCCGGGCACCGATCTGCGCGCGGCGCCCGGCACCGGTGCCTCGGGCGGCCTGGGCGCGGGGCTCGCGGCCCTGGGGGCCCACCTGCTGCCGCGCTTCGAGGTACTGCTCGACGGGCTGGACCTGACCGAGCGGTTCGCGGGTGCCGACCTGGTCATCACGGGCGAGGGCGCGCTGGACGAGCAGACCGTGCGCGGCAAGATCCCCGGCGAGGTGGCGCGCCGGGCGCGCGAGGCCGGCGTCCCGGTCCTCGCGCTGGCGGGCACCCTCGGCCCCGGGGCTGGGGACGCGGGGCTGGACGCCTACGAGTCGATCGCCCCCGGCCCGGTACCGCTGTCACACGCCCTGGAGCACGCCGCCGGGCTCCTCGCGGACGCCGCCGAGCGGGCCCTGCGCACGGTGCTGGTGGGCACGCGGCTGGTCAGCCGCGGTCGGGCACGCAGCGCCCGTCCTCCGTACGGTAGTTCCACTTCGCCCCGTCCCGGACGAGCTCCTTCACGGCCCGAACGAACCGGTCGACGTGCTCGTCCGGCGTCCCCGCCCCGAAGCTGACGCGGATCGCGTTGAGCGACTTCTCTCCCGGAGCGGCTTCCGGCGCGCCGCACTCGCCGGCGTCCTGGGGCTCGCTGCCCAGCAGGGTGCGCACCAGCGGGTGGGCGCAGAACAGGCCGTCGCGGACGCCGATGCCGTACTCGGCCGACAGCGCCGCCGCGAAGTGCGAGCTGTTCCAGCCCCGGACCACGAAGGACAGGACGCCGACCCGGGGGGCCTCGTCGCCGAACAGCGACAGCACCCTGACCTCGGGCACCTCGGCCAAGCCCTCGCGCACCTTGCCGACCAGGTACTGCTCGCGCGCCACCAGACCGTCGAACCCGGCCTCGCTCAAGGCCTTGCAGGCGGAGGCGATGGCGTACACGCCGATGACATTGGGCGAGCCGGCCTCGTGGCGGGCGGCGG
This sequence comes from Streptomyces sp. NRRL S-118, assembly GCF_000716335.1. Classification (GTDB taxonomy): domain Bacteria; phylum Actinomycetota; class Actinomycetes; order Streptomycetales; family Streptomycetaceae; genus Streptomyces. The sequence goes on along the minus strand of NZ_KL591002.1, from coordinate 209,130 downwards.
TGGTGTGCCACTCCACGTCCACGCCGCCGTCGGTGCGCCGGGCGACCTTCCGGGAGGCGCCGCCGCCGGCCAGGTACGGGTCGGCCTCGCTCAGCCAGTCGGCGCGGCCGGCGAGCACACCGGAGCCGAACGGCGCGTAGAGCTTGTGTCCGGAGAACGCCACCCAGTCGACGTCCAGCTCCTTCACGGACACCGGGTGGTGGGGGGCGAGCTGGGCGGCGTCGAGCACGATGCGGGCGCCGTGCGCGTGGGCGGCGGCGGCCAGCTCCCGTACCGGCCACAGCTCGCCGGTCACGTTGGACGCGCCGGTGACGCAGACCAGCGCCGGGCCGTGGGGGTCGCGGCCGGCGAGTGCGCGCTCCAGCGTCTCGACGGCCAGGGCCGGGGTGGGGGGCGCGTCGAGGAAGGTGACGCGGGCGTCCTGCCAGGGCAGCAGCGAGGCGTGGTGCTCGGTCTCGAAGACGAAGACCTCGCAGCCGGCCGGGAGCGCCCGGGCCAGCAGGTTCAGCGAGTCGGTGGTCGACCGGGTGAAGACGACCTGGTCGCCGTCGCGGCAGTCGAGGAACTCCGCCACGACGGTGCGGCTGTTCTCGAACAGGTCGGTCGACAGCTGCGAGAGGTACCCGGCACCGCGGTGCACGCTGCCGTAGTAGGGCGCGTACGCGGCCACGTCGTCCCACACCCGCTGGAGCGCGGGGGCGCTGGCGGCGTAGTCGAGCGCGGCGTAGGTGACCTCGCCACCGGTGACGAGCGGCACGGTGACATCCCGCCCCAGAACGGGCAGCGGGGCACAAACGGACTGGTCGGCGGCGACGGCGGTGGCAGACATGGCGAACTCCCGTACGAAGCAAGCGGAATCCGCAGGCCGGGGCGCGTCGGCGACATCACGACGCGGCGCGGCTCGTGCGGAGAAGGAGAGAAAGAGGGGTGCCGGAGGAGGGGCGGATTCGCCCTATCGCATTCGCTTGCTCACGAGACTGCTCCCTTGAGGACCAGGACCCCAGGGTGTGCAGGGGTCCGCGCTTGCCGCAGACCTCGCTGCCTGCGACCTGGTCTTCACCCGGGGCACCCCGCCACGGACGGAGGGTTGCCGGACAGCGGGCCGGGGCCTCTTCGCTGTCACTCATGACCTGCCGAGAAGCTAAACCACGTGATCGCCTCCGCGCAAGCCGGGCGTCCGGATGGCGGGACGCACGACGGGGCCCGGCCGATGGCCGGGCCCCGTCGGCGCGCGGACGCGCTACGCGTTGCTCGCCGTCACCCACCGGTCCAGCGCCGCCCGCGCCGCACCCGAGTCGATCGACTCCGCCGCCTTCGCCATACCGGCCCGGAGCTGCTCCGCGAGCGGCGCGTCCGACGGCTCCAGGGCCACCAGCGCCGCCGCCGCGTTGAGCAGCACCGCGTCCCGCACCGGCCCGGTCTCCCCGGCCAGCAGCCGCCGGGCCACGTCCGCGTTGTACGAGGCGTCCGCGCCCCGCAGCGCCTCGACGGGTACGAGCTCGATGCCGACGTCGCGCGGGTCGAACGCCTCCTCGCGCACCGCACCGTCCCGTACCACCCACACCTTCGAGGTGGCCGTGGTCGTCAGCTCGTCGAGGCCGTCGTCGCCGCGGAACACCAGGGCGGAGGAGCCGCGCTCGGCGAGCACGCCCGCCATGATCGGGGCCATCCGCGGGTCCGCGACGCCGGTCGCCTGGGCCCCTACACGCGCGGGGTTCGTGAGCGGGCCGAGGAAGTTGAAGACCGTGCGGATGCCCAGCTCCTTGCGGGCGATGGCGACATGGCGCAGCGCCGGGTGGAACTTCACCGCGAAGCAGAAGGTGATGCCCGCTTCCTCGGCGACCTCCGCGACCCGCCGGGGCGTGAGCTCCAGGTTGACGCCGAGCTTCTCCAGCACGTCGGAGGAGCCGGAGGCGGAGGAGGCGGCGCGGTTGCCGTGCTTGACGACCTTGGCGCCGGTGCCCGCGACGACGATCGCGGACATGGTGGAGATGTTGACGGTCCTGGCGCCGTCGCCGCCGGTGCCGACGAGGTCGACCGACGGCCCCGGCACCTCGATCAGGTTGGCGTGCGCGTACATGGTGCGGACGAGGCCGGCGAGCTCGTCGACCGTCTCGCCCTTCGCCCGCAGCGCGACCGCGAAGCCGGCGATCTGGGCGTCGGTGGCCTCGCCGCGCATGATGCGGTCCATCGCCCACGCGGTGTCGTCGGCGCTCTGGTCGCGCCCCTCCAGGAGGCCGTTCAGCACCTCGGGCCAGGAACGACCCGCCGCGTTCGAGCTCCCCCTCGCTTCGCGGGGGGCACCCCCCCCAGCAGGCTGCACAGCGCTCATGGTCGCTCCTGGTGTCTTCGGTACGTCAAAGGGTGACTCCACCCTATCGAGACACCGGGAACGGCAAAGAGCCCCGTCCGGTGAATGGACGGGGCTCGATGCGGTGTGGCGACCCTGGGGTCAGGCGGCGAGCGCCGGGAGATCAGTGGTGGCCGTGGCCACTGGAGATCTCCTTGTACTCCTCCACGGTGGCCTTCGGGACCTGGTTGTCGGCCCCGAAGTAGCCCTTGCTGAGCTTGGCGCGCAGCCGCTGACCGCGCGACGGCTTGCGCTCGACACCGTTCTCGTCGACCGTGGGGCCGATCTCGATCGGCTTGTACTGCTCGTGCGCGGTGAGCGCGTGCAGCTGCGCCTGGCTGAGCGGCTCGTGGATCTCGACGAACTCACCGTGCGGCAGGCGCTTGATGATGCCGGACTCGCGGCCGTGCAGCACCTTGTCCTTGTCGCGCCGCTGCAGACCCATGCAGATCCGCTTGGTGACGATGAACGCGACGACCGGAGCGGCGAAGAAGGCGATCCGGACGAACCAGGTGATCGCGTTGATCGACATGTGGAACTTGATGGCGAAGATGTCGTTGCCACCACCGATCAGCATGACCATGTAGGCGGTCACCCAGGCGACACCGAGGGCGGTACGGGTCGGCGCGTTGCGCGGGCGGTCCAGGATGTGGTGCTCGCGCTTGTCGCCGGTGATCCACGACTCGATGAACGGGTAGAGCGCGATCGCGGCGAGCATGATGCCGAAGACGACCAGCGGGACGAACACGCCCAGGACGAGGGTGTGGCCCCACAGGTTGATCTCCCAGCCCGGCATCACACGGACGAGACCCTCGGCGAAGCCCATGTACCAGTCGGGCTGCGCGCCGGTGGACACCTGGTCCGGGCGGTAGGGGCCGAGCGCCCAGATCGGGTTGATCGTGAACAGCGCGGAGATGATCGCGATGACACCGAAGACCAGGAAGAAGAAGCCTCCGGCCTTGGCCATGTACACCGGCAGCAGCGGCATGCCGACGACGTTGTTGTTGGTGCGGCCGGGACCCGCGAACTGCGTGTGCTTGTGGTAGAAGACCAGGATCAGGTGCGCCACCACGAGGCCGAGCATGATGCCCGGCAGCAGCAGGATGTGGATCGAGTAGAACCGGGCGATGATGTCGTGGCCCGGGAACTCCCCGCCGAAGAGGAACATCGAGATGTACGTGCCGACGATCGGCACGGACAGGATCGCGCCCTGCGTGAAGCGGACACCGGTGCCGGAGAGCAGGTCGTCCGGGAGCGAGTAACCGGTGAAGCCGGTGAACATGCCCAGGACGAACAGCAGGAAGCCGAACAGCCAGTTGATCTCACGCGGCTTGCGGAACGCGCCGGTGAAGAACACGCGCATCATGTGCACGAACATGCCCGCGATGAAGATCAGCGCGGCCCAGTGGTGGATCTGCCGGATGAGCAGACCACCGCGGACGTCGAAGCTGATGTCCAGGGTCGAGGCGTACGCCTCGGTCATGCGGATGCCCTGCATCGGCACGTACGAGCCGTGGTACTCGATCTCGTTCATGCTCGGGTGGAAGAACAGCGTCAGGTACACACCCGTGAGGATGATGATGATGAAGCTGTAGAGGCAGACCTCGCCCAGCATGAAGGACCAGTGGTCCGGGAAGATCTTCCGCATGTTGGCCTTGGCCAGGGAGTAGATCCCCAGCCGGCCGTCGGCCCAGTCGGCGACGCGCTCGCCGGAGGACGCCTTCCGCTTGGCGTCTGTTGCGGTCGTGGTGCTCATCCGCGCTCCCAGAATGCAGGACCGACGGGCTCGTCGAAGTCGCCGAGCGCCTCGAGGAAGCCCTTGTCATTGACGCCGATCCGCAGCTGCGGGAGGGCGTGACCGGCCGGGCCGAAGATGACGCGGGCGCCGTCGGAGAGGTCGAAGGTGGACTGGTGGCACGGGCAGAGGACGTGGTGGGTCTGCTGCTCGTACAGGGAGATCGGGCAGCCCACGTGGGTGCAGATCTTGGAGAAGGCCACGATGCCCTCGTGCGACCACTCGAGCTCGCGCTTGTCCTTGATGTCCTCCGGCTGGATCCGGACGATCATCAGGGCATCCTTGGCGATCTTCGTGTTGAACTCGTGGTCGCTCTCCTCCAGGCCCTCGGGCTTGGCGAAGGTCAGCGAGCCCACCGCGACGTCCTCGGGACGCAGCGGCTCGTTCGTGTTCATGTTGATGAGCTGCTTGCCCTTGCTCCACGAGGTGTGGAACAGCTTCTTCTCGGGCATCGGGCCCAGCTCGCGCAGCAGCACCACACCGGAGAGCGGCACCATGGCCAGCGCGCCGAACATGGTGTTGCGGATCAGCGGGCGGCGGCCGATCGCGGACTCGCGCGCACCGTCGGCGAAGTCGGCCATCACCTTGGCCCGGACGTCCGGGTCCGCCTGGATGGCGTGCCGGTCGTCGGCCATCTCCTCGTCCGACATCAGGGTGCGGGCCCAGTGGACCGCGCCCGCGCCGATGCAGAAGAGGGCGATGCCGAGCGTCAGACCGAGCGACAGGTTCGTCGCGCTGACGTGACCCAGCGGCCAGACATAGATGATCTTGTCGACCGGGAAGATCACGAACGAGGCGATGAAGCCGATCGTGGCCAGCATCGACAGCGTGAACAGCAGGGCGACCGTGCGCTCGGACCGCTTGGCGGCCCGCTCGTCGATGTCCTGGACACGCGGCTTGTGGGGCGGCAGCCCCGGGTCGGCGAACGGGTTCTCGGCTACCGCCGTGCCGTGCGCGGCGTCCTGCTTGTGGGGCAGGCTCTCTTCGGAAATCTCTTGGCTACTCATGACTTCTTGGCCTTAGCGGTGTGGGCCGCGACCCAGACGGCAACAGCGATCAGCGAACCCAGACCGAAGATCCAGCCGAACAGACCCTCGCTGACCGGACCGAGACCACCCAGCGCGAAGCCACCGGGGGTGGCGGTCTTGTCGCCGTTGACGGTCTGGATGTACGCGATGATGTCCTTCTTCTCCTGCTCCGGCATGGTCGTGTCGGGGAAGGACGGCATGTTCTGCGGCCCGGTCTGCATGGCCTCGTACAGGTGCTTCGGGGGCACTCCGTCGAGCTCGGGCGCGTACTTGCCCTCGGTCAGGGCACCGCCCTCGCCGGTGAAGTTGTGGCACTGGGCGCAGTTGGTACGGAACAGGTCACCACCGCGGGCGATGTCGGCACCCTCGGGGCTGTACTGCTTCTCGGTCGGCACGCTCGGGCCGGCACCGAGGGACGCGACGTACGCCGCGAGCTGGTCGATCTGGGCCTGCGTGTAGATGACCTTCTTGCGGGGCACCTGTGCACCCGGCTGCTGGGCCGGCATGCGGCCGGTGCCCACCTGGAAGTCCACGGCGGCTGCGCCGACGCCGACCAGGCTCGGGCCGTCGGAGGTGCCCTGACCGCCGGTTCCGTGGCAGCTGGCACAGCCGACGGAGTAGAGCTTCTTGCCCTCCTCGATGGCGAGTGACTGGGCGGTTTCGTCGGCCTGCGCCTTGCCCGCGGGTGCGAACGCGGCGTACAGCCCCCCAGTGGCCGCCAGCGCGAGAAGTAGGACGACGACCGCCGCCAGCGGATGGCGTCGTCGTGCGGAGAGCTTTTTCACGGATTACCCCGGTGTCAGGATCTTCTGCGTCGATGCTTGCTGGATGTGTCGGGTGTACCTGTGTACGCAGGTACCGGCCCGATTACTTGATCATGTAGATCGTGGCGAAGAGGCCGATCCAGACGACATCGACGAAGTGCCAGTAGTAGGACACGACGATGGCGGCGGTTGCCTGCTCGTGGGTGAACCTCCTCGCCGCGTACGTCCGGCCCAGGACCAGCAGGAAGGCGATGAGGCCGCCCGTCACGTGCAGTCCGTGGAAGCCGGTCGTCAGGTAGAACACGGAGCCGTACGGGTCGGAGGACAGGGAGAGCCCCGCCTCCTTGACCAGCTCGGTGTACTCGAGGACCTGGCCGCCGATGAAGATCGCACCCATGACGAACGTGACGATGAACCACGCCCGGAGCTTCTTCACGTCGCCCCGCTCGGCGGCGAACACGCCGAGCTGGCAGGTGAGGGAGGAGAGCACCAGGATCGTGGTGTTGGTCGCCGAGAACGGAAAGTTCAGGTGGCCCGCCTGCTGGGACCAGAACTCGGCACCCGTCACCGATCGAAGGGTGAAGTACATCGCGAAGAGGGCCGCGAAGAACATCAGCTCGGAACTCAACCAGATGATGGTTCCGACGCTGGTGAGGTTCGGCCGATTGACCGACGGGTGCGCGTGCCCGGTTTCTACTGTCGTTGCTGTCGCCACGACCGACATTATGTCGGTCGCTTATCCCGCCCTCACTCCGGGGGGTGCCGTTCGGTGTGTTGATGCGTTCCGTCCGGCCCGAACGGCGCATCCGAACGGGCTTCGAAGGGGTGTTTCGAAGCGGTGTTGACAGGGGGTGCGGAGGAGTAGCATCCGGCCCATCGGTACCTGCCGAACCTGCCCATGCCGCCGACGTACTCGGAGGAACAATGCAGTCGAGCGCCACCGTCCTGGTCTACAGCGACGACGCCAGCACCCGCGAGCAGGTGCGGCTGGCGGCCGGACGCAGGCCCGCGGCCGACGTTCCCCCGGTCGAGTACGTCGAGTGCGCGACGCTCCCGGCCGTGCTGGAGCACCTGGACGCGGGCGGCATCGACGTCTGCGTCCTGGACGGCGAGGCGGTGCCGGCCGGCGGTATGGGGATCTGCCGGCAGATCAAGGACGAGGTCTTCCGGTGCCCGCCCGTGCTGCTGCTCATCGGCCGCCCGCAGGACGCCTGGCTGGCCACCTGGAGCCGCGCGGACGCCGCGGTGACGCTCCCGGTCGACCCGGTGGAACTGGCGGACGCCCTGGCCGGCCTGCTGCGGAGCCGCCTCGCCGTCGAAGCGTGAGCCTCGGTCGCGGGTGAGCGACTCGGGCACGACCGGCCGTCGGCAGGGGGCCCGGGCGCCCCGGAGGTGCACCGGGTCAGAGAGCCGCCGGGCGGATCCGTGCCGCGTCCGCCGGAGTGGCGTTCGGGTGGGAGCCCGTCAGGAGGGCGCTGCCCGTGCGCCACTTGTCCCAGGGCAGGTTCCAGTCGCCGAAGCCGTTGCCGAACGGGTCCATCGGGTTGCCGCTGCTGTTCACGACGGTGACGATGTCACCCGGACGGACGGTCTTGAAGAACCAGGCCGCATTGCTGGTGGACATGCCCGTGCAGCCGTGGCTGACGTTGGCGGCGCCGTGCGATCCCACGGACCAGGGCGCGGCGTGGACGTACTCGCCGCTCCAGGTGACCCGGGTGGCGTAGTAGACGGGCAGGTCGTACGACTCGCTGCTGCCGGCGGCGATGCCGACGGTGGTGCTGCGCATCCGGACGTAGTACTCCTTGCCGAGCACGACTTTGATGCCGTTACGGGTGGAGAAGCCCGGTTTTCCGGTGGTCACCGGAATGGTATTGATCACTTCCCCGTTGCGCTTGACCGTCATCCGGTGGCTCGCCGCGTCGGTGATGGCCTCGATGCGGTCGCCGATGGTCAGGCTCAGGGGTTTGACGGGCCCTCCGTACAGGGCCCCGTCTATCCGTACGCCGGCGAGCTTGCCGGTGGCGGTGACCGACGCACCCGTGGGCCAGAACTCCTTGGGCCGGTAGTGCAGCTTCTTGTCGTCCACCCAGTACCAGGATCCCTCGACGGCCGGGGTGGAGCGGACCTTCAGGGAGCGCTCGACGGCGGCGCGGCCCGTCTTGGAGCTCACCGGGGAGCTGAGCTCGGCGGTGATGGGCTGTCCGACGCCGTACGTGCCCGCCTCCGGGCCGAAACGGACGTTCAGCACCCTCTTGGCCGCTTCCGTCTCGAACGTCAGCGTACGGACGCCCGGTGCGCCGCTGTCGTCCTCCGTGGCGACCCGGACGGTGTAGCGGGTGGCGGCCACCAGCGGCGCGGTGGAACGCCAGCGGCTGCCGTCGGCGGCGAGCTCGCCCGCCAGGTAGTGGCCCGCGGCGTCGACGGCCGTGACGTCCGTGATGCGGCCGTCCCCGCCCTTGGCGGTGACTTCGAGCGGCTTGTCGAGGGGGGCCTTCCGGGAGCCGGAGGGGCCGTTGAACTCGATCTGCTGAGCCGCGTCGTACGGCTCCGCGGAGAGGGGGTGGCCTTCCGGGCCACCGCACGCGGTCGCACTCGCTCCGGTGACGGCGGCCAGCAGAGTGCAGCTTATGGCGGTGTGCAAACGGATCGTGTGGCTCATGAGCACACCGTAGGAAGAGCTGTCGACAGCGGCACGCCGGATACGCCCGAAAGAGGGGCCCGGTGACCTCCTTGCGGAGGTCACCGGGCCCCTCGACGAGCGCGACCGTGAGCCAGTAGGACTACTGGTTCTGGTTCTCGCCCCGGTAGTACTCGAACACCCAGCCCCAGATGCCGATCAGGATCAGCGGCAGGGCGAAGTACAGCAGCCACCAGCCGAGCGCGACGCCCAGGAAGGCGAAGGCGCCACCGATCGCCAGGGAGAGCGGCTGCCAGCTGTGCGGCGAGAAGAAGCCGACCTCACCGGCCTCGTCCGCGACGTCGGCCTCCTTGTCGTCCTGCGCCATGGCGTCCACGCGCCGGGCCGTGAAGGCCAGGTAGTAGCCGATCATGACCGCCAGGCCGAAGGCCAGGAAGAGCGCCGTCGTACCGGCCGGCTCCTTCGACCACAGGCCGTACACGACGGCCATGGCGAGGATGAAGACGCTCAGCCAGATGAACATCTTGCCCTGGATCTTCACTTGCCGACCTCCTTGCCACCGAGCAGCGCGGTGTCCTTCTGCCCGTGGTTCTCCAGCTGGCCGATCGCGGCGATCTCAGGGTGGTGCAGGTCGAACGCCGGGGATTCGGAGCGGATCCTGGGCAGCGTGAGGAAGTTGTGCCGCGGCGGCGGGCAGGA
>NZ_KL591002.1:88154-199772 GCF_000716335.1 Streptomyces sp. NRRL S-118 | reverse complement strand
GGCAGGACGTGGCCCACTCCAGCGAACGGCCGTAGCCCCACGGGTCGTCCACGCCGACCGGCTTGCCGTACTTGGCCGTCTTCCAGACGTTGTAGAAGAACGGCAGGATCGACATGCCGAGCAGGAAGGACGCGATCGTCGAGATGGTGTTCAGCGCGGTGAAGCCGTCCGCGGCGAGGTAGTCCGCGTACCGGCGCGGCATGCCCTCGGCACCCAGCCAGTGCTGCACCAGGAACGTGCCGTGGAAGCCGATGAACAGCGTCCAGAACGTGATCTTGCCGAGCCGCTCGTCCAGCATCTTGCCCGTGAACTTCGGCCACCAGAAGTGGAATCCGGCGAACATCGCGAACACCACGGTGCCGAACACGACGTAGTGGAAGTGCGCGACCACGAAGTACGAGTCCGAGACGTGGAAGTCCATCGGCGGCGACGCCAGGATGACACCGGTCAGACCACCGAAGGTGAAGGTGATCAGGAAGCCGATCGTCCACAGCATCGGCGTCTCGAAGGACAACGAGCCCTTCCACATGGTGCCGATCCAGTTGAAGAACTTCACACCGGTCGGTACCGCGATCAGGAAGGTCATGAAGGAGAAGAACGGCAGCAGCACACCACCGGTGACGTACATGTGGTGCGCCCACACCGTCACGGACAGACCGGCGATCGCGATGGTCGCGGCCACCAGACCGATGTAACCGAACATCGGCTTGCGGCTGAAGACCGGGATGATCTCCGAGACGATGCCGAAGAACGGCAGGGCGATGATGTACACCTCGGGGTGGCCGAAGAACCAGAAGAGGTGCTGCCACAGCAGCGATCCGCCGTTGGCGGGATCGAAGATGTGTGCGCCGAACTTGCGGTCGGCCTCCAGCGCGAAGAGCGCGGCGGCGAGGACCGGGAAGGCGAGCAGGACCAGCACACCGGTCAGCAGCACGTTCCACGTGAAGATCGGCATGCGGAACATCGTCATGCCCGGAGCGCGCATGCAGATGATCGTGGTGATGAAGTTGACCGAGCCGAGGATCGTGCCGAAGCCGGAGAAGGCCAGACCCATGATCCACATGTCGGCGCCGACACCCGGCGAACGGACCGCGTCCGACAGCGGCGTGTAGGCGAACCAGCCGAAGTCGGCCGCACCCTGCGGGGTGAGGAAGCCGGCCACCGCGATGAGCGAGCCGAAGAGGTACAGCCAGTACGCGAACATGTTCAGCCGCGGGAACGCCACGTCGGGCGCGCCGATCTGCAGCGGCATGATCCAGTTCGCGAATCCGGCGAACAGCGGCGTCGCGAACATCAGCAGCATGATCGTGCCGTGCATCGTGAACGCCTGGTTGAACTGCTCGTTCGACATGATCTGCGTACCCGGACGGGCCAGCTCGGCGCGCATGAAGAGCGCCAGCAGACCACCGATGCAGAAGAAGACGAACGACGTGACCAGGTACAGCGTGCCGATCGTCTTGTGATCGGTGGTGGTCAGCCACTTCACGACGACATTGCCGGGCCGCCTGCGCCGTACGGGGTGCTCATTCTCGTACGGCTCGGTCACCGAGCCGTCGGCTGCCGTGGCGGCACCCTGAGGTTCGTTGAGGATGCTCACAGTTGGTTCGTCTCCGAGTTCCTGGCCGGGTCCGTCTGCTCAATGCCCGACGGGATGAAGCCGGTCTGCCCCTTCTCGGCCAGCTCCTTCAGATGCTGCTGGTAGCGCTCCGGGGAGACCACCTTGACGTTGAACAGCATCCGGGAGTGGTCGACGCCGCAGAGCTCGGCGCACTTGCCCTTGAAGGTGCCCTCCTGGGTGGGAGTCACCTCGAAGACATTGGTGTGGCCCGGGATGACGTCCTGCTTGAACAGGAAGGGGACCACCCAGAAGGAGTGGATGACGTCACGAGAGGTCAGGACGAACCGGACCTTCTCCCCCTTCGGCAGCCACAGGGTCGGACCCGGGTTGCCGTTCTGGGGGTTGCGGGTACCGGGGATGCCGTAGTCGTACACGCCCTCGGCGCCCGCGGGGAAGTCCTTCTGGAACCTCTCCGGGATGGCACCGAGCTCCTTGGCGGACTTGGCGTCCGTGTCGGCCTTGCCGTCGACGTTCTCGACGTAGTTGAAGCCCCAGCTCCACTGGTAGCCCACCACGTTGATGGTGTGCGCAGGGTTCTTGGAGCGCTCGAGGAGCTTCGACTCATCGCGCGCGGTGAAGTAGAACAGCACCGAGACGATGATGAGGGGGGTCACCGTGTACAGCGCCTCGATGGGCATGTTGTACCGGGTCTGCGGAGGAACCTCGACCTTGGTGCGGCTGCGCCGGTGGAAGATGACGCTCCACAGGATCAGGCCCCAGACCAGCACGCCCGTGGCGAGCGCAGCCGCCCACGAGCCCTGCCAGAGGGAGAGGATCCGCGGAGCCTCCTCCGTCACCGGGGTGGGCATACCAAGACGGGGGAAGTCCTCCCAGTTGTACGAGCAACCGGAGGCGGTAGCCAGGATCAGGCCCGCAGTCAGCACCTGCGGCAGCTTCCGCCGCATCGGGCGCCGCGACGAGCGGTCGGAGCCGTTGGGACTCACGTAGCGCCTTCCCGAGAGTCTCGCCCGCGCGGTCGGCTGCGGCCGTCACGCTGGTCGGTCGCCGGCCCTGACGCGGGCAGGGGTTTGGATGTTTATGCGGACCAAACCCTACTGGACGCTATTTGGGGTCGCGCGGGGAGGGTGCCCAACGCGCCGCGCGCCACTCTTTTTGGGGGCCCGGTCCGTCTCCGGGGCGCTTTTCGCGGGCGTCGGCGGCCGATCCCCCCTGTGCCCGGCGGAGTGGGAGCCCGTCCGTTTCGGCGCCCGCGCGCCCCTTCGGCTCACCCGCCACAGGTGCCGGGCCCTGAGGCGGACGGGTCCCCGGAGTTAGCGTGGGGGCGTGGCCTACTTCGATTCCGCTTCGTCCGCTCCCCTCCATCCCGTCGCGCGTCAGGCGCTCGTCGCGGCGCTCGACGAGGGGTGGGCCGATCCCGCGCGGCTCCACCGGGAGGGGCGGCGGGCCCGGTTGCTGCTCGACGCCGCGCGGGAGGCCGCGGCGGAGGCGGTGGGCTGCCGGGCCGACGAGCTCGTCTTCACTCCTTCGGGGACACGGGCGGTGCACTCCGGAGTTGCCGGGGCGCTCGCCGGGCGCCGGCGGGTCGGGCGGCACCTGGTCGTGTCGGCGGTCGAGCACTCGTCGGTGCTCCACGCGGCGGCGGCCCACGAGGCGGACGGCGGCACCGTGACCGAGGTGGCCGTGGACCGGGCCGGGCGCGTGGATGCGGCCGGGTACGCCGCGGCGCTGCGGGACGACACCGCGCTGGCGTGCCTCCAGTCCGCCAACCACGAGGTCGGGACCGAGCAGCCGGTCGCCGAGGTCGCCGAGGAGTGCCGGGCGGCCGGGGTGCCGCTGCTGGTGGACGCGGCGCAGTCGCTCCCCTGGGGGCCGGTGCCGGGCGCCTGGTCGCTGCTGGCGGCGAGCGCCCACAAGTGGGGCGGCCCCCCGGGCGTGGGGCTGCTGGTGGTGCGCAAGGGGGTCCGGTTCGCCCCCAGGGGGCCGGTGGACGAGCGGGAGTCGGGGCGGGCTCCCGGGTTCGAGAACATCCCGGCCGTCGTGGCCGCGGCGGCGGCGCTGCGGGCCGTACGGGCGGAGGCCGATGCCGAGGCCGCACGGCTGCGGGAGCTGGTGGAGCGGATCCGGGCGCGCGTTCCCCAGTCGGTGCCGGACGTGGAGGTGGTCGGTGACCCGGTGCGGCGGCTGCCCCACGTGGTGACCTTCTCGTGTCTCTATGTCGACGGGGAGACACTGCTGCACGAGCTGGACCGGGCGGGTTTCTCCGTTTCGTCCGGTTCCTCGTGCACGAGCTCGACCCTGACGCCGAGCCATGTGCTGCGCGCCATGGGCGTGCTGTCGGAGGGGAACGTACGGGTGTCGCTGCCGTCGGGTACGGCCGCGGCGGAGGTCGAGCGGTTCCTGGAGGTGCTGCCGGAGGCGGTGGCGGGGGTGCGGGAGCGGCTGGGCGCGCCCGCGGCGTCCGCGGCGGCGGCGGCCCGGGGCGGGAGCCTCGTGGTGGACGCGCTCGGCAGGCGCTGCCCGATCCCGGTGATCGAGCTGGCGAAGGTGATCGGCGACGTGCCGGTGGGCGGGACCGTGACGGTCCTCAGTGACGACGAGGCGGCCCGCCTGGACATCCCGGCGTGGTGCGGGATGCGCGGCCAGGAGTACCTGGGCGAGCGCCCGGCCGAGCGGGGCTCGGCGTACGAGGTGCGCCGCCTGGCCTGAGCACGGGAGGGGCACGGCGTACCCCTCCCGGCAGGTGGTCAGGCGAGGTGCGCCTGGACCTCGGCGCCGGCCTCGTCGCCGTACGCCTTGATGAACCGCTCCATGAAGTGGGCGCGGCGCAGGGTGTACTCCTGGGTGCCGAGCGTCTCGATCACGAGGGTGGCGAGCATGCAGCCGACCTGGGCGGCGCGCTCCAGGCTGACGCCCCAGGAGAGGCCGGAGAGGAAGCCGGCGCGGAAGGCGTCGCCGACGCCGGTCGGGTCGACCTTCGCCTCCTCGTCGGGGCAGCCGACCTCGATGGCCGGCTCGCCGGCCCGCTCGATGCGGACGCCGCGCGCGCCGAGGGTGGTGACGCGGTGGCCGACCCGGCCGAGGATCTCCGCGTCGGTCCAGCCGGTCTTGTTCTCGATGAGCCCCTTCTCGTATTCGTTGGAGAAGAGGTAGGTCGCACCGTCCAGCAGGATGCGGATCTCGTCGCCGTCCATGCGCGCGATCTGCTGGGAGAAGTCCGCGGCGAACGGGATCCCGCGCGAGCGGCACTCCTCGGTGTGGCGCAGCATCGCCTCGGGGTCGTCCGCGCCGATGAGGACCAGGTCGAGGCCGCCGACGCGGTCGGCGACCGCCTGGAGCTCGATCTGCCGGGCCTCGCTCATGGCACCGGTGTAGAAGGAGCCGATCTGGTTGTGGTCGGCGTCGGTGGTGCAGACGAAGCGCGCGGTGTGCAGGACCTCGGAGATCCGTACGGAGCCGGTGTCGACGCCGTGCCGGTCGAGCCAGGCGCGGTACTCGTCGAAGTCGTAGCCCGCGGCGCCGACCAGGATCGGGCGGGTCCCGAGCTGGCCCATGCCGAAGCAGATGGTGGCACCGACGCCTCCCCTGCGGACGTCGAGGGTGTCGACGAGGAAGGAGAGGGAGACCGTGTGCAGCTGATCGGCGACCAGCTGGTCGGCGAATCGGCCGGGGAAGGTCATCAGGTGGTCGGTGGCGATGGAGCCGGTGACTGCGATACGCACGGCTGGGAGCTCCTGCTGGGAGGTGGAGTTGACGGTTAACGCTACCGGGTCGGCAACCGGTCCCGAAGTGCGGAAACTACCCGATAGTAGGTCTTTTTCGGTGGCGGTCGGCGTGCGTACGGTGCGGACATGACCAATTTCATCGCTTCGCGGGGGCAGTGGGAGTCCGAGTCGAGCCGGGAGTTCGGCCTGGCGGAGTTGCGCGGGGACAGCGCCCGGATGGTGCGGCACTGGGTGGTGCCGGCCGAGGACGCGCCCCCGGCCCCCGTCTCGCCGTCCCTGATCCACGGGGTGGTCGTGCCGCCCGCCTCCGCCCGGCTGATCGCCGCCACCGCGGAGTACGGCGCCTGAGACCGGGGGAACCGGCCGCTCCCCCGTTCCGTCCCATGGGTGTCCCCCGTCAAGGGGATACGACGGACGAAGGAGCGTTGCGGTGAGCAGCAGTACGGAGCCCGGACCCACGCAGGACACCCCCCGTCGGCGGCGTTCGCCGCTGGTCGTCGCCTCGGTGGCGGCGGCGGTGCTGCTCGCCGGGGGTGGTGGTGCGTACCTCGCCACGAGCGCGTCGGACGGCGGCACGGCCCGGCCCGCGGCGGAGGGCACGAACCCGCCGCCGCTGGTGCTGGACGGGCACACGGAGGGCTCCGGGATCGCGCCCGGGGAGCCGGACCCCCGCGGGGTGGTCTACCGGGCGGCGGGCGACCTGCCGGACGGGCCGGAGGCGGCGCCCGTGTACCGGGCGCAGGGCGCGGTCGGCGCGGACGAGGTCGCGCGGCTGGCGCGGGCCCTGGGCGTGCCGGGCACGCCGCGGCTGGACGGTGACGCCTGGAAGGTCGCGGAGAAGGACGGCTCGGGCGCGGTGCTCCAGGTCGGCAAGGAGGCGCCGGGCACATGGACCTTCGGGGCGGCGCCGACGGGTGACGACTGCGGCAAGGGCACCCGGTGCCCCGCGGGCGGCTCGGCCTCGGGCGGGCGGCCGGTGGGCGAGGACGCCGCGAAGAGGGCGGCCGCGCCCCTGCTGAAGGCGCTCGGTCAGGACGCGGCGAAGCTGGACGCCACGCAGGTGATGGGCTCGGTCCGGGTGGTGAACGCCGATCCGGTGGTCGGCGGGCTGCCGACGTACGGCTGGTCGACGGGGATCCAGGTGGGCCCGGACGGGCGGCTCGTGGGCGGCAGCGGGCGGCTGAAGGAGCCGGTCCGGGGCGCCGAGTACCCGGTGATCGGCGCCGGCGAGGCGCTGAAGCTGCTGAACGCGGGGTCCGCGCGGGACGGCCGCGTCGGGATCGGCGGCTGCGCGACCCCCGCGCCGCTGGAGGGCGAGGCCACCGAGCGGGACGTCGCGTGCGACCCGGAGCGGACACCAGCGCGGGAGACGGTGACGATCGGCAAGGCCGTCTTCGGCCTGGCGGCGCAGTTCACGCAGGGGCGCCCCGCGCTCGTGCCGTCGTGGTTGTTCGAGGTGAAGCCGCAGGGCGGCGCGCTGCCGTTCACGATCACCTATCCGGCGGTGTCGCCGGAGCACCTGGCGCCGGTGCCCACGCCGAAGCCCACCCCGACCGCGTCGCGGCCGGAGCTGCCCGACGCGTCGGGGCGGCAGGCCGAGTCGTACCGCGTGGACGGCAGCGGGCGGAAGCTCACCGTCACCTTCTGGGCCGGTGTGTGCAGCACGTACACGGCCGAGGCCGAGGAGAGCGCGGCGCAGGTGAAGGTGACGGTGGTCGAGTCGCCGCCGGAGCCGGAGCGCTACTGCATCGCCATCGCCGAGGAGCAGACCGTCACGGTGACGCTCAAGGCTCCGCTGGGCGACCGCGAGGTCGTGGACGCGGCGACCGGCGGGGCCGTGCCGCGGAAATAGCCCGTACGGCGGTACGAGGAAGGCGGCGGCCCTGGGATACCGGGGCCGCCGCCTTCGTACGCGGAGGGCCTGCGCGCAGGCCGGCGCGTCAGCTGAACGAGTCGCCGCAGGCGCAGGAGCCCGTGGCGTTCGGGTTGTCGATGGTGAAGCCCTGCTTCTCGATCGTGTCGACGAAGTCGATGGAGGCGCCGCCCAGGTAGGGGGCGCTCATGCGGTCGGTGACGACCTTGACGCCGTTGAAGTCCTTGACGACGTCGCCGTCGAGGGAACGCTCGTCGAAGAAGAGCTGGTAGCGCAGGCCGGAGCAGCCGCCGGGCTGAACGGCGACGCGCAGCGCCAGGTCGTCACGGCCTTCCTGGTCGAGCAGGGCCTTGACCTTGGCCGCCGCGGCGTCCGTCAGGAGGATGCCGTCGCTGACAGTGGTCTTCTCGTCCGATACGGACATCTGCTTCTCTCCCGGTGTGTACGGAGACTGCTTTGCCGACGGTTGCAACCGGCGGGGCCGCGGATTCATTCCGGGCCGAGTGCTTGACCTCTCCATGCTCGCACACCGCGTTCCGGGCAAGCGCCGGTCCGCCGAGGGGTGATGTGTCACATCGACGCTATGGACATCGTCAAAGTGACATGAAGCGGTTATGATAGATAGCGTCATTTAGACGAAAAGGCTCTCCGGTGCAAGCCACCGGCTCCCCCCTGGAGCGGCTTCGCCGCGCTTATCGAGAGAAGAAAGGGTGCGTGACGTGACCACCGCCCAGCCCCTGGATGTCCAGCCGACGCCGCTCGCCCTGCTCCTGCTCGGCCGCGAGGCCGACCCCAAGAGCGAGCGCGGCGTCGAGTGCCCCGGCGATCTGCCGTCGCCCTCCGACCCGGACCTGGTGGAGCGCGCCCGCGCGGCCAAGGAGAAGCTCGGGGACAAGGTCTTCGTGCTGGGGCACCACTACCAGCGCGACGAGGTCATCCAGTTCGCCGACGTCACCGGTGACTCCTTCAAGCTCGCCCGGGACGCGGCGGCGCGGCCGGAGGCCGAGTACATCGTCTTCTGCGGTGTGCACTTCATGGCCGAGTCGGCCGACATCCTGACCGGCGACGACCAGAAGGTCGTCCTGCCGGACCTGGCGGCTGGCTGCTCCATGGCCGACATGGCCACGGCCGAGCAGGTCGCCGAGTGCTGGGACGTGCTCACCGAGGCGGGCATCGCCGACCAGGTCGTCCCGGTCTCGTACATGAACTCGTCCGCCGACATCAAGGCCTTCACCGGCAAGCACGGCGGCACGATCTGCACCTCCTCCAACGCCAAGCGCGCCCTGGACTGGGCCTTCGAGCAGGGCGAGAAGGTGCTCTTCCTGCCGGACCAGCACCTCGGCCGCAACACCGCCGTGCGGGACATGGGCATGTCGCTGGACGACTGCGTCGTCTACAACCCGCACAAGCCCGGCGGCGGCCTGACGGCGGACGAGCTGCGCGCGGCGAAGATGATCCTGTGGCGCGGCCACTGCTCGGTGCACGGCCGCTTCTCGCTGGACTCCGTGAACGACGTGCGGGAGCGGATCCCGGGCGTCAACGTGCTGGTGCACCCGGAGTGCAAGCACGAGGTCGTGGCCGCGGCAGACTACGTGGGGTCGACCGAGTACATCATCAAGACGCTGGAGGCGGCGCCGGCCGGGTCGAAGTGGGCCATCGGTACGGAGCTGAACCTGGTCCGCCGTCTGGCGAACCGTTTCGCCAGCGAGGGCAAGGAGATCGTCTTCCTCGACAAGACGGTCTGCTTCTGCTCGACGATGAACCGCATCGACCTGCCGCACCTGGTGTGGGCGCTGGAGTCGCTCGCCGAGGGCAACCTGGTCAACCGCATCGAGGTCGACCGGGAGACGGAGAGCTTCGCGAGGCTGGCGCTGGAGCGGATGCTGGCGCTGCCGTAGAGCGCGCCGCCGCAGTGCTGTGAGGGGCGTCCCGCCGGTGCGGGGCGCCCCTTCCGTGTGCCCGCCCGACGGCCCCGGCCCGGCCCCGCGGGTGCGGGGCCGGGCCGGGGTCCGGAGCGGGGAGGGTCACGCCGGAGTGGGGGTGCGCTCCGGCGCGGGGGCGGGCGTGTCGCGCTTGGCGCCACGCTTGGCGGCACGCTTGGCGCGGCGGCGCTCCTTGCGGAGCTCGACCATCGCGTAGAGCGTCGGCACCAGCAGCAGGGTGAGCAGGGTGGACGTCACCAGGCCGCCGATCACCACCACCGCGAGCGGCTGGGCGATGAAGCCGCCCTCACCCGTGATGCCGAGGGCCATCGGGAGCAGGGCGAAGATCGTCGCGAGTGCCGTCATGAGGATGGGGCGCAGCCGGTGGCGGCCGCCCTCGATGACGGACTCGACGACCCCGAGGCCCTGGGCCCGGTACTGGTTGATCAGGTCGATCAGCACGATCGCGTTGGTGACGACGATGCCGATCAGCATCAGCATGCCGATCAGTGCCGGGACGCCCATGGCGGTGCCGGTCGCGATCAGCAGGCCGATGGCGCCGGTGGCCGCGAACGGGATGGAGACCAGCAGGATCAGCGGCTGGATCAGCGACTTGAAGGTGGCGACGAGCAGCATGAAGACGATCGCGATCGCCGCCAGCATGGCCAGGGCCAGGTTGGCGAAGGCCTCCTGCTGGTCCTCGGAGACGCCGCCGATGGTGGCCGTCGCCCCGTCGGGCAGGTCCAGCGCGTCGATCTTCGACTGGAGCTGGGTGCTGACCGCGCCGGTGTTGTCACCGGTCGGCTTCGCCGTGATCGTGGCGGCCCGCGAGCCGTCGATCCGGGTCATGGACACCGGGCCGGGGACAAGCTTCACCTCGGCGAGGTCGCCGAGCTTCGCCGGCCCGAGCGGCAGGGCCTCGAGCTGGGCGATCGTGCGCGCCGGGGAGGCCGACGCGATGACGATGTCGCGCTCGGTGTCGTCCAGGATCGCCGTGCCGACCGGGGTGCCGCGTACCGCCTGGGCGACCGCCATGCCCAGGGTGGCGTCGTTGAAGCCGGCGTCCGCGGCCTTGGCGTTGGCCGTGACGGAGACGCGCGGGACGGACTGCGACAGGTCGCTCTGGACGTCGGTGACGTCCTTCAGCTCGGCGACCTCGGTACGGACCTGGTCCGCCGCCTTGCGCAGGGTGGCGGCGTCGGCCGCCTTGACGACGACGCTGAGGTCCTGGTTGCCGAAGCCGTCACCGGCCGCGATGGTCGTCTCGCCGATGCCGTCGAGCCGGGCCAGCTCCTCGTCGATGCGGTCGCGGGTCTTCTCGTACGACGCGGAGTCGCTGAGGGTGACCTGGTACGAGGCCTGGTTGGCGCCCGTACCGCCGCCGAACGCCGCCATGAAACCGGAGGAGCCGACGGTGACCTGGTAGTCCTTCACCTCGTCGAGCGAGGAGAGGACCTTCTCGATCCTGCGGGCGGAGGCGTCGGCCGCCTCCAGGCTGGTGCCCGGGGCGAGCTCCTGCTTGATGGAGAGCACCTCCTGATCGCCCTGGTCGAAGAAGTTGGTCTTCAGCAGCGGCGCCATGCCGAAGGTGCCCACGAGGACGACGACCGCGATGGCCACGCTGGTGAGGCGGCGCCGGGTGGCGAAGCGCAGGACCGGAACGTACAGCCGCTGCAGCCGGCTGCGGGACTCCTTCTCCTCGGCCTCGCGGCGCGCCTGCTCCGGGTCCTCGGACGTGCCCTTGGGGGCGCGCAGGAACCAGTACGACAGGACCGGTACGACGGTGAGCGAGACGAGCAGCGAGGCGAGCAGGGCCGCGGTGACGGTGAGGCTGAAGGAGCCGAAGAGTTCGCCGACCATGCCGCCGACCAGGCCGATCGGCAGGAACACGGCGACGGTGGTGAGCGTGGAGGAGGTCACCGCGCCGGCGACCTCGCGCACGGCGGTGAGGATCGCCGCCTGGCGCTCCTCGCCGTAGCCGAGGTGGCGCTTGATGTTCTCCAGCACCACGATCGAGTCGTCGACGACCCGGCCGATCGCGATGGTCAGGGCGCCCAGCGTCAGCATGTTGAGGGAGAGGTCCCGCGTCCACAGGACGATCAGGGCGAGGACCACGGAGAGCGGGATGGAGACCGCCGTCACCAGGGTGGAGCGCACGGACGCCAGGAACACCAGGATGACGATCACGGCGAAGAGGAGGCCGAGCGCGCCCTCGGTGGTGAGGCCGGAGATCGACTTGGAGACCGCCGGGCCCTGGTCGCTGACCACGGTCAGCTCCGCGCCGGAGCCGAGGTCCTCGCGCAGCTCCGGGAGCTTGTCGCGGACGGCCTCGGAGATGGCGACGGCGCTGCCGTCGTTGTCCATCGTCGCCATGACGGCGAGGCTGGGCTTGCCGTTGGTGCGGGTGATGGAGACGCGGGCCGCCTCCTGTTCCTTCACGGTGGCGACGTCCGCGAGGCGCACCGCCGGGCCCTTGCCCGCCGGGATGCGCAGGTTCTGTATCGCGGACAGGGAGGTGAAGCCGCCGCCGACCTGGACCGTGCGGCTCTTGCCGTCCTCGGAGAAGGAGCCGGCCGGGACGGTCGCGCCGCCCGACTTCAGCGCCTCGGCCAGGGCCATGGTGTCCAGCCCGGCCTTCGCGAGCGCGGCGGTGTCCGGGATGACCGAGACCTGGAGGTCCTGGACGCCGTCGATGGAGACCTGGCCGACCCCGTCGATGTCCTCCAGGGCGGGGACCACGGTCCGCTCCAGCTGGTCGGCGAGCGCCTGCGGGTCCTTGTCGGAGGTGGCGGCGAGGACGACCGTCGGTATGTCGTCGGTCGAGCCGGCCACGACCTGCGGGTCCACGTTCTCGGGCAGCTGCACCCGGGCGCGGTTGACGGCCTGCTGGACGTCGGCGACGAGCTGCTTGGTGGCCCCGTCGCCGTAGTCGAACGTGGCCATGATCACGGCGTTGCCCTCGCTCGCCGTGGAGGTGATGCCCTTGATGCCGTCGACCGCCTTGAGGGCCGATTCGAGCGGTTCGACGACCTGCTTCTCGACCACGTCGGGCGACGCGCCCTGGTAGGGCGCGAGGACGGAGACCATCGGGAGTTCGATGGAGGGCAGCAGCTGCTGCTTGAGCTGCGGGATGGCGATCGCCCCGAAGACGATCGCCACGATGGACATCAGCCCGATCAGGGCCCGTTGCGCGAGGCTGAATCTGGACAGCCAGGACATGGGGTCTCTCTTCCGTGGCGGATCGGCAGGTCTTCATACGATCAGCCATCAGGGAGGGGGTATCCGTCGCCCCCAGGTCCCGTTTGCTTATCCGCGGCATACACCGAATGGAGTACACGCGGGTGCTCCGTCACTCCACCCGTGGTCGGACCAGACCGGATTCGTACGCCGTGACCACCAGCTGCGCGCGGTCGCGGGCACCGAGCTTCGCCATGGCCCGGTTGACGTGGGTCTTGACGGTGAGGGGGCTGACCTCCAGGCGGTCGGCGATCTCGTCGTTGGAATGGCCGCCGCCGACCAGGACCAGGACCTCCCGTTCCCGGACGGTCAGGGCGGCGATCCGGTCGGAGTGGGCCGAGGTGCCGGTGCCGTCCGGGGCCTGGGCGAGGAACCGGCCGATGAGGGCCTTCGTCGCGGCGGGCGACAGGAGCGCTTCGCCGGCGGCCGCCACCCGGATGGCGTCCAGCAGGTCGTCGGGCTCGGCGCCCTTGCCGAGGAAGCCGGAGGCGCCGGCGCGCAGGGACTGCACGACGTACTCGTCCACCTCGAAGGTGGTGAGCATGACCACCCGGACCCCGGCGAGGTCGGGGTCCTCGCTGATCATGCGGGTGGCGGCCAGGCCGTCCGTGCCCGGCATCCGGATGTCCATCAGGACGACGTCCGCCCGCCGCGAGCGGGCCAGGGCCACCGCCTCGGCACCGTCCGCCGCCTCGCCGACCACCCGCATGTCGGGCTCGGAGTCCACCAGGACCTTGAACGCGCTGCGCAGCAGCGCCTGGTCGTCGGCGAGCAACACCCTGATGGTCACGTGGCCTCCCCGGTCGGTGCGGTGAGGGGCAGTATCGCGTGGACGCGGAAGCCGCCGCCGTAGCGGGGGGCCGCGGTGAGGGAGCCGCCGAGGGCGGTGACGCGCTCGCGCATGCCGATCAGCCCGTGGCCCCCGTGCCCGCGGTCGGGGCCGTCCCCGTGCCTGTCGCCGTGGCCGTCGCGGTGGGCGGCGCCGTCCGGGGCGGTGGCGGGTGCGCCGTCGTCGAGGACCGTGACCTCGACCGTGCGGCCCACCCGGACGACGCTCACCTCGGCCTTCGCGTCCGGGCCCGCGTGCTTGCGGACGTTGGTCAGCGCCTCCTGGATGATCCGGTACGCGGCGAGATCGACGGCCGCGGGGAGCGTCGTGCCCCGGTCGGTGCGGGCCAGGTCCACCGGGAGGCCGGCGTGCCGGAAGGTGGCGAGCAGCTCGTCGAGGACGGCGAGCCCCGGGGCCGGTTCCGTGGGCGCCTCGGGGTCGCCGGACTGGCGCAGCAGACCGACGGTGGCCCGTAGCTCGCCGAGGGCGGAACGGCTCGCCTCGCGGACGTGTGCCAGGGCCTCCTTGGCCTGGTCGGGCCGCTTGTCCATGACGTGGGCGGCGACCCCGGCCTGCACGTTGACCAGGGCGATGTGGTGCGCGACCACGTCGTGCAGGTCGCGCGCGATGCGCAGCCGCTCCTCGGCGACCCGGCGGCGGGCCTCCTCCTCCCGGGTGCGCTCGGCGCGTTCGGCGCGCTCGCGGATGGCGTCGACGAAGGCGCGGCGGCTGCGCACGGCGTCCCCGGCCGCCGCGGCCATGCCGGTCCAGGCGAAGACGCCCAGGTTCTCCTGGCTGTACCAGGGCGCGGCACCCAGCAGCATGGCGGCGCCGGTGAGGACCGTCATCGTCAGCAGGCCGACCCGCCAGGTGGTGGGCCGGTCGGTGCGCGAGGCGACGGTGTACAGCGCGATCACGGCGCTCATGGCGACGGGTGCGGCCGGGTCGCCCTCGGCGTACTCGACGACCCCCGCGGCGCCGGTGAGCAGCAGGACCGGCAGGGGCCTGCGGCGGCGCCACACCAGCGCGGCGGCGCCGGTGAGCATGAGCAGCACGCTGCGCGCGTCCGGGGTGCGCTCGCCGAAGGAGGGACCGTGGCGATGCCCGTGCGGATCGACGAACGAGCCGACGACCATGCAGACGAGGACGGCGAGGGCGAGGGCGCCGTCGAACGCGAGGGGATGCTCGCGCAGCCAGCGCCGTCCGCGCCCCACCCGGTTTCCGAGAGAGGTCACGCCTCGCAACGCTACGGCGCCGCCGCGCCCCCGGACCCCGCGGGGCGGCGGGCGGCGCCGGACGCGGGTGTCAGCCCGGGAAGAGGCCGTCGTCGGAGAGGAGGGAGCGGACCTCTTCGAGGGTCGCGTCGGGGGCCGGCAGGATCAGCTCGGAGGGTTCGAGGGAGTCGTCGGCAAGCGGCTCGCCGAGCTGACGCACCGTTTCCAGCAGTGCGTGGAGCGTGCGGCGGAAGCCCTCCCCGTCGCCGTTCTCCATCTCGGCGAGCAGCTCGTCGTCGAGCTTGTTCAGTTCGGCGAAGTGGCTGTCCGCCAGCTTCACCTGGCCCTCCCCCATGATCCTCACGATCATGACGCCTCGTCCTTACTGCTTGTCGAACTTCGGGTGGGAGGACTGCTGCTGGGCCTGGTCCTGCGGGGTGCCGCCCTCGATGGCCTGCTGCGGGGTGGTGCCCCCGGCCAGCTCCGCCTTCATGCGCTGGAGCTCCAGCTCGACGTCCGTACCGCCCGACAGGCGGTCCAGCTCGGCCTGGATGTCGTCCTTCTGAAGCCCCGACTGGTCGTCGAGCGCACCGGAGGCGAGCAGCTCGTCGATCGCGCCCGCCCGCGCCTGGAGCTGCGCGGTCTTGTCCTCGGCCCGCTGGATGGCGACGCCGACGTCGCTCATCTCCTCCGAGATGCCGGAGAAGGACTCGGCGATCCGGGTCTGCGCCTGGGCGGCGGTGTAGGTGGCCTTGATGGTCTCCTTCTTCGTACGGAAGGCGTCCACCTTGGCCTGGAGCCGCTGCGCGGCCAGCGTGAGCTTCTCCTCCTCGCCCTGGAGGGTCTGGTGCTGCGTCTCCAGGTCCGTGACCTGCTGCTGGAGCGCCGCCCTGCGGGACAGCGCCTCCCGCGCCAGGTCCTCACGGCCGAGGGCGAGCGCCTTGCGGCCCTGGTCCTCCAGCTTGGCCGACTGGCTCTGGAGCTGGTTCAGCTGGAGCTCCAGACGCTTGCGCGAGGTCGCCACGTCGGCGACGCCGCGGCGCACCTTTTGCAGCAGTTCCAGCTGCTTCTGGTACGAGTAGTCGAGGGTCTCGCGCGGATCCTCGGCCCGGTCGAGGGCCTTGTTCGCCTTCGCGCGGAAGATCATCCCCATACGCTTCATGACACCGCTCATGGGCTTCGCGCGCCCCCTTCGTGACGGACTTCTCTCCAGCACTCCAACAGAACCCACAGTACGGGCCCTGCATCCATTACCGCACTGTTCGAGCGGTGATGCGCTCATCCCCAAGGACGACTGGGTACGGCTGTGATCCGGCGCAAGGAGTAGGGGCCCTTGTCCGGTGGGGACGCAGGCTGTTGCCGGATCGTTCCCCGCGGGGGTGGGGTCCATGCCGGGTACCCCGTACCCTTGGGCTTTGTGTTCCGTAGCCGTTCGAAGGAAGAGAAGGCCCCCACCGACAAGGTGACGGCGGACCTCTCCAAGCAGCCCCGCGACCCTCAGGCCCCCAAGGGCCGCCCTACCCCGAAGCGGAGTGAGGCCCAGACGCAGCGCCGCCGCGCCCAGAGTGTGCCGCTCGACCGCAAGGAGGCCATGCGTCGCCAGCGCGAGGCCCGCCGCGCGGACCTGGCCAAGCAGCGCGAGGCGCTCGCGAGCGGTGACGAGCGTTTCCTGCCCGTCCGTGACAAGGGGCCGGTGCGCCGCTTCGTCCGCGACTTCATCGACTCGCGGTTCTGCATCGCCGAGTTCTTCCTGCCGATGGCCGTGGTCATCCTGGTGCTGTCCATGGTCCGGGTCGCGCAGCTGCAGAACATCGCGCTGCTGCTGTGGCTCGGTGTGATCGCGATGATCGTGGTCGACTCGATCGGCATCTGGATCCGGCTCAAGAAGCAGCTGAACGAGCGCTTCCCGAACGAGCCGAAGCGCGGCGCCGTGGCTTACGGCCTGATGCGTTCGCTCCAGATGCGCCGACTGCGGCTGCCGAAGCCGCAGGTCAAGCGCGGAGAGCGGCCCTGAGCACCCAGGTCTCCGGTTTCGGAGGCGCATCGGGGGTGTGGCTGGACGGGCTGGGCGGACTGCGCAACACGGTGCGCCAGGAGCTCGTCGCCCGCCAGCTGGACGAGCAGATAGCCGCCCGCTACCCCGTGGGGCAGCGGCTGCGGATCCTGGACGTCGGGATGGGCCAGGGCACGCAGGCGCTGCGCCTGGCCCGGGCCGGGCACACGGTCACCGGCCTGGAGTCCGACGCCGAGATGCTGAAGGTGGCGCGGGAGTCGCTGGCGACCGAGCCCGCCGGCATACGGGAGCGGGTCCGGCTGATCGAGGGGGACGGCCGGGAGACCGGCGTGCACTTCCTGCCGGGCAGCTTCGACGTGGTGCTGTGCCACGGCGTGCTGATGTACGTGGAGGAGCCGGACGCCATGCTGGCGGGGCTCGCCCGCATGCTGGCACCGGGCGGGCTGCTGTCCCTGCTGGTGCGGAACGCGGACGCGCTGGCGATGCGGCCGGGCCTGGCCGGGGACTGGTCGGGGGCGCTGGCGGCGTTCGAGTCCGACGTGTACGTCAACCGGCTCGGGCTCCAGGTGCGGGCCGACCGGCTGGAGGCGCTGACGGCGACGCTGGCGGGGATCGCCGCGCCGTTGCAGGCCTGGTACGGGGTGCGGGTCTTCACCGACCTCGTGCCGAACGAGGAGGGGCTGCCCGCGGCCGAGGAGCTGGAGCGGCTCCTGGCGGCGGAGGACCGCGCCGCGCGCACCGAGCCGTACCGGCGGGTGGCGGCGCTGCTGCACTTGTGCGGGGTACGCGGCTGATCCACTCAGGTGGCGGCGGGGGTTGACGCGTCCTTGCCGACGTGAGCATGGAGCAGAACCCCGAGACGCACCGGACGCCCTCCGGGGGCAGGATCCCGGCAGGCCGCGACCCCGGGCCGCGGAAGCCGGGGACCGAGGATTCCGGAACCCGGGGCTCCGGGGCGCTGAGCCCCGCGGAGACCCCGAAGCTGCCCGCCCGCGAGACCTGGCGGGCCCTGTACCGGCACTTCCGGCCGCACCGCTGGACCGTCGCGTTCGGCGGCCTGCTCGCCCTGATCGGTGCCGCCACCGGCATCGCCCAGCCGCTTGCGGCCAAGGCGCTGGTGGAGCGGCTCGGGCAGGAGGAGCCGATCACCGCCGTCCTGCTGGCGCTGACCGCGCTGGTGGTGCTCGGCACGGCGATCGAGGCGGTCGGCGCGTACGTCCTGGAGCGCACCGCCGAATCCGTGGTGCTCGCCGCGCGCCGCACCCTGATCGGACGGCTGCTGCGGCTGCGGCTGCCGGAGGTGGAGCGCACCCAGCCGGGCGACCTGATGTCGCGGATCACCTCGGACACCACCCTGCTGCGGGCGGTCACGACCGACTCGATCGTCTCGGCGGCGGTGGGCGGCCTCGGGTTCCTCGCCACGATCGTGATGATGGCGGTGATGGACCTGGTGCTGCTCGGCGTCACCCTCGCCGTGATCGTGGTGATCGGCAGCTCCTTCGCGCTCGTCATGCCGAAGATCTCACAGGCGACGAAGCGCTCCCAGGAGGCCGTCGGCGAGATCTCCACCCGGCTGGAGCGGGCCTTCGGGGCGTTCCGCACGGTCAAGGCGTCGGGCGCCGAGGAGCGGGAGGCGGCGGTCGTCGACGAGGCCGCGACGGACGCGTGGCGGCACGGGCTGACGTCGGCGAAGTGGCAGTCGGTCGCCTGGTCGTCGGTCGGGCTGGCCGTGCAGGTGTCGTTCCTGGCGGTGCTGGGCGTCGGCGGCGCGCGGGTCGCGTCGGGCGCGATCTCGGTGGCCACGCTCGTCGCCTTCCTGCTGTACCTCTTCTACCTGATCGATCCGGTGACGAAGCTGGTGGAGGCGGCGACGCAGTACCAGGTGGGGGCGGCGGCGATCGCCCGGATCGAGGAGGCGGAGCGGCTGGAGACCGAGCCGGTGTCCCCCGCGCCGGCCCCGGCCGCCGCGGGCCCCGCGACGGTCGTCTTCGAGGACGTGTCCTTCCGGTACCGCGACGGCCTGCCGTACGTGCACCACGGCGTCTCCTTCGAGGTACCGGGTGCCGGGATGACGGCGTTCGTCGGGCCGTCGGGCGCGGGCAAGACGACGGTGTTCGGGCTGATCGAGCGGTTCTACGAGGCGACCGGCGGCCGGATCCTCGTCGACGGCAGGGACGTACGGGACTGGCCCCTGGCGGAGCTGCGGGCGGCCATCGGGTACGTCGAGCAGGACGCTCCGGTGCTGGCGGGCACGCTGCGCGAGAACCTGGCGTTCGCCGCGCCGGACGCCACGGAGGAGCGGATCCGCGAGGTGCTGGTCCGGGCGAAGCTGGACGCCCTGGTGGAGCGGCTGCCGGACGGCCTGGACACGGTGGTGGGGCACCGGGGCTCCAAGCTGTCGGGCGGTGAGCGGCAGCGCGTCGCGATCGCCCGGGCGCTGCTGCGCAGGCCCCGGCTGCTGCTGCTGGACGAGGCGACCTCCCAGCTCGACGCGGTCAACGAGCTGGCGCTGCGGGACGTGGTGGCGGAGGCGGCGCGCGAGGTGACGGTGCTGGTGGTGGCGCACCGGCTGTCGACGGTGACGCTCGCCGACCGGATCGTGGTGATGGAGGCGGGGCGGGTGCGCGCGGTCGGCACGCACGCCGAGCTGGTGGCCGGCGATCCGCTGTACGGGGAGCTGGCGGCGACTCAGTTCCTCGCCTCCGCCCCCTGATCGGGTGCCTTGCACGGGCCGCGACGGGGGACACGGAGGAAACTCGCGGCATGAGTGCTGCCGTACGTGTGCCGGTGAGTGCCGCCGTACGTGTGCTGGTGCCGCTGCCGGTGATCGCCGCCGTCGGCCTGGCCGGCGGGTGCGCCGTGAGCCCGCCGGCCGCGGCCCCGCCCGCGTCACCCGCCGTGTCGACGTCGGCGACCCCTGCCGGGGCCCCGCGGGCGGCGCAGGAGCTGGAGGCCGACTACCTCAGGGTCATCAGGGACGTCCTGCCGTCGGTCGTCCAGATCGAGGCGGGCCCGGCCCTCGGCTCCGGGGTCGTCTGGGATGAGCGGGGTCACATCGTGACGAACGCCCATGTCGTCGGCGAGCAGCGGTCGTTCCGCGTCACCGTCGCGACGGGCGGGGACGAGCTGGGCGCCCGGCTCGTCTCCAGCTATCCGGAGCAGGACCTCGCCGTCATCAAGCTGGACGCCCCGCCGCCGGGTCTGAAACCGGCACGGTTCGGCGACTCGTCCGCGGTCGAGGTGGGCCGGATCGTGCTGGCGATGGGGTCGCCGCTCGGGCTGGCCGGCAGCGTCACCCAGGGCATCGTCTCGGCGACCGGCCGCACGGTGAGCGAACCCGGCGTGGGCGGCGGGACCGGCGCGACGATCGGCAACATGGTCCAGACGTCGGCGGCCATCAACCCCGGCAACAGCGGGGGCGCGCTGGTCGACCTGGACGGCGAGGTCATCGGCATCCCGACGCTGGCCGCGACCGACCCGGGGACGGGCGGCAGCGCGGCGCCGGGCATCGGCTTCGCGATCCCCGCCTCGCTGGTGCGCACGGTCGCGGACCAGATCGTCCGCACGGGCCGCGTCACGGACTCGGGCCGGGCCGCCCTCGACATCTCCGGCCGCACCGTCCTGGACGACCGGTACCGGCCGGCGGGCGTGGCGGTCGTCGAGGCCGCCGAGGGCGGGGCGGCGGCGCGGGCGGGGCTGCGGACCGGCGACATCATCATCCGGATCGGTGACACGGACATCACCACGATCACCTCCCTGCTGGAGGTGCTGGCGTCGGCGAAGCCCGGCGACCGGCTGCCGGTGACCTACGTACGGGACGGGCGGGAGGCCACGGTCACGGTCACGCTGGGCGAGATCTGACCGCAGGTCCGGGACTCCACCAGGACCGGGCCCGCCCCCCGGGCGGCCATGCAGCGGTGACCGCGGCCTTGCACCGGCGACCGCGGCCCTCCCCTGCGGGGCCGCGGTCGCCGGAGGTCATCAAAGGGCGTTGCCGGGGGCGTCATCAAAGGGCGTTGCCGGGGGGCGTCATCGGAGGGCGTCGAGGAGCTCCCGCTCGCGCCGCGCGCCGAGGCCGGAGCGGCGGGGCCGGTCCAGGCCCTCCTCCCGTTCCCAGCGCAGGGTGTCGGCCAGCATCCGCTCCCGGGGCCGGTGCCGCAGCCCCGCGGCGCGCGCCGCGGACCCGTCCCGCGCCGACCAGCCCAGCAGGTCCGGGTCGGCCACCCACATCGGCAGGGACTCCTCGCCCATGAACTGGGCCACGCCCCGGGCCAGCAGCCAGGCGGAGCCGGCGGTGACCACCGGGCCGGTGTGCCCGCCGACGGCCCTCGACAGCTCCGTCCACTCACCGAACGGAACCGCCGGACCCACGGCGTCGTACGTCCCGGTGATCCCCTTCTCCGCGGCGTCGAGCAGCCAGGCCGCCAGGTCCCGGACGTCGACCGCCTGGGTCGGCAGGTCCGGTGTGCCGGGGACCAGCATCGGCCCGTGCGGGTCGCGTGCGGCGCGGACCACCCAGTAGCCGGAGCGGCCGCTGTGGTCGCCGGGGCCGCCGATGAGACCGGCTCGGGCCGTCAGGAGGCGGTCGCCCACGACGGCCGCGGACGCCTGCTCGCAGGCGGCCTTCGCCTCGCCGTAGAGCGAGCGGTCTGCCTCCCTCCGGTCGGTCGGGGGGAGGAGGGCCGCGGACTCGTCCGCGCCGGGCGCCGCGTGGGAGGCGTAGGCGCTGATGGAGGAGACGTAGGTCCAGTGCGCGGCCCGTCCGCCCAGGGCGTCCAGCGCGTCCCGGACGAAGCCCGGCTGCCACGACACCTCGACGACCGCGTCCCACCGGCGGTCGAGCAGCGGCGCGTACGCCGCGGGGTCGCGCCGGTCGGCGGTCACCAGTGCCGCTCCGGCCGCGACCGGGCCGCTCTCTCCGCGCGCCAGACACGTCACCCGGTGGCCACGCGCGACCGCCTGCCGCGACAGCTCGCGGCCCAGCCATGCCGTCCCGCCCAGAATCAGGATCTCCATCCCGCCACCCAAGCACCGGAAGCACCGGGTCCGGGCACGGATTAGCCCACAGCAGACGACCGCGGCGGCGGCACCCGTGCCCTCCTGCACACGCGCAGTCCCCGCCCGGCACGGCCGGGCGGGGCCTGGTCCCTCGACGGGGCGCGGCGCGGTGCGCTACCCGGCGGCGGCCTCGTGCAGGCTCATGGGGCCGTAGATCTCGGTGGCGTCCTCGTAGAGGCGGACCTGGTCCACGCCCTCCTCGAGGAGGTCCTTCCAGGTCTCACCGATCCAGGACTCGGCGTCGCCCTGCGTGGTGAACTCCTCCGGCGGGGACGCCGGCCGGGCCTCCGTGCCGTCGGACTTCTCGAATCGCCACGTCCATGCCATGTGCGCCTCCCGGGTTCACCAGGTGATCGGTTTCCTGCCCGCAGCGTAGCCGGGCGCGCAGCCCGTGCGGGGACGCGGGAGGATCTTCCCGTGGAACTGACTCTGCTCGGCACCGGCGCCCCCGACGGGCTGCCCCGCCCCGACTGCCCCTGCGCCCGGTGCGCCGCCGCCCGCGGCGCTGCCGTGCGTGCCGCGACCGCTCTGCTCGTGGACGGGGCGCTGCTGCTGGACCTCACGCCGGGGGCCGCGCTGGCCGCCGCGCGGGCGGGGCGGTCCCTCACCGGCGTACGGCAGGTGCTGCTGACACACCCGCACGACGGGCCGGCCGTGGAGGTGCCCGCCGGGTTGCCGGCAGCCGGGCGGGTGCCCGACGGGCGGGAGCTGACGCTGATCAGCGGGCACCGGGTGCGTGCGGTGGCGATGGACTCGCCGGGCACGGGGTACGAGGTGACCTCCCCCGAGGGCCTGCGGCTGCTGTACCTGCCGCCGGGCGGCGCCCCCGCCGGGGTCACCGAGGCGAGGCGGCCGTACGACATGGTCGTCGGCGACGTGCTCGGACGGCCGGACGCTGTGGCACGGCTGCGGGGCGCCGGCCGCATCGGCGCGGCGACCGACGTCGTCGCCGTGCACCTGGACCACGACGTACCGCCCGGCACCGAGCTGGACCGGCGGCTGGCCGCCGCCGGGGCGCGGGCGGTGCCGGACGGCACGACCCTGGTCGTCGGCGATCACGGGGACGTGCCCGACGTGCCGCGCCGGACCCTCGTGACCGGCGGGGCCCGGTCCGGCAAGTCCCTGGAGGCCGAGCGGCGCCTGGAGTCCTGCCCCGAGGTGGTGTACGTCGCGACGGGCGGCACCCGGGACGGCGACGCGGAGTGGGCGTCCCGGGTGACCGCCCACCGCGACCGGCGGCCCGGGTCGTGGCGCACGGAGGAGACGTGCGAGCTGGTGCCCCTGCTGCGGCAGGACGGGCCACCGCTGCTGATCGACTGCCTTTCGCTGTGGCTGACGGACGCGATGGACCGGGCCGGGGCCTGGGACGACGACGTCTGGGCGAAGCGGGGTGAGCGCGAGCTGCGGGAGCGGGTGGCCGAGCTGGTGGCGGCGGTGCGCGCCACGCGCCGCACGGTCGTGGCCGTGACGAACGAGGCGGGGTCCGGGGTGGTGCCCGCCACCGCCTCCGGGCGGCGGTTCCGCGACGAGCTGGGGCGGCTCAACGCGGCCTTCGCGGACGAGTGCGAGCACGTCCTGCTGGTGGTCGCGGGCCAGGCCCTGGTGCTGCGCGGCTGACCGCCCGGGCGGGGCGGCTGCCGGTCCCGCCGGCGCCCGGCGCGGCGCGGGCGGCGGACGGTACTGTTCGGCGAATGAGCAGGATCGATCTCGACGACTTCTCCGAACTGATCGAGCGCCCCGACAGCGGTACCCGGCGTGACGCCGAGGAACGCCGGGAGCGCCTCGTGGTCCCGCCCGGGGCGCTCGGCCGCCTCGACGAGCTGGGCGAGTGGCTGGCGGCCGCCCAGGGCGCCGTCCCGGTCCGGCCGGTCGACCGGCCGCGTGTGGTGCTGTTCGCCGGGGACCACGGGGTGGCCTCGCTGGGTGTCTCGGGCCGCCCGGCGGGAGGCGCCCACGCGCTCGTACGGGCCGTGCTGGACGGCGCGAGCCCCGTCGCCGTACTCGCCCGCCGGATGGGTGTCCCGGTGCGGGTCGTCGACGCCGGCCTGGACTGCGACCCGGAGCTGCTGCCCGAGGAGGTCGTGCGCCACCGGGTGCGCCGCGGCAGCGGCCGCATCGACGTCGAGGACGCGCTGACGCCGGAGGAGGCCGAGCAGGCGGTACGCCTCGGCATGGCGCTCGCCGACGAGGAGGCGGACTCGGGGACCGACCTGGTCGTGCTGGGCGACCTGAGCGTGGGCGGCACGACCCCCGCGAGCACGCTGATCGCCGCCCTGTGCGGCACCGACGCCTCGGTCGTGACCGGCCGTGGCGGGGCCGGGATCGACGACCTGGCGTGGATGCGCAAGTGCGCGGCGGTCCGTGACGCACTGCGCCGCGCGCGCCCGGTGCTCGGCGACCAGCTGGAGCTGCTGGCGGCGGTCGGCGGGGCGGACCTGGCGGCGATGACCGGGTTCCTGCTGCAGAGCGCGGTGCGGCGGATGCCGGTGATCCTGGACGGCGTGGTGTCGGCGGCGTGCGCGCTGGTCGCGCAGCGGGCGGCCTTCCGCGCGCCGGACTGGTGGCTGGCGGGCCAGGTGAGCGGCGAGCCCGCGCAGGCGAAGGCGCTGGACCGGATGGCGCTCAACCCGCTGCTCGACCACGGCGTCACGGTCGGGGAAGGGACCGGGGCGCTGCTCGCCCTGCCCCTGGTCCGGGCCGCCGCGGCGCTGGCGGCGGAGCTGCCGGAGAAGGAGCCCCGGGCGGAGCGGGAGACGGCGCAGGAGAAGGCGCAGGACGAGCCGGGGGCCTGACCGGCGCGCCGCCGCCCGCGGCCGCGCCCGGACCGGCGCGGCACCGGCACGGCACCGGCGGGAGACGCACCCGGGCGGAACAACCGCGCGGGCGCGGGCACCGGGTGGGACGGACGGCGCGCGGGGCGCGGGCCGGCTGGACGGATGGCCGCGCGGGAGCGTGACCGGCTGGATGGATGGCCGCGACCGGAGCGGCAGGGCTTGGACGTATGGCCGCGGCGGGAGGCGGACCGGCCGAAGGTATGGCCGTGACCGGAGCGGCAGCGCTTGAACGGGACTGACGGATGGCCACATGTGCGGCAGTGGGCGGACGGCCGGCCGCACGGGCGCCGGCGCCGACCGGACCGACAGCCGCTCCGCGCAGGCACCGGTCGCACGGACGCAGGAATCGGCCGGACCGACGGCCACACGGACGCAGGAACCGGCCGGGCGGAGGGCCGCCGCGGGAGGCGGACCGGTCGAAAGGATTCCCGCCCGGGAGCGGCACCGAGCCGGGCGGATGGCCGTAGCGCCCCCGCGCGGGGAGATCTGGATCACTCCCCTCCGGGTCAACTTCCCGATGGTCGTCACGGTCTTCGAACGTGCTCGAAGCCATACCGACCGATCGGGAGCCCACATGTCCGTCCGCCGCGAGTGGGGGCCGCTGCTCGCGGCGGTACGCACGGGGCTCGCCGCCCGGGGGTGGCGCGCGATCACCATGACCCTCGGGGCCGTCACTCTCACCGCGCTGTTCCAGCTCGTACAGAACCAGCCCTGGGGTTACCAGCCCGTGCAGGACATCGGGTCGGTGCGGGCGCAGGACCCGCTGTGGCAGGCGCTGCTGCGCACCCCGCTGTCCCTGTTCGTGCCGGCTCTCGACCTGCCCGTCTGGGGCGCCCTGGCACAGATCCTGCTGGTGTTCGGCATCGCCGAGATCTGCCTGGGCCGGCGGCTCACCCTGCTGGTCGCGTACGCCGCGACGCTGGCCGGGACGATGTACGCGCGCCTCGGCATCGCGCTCGGCCCCGACAGCGTGCTCGGACTGCCCGCGTCCGACGCGCGGGTCGTCGACACCGGTCCGTCGGCGGCCGTGGTGGGGCTGGCGGTCGTCGTCTGCTGGCGCCACCGGGCCTGGCTGACCGGCTCCCTGGTGGTCGTGGCGATGGTGGTCGAGGTGCTGGTGAAGAACAACCTCGCGGGCAAGGAGCACCTGGCGGCGATCGCCGCGGTGCTGGTGGCGTGCGCGCTCGGGGAAGCGCTCAGCGCCTCTCGTCGCGGGAGGAGCGCCGCAGTTGCCGGCCGCGGTCGGGAGCGCCGGCGATCAGGTCCTGGAAGCGGTGCCTGACCCGGTTCCAGCGGCGGTCGTGGTGGTAGGCGCGCAGCCCGGCCTTCGCGCGGGCGCGGGGCCGGCGGCCGTAGAAGCGGCGGGCCCACAGGGAGCCCGGGCGGGCCAGCCGCAGGGCGCCGAAGATCGCGACGGGGAGCAGAAACAGGCCGATGACGGCCATGCGGAACTTGCCCTTGAACAGCGCGACCAGCACGAAGACGAAGTTCAGTCCGAAGTTGACGAGCAGGCTGGCGCGGCTCTGCCGCTCCTCCGGGCTGACCTGGTCGACGCCGAGCGGTGAGAACCCGAGCAGGACGAGCAGGAGCAGCGAGGTCGTGAGGACCACGACCTCCACGCTCTGGCGGCCCTGCTCGCTCCAGTAGACGTCGTCGAGGTGGAGGATCAGCGCGAACTCGTCCAGGACGAGGCCCGCGCCCATGCCGAGGAGCACCGCGCAGACGATGGTCGCCGCGCCGTGCCGCCCGACGGCGACCGCGCCGAAACCGCCGATCAGGGTGAGCACCACACCGGGCACCACGTGGTGGATGTGCATCCCGCCGGGGGTGACGTTGCGGAAGGGCCCCTTGCCGGCCCGGATCAGCCGGGTGACCGTCCGGGTGATCAGGAAGGTCAGGACGAAGGAGGACAGGGCGACGAGCAGCGGGAGCTTCCCCGGTTCGATGATGTTGCGGTAAAACCAGTGACCCATCCCACTCGCTCCAGGATCGCGCCTTCTAGCGACTACCCTGCGCGCGGTGACCCTTTCCCGCACCCGTACGACCGTCGACGGCATACGGTTCGCCTTCGGCACCCTCACCGTGCTGCCCGCCCGCGTGACCCGCTGGGACCGCGAGGCGGCCCGCGCCGGAATGCTCTGCGCCCCACTGGCCGGGCTCGTGGTGGGGGTGTGCGCGGCGGCGGCCGGCGGACTGGTGCTGCTGCTGGGCGCCGGACCGCTGCTCGCCGCGGTCGCCTCCGCCGCCGTCCCCGCTGTGCTGACCCGGGGCCTGCACCTCGACGGGCTCGCGGACACGGCGGACGGCCTGGGCAGCGGCAAGCCCGCCGAGGACGCGCTGCGCATCATGAAGCAGTCGGACATCGGGCCGTTCGGGGTCATCACGCTGCTGTTCGTACTGCTCGCCCAGGTCGCCGCGGGCCACGAGCTGTACGCGGAGGGCTGGGCCGTCGGCGCGGCCGGCGCGGTCCTCGCGGGGACGGTGGCCCGGCTCGCGCTCACCCTCGCGTCCCGCGCCTCGGTCCCGGCGGCCCGGCCGGAGGGCCTGGGGGCGGTCGTCGCGGGGACGGTCCCGGCACGGGCGGCCCTCGGCGCGGGCGTGCTGGTGGGAACGGTGTGCGCGGCGGGCGGACTGCTCGGCGCGGGGCCGTACGGCGCCGTCCTGGGCGCGCTGGCGGCGGTGGCGGCGGTCGGGGCGGCGGAGCTGCTGCTGCGGCGCTGTGTGCGGCGCTTCGGCGGGGTGACGGGCGATGTCTTCGGGGCGGTGGCCGAGACGGCCGCGACGGTGGCCCTCGTCGTGCTGACGTTCGGGCGGTGAGGTCGAGGTTCCCGGCCGTCCCCGGCCTACCGGCGGTGCCGGGTCAGGTGCCGGGTCAGCAGGGGTCGCGCCAGACCCCCAGCTCGTACCGCTTCCTCATCGAGCTCATCCGCAGCCGCTCGGCGTCGGGGCAGAAGTCACGCTTGCGCAGCTCGTACTCCACGTGGAAGACCGCCTTGCCGGCCCGGACGAACGGGCTGAGCAGCTCGCACTCGCGGAACTCGGCGCACTGCTCGTTGACGGCGAAGTCGAAGTCGCCGAGGAGTTCGGGGACCTGGTCCAGGTCGTTCTTGAGGCCGACGGCGAGGCCGCGCTCGTGGGCGAGGCGGGCGATCAGCCGGTTGTAGCGGAGCTGGTCGGACGCGGTGAGGGGGAAGCCGGTGTCGTTGGCGTAGCCGTCCATGTTGTCGGGCTCCACGGCGTCGAAGCCCTTGTCCCGGCACATGTCGAGGCGTGCGGCCATCAGCGGCTCCAGGACGTCGGTGCGGCGGATGTCGAGCCAGCGCTCGCCCTCCCAGCCGTTGCCGCGCCCGAGGACCTCCCCGGGGAACCTGCCCGCGTCGGGGCGCCAGTCCTCGTGGGCGCCGGTGGACAGGTAGCAGATCACCTTGCGGCCGCGCCGGTGCAGGTCGGCGACGGTGCCGGCGCTGTGGTCGAAGCCGTCGATGTCGTACACGGGCACGTCGACGGCCGGGTCGAGGCGGCCGCTGAGCTGCCACTGCCACTCCTGGCCCGGCTCGGGCCGCCAGCGGCCCGTGCGGGGGGCGGGCGTGTCGTCGGACGGGCTCGTGCAGCCGGCCAGCAGCAGCGCGGCCACGAGGAGAAGGGCGCGGCGGCTCATGTGCGCTCCAGGGGGTGCGGCAGGGTGCCCCAGGGGTGCGCGCCGCCGCCGGGGACGGCGCAGCGCACGCGGGTGGTGACGCGGGCGTCGGGCGGGGCCGCGTAGACCAGGTGGCAGTAGTGGTCGGCGACGGGCAGGTCGAGCGCGCGGTAGGTGTCCCAGGGCCCCTCGAACGTGACCAGCAGATCGGCAAGCGGGGCGTACCCGGGGTGGGGGTGCGCCCCGTGGTTGAGGACGAGGGTGGCGGCCCCGGCCGCGCGGGCGGCCACGCCCAGGCGGCGGTAGTGCTCGACGAAGTGCGGGTCGGTCGGGACCTGGTCGAGGAACGCGCCGTCGGCGCCGTACCAGTCGCGGTGGCGGACCAGGTCCTTGAGGACGTCGGCGTGCGGGCGGCGGCCGTAGTCGGTGTCGGTGTAGCCGAGGACGCACACCCCGGCCGCGCGCAGCCGGTCGGCGACGGTCACGAAGGCGGGGTCGGGGGCGTCGCCGGCGCCGCTGGCGGGGTTGAGCACCACCCCGTAGAGCAGCGGCGCGGCGGAG
Organism: Streptomyces sp. NRRL S-118; assembly: GCF_000716335.1. GTDB lineage: Bacteria > Actinomycetota > Actinomycetes > Streptomycetales > Streptomycetaceae > Streptomyces. The sequence goes on along the minus strand of NZ_KL591002.1, from coordinate 171,292 downwards.
ATGAGCGCGTCCCATTCGGCGGGCCGGAGGGCGGGGTGCTCGTAGTACGGGACAAGGAGGTCCACGGGCGTTCCTTTTCGTGCGGGTCGTGACGCGTGCGGAGGGTGCTCAGTGACGGTGGCTGGTCGCCCGTCCGAGCAATATCCAGCCCAGTACGGCGAGCACCGCGGCCGCGGCCCCCGCGACGCCCGCGCCGACCAGCTCCGGGTCCCCGGTGCCGGTGGCCAGGGCCACCGACTGGACGCCGGTGGCGGCCGCGCACACCAGGGCCGCGCTGAGCACCGCCCCGAAGGACTGCAGCAGCAGCGCCGCCCACAGCACCGCGCCGATCAGCAGCAGCGACACCAGGCGCACTCCGCCGAGTTCGGGCGCCCCGGGCCACAGCGCGGTCCCGGCGGCGGCCAGGACCAGGAGCACCGTCAGGTACGCGGTGAGGCAGAGCGCCAGGGTGGCGGCCGTGTCGCGGCGGAAGGCGCGGGCGCTGGTGCTGGCCCGCAGCCCGGCGAGGCTCTCGCTGCGGAACCGGTGCAGCAGCCACTCGGCGGGCCCCATGGACAGCGTCAGCGCCACCGCCGAGGGCGCGGCCACCGCGGCGCCCGGCCCGTCGGCGAGGACGTCGCCGGCCGCCGCGTACAGCACAAGCCCGCCGGTGCCGAGCCCGAACAGCCCGTACGGCAGGGACGCGGCGAGTCTCGGCGCGGCGCGCCCGGGTACGCCGGGTGCGGCGGCGGGGAGCAGGACGCGCAGGGTGAGGGCGAGGGACAGGCCGAGGGGGACGAGCAGCAGGGCGGTGCGCACGGCGAGGGGCAGGTCGAACCAGAAGGCGAGCGGGGCGCCCACCGCGAGCGGCAGCAGCGCGTACAGCAGCGCCTTCTCGCGGTGCAGGACCAGCAGGACGGTCGCGGCCGCCAGGTACAGGGCCTGCCCGGCGGCGAAGGCGGCGGCGCGCCACTCCCCCGGGCTCGCCGCGGCGACGGCGGCGACCGCGCCGGTCAGGGCGCCGGCGGGGGCGCCAATGAGCAGGGCACGGGCGGCGGCCCGCCGGTCGCCGAGGCCGAGCCAGGAGTAGGCGCGGTGGGACAGGGCCTGGTTCCAGACCCAGCCGGTGACCGCGCCGGCGAGCAGCGGGACGGTGCCGGCGGGCAGGCCGAGCGCGCCGGGCGGCCCCGCCAGGAAGGGCGCCCCCACGACGTACGCGAGGCCGGGCAGGGCGAAGACCAGGCCGCGCAGCAGGCACCCGGCGAGGCCGGTGTGCCAGCGGTCGGCGGGCGGGCCTTCCGGTTCGGGGAAGCGCCGGTCCACGCGCGCGTAGAGGTCCTCGGCGAGGGCGAAGGAGTCCTCCCGGCCGTAGGTGAGCCGTATGTGGTCGTCCGTCATGCCGTCGGATTCGAGGATGGCGGCTATCTCGTCGGGGTGGACGGCGGCCGCTATCACGTCCTCGAGGCGGTGGGTGAGTTCGTCGATCGGGTCGGCCGCGGCCCATCCGGGGCGCGGGCGGGGCAGGGCGGGCAGCGTGTCGGTGGCGGTGCCGGAGGGGGGCGGGGTGAGCCAGAGGGAGCCGCTCATTCACATCGTCCGATCGAGCTCGCGGATCCTGGGGGTCCCTCCGGCGAAACCGGAGGGGAGGTCGGCGATCCGCAGTTGCAGGGTCCAGTCGTCGCTGTCGAGGGGCTCGGGTTCGGGCAGCCCGGCCAGCTCCAGGTAGATGCGGCGGAAGCCGTCGACGGAGCGGTGCAGGGTGAACCGGTCCACGACCCGCTGCCGGGCCCGCCGGCCCAGCTCGGCGCGCCGCTCGGCGTCGCGCAGCAGCGCGACGACGGCCTCGGCCATCACGGCGGGTTCGCGCGGCGGCACCACGAGGCCCGTGTCCCCGACCGCTTCCCGTACCCCGCCCACGTCGGTGGAGACGGTGGCCCGGCCGCAGGACATGGCTTCGATGAGGGAGAAGGGAAAGCCTTCGCTGATGGAGGAGAGCATGACGAGGGTGCCCGCCGCGTAGGCGCTCGCCACGTCGGATATCCGGCCCTCGTAGGTGATGCCGTCGGTGACGCCCCGCTCGGCGGCGAGCTTCTCCAGCCGGGTGCGGTAATCCTCGTTGCCGGCGGGGACGGGCCCGAAGAGCCGCAGCCGCAGTTCGGGTACTTCGGCGCGGGCGATGGCGTACGCCCGGATCAGCGTCTCCAGGTCCTTGATGGGGTCGATGCGGCCGCACCAGCTGAGGGTGGGCACGGCGGGCTCGGGCCCGGCGAGCGGGAAGGCGTGCGGGTCGACACCGTTGTAGACGGTGCGGATGCGGGCGGCGGGCGCCCCGCCGCGCTCCTCCCAGCGCCGGTTGTACTGGTTGCACGGGGTGATGAGGTCGGCCTGGCGGTAGCCGAGGGTGTTGAGCTCGCGGTAGAAGCCGAGCATCAGGGCCTTGACGGGCCAGCGCTGCGCGGCGGAGCGGTAGCCGAGGTAGCGCTCGCGCAGGTAGATGCCGTGCTCGGTGAGAAGAAACGGTACGCCGTCGAAGCGCTGGGCGGCGAGGGCGGGGAGGGTGGCGAGGCCGCTGGAGACGGCGTGGGCGACGCTGTCGGCGGGGATGCGGGCGGCGAGCGGCCGCAGCGCGTGTTCGAGGAGGTCGGTGGCGGTCAGGGCGTCGTGGACGGTGGGGCGGGCCGCGGCGGTCTGCAGGTGCGGCATGGTCCATATCCACATCAGGGACCGCAGCGCCGGTTCGGAGCGCAGGGCGGCCGACAGTCGTCCGCGGCGGGCGGTCTCGGCGAGGCCGTAGAGGCTCTCGCCGAAGTCGCAGCCGGCGGACGGGTCGAGTATCGACAGCAGGAAGCGCTCGTAGGTGTCGGTGAAGCGGCGCTTCTCCCGGCCGATCAGCGGCCGCCCGCGCCCGGGCGCCGGTCCCCACAGCGGGAAGGCGGTGTGCCGGCGGACGTTGGGCGGCAGCTCCCAGGTGACCGGTTCGCGGCCGCTGCCGGTGAGGGCGAGGATCTCGAAGTCCACCTGGGGCATGCCCCGCACGAGCTGGTCGCACCAGGTGGAGACGCCCCCGTGGACGTGCGGGTAGGTGCCTTCGGTGAGCATGGTGACATGGCGGCCTGTGGTCGGCATCGGTTCCCCCGGAAGTGAGCTGGTCAGGCGGTCGGCAGGGTGAGCGTGATCGCCGACTGGAGGACGTCGGGAGCGGTCCAGGCGGAACGCGCCCCCGCGTACGGGGTGCCGAAGGCGGTGGAGCCGAGCAGTTGCTGCTTGCGGGTCCCCTCGGGCGCGGTGACCGGGGCGGTCACGCCGGCCGGCGCCTTGACGGTGACGGTGCCGCCGATGCGGTACGCGGTGACCCGGCCGGCCGCGAGGGCCTGGTCCCAAGCGGCACGGCGGGTCAGTTCCGTACCGGTGTCGCGCTGGCGGGGGTTGACGAGCGGGGTGTTGTCGGCGAACAGGGCCCGGTAGTCGGCGAGGACCTTGTCGAGGACGGGGTAGAGGAGCCGTTCCTCCGCCAGGTTGGACTGGTGGACGTAGTGCGGGCGGGGATCGTTGGCGACGATGTGCCCGAGGGCGATGCGGGCCTCCTGGGGGACGATGTGGTCGGCGTAGCCCGTGCGCACGTCCAGGGGCTGGTCGAGGCAGGTGGAGGCGGGGTTGGTGGCGCAGACACCGCTGCCGCCGTCCTCCGCGGAGGTGTAGATCCAGTTGTACTCGTCGGTCATCTCCTCGGCCGTGCCGACGTTGTAGTACACGTTCATCGGGTGGCGGGGCACGGTCTTCGCGGCGCCCACGGCCCGTTGCTGCGGCTCGCGGGAGTTGTCGCTCGCGATCCACTTCACGCCGGTGTCGGCGAGGGCTCCGGCGAGGCCGGGGTTGTCGGCGGGCTGCTGCGGCAGGGTCCTGAGGCCGGAGTGCTCGCCGGTGACGAGCTCGGTGCGGTCGACGGCGAGGCCCTTGTTCACGGCCCAGGTGTGGTTGTCGCGGATCTGGGCGGCGATCTCGGCGCGGCTCATCCAGCGGATGTTCCCGGACGCGTCCTTGGCGCAGCTCCACGGGACGGTGGAGGTGTCCTGGACGCAGCCGAGGAAGGGGTGCGTCCAGGTGTGGTTGATCCAGCGGTACTGGGCGCGGTCGGCCACCAGCTGGGCGGCGAGCGGGTCGCTGCCGCCGTTCTCGGCCTTCCACTCCTCGCCGGAGCCGGCGTTGTAGACCATGTCGAGGGTGAAGCCGCTGGCGCGCTGCCACTGGGCGGCGTACTGCGCGTCCGCGGCGGTCATGCGGATGGGCGCGGTGCCTTCGCCGTCGCCGCCGACGCAGTCGAAATCGCCGGGGGTGCAGTTGCGTGCGGTGTCCCAGCGGGCGTCGGGCGCGAAGACGTCGTCGACGTGGACGGAGAACCAGTTGCGGCTCTGCCCCAGGTGCACGCCCTGGGTGAGCCACTCCACCATGCCTCTGGCCAGCGCCCGGAACTGCCGCTGGTGCTGGTTGTAGGCGAAGGTGACGACCAGTTCGCGGCGTCCGTCGTGGGCGTACTCGCCGACGAGGCTGGCCCGGCCGCCGCCGTCGACGGGCACGTCGAGGTAGCTGGTGTAGCCCGTGCGGGGCCGTCCGGCGTAGCCGTAACTCTCGGAGATCTCCGGGTCGTTGTCCTCGAACACGACCGGCCCGTCGAGGTAGCGGAAGGGACCCGTCCGGCCGGCGGCGGTGACGGCGGTGACGGCGCCGTCGAGCACTCCGGAGCGCCCGCCGTCACTCGTGTGGTCGAGCCCGACGCCGGGGTGGGCCCAGGTGTAGGCGTCGATCTGCGGGATCGCGTACGTCCGCTCGTAGGAGGCGAGGGCGGATCGTTCCGCCTCGGTCAGGGCCGCCGGTGCCTCGTCGGGCAGGACCACGCCCTGGTACTTGGCGCGCGGGCGTCCGGTCGCCTCGTCGCGGGCTTCCGACAGGAACGCGGCGTCGATGACGGGCCGTCCGGGGTCGTTCAGGCGGACGGTGCGGTACGGCGTGCCGGAACCTTTCAGTTCGGAGGTGATGGCCCCGACGGCGCCGCCGCCGTCGTCCACGACGAGGACCGTGAGGTCGATGCGTGGCGCAGGCTCGGCGGCGGCGGACGCCGGGACGGTGCCGGCGACCAGCAGTGCGGCGAGCAGTGTGCCGGTGACTCGTCCGGCCCGGAACGCGGGTACGTGCATGTTCTTTCCCCCCTCGCGGGAACCCCCGAAGACGCGTGGGGGCGTCCGGAGGATCTGTGGAGATGATGCAAAGGGCCGGATCGCTGCCCAGCGTGATTCAGCCGAGTGTGACCGAGCTCTCACCCGTATGGACGGCAAACCCCTAAGAGACGCCGCGGATGAGTGAATTGCGGGCGGCCCGAGCGAAACAGGGGCGTGAGCGTAGGCTCGTTCCCGGCGATTCTCCGGCCGAATTACGATGCGACGGGCAGGGTCGGCCCACCCCTCGACCGCAGCCTCGACCGCGCAGGCCGCCTCGGAACTCAAACGGAAGCGAGATTTCACCACCGTGACTGCTCTCACTCTCAGCACCGCCGGCGCGGCGACACTGCGCGCCGACGCTCTCGTCGTCGGCGTCGCCAAGAGCCCGAAGGGCGGCAAGGGGCTCGTCGTCGCGCCGGGCGCCGAGGCCGTCGACAAGGCGTTCGGCGGGAAGCTCGCCACCGTCCTGGAGACCCTGGGTGCCTCCGGCGCCGAGGGAGAGGTGACCAAGGTGCCGGCGCCGTCCGGCCTCAAGTCGCCCGTCGTGCTCGCCGTCGGCCTCGGCCAGGCTCCGGAGAAGGACGACGCGTACGCCGCCGAGACCCTGCGGCGCGCCGCGGGGTCCGCCGCCCGCGCGCTGGCCGGCACCCGCAAGGCCGCGTTCGCCCTGCCGGTCGAGGCCGTCGAGGACGCGGAGGCGATCGCGGAGGGCGCGCTGCTCGGCGCGTACGCCTTCACCGCGTACCGGTCCGCCGCGAACGGCACGGCGGCCAAGGACGCGAAGGGACCGGTCGCCGAGGTGACGCTGCTCGGCGGGAAGCCGCGCGACAAGGCGTACAAGGCGGCGGCGGAGCGCGCGGCCGCGCTGGCCGAGGAGGTCAACCGCGCCCGCGACCTGGTCAACACCCCGCCGAACGACCTCTACCCCGAGTCCTTCGCCGCCATCGCCACCGCGGCCGGCAAGGAGCACGGCCTCAAGGTGCAGGTGCTCGACGAGAAGGCGCTCGTCAAGGGCGGGTACGGCGGCATCCTCGGCGTCGGCCAGGGTTCCGTGCACGGTCCGCGCCTGGTGAAGCTCGCTTACACGCACCCGAAGGCCGAGAAGACCCTGGCCCTGGTCGGCAAGGGCATCACGTACGACTCGGGCGGCATCTCCCTGAAGCCGGCCGGTCACAACGAGACGATGAAGTGCGACATGGCGGGTGCCGCCGCGGTGTTCGCCGCGGTCGTCGCGGCCGCCCGCCTCGGCCTGGAGGTCAACGTCACGGGCTGGCTGGCGCTCGCCGAGAACATGCCGTCCGGCTCGGCCCTCCGCCCGGGTGACGTGCTCCGCATGTACAGCGGCAAGACGGTGGAGGTGCTGAACACCGACGCCGAGGGCCGCCTGGTGCTGGCCGACGCCCTGACCCGCGCTTCGGAGGAGAACCCGGACGCGATCGTCGACGTGGCGACCCTCACCGGCGCCATGGTGCTGGCGCTGGGCAACCGCACCTTCGGGATCATGGCGAACGACGACGCCTTCCGCACCGCGGTCCACGAGACCGCGGAGGAGGTCGGCGAGGCGTCCTGGCCGATGCCGCTCCCGGCGGACCTGCGCAAGGGCATGGACTCGCCCACCGCCGACATCGCCAACATGGGCGAGCGGATGGGCGGCGGCCTGGTGGCCGGCCTGTTCCTGAAGGAGTTCATCGGCGAGGGCATCACCTGGGCGCACCTGGACATCGCGGGCCCGGGCTTCAACGAGAGCGGCCCCTACGGCTACACCCCCAAGGGCGGCACGGGCTCGGCGATCCGCACCCTGGTCCGGCTCGCCGAGCGCACGGCGGCGGGCGACCTGGGCTAGGGAGAGCCCCCGCGAGCCCGAGGCGCGGCGGTCCCGGACGGCGAGTCCGGGGCCGCCGCCCTGCCGTCTCACACCACGGGCCCGGCGTCTCCTGTTCCGGCAACAAGTGCGAAGATGGGTTCTCGGCAGGACAGGGCCCCCACCACAGGGCCGAAATAAAAGCGGCCGAACACCAGCCGACCGGCCGGTCGTCCCCCGAGGAAGGGGACCCGGCGACCGGCGCACATGCATGGAGGACGTGACGTGGCGAACGACGCCAGCACCGTTTTCGACCTAGTGATCCTCGGCGGTGGCAGTGGCGGTTACGCCGCGGCCCTGCGGGGTGCGCAGCTGGGCCTGGACGTCGCACTGATCGAGAAGAACAAGCTCGGCGGCACCTGCCTGCACAACGGATGCATCCCCACCAAGGCCCTGCTCCACGCCGGTGAGATCGCCGACCAGGCCCGCGAGGCGGACCAGTTCGGCGTGCTGGCCTCCTTCGAGGGCATCGACATCAAGGCCGTCCACAAGTACAAGGACGACGTGATCGCCGGCCTGTACAAGGGCCTGCAGGGTCTGGTCGCCTCCCGCAAGGTGACCTACATCGAGGGCGAGGGCCGGCTGTCCTCCCCCACCTCGGTCGATGTGAACGGCCGGCGGATCGAGGGCCGCCACGTCCTCCTCGCCACCGGTTCCGTACCGAAGTCGCTGCCGGGTCTGGAGATCGACGGCAACCGCATCATCTCCTCGGACCACGCGCTGACCCTGGACCGCGTCCCGCAGTCCGCGATCATCCTGGGCGGCGGCGTCATCGGCGTCGAGTTCGCCTCGGCGTGGAAGTCCTTCGGCACCGACGTGACCATCATCGAGGGCCTGAAGCACCTCGTCCCGGTCGAGGACGAGAACAGCTCGAAGCTTCTTGAGCGCGCCTTCCGCAAGCGCGGCATCAAGTTCAACCTCGGCACCTTCTTCCAGAGCGCCGAGTACACCGAGGACGGCGTCAAGGTCACCCTCGCGGACGGCAAGACCTTCGAGGCCGAGGTACTGCTCGTCGCCATCGGCCGCGGCCCGGTCTCGGCCGGCCTCGGGTACGAGGAGCAGGGCGTCGCGATGGAACGGGGCTACGTCCTGGTCGACGAGTACATGCGCACGAACGTGCCGACGATCTCGGCGGTCGGCGACCTCGTCCCGACCCTCCAGCTCGCGCACGTCGGCTTCGCCGAGGGCATCCTGGTGGCGGAGCGTCTGGCCGGTCTCAAGCCCGTCCCGATCGACTACGACGGCGTGCCGCGGGTGACGTACTGCCACCCCGAGGTCGCCTCCGTGGGCATCACCGAGGCCAAGGCCAAGGAGATCTACGGCGCGGACAAGGTCGTCGCTCTGAAGTACAACCTCGCGGGCAACGGCAAGAGCAAGATCCTCAAGACCGCGGGCGAGATCAAGCTCGTCCAGGTCAAGGACGGTGCCGTGGTCGGCGTCCACATGGTCGGTGACCGCATGGGCGAGCAGGTCGGCGAAGCGCAGCTGATCTACAACTGGGAGGCGCTGCCGGCCGAGGTCGCCCAGCTCATCCACGCCCACCCGACGCAGAACGAGGCGCTCGGCGAGGCGCACCTGGCGCTGGCGGGCAAGCCCCTCCACTCCCACGACTGACGCGCTCCCCGGGGTCCGGTGGCCCCGGGAGGCCCGGTCCGGGCGCGACGACCACTTACCGCAATTCGTTAGGAGCAACTGAAACCATGTCGGTTTCCGTAACCCTGCCGGCGCTCGGCGAGAGCGTCACCGAGGGCACTGTCACCCGCTGGCTGAAGGCCGAGGGCGAGCGCGTCGAGGCCGACGAGCCGCTGCTCGAGGTGTCGACCGACAAGGTCGACACGGAGATCCCGGCCCCGGCTTCCGGTGTGCTGTCCTCCATCAAGGTCGCCGAGGACGAGACCGTCGAGGTCGGTGCCGAGCTGGCCATCATCGACGACGGCACCGGCGCGCCGGCCGAGGCTCCGGCTCCGGCCGCCGCCGAGGCCCCCGCGCCCGCCCCCGAAGCCCCCGCGGCTCCGGCCCCGGCCGCCGAGGCCCCCGCCCCGGCTCCCGCGGCCGAGGCCCCCGCCGCCGCTCCGGCCGGCAGCGCCGAGGGCACCGACGTCGTCCTGCCCGCGCTGGGCGAGTCGGTCACCGAGGGCACCGTGACGCGCTGGCTGAAGCAGGTCGGCGAGTCCGTCGAGGCCGACGAGCCGCTGCTCGAGGTCTCCACGGACAAGGTCGACACCGAGATCCCCGCCCCGGCCGCCGGTGTGCTGCTGGAGATCGTGGTGGGCGAGGACGAGACCGCCGAGGTCGGCGCCAAGCTGGCCGTCATCGGCGCCCCGGGTGCGGCTCCGGCCGCCGCCGAGGCCCCCGCCGCTCCGGCTCCGGCAGCCGAGGCCCCGGCTCCGGCTGCTCCGGCGGCCGCTCCGGCCCCCGCCCCGGCTGCTCCGGCTCCGGCCGCTCCCGCCCCGGCTCCGGCCGCCGCTCCGGCACCTGCCCCGGCTCCGGCCGCTCCGGCTCCGGCTGCCGCCCCCGCCGCTCCCGCGCAGCCGGCGGACGAGGGCGCCTACGTGACCCCGCTCGTCCGCAAGCTGGCCGCCGAGAACGGCGTCGACCTGTCGGCCGTCAAGGGCACCGGTGTCGGCGGCCGCATCCGCAAGCAGGACGTCCTGGCCGCCGCCGAGGCCGCCAAGGCCGCCGCCGCGCCGGCCCCCGCCGCGGCCGCTCCGTCCGCCGCCGCCCCGAAGGCGCCGGCGCTCGAGGCGTCCCCGCTGCGCGGCCAGACGGTCAAGATGACCCGCATGCGCAAGGTCATCGGCGACAACATGCTGAAGGCGCTGCACACGCAGGCCCAGCTGACCTCGGTCGTCGAGGTCGACATCACCAAGCTGATGAAGCTGCGGGGCCGCGCGAAGGACGCGTTCGCCGCCCGCGAGGGCGTCAAGCTCTCCCCGATGCCGTTCTTCGTGAAGGCGGCCGCCCAGGCGCTGAAGGCCCACCCGGTCATCAACGCCCGGATCAACGAGGACGAGGGCACGATCACGTACTTCGACTCGGAGAACATCGGCATCGCCGTGGACTCCGAGAAGGGCCTGATGACCCCGGTCATCAAGAATGCGGGCGACCTGAACATCGCGGGCATCTCCAAGGCCACCGCCGAGCTCGCGGGCAAGGTCCGCGGGAACAAGATCACCCCGGACGAGCTGTCCGGCGCCACCTTCACGATCAGCAACACCGGCTCGCGCGGTGCGCTGTTCGACACGGTCATCGTGCCGCCGAACCAGGTCGCCATCCTGGGCATCGGCGCCACCGTCAAGCGCCCGGTGGTCATCGACCACCCGGACCTCGGCGAGACCATCGCGGTGCGCGACATGACCTACCTGTCGCTCTCCTACGACCACCGTCTGGTGGACGGCGCCGACGCGGCCCGCTACCTGACGGCCGTCAAGGCGATCCTGGAGGCCGGCGAGTTCGAGGTCGACCTCGGCCTGTAGTCACCCCGGTGCGAGCGGCGCCCCCGGTCCGGAGCTCTCCGGCCGGGGGCGCCGTCATAGGTGACCCGGAGTGACGGGTGTCTCGCACGGGGGGCAGCCGTACGGGCTGACCGGGCGGAATAATGGCGGACGACCGCCGCAGCAGCGAAGGAGCCCCCATGACCCCGCCCGTCGTCCACTCGCTGCGCGAGCAGATCCGCGAGCACATCGTGGAGGGCATCGTCAGCGGCCGCTGGAAGCCGGGCGAGCGGATCGTGGAACGGCGGATCGCCACCGAGCTCCAGGTGAGCCAGACACCCGTGCGCGAGGCGCTGCGCGAACTCGAAAGCCTCCGGCTCATCGAGTCGGCGCCCAACAAGGGTGTCCGCGTGCGCAACCTGACCGCGGCCGACCTGGAGGAGAGCTACCCGGTACGGGCCGGACTGGAGCAGATCGCCGCGGAACTCGCCGCCGACCGGCTCGGTGCGGACTGCTCGGCCCTGGAACCCCATGTCGCGGCGCTCTACGAGGCGGACGCGCGCGCCGACGGGACCGCACAGGTGCGGCACACGGTGGCCTTCCACCGGGAGCTGGTGCGCGCCGCCCGCAACGGCGTGCTGCTGCACACCTGGGAGGGCCTCGGCATCGAGGTCTTCACCGCCCTGTCCATCCGCTGGCTCGGCACCGTACAGAAGTCGTACGCCGAGGAGCACGACGAGCTCGTCCAGGCCTTCCGGCGCCGCGACCCCCGGATCGGCGTCCTGGTGAAGCAACACGTCCTCGGCTGCGCCCCGCGGGCTTGATTTCTCGGGGCTCGGTTCGCCTCCGGGGCGCCCGCGCGTGCGTGCCCGTGGCCCCTGCTGTCGGTGATCCTCTGCGCCGACCCCCGGCGCCCACGGCGAGTGAGCCGAAGGGGCGCGGCAGTGTCGAAAGGGAGAGCGCGCGGACGCTGCGAGGAACGAGCAGCCGAGCCGATCGACCGTCGACACCGACTTGGGCGCCCCGGAGGCGAACCGAGCGGCAGAAAAAACCGCGCCGCTCATCGGGTGGGGCGGGCGCTCAAAGTGACGGGTCACCTGCGAAAACAAGGCACCGGGTGCCCGGAAATGTGGCACCGGATGCCGACTTTGGGCTTTGGGTAAAGATTTTTCGCCCAACGCTTTGATCGATCATCGATCACAGTCGTACAGTCGTGCGCGGACTTCAACAGAGGTTCCCTCGCCCTGTCCTGCCAAGACCAAGGGCTCCACACCCCTTCGACTCCGGAAGGCGGCGATCATGACCGACCCCACCCGCATCCAGCCGAGCGAGCTCGACCAGCTGCCGGACCGCGACCCCGAGGAGACCGCCGAGTGGCAGGCGTCCCTCGACGCCGTCGCCCGGGCCGCCGGGCCGCACCGCGCCGCGTACCTGATGCGTCGCACCCTGGAGCGCGCCGAGGGCGCCGGTCTCGCGCTGCCGAAGCTGCTCGAAACCGACTACGTCAACACCATCCCGACCGGCGCCGAAGCCGCGTACGGCTTCGACGGCGACGAGGAGCTGGAAGCCCGCATCACGGCCTGGAACCGCTGGAACGCGGCCGCCATGGTGAGCCGGGGCTCCAAGTACGGCGTCGGCGGCCACATCGCCACCTTCGCCTCCGCCGCCTGGCTCTACGAGACGGGCTTCAACCACTTCTTCCGCGGCAAGGAGCAGGACGGCTCCGGCGACCAGCTCTACATCCAGGGCCACGCGTCGCCCGGCATCTACGCCCGCGCTTTCCTCGACGGCCGCCTCACCGAGCAGCACCTGGACAACTTCCGCCAGGAGAGCGGCGGCAACGGCCTGCCGTCGTACCCGCACCCGCGCCGCCTGCCGTGGCTGTGGGAGTTCCCGACCGTGTCGATGGGGCTGGGCCCGCTCTCCGCGATCTACCAGGCGCGCTTCAACCACTACCTGACCAACCGCGGCATCAAGGACGTCTCCGGATCGCACGTGTGGGCGTTCCTCGGCGACGGCGAGATGGACGAGCCCGAGTCGACGGCGGCCCTCGCGCTCGCCGCCCGGGAGGGTCTGGACAACCTCACCTTCGTCATCAACTGCAACCTGCAGCGCCTCGACGGCCCGGTGCGCGCGAACTTCAAGATCGTGCAGGAGCTGGAGGCCCAGTTCCGCGGCGCCGGCTGGAACGTCGTGAAGTCGCTGTGGGGCACCGCCTGGGACGAGCTGTTCCAGCTCGACACCACGGGCGCGCTCGTACGCCGGCTGCGCGAGGTACCGGACGCGCAGATCCAGACGTACCAGACGCGCGACGCGGCCTACATCCGCGAGGACTTCTTCGGCAAGGACCCGGCGCTCGTCGAGATGGCCGGGCTGCTGTCCGACGACAAGATCGTCGAGTGCTTCCACCACTCCCGCGGCGGTCACGAGTCGCGCAAGGTGTACGCCGCGTACAAGGCGGCCCTGGCGCACAAGGGCGCGCCGACCGTGATCCTCGCCCAGACCGTCAAGGGCTTCACCCTCGGCAAGGGCTTCGAGTCCAAGAACGCCAACCACCAGATGAAGAAGCTCTCGGTGGAGGAGTTCAAGGACATGCGGGACCTGCTGGGCCTGCCGATCCCGGACTCCGCCTTCGCCGACGGCCAGGTGCCCTACGGCCACCCCGGCGCCGACTCCCCCGAGGTCCGCTACCTCCAGGAGCGCCGCGCGGCCCTCGGCGGCCCGGCCCCGGCCCGCCGCGTCCAGCCCGTGGCGCCGCTGCCGGCCCCGGCCGAGAAGGCGTTCACCGCGTTCGACAAGGGCTCCGGCAGCCAGTCGGTCGCCACGACCATGGCGTTCGTACGGCTGATGAAGGACCTCATCCGCGACAAGGAGACCGGCAAGCGCTGGGTCCCGATCGTCCCGGACGAGGCCCGTACCTTCGGCATGGAGTCGCTGTTCCCGTCGCTCGGCATCTACTCGCCGAAGGGCCAGACGTACGAGCCGGTCGACCGCGACCAGCTGATGTACTACCGCGAGGCCAGGAACGGCCAGATCCTCAACGAGGGCATCACCGAGGCCGGCTCGATGGCCGACTTCATCGCCGCGTCGACCGCGTACTCCACGCACGGCGAGCCGATGATCCCCTTCTACATCTTCTACTCGATGTTCGGCTGGCAGCGGACGGCCGACCAGATGTGGCAGCTCGGCGACCAGCTCGGCCGCGGCTTCCTCATCGGTGCCACGGCCGGCCGCACCACCCTGACCGGTGAGGGCCTCCAGCACGCCGACGGCCACTCCCCCGTCATCGCGGCGACGAACCCGGCGGCCCTGACGTACGACCCGGCGTTCGCGTACGAGGTCGCGGTGATCGTCAAGGAGGGTCTGCGCCGGATGTACGGCGAGACCGCGCCGGGCGAGGACCAGAACGTCTTCTACTACCTGACCGTCTACAACGAGCCGATGCCGCAGCCCGCCAAGCCGGAGGGCGTGGACGAGGGCATCATCAAGGGCCTGTACCGCTTCAAGGAGGGCACGCCGGTCACGGCCGACGCGCCGCGCATCCAGCTGCTGTCGTCGGGTACGGCGATCCACTGGGCCCTGGAGGCCCAGGAGCTGCTGGCCGCGGAGTGGGGCGTCACCGCCGACGTGTGGTCCGCGACCTCGTGGTCGGAGCTGCGGCGCGACGCGCTGGAGGCCGACGCGGCGCTGCTGCGCGGCGAGGAGCGGGTGCCGTACGTCCGCGAGGCGCTGGCCGACGCCCAGGGCCCGGTGCTGGCGGTCAGCGACTACATGCGCCAGGTCCCGGACCAGATCGCGCAGTGGATCGAGCAGGACTACAGCTCGCTCGGCGCGGACGGCTTCGGCCTGTCGGACACCCGTGAGGCGGCACGCCGCCACTTCGGCGTGGACGCCCCGTCGATCGTGGTCGCCGCCCTGGCGCAGCTCGCCAAGCGCGGTGAGGTCGCGGCGTCGCTGGTGAAGGACGCTCGCGAGCGCTACGGCCTGTAGAGCCGCCTCCAGGAGTCCCCCCACGCCCACCCGGGCGTGGGGGGACTCCTGCATGATGTGGGGCATGCGCGCTGCCCGGCTGATCAAGATGGTGCTCCTGCTCCAGTCCCGGCCGTCCATGACCGCCGCCGAGCTGGCGCGCGAGCTGGAGGTGTCGGAGCGCACCATCACGCGGGACGCGCTCGCCCTGTCCGAGGCTGGGGTCCCGGTGTACGCGGACCGGGGGCGCGCGGGCGGCTACCGGCTGATCGGCGGTTACCGCACGCGGCTGACGGGCCTCGCGCGCAGCGAGGCGGAGGCGCTGTTCCTGTCGGGGGTGCCGGGGGCGCTGCGGGAGATGGGGCTCGACGACGCGGCGTCGGCGGCCCGGCTGAAGGTGTCGGCGGCGCTGGTGCCGTCGCTGCGGGACGCGCCGGTGGCGGCGGCCCAGCGCTTCCACCTGGACGCGCCGGGCTGGTACCAGGAGCCGGAGACCCCGGAGCTGCTGCCGGCGATCGCGGAAGCGGTGTGGGACGACCGGCTGGTCTCCGTCCGCTACCGCCGTGACGACACCGAGGTGGAGCGGGAGCTGGCGCCCCACGGGCTCGTGCTGAAGGCGGGTGTCTGGTACCTGTGCGCCCGCGCCGGGGAGGCGTTCCGGGTGTACCGGGTGGACCGCTTCACCGCCGTGGCGGTGGGGGACGACCGGTTCGTCCGGGAGGAGGACTTCGACCTGCCGGGGTTCTGGGAGGAGCGGGCGGCCGAGTTCGCCCGCTCGATCCTGCGGGCGGAAGCCGTGGTGCGGCTGACGGAGGCGGGGGCGCGCGGCCTGCCGTACGTGACGGACCGGGCCGCCGCCCGGGAGGCCCTGGAGGCGGCCGGTCCGCCGGACGCGGAGGGCCGGGTGACGGTCACCCTGCGGGTGGAGTCCGAGGAGGTGGCGTACGGCCAGCTCCTGCAGCTCGGCCCGGAGGCCGAGGTGCTGGAGCCGGCCTCGCTGCGCGCGCTGTTCGCACGGGCGGCGGACCGGATGTGCCGCCTCTACGCACCCTGATCAGCGGTAGTCCTCGACCGGTGCGTCCTTGCCGCCGTGGACGACGTCGAGGAAGTACGCCCAGCCGTCCGGCCGCGAGCCGTCGGTGTCCGTGAAGCCGTACACCTTGGCGAGCTGCCCGCTGGACAGCGACTGCCCGTTCCACCGGGCCCTGTCGGGGTCGGCGGCGAGCGCGGCGACCGCCCGGCCGACGTACGCGGGCGATTCCGCGACGGCGAAGTGCGGCTCCTTCGCGAGGGCGTCGCGCCAGTTCTCCTCCGTGACGCCGTAGATGTCGAGCATCATCTCGGAGCGGAGGTATCCGGGGCTCAGCGCCACCGCCGTACCGCCCACCTCCTCGAGGTCCTCGCCGAGGGCGAAGGCCATGCGCAGGGGCGCGTTCTTCGCCAGGTCGAAGTAGAAGTTCTCGCGGAAGCGCTTGTTGTACTCGGTGGTGCCGTCCGTCATCTCGACGACCAGCCCGCCCGGGTGGCGGATCAGGAGCGGCAGGGCGCAGCTGCTGGTGATGACGTGGCTGCGGACGCCGAGCTCCAGCATCCGCAGGCCCTGGTCCAGGTCCGTCTCCCACATCTTCTTGCCCCAGGGGATGAGGTGGTCACCGCCCCAGAGGCTGTTGACGAGGACGTCGAGCCGCCCGTGTTCCTCGTCGATGCGGGCGACCACGGAGCGGACCTGGTCGGGTACGAGGTGGTCGGCCGGGACGGCGATGCCCCGGCCGCCCGCGGCGGTGACCAGTTCGGCGGTCTCCTCGATGGTCTCGGTCGGCCGGCCCACCTCGCTGACACGGGTCCGGGTGGTGCGGCCGGTGGCGTACACGGTGGCACCCGCGGCGCCGAGTTCGACGGCGATGGCGCGGCCCGCGCCGCGCGTGGCGCCCGCGACGAGTGCGATCTTCCCGCTGAGCGGCTTGTCCTGGTTCGGATGCTTCATACGACGACGGTGTCACCCAAAGGCGACATCCTCTGTCCCGTTTCATTTCGGTCGCTCCGCGTGCGGCGCTCGCCGTGAGCCAGGATGCTGGTCCCGTGATGGACGAAACGGAGTTCTGGGAGATCATCGACACGACCCGCGAGGCCGCCGAGGGCGACCCCGAGGACCATGCCGAGCTGCTCGTGGAGCGGCTGCTGCAGCTCGACCCCGACTCCGTGCTGGACTTCGCACGGCACTTCGAGTCCCGTTACCAACGGGCCTACACCTGGGACCTGTGGGGCGCGGCCGCCGTGCTGCTGGGCGGCGCGAGCGACGACGCGTTCGACTACTTCCGCTGCTGGCTGATCGGCCAGGGCCGGGAGGTGTTCGAGGGCGCGGTGCACGACCCGGATTCGCTGGCGGAGCTGCTGGGCGACTTCGACGAGGAGATCGACGGGGACGGCGAGGAGCTGGGGTACGCGGCGGACGAGGCGTACGAGCAGCTCACCGGGACGGTCGCGCCGGACCTGGGCATTCCGCCGCAGCCGCCGGAGCCGGAGGGCACGCCGTTCGACTTCGACGACGACGCGGCGCTGGAGGAGAGGTTCCCCCGGCTCTGGGAGCGCTTCGGTGTGTGACGGCAGGGTGCCGTGCGGCGGCGGGGCCGTCAGAAGTGGGTGCCGCCGTCGATGCGGATCTCGGTGCCGGTGATGAACGCGCCGTCCTCGGAGCCGAGCATGGCGACGACCCCGGCGACGGTCTCGGGTGCGGCGAAGCCCTGGCCGATGGCCGGGATCAGCTTCATGAACAGGCTCATGTCGGCGTCCTGCGGCAGGCCGGGGCCCTTGCCGGTGGTCATGCCGGAGGCGATGGAGCCGGGGGCCACGCAGACCGCGCGCAGGCCCTGCTTGCTGTACTCGCTCGCGATGGTGTGGGTCAGCGCCCGGATGCCGCCCTTGGAGGCCGCGTACGCCGCCATGTAGGGGTGGGCGAAGCTCGCGGAGGTGGAGGAGAAGTTCACGACGACGGGCCGGTCGCCGTCGAGGAGGGCGGGGAGGGCCTCGCGGATCATGAGGAAGGTTCCGGTGAGGTTGACCGCGAGGACCGTGTTGAAGAGGTCGAGGCTCGTGCGGTGGGTGTGCTCGGAGCGCAGGATCCCGGCGGCGTTGACCAGGACGTCGAGCCCGCCGAGCGTCTCCACGGCGCCGGCCGTACCGGCGGTAGCCGAGGCTTCGTCCGCGACGTCGAGGAGGGTGGTGGTGAGGCGCGCCGCGTCCGCCCCGGCCCGGGCGTGCGTCTCCGCCAGCCCCGCCGCGTCGACGTCGGCGGCGACGACCCGGCCGCCCTCGGCGAGCACGCGCAGGGTGGTGGCGCGGCCGATGCCGGAGCCGGCGCCGGTGATCAGGACGCGGCGGTTCTCATAGCGCTTCATGGCGACACGTTACGCCGCACTGGCACGTTTTGCCACCGTCTCACGGCGCCGTACGGCGGGCGTACGCTGGGCCGCGATGAGCACCGAGCCCGCGCTGACGCTGACCGAACGCCGCAAGGCCGCGACGCAGCTCGACATCGCCCGCGCCGCGGCGGAGCTCTTCGCCGAGCGCGGCCCGGACGGCACGACGGCCGAGGAGATCGCCCACCGGGCGGGGGTCGCGCTGCGCACCTTCTACCGGTACTTCCGCAACAAGCAGGACGCCGTCGCCCCGCTGCTCGCGGGCGGCGCGGACCGCTGGCGGGCCCGCCTGGCGGCGACGGAACCCGGCACCGTGCCCCTGGCCGAGGCGCTGGAGCGTTCCGTCGCCGACGCCCTGTCCGTCCCGGACGCGACAGCCGCGGAGGGCCTGCGGTGGACCCGCGGGCTGCTGCGCGCGGCGGACGGCGACCCGGCGCTGCGGGCCGTCTGGTACCGGGCCAACCAGGAGTCGGAGGAGCGGCTGCGGCCGGTGCTCGCGGCGCTCGCGGGCGAGGGTGCCGATCCGCTGGAGATCCGGCTCGCGGCGGCCGCGGCCACGGACGCGATCCGGGTGGCGCTGGAGGCGTGGGCACCGACCGAGGCGCCGCCCGGCGAGGTGGCCGCGCTCGCGGTGCGGTGCCTGCGCGAGCTGACCGGCGGGATGCGCCTGTTCAGTCGCCGGTGAGCAGGCTGCGCCCCATGAGGACGTCGTCGACGTACCGCCCCTGCAGGAAGAACTCGCCCGGCAGCACGCCCTCGACGACGAACCCCTCGGACGCGTACAGGGCGCGTGCGGGCGCGTTGTGCCCCAGCACCCGCAGCGTCATGCGGGTGGCGCCCTGGCGGCGCGCCTCGTCGCACGCGGCGCGCAGCAGCGCCCGTCCGACGCTGCGGCCGCGCGCCCACTCGGCGACGGCGAGGCCCTGGATCTGCCGCACGTGGGTGTTGCAGGCGAGCCGCGTCGGCGGGACGACCCGCACGTAACCGGCGAGGCGGCCGTCCTCCGCCTCCGCCACCAGGAAGTCCTGCGGGCGGTGGGTGGAGTCGAAGAAGGGGTCGTAGGGCGGCTGCGGCCGCGGCGCGACCGCGTGCAGCGGCGACCAGGTGGCCCGGTCGAGCTCGCCGAGCGGCTCCTCATCGCCCGGAAGAGCGATCCGGATGCTTATGTTGGGGTCGGTCATGACCGCCACTGTGCCATGAGGGGTCCCCGGGGCAGGATGGGCCCATGCGCCGTACCGACACCGCCCGTATCGCCGTCACCGGTTCCTCCGGTCTCATCGGCTCCGCCCTCACCCGCTCCCTGCGGGCGGACGGCCACGAGGTCGTCCGCCTCGTGCGGCGTCCCGCGCGGGCCGGGGACGAGGTGGAGTGGGACCCCCGGCGGAGTTACGTCGACGTGGCCGGCCTGGTCGGCTGCGACGCCGTCGTCCACCTCGCGGGCGCGGGCGTCGGCGAGCGCCGCTGGAACGAGGCGTACAAGAAGGAGATCCGCGACAGCCGGGTGCTCGGGACGGCGGCGATCGCGGAGGCCGTCGCCTCCCTGGACACCCCGCCGAAGGTGCTGCTGTGCGGGACGGCGCTCGGCTACTACGGGGACACCGGCGCCCGCGCGGTGGACGAGACGGCGCCCGCGGGGGAGGGCTTCCTGCCGTCGGTGTGCGTGGAGTGGGAGGGGGCCGCGGCCGCCGCCCACGAGGCGGGCATCCGCGTGGCGTACGCCCGCACCGGGCTGGTCGTGGCCCGGGAGGGCGGCGCGTGGGGCCGTCTGTTCCCGCTGTTCCGCGCGGGCCTGGGCGGGCGGCTCGGCTCCGGGCGGCAGTACTGGAGCTACATCTCCCTGCACGACGAGATCGCCGCCCTGCGCCACATCCTCGACACCGGGTCGCTCTCCGGGCCGGTGAACCTGACCGCGCCCGAGCCGGTCACCAACCGCGAGGTCACCTCCGCGATGGCGCGCGTCCTGCGCCGCCCGGCGTTCCTGCACGTCCCCTCCCCCGCCCTGCGGATCGTCCTCGGCGACTTCGCCCAGGACGTCCTGGGCAGTCAGCGGGTCCTGCCGGCCCGTCTGCTGGAGTCCGGGTTCCGCTTCGCCTTCCCGACGATCGACGGGGCCATCGCGGCGGCGTGACCGGGGGTCGGGAGCCCGCCCGGCGGGATCCGGTCGCCGCCCTCACGAGCGGCACGCGGACCGTTCCGGCCCGTCGGGAGGTCGCCGGCCGCCCGTACGCCCCGGCGCGGGGGACAGCGGGGAGCCGGCAGCCGTGGCGTGATCCGTCGGGTGCGCAAGAGGTCGCACGCCCGTGCGACCCCTCCATGCACCGGTGACCCCCCGCACGCGCGACTGACCGGTACGACGGGGCGCTCCTACGCTCGGGCTCGAACGCGGCATTCCGTCGCCTCGCAGAGGGCATGAGCCCCCCACGCACCGAACCGCCACCCCGGGGAGGGACACGTGCTCAGTACCGCACAGCACGCGGACGTCGTCATCGTAGGAGCAGGGCTCGCGGGACTGTCCGCGGCCCACCAGCTGGCCAGTGCCGGGCTGACGGTCAGCGTCCTGGAGGCCGCCCCGCGGGTCGGCGGCAGGATGGGCACCGAACACGTCGACGGGTTCCGGCTGGACCGGATCGGTCAGCTGCTCAGCACCGCGTATCCCGAACTGCGCCGGGCTCCGGGCGTCGACGCCGCCGCGCTGCGGACGTTCCGGCCCGGGGTCATGGTGCACAGCGAAGGCCGGCTGCACCGGATGGCGCCGGTCCGCCCGGTCGAGGCGGGCGACGCGGCCCGCACCCCGTACGCGGCGCTCACCCGGGCGCGCGCCCTCGCCCACGCACCCCGGACGCTGGACCAGGCACGTCTGGGTGCCGCGCTGGGGAGGCTGGCGAGCACCCCGGCCACACGGCTGCTGGCCCGCCCGGAGCGGTCCGCCGCGGATGCGCCGGGCGCGGGGGCGGCGGGGCGCGGCCTGCCGCCCCGTACGGTCAACCGCTTCCTCAGGCCCCTGCTTTCGGCACTGCTCGGCGACCCGGACCTGACGGCCACCTCCAGCCGGGCGGCCGACCTCGCGCTGCGCGGTTTCGCGCGGGGCCGGCTGTGCGTGCCGGCGGGTGGCGCGTCGGCGCTGCCGGAGCGGCTGGCGGCCGCGCTGCCGCCCGGCACGGTGAAGACCGGCGTCCATGTGAAGGACGCCTCGATCAACCGGGTCGTCACGGCCGAGCACGGCGAACTGGCCTGCCGCGCCCTGGTCGTGGCCACCGGCGCCCGCGCCGCCGCGGACCTCCTGCCCGGGCTGCGCGTACCGGACTTCCACCCGGTGACGGTGCTGCACCACACGGCGCCCGCGCCGCCGCCGGCGGATGCCGCGCTGCTGCTCGACGCCGACCGCACCGGACCCGTCACGTACACCGCCGTGATGAGCGCGGTGGACCCGGCCCGGGCGCCGGAGGGCCGCGTCCTGGTCACCTCCACGGTGCTCGGGACACCGCCGGAGGGTCTGGAGCCGCTGGTGCGCGGGCAGTTGGCCGGCCTGTACGGCACGGGCACGGCGGACTGGGAGCTGCTGGCCGTCCACCACGACCCGGAGGCCGTCCCGGCGATGCCCCCGCCGCACGACCTGCGCCGGCCGGTGCGGCTGCTGGCCGGACTGTACGTCTGCGGCGACCACCGGGACACCAGTACCGCGCAGGGTGCCCTCCACTCGGGCCGCCGGGCCGCCCGCGCGGTGCTGCGGGACCTGGGGGTCCCGGACCGGCGACCCGGGGACGACCGGATGTCGACCGCGGAGGGACCCGAGGGCCGCCGCGCGGCCGCGTAGCGTGGGCGTGTGGGCCGCGTGAGCCGTTGTCCACAGGGCTTGTGACGCCGGTCACCCGAGCACGATCATGGACGCATGTCCCTCGGAGCACAGCCTTTTGACGTGGCGTCGGTTCTGCGGGAGGTGAAGATGGTCCGCCTGGAAGGCGTGGTGCGGATCCGCGATCTCGACCTCCCGCTGCTGCGGCGGGCCGCCGTGGCGGTTCCCGGCGCCGTGACCGACGCATGGCCGGTCGAGGTGGAGAACCTGCTGCGTGCCGCGGTGTCCCGGCTCGGCGGGGGCGATCTCCAGGAGGCCGCGGAGCGCACGCTGGGCCTGGCGCCGGGGATGCGCGACCGGGCGGCGGCCGACCGGCGCCGGCTGGCGGCCGAGGTGTACCGCCTGAGTGTCGAGCGCTTCCGCAAGAGCCAGGAGGAGATGGTCCTGGGCCAGATCGCCGAGCAGGTGTGCTGGCTCGCGGGCACCGGCTCCGGGGCCCGGACCGCCGCGGCCCCCGAGATCGCGCTGCTGCCGCCGCACCTCCAGCACCGGGCGCTGCGGGTGCCGCGGGCCGGGCGGCCCCGGACGGTCGTCCTGCACGTCCACCCGGTGGAGCTGGTCCGGGACATGGACGTGATCGTCTCGCCGACCAATACGCACCTGGCGTTACCGGAGCCGTACAAGGCGTCCGTGTCGGCGGCGCTGCGGCGGGCGGGGGCCGTGCGGGACACGGCGGGCGACGTGATCGCGGACCCGGTGCACGACGCGCTGGCGCAGTGGCGCGCGGAGCACGGGGTGGCGCGCCGCCCGGCCCTGCCGGGGACGGTGGCGCCGACCGCGCCGGGTGCCCTGGCCGAGCAGGGGGTGCGCCGCATCTACCACGCCGCGGTGACGGTCCCCCGGCCCGGTACGAACGACTACGACGTCACCCCGCAGGACGTGGCCCGCACGGCGGCCCGCGCCCTGGCACTGATGTCGCTGGAGCGGGACGGCTTCACCCCTCCCCTGCGGTCGGTCTGCTTCCCGCTGCTGGGGGCCGGCCGCGGCGGGCTGGCGCCGGGGACGAGCGTGAGCGCCCTGTGGTCGGCACTGGCCGCGGACGCCGACCCGGACCGGGAGCTGCATCTGATCGTACGAAGACCGCTGATCGCGGATCTGGTGGTCGAGGTGCTCGGGGCCGAGCCGCTCCCCGGGGACGCCGAGGGTGCGGCGGAAGGACGCGGGTGCGGGTGCGGGTGAACGGGAACCCCTTCGTGATGCTGGCCGCCTTCGCGGCCGACTGGCCCCGGCTGTCCCGGCTGCTCGACCCGGAGGCGCGGAGCGCGCTGAGCGGTCTGCTCGCCGAACTGCGCGCGGCGGGCACCGGGGACGCCGACCGCGCCGTACGGGCCGTACGGACGGTCCTGGAGGCGCTGCCGGACGACGAGGCGGCCCGGCTGCGCCGCCACGGGGACGGCGGGCGGTTCACGGGCACCGCGTCGCCCGCCGCGCTGTACCAGGGCTGGAGCGCCGCCGACCTGTGCCTGCTCGTGGTGGACGGCAACCCCATGGTGGGCCCGGTGCTGGGGCCCGTCCGGGACCGGCTGCTGAGCGCCCCCGCCCTGCCGTGGACCGGTGCCGGGGCGGCCGATCCGCGTCTGATCGTGCTGTCGGCCCCGGACGGCGGACGGCGGCTGCCGGCCTTCCAGTTCGAGGCCGGGACCATGCCGTGGGCAGTGGTCCTGGAGGTCAACACGGTCCTGCGGGCCGGCGCGGACCCGTGGGGCGCGGCCGACTGGTGGCTGTCCGCCCACACGTGGTGGAACGGCACCCCGCCCGCAGGGCTGCTGGGACGGGGCCGGGACGACGAACTGCTGGCCGCGGCCCGGGCGCTGGCCGGCACCGAAGACCCCGACGGTCCCGACGGTCCGGACGGGGGGTGGTAGGGCATGCCCAAGTACCCGCCCCCGGACGTCCTGCCCGGGACGCCGACGAGGGCCACCCTGCCGGCGGGCACGGCCGTGTACCGCGTGCACGCCACGCACCGGGCCGCCGCGGCCTTCAACCCGCACCCCGCGCGCGCTTTCTACGACGGCGGCCGGTTCGACAGCACGCCGTACGACCGCTACGGCTTCCTGTACGTGGGCTTCGGCGTGGGCGCGGCGGTCAGCGAGGTGCTGCTGCGCTCGGTGCCGTTCGACGGGGACGGCGGGGTGCGCCTGCTGCCCCGGGTCGCCTTCGAGCGGCGCAGCCTGTCCTTCCTGCGGCTGGCCGCCGACCTGGAGGTGGTGTCGCTGATGTCCGGCGCGGACCTGGCGGCGGTCGGCCAGGACACCTGGCTGGTGCACGCGGAGAGCGCGGACTACCCGCAGACGCGGGACTGGGGCCACTGGATCCGGCAGCGGACGAAGCCCTGGTCGCAGGGGTTCGTGTGGCCGTCGAAGCGGGAGCCCGCCGACCGGGTGGCGGTTCTCTTCGAGGACCGGTGCCCCGTGCCGCCGCTGGAGCCCGCGGGGGCGCCGCCGGTCGACTTCGGCACGCCGGAGGGAGAGCGCTGGCTGAACGGGGTGCTGGCGCCCTACCTGGCGCAGGCCGCGCCGCGAGCGACCGGGCGGGGGATCTGACGTGACGGTGAGGCCCTACGACCTGGACGCGGTGCTGTCCGAACTGCAGAAGACCGGCCCCCTGACGAGCGGTGAGGAGCTCGCCCGGGTGAACGCGCTGGTCTGCGACCGGCTGGGCCGCGCCACCCCGGCGGAGGCGTTCGAGCGCCTGTACACCGACTGGCGGGCGCTGCGGCGCGGATCGGCGGAGTCGGGCCTGCGCGCGGGACAGATCCTCATGCTCCTGACGGTCCTGCAGTTCGGCCTGCCGTCCGCCACGACGCGGCAGCGGGACGAACTGCTGGCCGAGGCGCGCGCCCACGGGCCGCGGGACGAGCGCTGGCAGGCCGCCGTCGCGGGCATCGCCGGCCAGTCCGTCCTCAATCAGCCCACCGCCGGCCCCGCCGATCTCGAGCAGGCCCTGGCGCGGGTGGAGGAGGCGCGCGCCCAATTGCCCCCCGACAGCCCGGAACGGGACGCGTACGACCTGACCCACGCCCATCTGCGGGTGCTCCTCGCGCAGTACGGCGGCGGCGAGGACGAGTTCGACTCGGCCCTGGACGACCTGGGCAGACTGGTCGACACACCCGCGCTCGACGGCATGCGGCGCCTGGAGATGGCCGGCCAGCTCGCCGCGTTCCGGACGCGCCAGGCCGCGCGCCGCGACGACGAGGCCGGGCTCGCGGCGCTGATCCCCGAGCTGGAGTCCGTGCTGGCGCGGCTGCCGCCCGACCACATGGACCGGGTCACGTTCGAGTCGTACCTCGACGCGGCCCGGGGCAGTCTGGCGGTGTTGCGGGGCCGGCGTACCGGGGTCGTCGACGACCCCGGTACGCCGGACGCGCCGCCGGTGGAGGAGGTGCGCCGGCAGCTCGCGCCGCTGCCGGCGGGCGCCCGGGCCGACAAGCTCGGGGAGGCGGCGATCGGCCGTACCGTCCGCGGGCTGCTCACCCGCTGCCCGGAGCGGGTCCTGGAGGCCGTCGAGCTGCTGGGGGACGCCCTGGACCTGATCGAGCCGGACGACGAGCGGTGGATCCGCTACGCGTGCGTCCTCGGCAACTGCCACTGCGCCGTGGCGGGGATGACGGGTACGTTGCAGCAGCGCGGCGACCACCTGGACCAGGGCATTTCCTGGCTGGTCCACGCGCGGCGGCTCGCCGGCGGCCCCGAGTACCCGCTGTGGGGCGCGCTGGGGATGTCGCTGGCGATGGCGTACCGCATCCGGGGCGACGTGCAGCCGCCGGGCACAAGGGCGGCGCGGCTCAACCACGACCGGTCGCGGAGCGTCGGCCTGGACGCGCTGCGCGCCGCCGCCTGGAGCGTCCTGCTCCAGTCGGGTACGGCGCACGCCGCGGAGACCGGGCGGCGCGCCGGGGAGTACGCCCTGGACGTCGCCCGCTGGTGCCTGGCCGACGATGCGGTCGAGGACGCCGTGGGCGCCCTGGACGCGGGGCGCGGACTCGTGCTGCACGCGGCCACGGTGGCGACCACCGTGCCCGACATGCTCACCGCGCTCGGCCGGTCCGACCTCGCGGACGAGTGGCGCGGCACCGGCTCGCCCGCCCCCGAGCTGGGCGAGGACGCGGTGCTGACCGGCGGTCCCGCGCTGTCGGGCCCGTCCAGCCGGCTGCGGCGGCGCGTGCTGGAGGCGCTCGCGGCCTCCCCGCAGCGGCGGCGGCTGCTGGACGTGCCGTCGCCCGCGGACATCGGCGCGGCGCTGCGGGCGCTGTCCGCGACGGCGCTGGTCTATCTGCTGCCCGGCGGCGAGGGCCTGCTCCACGACCAGCGGCTGCCCGGTACGGCCCTCATGGTCCACGCCGACGGATCGGTCCGTGCGCTGCCGCTGCCCGGACTGACCGAGGATGCCGAGCCGTTGACCCGGTACCGGGCCGTCGGGGCGCCGGGGCGTGACGCGGGCGGCCCGCCCGCCGCTCCCCCGCCCCCGGAGCCGGACACCGCCGGTCCGGCCCGTGCCGCGCTGGAGCGGCTCTGCGACTGGGCGGGGCAGGCGGTGATGGAGCCGCTGCTCGGGAAGGTGCCGCGCGGCTACGGCACGGTCCCCGCCGTCGTCCTGGTGCCCATGGCCGAGCTGGGCATGGTGCCGTGGCACGCGGCGCGCGTCCCCGTACGGCACCGGCTGCGGACGCGCCCCGGGCACGCCTGCGAGCAGGCCCGGATCTCGTACGTGCCGTCCGCCCGGCTGCTGTGCGAGGTGGCCGCCCGGCCCGGCACGGGCGCGGGTACCGGTGCCCGCGCCGGGCGGCAGGCCCTCGTGGTCGGCAACCCGACCCGGGACCTGCACCACGCGGGCGAGGAGGCCGAGGCGATCCACCGCACCTTCCACCCGGACGGCGAGCTGCTCGGCCCCGGCACCGCCACGCCGGCTGCGGTGACCGGCTGGCTGCGCCGCCAGCGCGGCGGCCTGCTGCACCTCGCGTGCCACGGGGTGGTCCGCCAGGGCGCGCGGCACAGCACCTACCTGGACCTGTCGGGCGGGCGGCTGGCGGCGGAGGAACTGACGGAGGGCACGGACCGCTACCGGGACCTGGACCTGGTCGTACTGGCGGCCTGCCGTACGAACGTGTCGGGCCGCGGCTACGACGAGGCCTACAGCCTGGCGACCGCGTTCCTGGTGGCGGGCGCCCGCTCGGTGGTGGGGTCGTTGTGGCCGGTGCCCGACGAGGCGACGTCCCTGCTGATGTACATGACGCACCACTACATGAGCCGGGACGGCCTGCCGCCCGGCCAGGCCCTGCGCAGCGCGCAGCTGTGGATGCTGGACGACCGGCGACAGGCCCCGCCCGGGATGCCCCCGCGGCTGGCCGAGCGGGTGCCGCTGGTCAGGAGCGACGACCTCACCGGATGGGCGGGTTTCACCCACCTGGGCCGCTGAGGGGACGACGGGCCGGGGGCGCCGCGCGCGCCTCCGGTGCGCGCCCGCCGAGGCCACGGCAGCCGGGCGCTTCCGGTCGGGCTTCCATGCCGCCCCTACCGGGCAACTCCCGAGGCCCGGTGAGCCGCCGGCGAAGGCGCCGCGGACGGCTGAGGCGCCCGTGGGGGGAACCTGTCCGCCTCCGTCGGTCCTGCGGCGGCACCGGTGCAGGGAAGCGGGCCCGCCGAACGGTTACGGGACCACGGTGCGCAGGTCGATCATGGCGGTGCCCCACCGGCCCACCTCGTGCGCCGGGCCGCCCGCGTCGCGGCTGCCGCGTGGTGGGGCGAGCCGGAGCAGCCCGCCGCCCGCCGGGGCCGTCGCGCCGCGCGCCGCTCCCGGTGCGGCCGGGGACCAGGGCGGCAGCCGGAAGGGCGCGGTGTTCAGCTCGTTCTCCGCGACGATCGCCTTCAGCCAGTCGCGGGTGGAGGCGCCGCGCACCACGGCCCGCCCCGGCGGCAGGCGCAGCCATACGGGCTCCCCGTGCCGCGCCAGGCCCGCGCGCCCGGGCCCGATGAAGTCGCCCTCGTACAGGCTCGGGGACGAGCCGTAACTGTCCGTCAGGTCGAGCAGCACGCACCACAGTTCCAGCGGTGAGTCGTTGTGGACGCGGACCCGCACCTGGGGTTCCCGGTGGTCGGCGGTGTACGTGCAGACGGTCTCGCCAGTGGCGGTGTGCCCGACCGTGCCGACGAGCGGCTCGATCGTGACGCGGACGAGCGACGACAGCCACGGATCGGGGTTGGCGAGGTCCCGGATGTGGTGCCAGCGGGCGATGTGGGTGAGGCAGTCGGCGAGGCGGCCGGCGTCGGCGGCCGTCCGCAGCGGCAGCGGTCCCAGAGGGTGCCCGTCGCCGCCGGACACCCGGGCCCGGCCGTCACCGTCGGCCTCGACGCGCAGCGGCAGCCCGTCCCCGCCCTCGGCGAGCAGCGGCGCCCCGGTGAGCGCCTCCGACACCATCCGTACGGCGCCGGGCGGGCCGAGCACCGTCACGGCGGCGGGCGGGAAGGCCAGGGCGGACGGGGTCACCGGGTACACCCGGTCCCGCTCGGCGGGCAGCGGTCGCCGGTCGACGGGTTCCACCAGGGCGGACTCCGGGCGTACGGCGGTGACGGCGACCCGGCGCCCGTCCTCCCCGAGGAGCGTGAACTCGGCGCCGGTGGCCCGCAGTCCGTGCGCGTACCCGCAGTCGACCTCCCAGCCCGAAGTGGTGTGCCGGAGCAGGAACGGCGAGCCGGGGACGGTGTCGCCGTGCAGGAAGCTCCGGTCGTGCGGACCGCGCAGCCCGGGGTGCTGGAAGGGATGCAGGCTCCGCACCCGCGTCTCGGCGAGGGCGTGGAGCGAGCCGTTCGCGGCCGTGGGCCCGAGCCGGTGCAGGGCCTGGAGCAGCGCATGGCTGAAGCAGCCGCGGACCCGCCCGTCGAGCTCGGCCTCATGGGCGCGCTCCTGGGGCCGGCAGGCGGCGAGCAGCACGTGCCGCCGCGGCTCGGGCCCGCCCGGCGCACCGCCGTCCCGCGGGCCACCGGTGCCGCCGCCGGAGCGATCCGCACGCGCCGCGGCGCCGCCCGGGTGGCCGCTCGTGCGCCACCACGGGCGCCACTCCACGCCGCGCGCCGTGGCTCCGGCGAGGGTCTCGCGGGTGGCGCCGCCCGCGTGGCAGCAGTCGAGCACGGCGACGACGTGGACGCCGCGCCCGGCGATCGCGTCGAGGAGGGCGCCGAGTTCGGTGTCCTGCAGCAGCGGCTGGCCGCCGGCGTCGAGACTGTCGTGGCAGACGAGGGCCTGGCACATGCCGGTCGCCTCACGGGGGTCGTCGGTCGCGCACTCGCTGCCGTGCCCGCTGAACCACAGCAGCGCGGTGTCGCCGGGGCCGCCCCGCCCGAGGTGCTCCTCGATGGCCCGCACCACCGCGGCCCGGGTGGCCTGCGCGTCGTGCAGCGTCCGTACGCGGGTGGCCGGACCGCCGTGCCGCCGCAGCCAGCCCTCCGCTTCCCGCACGTCGTTGACACAGCCGCGCAACGGCGCGCCCGGGTAGTCGTCGATGCCCACGAACAAGGCGTACACGGTGCGCATGCCGCGATCCTGCCAGGCCGTGCGGGGCGGCGGCAGGGCGTTTCCCGGGCGTTTGCCGGGCACCTGCCCCGATCCCCGTGTGCGGGCGGGTCTTTGGCAGTTGACTGTCCTGGACGCTTCATCAACGCGCGAGTGCAGGAGGGATGTCGGCGTGACGATCGGGGGGCAAGGTCCCTACGGCCCGCCATGGCCGCCACCGGGGAATCCGTACGGGCCCGCCGGTCCCTACCCGCCGCACGGCCCCCGTCCGCCCTCCGCCCCCTTCCCGCCGTACGGCCACGCGCCGGACCACCCCCACCCGTACGCCCCGTACGGGCCGTATCCGCCCCCGCCGCGCCCGTCGCTGTGGCGGCGGTTCCGCGAGGACGAGTGGCCGACCCTCAGGGAACTGCTGGGGATCGTCCGCCGCATCCCCGGCTGCATCTGGGGACTGGTGCTGTGCTGCGGCTGGCCCTTCGTGGTCCTGCTGCTCACCTACCCCCTGGCCCGCTCGGCCCGCCGCGCGTCCCTGCTGGTCTTCCCCGTGGACCGGGCCCGCCGCCTGCTGGATCCGGACCTGGTGCTCCTGCAGAAGATCCGTGCGGGGCTGGCGCTCGCCGCGTCCTTCGCCATCCTGGCGGTGTGGGGCACGTCCGAGGACTGGGAGGAGGCGCAGGACCAGTTCACGTTGCGTCTGATGACCACGCCGTGGCTGCTGCTGCTCACCGCGCCCCTGGTGCTGGCGGTCCTCTTCCGCTTCGCGCCGCCGGCCGCGCGGCCGGGGATGTGGTCCCGGCTGCGCCCGGCACGGCGGGCGGTGCTGTGCTACTTCGGCGCCTTCACGGCCGTACCGGCCCTGCTGCTGGGGATGTTCGCCCTCCACCGGAAGTTCCCGGACAGCGTGCCCGTCGCCGTCCTGGTGGTCGCGCTGCTGGCACCGGTCCTGTGGCTGGTGTTCTTCGTGGTGCTCTCGTCCCCGACGGCGGTGCGCACGGCGTTCAACACGACGCAGGTGCACGCCGCGCTGCCGGCCCTGCTCACCGGCGTCCTCGTATGGGAGTTCGCGGCCCTGAACCTGGCCATCGCCGAGTTGCCGCCGGGGCCGCCGCTGGTGCGGATGAGCGCCCTGCTCGGCGGTCCCGCGTCGGTGACGGCGCTGGTCTGGTGGGAGATCAGGCGCCTGCGCACCCGGTTCGGCGTGTCCCTGCGCGGCTGACCCCGGCGCCGACCGCAGCGGACGCTGACGCCCCGATCCCGGCGTCAGGTGTCAGGCGGGCAGGTGCCGGACGCCGGCAGATGGTCCGGCACCGGCAGATGGCCGGCCTCAGATCCCGATGGCGCCGACCCGGTCGCGGTAGTTCCGCACCGCCGCGGCGTCCTTGTACGGCTCCAGGCGGCGCTCGAAGTCGCGTACGTACTCGACGGCGCGGGCCGAGCGGATCTCCGACGCCTGCTGGGCGGCCTCCGCCCCGAGCGCACAGGCCTGGTCGAGCTCGCCGAGGCCCAGGCGGGCGGAGGCCAGTACGACGCGGCAGAAGAGGCGGCTGCGGGCGAACGCGGGCGCGCGGAGCTGGAGCGCGCGCTCCGCGTGCTGGACGGCGGCCCGGTACTGGTGGAGGTCACGGTGGCAGTGCGCGGCGTCGTCGGCGAGCTCCGCCTCGTCGAAGAACCGGGCCCAGTAGGGCACGTCGTCGCCCGGCCTGGCCCCGTCCAGCGCCCGCTCCGCCCGGACGAGCGCGGCGGCGCATGCCCGGACCTCGCCGAGCAGGGCGTGCCCGCGCGCCTCGACGGAGTGGAGCAGGCCCTGGACGACGGGCGGGGCGGCGGAGCCGACGCCCTGCTGGGCGACGCGCGCGAGCTGCACGGCCTCCCGCCCGTGGCCGAGGTGGACGGCCTGGCGGCTCATGGTGATCAGTACGTACGAGCCGTACGCGCGGTCGCCGGCGGCCTGGGAGAGCCGCAACGCCTGCACGAAGTACCGCTGGGCGAGTCCGTGCGCGGCGATGTCGTACGACGTCCAGCCGGCCAGCCGGGTGAGGTCGGCGGTCGCGGCGAACAGCCGTCGTCCCACGGTCTCCCCGTAGACGCCGCGCAGCATGGGCTCGGCCTCGTGCTCCAGGTAGCGGACGAGGGCCTGGCGGGCGTGGCCGCCGCCGTAGGCGTGGTCGAGGGTGCGGAAGAGCTCGCCGACGGAGCGCAGGGCGGCGATGTCGCCGCCGGTGACGCGCTGGCCGGGGGCGCGGTCGGTGCCCCGGTCGGTGCGCTCGGTGGCACGCTGGCGGGGCACGGTTCCCCGGCCCTGGACGGGGACCCGGATCTCGGCGGGCTGCGGGGGTTCGCCGCGCCCCACGCGCTCGTCGGCGCGGCCGATCAGCCAGTCCCGGCTGGGGACGACCAGCCCGGCCGGCGTGAAGGCGATCTTGCGCAGTTCGGCGTGGCTGCCGGAGTCCTTGCGCCACAGGCCGCTGACGATGTCGATGGCTTCCTCGGGGGAGGCCGCGAACTCCAGCCCGGCGTACACGGGCGCGCAGGCGTCGAGGCCCAGGTCCTGGGCGGACAGACGCCGCCCCAGGCGCCGGGTGAAGACCTCGGCGATCAGGGCGGGTGTGGTGCCGCGCGGCTGCTGCCCGCGCAGCCAGCGGGTGACCGAGGTCTTGTCGTACCGCAGGTCGAGGCCGTGTTCCAGACCGAGCTGGTCGACGCGTCTGGCCAGGCCCGCGTTGGAGAAACCGGCCTCGGCGATGAGGGCGGCGAGCTGGCGGTTGGGGGTGCGCTGCGGGGGGCGATCCGTCATCAGGTGTGCGCTCTCCTGCCTTGCCTTCCGGGTACCTTCCGGATGCTTCCGGGCCGGGGTGCAGACCCCCTTGGAACGGCGCGAATTTAACTGCCGCCGACGCCCGGACCGCCACGTTCGCCCCACATTCATCCGATCGTGTGAGGATTGGACCCGCGCTGACGGAGCAGGGGGTTGACGTTCCGCGCACCCCCCGGCACGCCCCGCGCCCACACCGGACCGGCGGTCCGGGAGCCGCCCCGAAGCCTCCGCGGACCGGGCCACGGACGGACCCCGGGGCGGGGGCGGACGGGCCGCGGTGCGGGATCCCCGGCCGGAACGGGCCCCGAACGCCCTGCCCGACCGCCACGGCCGGTGCCGCCGTACAGTGGCCGAGGCGCGATTCGCACACAAGAGGGAGGCGTGCCGTGAGTGAGCTCCGATTCGTCCGTCTGGGATTCGGCGAGGAAGCCGTCGAATACCGGAAGGCGTGGGACAAGCAGCGTGAGATCCACGCCGCTCGCTTCGCGGACGAGATCCCGGACACCTGCCTGATGCTCGAGCACCCGCCCGTCTACACGGCCGGGCGGCGGACCGCGGAGAGCGAGCGCCCGCTGGACGGGACACCGGTCGTGGACGTGGACCGGGGCGGCAAGATCACCTGGCACGGCCCGGGCCAGCTCGTCGGCTACCCGATCCTGAAGCTGCCGCGCCCGGTGGACGTGGTGGCGCACGTGCGCCGCCTCGAGGAGGCGCTGATCCGCACCGCGGCGGAGTTCGGCGTGGAGACGACCCGGGTCGAGGGCCGCAGCGGTGTGTGGGTGCTCGGCGACCCGGTGGAGGAACGCCCCTCGCTGGGCGGCCTGTCGCTGGACTTCGACCCGCGGCTGCACGACGACGAGTTCGACCCGCGCCTCAACGGCCCGGAGTACGCCCCGTCCAACGCCGGCCAGCGCCGCGAGGACCGCAAGCTGGCGGCGATCGGCATCCGCGTGGCCAAGGGCGTCACGATGCACGGTTTCGCGCTGAACGTGAACCCGGACAACACCTGGTTCGACCGGATCGTCCCGTGCGGCATCCGCGACGCCGGTGTGACCTCGCTGGCTCAGGAGCTGGGCCGGGACCTGACGATCGCCGACGTGCTGCCGGTGGCGGAGAGGCACCTGCGGGACGTGCTGGAGAACGCGGAGCCGAGGCCGCGGGTGATCGACGGGGCCGGCGCCCCCGGCGAGGCGGCCGTCGCCTAGCCACGGGGAATGTCACGCCGTGGCCACAGGTTGGCCAAGCGTAACGACAGCCGCCGACAAGGCCGCATTTTTATGGGGCGTACCCTGGTGTTCGCCGAGGAATCGAAGCCGTAGGAGCCAGCCGTGTCCGCAGTCACTCCCGACGGACGCAAGATGCTGCGCCTGGAGGTCCGGAACAGCCAGACCCCCATCGAGCGCAAGCCCGAGTGGATCAAGACCCGGGCGAAGATGGGCCCCGAGTACAACCAGCTCCAGAAGCTGGTGAAGAGCGAGGGACTGCACACGGTCTGCCAGGAGGCGGGCTGTCCCAACATCTTCGAGTGCTGGGAGGACCGCGAGGCCACCTTCCTCATCGGCGGTGACCAGTGCACCCGGCGGTGCGACTTCTGCCAGATCGACACGGGCAAGCCGCAGGCGCTGGACCGTGACGAGCCGCGCCGCGTGGGCGAGTCGGTCGTCACGATGGACCTGAACTACGCCACCATCACCGGCGTCGCGCGCGACGACCTGGAGGACGGCGGCGCCTGGCTGTACGCGGAGACCGTGCGCCAGATCCACGCGCAGACGGCGGACAGGCCGGCCGGCCGCACCAAGGTCGAACTGCTGATCCCCGACTTCAACGCCGAGCCCGAGCAGCTGGCCGAGGTCTTCTCCGCCCGCCCCGAGGTCCTGGCGCACAACGTCGAGACCGTGCCGCGGATCTTCAAGCGCATCCGCCCCGGCTTCCGCTACGAGCGCTCGCTGAAGGTGATCACCGAGGCCCGCGCGGCCGGGCTGGTCACCAAGTCGAACCTGATCCTCGGCATGGGAGAGACCCGCGAGGAGGTCAGCGAGGCGCTGCAGGACCTGTTCGACGCGGGCTGCGAGCTGATCACGATCACCCAGTACCTGCGGCCGTCGGTGCGCCACCACCCCGTGGAGCGGTGGGTGAAGCCGCACGAGTTCGTGGAGCTGAAGGAGGAGGCCGAGGAGATCGGCTACTCCGGCGTCATGTCCGGCCCGCTGGTCCGCTCCTCGTACCGCGCCGGCCGCCTCTTCCAGCAGGCCATGGAACGCCGGGGCGAGACCGTCGCCTGACGCCGCGGCGGAGCACCGCCGTGTGAATCCGAGCACAAGCTATTACCGGCCAGTAACGTCCGGTTCGACGCGGTCCGTACCGTCCCCGCAGGTGGGGACGGTACGGGCCGCGCCGGCCTTCCGGGCCGTGTCCATGGCGCCTGCCTGAACGTTTCATCGGTGTTTGACCGCTCGGTCATGCCTTGGTAACACCAATCTGTGATGCTGTTCGTACGCAGTGCACACGCGCTTGCGTTCCGCTCCCGACGAACCCGCTCCGAGGGGGGACCCACCACCATGGCTCACCAGGTACGTGAGGCACACGAGGTACGCGATCTGCGCGAGGTGCGTGCACTGCGCACGCCCCGCGAGGTGCACGCCCACGCGTTCCCCTCCGTCACCGACGCCCTGCGCACGCTGGAGGCGCTGCTGCTGGGCGCGGGCCAGCGCACGGCCCGCCGCAACGCCTGGACGTCCGTCCTGGAGGACCGCGCCCGGGCCAGGGACCGGGTCGAGGCCCAGCACGTACTGGAGGGCGTGTCGGGCCGCACTTCCTCGGCCACGTAAACTTCACAGCATGGCGAGGAAGGCAAACTCAGACGGCGCTGACGCCGCTGCGAACCCCGGGCGACTGAAGCAGATCGCCCTGACGTACAAGATGACCCGAAAGGCCGACCCCAAGGTCGGTCTTGTCGTCGCGGGCGTGGGGATCGTCGTCTTCGGCGTCCTCCTCGCGATCGGCTTCCTGATCGGGCACCCGGTATACCTGGGCATCCTCGGTTTCCTGCTGGCCTTCCTCGCGATGGCGATCGTCTTCGGGCGCCGCGCCGAGCGGGCGGCCTTCGGGCAGATGGAGGGCCAGCCGGGTGCGGCGGCCGCCGTCCTGCAGAACGTGGGCCGCGGCTGGACGACCACCCCCGCGGTGGCGATGAACCGCAACCAGGACGTGGTGCACCGCGCCGTCGGCAAGGCCGGCATCGTGCTGGTGGCCGAGGGCAATCCGAACCGGGTGAAGTCGCTGCTGGCGGCCGAGAAGAAGCGGATGGCCCGCGTCGTCGACGTACCGGTCCACGACATCGTCGTGGGGACCGGCGAGGGCCAGGTCCCGCTGAAGAAGCTGCGCGTGACCCTGCTGAAGCTGCCCCGTGTGCTCTCGGGCCCGCAGGTGACGCAGGCGAACGACCGGCTGCGCGCGTTGGGCGACCTGATGAGCAACATGCCGCTGCCGAAGGGGCCCATGCCGAAGGGCATGCGGATGCCGCGCGGCGGCCGGATGCGCTAGGCCGACGCCCGACGGACACAGGAAGAGGGGCGCTCCGCGTTGGCGGAGCGCCCCTCTTCCGTCGGCTCGTGCGTGCGCCCGTCGCGGCCGCGCCGGCGATCCGGCCGGAGCGCCGTGTCCCCGCAGGTCGCCCGGCCGGCCGTCCCGGGGGGATGCCTCCCGTACCACGCGGACCGTGCCCGCGGTGGGGTGGCCGGAGCGGGGCAGGGGCGTCAGATACGGACCTGGACGGCGCGTGCGAGGCGGTCGTGCAGCCCGCGGCCGTCGCGGTCCCAGACGAGCGCGGGGATGGCCAGGCACAGCAGCACGCTGCGGACGGCCACCCGGACGATGCCGAGCCGCTCCCCGTCGGCCGAGATGACGCGCAGCCCGAAGATCCGCTTGCCGGGAGTGCTGCCGACCGTACCGACGGTGAGGAGGCTCAGCACGAGGAGCACGACGACGGCCCAGTTGCCGGCCGCGGTCTGGTCACCCCGCGCGATCAGCCCGTATGCGATCACCACGCAGAGCGTCCAGTCGATGAACAGGGCTCCGAAGCGCCGCCCGAGCGGGGCGATGGAGCCCGGCCCCTCCTGCGGCAGCCCGAGCCGCTCCCCCCGGTAACCGAAGTCGACACCCATGTCCTCGGCGGCCGCGCGCGGTCCGGAGAGCCACGATCCGATTGCTTGCCTGTTGTCCACCCGACCACGGTACTGTGCCCGCTTTCGATCACTTGCGCCCGGGTCCTTGCCGTGTTACCGGCCAGGCTGCTGGTTAACTTCACCGAAACAAATGGGTCATGCCTGAGAAATCCCGGGTACCTAGGGTCGGAACCAGCGTGTGCCACCGCACTGGCCTCACGACCGAGCTGCAACCCCGCCCCTCCCTGGGTGGGAGTAGGAGGAGTTGGATGTTCCAGAACGCCGACGAAGCCAAGAAGTTCATCAAGGACAACGACGTCAAGATGGTCGACGTCCGGTTCTGCGACCTTCCGGGCGTGATGCAGCACTTCACGATCCCGGCGACGGCGTTCGACCCGGCTGAGGAGCTCGCCTTCGACGGCTCGTCGATCCGCGGTTTCCAGGCCATCCACGAGTCGGACATGGCCCTGCGCGCCGACCTGTCCACGGCGCGGGTGGACCCCTTCCGCCGTGACAAGACGCTGAACATCAACTTCTTCATCCACGACCCGATCACGGGCGAGCAGTACAGCCGCGACCCGCGCAACATCGCCAAGAAGGCCGAGGCCTACCTCGCCTCCACCGGCATCGCGGACACCGCGTACTTCGGTCCCGAGGCCGAGTTCTACGTCTTCGACTCGGTTCGCTTCGAGACCTCCGCGAACCAGGGCTTCTACCACATCGACTCCGAGGCCGGCGCCTGGAACACCGGTGCGCTCGAGGACAACCGCGGCTACAAGGTCCGCTACAAGGGCGGCTACTTCCCGGCCCCGCCGGTCGACCACTTCGCCGACCTGCGCGCCGAGATCTCCCTGGAGCTGGAGAAGTCCGGCCTGCAGGTCGAGCGCCAGCACCACGAGGTCGGCACCGCCGGCCAGGCGGAGATCAACTACAAGTTCAACACGCTGCTCGCCGCGGCCGACGACCTGATGCTCTTCAAGTACATCGTGAAGAACGTCGCCTGGCGCAACGGCAAGACCGCGACCTTCATGCCGAAGCCGATCTTCGGTGACAACGGCTCGGGCATGCACGTCCACCAGTCGCTGTGGCAGGGCGGCGACCCGCTCTTCTACGACGAGCAGGGCTACGCGGGTCTCTCCGACACCGCCCGCTACTACATCGGCGGCATCCTGAAGCACGCCCCGTCGCTGCTGGCCTTCACCAACCCGACGGTGAACTCCTACCACCGCCTGGTGCCGGGCTTCGAGGCGCCGGTGAACCTCGTGTACTCGCAGCGCAACCGCTCCGCCGCGATGCGCATCCCGATCACGGGCTCGAACCCGAAGGCCAAGCGCGTCGAGTTCCGTGCCCCGGACCCGTCGTCCAACCCGTACCTGGCGTTCTCGGCGCTGCTGCTGGCCGGCCTCGACGGCATCAAGAACAAGATCGAGCCGGCCGAGCCGATCGACAAGGACCTCTACGAGCTCGCCCCCGAGGAGCACGCGGGCGTCCCGCAGGTCCCGACCGACCTCGCCTCGGTGCTGAACGCGCTGGAGGAGGACAACGAGTACCTCCAGGCCGGTGGCGTCTTCACGTCCGACCTGATCGAGACGTGGATCGACTACAAGCGCACCAAGGAGATCGAGCCGATCCAGCTGCGCCCGCACCCGCACGAGTTCGAGCTGTACTTCGACATCTAAGATCGCCGCAGGCCGGAGCGGATTCCGCTCGCCTGGGCCGTCCGTGGGCCGTCGGCCGTGCTCTTCCCTCACCGGAAGGCACGGCCGACGGCCGTTCCCGGAGGGTGAAGCCCGGGTCCGGGTGCCCGGATGTTCGGCGGGGGCCCGGAAGTCGGCAGTGTCGCCGTGACCGGCGGAAGAGGACCGGGGCCGGCACGGCGGCCCACCTCCGCCGGCGGCGGGCGTTCACGCGGAGAGGGCGCGCTCCAGCGGGGTGCGGAAGCGGGGGGTGACGCGGGTGCCGGCCAGCCGGGCGTGCAGACGGGACGCCTCCTCCTCGACCGCCCTCGCCGCCTCGCTCCCGGGGTCCGTCAGGAGGCGCCAGACCGGCCCGCC
The DNA here is from genome assembly GCF_000716335.1 of Streptomyces sp. NRRL S-118. Taxonomy (GTDB): domain Bacteria; phylum Actinomycetota; class Actinomycetes; order Streptomycetales; family Streptomycetaceae; genus Streptomyces. The sequence goes on along the minus strand of NZ_KL591002.1, from coordinate 133,029 downwards.
GTCCGGCCGCTGGGCCCAGCCGCCGATGATCCGGCCGTTCCACCAGACGGTGGGGCCGATGTTGCCGCTGCGGTCGAAGAGCTCGGCGCGATGGCCCGGGTCGAGGTACCAGTCGCGCTGCTGCCAGCCCATGGGGGTGGGGTCCAGCGCCGGGAGGAACGCGGCCCACGGCGCGGGCTCCTCGGTCGGACCGGTGTCGTCGGGCAGTACGTACCCGGTGGCGCCCTCGTCGAGGTCGGTCCCGACGGCGTGGACGGCCCGGAGCGCCTTGCGGACGTCCGTGACCTTCCAGCCGGTCCACCAGGCGAGGTCCGCCTCGGTCGCCGGGCCGTGGGAGGCCAGCCACCGCCGGACGAGCGCGGCCTGCGCCTCGGCCGGCGGGATGCCCGGCAGCGCGGGGGCGACCGCCCAGCGGAACCGGCTGGACGTCCACGAGCCGAGCGGGCGGCCCCGCACCACCTTGCCCTCGGTGCCGAGCAGCCGCAGCAGCCGCGTGGAGACGGTCTGCGGCTGCTCGTAGCGGGTCCCGGGGCCGTACAGGAACTGCTCGCGCAGCCGCGGCTCGTCCCGCGCGAGCTCGGCGGCGGTTGCCTCACCGCGCCGCTCCAGGGCCGCGAGGGCGGACTTCTCGACGTCCGCGAGCCATGCCTCGTCGAGGGAGCTGCCGGCCTTCAGCTGCTTGATGAGCGTGGCCCGCTCCCGGGCGGCGACGGCGTCGGTGGTGGACGACTGGACGACGGGCGCCAGCGCGGCCGGGACGACGAAGACCGTGTGGCGCATGGCGTGCATCCGCACCAGGGTGCGCTCCTCGTACAGCGCCCGCTCCATGGCCGCGACCGGGTCACCGGCCGCACCGGCCAGTCTGGCCACCGCGGCCAGGTGCACGGTGGCCGGGTCGGTGCCGTGCAGCGCCGTCAGCGAGTCGGCGACCTGCTCGACCGTGCCCGCGCGGGCCTCCTGGGCCAGGTGGTGGCGCACGGCGATACGGCGCCTGCGCTCTTCGCCGGTCATACGGGGACGCGGAAGGGTCATGGAGGAAACCTGTCCGGGTGACGGCTCAGGCCCGTGCCCGCCGCCCCGGGAGGCGGCGGGCACGGGCGGGTGGGCACGAGCGGGTGGGCACGGGAGGTGGTGGGCCGCTCAGCGGCCCGAGCGGATCAGGGTGCGCACCATGCGGCAGGTGGCGTCGGACGGCCGGTGCACGCCGACGCGGGCCGCGGTGGTGCGTATCGTGTCGTCGTCGGCCTTCGAGGGGTGGTAGACGCCCGAGTCGAGCAGGGCGATCGCCAGGCGCATGGCCTTGAGGCGGCGGTTGTGGGAGACGTACCACTCGCGGGGACGGCCCGCGGGCAGTGGCTTCCTGTGCAGAGGCTTCCAGGGTTCGAGGGGCAGTGTCCGGACCGCGGCGACAGCCATCGGCGACCTCCTGGTACGCGGTGTGGGGGCCCTCCCCCGGGCCCTCACGAACTACCCCGATTTTACCGGCGACCACTGACAATCGGCCCTGGCCGGACCGGCTGTGAGGGGTCGGACGGTACGGTGTCGGCCATGGAGATCTGGATCAATCCTGCCTGTTCGAAGTGCCGCGGAGCCCTGGAGCTGCTCGACGGGGAAGGCGCGCGGTACACCGTCCGCCGCTACCTGGAGGACGTGCCGTCCGCGGACGAGATCCGGGGTGTGCTGGAGCGGCTCGGGCTGGAGCCGTGGGACATCACCCGCACGCAGGAGGCCGCGGCCAAGGAGCTCGGCATGAAGGACTGGCCGCGCGAGGCCTCTGCGCGCGAGCGCTGGATCACGGCCCTCTCCGAGCATCCCAAGCTCATCCAGCGCCCGATCATCACGGCGGACGACGGTTCGGCGGTGGTCGGACGGACGGAGGAAGCGGTCCGGGACGCGCTCGACCGCTCCCGCTGAAACGCTTGTGACAAAAGCGAGTTGAGAAAAACCGGCTTACTACTCGTACGTAGGGGCACACACGGAACCCATCCGGCCGCCGCTCCCCCGTGCGGCCGGGGACAGGAGCCCCCACGTGTCACGCAAGAAGACCCTCAGCGCGAAGAAGAAGATCGCCCTGTTCGCCGGCGCGGCAGCGCTGGTCGGCGGTACGGCGGTGGTGATGACCGGGACCAGTCAGGCGTCGGTCGCCTGCGACGGACTGGCCACCGCGCTGAGCAACAACGAGAAGTTCATCGCCGGGCAGCAGGCCAACCCCGACGCCCAGTCGGAGGCACGGATCGCCAACCGGCAGGCGGTCATCGAGCAGATCAAGCGCCAGCAGGCCGCGGCGGGCTGCGAAGTCGGCCAGGGCGGCGCGGGCCAGGCAGCCGGCGGCAACGGCGGCGCAGGCCAGGCAGCCGGTCAGAACGGCGGCGCAGGCCAGGCAGCCGGTCAGAACGGCGGCGCAGGCCAGGCAGCCGGTCAGAACGGCGGCGCAGGCCAGGCAGCCGGTCAGAACGGCGGCGGGCAGGGCGGCGCGGGCCAGGCAGCCGGCGGCAACGGCGGCGCAGGCCAGGCGGCCGGCCAGAACGGCGGCGCAGAGCAGGGAGCCGGCGGCAACGGCGGCGCGGAGCAGGCGGCCGGCGGCAACGGCGGCGGGCAGGGCGGCGCCGCGGGTGAGGTCGTCTGCGCCGGGTCCACCGTGACCCTCTCCGGAGAGGGCGGCGCCCCCGCGGCCTCCAGCAACCAGTTCCCCGTCGGCACCAAGCTCAAGGTGACGAACCTCGACAACAACAAGTCCACCACCGTCGAGGTCACCTCCGTCTCCGGAAGCTGCGCCCTGCTGAACAACGCCGCGTTCGAGCAGGTCCGCGAGCCGGGCAAGTTCCTCATCCGCAAGGCCCGCATCGAGCGCGTCGGCTGACGCGGACGGGCCCCCGGCGGGCCCCGCCGACAGGAGGCGCGGCTTCGGTCGGCGAGCCGCGCCTCCGCCCTAAACGGTTCGGACCGGCGTGGTCACCGGTGCTACGTTGCGGGGGCCGGCCGCGGGACTCCGGCGCGACTTCCGGGACTTGCCCTGTAAAGCAACGATTCAGCTGTTCGCGCCCTCATTCCCCGGCCGGCACCGGCTTTCGCGCAACACCGGGGGGAAGGGCGATGGCGGAGACGTTCTCCGACCTCATAGCGGCCGAGGACGTGCTGCTGTTCGTCAACGCTGCCGTGACGGCGACGGGGCAGCGGGAGTTCCGTTCCGGATCCCACGAGCAGCGGCTGTCGCTGTCCTTCCTCCACGCGTACGTACGGGTCAACTACCGGCCCGTCTACGCGGCCGCGCTCGCCCTCGACATCAACGACCACAACGCCGCCCTCATCATCGAGCAGCTGCTGCGCACGGCGGCCGATGCCGGCGGTCCGGAGCAGAAGCGCGCGGAGGGCCGGCTGATCGCGGCGCGCCTCGCCACGCTGCCTCCGCAGCGGGTCTACCGCCTCTTCCGCGCGCTGCGGGCCGCGAAGGTGAACAACCGCCGTACGCGCGCGGTGCTCCGCGACTGGCTGGCGGCCCGCCCCGATCCGGCGTACGACGCGGTCAAGTACCGGTCCGGCCTGAAGAGCGCCGCCCGTCACGCGCACCTCGCGCTCCCGCACGACGAGGTGGGCGACTTCCTGTTCGCGCCGAAGCGGCGCGTCCGGTACGACGACGCGTTCCTCGACGCACACCGCCGCGCCCACCACGAGCAGTCGGCGGTCTACGAGCTGCCGTTCACCGTCGCCGAGGGGTTCGCCGCCCGGCACGGCATCCCCCGCCAGGTGTTCCTGGAGCGGATCGCGCCGCGGATGACCCGCCTGGAGCGGCTGCGGACCCGGCGTACCGGGCCGGCCGCGGCCGACCTGTCCGTCATGCCGCTGACCCGGCTCGCGCTGTACGCGCTGTCGCTGCGCGCGGAGGAGCGGGTGGCCCGGCGCGCCGAGCTGACCGGTGCGCTGCGGGCGGCGGCGCGCCGGGCGGCGGGGCCGTACGCCGGTACGTGGGGGCGGGTCGCGGCGGTCCTCGACGACAGCTACTCCTCGTCCGGGTCGGGCGAGAAGCGGCGCCGTCCGCTCGCGGTGGCGCTGGGCTGCCACTTCCTGCTGGAGGCGCTGGCGACGACGTACACACCGCTGTGGACGTCGGGCGGCACCGACGCCCTCCTGGTGCGCCCCTGGGGGCCGACGCCGCTCGGTACGCGGATCCTCGACGCGCTGGAAGCGGTGCCGGAGCGGCTCGTCATCGTCTCGGACGGGTGGGACAACGCGCCGCCGGGCCTGGCGGGCGAGGTGCTGCGGGTGTGGCGGACCCGGCTCGACGCCGAGCGCCGCACCAGCGTGGTGCATGTGAACCCCGTATACGACGCCGAAGGCTTCGACGTGCGGCGTCTCGCCCCGAGCGTGCCGACGGCCGGGATCCGTGACGCGGAGGACCTGCCCGCGCTGGTGGAGATCGCGCAGTTCGCGGAGGGGCGCACGGGGCTGTCCGATCTGCAGGCGTATCTGGACCGGCGGGTGGAACTGTTCCTTCGGGACACGAGAAGAACGAACGGGGCTGCAAGGACGAACCGGACGAAGGGGGCGGGGGCGTGACCCGGATCGATCTCACGGGGCTGACCGCCCGGCCCGCGCAGGTATGGGGCGGCATCCGTCTCGTGCCGCTGGTGCGGGAGGAGCCGGTGGAGGGGCTGCGGCTGCACCGGGAGGTGTACGGCGGGTACGGGGCGGGTGCGGTCGACGCCGGACCGCGCACCGAGTACGTCTCGTACATCCCGCACGGCTTCGTCGCGGACTGGTCCGGCGGTGGCCGGGGTGGCGAGTCGGCGGCGTACGGGACGCAGTTCGGCGACGACGCGGAGCCGCCCTGCTGCGTCCCGGTCCGGCGCCACCACCGCATGGCCAAGGGCGAGCGGGGCGGGAAGAGGCTCCGCTTCCTCCCGCTCCACCTCGCCCTGGAGGGCTACCTGGCCCTGCACTTCGGCGGCCCGTCCGTGGTGTGGGACGAGTGGTCCCGGCAAGCGGTGCGCCAGGGTCTTTCGCCGCGCGCGGAGGCCGCGTACGCCGGGTGGCAGGTGCGCGGACTGGGAGAGGCGCTGCGCGTGTTCGAGATCCATCCGGGCCAGTGCGGGGTGATGGTGTACGCGGCGGACACGCTGGCCGCCGCCTTCGTCGTCCCGCACCCGGACGACTACCGCGCGCTGCACCCGTCCCTGATCGAGGACCTGTACGGCGAGACGGTGCACCAGTACGCCCTGTACGGCGCGCCGGTGCCGGAGTTCACCGCACGCATCCGCGACACCGGCCACCTGCGCAGCCTGGCGGACCTCCGGGCCGCGGCCCGCGCGCAGGAGCGGGCGTGGACGGAGTCGCACGACACGCTGATGGCGCGGGACCTGCTGCGGACGTCGTACGCCTTCGAGCGGGTGCGAGGAGCGGGTCCGTACGAGCTGTACCGCTTCCTGCCGCCGTTCCTGCACAACGCGGGGCAGAAGCAGCACATCGGCGAGGTGATCACCGACCACAAGGGGCGGGCGGTGTACCTGAAGACGTTCCGGCTGTCCGACAAGCAGATCCGGCGCGGGTACCTGCTGCGGCGGCTGGCGGACTGCGACTGGCACCTGGGGCGCACGGCGGAGGCGCTCGGCACCGGGTACGCCGAGCTCGTGGCCCGGATCCGGGCCGCGGGATTCGCATCGTTGCTCAATGCGCACACCGTGGCACAGCGAGTGCGGGAAACACGGGGAAGCTGAGTAACACGGGGTTCACAAACGGGCAACGGCCGGGAAATCCCCTCTTGCCAAGCTGCGCGGCATACCGCTGCACCCGCACAGGATGAGGCCCCCCGTGACCATCAAGGCTGAGTACATCTGGATCGACGGCACCGAGCCGACCGCCAAGCTTCGCTCGAAGACGAAGATACTCGCGGCGGGCGCGGCCACCGGCGTCGCCGACCTCCCGATCTGGGGCTTCGACGGGTCCAGCACCAACCAGGCCGAGGGTCACGCCTCCGACCGCGTCCTCAAGCCGGTCTTCTCCTGCCCGGACCCGATCCGCGGCGGCGACCACATCCTGGTCCTGTGCGAGGTCCTCAACACGGACATGACCCCGCACGTGTCCAACACGCGGGCGGCGCTGGCCGAGGTCGCGGAGCGGTTCGCCGACCAGGAGCCGATCTTCGGCATCGAGCAGGAGTACACCTTCTTCGACGGCACGCGTCCGCTCGGCTTCCCGGTCGGCGGCTTCCCGGCCCCGCAGGGCGGCTACTACTGCGGCGTCGGCGCCGACGAGATCTTCGGCCGTGACGTCGTCGAGGCGCACCTGGAGAACTGCCTCAAGGCGGGCCTGGGCATCTCCGGCATCAACGCCGAGGTCATGCCGGGCCAGTGGGAGTTCCAGGTCGGCCCCCTGTCGCCGCTGGAGGTCTCCGACCAGCTGTGGGTCGCGCGCTGGCTGCTCTACCGCACCGCCGAGGACTTCAACATCACCGCGACCCTCGACCCGAAGCCGGTCAAGGGCGACTGGAACGGCGCCGGCGCGCACACCAACTTCTCGACGAAGGCCATGCGCGAGGGCTACGACGCCATCATCACCGCGTGCGAGGCGCTCGGTGAGGGCTCCAAGCCGCTGGACCACGTCAAGAACTACGGCGCCGGCATCGACGACCGCCTGACCGGTCTGCACGAGACCGCCCCGTGGGACCAGTACTCCTACGGCGTCTCCGACCGCGGCGCCTCCGTGCGCATCCCGTGGCAGGTCGAGAAGGACGGCAAGGGCTACATCGAGGACCGCCGCCCGAACGCCAACGTCGACCCGTACACGGTCACCCGCCTGCTGGTGGACACCTGCTGCGCGGCCCTGGAGAAGGCCGGCCAGGTCTGATCCTCCGCCGCCGAGGACGGGGCGCTCACCGGTGACCGGTGCGCGCCCCGCTTTGCGTCGGCCGCTACACTTCGCCGGGTTGTTCACCCGTTCGCGTATGAAGAGGCCACCCGTATGACGCAGTCGCTGACGACGGTGTCCATCGGCGCCGGGCGGGTTCCAGGCCCTCGCCGGGCGACCGGGGGCAGCGCCGAGCCGGCTCCCCGGCTCGACTCTCTGACCGGTTTGCGCTGGTGGGCGGCTTTCGCCGTCTTCGCGCACCACATGACCAACCTGGCCCCGCTGCCCGTGCACAAGGTGCTCGCGTTCGGGACGTACGGCGTCACCCTCTTCTTCGTCCTGTCCGGGTTCGTCCTGACCTGGTCCGCCCGGCCCGGCGTCACGGTGCCGGCGTTCTACTGGCGGCGCCTCGCCCGCATTCATCCGTCGCACCTGGTGGCGCTGCTTCTCGCCGTGCCGGTCTTCTACAGCCTCAGTCCCGATCCTGCCGACTGGTGGGTGAAACCGCTCAGCGCCGGGATCCTGCTGCTGTCGGTGGTGCTCCTCCAGGGCTGGTCGCTGGACCCCACCATCACGTTCTCCGGCAACCCCGCGGCATGGACGCTGACGTGCGAGTACTTCTTCTACGCGCTGCACCCGGCGCTGCACCGGCTCTTCGGCCGGATGCGGGTCCGCGGCGCGCTGCTCCTGACGGTCCTCACCTTCGCCGCGGCCCTGCTCTACCGGGCGGCCGTGTGGCACTGGCCCACGTCGTGGCTCGGTCAGGTGCCGCATCCGGTCGTACGGCTCAGTGAGTTCGTGATCGGCATAGGCATCGCACGCGCCCTGCTCGCGGGGTGGCGGGTACCTCTGAGGCCGCTGTGGTGCTATCTCGGCGCCGGTGTGCTGGTCGGATGGCTCCTGGTCAGCGAGGGCCGCTCGTTCGACAACGCAGTCGCTGAATTCGCCGCGGACGCCGCGCGAACAGCCGAGGCGGAGTGGATCGCTGTCGCCTGCGCCGCGATGATCGCGGCGGTGGCGTGGAGCGATGTCCAGGGACGCCGCTCGCTGCTGCGCGGGCGCACCCTGGTTCGGCTGGGCGAGTGGTCCTTCGCCTTCTACCTGGTGCACGCCACCTTCATCTACGCGCTGCGGGACGTCTACGGCCTGCAGCCGGTGGCCTGGACCAACCTTCTCTGGTACGTGCCGCTGCTGCTCGTCTCGGTGGCGGCCGCCGCAGCCCTGCACCACGCGGTGGAACGGCCGGTGGAGCGCCGGCTGCGGTCGTGGTGGGACAACAGGGAGACGTCCAAGGCGGCTTCTGGTTGAATAGGGCCATGGCCAGCCTTCGGAGCACCGCGTACGCCGCGACGGGTCGCAGCGACCTGGAGCCGTTCTGGCCGTCCCGTCAGCACCACGACTTCGACCGGGTGTGTTGCCGCGCGAGGAACGCGTCGGCCCTCTAACGCCTTCGGCGGCACCTGTCCCGTCCGAGAGGCCTTCGGCCGTCGCGCCATGACGTACTTCCGTCCCTTCGCGCGAAAGAGCTGAGCCCACCATGGCGAACACCCGTACCCTCTCCGCTCCCGTTCCTTCTCCCGTCCCCTCCTCCGCTCACGCCCCCGGCCGGCACCGGCTGCGTGCCATCGGGCGGGACGAGGTCGTCGACGTCACCGAGTTCCTGCCGCCGGGCGCCACCTGGCTGCCCGCACCGGCGCACGCCGTGCCGGCACTGCCGGGGCAGCCGCCGATGGTCGGTTACCTCGTCCTCGTCCCCGCCGACCAGCAGGAACCGGCACCGGTGGTGGCCGCCGCCCCGGTCGAGGGCCCCGTGACCGTGGACTCCTCCCGGCGCACCGCGTTCGTGGACGGCCGGCCGCTGGACCTCACGTACCTGGAGTTCGAGCTGCTGGCGCACCTGGTGGCGAACCCGCACCGGGTGCACACCCGCGACCAGTTGGTGACCACCGTGTGGGGCTACGGCCACGTCGGTGACGGGCGGACGGTCGACGTCCACGTGGCCCGGCTGCGGCGGAAGCTGGGCGCCGAGCACCGCCGCACGATCCAGACCGTGCGGCGGGTCGGCTACAAGTACGCGCCCTGAGAGGCGTGTTCAGGCGGCCGTCCGGCGGTGTGCGCCCGGACGGCCCGCCCGGATGGTGCGGCTAGGCGGCGCGGCGGCGGGCCACCAGGCCCAGCACCGCGTCGGCCACGAGGAACACCAGCAGGCTGATGCCCAGCATCGGTACGAACCAGCCGACCAGTGCCGTCGCGGCCGCCATCGGCAGCAGCAGGGTGACCGGCACCTTGCGCCAGGCGCCGCGCGGCACCGGGCGGCCGAAGCCCCGCGTGCGCTCCTTGGTGGGCCTGCGCAGCCACCACATCCGGTAGCCCCACAGGATGAGGAGGATCAGGCCCACCATGAGGGCGGCCAGGGCGAGCTGGTTGGCGAGGCCGAGGAAGACACCCATGTGCGCGTCGATGCCGATGCGGGTCAGCTTGGCGAACAGCGGGTAGTCCGCGAACCGCAGTTCGTCCATGACCGTGCCGTCGGCCGGGTCGATCGCGACCGAGTCGAGGTGGACCGGGAACTGGGTGTCGGTCTCCTTGACGACGTAGCCCTTGCCGTCCGCCGGGAGGGTCACCGCGATCTTCCCGGACACTCCGGCGGCCGCCGCCGACTCGACGGCCTTGTCGATGCCGACGTCCGGTCCGGTGGCGGCCGGGGCCGTGTGGCCTCCGGCGCCGTGACCCTCGTGGCCGCCGTCCGCGCCGCCGCCCGCGGCCGCGCCGCCGAGGGCCGCGGAGACGGTGGGCGTGGGACCGCTGAACTTGTTCTGCAGCAGGTCGACGTTCTCCCCCGCGTACCGCGACCACGTCAGCCCGGTGACGGAGAGCAGGACGAGCCCGGTGACCGCCCACAGGCCCACGGAGCCGTGCCAGGAGAGGGTGCGGCGGCGGGACTTGGGGCCCCGCTCGGGGACGAACAGGGCGCGCTTGGTGCTGCGCCTGCGGCCGAGCCAGAGCAGCAGGCCGCCGAGGGCGACGACCCACATCCAGCTCGCGGCCATCTCGCTGTAGTTGCGGCCGAGCTCGCCGAGGTGCAGGTCCGCGTGGAACTGCGAGATCCAGGCGCGCAGCGGGAGGGCGCCCGAACTGCCGTAGCTGGGCAGGGCTCCGCGTACCTCCGCGGTGTACGGGTCGACGAACACGGCGAGGGACATGCCCTCCTCGACCTCCGGGCTGCTCATGAGGACGCGGGTGGTGGCGCCCTCCTCCGCCGACGGCCACACGGCCGTCACCGTTGCCTCGGGGTGGGCGTCGCGGGCGGCGCCGATCTGGGCCGAGAGCGGGAAGACCTGGTCGCCGACCGGGGCCCGCAGCTCGTGGCGGTAGACGACCTTCTCGGCCTGGAAGGAGAGGGCGTACGCCAGTCCGCTGACGGCGGCGACGAGGAGGAGCGGGGCTATGAGGAGGCCCGCGTAGAAGTGGAGGCGCAGGACGAGGGGGCGCAGGGCGCTCCAGGTCGTCGGCCGGGAAGGTTCGGTGGGGCTGGCAGGGGACGGGGTGGTCCGTGGTGCTGCGGCGGGTATCGCCTGATCGTCAATGGCCATGACTGTCCTAGGAGTCGGCGTTGTCTGCAGGGGGAAGCGGCCCCCGGTCAGACGTGTGCGGCTCCGGGGACCGTGGCGCGGGGTACGGCGGTCGCAGGCGGCCCGCGCCGTGACAGGCTGTGCGCGAGGACGACTCCGTGGTGCCGGCACGCGGCCGGCGGGCGCCCGGCGCGCGGCGGGCGCGGGGCCTCGGGCAGCAGCACGGCGGCGAGGAGCAGCCGCAACGGCGTGAACCCGAGGGCCCCGACGGCGCGGGCGAGGCGGAAGAAGGCGGCCTCGCCGCGGGCGAGCCACAAGGCGCAGACCGCGGCGGCGAGGAGGTGGACGGCCAGCATGCCGGCGGAGGCCCCCCCGAGCCCGACCGCGTCGAGAAGCGCCCGGACGAGGCCGGACGCGCCGTCGTGCGCCGCGTCGGCTCCGGCGGCGGTGGCCGGCGGCGCGGTGTGGTGCCCGGTCGGCGGGGCCGCGCCGTGGGCCGGTTGGAGCATGCCGGTGGTGGGGTGCGGGCCGCCGTGGGGGTGGCCGTGGCCCTGGTGGGACCGGCCCGCGCCGAAGGTCACGTGCAGCACGGCCTGGAGCGCGAGCAGCCCCGCGGTGATGAAGGGCGCGCCCCGGCGCCGGGCGGCCGCCAGCCAGGCCAGGCCCGCCGTCACCCCGAAGGCGAGGAGCAGCGTGACCGGCGGGAGGGAATGCGCAGACATGGACGAATGCCCCACCGCGGCCAATGCCACGCACACCGCCGCGAAGAGCGCGGCACGCAGGGCCCGCAGGGGCGACCGGGGATCCGTCATCGTCCGCACATGCTGCCACCCCGACGCACCGCGCGGGAGTCCGGGTGCGTCACCGGGCGGGGTGGGGTTGCCGAGCCGGGCGGCATCCCGGTGCACGCCGGGCGAAGGTTCGGGTGCCTGCCGGGTGGCATCCCGGTGCGCGCCGGGCGGCAGCCAGGCTGCCTCGCCGGGCCGCAGTCCGGTGCGTCGCGGGGCCGAGCCATGAGTCGCGCCGGGCGCGAGACGCGGCGCCTGACTGGCGGGTGCCGCTGGGTCGCCGGGTGCGAGTCCGGGTACTTGCCGGGCGGCGGTCGGGCCGCATCCCCGGTTCGCAGTCGGATGCGCGCCGGGCGTGAGTCGACGCGACCCGGGCCCTGAGTCGCGCCGGGCGCGAGACCCGGCGCCTGACAGGCAGGTCCCGGGGGTGTCGCCTGAGAGCAGAAACGCTGGTCCGTGCGGGCGCGGCGGGGCACAGTCGCCGGCATGAGACTTCTGATCCTGGGTGGTACCGAATTCGCGGGCCGCGCCGTGGCGGAGGCCGCGCTGGCCCGTGGGTGGCAGGTCACGGTGTTCCACCGGGGGCGGCACGAGCCGCCCGCCGGCGTGACCGCCCTGCTCGGCGACAGGACCGCGCCCGGCGGGCTGTCACCGCTCGCCGAGGGGCGGTGGGACGCGGTCGTCGACACCTGGGCGGCCGCGCCCGTCGCCGTGCGGGACGCGGCCCGGCTGCTCGCCCCGCGCGCCGGGCGGTACGTGTACGTCTCCAGCCGCTCCGTGTACGCCTGGCCCATGCCGGCCGGGCTGACCGAGGACGGCCCGCTCGTCGCCGCGTCCCCGGACGCGGCCGGTGACGTGCCGTACGCCGAGGCCAAGCGGGGTGGGGAACTGGCCGCGCTGGAGGCGTTCGGCGCCGGGCGGACGCTGCTCGCACGTGTGGGGCTGCTCCTCGGACCGGGCGAGAACGTGGGCCGCCTGCCGTGGTGGCTGAACCGGATCGCGCGGGGCGGACCGGTCCTCGCCCCGGGCCCGCGCGACCTGCCGCTGCAGTGCATCGACGCCCGCGACCTCGCCGAGTGGCTCCTGGACGCGGTACAGGCGGGGCTGTGCGGCCCGTACAACCTGACCGGCCCGAGCGGGCACACGACCATGGGCGGGCTGCTCGACGCGTGCGTGCGCGCCACCGGTTCGGACGCGCAGCTGCGCTGGACCGCGCCGGAGGCGGTCCTCGGCGCGGGCATCGAGCCCTGGACCCAGTTGCCGGTCTGGCTGCCACCGGGCGAGGCGCACGACGCGATGCACCGCGGCGATGTGTCCAAGGCGTTCGCGGCGGGCCTGCGCTGCCGGCCGGTGGCGCAGACGGTCACCGACACCTGGGCGTGGCTGCGGAGCCGTGGCGGCGAGGCGCCGCAGCGGCCGGACCGGCCGGTGGTGGGGGTGAGTCCGCAGCAGGAGGCTGCGGCGCTGGGGCTGAGGCTGTAACGGTTCGCCCGCTTTGCGGACGGAGATTTCTACGAAAGCCGCGGCGCGCTGAACAGGCCGTGCGCCCCACCCGTATGCAACGGAGCGGTTCTCCCCTCCCGGGATTGGAGTTCCATGGGACGCACACGAAAACGCTCAACGCTGGCCAACCGGGCGATTGCCGCCTCGGCTGCCCTGATACTGGGCGGGGGTGGGCTGATAGCGGCCAATTTCTACGCATCCGCGGGTGAGGGCTGGTCCAGCCCGCCGCCTCAGCAACAGAACACCCTCAACACCGGACAACAGGTCTCGACCATCGACTGCCCCGAAGTCGCCAACGGTCTTCCCGAGGTGCCCGACCAGGCACGCGGGGAAGTGGACCGGGAACTGGCGAACATGGACAGCCAGATCACCGATGCCTACCAGCGGTTCGCCGAAGAGAAGGAACGGATCCAGCAGGATCCCCGGCTCGCCGACAACGCCATTCTCAATCCGCTGAAGGACAAACGGCTGGCCGCCATCGAACGGATCGTCATCGCCATCGGCCGCAACGGCGAGCGGCCCGAGAACCTCTCGAGCCTGGCGCCCTGCAAGCTGCAGGCGGACGACACGACGCTCGGCGACAACGACGGCCAGGGCGACGGCCAGGATCAGGGTCAGGACCAAGGCCAGGATCAGGGTCAGGACAACGGCGAGGATCAGGGCCAGGATCAGGGCCAGGACCAAGGCCAGGATCAGGGCCAGGATCAGGGCAACGGCCAGGATCAGGGCCAAGGGCAGGGACAGGCCGGCAACGGGCCGGTCGCCGGCGACTTCGTCGACATCCAGTCCGTCCAGCCCAATGTCCAGCAAGCCCGCCAGCTCCGCGGCGCCTCGCGCGGCAGTTTCGTCACCGACTGCGGCCGAAACGAGAACGGCAAGTTCAACCCGGACAACGTCATCGTGGCGCCGGGTGTGAGCAATGGCGCGCACCACATGCACGATTACGTCGGCAACCAGGCCAACGACGCCTTCGCCAGCGACGACGACCTGGCCCGCGGTCAGACGACCTGCCGTAACCAAGGTGACAAGTCGACTTATTTCTGGCCGGTCCTGCGCCTGCAGAACGGGCAGAACGAGAACGACGCCAATGCCGACGGCGGCGGCAATGACAAGAACGTCGGCGAAATCCTGACGCCTTCCCAGGTCACCATGAATTTCGTCGGCAGTCCGGTCTCGAAGGTGACCGCGATGCCGCGCTTCCTGCGGATCATCACGGGGGATGCCAAGGCGTTCACCAACGGTGATGCCAACGCCAATGCGTCGTGGAGCTGCACGGGATTCGAGGACCGCCAGCTCAAGGACAAGTACCCGATCTGCCCGCAGGGCAGCCAGGTGGTGCGCACCTTCAAGTTCCAGAGCTGCTGGGACGGTCAGAACACCGACAGCGCCAACCACCGTACGCATGTCGCCTTCGCGGACGGGAACGGCCAGTGCCCGCAGGGCTTCCAGGCCATTCCGCAGCTGGTCCAGCGGATCGTCTACGACATTCCGCAGGGGACCGTCTTCGCCGTGGACTCGTTCCCGGAGCAGCTGCACAAGCCGATCACGGACCACGGAGACTTCATCAACGTCTTCAACAGTCGGCTGATGAACCAGATGGTGAACTGCATCAACGACGGACGCCGGTGCGCCTGACCATCTGATCCCCCGATCCGGTGATCGGGGGATCAGGGGTGCACCGTCCGGTCCATCCCCCCTTACCTGCGCGGTCAGCTCGCGTGGTGCCCCGAGTGGGACCCCTCGTCTCCCCCACCACCACTGTTCCCCGAGTGGTGCGACGAGCCGGTCTCCACGTCGCCACCGAGCCGGCCGCGCAGTGCTGTGACCACCTTCTCGTCGCCCGAGACCACCCACTTGCGGCCCACGAGGTACGTGCCGCCGTAGTCGTTGGCCTCGTTGATCCACTCCCGCTGGCCCCGGTCGGTGGCGAAGGTGGTCAGGACGTACGCGCCGTCCCGCGTCTCGCACTTCGCCTGGCGGAGCTCCTCGGCGTCCGTCGAGATCTCCGGCTCGCAGGCGGCCTTCGCCGCGAGCTGCTCCAGCGTGCCCGTCGCCGTCGGCGGCGCCGCGTCCGCCGTCCCACCGTCGGCGTCGCAGGCCGCGAGGACCGGGAGGGCCAGGGATATCAGGGCGGCAGCAGCCACCCGTGCCGTACTCGTTCGTCGTTCCGTGCGCATCTGGCCATCGTGCCGGTTCGCACCCCTGTTCCGGGCCGGAACCCGGGGTAACGTGCGTCCCTCATCGCACCTGATGTCGCGTCAGCACCATGGAGGAGCGCTGTGTCCGGAGTGTCGAGACGTACGCTGCTGGGGACCGCCGGAGCAATCGGCGTGGGCGCCGCCCTCGCCGGGAACGGGACGGCCATGGCGAACGCGACCGGCGCCGGGCCCGCCCGCGCCGCCCTCGAACGGCTCCTGCCCGGCCACGCCGACCAGTTCCGCCTCATCCCCCTCACGGACGGCCCGGAACGGTTCCGCGTCACCGGCGCCCCGGGCCGCGTCGAGGTCGCGGGCACGAGCCCCGCCACCCTCCTCACCGGGGTCCACTGGTACCTCAAGTACGTGTGCGGTGCCCACATCTCCTGGTCGGGCTCCCAACTGGACCTCCCGCGCCGGCTCCCCGCGCCGCCCGCCCCGCTCGCGCACGAGGCGACCGTCCCGCACCGGTTCGCGTTCAACGACACGCACGACGGCTACACCGCCCCGTACGCCGACTGGCCGCGCTGGGAGCGGCTGATCGACGTGCTCGCCCTGCACGGCTGCAACGAGGTCCTCGTCACCGTCGGCCAGGAGGCCGTACACCACCGGCTCCTCCAGGACTTCGGCTACTCCGACGCCGAGGCCCGCGCCTGGCTCCCGGCCCCCTCGCACCAGCCCTGGTGGCTGCTGCAGAACATGAGCGGCTACGGCGGCCCGCTCGCCCCCGGGCTGATCGCCCGCCGCGCGGCACTGGGCCGCCGCATCACCGACCGGATCCGCGAGCTCGGCATGCACCCGGTCCTGCCCGGCTGCTTCGGGACCGTCCCCGACGGCTTCGCCGCCCGCAACCCCGGCGCCCGGACCGTGCCGCAGGGCGTCTGGGCGGGGCTGCGCCGGCCGGACTGGCTCGACCCGCGCACCGCGGCCTTCACCGCGTTCGCCGACGCCTTCTACCGCCACCAGGCCGACCTGTTCGGCGAGGTACGGCACTTCAAGATGGACCTGCTGCACGAGGGCGGCTCCCCCGGCGACGTGCCCGTCCCGGACGCCGCCCGCGCCGTCGAGGCCGCCCTCCACCGCGCCCGCCCCGGCGCCCTGTGGATCGTCCTCGGCTGGCAGTCCAATCCGCGCCGCGACCTGCTCGACGCCCTGGACAGGCGCACGGTGCTCGTCGTGGACGGGCTGTCCGACCTGGAGACCGTCACCGACCGCGAGCGGGACTGGGGCGGTGTCCCGTACGCCTTCGGCACCATCCCCAACTTCGGCGGCCGCACCACCCTCGGGGCCAGGACCCACGTGTGGACCGAGCGCTTCCCTGCGTGGCGCGACAAGCCCGGATCCGCGCTCGCCGGTACCGCGTACATGCCGGAGGCCGCCGAGCGGGACCCGGCCGCCCTGGAGCTGTTCTCGGAGCTCGCCTGGCGGCGCGAGCCCGTGGACCGCGCCCGCTGGTTCGAGGCGTACGCCGACCTGCGCTACGGCGGCCGCGACCCCCGCGCGCGCGAGGCCTTTGCGGTCCTGCGGGACACCGCGTACCGCATCACCAGCCGCGACGGCCGCCCCCACGACTCGGTCTTCGCGGCCCGGCCCAGCCTGACCGCCCGCTCCGGCGCGTACTACGCCACCCACTCCCCCGCCTTCGACCCGGCCGACTTCGACCGGGCGTTCGCCGCTCTGCTCGGGGTGCGGGAGCCGCTGCGCCGCTCCGACGCGTACCGGTACGACCTGACCGACCTGGGCCGCCAGGCCATCGCCAACCGCTCCTGGCAACTGATCGGGCTGCTGAGGGCCGCGTACGCGCAGCGGGATCTCGACACCTTCCGCGCGCTGTCCCGGCTGTGGCTGGAGCTGATGCGGCTGAGCGACGAGATGTCCGGCTCGCACCGCGCCTTCCTCCTCGGGCCCTGGCTCGCGGACGCGCGCCGCGAGGGCCTGGAGCGCACCGCCCGCGTGCTGGTCACCACCTGGGCGGACCGGCCCACCGCCGACGGCGGGCGCCTGGCCAACTACGCCAACCGCGACTGGTCCGGTCTCATCGCCGACGTCCACCTCCCGCAGTGGCGGGCCTACCTGGACGAGCTGGCGGACGCCCTCGCCGAGGGCCGCGCCCCGAAGGACTTCGACTGGTACGCGAGGGAGGAGCGCTGGACGTACGGGACGCGGACCTACCCCGTGCGGCCCCCGCACGACCCGTACCGCACGGCCCGGAAGGTCCACGACGTCCTCGCCGCGGCGCCCTTCCAGGGCGACGTCACGGTCTCCTGCGACCCGGCGGGGCTCCCGCCCGGCGCCGGCGGGCTGGTCACCGCCACCCTGCGGAACGTCAACGGCCTGCGCGCCACCGGCCGCGCCGGCTTCGTCCTCACCGGCTTCGGCGACCAGCCGCCCCTGGAGCTGCCCTCCGTCCCGGCGGCCGGCAGCGGGCAGGTCTCCTGGGGGGTCACCGCCCCGGACCGCCCCCTCGCCGAGCCCGTCGAACCGCTCCCCTACGAGCTGCGCACCACGTACGGCCCCGCGGGCGAGGAGCCGGTCACCACCGTGCACCGGGGCAGCCTGTACGCCGTCGGCCCCCTGGACGCGTCCTGGCGCACGTACAGCACCAACGGCGCGGTCTTCGGGCAGCTCGGCGACCGGTACGCCGTCAACGGCGGCGGCCAGGACCTCTGGAAGGGCGTCGCCGAGTTCGGGGCCCTCTACCGGGAGGGCGCCCTGGCGGACGGCGGAACCCTGACGGTCCGGGTGGACGCGCAGGACCCGACCGGCGACTGGGCGCGTGCCGGGATCGTCGTCCGGGACTCGCTCCCGGGGCCCTCGGCGCCCGGGTTCCTCAACCTGGCGGTCACGCCCGCGAGCGGGGTGGCCCTGACGTACGACGCGGACGGTGACGGCGCCCTCGACGCGTACCGGCGGATCACCGGCCCCGGCTGCCGGGTACCGCTCCTCCTGCGGCTGTCGCGCGCGGGCGACGCCTACACGGGCGCCTGCTCGGCGGACGGGGGTGCGACCTGGCGTACGGTCGCCACCGTCCGGGTGCGGGGTGCGGCCCCGGTGCAGGACGCGGGCCTGTTCATGACGGCGGCGAACGGCGGCGGCGGGGAACGCGGCACCGCGGTGTTCAGCCGGCCGACCGGCTGGGGCACGAGCGGCAGGTGACCACCGCAGGGGCAGGTGACCATCGCAGGATTCGCTCGTTCTGCTGAACGTGAGCACCCAGGAACTGGCTATCCCCGCCCCCGTCGACGTCGAACAGGCCGAGGCGGCGCTCGTCGAGCACTACCCCCGGCTCGTCCGCATCGCCTATCTGGTGCTGCCGCCGTCCCTCGGCCGCAACCGCCGCGTCCTGACCGCGCACGCGCTCGTGCAGCGTTCGCTGCCGCGACGCCGCGGCCCCGTGGGCCCCGCCATGCCGGGCCAGCGGCGGACGGCCGAGGACGCGGTCGACCCCGGGTACGCGTACGTGCGCGGGCAGATGCTGCGCCAGGCTCTGGAGGCGGGCCTGCCGCTGAGGCGCCGGGCGTGGCCCAAGCGGGCGCAGCTGCCGCCGCTGCTGCCCCAGGTGTGGGGCCTGCGGCTGTTCCCCCGCTCCGGCGGCGCCGACGAACTGGCCCTGGACCAGCGGCTGGCGTCGCTGTCCGGCGCCGGGCGCGCGGCGTACGTGCTGCGCGGTCTGGAGCGGCAGGGGGACGCGGAGGTGCGCCGGGTGCTGGCGGCCGCCGGCGTCGAGGACCCGGGTGCGGCGCTGGCCGAGGCCGACGGGGTGGACGCGGCCCGGGGCACGAGCGGCGCCGGGCTGCTGGAGTCCGCGGAGTTCGACCCGTGCTCCCTCCAGGCGCGCCCGACCGATCTGATGCGGCGCCGCCAGCACACCAGGGCGGCGCTGGCGGCGCTGGCCGCCGCGGTGGTGTGCGGGACGCTGCTGGGCCTGCCCGGCGACGGCTGGGGTCCCGACGGGGCGGCCGCTCCGGCGTACGCCCGCAACCCGGTGTCGGAGGCGGCGCTGGACCCGGCTCATGTGCGGCGCGTCGCCCCGGCCCTGTGGCAGCGCTCGGCGCGCACCGACTTCTCGGTGTGGCCCGCACGGGGCGGTCTCGTCGGCGACACGGCGCTGCTGCGCCGGGCGCTGGCCGTGTGGGCGAGGCCGGGGCCGACCGTTCAGGCGTCGGCGGCGCCGGGGACGCCGCCCGGGCCGCCGATGGGGCCGCCGCAGCTGCTGTTCGCGGGTGACGTGGACCAGGCGCGGGTGGTGCTGTTCCACGACGGACTGCGGGTGGTGCGGTACGCGGAGCCGAAGGACGGCACGGCCGGGGCGGCGCTGGACTTCGTGCGGACGGACGGCGCGGACACGGCGTCCGCGGGCGCTCTGGTGGTGGGCCGTACGAACGCGAACGTCCGCTACCTGACGGCTCCCTGGGTGCGGGGCGTGGCCGTGCGGGACCTGCTGCGGCCGTCGGAGGCGGCGCGTCCGCTGGAGCGGGACGCGCACGGTGTCACCGAGCCGATGCTCAGCCCGGTCGCGCCGAGCCAGTGCCGTACGTGGGACGCCCTGGAGGTGCGCGACGGGGTGGCCACCCGGCTGCTGACCGACCTCGGCGAGCTCACCCCGGCCCGGCTCACCTCCGGTCCGCCGTCCGCGCCCGCGGACGTCACGGACGACGCGGCGCGCGCGGAGTGGGCGCGGACGGCCTGTCTGCTGCCGGTGGTCCGCTCGCACGGGGTGCGGTCGGTGAACTCCTGGCGCTTCGCCGAGCAGGACCTTCCCGGGACGGGCGACGCCGGGCCCGCCCGGTGGCTGTGCACGCGTGCGGAGACCTGGCGCGGCACGGGTGGCAAGGTGCTGGCCCAGTTCCAGGCGCCGGAGGCGGAGCGGGGCACGGCGACGCCGGGCTCGGTGGTGGCGCAGGCGGACGACTCCCCGGCGTGCGGGGCGCGTGAGCCGCACGTCCTGGCGGGCGCGCTGTGGAAGTCGCCGGCCGGGCAGTGGTACATGGTGGCGGCCGGCAGCCCGCGGGTGGCGTCGGTCGAGGTGGCGGGTGCGGTGGAGGGCCGCGAGGAGGGCCGGCGGATCGCGGTGCCGGTCGAGGGCAAGCCGGCCGCCCGGGTGGAGCTCGGCGGGCGGCTGGAGGACGGCTCGAAGATCGGCGTGCTGCGCTGACCGGCCGGTGAACCACCGGCTGCACGACCCTGTTCCCGGCGCGTACCCATCAGTACATTGACGCCATGTCCAATACGCAGCCGGCGGCGATACCCGCCGAACGGACCGTACCGAAGGCCCGGAAGGTCTCCTTCGACTGGGCGGAGACCCCGCTCCACTGGGTTCCGGGCGACCCGTTCACCACCCACACCATCAACGTGCTGCACCTGCTGCTCCCGGCGGGGGAACGCTGGTTCATCCACGTCTACCGGCAGGTCCTGCCGTACATCCGGGACGACCGGCTGCGCGAGGACGTCATCGGGTTCATCGGCCAGGAGGCCGTCCACTCCCAGGCGCACGACGACGTGCTGCCGCACCTGAAGATGCTGGGACTGGACCCCACCCCGTACACCGCGCAGGTCGACTGGCTCTTCGAGAAGCTGCTCGGGGACCGGACCCTGCCGCCCGGCAGGGCCCGGCGGTGGTGGCTGATGGAGCGTGTCGCGCTGATCGCCGCGATCGAGCACTACACCGCCTTCCTGGGCGACTGGGTGCTCAACGCCGAGGAGCTGGACCGGCGCGGCGCCGACCCGATGATGCTGGACCTGCTGCGCTGGCACGGCGCGGAGGAGGTCGAGCACCGCGCGGTCGCCTTCGACCTCTTCCAGCACGTCGACGGCGGCTACCGGCGGCGGGTGCGGACCTGGGCGACGGCGTTCTCGGCGCTGGTGTTCCTCTGGCAGCGCGGGATCCGCTTCTTCCTGGAGAACGATCCCGCGCTGCCGGGCGGCAGGGGGTCGCTGCAGGACTTCGTCCGGCGCGGGCAGCAGGGGGTCCTCCCGTCGACCCCGGCCATGCTGCGTTCCATCCCCCGGTACCTCGGCAGGGCCTACCACCCCTCCCAGGAGGGCAGCACGGCCCAGGCCGTCGCCTACCTCGCCTCGTCGCCGGCCGCCAACGGAGGTCACTGAGCCATGCCGCCACGTCTGCGTACCGTCGTCGTCGCCGCGGGGGCGGCGCTGCTGGTGAGGCGGGCACTGCGGCGCCGCGTCCAGGCGTCCCCGCTGTGGCCGCTGCCGGCCCTGGAGGAGCCGGTGTCGGGCCGGAGCCGCCGCTCGTCCACCACCCGCCGCCGCGCCCTGGTCACCGAACGCACCGCGCCCGCCGAAGGGGTCGTCCGGCTGCGCCTGGAGGGCACCGGACTGCCTCCCTGGGAGCCGGGCGCGCACCTGGACCTGGTGCTGCCGTCGGGGCTCGTACGGCAGTACTCGCTGTGCGGCGACCCGGCCGAGACCGACTCGTACACCATCGCCGCCCGGCTCGTCGAGGACGGCAGGGGCGGCTCGCGGGAGGTGCACGAGCAGCTGCACGAGGGGGCGGAGGTCGAGATCCGCGGGCCGCGCAACCGCTTCCCGCTCGTCGCCGCGCCGTCGTACGTCTTCGTCGCGGGCGGCATCGGGATCACGCCCGTGCTGCCGATGGTGCGCGCTGCGCGGGAGGCGGGCGCGGACTGGCGGCTGCTGTACTGCGGGCGCAGCCGGTCGGCCATGCCGTTCCTGGACGAGGTGGAGAAGCTGGGGAACGTCACGGTCGTGGCCGAGGACGAGGCCGGGCTGCCGGACGTGGCCGCCTTCCTGGGCGAGGTCCCCGAGGGGACCGAGGTCTACTGCTGCGGCCCGGACGGGCTGATGGACGCGGTGGGCGCGGCGCTGCCGGAGGGCCGCGCCCCGCGTCTGGAGCGGTTCGCGCCGGGGGCTGCCGCCGAGGGCGGGGGCGCCTTCGAGGTCGAACTGCGCCGCTCCGGCCGGACGGTGGAGGTCGCGTCGGACCAGTCGGTGCTCGCGGCCGTGCGGGCGGAGGTGCCGCACGTGTCGTACTCGTGCGAGCAGGGGTTCTGCGGGACCTGCCAGCAGCGGGTGCTGAAGGGGGAGGTGGACCACCGGGACGAGCTGCTGACGGACGGCGAGCGCCACGACTCGATGCTGATCTGCGTCTCGCGCTCCCGCGGCGGGCGTCTCGTCCTGGACCTCTGACCAAGGACTGTCCTGTGGATCGGGCCGGTCATGGAGCGGGGCCGCCCGCGCCCGGCGCGGATACGAGGCACCGTCTCAGGGCAGCAGCAGCCAGTCGGCGGCCAGTGCGGCGAGCAGGCCGGTGCCGAGCAGCCAGGTGCCCAGCCGGGTGCGTCCGTTGCGGCTCAGCTCGATGACCACCCCGCACAGGATCATGGCCAGCCCGTACACGCCGACCACCAGGACGGAGGTGCGGCTGGCAAGCCGCAGGACCAGAACCACCGCCATCGCCACCAGCAGGACGGACGCGGCGGCGATCCGCAGGCGTCGTGCCTGGCGCGGGGAGAGTCCGGTACGGGGCGTTTCCTGGTCGGAGAGGCTCATGTCCGGGGAGCCTAACGGAAGGTGTAGCGGGCACCGTTCGAAGGGACCGTTAGGCTGTGCGGCATGACGACCGGGGTGCGCCGCAGGATGGGTGTCGAGGAGCGCAGACGTCAGCTGATCGGCGTGGCGCTGGAGCTTTTCAGCCACCGTGCCCCCGAGGACGTGTCGATCGATGAGATCGCCGCCGCCGCGGGCATCTCCCGGCCGCTGGTGTACCACTACTTCCCGGGCAAGCAGAGCCTGTACGAGGCGGCCCTGCGCCGTGCGGCGGACGAGTTGGCGGCCCGGTTCGAGGAGCCGCACGAGGGGCCGCTGGGGGCCCGGCTGCTGCGGGTGATGGGACGGTTCTTCGCCTTCGTGGACGAGCACGGGCCGGGCTTCTCGGCGCTGATGCGCGGCGGTCCGGCGGTGCCCGCGGGAGCGGACTGCTCCCGTGCGGTGTCACCGACGAACGCGATGATCGACGAGGTGCGGCAGGCCGCGTACGAGCAGATCCTCGCCCACCTCGGGGTCACGGACCCGCCCGCGCGCCTGGAGCTGGTCGTGCGGTCGTGGGTGTCGCTGGCCGAGTCGACGGCGCTGCTGTGGCTGGACGGGCGCCGGATCCCGCGCGCCGAGCTGGAGCGCCAACTGGTGCACGATTTCGCGGCGCTGGCGGCGGTGAGCGCCGCGTACGACGAGGAGATGGCCGGGATCCTGCTGCGGATGCTGGCGGACGAGCCGGCCGACGGGCCGCTGGGCGACCTCGTCGGCCGGCTCGGCATGCTGATGCCGAAGGTGCCCGCTCAGCGCCGGCGGTAGGACGGCGTGAAGTCGTGCACCTCGGCGGAGATGTGCACGGTGAGGCCGTCGACCGGCTTCAGGTGCTCGGGGACGAGCGCGAGGACCGCCTCCGTGAGCCGTGCCTTGGCCTCCTCGCGGCGGCCGGGGGCCAGTCCCACCGCGACGTGGACGACCGCCTGCTCGGTCGTGCCGTCGGCGACGACGGTCTCCTCGGCGCGCCGGAACCGCGTCTTGCACACCGCGGGGTTGGCGCCGACGGTCTCGCCGAGCACCGGGTGCAGGGCGAGGGCGAATCCCCGCCGGTCGAACGCCTCGTCGAGGGAGGCGGAGTAGTCGACGGCTATCTGAGGCATGGGCGGTCACTCCCGCGCTCGTACGGATCGTGCGGTCCTCACCACGATAGGCGGCGCCCTGATCATGGATCAGGGCGCCGCGGAATCTCATCGTGTGGCGGGGCTCACGCCGGGGCTCGGGCCGCTCATGTGCGCCTCGCCACGGGGCTCACCACCGCGCTCACCGCTGGGTGAAGACCGCGACCGTGCGGGCGGGGACCGTGAAGGTGCCCGTCGCCCGGTCGTACGCGGACGACGTGACGGTTGCGTCGGCTCCCCGCGCCTGGACCGGGTGCAGTGCGTAGCCCTTCCCGGTCAGGGCCGGGACCGTCTGGGCCTGCCGCTCGGGCGTGGCGTTGAAGACCACGACCAGGTCGCCCAGACGCATGGTGATCACGCCCGGGGTCTCGTCCTTGCCGGAGAGCGGGAAGGAGAGCGCGGACTGCACCTCGTCGGCCGTGGAGAGGCTGAAGGCCTTCTCCGTGGTGCGGATCCGCAGCAGGTCCCGGTAGGCGGCCGAGGCGCCCGTGATCTCCGGGCAGCCGACCGTCAGGGACGGCGACGACAGCAGCGGCCGGCCGAAGGACCACTTGTCCTTGTTGTCGGCCGCGGGCGGCAGGCCCCGGCCGAAGCCGTTGCCGGCCCGGCAGTCCCAGTTGAGGACGTTGAACCAGTCACCGCTGTCGTACGAGTTGCGGTCCAGGGACTTGGAGCGCAGCAGGTCGCTGCCGGCCTGGGAGAGCGCCGGGCCCTGGGACAGCGTGGCGGTCGCCATGGCGAGGACCTGCATACGGGCGCGGGCGGCCGGCGAGGTGGTCACCGGCAGCTTGAAGGCGAGCGCGTCGTACAGGGTCTCGTTGTCGTGGGCGTCCGCGTAGGCGAGGGCGTCGCCGGGGGCGGCGGCGTAGCCGGCCGGGGCGCCGTTGTAGTCGACCTGGGAGCCCTTGACCTCCTTGCCCCGAGTGTCCGTGAAGGTGAAGCCGGCGAGGTTGCCGGACAGGCCGACCTTGATCAGGTCCTGGTAGTGCAGCAGGCGGGCCTTCTGCTCGGCCGGGGTGCCGTTGGCCGCGGAGCCGTTGGGGTCGGTGAACAGGCCGGAGGCGAAGCCCTGGACGCCGGGGTCGGCGTCGAAGGGGCCGCCGCCGCGGACGGCGTCACGGGCCCGGTCGGAGAAGGTCGCGATGCCGGTGCCGGCCATGTTCTTCTGGGTGGCCTGGACGAAGCGGGCGTCGTCGGCGATCTCGCCGAAGTTCCAGCCCTCCCCGTACAGGACGATGCTCCTGCCGTCGACGCCGTCCTTCTCGACGGTCAGCGCGTCCAGGGCCTCGCGGACCGCGAGCATGTTGGCCTTGGGGTGGTGGCCCATGAGGTCGAAGCGGAAGCCGTCGACCTTGTACTCCTTGGCCCAGGTGACGACCGAGTCGACGACGAGCTTGCCCATCATCGTGTTCTCGGGGGCGGTGTTGGCGCAGCAGGTGGAGGTGGCGACGGAGCCGTCCGCCAGGAGCCGGTGGTAGTAGCCGGGGACGATGCGGTCCAGGACGGACTTCTCCGCCTGGCCGCTCGCGACGGTGTGGTTGTAGACCACGTCCATCACGGTGCGCAGCCCGGCCTTGTTGAGGGACTGGACCATACGCCGGAACTCGACGGTGCGGCGCGTGCCCTCCGGGTCGGAGGCGTAGGAGCCCTCGGGGACGGTGTAGTGCAGCGGGTCGTAGCCCCAGTTGAAGCCGTCCTTGGCGGCGGCCTTGGCGACGCACGCCTGCTGCTCGTCGGAGTCGGGCGCGTACGCCGGGAGGTCGCATTCCGGCGTGGTCTGCGCGGACTTCCTCTCGGGAATGGTGCCGATGTCGAAGGCGGGCAGCAGGTGCACGTAGGAGGTGCCGCTCCTCGCCAGCGACGTCAGGTGCTTCATGCCGTCCGACGAGGTGTCGGTGAAGGCGAGGTAGCCGCCGCGGTGCTTCGACGTGGGGTCGCCGATCGAGAAGTCGCGGATGTGCAGCTCCTGGATCTGCGCGTCGCGCAGCGGGACCGGGGCCGGCTTCCGCAGCCCGGACCAGCCCCTGGGGGCGAGTTCGGGGGCGGCGAGGTCGGTGACCAGGCTGTGCACCGAGTCGGTGGTGAGCGCGGTGGAGTAGGGGTCGGTGACCTTGTTGGTGACGACCTTCCCGGCGCCGGGCGCCCAGACGGTGACCAGGTAGCGGTACGGCTTGTTCCGCCAGCTCGCCGGACCGGTGACCGACCAGACGCCGGTGGTGGCGTCACGCTTCATCGGCACGCGCCGGCCGCCGAGTTCGAGGGCGACCTGCTGGGCGGTGGGCGCCCACACCGAGAGCGTGGGCCTGCCGTGGCGGAACACCGGGCCGAGGGCCTTCTGCCGGGCCTTGGCCGCGTACACGGCGTCGAGGACGCCGGCGGTCTGCACACCGGTCGCGGACAGCAGTGCGCCGTTGGCGGCGTACTGGGTGGCGACGAGCTGTCCGCGCAGGGCCTCGCGGATCCGGTCGCGGTCGCGTGGGTCGACGGTGTGGGCGGTGTACTTCGCCAGGTGGGGGAACTTCTCCCGCTGCGCCTCGGTGAGCGTGGTGCGGTTCAGCCGGAGCAGGCGCGCGTCGTCCGCGGTGAGCACGCCGTCCCGGACGGCGATGGAGCCGGTGCGCGAGTACTGCAGCTGGGTGGATGCGGCGGCGGGGCTGCCGTTCCAGGCGACGGTCGTGTC
This sequence comes from Streptomyces sp. NRRL S-118, assembly GCF_000716335.1. GTDB lineage: Bacteria > Actinomycetota > Actinomycetes > Streptomycetales > Streptomycetaceae > Streptomyces. The sequence continues at coordinate 106,767 of NZ_KL591002.1, read as the reverse complement.
GTCGATCCAGACCGCCGTGGCCTTGGTGAGGTCGAGGGCGGCGCCGCTGCCCAGGGGCTGCGGCAGCAGGTGCTTGTCGCGTCCGCCCAGCAGCCACACCTCGTGGCCGCTCGCCTTGAGGTCGAGCGACTGGTCGCCGGGCAGGTCCTTCTCGTCGCCCTTGTGGAGGATGTAGCTGAGCGACGTGGCCCCCGCTGCGAGCGGCACCTCGAAGACGGCGCCGTACGCGTCGGTGCGGACGGGCTGCAGCGGCTTCGCCCAGTCGGTGGGCTGTGCGGCGCCGGTCCACACGTGCAGGCCCCAGCCGTCGTACGCTCCGTCGGCGCGGCGGTAGTGCAGGAGGGCCTTGGTGGTGTCCTGCGGCGGGTAGGCGCCGGCCGGCGGCTGGGTCGCGGCGGCCTCCTTGCCCTGCTCGATCCACACCTCGCCGGACGTGGAGAGGTCGATGGTGCGGTCGGCGGAGACGTCCTTGTTGCCGTCCTTGTCGATGACGAGGTAGCTGACGCTGGAGGCGCCGGGCTTCAGCTTGACCCAGGCGAAGGCGCCGTAGGCGTCGCGGCCGGTGAAGGCGTGCCCCTCGGGCCAGGTCGTGGCCTCGCCGTCGGCGATGTCGCCCCAGGCGTAGAGCCGCCAGTCGGTGTAGTCGCCGTCGGCGCGCCGGTAGTGGACGACGGCGTAGTCCCGCTGGGTGGCGGTCGGTGCCGGCTCGGCGGGGGCGCGGCCGGCGACGGTCGTGGCGAGGTCGCCGGCGGTGCGGCCCGCGCTGTCGACGACCACGGCCTTGTAGCGCAGGGGGGCGCCCTCGCCCGCGGTGACGGTGTGGTTCACCTTGTACGGGGCGTGGTCGGCGGAGCCGAGGACCTGCCAGCTGCCGTTGCCCTGCTGGGCGGCGAAGACGACCCGGTTCAGTGCGCCGCCGTCGACGTCGGCGGTGACCTCGACGGTGCCGGCGGCGCCGGCGGCCGGGGCCTTCAGGTCGATCGCGGGCGCGGCGGCCGGCGCCGGCAGCGGCTTCGCGGCCTTGAGCACCACGGAGGACAGGGCGGGCACGGTGAGGGTGAGCTTGCCGTCGCCGTCGCTGGTGCGGGTGCCCGCGCCGCCGTACAGGGTGCGGTAGTCCGTGTCCGGGGAGCCGGCGGGGACGGTCACCGTCTTCGGCGCGGTGGCGTTGTTGGCGGCGACGAGGTACTCGCTCCGCGAGGCCGCGTCCGTGCGGGAGAAGGCGTAGACGCCCTGCCCGTCGGCGGCGTAGCGCTCGGTGTGGACGCCGTCGGCGAGGGCCGGGTGGGCCTTGCGGAGCGCGGCCAGCTCGGCGATCTGCCGGTAGAGCGGGTGCGTGGTGTCGTACGCGGCGGACGCGTGCGTGCGGTCGGTGCCGAGCTGGTCGTCGTCCAGGTAGTCCGCGACCCGCGTGGCGAACAGGGGCTGGCGGGCGTCCTTGTCGCCGCCCGCGCCGGTGAAGCCCTGCTCGTCGCCGGAGTAGACGACCGGGTTGCCCCGGGAGAGGAACATCAGCTCGTTGGCGAGCCGGTAGCGGCGCACCAGCTCGGCGTCGTCGGCCCGGGTGTTGTCCTGTGCGAGGAAGGTGCCGAAGCGGCCCATGTCGTGGCTGCCGAGGAAGGTCACCGACTCGTAGGCGTTGGCCTTGTCGGTGGTGTAGCGGTAGTCGTCCCCGAAGAGCCGGCCGAGCTGTGCGGCGGAGCCGCCCTGGGAGGCGTAGCCGCGGACGGCTGCCTGGAAGGGGAAGTCGAGGGTGGCGTCGAGGCGGCCCTCACGCACGTACTGGGAGGTGAAGGCGGGGTCGGCGGAGTACACCTCGCCGAACATGAAGAAGTCGTCCCGGCCGCGCTTCGCGGCGTACGCGTCGAGGGCGGTGGCCCACTGCGTCCAGAACTCCTTGTTGACGTGCTTGACGGTGTCGATGCGGAAGCCGTCGATGTCGAAGTCGCGCACCCAGCGCTGGTAGATCTTCTCCATGCCTGCGACGACCTCGGGGCGTTCGGTCCACAGGTCGTCGAGGCCGGCGAAGTCGCCGTGCGTGGAGGATTCCCCGGCGAAGGTCGAATCGCCCCGGTTGTGGTACATCGCGGGGTCGTTGAGCCAGGAGGGAACCTTGACGTCCTTCTGGCCGGCGGGGACGACGGGGGTGCGCGGGAAGGTGCCGAGGTCGGTCCTCGGGAAGGGCACGGTGCCGTCGGCGTGGTCGCTGTCGTCGAAGGGGACGCCGTCCCGGGTCAGGTACGGGAAGGCGCCCTTGGAGAGGTACTCGTAGGACTTCTCCTGGTAGTCGATGACGTCGGCGGTGTGGTTGGTGATGACGTCGAAGAAGACCTTCATGCCCTTGGCGTGGGCCTTGTCGATCAGCCTCTCCAGGTCTTCGTTGGTGCCGAAGTGGGGGTCGACCTGGGTGAAGTCGGTGATCCAGTAGCCGTGGTAGCCGGCCGAGGCGTCCTTCCCCGTGCCCTGGACGGGCCGGTTCTTGAAGATCGGCGCCATCCAGAGGGCGGTGGTGCCCAGGCCCTTGATGTAGTCGAGCTTCTCGGTCAGGCCCTTGAGGTCGCCGCCCTGGTAGAAGCCCTTGTCGGTGGGGTCGTACCCGGTGGCGAGGCGGGAGCCGGTGAGCCCGCCGCGGTCGTTGCGCGGGTCGGCGTTGGCGAACCGGTCGGGCAGCACGAAGTAGAACTGCTCGCGGGTCAGGTCGTGGCGCGCGGGCTGCGCGGCGAGCGCCTTGTCGGAGGGCGGGGCGGGCGGGGCGGTCACGGCGGCCGCCGGCAGGGCGGGGACGAGGCCCGCGCCGAGGGCGGTGACGAGCGCGGTGACGGCGCTTCGCCGTCGCCGTCTGATGTGGAACAAGGATTCTCCTTAACGAGTCGGTTCCCACCCCGCCCGGGCCCGCGGCTGTCGGCCGGCGGCCGGTGGAGGAAGGGGTCCGGGGCGCCGCCCCGGACCCGGCGACGCGGCGGCTTCGCGCCGCAACCGAGGGGGACAAGGTGTCGCCGGAGGCGAGGGGTCCCTCCCGGCCCGCCGGAGCCGGGAGGGAGGGCGGGCGGGTGCCGCCCCCGCGGGGCGGCACCCTCACCGGGTCACGTGCGGAACGTGTCGCTCAAGGTGACCTTTCCGCCGGACGGGACCGTGGCGGTGCGGTTGGCGCCGCTCTCCCAGGTGATGTTCCCGGCGGCGTCCTTGCGGAGGTACTTGTACGCGAAGGACGTCCCCGTGGGGAGGGTGACGTCGAGCTTCCAGACGGGGTACGCGGCCGGGTCGAGCTTCAGGGCGGACGCGGGGTTCCAGTTGCCGAGGGCGGGCTGGTCGCCGGTGACGTAGATGTTCTCGCCGGGCACGGTGGTGGCGTTGACCGCGAAGGACGCGCCGGTGGCCGTGGGGGGCGGGGTCGTGGTTCCGGCCCCGCAGGTGCGCGCCCCGGCGTGGAGCGCGACGGCGGTGCCCGCGCCGAGCGTCGCCGTGAACCGGCCGTCGCCGCCGACGGTGATGGTCCGGTTGCCCTGGACGTCGCAGTAGTCGCCGGCGGGCAGCGAGGTCTGGAACGTGCGGGTGAGGGCGGACGTCTCGTGGTTGATGGCGACGTACGCCTTGTCGCCGCGGCCGAACGCGATCTGGTCGCCGCCGTTGTCCCACCAGTTCGTGACGCCCTGACCGCGGGCCACGTTCCGGAAGGCGACCATCGAGGCGATCTCGCGCCAGGCGTGCTGGCACTTCCAGCCGTCGCTGTAGCAGGCGTTCACCTGTCCGCCGTTGGGCGGGCCGGCGTCCTTGTCGGTCCACTCGTAGCCGGAGTGGACGTCCGGGGAACCGTAGGGCCAGGCCAGCATGAACACGCTGGCGAGCGTGTAGGCGGAGCCGTTCTTGTAGGTGAGCGTGTCGCCCTGGCGCTCGGTGTCGTGGTTGTCGACGAAGACGCCGGACCTGCCGGACTCCATGTGGCCCCAGGCCTCGCCGAAGTTCTTCAGGTACGCGAGGTTCTCACCGAGGAACACCCGCTTGAGGTCTCGGGCGTAGCGGAACTCCTGGACGTCGCCGTTGCCGAGGTACTCGCTGGGCGAGACCGCCTCGCCGGCGCCGTGTATCGCCTCCTGCTTCCAGTAGACGGACGGATCGGTGAGCTTGGCCTTGATGGCGGCCAGGTCGTTCGCCGGCATGTGCTTGGCGGCGTCGATGCGGAAGCCGTCGACGCCGAGCGACAGCAGGTCGTTCATGTAGCCCGCGATCTTGTTGCGGACGTACTCCTCGCCCGTGTCGAGGTCGGCGAGGCCGACCAGCTCGCAGTGCTGGACGTTGACCCGGTCCTGGTAGTTGCTGATCTGCGCGGTGCAGTCGTCCATGTCGGGCGACGAGTACAGGCCCGGGTAGCCGTACTTGGTGTACGCCGAACCGCCGGTGCCGGTTCCGGAGCCGGCCGCCATGTGGTTGATGACGGTGTCGGCGACGACCTTGACGCCCGCGCCGTGGCAGGCGTTCACCATGGACTGGAAGGCGGCGCGGTCGCCGAGGCGGCCGGCGATCCGGTAACTGACGGGCTGGTACGAGGTCCACCACTGCGCGCCCTGGATGTGCTCCTGCGGGGGCGAGACCTGGACGTAGCCGTAACCGGCCGGGCCGAGGGTGTCCGTGCACGCCTTCGCCACGGAGGCGAAGTTCCACTCGAACATCACGGCGGTGACGTCCTTGGTGCCGGGCGGCGCGGCCTGCGCGGGGGTGGGGGGTGCCGTGACGGCCACTGCGGCTCCCGCCACGAGGGCGAGCGCGGCGGCCACGGGCTTGCTGGCCATGTTTCCTCCTGGGGAAGGGAGGTGCGGATGCGTCGGTGCAGCCTCGTACGGCAACGCGCCATGCCCGTAAGGCCGTGGGGGTGAAGGCACTTGCTGCAAAAAAGCAGCAAGAGTTTTCGGTCGAGACCGTACGAGCCCGTCGGCGTACGGTCAACCCTTTGGACACAGTCCGGTTACACCCCGGAAATCCGCCGGTTTCCGCGCTGCAAAACCTTTCGCAAGCAGTTGCAGCGGTGCTACTTTCAACCAGCGCTCCGGTCCGGTCGGCCGAGGGTCCCCACCACCCCGGGGCTCCACGCGCCCGGCCGATCGGGCCGGTCCCACGCCGGCTGTTCCGCGGCCGGTGACATACCGGGAGGCCCGGGGCCGAAGAAGACCCCGCCGCCCCGAACAGGGCAGGTCCCGGGCCTCCTCACCGCGGCTGCGGCCCCGGCTGCGCCGTGGAACCGCGTACCACCAGCTCCGGCTGGAACACGAACTCGGTGCGCTGCACCGGGTTCCCGTCTATCTCCTCCAGCAGCGCGTCGACCGCCGCGGTCGCCATCGCCTGCACCGGCTGGCGCACGGTGGTGAGCGGCGGGTCCGTGAACGCGATGAGCGGCGAGTCGTCGAACCCGACCACCGACACGTCCCGCGGCACGTCGAGACCGCGCCCCCGCACCGCCCGTATGGCGCCGAGCGCCATCAGGTCGCTGCCGCACACGATCCCCGTGCAGCCCTGGTCGAGCAGCACACCGGCCGCCGCGTGCCCGCCCTCGACCCCGAACAGCGTGGATTGCACGCACAGTTCCGCATCCACCCGGTCGACACCCAGCAGCTGGTTCAGCGCCGAGACGAACCCCTCGGCCTTGCGCCGCGACGGGACGTACCGGGTGGGTCCGATGGCCAGGCCGATGCGCTCGTGGCCCAGCTCCACCAGGTGCCGCACGGCCATGCGCGCGGCCGAGCGGTCGTCGGGCGAGACGAAGTGCGCGTCGATGTGCTCGTTGAACCCGTTGATGAGGACGAACGGCACACCGCGTGCGGCGAGCCTGACGTACCGCGCCGGGTCGGCGGCGGCGTCGGCGTGCAGCCCGGACAGGAACACGATGCCGGTGACGCCCCGCTCCTCCAGCTGCTCGACCAGCTCGTCCTCGGTGGCACCGCCCGGCATCTGCGTGCACAGCACGGGCGTGTAACCGTGCCCGGCCAGGACCTGCTCGATGACCTGGGCGAACGCCGGGAAGATGGGGTTGGTGAGCTCGGGGATGACCAGGCCGATGAGTCCGGCGCTGCGCCGCTTGAGCCGTACGGGCCGCTCGTAGCCGAGCACGTCGAGGGCGGCGAGCACCCGCGTCCGGGTGCCGCCCGCGACGCCCGCCTTGCCGTTGAGGACCCGGCTGACGGTGGCCTCGCTGACACCGGCCTGGGCCGCGATGTCGGCGAGCCGCGGGGCGCCCCCTCCTCCGTCGCCCCGCGGCTCGGCCGGTCCGTCGCCGCGTGGCGCGAGGACCGTCACACCGCCCACCAGACGGTGGTGTCGGCGGGCAGCTCGGCCGTGCCGTCCACACTGGTGCGCACCCGCGCGCTGGCGAGCAGCATCCGCCCCGGCACGTCGATCCGTATCGCCCGGCCGGTGGTGTTGGCGGTGCAGACAAAGCCCTCGCGGCGGAAGGCCAGCACGCCCTCGGGGGCCTCCAGCCACTCCACGCCGTCGCCCGCGCCGAGGCCCGGCTGCTCGCGGCGCACCAGCAGCGCGCTGCGGTACAGCTCCAGCGTCGAGGACGGGTCGCCGGCCTGCGCCTCGACGCTCAGGGCGCCCCACGCCGCGGGCTGCGGCAGCCAGCTCCCGCCGCTGCCGAAGCCGTACGAGGAGCCCTCCCGGGTCCACGGGATGGGCACCCGGCAGCCGTCACGGAAACCGTCCTGGCCGCTCGCCCGGAAGAACGACGGGTCCTGGCGGACCTCGTCGGGCAGGTCGGTGACGTCCGGCAGGCCGAGCTCCTCGCCCTGGTACAGGTAGGCGGAGCCGGGCAGCGCCAGCATCAGCAGGGTGGCCGCGCGGGCCCGGCGCAGCCCGAGCTCCCGGTCGCCGGGGGTGCGCAGCTGGGTGCCGAGGCCGGCCGGGTTGGCGAACCGGGTGGCGTGCCGCGTCACGTCGTGGTTGGACAGCACCCACGTGGTCGGGGCGCCGACGGGCTGCATGGCGGCGAGCGAGGCGTCGATGACGCCGCGCAGCTCGGCGGCGTCCCAGTGGGTGCTCAGGTACTGGAAGTTGAACGCCTGGTGCATCTCGTCGGGGCGCACGTAGTGCGCGGTGCGCTCGACGGTCGGGGTCCACGCCTCGGCGACGAGCACGCGCTCGCCGTCGTACTCCTGGAGGACCTTGCGCCAGCTGCGGTAGATCTCGTGGACGCCGTCCTGGTCGAAGAACGGCATGACATCGTTTCCGAGCAGCTTGAGCTGGTCGTGCGCGCCGATGTCGGGCAGCCCCTCGGCCTTGACGAGCCCGTGGGCGACGTCGACGCGGAAGCCGTCGACGCCCATGTCGAGCCAGAAGCGCAGGATGGAGCGGAACTCGTCGCGGACGGCGGGGTGTTCCCAGTTGAAGTCGGGCTGCTCGGGGGCGAACAGGTGCAGGTACCACTCGCCGTCCGCGACGCGGGTCCACGCCGGTCCGCCGAAGATGGACTCCCAGTCGTTGGGGGGCTCGGCACCGTCCGCGCCGCGGCCCTCGCGGAAGTGGTAGCGCTCGCGCAGCGGCGACCCGGGGCCCTCGCGCAGGGCGCGCTGGAACCACTCGTGCTGGTCGGAGGAGTGGTTGGGGACCAGGTCCACGATGATGCGCAGTCCCAGCTCGTGGGCCTCGCGGATCAGCGCGTCGGCGTCGAGCAGGTTGCCGAACATGGGGTCGATGGCCCGGTAGTCGGCGACGTCGTACCCGGCGTCGGCCTGGGGCGAGGCGTAGAACGGGCTGAGCCAGACGGCGTCGACGCCCAGATCCTTGAGGTAGGGCAGCCGACTGCGGATGCCTTCCAGGTCGCCCATGCCGTCGCCGTTTCCGTCGGCGAAGCTGCGCGGATAGACCTGGTAGATCACCGCGTCTCTCCACCAGCCCGTGTGCGTGCCGGTGGTGCCGGTGGTCGGGGCGGCGGGGGCAGCGAGGTGCTGGGTCATGTCTTCCCTGGGATCGAAAAAGGAGTGGGGGCGGCGACCGGCCCGGTGACGGGCCGGACCGGTCGCCGCTGACCGGGACGGAGCGGTACGGCGCGGATCGCGTAACGGGGTCACGACTTGGTGGCGCCCGCGGTGAGTCCGGAGACCAGGTGCCGCTGGACGAGGGCGAAGACGATCGTCGCGGGCGCGGCGATGAGCACGGCCGCGGCGGTCAGCGAGCCCCAGTCGGCGGTGTACTGGTTGACGAAGGTCTGCAGGCCGCCCGCGAGGGTGAGGTTCTCCTCACCGGTCATGAAGGCGGAGGCGTAGGCGACCTCGGCCCAGCCGGTGATGAAGGTGTAGAACGCGGTGACGGCGAGGCCCGGCTTGGCGAGCGGCATGATCAGCCGCCAGAAGGTGCCGAAGGGCGTCAGGCCGTCGACCCGGCCCGCCTCGTCGATCTCGGCGGGGATGCCGTCGAAGTACCCCTTCATCATCCAGGCGCAGAAGGGCACGGCGACGGTGAGGTAGGTGATGACGAGGCCGATGGGCTGGTTGAGCATGCCGAGCGAGGCCAGCAGGTTGTACAGCGGCACGATGAGCACGGCGACCGGGAACATCTGGGTGATCAGCAGCAGCCACATCAGGGGGCGGAGCCCCGGGAAGCGGAAGCGGCTGACGGCGTAGCCGGTGGTGGCGGAGATGAACACGCCGATGACGGTGGTCAGCCCGACGACGATCAGGGAGTTGCCCACCCACGACAGGAACTCGGTGTCGGAGATGACGTGGCTGTAGTTGGCCAAGGTGAAGTTCTTGACGAGCGAGGTGTCGAACGCGTCGTTCGTCGGCTTGAACGAGGTGATCACCAGCCACAGCGGGGGAAAGACGGCGACGACCGCGGCGATCAGCAGCGTCAGGTGCAGGCCGGCGGAGGCGAGCGGCGAGCGCTCACCGCGGAGCCGGACCTTGCGCGGGGTGGGGGTCGTGTCGGTCACCACATGTCTCCCTGCTTCTTGAGCGCGCGGCGGTAGACCACCGCGAAGAGCGACAGGAGCAGCAGGATGACCACGCCCCAGGCCGCGGATGCCGCGTAGTCGCGCGGGCTGACGACGAACGAGAGCCGGTAGGCGTACGTCACGAGGATCTCGGTGGCGTCGCCCGGCCCGCCGCGGGTGAGCAGGTAGATCACCGGGAACATGTTGAAGGTCCAGATGCAGCTCAGCAGCGTCACCGTGGCGGAGACGGGCCGCAGGCCCGGCAGGGTGATGTGGCGGAAGCGCTGCCAGGGGCTCGCGCCGTCCATCTCGGCGGCCTCGTACAGCTCGCCGGGGATGGACTGCAGACCGCCCAGCATGGAGAGGATCATGAACGGCACGCCCAGCCAGACGTTGACCGCGATCACCGCCACCTTGGCCCAGGTGGGGTCGTTCAGCCAGGAGACGCCGTCGATGCCGCCGCCCGCCAGCAGCTGGTTGAACAGGCCGTTGCGCTCGTTGTAGAGCAGCTTCCAGGTGAAGACCGAGACGAACGGCGGGACGGCCCAGGGCAGGACCAGGGCCATCCGGTAGAAGGTGCGTCCCCGCAGGTTCCGGTTGAGCATGACGGCGAGCGCGAGGCCGAGCGCCACCGACAGGGCGACACAGGTGACCGTCCACACGAGGGTCCAGCCGAGGCGGTTCCAGAACACCTCGTCGGTGAGGACCGCCGTGTAGTTGTCGAGACCGACGAACTCGTACGTCGCGGGGATGTGGTTCACGCCGATGGTGCGCTCGACGTTGGCCTCGTTGGCGTTCGTCAGCGACAGGTAGAAGCCGCGCACCAGCGGGTAGCCGATGATCACGCCGATCACGATCACCACCGGGGCGACCATGCTCCACGCGTACCAGTGGGTGGACAGCGCCCTGCGGAGCTTGCCCGGGGGCTCGGCGCCCGGGTGGTTGTCAGTGCGGCGGCCGCGGCCGCGGGCGCTGTGGGCGCCCGCGGCCTTCGCCACCGACTGGCTGGTCTCGACAGCCATGGGTCGGTCAGCCCTTCTCACTGCTTACTTGTAGTCCTTCAGGAGCTTGCGGTACGCGTCACCGGTCTCCGCGGCGGCCTTCTCCGGCGTCGTCTTGCCGGTGAGGACGTTGGCCATGTGGAGGCGGATCGGCTCGAAGAGCGAGTTGCCCTGCGGGATCCAGGGACGCTCGACGGCCTTGTCGACCGCGGGCTTGAAGAACTTCACCATCTCGTTGTCGGCCACGGTCGGCTGCGTGTAGACCGACAGGCGGGTCGGCAGCAGGCTCAGCTTCTCGGTGGTCTGCTGCTGCACCTTGGCGGAGCCCATGTACTTGGCGAACTCGTACGAGGCGTTGAGGTTCTTGGAACCGGCGTAGACCGAGAGGTTCCAGCCACCCTGGGGGGAGCCCTGGTCGGTGCTGCCGGCCGGGACGGGCGCGATGCCGAGGTTGGCCGGGTCCTTGAACTGCGCACCGGCGCGGGCGTCGGCGATGGCCCACGGGCCGTTGAGCATCATCGCGACCTTGCCGGACTTGAACGCGTTCTGCATGTTGTTCCAGCCGTCGGAGGCGTCGGTGATCGCCGCCTTCGAGTCGACCAGGTCCTTGATGGTCTTGTACGCCTTGACGCCGGACGGGTCGTCGATGGTGATCGTCTTCGACTTGGCGTCGACCATGTCGCCGCCCTCGCCGTAGAGGAAGGACAGGAACCAGTACGGGTCGTCGCCGCGCAGGTAGAGGCCGGTCTTGCCGGGCGACTTCTCGCTGATCTTCTTCGAGGCGGCCTTGAGCTCGTCGATGTTCTTGGGGACCTCGACGCCGGCGTCCTTGAGCATCTTCTTGTTGTAGAAGAGCGCCATGGTGTCGATAACCTGCGGCACCGCGTAGGTCTTGCCCTCGTACTTGGTGCTCGCGGCGGCCTGCGGCAGCCAGTCGACCTGGTTCTCGATGGCGGGCGTGCCGTCGAGCGGGGCGAGGTAGCCCAGGCTGGCGAAGTCGGCGACCCAGGCGACCTCGGTGCGCATGACGTCGGGGGCGCCCGAGTTGCCGCCGGCGGCGTTCTTGAACTTGGCGTTGGCCTCGCCGAAGGGGACGCTGACGTACTTGACCTTGACCTTGGGGTGCAGCTTGGTGAAGCCCTCGGCCAGCGCCTTGTAGGTCGGCTTCTCGGCTTCGTTCGAGGTGTCCCAGAAGGTGACGGTGCCGGAGAGCTCGCCCGAGCTGTTCGTGCCGTTGCCTCCGTCGTCACCACCGCAAGCCGCGATCGTCAGGCCCAGGGCCGCGACCAGCGCGGTGGCCGCTATGCCACGCCGCATGTGAACTCCTTCAACTGTTCCCGGAAAGATGAAGGCGTCACTCGCCTCCTGCAGACCGCTCCCTCGCGGCGCGCCGGGCTGGGCAGGAACGTAACAGGGATGAAAACGCGCCGAAAGACCTTGCGGCAAATTTCTGCAAGGGCGCCTGATCGTTACATCCACGTGTCCCTACGGTTGCCGTCACATCGCTTGACACGCCGGTTCCGGGGGGTTGCGGACCCCCTGGCGCCTCTGCAAGCCTTTTCGCAATGCGTTGCAGAGTCCTTGCAGGACCGTTTCATGGCCACCCCCCACCTCGTTGGTTGTACGAAACCCCGTCCCGGCGCACCCGAGAGGGAAACCGCACATGGTCCATGAGCTCACCTCGCCCGCCCCGGCCCCGGACGATCTGCGCCCTGCAAGCCCTTCCAAGCACGGCTGGTGGCGGGATGCCGTCATCTACCAGGTGTATGTGCGTTCCTTCGCCGACAGCGACGGCGACGGCATCGGCGACCTGCGGGGCGCCCGGGAGCGGCTGCCGCACCTGGTGGCGCTCGGCGCCGACGCGGTGTGGCTCACGCCGTTCTACGCCTCCCCGCAGGCGGACGGTGGCTACGACGTCTCCGACTACCGCGCGGTCGACCCCCTCTTCGGCGACCTGGCGGACGCCGACGACCTGGTCCGCACCGCCCACGAGCTGGGCCTGAGGGTCATCGTCGACATCGTCCCGAACCACACCTCCGACCAGCACCCCTGGTTCCGGGAGGCCCTCGCCGGCCGGGGCCGCCGGCGCTACCACTTCCGCCCCGGCACGGGCCCGGACGGGTCCCTCCCGCCCAACGACTGGGAGTCCGTCTTCGGCGGCCCGGCGTGGACCCGGGTGGCCGACGGCAGCTGGTACCTGCACCTCTTCGCGCCCGAGCAGCCCGACCTGAACTGGGACGACGAGGAGGTGCGGGCCGAGTTCGAGTCGGTGCTGCGCTTCTGGCTGGACCTCGGCGTCGACGGGTTCCGCATCGATGTCGCGCACGGCATGGTCAAGGCCCCCGGCCTGCCCGACATCGGGCACCGCGAGCAGGTGCGGCTCATCGGCTCGCAGCAGCTCCCGTTCTTCGACCAGGACGGCGTCCACGAGATCCACCGGACCTGGCGCCGGCTGCTCGACACCTACGGCGGCGAGCGCATCGGCGTCGCCGAGGCGTGGGCGCCGTCGGCGGAGCGGCTCGCCCTGTACGTACGGCCCGACGAGCTGCACCAGGCGTTCAACTTCCAGTTCCTGAACTGCCCGTGGGAAGCGGACGCGCTGCGGCGGGTCGTCGACGACTCGCTGCGGGCGACCACGTCCGTGGGCGCGACGACCACGTGGGTGCTGTCCAACCACGACGTCGTACGGCACACCACGCGGTACGGCGCCGGTGCGGCCGGGCTGCGCCGGGCCCGCGCGGCCACCCTGATGATGCTGGCGCTGCCCGGCTCCGCGTACGTCTACCAAGGCGAGGAGCTCGGGCTGCCGGAGGTGACGGAGCTGCCGGACGAGGCCCGGCAGGACCCGGCGTTCCTCCGCGGCGAGGGCCAGGACGGACTGCGCGACGGCTGCCGGGTCCCGATCCCGTGGACCTCCCAGGGCCCCTCGTACGGCTTCGGCCCCGCCGGCAGCTGGCTGCCGCAGCCGCCCGAGTGGCGCGAGCTGTCCGTCGAGGCCCAGACCGGCGACCCGGCCTCCACACTGGAGCTCTACCGCGGCGCGCTCGCCCTGCGCCGCGCCCACCCGGCGCTCGGCGCGGGCGACGGCGTCGAGTGGCTGCCGGCGCCCCCGGGCGTCCTGGCCTTCCGACGCCGCGCCGAGGGGGCCTCGCTCATCTGCACGGTGAACCTGAACCCGGACCCGGTACGGCTGCCCGCCCCCGGCCGCCCGCTGCTGTCCAGCGCTCCGCCGGCCGGCTCCCCCGGCGGCGACGCGGCCCCCCTCGCCGGGAAAGTACCCCCTCCCGCCCGGGAGTTGGCCGACGACGACCCCGACGGAGCCGAGGGGAGGACGGTACTCCTGGCCCCTGATTCCTGCGTCTGGTGGGCAAGCTGACGTGAGGCCGGTACAGTCGCATCCTATGACCGCGCGGCTAGCCGACATCGCAGCCCAGGCGGGGGTCAGCGAAGCCACAGTCAGCCGCGTGCTCAACGGCAAGCCGGGTGTGGCCGCGGCCACCCGCCAGTCCGTGCTGGCCGCCCTCGACGTGCTCGGCTACGAGCGGCCCGTGCGGCTGCGGCAGCGCAGCGCCGGGCTCGTCGGGCTGATAACACCCGAGCTGGACAACCCGATCTTCCCGGCCCTCGCCCAGGTCATCGGCCAGGCCCTGACCCGCCAGGGCTACACCCCGGTCCTGGCCACCCAGACCCCTGGCGGCTCCACCGAGGACGAGCTCACCGAGATGCTCGTGGAGCGCGGTGTCTCCGGCATCATCTTCGTCTCCGGCCTGCACGCCGACACCACCGCCGACATGACGCGCTACGACCAGCTGCGCGGCAAGGGCGTCCCGTACGTCCTCCTCAACGGCTTCTCGCCGAAGGTGCAGGCCCCCTTCGTCTCCCCGGACGACCGGGCCGCGATGCAGCTCGCCGTCACGCACCTCGCCTCGCTCGGGCACACCCGGATCGGCCTGGCGGTCGGCCCGAAGCGGTTCGTGCCCGTCGTCCGCAAGATCGAGGGCTTCAAGCGCGGCATGAGCGACCGCCTCGGCCTCGGCCCCGAGGAGTCCGAGGAGCTGATCCAGCACTCGCTCTACACCCTGGAGGGCGGCCAGGCCGCCGCCACCGCGCTCATCGAGCGCGGCTGCACCGCCATCGTCTGCGCCAGCGACATGATGGCTCTCGGTGCCATCCGCGCGGCCCGCCAGGAGGGGCTGCACGTGCCCCGCGACATCTCCGTCGTCGGTTTCGACGACTCCCCCCTCATAGCGTTCACGGACCCGCCCCTGACCACCATCCGCCAGCCCGTGCAGGCGATGGGGCAGGCCGCGGTCCGGGCCCTGCTGGAGGAGATCGGCGGCACCCCCGCCCCGCACAGCGAGTTCGTCTTCATGCCCGAGCTGGTGGTGCGCGGGTCGACGGCCTCGGGACCTCAGGGTCAGCGGTCATCCGAAAGACGGATCGATGGCGATGAGGACCCGACTGACGGATGATCGACCCAGTGGACATATCTGGCAGACTCTCGGCCCATGGGTGACACAACAGTGAGAACAATGGAAGGCCCCACGGCGGCCCCGCCGTCACCCATCGAGGAGCAGCGCCCGCGCCCCGCGCCCGCGCCCCCCACCACCTGGGAGCGGCTGCGCGCGCCGCGGCGTCCCCGCATCTGGTTCGAGATCCTGCTGCTCGCGGTGAGTTACTGGACGTACTCGCTCATCCGCAACGCCGTCCCGGAGCAGAAGGCGGAGGCACTGCGCAACGCCGACTGGATCTGGCGCGCCGAACAGGCCCTGGGCATAGCGGTCGAGAAGACGGTCAACCACGCCATCGACTCGGTGACCTGGCTGATCGTGGGCATGAACTACTACTACGCCACCCTGCACTTCATCGTCACGATCGGTGTGCTGGTGTGGCTGTACCGGTGGCATCCGGGGCGGTACGCCGCCGTCCGCCTGGTGCTGTTCTCGACCACCGGGATCGCCCTGCTCGGCTACTACCTGTATCCGCTGGCCCCGCCGCGCCTGATGACCAGCGAGAACTTCATCGACACGGTGCTGGTGCACCACACCTGGGGCTCGATGGCCTCCGGTGACCTGAAGCACATGTCGAACCAGTACGCCGCGATGCCGTCGATGCACATCGGCTGGTCCCTCTGGTGCGGCCTGACCATCTACGCGCTCGCGAAGGCGCCCTGGGCGAAGATCCTGGGCTTCCTGTACCCGACGCTCACCCTGGTCGTCATCGTCGCCACCGCCAACCACTTCTGGCTCGACGCGGTGGGCGGCATGATCTGCCTCGCCTTCGGCTACACCCTGGCGACCGTCTGGTACCGCAGCGTCCCCCACCGGCTGCCGCGCCAGGTGGGGACCCTGCCTCACGCTCCGTAGAACAGCTCGTCCACCACGGCCCGCGCGCGGCGCGTCGTACGGCGGTAGTCATCGACCATCTCGCCGACGTGCCCCGGGCCGTACCCGAGGTAGCGGCCCACCGCGGCCAGCTCCCGGCCGTCGGACGGGAAGGTGTCGCCGGCCCGTCCCCGGACGAGCATCACGCCGTTGCGCACCCGGGTGGCGAGCACCCACGCCTCGTCCAGTGTCCGCGCGTCCCGCCCGTCGATCAGCCCCGCCTCGAGCGCGGCGGCCAGCGCCCGCCGGGTGCGGGTGGTGCGCAGGCCCGGCACCTCGTGCCCGTGCCGCATCTGGAGCAGCTGCACCGTCCACTCCACGTCCGACAGGCCGCCCCGCCCCAGCTTGGTGTGCAGGGTGGGATCGGCGCCCCGCGGCATCCGCTCGGTCTCCATCCGCGCCTTGAGCCGGCGGATCTCCCGTACGGCCGCCTCGTCCAGCCCCTTCGCCGGGTAGCGCAGCGGGTCGACCAGCTCGATGAAGCGCCGGCCCAGGTCCGGGTCCCCTGCCATGGGCTCGGCGCGCAGCAGCGCCTGGCTCTCCCAGCCGAGCGACCACCGGCGGTAGTAGGCCTCGTACGACTTCAGGGTCCGCACCAGCGGGCCGCTCTTGCCCTCGGGCCGCAGGTCGGCGTCGATGACCAGCGGCGGGTCGGCGGTCGGCAGCTGGAGCAGCCGCCGCATCTCCGCGACCACCGTGTTCGCGGCCCGCGCCGCCTCCTGCTCGTCCACGCCCTCGCGGGGCTCGTGCACGAACAGCACGTCCGCGTCGGAGCCGTACCCGAGCTCGTGCCCGCCGAAGCGGCCCATGCCGATGACGGCGAACCGGGTCGGCAGCTCCTCGCCCCACTGCTCGCGCACGGCGGCGCGCAGGGCGCCGGAGATGGTGGCGGCGTTCAGATCGGTCACCGCGTTGCCGACGCGGTCGACCAAGGCCCCGGTGTCCACCTCGGCGGGCCGGTCCTCCGTGCCGTACGAGGCGACGATGTCGGTGGCGGCGGTACGGAACAGCTCCCGGCGCCGGACGCCACGGGCCACGGCGACGGCCTGCTCGGCGTTCTCCGCGCGCCCCACGGCCGCGAGGATCTCCGGCTCCAGGTGATCGCGGCCGCGTGGCTTCAGCCCCTCCGGGGCGCCCAGGATGGCCACCGCCTCGGGGGCCCGCAGCAACAGGTCGGGGGCCAGCCGCCCCGCCGACAGCACCCGCGCGAGGTTCTCCGCCGCGGCGCCCTCGTCCCGCAGCAACCGCAGGTACCACGGCGTCTTGCCCAGGGCGTCGGACACCTTGCGGAAACCCAGGAGTCCCGCGTCCGGGTCCGCCGAGTCCGCGAACCATCCCAGCAGCACCGGCAGCAGCGTCCGCTGGATCGCCGCCTTCCGGGTCACCCCCGAGGACAGCGCCTCCAGGTGCCGGAGCGCGGACACGGGATCGGCGTACCCCAGCGCCTCCAGCCGCTGCCCGGCGGCCTTGGCGCTCAGCCGCGTCTCGCCGGGCGCGAGCTGCGCCACCGCGTCCAGCAGCGGCCGGTAGAACAGCTTCTCGTGCAGCCGCCGCACCACCGCCGCGTGCCGCTTCCACTCCCGGTTGAGCGCGGCCACCGGATCGGTCCGCAGCCCCATCGACCGCCCGAGCCGCCGCAGGTCGTCCTCGCTCTCCGGCACCAGGTGCGTGCGCCGCAGCCGGAACAGCTGGATCCGGTGCTCCATGGCCCGCAGGAAGCGGTACGCCTCGTCCATCTGGGACGCGTCCACCCGCCCCACGTAGCCCCCGGCCGCCAGTGCCCTCAGCGCCTCCAGCGTCGACCCGCTGTGCAGGGTGGCGTCACTGCGGCCGTGCACCAGCTGGAGCAGCTGCACGGCGAACTCCACGTCCCGCAGACCGCCGGGCCCCAGTTTCAGCTCCCGGTCCACCTGCGCGACGGGGATGTTGTCGACCACCCGGCGGCGCATCCTCTGCACGTCGGTGACGAAGTTGTCGCGCTCCGCGGCCTGCCAGACGAGCGGTGAGACCGCGTCGATGTACGCGGCGCCCAGCTCGGCGTCCCCCGCGACGGCACGCGCCTTCAGCAGGGCCTGGAACTCCCACGTCTTGGCCCAGCGCTGGTAGTAGGCCAGGTGGCTGGAGAGCGTCCGCACGAGCGGCCCGTTGCGGCCCTCCGGCCGCAGATTGGCGTCGACGGGCCAGATGGCGCCCTCGACGGTCGTCTCGGAGCAGATGCGCATCAGATGCGACGCCAGCCGCGTCGCCGCCTGCAGCGCCTTCGCCTCGTCGCCGCCGTCGCGCGGCTCCCCCACGAAGATGACGTCCACGTCCGACACGTAGTTGAGCTCGTTGCCCCCGCACTTGCCCATGGCGATCACCGCGAGCCGGCACACGGCCGCATCGCCGGGCGCCGCGGCACAGGCCAGGGCCAGCGCCTTGCGCAGGGTCGCCGTGGCGAGGTCGGCGAGCTCGGCGGCCGTCTCCGCCACGTCGATGGTCCCGCACACGTCACGCGCCGCGATGGCCAGCAGGCACCGCCGGTACGCGACGCGCAGCGACACCGGATCCGCGGCCTTCGCGAGCTCGCGCTCGAAGTCGGCGACCCCCGGATGCAGGTCCGTCGCCTCGTACGTCACCAGGGCCCGCCAGTCCTCCGGGTGGCGCGCCAGATGGTCACCGAGCGCCTCGGACGCCCCGAGCACCCCGAGCAGCCGGTCCCGCAGCGGCTTGGCGCCGATCAGCGTCCCCAGCAGCTGCCCGTCGCGCTGCGCCTCGGCCAGCCGCACCAGCCCGCGCAACGCCAGATCCGGGTCGGCCGTGGCCCCCAGCGCGTCCAGCAGCACCGGATCCTCGCGCACCGCCGACAGCGCCGGCAGCTCCAGCAGCCGCTCCGCGGCGGAGGGATCGGTGAACCCGTGCCGCAACAGCCGCGTGAACGTACTGCTCCTGCGCCCCGGCGTCATGGTGCTCCCCCTCTTTTTGGGGCTCGGTTCGCCTCCGGGGCGCCTGCTGCGGGCGTCGACGGTCGATCGTGCTCGGTCCGCTCGTACCTCGCGGACCTCCGCGCGTTCTCCCTTTCGACGCCCGCGCGCCCCTTCGGCTCACTCGCCTTCGGGTTTCCTGGCGCCGAGCCTATCGGCCCACGTGAACGGGGGCATGACCGCCCGCCACGACTTCCGTACCGGCCCGCGCCCCCCACCACCGGACGACACCCGCCCCCGGGGACAGAACACGCCGAACGACACCCGACCCACGGCGGGCCCCGGAGAGCCGCCCCCTCCCGAACCAGCCCAGGCCCCCACCACCGGACGACACCCGCCCCCGGGGAC
>NZ_KL591002.1:47941-87939 GCF_000716335.1 Streptomyces sp. NRRL S-118 | reverse complement strand
GGAGAGCCGCCCCCTCCCGAACCAGCCCAGGCCGGAGAGCCGCCCCCTCCCGAACCAGCCCAGGCCGGAGAGCCGCCCCCTCCCGAACCAGCCCAGGCCCCCACCACCGTCGGACGGCATCCGACCCGGGGCGGGGCCGTGGAGGGTCGTCCCCGCAGGGGACCGGGCGGCCGGGAGACCGCGAGCAAACGCGGGACCCAAGGCCGCCGGCCCCGAGGAGTCGAGCCCGGAGGGGCCCCGCCCCGCCGCCCACCGACGTGACCCGCCCCGCGAAAGCAAGCACACCTCGCGGCACCACGCCGCGCGAAAGCAAGCACGCCCCGCGACGTGAGGCAACGCACACCAGGGCCAATGAACCCGATCGAGGCAAAGCGCCTCTTCTCCCGCGGTTCGCCTCACACCCACGAAAGCCGCCACCGATGCCCCTCCGCCTTCCCGGCCGCGCGACCCGCGCACCCCGCGCGGGCACGCACCCCCGCGCCTCCTCCCGACGCCGCCTCTTCCTGGCGGCGCCCTTCGCCGTGCTCATGGGCATCACCGGCGGCACCCTCGCGCTCACCACCGGCTCGTCGGACGCGTCCGACTGGCCGAGCCGCAGCGTACCGGAGTCCGTGGCGGTGAAGCCGGTGCGGACCGCCGGTGAGTCGGTGGTCCAGATCATGGCGCACCCGGACGACGACCTGTTCTTCATGAACCCGGACACCGGCCAGTCGCTGGCGACCGGCCACGCCCTGACCTCCGTCTACCTCACGGCCGGCGAGTCCGACGGCCGCAACGCCCGCCGCCAGGACCCCCGGCCGCCGGCCGACAAGGCGGCGTACGCCGAAGCGCGCCAGAACGGCATACGCGCCGCGTACGCCGAGATGGCGACCGGGAACCGCACCAGCCCGTGGGACCGCACCTCCATCACCACCGCGGGCGGCGGCCGCGCCGAGCTGGACACGCTGCGGGCGCAGCCGCAGATCAGCCTGGTGTGGCTGCAGCTGCGCGAGGCGGGCAGCATCACCGGTGACCGCCCGCACAGCCTGCACGGCCTGTGGGACGGCCGGGTGGAGCGCCTGGAGTCGCAGCTGGCCGCCGGTTCGCCGGTGCGCGAGGACTTCTCGTACAGCAAGGCGCAGGCCATCGAGACGATCACCGGCGTCCTGCGCCGCTTCAAGCCCACGTTCGTCCGGATGATGGACCCGACGCCGGGCGTCAACGACCGGACCGGCGAGCCGTCGGACCACCAGGACCACATGTACGGCGCCCGGTTCGCGCAGGCGGCGCTCGCCCGGTACGCGGACGAGCCCGGCCGCCCGCACTTCGCCGTGCAGAACTACCTCGGTTACCCGACCGGCGGCCTGCCGCACTCCCTCGACCCGGCGAGCGTCGAGGTGAAGCTGCGTGCGCTGCGGACGTACGCGTGGATGGACCACACGGACTACTGCGAGGACCCGGCCGGCTGCGGCGACCGCAAGGTGGCGGCCCGCCCCGCCGGGCACGGCTGGGCGCACTCCGTCCGCTACACCCGCTCGGACTCGACGTCGTGGGTGCAGCGGGGCGCCCGGCCCGGGGAGCTGTACGCCTTCGCGGTGCTCGACGGCCGCCTCGCGGTGTGGCACAAGGCGGGCACACGGGCCTGGACCGGCCCGGTGCTCCGGCCGGGCGGCGGCATGGACGGCGGTGTGACGTCCGTACGGCTGCCGGACGGCCGGATCGCGGTGTTCGGCACGCGGACGGAACTGGACGAGGAGGCTCCGGAGACGTACCGCCGCGAGGTGGTGACGGCCGTGCAGACGGCGCCGGGCGGTGGGTTCGGGCCGTGGCGTTCGCTGGGTACGCCGGAGCGGGACGACGCGGCGGGGACGTCCGACATCAGCGCCCCGGCGGCGCTGGTGGACCGGGCGGGACTGATGACGGTGTACGTGCGCGACGCGGGCCACGGCATGGCCTTGACGTCGCAGCGGCCGGACGGCACGTGGACGGCCTGGGCGTCGGTGGGCGGCGCGGGCGTGCACGGCAATCCGGTGGCGGCGACGGACGCGACCGGCCGCGGCCATGTCTTCGCGGCCACGGCGAAGACGGTCCTGGCCTGGACGCAGGCGGCGCCCGGCGGTCCGGTGACCGGCCCGGTGCGGACGGGCCTGCCGCCGACCACGGTGGCACTGAGCGCGGTGCCGGACGGCACCGACGGCGTACGGCTGTGGTTCCGCAAGCCCGACTCGGGCGCGGTGCGCACGGCCCGCTTCACGGGCGGCACCGGAGTGGCGTCGCCGGTACGGGACCTGCCGGGCGGCCTGGCGGGGTACGGCGCGGTGGGCGCGGCCGGCGACCGGCTGGCGCTGCGCTCGGCGACGGGCGCGGTGGCGACGGGTCCGGCGGGAGCGCTGCGGCCGGGCGGCGGGCGGGCGCTGTTCGGCGGCGCCCCGGCGGCCACCCCGGACGGCTTCGCGACCGTCGGTCTGGACGGCGTCCTGCGCTGGGACGAATGGGACCGGTCGGAGCGATGAGTCCGCGCGCGGCACGGAGTCGGGTTTTGATGGACGCAACCGACGAAGGAGCGCTCATGAACTGGACACTCGAGGTCGTCCTCGTCCCGGTCACCGACCTGGACCGGGCGAAGGAGTTCTACGGCACGCAGTGCGGCTTCAAGACCGACCTCGACACCGAGGTCGCCCCGGGGATCCGCATCATCCAGCTGACACCGCCGGGCTCGCGCTGTTCGATCGCACTGCAGAGCGGCATGCCCATGGCGCCGGGCCGGCAGCAGATGGCACCGGGCTCGCTCCAGGGGATGCAGCTGTGTGTGACGGACATCGAGGCGGCGCGGGCCGAGCTGGTGTCCCGGGGCGTGGAGGTGAGCCCGGTCCAGCACCTGGGCGCGGAGGGCTGGGCGGAGGGCAAGGGCGAGACCTGGAACTCGTTCATGTTCTTCCAGGACCCGGACGGCAACGGCTGGACGGTGCAGGAGGCACCGTCGGAGCTGTCGGAGCGCTAGGACACGGCCTGGAGGTCCCAGGGCCATGTCGCGTGCGCGCCGGACTCCAGGAGCGGGATCAGCCGGAACGCCGCATCGCTGAGGCCGCCGAAGGTGTGGCGGTGCGGCCCGGCGGCGCTGTGGCCGGTGGAGTAGCCGGCCAGGTTCCACGTGTAGACGGGGATGTGCTCCGGGACGGCGGCGAGCGGGTCGACGAGGGGCGTCCAGTACGCCTGTTCGTCGGTGACGACGACGACCCGGTCGTGGTCGGCGTAGTGCCGGGTGACGGCCTCCGCGGTGTTCGTGCCGCCGAGGTCGTGGAAGCGGTCCAGTGCCCGCAGGACGGACTCGCCCGGCGCCGGCTCGACCAGCAGGCTGTCGGTGCCGAACTCGACGAGGTCGGCCCGCTCGGCCCGCAGCGCCAGTGCCGTACCGAAGATCGCGGCGGAGTCCGCGCGGTTGAGCTGGGTTCGCGCGCTGGGCCGGTCGAACATCGAGCCGGACCGGTCCACGAGGATCAGCGTCCGCCCGGGCAGGGCGGGCACGTTGGCGAGGGAGTGCCCGAGGGCCGCCTCCAGGGCCTGTTCCCAGCGGGACGACGGCGCGTTGCGGTGGGCGGCCAGGTAGCGGAAGGGGAACTGGCGGGAGCGCAGCACCTCCGCCGGGTCGGAGATCCGCCGCGCCACGTCCTCGGCCACCCGGTCGCTGACGCCCGCGAGGTCGAAGTTGCGCAGATTGCGGACGAGCGCCATCGCCCCCATCGAGGGGATCACGGCCTCCCAGACGGCGGCGTCCAGGGGCCCGTGCAGCCAGCCGGCCAGCGCTTCCCAGGTCATTCCGGCGGCGGCCAGCCGCTCGGCCCCGTCGGGCGCGGTGACCAGCGCGTACCGCTCGCTCGCGGGGACGGACATCAGCGCGTGGTGGGCCACCAGAAGGGGTTCGCCGGCGGGGGGCACGGCGCGCTCGGGGTGGTGGCGCCGGTCGAGGGCGTACCGGAACAGGTCGCCCTGCCAGGGCTTGCCGGGCGCCGGGGCGGGGTGGGTCAGTTCCAGGACGTCGCCGAAGCGGAACCCGCGTGAGCCGGTGTCGTACTTGAGCAGCGCCCGGCCGGTCCAGAGCCTGCGTACGGCGTCCGCGATCCCCCGCTTGACCGGCTGCGGCAGCCTGCGCCCGTACCGGGAGGTCCAGTACGCGAGGAACTCGCCGGGTTCGTCCGGCCGTTGCAGGACGGCGTCGACGGCCTGCCGGGAGTAGCCGGCGGCCCGGGCGTCCAGCCGGGCGCGCACGAACTCGGCCGCGCCCACCAGGGAGGCCGTCCGCATGTGGGCTTCGGTGCGGAGCCAGCGCAGCAGTGCGAGGGTCCACCGCGGGTCGCTGACCGCGAGGTCACGGACGAGCCGGGCGTACCGCTCGTCGCGGGAGGGGGCGCTCTCGTAGAAGCTGTGCTGTCCGGCCATGTTGGCGACGGCGAGCAGGAAGAGCTCGGACTTCGGCTCCCGGACGTACCCGGCGCCCCCCTCGTGGTTGATGCCGTGCGGCGGCAGCGGGAAGACCGTCCGCCGGAGCGCGCGGGCCGGCGGGAGGACCCACTGGCCGTGCGTGGAGAGCGGGGATGTCGCTCCGCCCGCGGTCAAGCCCGGTATCTCCGCCCGGATCTCGCTCCTGGCTTCGGCCTTGGCTCGCTGACGGTTGAAGCGGGTCATGCAGAGGTCCCCCTGGAGGTCGGGGTCGGAGGGGCACGCCGCGGTTCGGCCCACGGCACGGCGGACGCCTCCCGGGATCAGAGTGGGCACCGGTGTTTTTTGTCAGGAAGTAACCGGGGCGCGGCGCATCGGAAGGCGTCGGAGAGGAAGTTACCCGTGGCGGGCCCGCCCGTGCATCCGATTTATCGGGCCCCCGCCCGCGCGGGATCGCCGGCCCGCGCCTGCGGCAGGATGCGCCGGAGACCTTCGGACGACGGAGGGATCCTCCACCGTCGGGATGCACGGAGACAGCAGCGCCTCCGTGTGCCACGTGACCGCGCCCCGGTCGAGTCTGAGCACGCGTACCTCGTTCTCGTGGCCCGGTTCCTCGTCATCGCGAACGGGGAGGAGCCCCTGGGAACCAGGGGCACCACGGCCACACGCCCGAACAGTTCGACGACATCAGGCGATGAGCGGTGAGGGGAGTTGCCGCCGGACACCTTGTGCCGAAGTGTCAGTGACCGGCGATCGAGCGGTCGTCCGTCGTCGTTTGCCGGCCGGTGCGGGCCGCCGCTCGAGGCCGACTGACGGCCCGATCCGACGTGGCCGAAGCCGCGCGGTGCAGTGCTGCTTTGCAAGTACAGGTGAGTCATGAGTGGTTGCGCCCCTTGCCTGCGGTGGAGCGGCGGCGGCTGTCACTGAGTCGTAGCGTTTGCGATCAAACGGCATCAGGCGTAGGGAGGAAGTAGGGCACTTACACACGTCACGCGTTGGGGATGGTGCCCATGCCTGAGACAGGGGCGTGGTCATGGGCGCTGCTGGGGATGCTGATCCTCCTCGGGATACTCGGTGGAGCCGGAGCAATCCTCGCCTGGCGAATGGCCATCGGTGAGCCGGAACGCGAACCCAGGATCGAAGTGCTGGCCGGTATCGGCGGCGGCTTGGTCACGGGAATTGCTGTCGGGGTTTCCGCCCTGTTTCTGGAGCAGACGCTCGGGGAGGCCCAGAAGTACGCGGCATGGCGCGCAAATATTGAGATCGCCGCGGCCATACCCGGATTCACGCCGGGCGACCGGGACGTCAAAGGCATCAATTTCAGCGGGAAAATGCTGCGCGGCGCCGACTTCACCGGAGCCGACTTGCAGGGCGTCAGGTTCCGGGACGCCGACCTGACAGGCGCCGTCTTCGATGACGCCAACATGCAGGGTGCAGAGCTGATCGGGGCCAACCTTCAGGACTCGAGCCTGCAGGGCACCGACCTCACCGGGGCCCAATTGGAGAGCGCAAATCTCGCCGGTGCGATCGTCAACGTACGCGATACCACCTTCGAGCATGCACATGTCGACAAATACACTTGCTGGCCGGTCGGCGTCGACAGAAACAAGGTCGACGCGGCCATGATCTACAAGGACGACGCCAAACGGTACGTCCCGGTGGCGGAAAGCCTGGAAAAGGACGACTTCCTGGGCGGGCAGCAGCCTCCCGGTTGCGATAAGTGGAAGCACGGGAAGCTTGTCAAATGACGCTTCGAAAGGCTGACCTCTGAGACGTGGGTTGGGTCACTTCCTCCGGCGATCTCGGCCGGACTGCCCCAACTGCCGCTTCCTGTCCGGCGGACCGCGTCGGCGTCAGCCTCTGCCGGGCCCGCGGAGAGACCTTCGCGGCCGGGGTGTCCGCGCAGACGCCTCCGGGCCGGCACCATGGCGGCGCCGGCCCGGAGCGCTGCTCGAACGAAAACCCGCGCCTACAGCACCGGCAGGTTCTTGCGGAGCTCGAAGCCGGTGACCTCGGAGCGGTACTCCTCCCACTCCTGCTTCTTGTTGCGCAGGAAGAAGTCGAAGACGTGCTCGCCCAGCGTCTCCGCCACCAGCTCGCTGCGCTCCATCAGGGAGATCGCCTCGCCGAGGTTCTGCGGCAGGGGCTCGATGCCCATCGCGCGGCGCTCGGCGTCGGAGAGGGCCCACACGTCGTCGTCCGCGCCGGGGCCGAGCTCGTAGTTCTCCTCGATGCCCTTCAGGCCCGCCGCGAGGAGGACCGCGTACGCCAGGTAGGGGTTGGCGCCGGAGTCGACGGAGCGGACCTCGACACGGGAGGAGCCCGTCTTGCCGGGCTTGTACATGGGGACGCGGATGAGGGCCGAGCGGTTGTTGTGGCCCCAGCAGATGTACGAGGGCGCCTCGCCGCCCGAGCCGGCCGTGCGGGCCGAGCCGCCCCAGATGCGCTTGTACGAGTTGACCCACTGGTTCGTGACGGCCGAGATCTCCGCCGCGTGCTTCAGCAGGCCCGCGATGAAGGAACGTCCCACCTTCGACAGCTGGTACTCCGCACCGGACTCGTAGAACGCGTTCCGGTCGCCCTCGAAGAGGGACAGGTGGGTGTGCATGCCCGAGCCCGGGTACTCCGAGAACGGCTTCGGCATGAAGGTGGCCTGCACGCCCTGCTCCAGCGCCACCTGCTTCATGACCAGGCGGAACGTCATGATGTTGTCGGCGGTCGACAGGGCGTCCGCGTACCGCAGGTCGATCTCCTGCTGGCCCGGCGCGCCCTCGTGGTGGCTGAACTCCACCGAGATGCCCATCGACTCCAGCATCGTGATCGCCTGGCGGCGGAAGTCCATGCCCACGTTCTGCGGGGTGTGGTCGAAGTAGCCGGAGTTGTCGGCGGGGACCGGCTTGGAGCCGTCCAGCGGCTTGTCCTTCAGCAGGAAGAACTCGATCTCGGGGTGGGTGTAGAAGGTGAACCCGAGGTCGGAGGTCTTCGCCAGGATGCGCTTGAGGACGTAGCGCGGGTCCGCGAAGGACGGGGAGCCGTCGGGCATCAGGATGTCGCAGAACATCCGGGCCGTGCCGGGGGCCTCCGCACGCCACGGGAGGATCTGGAAGGTTCCCGGGTCAGGCTTGGCGATCATGTCCGACTCGTACACCCGGGCGAAGCCCTCGATCGCCGAGCCGTCGAAGCCGATGCCCTCGTCGAAGGCCTGCTCCAGCTCGGCGGGGGCGACCGCGACCGACTTCAGGAACCCGAGCACATCGGTGAACCACAGGCGCACGAAGCGGATGTCGCGCTCCTCGAGCGTCCGGAGCACGAATTCCTGCTGCTTGTCCATTTCCCACACCCATCCTCGCTGATCAGGCCAGCATGCCACCACTCGGTTTCGTGCACGTTGCGAACCCATACTGCCTGGCGGCCTGTGGCGTACGTAACGGTGGCCTCGCAGACTGGGCCTTATGGACCGTGGCGCTCAGGAGCTGCCCGGCACCCGGCTGCCGGCCTGGCTGCGCCTGCTCCCGTGGCCGGCGATGGTTCTGCTGGTGATCGTCCAGCTCACGACGCCCGAGAGCGTGCAGCTGGGCTTCGTGTTCGCGGTGGTGCCGCCGCTCACGTCACTGGTGTACGGCAAGCTCGGCACCGCGCTGGTCTCCGGCACGCTGTTCGCGCTGTTGCTGATGCCCGCGATCCGGGCGGACGACGTCTCGTACGGCGACCTGCTCGCGTTCGTCATGATCGGCGCGGTCAGCGTCCTGCTGGCGTGGCTGCGGGCGCGCCGGGACGCCCAGCTCGTGTCGGTCCGTACGGTCGCGCAGGCCGCTCAGCTCGCGGTGCTGCCGCCGCTGCCCGAGCGGGTCGGGCCGGTGCGGTGCGGTGCGCTGTACCGGGCGGCGGAGAGGGGCACGCTGGTCGGCGGGGACCTGTACGACGTGCAGAAGGGGCCCTACGGGGTGCGGGCCGTCGTCGCCGACGTGCAGGGGCACGGGCTCGCGGCGGTCGGGACGGTGGCGGCGCTGCTCGGTACGTTCCGGGAGGCGGTGCTGGACGAGCCGGAGCTGGGCGGGGTGGCGGCCCGTCTGGACCGGCGGCTGGTGGTGGACGCGGCGGCCCGCCGGGGCGCGCACGGCGAGGTGTTCGCGACCGCGCTGCTGATGGAGTTCCCCGTCGGGGACCATGACGCCCCACCCGGCGTGCGGGTGCTCAGCTGCGGCCATCCCGCGCCGCTGCTGGTGAACGGCGACGGGGCGCGCGAGGTGGCGCTGGAACCCGGCGCACCCCTGGGGCTGGGGCTCGCCGAGTTCCGGCCGCCTGCGGCGGTGGCGGTGCCGCTGAGGCCGAAGGACGTGCTGCTGGCCCACACGGACGGGGTCACGGAGGCGCGCGACGCGGCGGGAGCCTTCTACCCCTTGGCGGCACGGGTGCCGCGGGACACGGAGGACCCGGTGGAGCTGGTGCGCTCGGTGTGGCGCGACCTGTCCGCGTACGCGGGTGTCATCGGCGACGACGTGGCGCTGCTGGCCCTCAGCGCGACGGACCACGAGCCGGCGAGGGCCTGACCTTCCCGCACGCGACGGATACGAACCCGCGCAAACCTGACCTCCCCGCGCACGACGGTCCACGCACCCGCGAGGGCCCGACGATGCCCCTCCGCCCGGGGCCCGGACGGAGGGGCATGGTCCGATCCGGCACACGGCCGTTAACATCAGCGCCCATGGGGGGCCTGGGGCTCATACGCATCGCGCGTCCCATGGCGCTGCTGGGCGCCGTGGTGACGCTCCTCGCCGCGCTCTTCGTCTGTCTCGGCGGCGCCGACCGCGCCGAGGCCCACCGGGGTCACGCCGACGTCCGCATGACGCTCGCCGCCGGGGACGTCACCGAGTACAGCTGCCCGTACGACCGCGGCGGCTGCACCCTCTTCCCGTACCTCACCCCCGCCGTCCTCACCGCCCCGCCGCTCGACCCGCCCCAGCAGGCCGACGCGCTCACCCGGCTGGGCGAGGCGCACGCGCCGGATCCGGTGGAACGCACCGGGGCGCGGCCGCGCGCGCCGGACCTGCATGTCCTCCAGGTGCTGCGGACGTAGGGCCTGTCCTCCGGGTCGTGCCGCGCGAGCCCGGCGGATCCGGAAACCAGGCCCCGGGGCGTACCGCGCCCCGCGTTCCGCCCCCGTACCTCCTGACGAAGGACACCGAGATCATGGCTGCCCACCCCAACGCCTCCACCGCCGACCGCCGCGCCCGAATAGAGGAGATGCGCCGCGCGGAGAAGGCCCGCGAGCGCCGCAACCGCATCATCACCATCACCCTGAGCACGGTGGTCGTCGCCGGCCTGGTCGGCTTCGGCGCGTACGTGCTCGACAAGGAGAGCGACGAGAAGGCGCAGGAGGTGGCCTCGGCCAAGGCGCCGATCCGGGACGAGAAGTCCTGGGACCCGAAGAAGCTCGGCCGCAACCACCCCACGACGCCGGTCTCCTACCCGATGAAGCCTCCGGTCGGCGGCGACCACCACCCGGTGTGGATGAACTGCGACGGCGACGTCTACAAGAAGCCGATCCGCAATGAGAACGCCGTCCACTCGCTGGAGCACGGCGCGGTGTGGGTGACGTACAACGGCAAGGCGCCGGCCGCCGAGGTGAAGAAGCTGGAGGAGAAGGTCGGCAAGACTCCGTACACCCTGATGAGCCCGGTCGAGGACCAGGCCGGGGCGATCATGCTGAGCGCCTGGGGCAAGCAGGTCACGGTGGACGGGGCGGACGACCCGCGGGTGAACCAGTTCTTCACGAAGTACGTGCAGGGCCCGCAGACGCCCGAGCCGGGCGCGGCGTGCACGGGCGGGACGGGGCAGCAGTGACGTTCACGCTCACCCGTACGCACTGGGTGGCCGTCACGGCGGTGGTGCTCGCGCTGCTCTTCGCCGGGGCGGCGACGGTCGCCTCGGCCGGGGACGGCGGCGAGGCGCGGCCGCCGCGCACGCCGGCGGCGGACTCGGCGGAGGCCGGGTTCGCCCGGGACATGTCGGTCCACCACCAGCAGGCCGTGGAGATGTCGTTCATCGTGCGGGACCGCACGAAGGACGCCGAGGTGCGCCGGCTGGCGTACGACATCGCCAACACGCAGGCGAACCAGCGCGGCATGATGCAGGGCTGGCTGGACCTGTGGGGGCTGCCGAAGGTCGCCATGGACCAGGAGCCGATGGAGTGGATGGGGATGGCGTCCCACCACGGCGGCGCGGGACAGGGCCTCATGCCCGGTATGGCGACGAAGGCGGAGCTGGACCGGCTGCGGGCGGTGAGCGGCCGGCAGGCGGAGATCCTGTACCTGCAGCTGATGACCGACCACCACAAGGGCGGGGTGCACATGGCGCACGGCTGTGTCGAGAAGTGCGAAGTCCCCGTCGAGCGGCAGCTGGCGCAGGGCATGGTCGACGCGCAGGAGTCGGAGATCCGGCTCATGGCCGACATGCTGGCGCAGCGCGGGGCGAAGCCGCGCGGCTGAGGCGAGCCGAGCCGAAGGGGCGCGCGGGCGTCGCAAGGGATGGGGTTCCCCCGCCGCAGGCAGGGCGGGCGCGGAGGTTCGCGAGGTACGAGCGGATCGAGCGGGGGTGCCCCACGCCGCCGGGCGGAGGGGGAGACCGGCCCTCGAAGCACGCTTCACCGCCCCGGAGGCCAGACCGTGCCGGAGGCGGGCTCCCCCACGACTGGCAGCAGCGGTCGCGTGGGGGCCCGCACGCGGCGAGAATGGGAGGCGCTCGGGGACGTACGGCGTTGTTGACGCGTTTACGGAGGTACGGCACCCCATGACCATCGCCAAGGACATCATGCACCCCGGGGCCCATTGGCTCCCCCGGCACGAGACCCTCGACCGCGCCGCGCAGATGATGCGCGACCTGAACGTGGGCGCCCTGCCCATCGCGGACGAGAACGAACGGCTCTGCGGCATCCTCACCGACCGCGACATCGTCGTCGGCTGTGTGGCCCTGGGGCACGACCCGTCGCGGGTGACGGCGGGCGAGATGGCGAAGGGCACCCCGCGCTGGATCGACGCGAACGCGGATGTGAACGACGTCCTGCGGGAGATGAAGGGCCACCGGATCCGCCGCCTCCCGGTGATCGAGAACAAGCGGCTGGTCGGCATGATCAGCGAGGCCGACCTCGCCCGTCACCTCTCGGAGTCGCAGGTCAAGGGCTGGGCGGAGCGGGTGTACTCGGAGGGCTGAGCCGCCCTCTCCCGGCCCGGTGCGGGGGCGTGACGCGGTGCCGCGTCACGCCCTCGCCGCGCGCTGCGCCCGGACGGCGCCGGCCACCGCGTCCGGGCGGTCGAGCATCATCAGGTGGCCCGCGCCCGGCACGGCCTCGAAGCGGGCGCCCAGCACTTCGGCGAGGGCCCGCTGGCGCGAGGTCCAGCGGCGGGAGTCGGGCGCGGCGAGGACGGTGACGGGGGTGCCCGCCGGTAGCGGGTGGTGTGCGCGCAGAGTGAGGAGTTCGGCCCCGACGGCCCGGTAGTGGACGTTCTCCAGCAGGGCGCCGCGCAGCACGCGGGAGGTGGCGTAGCAGCGCCGGACGAGCGCGGCCGGGGCCGGGTCGGGGGCGCATCCGGCGCGGGAGAGGCGGACCGCGGCACGGCGGGCGGCCGGTCCGAGGGCGGCGGGTGCGCCGGCGGCGGAGAGGACGGCGGCCAGGGCGCGGGCGGCGGCGGTGCGCACCGCGGGGGCGGCGGGCACGCGCGCGTGCTCCTCGACGGAGGTGTCGACCAGGACGAGGCCGGCGGTGCGGCCGGGGTGGAGGCGGGCGAACGCCTCCGCGTGGAACCCGGCGATGGAGTGCCCGACGACGGTGGCGGGGCCGTCGAGGCCGAGGGCGTCGAGGAGGCCGGCGATCCGGTGGGCCTCGCCGGTGGCGGACGGGGGGACGGCGGCGGGGCCGCTGAGCCCGTGGCCGGGGCGGTCGAAGCGGACGACGGTGCGGTGGGGGGCGAGCAGCGGGACGACGGGTTCCCAGTCGAACCAGCTCATGGCGAGCCCGCCGCTGAGGACGCAGACGGGTCCGCTGCCCTCGACGACCACATGGTGGGGTATGCCCCCGATCCGTACGAACTTCATCGTCTCCCCCTCGCGACCGACGCGGCCAGTACCGCGAGCCACCCTGCCACGAGGAGCACCTGGAGGCGCTGCCCGGCCCCCAGGGCCCAGGTTCCGTGGCCGCTCCCGAACGCGGCCACGGCGGTGAGGGTCCAGGCGGTGGCGGCGAGCGCGCACCCGGCGAGGAGGGGTCCGGTGCGGGCGAGGGGCGGCCACCGGTGGTAGCGGCGGGCGGCGAGGGTGAGCGCGACGATGCCCAGCAGGGCTCCGGCCAGGGCCACGCTGGAGGTGACGGCATGGACGCTGTGCGCGGCCGGCAGGATCCCGGCGGCCTCCTGAGCGGCGCACGCGGGATCGACGGTGGGGGCGCAGCTGAGCGGCAGGCGGGCGTCGGCGACGGTGGCGGCGCCGAAGAGGGCGAGTCCGGCCCAGCCGGCCGCCGCCCAGGGCCGCCGGTCGCCCGCGAGGAGGGCGTACAGCGCGGCGGTGAGGACGAGGGCCCCGGCGACGAGGTCGGTGGTGCGGAAGAAGCCGCCGTAGGGCTGGTCGGTGGCGGCGAGTTCGCTGACGTAGGTCCGGATGGGGTCGAGTCCGGTGGGGAGGAGGATCTCCAGGATCCAAGCGCTGTACGCGGCGGCTCCCAGGGCGAGCAGCGCGCCGAGGGTCCTGCCGCCGCGTTCCGTCGCGCTCATCCCTTCATGATCACCGCTGGGGTGCGCCGCCGCACCCGTCGGTGGGCGTGGGGTGGGCCACACCGCCGCCGCCAGGACATCGCGTCGCTCTGACGATTAGACTGGCGGCGTGCCTCAACTTCGCCTCGCACTCAATCAGATCGACTCGACCGTCGGCGATCTCGCCGGCAACGCCGAGGCGGTCGTCCACTGGACCCGGCACGCGGCCGAGCAGGGGGCGCACCTCGTGGCGTTCCCCGAGATGGTGCTGACCGGCTATCCCGTCGAGGACCTGGCCCTGCGGTCGTCCTTCGTCGAGGCGTCCCGGGCCGCGCTGCGGGCGCTGGCCGGGCGGCTGGCCGACGAGGGGCTCGGCGGACTGCCGGTCGTCGTCGGCTACCTGGACCGCTCCGAGAAGGCGCAGCCGCGGTACGGGCAGCCGGCCGGGGCGCCGCAGAACGCGGCGGCGGTGCTGTACGGCGGTGAGGTGGTGCTGTCGTTCGCCAAGCACCACCTGCCCAATTACGGCGTCTTCGACGAGTTCCGGTACTTCGTGCCGGGCGACACGATGCCGGTCGTCCGGGTCCACGGCGTGGATGTGGCGCTGGCGATCTGCGAGGACCTGTGGCAGGAGGGCGGCCGTGTCCCGGCCGCCCGCAGCGCGCGGGCCGGGCTGCTGCTGTCCGTCAACGCCTCCCCGTACGAGCGGAACAAGGACGACATCCGCCTGGAGCTGGTGCGCAAGCGCGCCCAGGAGGCCGGCTGCACCCTGGCCTACCTGGCGATGATCGGCGGGCAGGACGAACTGGTCTTCGACGGCGACTCGATCGTCGTGGACAAGGACGGCGAGGTGATCGCGCGGGCCCCGCAGTTCGCCGAGGGCAGCGTGATCCTGGACCTGGACCTGCCGGCGGCGTCCGCCGACGCGCCCACGGGCACCGTCGACGACGGGCTGCGCGTCGAGCGCGTGGTGCTGTCCCAGGAGCCGCTGCCCGCGTACGAGCCGGAGCTGACGGGCGGGTACGCCGAGCGCCTCGGTGACGACGAGGAGGTGTACACGGCGCTGGTGGTGGGCCTGCGCGCGTACGCCGCGAAGAACGGCTTCCGGTCCGTGCTGGTGGGTCTGTCGGGCGGTATCGACTCGGCGCTGGTCGCCGCGATCGCCTGCGACGCGCTGGGCGCGCAGAACGTGTACGGCGTGTCGATGCCGTCCCAGTACAGCTCGGACCACTCCAGGGACGACGCGGCCGAGCTGGCCCGCCGCACCGGACTGAACTTCCGCACCGTGCCGATCGAGCCGATGTTCGACGCGTACATGGGTGCGCTCGGCCTGACGGGCCTGGCGGAGGAGAACCTCCAGTCGCGGCTGCGCGGCACGATGCTGATGGCGATCTCCAACCAGGAGGGCCACATCGTCCTGGCGCCGGGGAACAAGTCGGAGCTGGCGGTCGGGTACTCGACGCTGTACGGCGACTCCGTCGGCGCGTACGGGCCGATCAAGGACGTCTACAAGACGTCGGTCTTCCGGCTGGCGACGTGGCGCAACCGGGCCGCCGAGGAGCGCGGCCAGACGCCGCCCATCCCGGAGAACTCCATCTCCAAGCCGCCGAGCGCGGAGCTGCGGCCGGGCCAGGTGGACACGGACTCGCTGCCGGACTACGACGTCCTGGACCGGATCCTGGAGCTGTACGTGGACCGCGACCACGGCAAGGACGCGATCGTCGCGGCGGGCTTCGACGAGGAACTGGTGACGCGGACGCTGCGGCTGGTGGACGTTGCGGAGTACAAGCGCCGCCAGTACCCGCCGGGCACGAAAATCTCGGCCAAGGGCTTCGGCAAGGACCGGCGCCTGCCGATCACCAACCGCTGGCGCGAGTCGGTGAAGTAGCCGGTAGGGCGTGAGGGGCCTCCCGCGACCACGAGGGAGGCCCCTCACGCCGTACCGGCGCCGGCGGTTCAGAGCCGGACGCGCGCCGCGATCGGGAGGTGGTCGCTGTCCGTCGCGGGCAGCGACCACGACGCCACCGGCTCGACGCCCTTCACCATGATCTGGTCGATCCGCGCCATGGGGAACGCGGCCGGCCAGCTGAAGCCCATGCCGTCGCCCGCCGCGCCCTGTGTGGAGCGCATCTGGGACGTGACGGCGTTGAGGGAGCGGTCGTTCATCGTGCCGTTGAGGTCGCCGAGGAGGACGACCTTGTCGAGCCGTTCCCTGGCGATGGCCTCGCCGAGCGCGTCGGCGCTGTCGTCGCGCTGGTTGGCGGTGAAGCCGGCGTTGAGCTTGACCCGTACGGACGGCAGGTGGGCGACGTACACGGCGACGTCACCCATCGGGGAGGACACGGTGGCGCGCATGGCACGCGTCCAGCCCATGCGGATGTCGACGGGGCGGCTCGCGCTCATCGGGTACGTGCTCCACAGGCCAACCGTGCCCTGGACGGAGTGGTACGGGTACTTCTCGGCCAGTGCCTTCTCGTACACCGGCACCATGGACGGCTTGAGCTCCTCCAGCGCCACGACGTCGGCGCCCGCCGCGGCGACCTCGCGGGCCGTGCCCTCGGGGTCGGGGTTGTCGGCGTTGACGTTGTGGGTGACGACCATGAGGTCGCCGCCGGTGCCCGACTTGTCGGTGACGAGGCCGCCGAAGAGGTTCAGCCACACCACCGTCGGCAGCAGCAGCGCGACCAGCGCGGTCGCCGAGCGGCGCAGCAGTCCGGCCACCAGGAGCACCGGGAGGAAGAGGCCGAGCCACGGCAGGAACGTCTCCGTGAGGCTGCCGAGGTTGCCGATCTTGTTGGGGATCTGGGCATGGAAGATCATCAGCAGCGCGAGGAGCACCGCGCACGCGGCGAGCAGCACGCCGCGGCGCCAGAGACCCGGATCGTGGCGCAAGCGGTCGGCCACCGACCGGAGCCGGGACCCGGTGCGCCCGCGCCCCGCGCCGCCGCCGCTCCCCGTCGCCGTCACGTCCACCTGCGCCATTCCGTCGTCCTCACTGCCTTGCTTGTCGTGCTCACCGTCCCCCGGCCCCTGACCCTAGGGGATCGGGCGACGGCTGTACTGCCACGAGGACGATCGCCGCGGCACAAGGGGTTCCGGAGGTTGCGGGCGAGGCGGCAGCTGTGACAGAACGCGCACATTTGCGATCACTCGTCCGGCCGCCGGCGGGACACCGGACTCACTGCCGTACCGGAGTCTCCCGCGCCTCCCCGCGTCCCGGGCCCTTGCCGTGCGGCGCGTGCGGCACGGGCCCGCCGTGCCCGAGGGGCCGCCGCGCGGGCAGGGCGGCGGCCACCACCACCGTGCCGGCCAGGGCGACGGCCGTCGACACCAGGGCCGTGACGTGCATGGCGCCGAGGAAGGCGTCGTACGCGGACGGGAGCAGCTCGCGCCCCGCCGGGCCGAGCCGTTCGGCGGCGGCCAGGGTCCCTTCGATGGACTCCCCCGCCGCGTCCCGCGCCGCCCCCTCCGGTACCGCGCCGAGCCGGTCCTCGATGCCGCCGCGGTACGCGGTGGAGAGCACCGAGCCCAGCACGGCGACCCCGAGCGCGCCGCCGACCTGACGGAAGGTGTTGCTGATCGCGGAGCCCGAGCCGGCCCGGGCCCGCGGCAGCGACTGCATGACGGAGACCGTCACGGGGGGCATGACGTGCGCCATCCCGGCGCCCTGGGCGAACAGCACCAGCTCCAGCACCCAGACAGGCGTCGAGGCGTCGTAGAAGGCGAAGGAGGCGAGGCACGCGGCGATCAGCAGCATGCCTGCGGTGCACACGGCCCGGGCACCGAACCGCGCCACCGCCAGCCGCGCCCGGGGCGCGAACAGCATCTGCGCCACGGCCAGCGGCAGCACCAGCAGGCCGGCCTCCAGCGCGCTGTAGCCGCGCAGGCTCTGGAGGTAGAACGCCGACATGAACGTCACGCCCATGAGCGCGAAGAACACCAGCGAGATGGCGGCGACGGCCCCGGAGAAGGGCGGTTTGCGGAAGAGGGCCATGTCGATGGCCGGGTGGTCGGTGCGCAGCTCGTGCAGGACGAAGCCGGTGAGGACCGCGAGCCCGCCCAGCAGCGGCAGCAGGGAGGTGGGGTCGGTGAAGTCGGCGAGCTCGCCGCCGCGGATGATCCCGTACACCAGCAGCACCAGTCCGACGACGGACAGGGCCACGCCCAGCGGGTCGAGCCGCCCGGGGCGGGGGTCCCGGGAGTCGGGGACGAGCAGCACCATGGCGATCAGGGCGACGACCACGACGGGCACGTTGACCAGGAAGATCGAGCCCCACCAGAAGTGCTCGAGCAGCAGTCCGCCGGTGACCGGACCGATGGCGATGCCCAGGCCGACGCTGCCGGCCCAGATGCCGATGGCCTTGGGCTGCTCGTCGCGCTCGAAGACGTTCATCAGGACGGCGAGGGTGGCGGGCATCACGAACGCCCCGCCGAAGCCCATGAGGGCGCGGTAGGCGATCAGCTCGCCCGGGGCGTCGGCCAGGGCGGCGAGGGCCGAGCCCGCGCCGAACACGACCAGGCCGAAGAGCAGGGCCTTCTTGCGGCCGATCCGGTCGCCGAGGAGGCCGGAGGTGAACAGCAGGCCGGCGAAGACGAGCGTGTAGGCGTTGATCGCCCATTCCAGCTCGCTCTGGGTCGCGCCGAGGCCGGTCGGGGCCGGGGCGGCGACGGTCTTGACCGCGACGTTGAGGATGGAGTTGTCCAGCACCACGATGAGCAGGCTGAACATCAGGACGCCGAGGATCACCCAGCGCCGGCGGTGGACGGCTTCCGGGACGACGGGGGAAACGGCTGCGGAGGCGGGCTGATCTTCCGGTACGGGCATATTCCGACCGTAATGCCGTGTTTGTCATGAGACCGTCCGGTGGTGGCGCGGCTTACGCCACCGGAGTGCCGGAGTGTGGCGGGCCCACTTCCCCCCGCGCGGCACGAAGTGCCACCATGGACGTGGTCCGGGGACGCCGTCAGGGCGCCTCGAGATGACGAAGGAGCCGTTTCCATGACGCTTCAGGCTGCCCGTACGCAGCCCGCCGACAGCAGCAAGGCGCTGTACGGCGGCAAGGGCACTCGCCGCATCACCGTGCTGGACCTCGCCGCCGCCAAGGAGCGGGGCGAGAAGTGGCCCATGCTGACCGCCTACGACGCGATGACCGCCTCCGTCTTCGACGAGGCCGGCATCCCGGTGATCCTGGTCGGCGACTCGATGGGCAACTGCCACCTCGGCTACGACACCACCGTGCCCGTCACGATGGACGAGATGACGCTGCTGTCCGCCGCCGTCGTACGGGGCACCAAGCGCGCCCTGGTCGTCGGCGACCTGCCCTTCGGGTCGTACCAGGAAGGGCCCGTCCAGGCCCTGCGCTCCGCGACCCGGCTGATCAAGGAGGCGGGCGTCGGCGCGGTCAAGCTGGAGGGCGGCGAGCGCTCGCTGCCGCAGACCGAGATGCTGGTGCAGGCGGGCATCCCCGTCATGTCGCACCTCGGCCTGACCCCGCAGTCCGTCAACACCATGGGCTACCGGGTGCAGGGCCGCGGGGACGAGGCCGCGCACCGGCTGCTGCGCGACGCGAAGGCCGCGCAGGACGCGGGCGCCTTCGCGGTCGTGCTGGAGCTCGTACCGGCCGAGCTGGCCGCCGAGGTCACCCGGTCCCTGCACATCCCGACCATCGGCATCGGCGCCGGGGCCGACACGGACGCGCAGGTCCTCGTCTGGACCGACATGGCCGGGCTGACCGGCGGCAAGGTGCCGCGGTTCACCAAGCAGTACGCCGACCTCCGCCGGACGCTCGGTGACGCGGCGAAGGCGTTCGCCGACGACGTCGTCGGCGGCGCGTTCCCGGCCGAGGAGCACACCTTCCACTAGGGCCCGCCTTCCGGGCCGTGCGGCCCCCGGGCCGCACGGCCACCAGGCCACTCCCCGCACAGACGACAGCCCGCCGACTTCCCCCATCGGCGGGCTGTCGGGCGTATCCGGCCATCCGGAACTAGCCTCGGAGGAGGAGGCGAGAAATATGGCCGGAATCGTACGCAAGAGTTTCGAATCCCCCGATGAGACACGTCCCTTCGAGGGCGACAAGGGAAGACTCGACCTGGTCAGCACGGACCGCGGCCCCGTGGGCCGGGCGGTGTTCGAGCCGGGCTGGAAGTGGTCCGACCACGTCAAGCCCATCGCCGGCACGGACAGCTGCATGGCGGCGCACGCCTGCTACACCGTCAGCGGCCGGCTCAGGATCGTCATGAACGACGGCACCGAGGACGAGGTGGGCCCCGGCGACTACTTCGCCGTCGAGCCCGGTCACGACGCATGGGTCGTCGGCGACGAGCCGTGCGTGGTGCTCGACTGGGTCGGCTTCGGCGACTACGCCAAGCAGTAGCGCCCACCCGCCGCCGGCCGGCTGCCGAGCGCGCGCCGGTCCGCGGCCCCACGGGGGTGTCGGTGCCGTGTCGGTGCCGTGTCGGTGACGGCTGGTGCCATGGGCCGCATGACACCACCATCCGACACGAACGCCGTCGAGGTACGGGGCCTCGTCAAGCACTACGGCGGGACCAAGGCCCTCGACGGCGTGGACCTGGCCGTCCGCGAGGGCACCGTCCTCGGCGTCCTCGGCCCGAACGGCGCCGGCAAGACCACGCTCGTCCGCTGCCTGTCCACCCTGGTCGTCCCCGACGCGGGCACCGCCACCGTCGCCGGGTACGACGTGGTGCGCCAGCCGCACCTGCTGCGCCGCACCATCGGCCTCACCGGTCAGTACGCCTCGGTCGACGAGAAGCTGTCCGGCCGGGAGAACCTGTACATGATCGGGCGGCTGCTCGACCTGTCCCGCGCCGCGGCCCGCCGGCGCGCCGACGAACTGCTGGAGCGCTTCTCCCTGACGGAGGCCGCCCGGCGCCCCGCGATGCAGTACTCCGGAGGCATGCGGCGCCGCCTCGACCTGGCCGCGTCCCTGGTGGGGCGCCCGTCCGTGCTGTACCTGGACGAGCCGACGACCGGCCTCGACCCCCGCTCCCGCAACGAGGTGTGGGACGAGATCAAGGCGATGGTCGCCGAGGGCACGACGGTCCTGCTCACCACCCAGTACATGGAGGAGGCCGAGCAGCTGGCGCACGAGCTCACCGTGGTCGACCGGGGCCGGGTCATCGCCACCGGCGGCGTCGACGAGCTGAAGGCCAAGGTCGGCGGCCGCACCCTCCAGGTCCGCCCGGCGGACCCCGCCGACCTGCCCGCGATGGCGCGGGCACTGACCGAGAGCGGCCTGGACGGCATCGCGGGCTCGACGGTCGTCCCCGACGAGGGCCTGCTGTACGTCCCCATCCTCAGTGACGCGCAACTGACCGCGGCCGTCGGCCTGCTGGGCACGCGCGGCTTCGCCCTCACGCACATCGGTACCCATCTGCCCAGCCTGGACGAGGTGTTCCTGGCCGTCACCGGCGAGAAGTCCTCGCCGTCCGTCTCCGAGGAGGTGGCCGCGTGAGCGCGGTCGGTGCCCGCTCCCACCTGCGGCACGTCGGTGCGCTGGTGCGGCGCAACGCCCTGCAGATCAAGCAGGATCCGCAGTCCATGATCGACGTCCTGCTGACGCCGGTCGTCCTCACCCTGCTGTTCGTGTACGTCTTCGGCGGCTCGGTCGGCCTGGCGCTGGGCGGCGACCGGGACGCGTACGTGAACTACGTCGTCCCGGGCCTGATGGCGATGATGGGCCTGAACATCGCCATGGCCGTCGGCAGCGGCGTCAACGACGACTTCCGGAAGGGGATCATGGACCGGTTCCGGACCCTGCCGATCGCCCGGTCCTCCGTCCTCGTCGCGAAGATCGTCGTCGAGACCGGCCGGATGGTGGTCGCCTCGGTGATCCTCCTCGGCATGGGCTTCCTGCTGGGGCTGGAGGTCAGCACCTCCGTGCCGGCCGTGCTCGGCGCCGTCGGACTGTCCATGGTCTTCGGAGCGTCCCTGATGTGGCTGTTCATCCTGCTCGGACTGACATTGCCGACCGCTCAGGCCGTCCAGGGAGTGGCGCTGCTCGTGCTGATGCCCCTTCAGTTCGGCTCCTCGATCTTCGCCCCGCCCGCGTCGATGCCCGGCTGGCTGCGGGCGTTCGCCGAGTACAACCCGCTGTCGAACCTGGCGGACGCGGCCCGCGGCCTGATCAACGGCGGCCCGGTCGCCGGCGCGGTGTGGACCACGCTCGCCTGGGCCGCGGCCCTCACGCTGGTGACGGCCCCCTTGGCGGTGGCGAGGTTCCGCAACCGGACGTGAACGCGGTGGCCCGGCGGCGGTCCGGTACGGTCTCTACCGTCCCCGAGCCCAGGAGCGCCGCCCATGGCCACCGCCACGTCCCGCCACAGCGAGCGGAGGATCAGCCCCGTCTTCCTCGGTATCGCCGCCGTCATGGGGGTCACGGGGTGGGCGGTGTGGACCGGCTTCTCGGCCAACCCGGGCCTGGCCGTCTTCCTGTTCGTCACGTCGACGTGGATC
Source organism: Streptomyces sp. NRRL S-118 (assembly GCF_000716335.1). GTDB lineage: Bacteria > Actinomycetota > Actinomycetes > Streptomycetales > Streptomycetaceae > Streptomyces. The sequence goes on along the minus strand of NZ_KL591002.1, from coordinate 66,309 downwards.
GTCTCGCTGTGCCTGCACGAGTACGCGCACGCGCGCACCGCGCTGCACGGCGGCGACATCTCCATCGGCGCGAAGGGCTACCTCACGCTCAACCCGCTGAAGTACACCCACGCCCTGCTGAGCGTGGTGCTGCCGGTGATCTTCGTGATCATGGGCGGCATCGGCCTGCCGGGCGGGGCGGTCTTCATCGAGCAGCACCGCATCCGCAGCCGCTGGAAACAGAGCCTGGTCGCCGCGGCGGGCCCGCTCACGAACGTCGTGTTCGCGGCCGTCCTGACCGCGCCGTTCTGGCTGGGCGCCCTGGACGGTGTCCCGCTGCCGTTCCGCCTCGCGCTCGCGTTCATCGCGCTGCTGGAGGTGTCGGCGGTGATCCTGAACTTCCTGCCGGTGCCGGGCCTGGACGGCTACGGCGTGATCGAGCCATGGCTGTCGTACCGGGTCCGCCGGAAGGTCGAGCCGTACGCGCCCTTCGGGCTGCTCGCGGTGTTCGTGTTCCTCTTCATCCCCGAGGTGAACGCCGCCTTCTTCGGGCTGGTGGACACCGTCCTCGGCGGACTCGGCATCCCCGAGCTGGAGACGTACTGCGGGCGCGACCTGTACACCAGCCTGTGGCAGGAGCAGGCGCCGCTGTGCGAGTCGCTGGTCAGCGAGTGACGGCCCTGCCGCGGCGCCAGTAGTACCAGGCCATGTTGGACGAGACACCGGCCAGCAGCACCCACACGATGCCGAGCCAGCTGCCCTGGACGAAGGAGACCACGGCCGCGGTGACGGCGAGGGCGCAGACGACGAGGGCGTACAGAGCGAGGCGGGGCATGGGGGTCGGCTCCTGTCCGGGTGCGGGTGGTGCCCGTCCAGTGTCCCCCATGCCCGCCGCGCTCTAGATGTCGGTCACGCGCAGGCCCGCGTGGGCCTTGTAGCGGCGGTTGACCGAGATCAGGTTGGCGACCAGCGCCTCCACCTGGTGGGCGCCCCGGAGCCGGCCCGCGAAGACGCCCCGCATGCCGGGGATGCGGGCCGCGAGGGCCTGGACGATGTCGGTGTCGGCCCGCTTCTCGCCGAGCACCATCACGTCCGTGTCGATCTCCTCGACCGTTTCGTCCTGGAGCAGGACGGCGGACAGGTGGTGGAAGGCGGCGGTGACGCGCGAGTCGGGCAGCAGGGCGGCGGCCTGCTCGGCGGCGCTGCCCTCCTCGGGCGTGAGGGCGTAGGCGCCCTTCTTGTCGAAGCCCAGCGGGTTGACGCAGTCGACGACGAGCTTGCCGCGGAGCTCCTCGCGCAGCGCTTCCAGCGTCGCGGCGTGGCCGTCCCACGGCACGGCGATGATCACGACGTCGCTGCGGCGGGCGCACGTGGCGTTGTCGGCGCCCTCGATGCCGAGGCCCAGCTCGGCGGCCGCGGCCTCGGCGCGCTCGGCGGCCCGCGAGCCGATGATCACCTTCTGGCCGGCGCGGGCGAACCGGTAGGCGAGCCCGCGGCCCTGGTCGCCGGTGCCGCCGAGGACGCCGACGACGAGCCCGGAGACGTCGGGGAGGTCGTACGGATCAGTAGTCATGGTGCCGACACTACGGCCCCGGCGGTGGCGCCGACCCGTCCGGGTGATGTCTCGGCGAAGGCCCGCGCCGGGGCGTCGGGCGGGGGCAGGATGCGGCGCCATGGATGCCGTACGCGTCGCACTGCTGCGTGAGGTTCTGGCCGGGACGGAGTGGCCCGCGGCGACCCGCCGGTTCGCCGGGGTGCTGCGGTCCTCGGTGGTGCCGCACGGCGGCGGGCTGCTGCTGGTGGGCACGGCGGAGTACGAGCCGTGGCACCTGACGGCACACCTGGTGGACGAGGCGGCGTGGTCGGGGCAGCCGGAGCTGGCACCCACGCTGGTGCGGCACCGGGTGCGCCCTTCCGATCCGGCGCACCTGGCGGTGGGGCTGGGCCGGCTGGAGGCCGCCGGGCGCGGCTCGACGCTGCTGGTGGTGGCCCCCGCCCGGCCGGACGAGGGCCTGCTGGAGCGGGTGCACGACGCGCGGCGGGCGGGGGCGACGGTGCTGTCGCTGGACGGCGGCGACCGCGAGGTGCACGGGCTGGCGCACGAGGGGCTGACGGTGGCGGAGGCGGACGACGTGGACCTGGACACCGTCCAGCACCTGGTGAGCGCCGCGGCCGGCGAGAACACACTGCCGTCCCCGTCCCCGCGGGCCCGCCGCCGCTTCCGCGACCGCCTCTCGCGCCTCGCCGACCACCTGACGTCGCCGCCGCCTGCGCGCTGGTGATCCCGGCGCCCGCGGCCGGGTCCGTCAGGGGGTGTCGCGGGGGCCCGGGGTGTCCCGGGGGTCGTGCCAGTTGGGGTCGGTGTCCCACTCGAGGTTACGCTCGCGGGCCGTGTCCATCGCGTGGGCGGCCTCCTCGCGGGAGGTGTACGGGCCGAAGCGGTTCTTGGCGGGGCACTCCGGGCCCTCCTCCACCTTCTGGTGCTTCAGGCAGTAGTACCACTCGCCCGGCTTTCCGGTCGTGCGCTTCTTGAACAGGGCCATTCCCGGCTCCTTCCTCTGACGCCATGGTGCCCCCGCGGAGCCTGGTTAGACTCGCTGCATGTCTGGCCAGTCGCTGCTCGTACCAGGGGAGCTCTCTCCCCCTCGTTCCGTTCCCGGGTCCATCCGCCGCCCCGAATACGTCGGAAAGCCCATGCCGTCGCCGTACACGGGCCCGGAGGTGCAGGACTCCGACACCGTCGAGCGGATGCGCATCGCGGGACGCATCGCCGCCCGGGCGATGGAGGAGGCCGCGAAGCACATCGCCCCGGGCGTGACCACCGACGAGCTGGACCGGGTCGCGCACGAGTACCTGTGCGACCACGGCGCCTACCCCTCGACGCTGGGTTACCGCGGCTTCCCCAAGTCGCTGTGCTCCTCGGTGAACGAGGTCATCTGCCACGGCATCCCGGACTCCACCGTCCTGCGCGACGGCGACATCGTGAACCTGGACGTCACGGCGTACATCCACGGTGTCCACGGCGACAACAACGCCACCTACCTGTGCGGTGACGTCGACGAGGAGTCGCGGCTCCTGGTCGAGCGGACGCGCGAGTCGCTCAACCGCGCCATCAAGGCGGTCAAGCCGGGCCGCCAGATCAACGTCATCGGCCGGGTCATCGAGTCGTACGCCAAGCGCTTCGGCTACGGGGTGGTCAGGGACTTCACCGGGCACGGCATCAACTCCTCGTTCCACTCGGGCCTGATCATCCCCCACTACGACTCGCCGCACGCGACGACCGTCATGCAGCCCGGCATGACGTTCACGATCGAGCCGATGCTGACGCTGGGCACGCACGAGTACGACATGTGGGACGACGGCTGGACCGTCGTGACGAAGGACCGCAAGCGGACCGCGCAGTTCGAGCACACGCTCGTCGTCACGGACACCGGGGCGGAGATCCTCACGTTGCCGTGAGGCGCGGGGTGGGTAGGCTTTTTACCGACGGACCGTCGGGATCCCGTTGACTTAGGTAAGCCTAAGCGGGGATGATCGGCGGTGGTGGCCTCCGGGCGCGCTCCGGCGGGTCCGGCTGCCACTCCCCGTCCCCTCGGCCCGGGAGGCCCGCCTTGGACGCACGCGCCACCGTCACCCCCTTCTCGACGCTCATCCGCACGGCCTCGCACCAGCAGCACACCGAGGCGGAGAGCTCGGCCTTCATGAGCGACCTGCTCGGGGGCCGGCTGGGCGTGGAGGCCTACGCCCGGTACACCGAGCAGCTGTGGTTCGTGTACCGGGCCCTGGAGGGCGCCGCCGGCCCGCTGGCGCAGGACAGGGTGGCGGGCCCGTTCATACAGCCCGAGCTCTTCCGCACCGCCGCGCTGGAGCGCGACCTGGAGCACCTGCGCGGCGACGGCTGGCGTACCGCGGCGACGGCGCTGCCGGCGACCGCCGCGTACGCCGCCCGCATCGAGGAGTGCGCCCGCACCTGGCCGGCGGGGTACGTGGCGCACCACTACACCCGCTACCTCGGCGACCTGTCCGGCGGCCAGATCATCCGTGACAAGGCGGAGCGGACGTGGGGCTTCGCGCGCAAGGGCGACGGCGTGCGGTTCTACGTCTTCGAGCAGATCCCCAACCCGGCGGCGTTCAAGCGCGGTTACCGCGAGCTGCTGGACCGGGTCGACGCGGACGACCTGGAGAAGCAGCGGATCGTCGACGAGTGCAAGCGCGCCTTCGACTTCAACGGCGCGGTCTTCCGGGAGCTCGGCTCGGAGTTCCCGCTCAGCGCCTGATCTCCCGTACGCGACCGCCGAGTTCGATGAAGCCGTCGGGGCCGGGGGCCGTCAGCAGTTGCGACCCCCGGCCCTGCGTGATGTTCAGCGCCCGGTTCAGCCGGGCGCTGAGCAGCAGGGCCGCGGCGCCCGTCGCCTCGTCCTCGTCGATGCCGTCGCCGCGTCCCGGGAACGCCCGCGCCCGGACGCGGCCGGCCGCCTCGTCCTCCCACGCCCAGGCGTACACCCAGTCGCCCGGCGGCGGCACGTCGAGCGCCTCGACCTCGGCGGCCGACGCGTACTGCCGCAGGGTGCGCGGCGGGGCCCACTCCGGGCGGGCGGTGATCCAGGTGAACTCGCCGTCGTGGCGCACCCACACCTCGCCCGCGGGCGGGTTCACCACCTCCAGGTCGAGCAGCCAGGCGGCTCCCACGACCGGGTGCCCGGCGAAGGGCAGGCGCACGGTCGGGGTGTGGATGTCCACGGCGCCGCGCTCGGGGTCGTCGACGAACACGGTCTCGCTGAAGCCGAGGTCCCGCGCGAGCGCCCGGCGGGACGCCTCGTCGGGGCAGACGCGGCCGTCGCGTACGACGCCGAGGAGGTTTCCGTACCGCCCGTCTGCGGCGCAGAAGACGGCCAGGACGTCGTGGGCAATGTTCACCGGGGCATTCAAACACGTGGCGCAGGACGCTCCGCCCGGCGGGACAAGGGGTCGAATCGGGCGGCTTGACCAGCACTTGACCGCGTTCTGGGGCGCCCATGGGGCTCCTGTGACCGCCTCGTGTCGAATCCTTGTAAGGCTCCCATAAGTTAGGCAGACCTCACTTCTCCCACCCCTCTGTCCGGGCCCTCCGAGCAGTCTTCCCTCACGGAGTACGTATGCGACCGGTCCGTCCGTCCGTCGTCACCGCCGCCGCCACCCTGGCCGCTCTGACCGCCGTCGCGGGGTGCGCGGAGAAGAGCGACGCCAAGGGCGGCGACGGCGCCGTCCAGGTCGTCGCGAAGGACGACGCCTGCGAGGTGTCGAAGAAGGAGTTCCCCGCCGGGCACGTGCGGCTGTCCGTGGAGAACAAGGGCTCCAAGGTGACCGAGGTCTACCTCCTCTTCCCCGACGACCGGATCGTCACCGAACGCGAGAACATCGGTCCCGGCACCAAGGCCACCATCACCGCCGAGGTGAAGGCCGGTGACTACGAGATCGCGTGCAAGCCCGGCATGAAGGGCGACGGCATCCGCCAGAAGGTCACCGTCACCGGCGGCAAGGCCGCGGCCCGCTCCCCCGAGATGGACGCCGCCGTCGCCGCGTACCGCCAGTACGTCCAGCAGCAGGCCGACGAGACCCTGCCCAGGGTGAAGGTCTTCACCGACGCCGTGCGCGCGGGTGACATCGAGGGCGCGAAGAAGGCGTACGCCGCCTCCCGCATCGGCTGGGAGCGCACCGAGCCGGTCGCCGAGTCGTTCGGCGACATCGACCCGAAGGTCGACGTCCGCGAGGACGGCCTGGAGCCGGGCCAGGAGTGGACGGGCTGGCACCGCCTGGAGAAGGCGCTGTGGCAGGAGAAGAAGCTCGGTCCCGGGGCGGCGGCGCTGGCCGACACCCTCGACAAGGACCTGGCCGACTGGGTGAAGCGGGTCGGCAAGGCCGAGATCACGCCCACCTCCATGGCCAACGGCGCCAAGGAGCTGCTGGACGAGGTCGCCACCGGCAAGGTCACCGGCGAGGAGGAACGGTACTCCCACACCGACCTGGTCGACTTCAAGGCGAACGTCGAGGGCGCGCAGAAGTCGTACGAGCTGCTCAAGCCGGTCGCCTCGAAGAACGACCCCGCGCTCGTCGCCGAACTCGACCGCCAGTTCGGCTCGTTGAACGCCCTGCTCGACACATACCGTGCGGACAAGGCGTCGTACGACTTCAGGCCGTACGACAAGGTCGGCGCGGAGCAGCGCAAGGAGCTCTCGGACGGCGTGAACGCGCTGGCGGAGCCGCTGTCCAAGCTCGCCGCCGCGGTCGTGAAGTAGGCCACCGTGACGGACATCGACACCGGCGGACAGCGCGGACCGTCGCGGCGGTCCCTGCTCGGGTGGAGCGGCGCGGGCCTCGCCCTCGGGGCGGCGGCCGGCGGCGCCGCCGTCGCCGTCACGCGCGGCACGCAGGGGGCGGCCCCGGCCGCCGACGGCGGTGCGGCCGTGCCGTTCCACGGCGCCCACCAGGCCGGCATCGCCACCCCCGTGCAGGACCGGCTGCACTTCGCGGCGTTCGACGTGACGACGGAGGACCGCGCCGCGCTGGTGCGGCTGCTGAAGGAGTGGACGCGGGCGGCCGAGCGGCTGACCGAGGGCCGCGAGGTCGGCGAGGGCGCGTACGGCGGGCTGCCCGAGGCGCCGCCGGACGACACCGGCGAGGCGCTGGGCCTCAAGCCGTCGCGCCTCACCCTCACCATCGGATTCGGCCCGTCCCTGTTCGACGGCCGCTTCGGGCTGGCCGCCCGGCGCCCGGCGGCCCTGGCCGGTCTGCCGCCGTTCCCCGGGGACAACCTGGACGAGGCCCGCAGCGGCGGCGACCTGTGCGTCCAGGCGTGCGCGGACGACCCGCAGGTGGCGGTCCACGCCATCCGCAACCTGGCCCGCATCGGGTTCGGCAGGGTCGCGGTGCGCTGGTCGCAGCTCGGGTTCGGCAAGACGTCCTCGACGACGCCCGACGCGCAGACCCCGCGGAACCTCTTCGGCTTCAAGGACGGCACCCGCAACATCGCCGGCACCGACACCGCCGCGCTGGACGAGCACGTGTGGGTGGCGCCGCAGGACGGCCCGCGGTGGATGGCCGGCGGCTCGTACCTGGTGGCCCGCCGCATCCGGATGAACGTCGAGACCTGGGACCGCACCCCGCTCCAGGAGCAGGAGGACATCTTCGGCCGCGACAAACGCGAGGGTGCCCCCGTCGGCAGGGCGAAGGAGCACGACGAGCCGTTCCTGCCGGCGATGAAACCGGAGTCCCACGTGCGCCTCGCGCACCCCGCCTCCAACGGCGGGGCGCGGATGCTGCGCCGCGGCTACTCGTTCACCGACGGCACGGACGGCCTGGGCCGGCTGGACGCGGGACTGTTCTTCCTGGCGTACCAGCGGGACGTGCGCACCGGCTTCATCCCGGTGCAGACACAGCTGGCACGGCACGATGTGCTCAACGAGTACATCCAGCACGTGGGTTCGGCGCTCTTCGCCGTCCCGCCGGGCGTCCGCGGCGCGGACGACTGGTGGGGCCGGGCGCTGTTCACCTGAGGGGACGGGGGCGGAATGTTCGGCAACTACCTGATAGGGCTGCGCGAGGGGCTGGAGGCGTCCCTGGTCGTCTGCATCCTCGTCGCGTACCTCGTGAAGACCGGCCGGCGGGACGCGCTGAGGCCGGTGTGGGCCGGTGTCGGCATCGCGGCGGGACTGTCGCTGGCCTTCGGCTGCCTCCTCGAATTCGGCTCCCAGGAGCTGACGTTCGAGGCCCAGGAGCTGCTCGGCGGCTCGCTGTCCATCCTCGCCGTGGTGCTGGTGACGTGGATGGTCTTCTGGATGCGGCGCACCGCGCGGCACTTGAAGGCGGAGCTGCACGGGCGGCTCGACGCGGCGCTCCGGGTCGGCACGGGCGCCCTGGTGGCCACCGCGTTCCTCGCGGTGGGCCGGGAGGGCCTGGAAACGGCGCTGTTCGTCTGGGCGTCGGTGCGCGCGGCGGCCGACGAGGCGGGCTCGGCGGAGCCGCTGTCGGGGGTGCTGCTGGGCATCGCCACGGCGGTGCTGCTGGGCTGGCTGTTCTACCGGGGCGCGGTACGGATCGACCTGGCGCGGTTCTTCGCCTGGACCGGCGGGATGCTGGTCGTGGTCGCGGCCGGTGTGCTGGCCTACGGCGTGCACGACCTGCAGGAGGCCCGGTTCCTCGGCGGCCTGGCGGACAAGGCGTTCGACGTCAGCACGGCGGTCCCGCCGGACAGCTGGTACGGCACGCTGCTGAAGGGCGTCTTCAACTTCCAGCCGGACCCGACGGTCCTCCAGGTCACGGTGTGGGCGCTGTATCTGGTCCCGGCGCTCGCGCTGTTCCTGGCCCCGGTAGGGTTCGGACGGTCAGTGGGGGTCGAGGAGCAGAAGGCAACCGATGAGAAGGCTGGGTCGGGGTCGAGGCCGGGCGGCGGGGCTCGCGTCGGTGACGATGGCGACGGTGCTGGCGCTGACGGCGAGCGGGTGCGTGACGGTGCACGGCGAGCTGGAGGTCGTCCCGGCGGCCACGAAGGCTGAGGCCGCGCAGGCGCTGAAGGACTTCACCGCGGCGTACAACGCGGCCGACAAGGCGTACGACCCGGACCTGGACGCGGGCCGGGTCACCGGCGCGCTCGGCGCCATCAACCAGGCGGGGCTGAAGTCGCGCAGCATCACCAGCCCCGGCGGTAACCCCAAGCACCAGCCGCTGGTGCTGTCGGACGCCGAGTTCGTCATCCCGAAGAAGGCGGGCTGGCCGCGCTGGTTCGTCGCGGACACCGACTCCAACCGCGACACCGACCGGGGCGCGGGGGACACCCGCTGGGTGCTCCTGTTCGTCCGCAACAGCGCCCAGCAGCTGTGGGAGGTCGCGTACCTGTCGATCCTCACGCCGGACGAGATGCCGGAGTTCCGGAAGGACGGCGACGGGTGGGCCGAGCCGGTCGCGGCGGATTCCGCGTCGGTCGCGGTGGCGCCGAAGGACCTGAGCGAGGAGTACACCGAGTACCTCAGGTCCGGGAAGCCCGCGCACTTCGCGGCGGGCCCGCACACCACGGCGTGGCGGGACGAGCGCCGGAGCGTCGCGCGGCGGCCGGGACTGTCCACGCAGTACGTGGACCAGCCGCTGGACACGGGTGACTACGCGCCGCTCGGGCTCGTGACCGAGGACGGCGGTGCGCTGGTCTTCTTCGCCACCCGCTTCTTCGACCGCCAGACCGCGGCCCCGGGCTACCGGCCGAAGGTGAGCCCCGAGGTGCGGGCGCTGATGACGGGCGAGGTGAAGAGCACGCTCACCAAGGAGTGGGTGGCCAGTCTCGCGGTCCAGGTGAAGCCCGCCGGGGCGGCCTCCGACCAGGTGACGGTCCTCGGCCGCCTCCAGGGCGTGACCTCGGCGACGGGGTCGTGACGCTCAGCGGTCCGGCCGTGGCGACGGTCCCCGGCCGCCTCCAGGGCGTGACCTCGGCGACGGGGTCGTGACGCTCAGCGGCTCAGCGGCCAGGCGACCGAGTGGTGCTCGTGCTCGTCGGTGTGGCGGGCGCACGCGTCGGTGAGCGCCTCCAGCAGCGTCAGCGGGTCGGGCAGCGGGTGCTCGGGGCCGCGCACCCAGGCGACGCCGAGATCACCGGGGAGCCGCGCGGGCGGTACGAGGACGTAGGAGCCTCGGCAGTGCCAGCGCAGGCCGGGGTGCTCGTCCATGGTCTCGGGGTGGCAGTCCAGCTCGCACGGCCACCACTCGTCCTCGTCCTCCGGGGTGCCGCGGGTGGCGGTGAAGAAGAGCATGCGGCCGTCCCCGGACTCGGCCACCGGCCCGACGTCGACGCCCTCGGCGAGAAGGCGTTCCAACGCGGCGCGACCGGCCTCCAGCGGAACGTCGAGGACGTCGTGGACCATGCCGGTCGCGGTGATGAAGTTGGCCTGCGGCTGGTTCTCGGCCCACCGCTCGATCTGGGCGCGGTCGGTGGTGGACTGCGTCTGCCAGGCGAAGGAGACGGGATGGCGGGCCGGGGTGGGACAGCCGATGCGCTCGCAGGAGCACCGGTAGCCGACGGGATACGCGGCGGGGGCCAGGGGCAGGCCCGCATCGGCGGTGGCGAGGAGCAGGTCCTCGCGGCTCGGGACGTCGACCGCGGGTTTCCTCGGGCGCCGGCGCAGCCAGTGCGCGAGTTTGCTCTCCGTGCCGCGGTAGCGGCCGATACCGTCGCCCATCTATCCCCTCACACCTGCTGCAAGCCCTGCGGTCCCTGCCATGGTCCCACCATCCTGCGCCCCGGGTGACCGGAGTCCCCAACCGGGGTGGGCCCGCGGGGTGTGATGGGCGGCTATGTCGGGATTGGTCAGCCCGCCGGGCGGGGGCCGATGCCGCGCAGGGTGTACTCGACGATCCGGTCGGTGTACGCGTGGGTCAGCGGGAGGGTGCGCATCAGCCAGCGGTGGGCGAGCGTGCCGGTGAGCAGCTCCAGGGCGGTGCGCGGGTCCACGTCCGGACGGACCTGGCCGGCCTCCTGGGCGGCACGCAGCCGGTCCGCGAACAGCTGGAGCCTGGGCTCCAGGAGCTCCCGGACGAACCGGGCACACAGCTCGGGGTCGGTCACGCTCTCCGCGGCGAGGGCGCGGGCGGGGGCGTCGTACGACGGGTGGTTCATCTCGTCCACGGTGGCGCGCAGCACGAGCTTGAGGTCCGCCTCCAGGTCACCGGTGTCGGGGAGCCCGCCGCCGGCCTCGCAGCCGGCCGCCTCCTCGGCCTGCCGGGCGAGCTCCAGGGAGGCGTCCAGCAGGACGGCCGCCTTCGAGGGCCACCAGCGGTAGATGGTCTGCTTGCCGACGCCGGCGCGGGCGGCGATGCCCTCGATGGTGGTCCGCGCGTACCCGACCTCGCCGACGAGGGCGAGGGCGGCGGCGTGGATGGCACGGCGGGATCGTTCGCTGCGGCGCGTGGAGTCGGGCGCCTTGGTCTCTGCCATGCGGCTCAATCTAACAGCCGTACGAGTCGAGACGTATCGTCTCAATTCGCCGGCCCGGGCCGCGACGGATCGAACTCACCCGTACGGTCCACTGCGCACGGGGCTCCGCACGGCGCACCATGGCATGCACGCACACACCGTGCGTCCTGCCGTCCGTGAGGAGCCTTTCTTGCCTCGTGACGCATCACCCCGCCGCTACCTGATGTGCCCACCCGCGCACTTCAGGGTGACCTACTCCATCAACCCGTGGATGGATCCGGCGAAACCGGTCGACCTGCCGCTCGCCCTCACCCAATGGGAAGACCTGCGCGACCGGTACCTCTCCCTCGGCCACACGGTCGAGCTGCTGGAGCCCCGGACCGACCTGCCGGACATGGTGTTCGCCGCCAACGGCGCCACCGTCATCGACGGCCGCGTGCTGCTCGCGCGGTTCGCGCACGCCGAGCGGGTTCCGGAGGCCGCGGTCCACGGCGCCTGGTTCCGGGCGCACGGCTTCACCGACATCCACGAACCCGACCACATCAACGAGGGCGAGGGCGATTTCGCGGTCACCGCCTCCTGGATCCTGGCGGGGCGGGGTTTCCGCTCCAGTCCCCTGTCGCACGACGAGGCCCAGGAGTTCTTCGGCCGGCCGGTGATCGGCCTGGAGCTGGTGGACCCTCGCTACTACCACCTCGACACGGCGCTGTGCGTCCTGGACGACGCGGCCGACGAGATCATGTACTACCCCGGCGCCTTCTCCCCCGGCAGCCGCGCCGTGCTCCGCCGGCTCTTCCCCGACGCGCTGATCGCCGAGGAGGAGGACGCGGCGGCGCTCGGGCTGAACGCGGTGAGCGACGGCAGGCACGTGCTGCTGCCGCAAGCAGCGGTGGGGCTCTTCCGGCCGCTGCGGGAGCGCGGCTTCGAGCCGGTCGGCATGGACCTGGGCGAGCTGCTCAAGGGCGGCGGCAGCGTGAAGTGCTGCACCCAGGAACTGCGGGCCTGAGGCCCGGCCCCGCAGGAACCGCACGGCAGGTCGCGGCCCCTGGGCCGCGACCTGCCGTAGGCGGGACCTGCCGTAGGCGCGACCTGCGGGGCCGCGCCTTCGGAGGGCGAACCTGCCGGAGCAGTACTTCCCGGAGGCATCACGGCGGCCGCCCGGCGCAGCAGCGCGCGCAGCGGGCGGCGGCTCGGGTGGACCGGGCGGGCCCGGTGCCTCGCGCCGCCGCCGGCAGGTCCCGATGGGACCGGGGCCGTCGCCGGGCGGGCCCGGTGCCTCGCGCCGCCGGCACGCCGGCGGCAACCGTCACCGGCGAGCGGTCACCGCGTGGCCCCGCCCTGTCGCCTCATCGGCCGGGCGTGCGGTGGCCCGCCGGGCGGAGGGCCTTCAGCGGGGCGGCCACTCGTCGCCCCAGGCGGCGTCCCGCGCCGCCTTGTAGAGCGCGCCGTGCCGCTTGGTGACGGTGTCGCGGCGCAGCCCGTCGCCCTCGGTGCACAGGTCGAGCAGCACCTGCCCCTTGCGGATCTGCGGCTTGCGGGTGACGCGCGCGGGCGCGGGCGCGACGGGGAACCGGGTCGCCACGACGTAGCTGAACTTCTCGTCCTCGTACGCCAGCGAACCGCCCTTGACCTGGCGGTGGAGGGAGGAGCGGCTGACGCGGGCGGCGAAGTGGCACCAGTCCGTGCCGGGTTCGATGGGGCAGGCCGCGCTGTGCGGGCAGGGCGCGGCGATGCGCAGGCCGGCGGCGACGAGCGCGTCGCGGGCGGCGATGATCCGGGCGTAGCCATCGGGTGTGCCGGGTTCCACGATCACGACGGCCTGCGCGGCGCGCGCGGCCTCGGTGACGACGGCGGCGCGGTCCTGTTCGGTGAGCTCCTTGAGCACGTACGAGACGGTGACGAGATCACTGCTCTCGATGCGGAGCGCCGCACTGATGCGAGAGCGCTGCCAAGCGGCGCCCGTCAGCCCCGGCACGCCCGAGACGGCCGCCAGCTCGCGCCCCAGCGCGAGCGCCGGCTCCGCCCAGTCCAGGACGGTGGTGCGCGCCGCGGAGTCCCACGCCTCGGCGACGGCCCAGCTCGCCGCGCCCGTGCCGCCCCCGATGTCGGTGTGCGTGCCCGGCACCCACTCCGGTGCCGCGTCCCGCAGCGCCCCCAGCGCGGCCCGTACCGCCTCGAACGTCGCCGGCATCCGGTACGCGGCGTACGCGACGACGTCGGACCGGTCGCGCAGCACGGGTGCGTCGGTCGGGGTCGTCCCGCGGTAGCTGGCGATGAGCCGGTCGACGGCCTGCGCGGCCTTGGTCGGCGGCAGCCCGTCGAGCAGCCCGGCCAGGGCGTCGCGCAGCGCTTCCGCGGGGGACAGGGAGAGGTTCACCGACCCATCGTAGGCGGCCCCCGGGGGTGGTCCGCGTTGCTAGGCTGACCGCCGTTGATCCGATGGCCGGGGCGGTGACCGTGACGCGGTGGCCGGCCGGCGCCGTGCTCGCGGGGGGACCATGAGACAGAGGATCGTGCGCGCCGCCCTGGTGGCCGGCGTGGCCGTCCTGGCCCTGATTCTCCTGCTCTCCACCTGCGGCGGCGGCCCTGACGATCCCGAGGGCGCGAGCAGCCCCGCACCCACGACGTCCGCGCGCTCGAGCACCGGCCCGGCGACCCGGCTCACCGTCCCCGCCGCGTACGACACCGCCCACGGCTGGGAGCTCCCGGACATCGCGGGCGAACACGTCCTGGACCCCGCCACCGGCCTGGTCGCGCACCTCGAGCGGTCCGGTGACGCCGGCTTCCGCCTGCGGGCCGTCGACGTCGTGACCGGCAAGGCCGCGTGGACGGGCCGCCCCTTCCACCCGCTCGGCGAACCCGGTGCCGTGCCGCACCTGCTGGCACTGACCGAGGACGGCCGGCAGTACTTCGTGGTCTGGTCGTACGGCACGATCGGCGGCGACCCGCTGACGCCGGCGAGCAGCCTCGTCTCGCTCGACGTGTACGACGCGGCCGACGGCACCCGCAAGCGCGTGGAGGTGCCCTGGCCCGACGCGCCGATAGTGACCGCCACCGGTCCCGGCGTCGTCATCAGCGACGGCAAGGCGCGCAGCGCGGTCGTCGCTCCCGGCACCGGCGAGGTCACCCGGGTCCCGCCGGCCCGTCTCGGCCACCCCAAGGGCTGCGCCCCGTGCCGCACGCTGACCGAGGTGCGCGGCATGACCCCGAAGGGCCTGCTCGTCAGCGGCGCCCGCGGTTTCTGGGTGCGCGGGAGCTGGTCGAGCCGCGACCGGGCCCCGGCGGGCGCGGATCCGGCGAGCGGGGTGCCCACCGCGTTCACCCCCGGCCATGTGCTGGCCCGCTGGCAGCACCGGAAGGGCGCCGCGCGGGCGGCCACCCACGACATCTGGGCGGTGCACGACGTGCGCACCGGCACGCCGCTGGTACGGGTGCAGTGCCACCGGCCGGCGATCGAGCCCGGCGAGTACCCGCGGGCCGTGACCTCGCCCGGCGGGCGGTACCTGATCGCCGGCAGGCTCGCCTTCGACCTGGACGCCCGGACCGGCCGCTGCTTCGAGAACCCCGACGGGACCGCGCCCCTCACGCTCACCACGGTCACCGACGAGGGCGTGGTGTACGGCGCGAGCGGCGCGCGCGGCCCGGCCGACGCCCTGGCCGGCGGTGGCACTCCGGTCCTGATCGACCTGGCCGCCGGCGTACCGCAGGCGCTCGCGCCCAGCGTCCGCCTGCCGGAGGAGGACGTGGCGGGCGTCGGACTGTTCCGCTGGACGGACCCGGCGGACCGCGTCCACCTGATCGCGTACGCGCGCCGCGACTGAGCTTGTCGTTCAACGTTCGGCGGCCGGAACCGGCCTCTTGCGCGTCCGTGCGACCCTCACTGTCGTTCTGCGGCGAGCACCAGGTCGTGGACCGCGAAGGGGAGTTGCGTGTCGTCCATCGACTCCGTCCACAGCCCCGCGCGTCGAGCACGGAGGCCGCGACCATCCGTGCCTCTGCGACGCATTCGGGGTGGTGGTTGAAGCCCGGTCAGGGAAGAACGGGTGGTCGTCCTCCACGCCGAACTGCCGCACCCGCTCGATGTCGCCCAGCACGGCGTGCGGCAGCGACTCGTTCCGGGCCGGGCGCGTGCCTCGCCGGTGGAGGACTCCGCCGACGTCGTGGCGGGTGGCCTCCCGCTCCCCGGGTCCACGCAGGCAGGAGCGGTTCTCTCGTGCGTATGCCCTCTCCGCACGCACCCGGTCCGGCCGCTTGCGTGGTCGCCCACCAGAGCGCCAATTGAGTGACACATCGGCGCGTTTCGCTCAAAACGGGCAAACATGACTTAGCTTGCAAGCTTGTACGGTTCCACCCTCACTGATCACGTCGATTCCGACGGAAGTGGAGATGTTGTGCGCAAACTTCGGAATGCTGCCCTGGTAGCTGCCATGCTCGGGAGCTTCAGCATGCTCGGAGCCGGTGCCGCTGTCGCCGACTCCTACAGAGGCCAGGACGGCAAGGACGGCAACGTGGTCATCTGCGACCAGGAGGCTCGGGTCAGCGATGACACCTACCAGTTCGGCCTCATCAACATCGGCGGCCCCCTGAC
The DNA here is from genome assembly GCF_000716335.1 of Streptomyces sp. NRRL S-118. Taxonomy (GTDB): domain Bacteria; phylum Actinomycetota; class Actinomycetes; order Streptomycetales; family Streptomycetaceae; genus Streptomyces. Next base: position 50,809 of record NZ_KL591002.1, on the reverse strand, counting down.
CCTGCTCGGCAGCGGGCCGGCGACCTCGACTGCGATCCAGCAGATCTGCAGTGGCGAGGACACGGCGGCCGGGAACGGTGCCGCCGCCGAGACGGGACCGGGGCTCGACCTCGACCTCGACCTCGATCTCCTCTGACGACGGCACACGTACCGGGGCTCGCCGGCGAGCGGGAAACGGGCATACCCGTTGACCTCAGCCGACGCGGGCAACAGCGTGAACAACTGCTGTACACCCGTCCTGCGAGCCATGGTGCCCAGCCCGTCGACTGCCTGAACCACAGGAGGAGGGCACTTTCACGCCCGCCGCAGTGAGCAGTCGGCTGGTTGGCCGCGAGCCGTTCATGCAGGCGCTCGGCTGGGTTTCCCAGCCGAGCGCTCTGCGTGAGCGGCTGTTGCGTTCGGCCGCGCCCGCGATCAAAGACCCTCCTGGGCGAGACCGATAGGCCGGTGACCCGGCTACCGCGGCAGGCCGCTGCCGCCGACCCGGTCCGCGAGCGTGCTCGGGGAATGAGTCTCAGGGAACGACCGCCCGCCGCCTCGGTGGGCGAAGGCCGGGGACCCTGGACCGGGCGCCGTGGCCAGGGCCTCGGGGGCCGCACCCTCGAGGGGATGGACATGCGAGGGACGGCACGGCCTTCCCGGTCGCGGGATCGGCACGCTGCGCGAGCCGGCGAGTACCGGGACTGAGCGAAGCCGCCCCAAGGCCGGATCATGGCCGGATCATGGCCGGAATCCAGCGCCGATCCGGTTCGCAACACGTCTTGGGCGTACGGGTGTGCCCGCCGGACCGGGGCCCTACCGGGGCTGCGGCGCGCGGGATTGCGACGCGCGCCAGGGGCGGCACAGCGCCAGGAAGCATCCCATCGCCCCGGTGGCGCACACGAGCTGGACGACCGCCATCGGGACGGCCGTGGCCTCTCCCGCGATGCCCACCAGCGGCGAGGCGACCGCGCCGATCAGGAACGACGACGTGCCGAGCAGCGCGGAGGCCGAGCCGGCCGCGTGCGGGGTGCGCATCAGCGCCTGGGCGTTGGTGTTGGGCATCACCAGCCCCATCGCCGACATCAGCACGAACAGTCCCGCGGCCACCGGCGCCAGGCCGACGGGCCCGAAGACACCGCCGGTCATCAGCAACAGCCCGACGGCGGCCAGCATGAGGACGGCCAGCCCGAAGGCCAGCACCTTGTCCATGCTGACCCGGCCCACCAGCAGCTTGCCGTTGATCTGTCCGACCGCGACCAGGCCGACGGAGTTGAGGCCGAACAGGAGGCTGAAGGTCTGCGGCGACGCGCCGTGGATCTCCTGGACCACGAACGGCGAGGCGGCGATGTACGCGAACAGCGCCGCGAAGGCGAGCGACCCGGCCACCAGGTAGCCGGTGAAGATCCGGTCGGCGAGCAGCCCGCGCATGGTCCGCAGCGCCTCGCCGACACCGCCGCCGTGCCGTCGCTCGGGCGGCAGCGTCTCACCCAGCCACTTCCACACCACCAGGGTGAGGAGGAACCCGACGACGGTCAGGACGTGGAAGACGCCGCGCCAGTCGGTGAGCCGCAGCACTTGTCCGCCGATGAGCGGCGCGACGATCGGGGCGGCCCCGGAGATGAGCATGAGCGTGGAGAAGAAGCGGGCCATCTCGACCCCGTCGTACAGGTCGCGCACGACCGCCCGGGCGATCACGATGCCCGCCGCGCCGGCGAGGCCCTGGAGCAGCCGGAAGGCGATGAGCAGTTCGATGCCGGGGGCCAGGGCGCACACCGCGGTGGCGGCGACGTACACGACCATGCCGATGAGCAGAGGACGGCGGCGCCCCCACTTGTCGCTCATGGGCCCGACGACGAGCTGGCCGAGCGCGAGCCCGGCGAGGCAGGCGGTGAGGGTGAGCTGCACGGTGGCGGCGGGCGCCCCCAGGGCCCGGGTGACCTCCGGCAGGGCCGGGAGGTACATGTCCATGGAGAGCGGCGGGAGCGCGGTGAGCCCGCCGAGGACGAGCGTGACCAGGAGGCTCGCACGGCGCGCGGCGGCGACCGGAGCGGCGGGGGGCGCGGAAGCCGGGGTGACGTCGGGAGAGGCGGGGGCCGGTGCGGACCGGGTGCCGCGCAGGCCCGGGACGGACTCCTTCCGGGCTCCGGGGACGGCGGTGTCCTCCTGCGTGCCGGTGTCCTCCTGCGTGCCGGGGTCTTCCCGCGTGCAGGGGACGGCGGTCCCGTTCTGCGTGCCGGGGGTGGCGGCGCCGCCCTGTGCGCGCTGCGTGGGGCGCTCGGCGGGTATGTGGCTCGGACCGCTCTCCGGCATCGTGTCTCCTGTTCCGCTGTCCTGGGCGTAGTCGGGTGCCTATGCTCTCAGCTCGACCGGAATGGTTGAAATCTCAAGGTGCCGAGGGGGCGGAGGTGATGCGGTGCCTGCGGGCGGGCCGGACCGAGTCGCCGGTGTTGCCGCTGGACGGGACGCTGGCGGTGATGCGGACGCTCGACGCGGTACGGGACCGCATCGGCGTCCGCTACCCGGCGGAGGTCACACCGGTGTGAGGCCGGGGTTCCCGGCCTCGGTGACGAACGAGGCGGCGGTGGTGACGGGGGCGCCGGGGGTGGTGACCGCGGAGACGGTCCGAAAGTCGGCGCGGGCCTGCCCGGGCGCGAGCGTGACGGCGAGGTAGCCGCGGCGCCCGTTGTAGAACTTCAGGTGCGGGTTGGCCCGGGTGATGTTGTCCCAGTTGGCGGGCCGGTCGGCGCCGTCCTTGCCGCTGGCGATGGAGGTGGCGACGAGCTCGGTGCCGACGGTGCGGGAGGCGGGGTCGTCGAAGTCGGCCTTCAGGTCGAACGCGTACCCCACGTGCACGTCGCCGGTCAGCACGACGAGGTTGTCGATCCC
>NZ_KL591002.1:47320-47839 GCF_000716335.1 Streptomyces sp. NRRL S-118 | reverse complement strand
CCCGGCGGCCTGCGCGCCGTCGAGGAGGCGCTTGCGGGAGGCGGGGTAGCCGTCCCAGGCGTCCATGGAGAGCTTGTAGTCGGGGGTGGGGACGTTGCGCCGACGGGCGAAGGTGACCTGCTGCGGCACCACGTTCCACACCGCCCGGGAGTTCTTCCAGCCGTCGAGCAGCCACCGCTCCTGCTCGGCGCCGGTCATCGTCCGCGCCGGGTCCTCCGACTCGGGGCCGGGCGTCTGCCAGCCGTCGCCGTACGCCTGGTTCGAGCGGTACTGGCGGGTGTCGAGGATGTCGAACTGCGCCAGGTCGCCGAAGCACAGCCGCCGGTAGAGCCGCATGTCCGGGCCCTGCGGCCGCTGCGGCGCGCGCAGCGGCTGGTTCTCCCAGTAGGCGCGGTAGGCGGCGGCCCGGCGGAGCAGGAACTCCTCGGGCGGTACGTCGTTCTCGGGGGTGTCGCCCGCGTAGTTGTTCTCGGTCTCGTGGTCGTCCCAGGTGACGACGAAGGGGTGCGCGGCGTGCGC
>NZ_KL591002.1:45046-47179 GCF_000716335.1 Streptomyces sp. NRRL S-118 | reverse complement strand
GGGTGCGCGGCGTGCGCGGCCCTGAGATCCGGGTCGGACTTGTACAGGCCGTAGCGCAGCCGGTAGTCCTCCAGGGTGACGGTCTCGCGGTTGAAGTGGGCGGGCAGGCGGCGGTCGGTGTAGGCGCGGGCGCCGCCGGTGGCGTTCACCGCGTACTCGTACAGGTAGTCACCGAGGTGGAGGACGACGTCGAGGTCCTCCTCCGCGAGGTGCCGGTAGGCCGTGAAGTACCCGTCGTGGTACGCCTGGCAGGAGACGGCCGCGAGCCGCAGCCCGTCGACGCGGGCGACGGCGTGGGGGGCGGTGCGGGTCCGCCCGGCGGAGCTGATCCAGTCGCCCGCGCGGAAGCGGTAGTGGTACTCGCGCCCGGGGGCCAGGCCGCCGACCTCGATGTGGACGCTGTGGTCGAACTCGGGGTGGGCGGTGGCGTGCCCGCGTCTGACGATCCTGGTGAACCGGGCGTCGTGCGCCAGTTCCCAGCGCACCTGGACCCGCCGCCGGGGAAGTCCGCTGCCGGGCTCGTACGGGCGGGGCGCGAGGCGGGTCCACAGCAGGACGGAGTCGGGCAGGGGGTCGCCGGAGGCGACGCCCAGCGTGAACGGGTCCTCGTCGATCGCGCGGGCGTCCAGCTCGGCGGCGCTCGCGGCGCCCGCGGCGGGCAGGTGCGCGGCGAAGGCGAGGGCGGCGGCCGCGCCGGTGACGGTGAGGAAGCGGCGGCGGTCGAATCGGCGTGCGGCGGCGCGTAGTTCGGCTGTCATGCGCCCAGTGCAGCGCGACCCCTTGTCGAGTACACAACATCCACATGTCGGCCGTATGAGGTCCAGGTGCCGGACCGTCCCGTACGCTGCGCCTCCATGAACGCTGTACGGAGGATCGCGGTGGTGACCGGCGCCGGCTCCGGGATCGGCCGGAGCGTGGCACTGGCTCTGGCGGAGGACGGCTGGTCACTGGCGCTGGCGGGCCGCCGGGACGGGCCGCTGCAGGAGACGGCGGCGCTCGCCGGCGCGGGCGCGGAGGTGCTGTGCGTCCCGACGGACGTCACCTCGCCCGGCGCGGTGGCGGCCCTCTTCACGGCCGTAGGGGACCGTTACGGCCGCGTCGACCTGCTCTTCAACAACGCGGGGAGCTTCGCGGGCGGCGGCACGCCGGTCGAGGACCTGGACCACGAGACGTGGCGCTCGGTGGTCGACGTCAACCTCACGGGCGCGTTCCTGTGCGCGCAGGCGGCGTACCGCCAGATGAAGGAGCAGTCCCCGCAGGGCGGCCGGATCATCAACAACGGCTCGATCTCGGCGCACGTGCCGCGCCCGCACTCGGTCGCCTACACGGCGACCAAGCACGCGCTGACGGGTCTGACGAAGTCCCTCTCCCTGGACGGCCGCCCGTACCGCATCGCGTGCGGACAGATCGACATCGGCAACGCGGCGACGGAGATGACCCGGCGGATGGAGTCGGGCATCCTCCAGGCGAACGGCACGCTCGCCCCCGAGCCGGTGATGGACGCGGCGGACGTGGCCCGGACCGTGGTGCACATGGCGGCGCTGCCGCTGGAGGCGAACATCCAGTTCGCCACGATCATGGCCACGACGATGCCGTACATCGGCCGCGGCTGACCCTTGCCGGGGCGCGCGCTCGGCCCCCCGGCGCCCCCGCCGGTGTGGCAGTCTCGGCCCATGGACGAGACCTGGGACACCGTCGACCGCCTCCACGCCTGGCTCGCGGGTGCCTCGGACCGGAGTCCCGAACAGCAGGTGCTGCTGCGGATGCTGAAGCTGTCGGAGGAGGTCGGCGAGGTGGCCCAGGCGGTCATCGGGGTGACGGGCCACAACCCGCGCAAGGGCACCACGCACACCTGGCAGGACGTGGAGTCGGAGCTCTGCGACGTGATCGTCACGGCGATGGTGGCGCTGCGCACGCTGACCCCGGAGGCGGAAGACGTCTTCGCCGCGCACCTGGGGCGGATCGCCGACCGCTCGCTCAGGGCCTGAAGCTCCCGGCCCCCCGGATCGGTCCGGACGGGGGTTCGTCGCCTCGGGGGTTCGTCGCCTCGGGGGTTCGGGTCCTTGAAGTGCCGGAACGTCCGGACCGTCCGGACCGTCCGGACCGTCCGGACCGTCCGGACCGTCCGGACCG
>NZ_KL591002.1:6405-44961 GCF_000716335.1 Streptomyces sp. NRRL S-118 | reverse complement strand
CCGTCCGGACCGTCCGGACCGTCCGGACCGTCCGGACCGTCCGGACCGTCCGGCAGATCCAGACGAAGCGGCCCTCCGCTCGCGGGTGAGCCGCGTGGCGTGCCCTCCGCCGATCCGGCTGAACTCGCGCACCCGTCCCATCCAGCCGCTACCCTCCCAGGAAACCGCCTCCCCGCTCACAGGAAGCACGATGGACGACGAAACACTGTCGGAGTGGGCCGAGCGCCGTGACACGAGGATCGGGCGGCTCCGCGCCGTGCCCCTCGTCCCGGGTGGCGGTCCACGGGGATCACATCTGAACCCGGACGCGCCACGGGCGATCCAGCGGTGGAACGGCCACATGTGGGAGCCCCACGGCTTCGCGGTGAATCTCGCGGAGACGAAACGCATCCTGTTCCCCGACACCGAGGCCGCCCCGGCCTCGGGCCCGGCACCGCGCCTCGGCCCCGGTACCGGCAGGCACCGGAAGCCCCAGGCGCCGGAGTGACTCCGGCGGCCCCTGTCGCTCCCCAGGGAGGTACCGGATCAAAGGACACCCCCACGATCCGCAGGCCGGGAAGGGGAGGGGCAGACGAGTCGGGCTGTACGCCGGGTTCTGTACCCCGGGACCTCGCGGTCGTCGGGGTGACGGCCATCCATCTAGGACCGGCGTTGCCGCCGGCCTCGTGCGGTCTACCCGCGGACTCGGGCGGGCAGCCCTCGAACGTCCGCGCAGGGCCGCCTGACGGCGGCCCCTCTTGACCTTGCTCCAGGTGGGGTTTACCTAGCTGCCCAGGTCACCCTGGGCACTGGTGGTCTCTTACACCACCGTTTCACCCTTACCGAGGACCGAGGTCCCCGGCGGTCTGCTTTCTGTGGCACTGTCCCGCGGGTCACCCCGGGTGGCCGTTAGCCACCACCCTGCCCTGTGGAGCCCGGACGTTCCTCGGGAGGATCCTGCGATCCCCACGCGGCCGTCCGCCCGGCTCGTCTGCCGTGCGGACCATGGTACCCGCCGCATGGGACGCCCCTGCCCGGAAGCCTTCCGGGGGTTGCTCAGCTCCAGGAAGCCCCCGAGTACGACGTGCGCGTACGCCGTGACGCACAGGACACGGCGGCCGGTTCCCCGATCGTGGAGCCTGTCGGCACAGGCCTCAGGAATGCCGTTGACCTTGCCGCGACGTCAACGTTTCTACTGGCCTCATGCGGATCGGAGAGATCGCCGCGCTCGTCGGCGTCAGCACACGTGCCGTGCGGCACTACCACCACCTCGGGCTGCTGCCCGAGCCGCGGCGGCTGGGCAACGGCTACCGGGACTACTCGCTGCGTGACGCCGTACTGCTCGCGCGGATCAGGCGGCTGACCGAGCTGGGGCTCGGGCTGGACGAGGTGCGGGACGTGCTCGCCGACGACGCGGGACGCGAGTTCGCCGACGTACTGGAGGAGCTGGACGCCGATCTGGCGCGGCAGGAGGAGGAGATCCGGGGGCGGCGCGAGCGGCTCGGGGGGCTGCTCGCGCAGGCGCGGGAAGGGGGGTTGCCGGCCGAGGGGCCGGTGTCGCCCGGGCTCGCGGAGCTGTTCGGGGACATGGCCCGTGCCTCGGCCGCGCTGCCCATGCCCGAGCCCGCGATGGCCGCGCGCGACCGGGAGATGCTCACCCTGCTGGAGTCCGTGGTGCCCCCGGAGGAAGGGGCGCGGCTCACCGAGGCGATGCGGGCCATGACGCGCGCGCCCGGCGCGATGGAGCGGGCGTACGCGGTGTACGCGCAGCTCGACGCCCTCGCGGAGGCCGCGCCCGACGACGTACGGGTGGAGGAGGCCGCGCGGGCGCTCGCCGGGCTCCTGCCGGACGAGCTGGTGCCCGAGGCGGGGGACACGTGGGACGGCGCGTTCGCCGAGGCGTTCTTCGCGGACTTCCCGCCCGCGCAGGCCGCGGCCGTCCGGCGGGCGCTGCGGATCGCGGCGGAGCGTGCGCGGTGAGGCGCAGGGGACTGAGAGAGCGGCGGGGGTCGGTGCGGGTGCTGCGGGGTGCGGTGTGCGCGGTGCTGCCGGCCGAGCTGGTGCTGGTGGTGTGCCTGGTGGCCGAGGTACGGATACCGGGCGCGGTGCTCCTGACCGCGGAGGCGGCGGTCGTCGCCCTGGTGGCCGCGGAGGCCGCGGTGTTCCTCCGGCTGAGGCGGCGCGGGCCGGGTCCGCGGGAGGCCCTGCACGAACTGGTGCCGGAGCCCGTCGTGCGGCTCGTCGGGCACGAGCTGCGGCTGATGGCGAGCCTGGTGCGGTGGGTGGCCCGGCGGCCGGAGGGCGTCGGCGGCGCGGGAGTGCGGGCCTTCGGGCACGCGCGGGACCAGGCCGCGTACATGTACGGCTTCGCCTTCGTCTGCGTGGTGGAGACGGCCGGCATGTCCTGGCTGCTGGCCTCCTGGCCGCTCGTGCACGCCGTCTTCCTCGTCCTCGACGTGTACACCGTCCTGTTCGTGCTGGGGCTGCACGCGGCGTCCGTGACCCGGCCGCACGTGCTGGGCGCCGACGCGCTGCGGGTGCGGCAAGGAGCGCACGTCGACCTGGTGATACCGCTGGAGCGGATAGGTGCGGTACGGCACGAGCTGCTCTTCTCGCACCCCCGGCAGGAGGGTGTGCTGGATCTGGCGGTCGCCTCGCAGACCTCCGTGACCATCGAGCTGGCGGAGCCCGTCACCGCCGTACGGCTGCTGGGGAAGCGGTACCCGGTGCGGACGGTCCGCTGCCACGCCGACGACGCGCGGGCCTTGGTGGAGGCGGTCAGGCGGGCGCGAACAGAACCTTCTCCCGTCCCGGGTCCGCCCGGGTGAGCCGCACCCGCAGCCGCTCGCCGAGCGGAAGCTCCCGCGCGCCGCCCTCGACCCGTCCCACGACCGCCGGGTCCTCCAGGTGGACGGTGCCGACGGACGGGTCGCGGTCGTGAACGTCGATGACGTACGCGTCGAACACCTCGCCCACCCGGTCCGCGAGCAGGGCCGCCTCCACGATGTCGACGCACTCGCGCTCGACGGTGCCCGCGCGGCGCGAGCCCGCGGCCATTTCCTGCGGGAGGGCGGGCAGGGCGGCGAGGACCCACTCGGGCGGTTCCAGGCCCGCGGCGGCCGCCGCGCACAGCTCCCCGGCGTACCGGTCGACGAGCCGGCGCAGCGGGGCGGTGCAGTGGGTGTACTCGTCGGCGACGGCGGCGTGGACCGCGGGCACGGGGAGGTCGCCGTCGGTGAAGGCGGTGTAGCCGGCGCCGCGCAGCAGGGTGGTGCAGTCCTGGAGGAAGGCGGCGTGGCGGGTGTCGTGCGGGTCGAGGGAGCGGACGAGGGCGGCGTACGAGACGTGGTGCGGCCAGTCGACGCCGAGTGCCTTCGCGGAGCGGCGGAGCCGGGCGACGGCTCCGGAGGGAGCCGTGGGCAGGGTGCGCAGGATGCCGGTTCCCGCGGCGGTCATCAGGTCGGCGGCGGCCGCGCCGGTGAGGAGGGAGATGTGCGCGTTCCAGGCGTCGGCGGGGCGCGGGGCGCGGTACTCCAGGGCGTAGCCGCCGTCGCGCTCGACGATCTCCTGCTCGGGGACGGCGAGGGAGATGCCGCCGCGTTCGACCTCCAGGCGCTCGCGCAGCAGCCCGATGTCGCGGAGGAGGGCGATCGGCTCCTCGGCGGTGCCGGTGTCGATCCGCTCCTGCACCTCGGCGTAGTCGAGGCGGGCCCGGCTGCGCACGAGGGCGTGTCCGACGTCGGTGGCGACGCGGTGGCCGTACGGGTCGAGGTCGATGCGCCAGAGCAGTGCGGGGACGGTCCGGCCGGGCAGCAGGCTGGCGGCCCCCTCGGAGAGGACCGGGGGGTGCAGGGGGATGCGGCCGTCGGGGAAGTACAGGGTCATGACACGCCGGTGGGCCTCGGCATCGACCGCGCCGCCGGGGGTGACGAAGGCGGCGACGTCGGCGATGGCGTACTGGACGCGGAAACCCCCGCCGGCGCGGCGGGAGAGGTGCATCGCCTGGTCGAGGTCGGTGGAGTCCGGCGGGTCGACGGTGAAGAAGGGGATGTCGGTGGCGTCGCGCTCCGGCAGGCGCGGCGCCTTCGCCGCGGCCTCCGCCTCGGCCAGGACGGCAGGCGGGAAGACGTCTGGCACGCCGAGCTCGGCGCGCAGCGCGCGCAGGGCGGCCCGGAGGGGAGCCTCGGCTGCGCCGGCGATGCGGATCTGGCGGCGGGGCATGTGCCGAGCCTAGGGCGACGGGCGGGTCATGGCACCCCGGTGCCCCCCGGCGGGAGTCGGCCGCCGCGCGGCCGCGGGCCGTGCGCACGCACTTTGTACGCTGGCGCGGGGGCCGCACCCCCGTTCCGTACGTGATGAAGGAGAACCACCGTGCTCGTGCTGTTGCCGCCCTCCGAGGGAAAGGCCGCATCGGGGAGCGGCGCGCCGCTGGAGCCGGGCGCGCTGTCGCTGCCGGGGCTCGCCGCGGCGCGGGCCGCCGTACTGGACGAGCTGGTGGAGCTGTGCGCCGGCGACGAGGGCAAGGCCCGCGAGGTGCTGGGGCTCAGCGAGGGCCTGCGCGGTGAGATCGCCAAGAACGCGGAGCTGCGGACCGCCGGCGCACGGCCGGCCGGTGAGATCTACACCGGCGTGCTGTACGACGCGCTCGGGCTGTCCACGCTGGACGCGGCGGCCCGGGAGCGGGCCCGCGCGTGGCTGCTGGTGTTCTCGGGGTTGTGGGGTGCGGTGCGGGTGGACGACCGGATCCCGTCGTACCGCTGCTCGATGGGCGTGAAGCTGCCCGGGCTGGGGGCACTGGGCGCGTACTGGCGCACGCCGATGGCGGGCGTGCTGCCCGAGGCCGCCGGCGACGGACTGGTGCTGGACCTGCGCTCGGCGGCGTACGCGGCGGCGTGGAAGCCGAAGGGCGAGGTCGCTGACCGGACGGCGACGGTGCGGGTGCTGCACGCGCCGACGCGCAAGGTGGTCAGCCACTTCAACAAGGCGACGAAGGGCCGCATCGTGCGGAGCCTGCTGGAGGCGGGCGCCGCTCCCGCGTCACCGGCCGAGCTGGTGGCGGCGCTGCGGGACCTCGGGTACGTGGTCGAGGGCGGGGCCCCGGGGAAGGCGGGCAGGGCGTGGCAGCTGGACGTGCTGGTGGACGAGATCCACTGAGACCGTGTCCGTACCGGGCCGGGTAGCCGCGGCGCCGGATGCGGGTGAGCCCCCGCCTCATGAGCGGGGGCTCACCCGTCCCCGGTCTGCTTCGTCCCGAGGCGGTAACTGTCCTGCGGCGGCTGGTGGTAGCCGGTGTTCTGCCAGGCCACGCCCGTGCGGTACACCGGGTCGTGCGGCCTGCGCGCCCCTTCGCCCGGTGTCCCGACGTGCCGCACCCCATCGCACTTGCCCTGCCGGTTCCTGGTACGCCTTCGGCATCCCGCCGGTGCGCGGCACGCCGCGCTGCCGGGCCGTCCGGCGCGGTGCTCAGGCCGCGGCCTTCCCGCGCGTGGCCCCGCCGCGGCCGCGGAAGGCGACGCCGGCCTCGCCCAGGAGGCGGTGCACGGCTCCGTAGGAACGACCGGTCTCCTCGGCCAGCGCGCGGATGGAGGCACCCGCGTCGTACTTCTCCTTCAGACCGGCGGCGAGTTCGTCACGGTCGCGGCCGGGCGGCAGCCGGCGGGCCGGGGTCTTCCTCGTCATGGTGTGTCTCCCCTTTCGGAAGGATCATCGGGCAACGCTGCGAGGTCGCCTTCCCCCGGCTCGCGGTCGGCACACGGAGAACGGACGACGGCACTCCGGTGTGCCGGACCCCCGGTCCCGTGTCGCCCCCGAAGAGCCTGTCCGGGTGTGCGTCCGGCATCCGCCGTGCCTCCTCGCCCGTGTGGACCCCCAGCAGGGGTGTACGACGCGAGACCGTCCACCCGGCTGGACCGGCGGCATCGTCGTGTCGTGCGGGTCACCGTCCCGGCACGCCGCGAGCTCGCCGCTCTCCCGCGTCTTCCGCGTCTTCCGCGTCTCCCGCGTCTTCCGCGGGAAGTCGGTCAGGGGCTCCACCGACCGGGGGATGCCTCCCGGGCCTCCTCCCGCAGCCGTTCGTCATGGATGGCGCGCGCGAAGTGCACCCCACCAGCGTGTCGGTCCTGCTCGCCTCGTGAGCGGCAGCATCCCCACCGGGCGTTCACGCAGCACCACGCGCGGCGGCGGGCGCGTGTTTCAGAAGATCGCCGTCCCGCGCGCGATCTCCGCGTCGGGTGTCGCGGACTCAAGGCACCCCCAGAGGCGTTGCGCCATGTGCAACGTCAATTGCAGGGGATGGAGGCAGCCGCCACGATGGCCGCATGACTTCCGCCGCGCCGTCCGTGCTGGGCCTCGCCCCCGTCCTGCCCGTCGTCGTGATCGACGACGCCGTCGACGCCGTACCGCTGGCGCGTGCTCTGGTCGCGGGCGGGCTGCCCGCGATCGAGGTGACGCTGCGCACGGCGGCCGCGCCGGCCGCCATCCGTGCCATCGCGGACGGCGTGCCGGGCGCGGTGGTCGGCGCGGGCACCGTGGTCTCGGCGGGTGCCGTGGCGGAGGCGGTCGCGGCGGGGGCGCGGTTCCTGGTGAGCCCGGGGTGGACGGACGGGCTGCTGGAGGCGATGGCGGCGTCGGGCGTGCCGTTCCTGCCGGGCGTGTCGACGGCGTCGGAGGTCGTCGCGCTGCTGGAGCGCGGCGTGAGCACGATGAAGTTCTTCCCGGCGGAGGCGGCGGGCGGCACCGCGTACCTCGAGTCGCTGGCCGGGCCGCTTCCCCGGGCGCGCTTCTGCCCGACGGGCGGCATCTCCCCCGCCTCCGCCCCCGCGTACCTGGCGCTGCCGAACGTCGCCTGCGTCGGCGGTACGTGGATGCTGCCGCCGGACGCGCTCGCGGCGCGGGACTGGGCACGGGTGGAGTCCCTGGCCCGCGAGGCGGCGGCGCTGCGTCCGCCCGGCCGCGTGGCGGACGCCGTGCCATGACCCACCGTCCTCAGGGCCGTGAGCGCAGGTCGTCCCGTCGGGCGAGGTGCAGGTCGTACGGCTGCGAGCGGGAAACGCCGCTTCTACGAGCCGAGGGCCAGCTCGACGTGGTCGGCCAGCGGGCGGTAACCGAGGCGCGGATAGAGGGCGTTGCTCACCGGGTTGGCCAGGTCGGTGAAGAGCAGCACCTGCCGGGCGCCGGCGTCCTGGGCGGCGCGGCTGGCGGCGGCGGTGACGGCTCCGGCGTAGCCGCGGCCGCGCAGGCCCGGCGGCGTGTAGACGGCCGAGACGCGGGACTGGTGGGCCACCAGGGGTGAATGGGCCGCCATGGACACGGGCGTCCCCTCCGCCTCCCACAGGTGGAGGCCGCCGTGCGCGATGCGGCGCGCGGCGTCGCTCGTCCGGTCGGCGTGCGGGTCCTCGCCGATGGCGGCGGCGAAGTCCCGCAGCCAGGCGGCCGCGAGCGGCAGGTCGTCGGGGGTCGCGCGCCGGGCCGAGCCGGGCGGCGCGGGGTGCGGCGGCGTGAGCTCGCCGAGCCGGAACAGCCGCGTCCGCCGCGCGACGGTCCACCCGGCCGGGTTGCCGGAGCCGTCCGTGCTCCAGGCGTCGGCGAACACCCGGACCGCCCCCTCCGTGCCGCTCACGCCCCGTACGGGAGCGTCGCCGCGGTCCCGCAGCACCCGGCCGAGTTCGCGGGCGGCGACGCGCGGCATCGGCCCCAGCTGGGGCGGCCGGGGCGGTGTCTGCACGAACGCCCCCTCAACGGGGGCGCCCGTGTCCGGGCGCCACCACCCGAAGCGGGCGTCCGCCCCGTCGCCGTACGGCCGGGGCCCGTGCCGGCGCACCAGCTCGCTGACGGTGAGCAGCACGGTGCAGCGTGCCGGATCGCTCTCCAGGTACGCGCGGGTGGCGCCGCGGAACTCCTCGGCGTCGCCGGTGAGGTGCCAGGTCATGGACGGACGGCCCCCTGCCGGTCAGCGCAGGTGCGAGGTGTCGTTCAGCAGCCGGACCGAGGCGTTGCCGTCCTTGTAGTAGGCCACCACCGACAGGGACGCCGCGGAGAGTTCCATGCGGAACAGCGACTCGGGCGGGGCACCGAGGGCCAGGCGGACCAGCGTCTTGATCGGGGTGACGTGCGTGACGACCAGGACCGTACGGCCGGCGTAACGGGCCGTCAGCTGGTCGCGGGTGGCGGCGACCCGGCGGGCGACCGCCGCGAAGGACTCGCCGCCCGGGGGCGCGGCCTTGGCGGAGGCAAGCCAGGCGTTCAGCTCGTCGGGGTACCGCTCGCGGACCTCCGCGAAGGTCAGTCCCTCCCAGGCGCCGAAGTCGGTCTCGCGCAGGCCGTCCTCGATGCGGACGTCCAGGCCGAGCCGCTGGGCGACGGCCGCGGCCGTCTGGCGGCAGCGCTGGAGCGGGGAGGAGACGATCTCCTGGACGGTGCCGCGGGCCGCGAGCATGGCGGCGACGGCGTCGGCCTGGCGCAGGCCCGCCGCGGTCAGTTCGGGGTCGCTGCCCCCGCTGCCCGAGAAGCGCTTCTCGGGGGTGAGCACGGTCTCCCCGTGCCGCAGCAGCACGAAGGTGGCGGGCGCGCCGAGGTCCGCCGGGCCCCAGCCGACGGACGGCGCGGCGGCCTCCGTCTCGGTCTCGAGGGAGGTGGTGCGCTCACTCCCGGTCGCCGCGGGAGCCGGCGCCGGAACCGCGGCAGGTGCCGGAGCGGTGGCCGGAGCCGGGAGGGTCGCGGTCCCGCCCCCTGCGGGGAGTGTCCCGCCCGCTCCGGACGGGGCCGGTGCGGCGGCGGGAGCGGCCGCGGAGGCCGAAGTCCCGGAGACCGCCGCCGCGCCCGCGAGGGCCGCGCGGGCCTTGGCCGCGCCGGCCGCGGCGTCACCGACCACACGCGCGGCGCCCGCGTCCAGCGCGGCCACCGAGCTGGACGGCTGCCACTGCTTGCCGCGCTTGCCCGCGTCCATCGCCTCGTTGGCGAGCCGGTCCGCGTGCTTGTTCTTCTCGCGCGGGATCCACTCGTAGGCGACCTGCGACGCGGGGAAGACCCGGGCCGCCTCGGCCGCCAGCGGCTTCATGTCCGGGTGCTTGATCTTCCAGCGGCCGGACATCTGTTCCACGACCAGCTTGGAGTCCATGCGGACACGGATCCGCGCCCCGGGCGCCAGTTCCCGTGCGGCCTTGAGACCGGCGATCAGGCCCCGGTACTCGGCGACGTTGTTCGTGGCGACGCCGATGTACTCGGCGGCCTCGGCCAGGGGCTCCCCGGAGACGGGGTCCAGGACCACCGCGCCGTATCCGGCGGGGCCCGGGTTGCCCCGGGAGCCGCCGTCCGCCTCGACGATCAGCTCGCGCAGCTCGGCGGCGGGCATCAGAGGCCGGACTCCGACGTGCGGACCAGGATGCGGCGGCAGTTCTCGCAGCGCACGACCGTCTCCGGCGCGGCCGCCCGCACGTCGTTGATCTCGGTGATGTTGAGTTCGATGTGGCAGCCCTCGCAGCGGCGCTGGTACAGGCGGGCCGCGCCGACACCGCCCTGCTGCCCGCGGATCTTCTCGTACAGCTTCATCAGGTCGGCCGGGATGGACTCCGCGACGACCTCGCGCTCCTTGGTGACGGAGGCGGCCTCGCTGTCCAGCTCCTGCTGCGCCGCGTCCCGACGCGCCGTCGCGTCGTCGACCTTCGCCTGGACGGAGGCGACGCGCTCGGTCAGCTCGGCGACCCGCTCCTGGGCGGACTCGCGGCGCTCCATGACCTCCAGGACGACGTCCTCGAGGTCGCCCTGGCGCTTGGCGAGGGAGACGATCTCCTTCTGGAGGTTCTCCAGGTCCTTGGGGGAGGAGACGGCCCCGGAGTCCAGCCGCTGCTGGTCGCGGACGGCGCGCTGGCGCACCTGGTCGACGTCCTGCTCGGCCTTGGTCTGCTCGCGGGCGCAGTCGCTCTCCTCCGTCTGCGCGGCGACGAGCAGGTCGCGCAGCTGCGTGAGGTCCTTGGTCAGCGATTCGATCTCGGCGTGCTCGGGCAGCGACGTGCGCTTGTGGGCGAGCTGCGACAGGCGGGTGTCGAAGGCCTGGACGTCGAGGAGTCGGATCTGGTCGGCGGGCGCGGCGTTCAGTTGGGGGCTCCAGAGGAAGAGTGGTGGGTCCACGGGTCGGTGACCGCCTTCGAGACGTGGACCCGCAGGTCCCAGCCGTGGCGGTCGGAAATCTCGTCGAGCTGGGCCGCGGCCAGCTCGCACCAGGGCCATTCGGTGGCCCAGTGCGCGGCGTCGATCAGCCCGAGCGGAGTGCGCTGGGTGGCCTCGGAGGCCGGGTGGTGGCGCAGGTCGGCGGTGAGGAACGCGTCCACACCGGCGGCCCGTACGGCGTCGAAGAGGCTGTCGCCGGAGCCGCCGCTGACCGCGACGGTACGGACGAGCGCGTCGAGGTCGCCCGCGACGCGGATGCCCTGCGCGGTGGCGGGCAGCCGCGCGGCGGCACGGGCCGCGAAGTCCTTGAGGGTCATGGGCGGGTCGACCTCGCAGATCCGGCCGAGGCCGTTCTCCGGCACGAGGGGGCCGGTGACGCGCAGGTCGAGGGCGCCGGCGAGGGCGTCGGAGACACCGGGGTCGGCCGTGTCGGCGTTGGTGTGCGCGACGTGCAGCGCGATGTCGTGCTTGATGAGCGTGTGGACGACGCGGCCCTTGAAGTGGCCGGCCGCGACCGTCGTCGTCCCGCGCAGGTAGAGCGGGTGGTGCGTGACGATCAGTTCCGCGCCGAGTGCGATCGCCTCGTCGGCGATCTCCTGGACGGGGTCGACGGCGAACAGGACTCGGGTGACGTCGGCGTCGGGGTCGCCGCAGACGGTGCCGACGGCGTCCCACTGCTCGGCCCGCTCGGGCGGCCAGAGGGCGTCGAGCTCGGCGATGACTTCAGACAGGCGGGGCACGTAGGAAAGGCTACCTGTCCTGCGCGCCCGGCCGCCCTGGCCTGTGGACAACCCTCCCGCCCGGCGCCCGTCGACGCACCTCCGCCCTCCCCCGCCGGCCCGCGAGCGGACCGCCGGCGACCGCACTCGCCCCTCCCTCGCACCCCACCCGCAGCACAAACGGTTCCTCTGTACGCGGCGAACCGGGACACGGCCACCCTTATAGGTGAAGCACGGCGACTCGCCCATTCGGTACGGCGTGCGATAACTACGTTCAGTCGCCGGAGGTGACGAGTCGATGACAGTCTGTGCCATCGAGACCGCCGGACGGACGGGTTTCACGATCGCGGCGGACGGTACCTACGCGGCGCGGCTGGCGGGTGACGGCGACGCGCTGTACCCCGAGCGGTGGACCCTGGACGGCCCCGAGCCGTACGCCGTGCCGCTGCCGCTCGGCCAGCCGGAGGACCCCCACGCACAAGTGCTGCCGCTGGCGGACGGACGGGTGCTGATCGCCCGGCGGGCGGGCGGGGGGTACACCTTCTCGCTGCTGTACCCGACCGGCCCCGGCACCGGCCAACTCCCCCTGGGCGCCGTGGAGTCGCCGGCGCTGCGGCTGCTCCCGCCGTCGCCGGACGGTACGTGCGCGTACGCGCTGACGGCCGGCGAGCACTCGACCGGTGTGTGGCGGGTGGCGGGCGGGGCGTACGGGCCCGAGCACGTCGCCGAGATCGAGGGGCGCTGCACGGGCGGCGTGTGGCTGGACCGTACCGGGCGGCTGCTGGCGCTGGACCGGCAGCTCGACGGCAGGCCGGTGAAGACGGTCGCCGTGGACCTGGAGCGGGGCGGGGAGGTGACGGAACTGCTGCAGATCACCGAGGACAGCGAGGACCGGCTGTTACTCGCGGACGCGGACAGCGGGCTGCTGCTCATCCGCTCCGACGCACCCTCACCGGGCCACGCCCGGCTCGGCTGGGGCGTGATGGGCAGCACGCTGCCGGTGCGCTTCCCCGAGTGCCTGCGGCTGGCCGACGCGGCCGTGACGCCGTTCGCCGTCCAGCCGGGGCAGATGCTCATCCCGGAGGGCTGCGCGGTGGCACTGCGGATCGACGCGGCGGCGGGCAGCTGGCTGGGGGTGTGGCGGCCCTCGGAGCGCCGGATGCGGCAACTGCGGGCCCCCGCCGGGTGGCTGAGGGGCGCCGGCCTGTGGACGCCCGAGGGCGAGCTGCGCCTGCCGTACGTGACGGGGGCGGTGCGGTGCGGACTGGCACGGTTCGTTCCGGATGCGGTCACACAACCGTCACAACCGGAGGACGCACGCGGGGAACCGTCCGCGCGCGAGGTGACTCCTGGTGTGTGCAAACCGGTTCCGCTGCAGCAGGCTCCCTTGCAGCAGGCTGCGCTGACCGGCCGCACAGCCCGTGGTTAGACTCTCGGGCCGCACATCATCAGCGATCACTACGGGGTGAACTTCCCACATGTCTGAGGCCATGACCGACACGACCCAGGCGCGACCGCAGGGGGACGCCGGCGGCTCCGGAAAGCACCGAGGGGGCGCGGCGGCGACGGAGGACTCGACGTCGCAGCCGCACGGCCGCCACCGCAAGGTCCCGAACCACGGGACGGCGGCCTGACGGCCCGTCGCGACGACATGGAGGGCCGTCCCGGGGAGACCCCCCGGGGCGGCCCTCCCGCATGTGCGACCGCTCGGCACGGGTCACCCCCGACACCCCCGGGAATCCCTGGCCCTCCTGCGCACCCCTGGCAGGCCCCTGCACACCCCTGACACCCCAGCCCGCCCCCTGACATCCACCGGCACCCCTGCCGCCCGCTCAGCCCTTCCTGAGGCCGAGCACCTCGGCCGCGGCGAAGGTCTCCCCCGCCGGGCGGTCCGCGTAGTGCGGGGTGAGCAGGGCATCGAGCTCCTCGTACGAGAAGACGTCCTCGGCGGTGTCGAACTTCGCGGCCACGCGGGGCCGATCGACGACGGCGACCATGCCGCCGTGGACGACCAGCAGCTGACCGTTGACGCGCGCGGCGGCGGGCGAGGCGAGGTAACCGACGAGCGGGGCGACGTGCTCGGGGGAGAGCGGGTCCACGCCGGTGCCGTCGGGCTCGGCGATGCCGGCGAAGACGTCCCGGGTCATCCGGGTTCGGGCGCGCGGGCAGATGGCGTTGCAGGTCACGCCGTACTTGGCGAGGGCCAGGGCAGTCGAGGTGGTCAGGCCGACGATGCCGCCCTTGGCCGCGGCGTAGTTGGGCTGGCCCGCCGAGCCGGCCAGGAACGCCTCCGACGAGGTGTTGACGATCCGTCCGTGGACGGGCTCCCCGGTCGCCTTCGCGCGCTCGCGCCAGTGGGCGGACGCGAAGCGCGTGGTGTTGTAGTGGCCCTTGAGGTGGACCCGGATCACCGCGTCCCACTCGTCCTCGCTCATCGAGAAGATCATCCGGTCGCGCAGGATGCCCGCGTTGTTGACCAGTACGTCAAGCTTTCCGTACGTGCGGACGGCCAGGTCGACCAGGTCGCCCGCCGTGGTGTGGTCGGCGACGTCGCCGAGGTGCGCGACCGCCCGGCCGCCCGCGGCGCCGATCGCGGCGACGACCTCCCCGGCCGCGTCCGCCGATCCCCGGCCGTGGTCGTTGACGACGACCGCGGCGCCCAGCCGGGCCAGTTCGAGGGCCTCGGCGCGGCCGAGACCGCGTCCGGCGCCGGTGACGACGGCGCAGAGGTCCCGCAGTGGCGTGGTCATGGCCCGCCTCACCGGATCTCGACACAGGTGCGCAGGGCCTCGCCCGTCCGCATCTGCTCCAGCGCGTCGTTGATCTCGGCGAGCCGCACCCGGTGGGTGATCATGCCCGCGAGGTCGATGCGGCCCGCGCGCCACAGCGCGATGGCCCGCTCGTACGACCGGAGCACGTCGCCGCCCCCGTACAGGGACGGCAGGATCCGCTTCTCGTCGAAGAACAGCTCGAACATGTTGAGCCGGAGCTGGTCGTCCATGGCGCCCGCGCCGACGACGCACAGGGTGCCGCCGCGCCGGGTGGTGTCGTACGCGGTGCGGGCGGTGGCGGACCTGCCGACGACCTCGAAGACGTAGTCGAAGCCCTCCCCGGCCGTGATCCGCTGCTTGGCGTCGGCGAGGGCGTCGGGCGCGACCGCTTCCGTGGCGCCGAACCGCAGCGCGGCCTCGCGCCGCGACGGCACCGGGTCGACGGCCACGATCTGCGCCGCGCCCTGTAACCGGGCGCCCTGGACGGCCGAGATGCCGACGCCGCCGCACCCGATGACGGCGACCGAGGAGCCGGCCTCCACGCGGGCGGTGTTGATGGCGGCGCCGAGCCCGGTGGTCACGCCGCACCCGATGAGCGCGGCGATGTCGAAGGGCACGTCGTCGGGTACGGGCACGGCGCAGCCGGCGTCGACGACGACCTCCTCGGTGAAGGTGCCGGTGCCGGCGAAGCCGAAGACGTCCCCGCCGGGGCGCCGGAAGTTGGGCGTACCGGCGTTGAGGAAGCCGGCCAGGCACAGCTGGGTCTGGCCGCGCCGGCAGGAGGCGCAGGCGCCGCAGGCGGGCAGCCAGCACATGACCACGCGGTCGCCGGGCTTCAGCGCGGTCACGCCGTCGCCCACGTCGAGGACCTCCCCCGCGCCCTCGTGGCCGGGCACGAACGGCGCGGGCTGCGGCAGCACGCCGCTCATGGCCGAGACGTCCGAGTGGCACAGGCCGGTCGCCCGCACCCGGATCCTCACCTTGCCGGGGCCGAAGCCCACCGCCTCGACGTCGTCGAGGACTTCGAGTTTCTCCTGGCCGGTCTCGTGCAGTACGGCTGCGCGCATGGCGACGCGGCTCCCTTCACGCGGTTTCTACGAGGGTGTCGGCGAGGACCGGCGCGTCGTCCCGTTCGGCGGCGGACACCGCCACCCGGACTCCCCCGTCCTGGCGCCACATCCGGATGCGCAGGGTCTCGCCGGGGAAGACCACGCCGGCGAAGCGGGTGCCGTACGAGCGGACCCGGGTGACGTCGCCGTCGAGGAGGGTGTCGACGACGGCCTTCAAGGTCATTCCGTACGTGCACAGGCCGTGCAGGATCGGCCGGTCGAAGCCGGCGAGCTTGGCGAACTCGGGGTCGGCGTGGAGCGGGTTCCAGTCGCCGGAGAGCCGGTAGAGCAGCGCCTGGTCCTCGCGCACGGGCCGCTCGACGGTCCGGTCGGGAGCGCGGCCGGGCGGTTCCGGGCGGGCGGAGGGACCGCGGTCGCCGCCGAAGCCGCCTTCTCCGCGTACGTAGACCTGGGCGTCGGAGGTCCACAGAGGGCCGTCGTCGTCGGCCGCCTCGGAGCGGAGCACGAGGACCGCGGCCTTGCCCTTGTCGTACACCGCGGCGACGCGGGAGCTGGTGACGGCGCGTCCCTTCACGGGGATCGGCCGGTGCAGCCGGATGCTCTGGCCGCCGTGCAGGACGGCGGCGAGGTCCACGTCGATGCCGGGTGCCGCCAGCCCGCCCATCATGCCCATGCCGGCGCCCGCCACCGTGGCGAAGCTGGGCAGGACGTGCAGCCGGGACTCCAGCGTGTAGCGCAGTTCGTCGGGGTCGGTGGCGGGGCTGCCGGCGCCGAGGCCGAGGTGGTAGAGCTGGACGTCCTTGTGGTCCCAGTGGATCTCGGCGGAGCGGGGCTCCGCCGCGACCGCCTGGCTCGCGTCGATGGGCATGGGGCTCCTGCCGGTCGCTGGAGACCTCGGCACGGCCGTCCGCACCGTCGACCGCACCGAGGCCGTGGAGGGCCCGGCACCCGGAACCGGAATAGAACGCGTTCTAGGGCCGGTGCGCCTCCTGTATAACGCAGCGCACCACGCAAGGGAATACACCTGACGCCATGTCAGAGCGGGGTGTCGTGGGCTTCAGAGCTTGGTCATGCCCTTGTACGGACTGAGGACCCGGACCCGCCCGGGGCCGAAGTCGACGAGCGTCGCGATGCCGTCCTCGACACCGATGACGGTGCCCAGTCCGTACTGGTCGTGCGAGACGCGGTCCCCCAGGGCGAAGTCCTCGATCGGCAGGACGACGGGGGCTTTGAAGGGGCTGGTCGCGAGGTGGCGCCGGGGCGCGGGTGTTTTCGTCATTTCCGCCAGTATGCGCGCCCGGAGCCGTTCGCGGGGAACCGCGACGGTGACGATCAGGACTCGACCGCCCCTTCCGCGCGGCGCGGCAGCCACAGAATCATCAGCACGGCACCCGCCAGGAGGACGCCGGTGCTGACCCGGAAAGCCAGAGCGTACCCCGCCGTCAGGGCTTCCGGGCCGGTACCGCCGGCCGTCCTGGCGGCCGCCACGGTGGACAGCGCCGCCAGGCCCAGGGCGCCGCCCATCGTGCGGGAGGTGTTGACCAGGCCGGAGACCAGCCCCGCGTCGCCGGGGGCCGCGCCCGAGGTGGCCAGGGAGGCGAGCGGGGTGATGATCAGCCCGATGCCGAGCATCATCAGGATGCCGGGGCCGAGGATCGTCGTCAGGTACCCGCCGTCGGCCTCCATCAGCGACTGCCAGCCGAAGCCGGCGGCCGCGATCAGCGTGCCGAGCACCGCGAGGTTCCGCGCTCCGGCCACCGGCATCAGGCGCGGCGCCAGCTTGGACCCGACGATGACGCTGATGGAACTCGGCACGAGGGCGAGGCCCGCCTCCAGCGGCGTGTAATGGAGCACGTTCTGCGCGTACACCGTCATGAAGAACCACATGGCGAACGCCGCGGACCCGTTCACGAACATCGACAGGTTGGCCGTCGTGACCGCCCGCGACCGGAAGACCTTCAGCGGCATCAGCGGCGCCGCCGTGCGCGCCTCCACCGCGACGAACGCCGCCAGCAGCGCCAGGCCGCCGAGGAGCGGCACGAGCGTCACGGCGGCGCCCCAGCCGGCCTGCTCCGTCTGCACGATGCCGTACGCGACGGCCGCGAGCCCGCCGGTGACCAGCACCGCGCCGGGCAGGTCGAGCCGCCGGCCGCCGCCCGTACGCCGCTCCCGGACCCACAGCGCCGCACCGATCAGCACCACCACGCCGACGGGGACGTTGATCAGCAGTACCCAGCGCCAGGAGAGCACGTCGGTGAGCACGCCGCCGACCAGTCCGCCGGCGGCGCCGCCGCCCGCCCCGACCGCCGACCAGGTGCCTATGGCCCGGGTCCGCGCGCGACCCGCCGGTACGGCGCCGGTCACGATGGTGAGCGTCGCGGGCGCCAGCACCGCCGCCCCGAGCCCCTGCGCGGCGCGCGCGGCCAGCAGCTGCCATCCCTCCGCCGCGAGCCCGCCCGCCAGGGACGCGGCCGTGAACAGCCCGAGCCCGATCAGGAACATCCGCTTGTGCCCGAACAGGTCGGCGGCCCGACCGCCGAGCAGCATGAACCCGGCGAAGGCGATCGTGTACGCGTTGAGCACCCACTGGAGGCCCAGCGCCGACAGCCCCAGGTCGGCGCGCATCGAGGGCAGCGCCACATTGACGACGGAGACGTCGAGGACGACGAGGAACTGCCCGGCGCAGGCGGCGAGCAGCACCGCCCACGTGCGCGTGGCGTGGGGGCTTCCGGTGATCGCGGGGGCGGGGGTCTGGGTGTCGGGGCGCGGCTGGACCATGCGTGTCATGGTCGCAGCAGCCCTGCGGGTCGTACATGGGGATTTCGTCGTACGACCGGCGCACACCCCGTCCTACGACCCGGCGTACGACCTACCGGGGACCGAAGCCGTGGAAGAGGGTGTCCATGATGCGGGCGGCCAGGGCGTCGGGATCGTTCGCGGAGCCGGTGTCCTGCAAGGTCTCCCCGATCAGCGCGTAGTAGACGCGGCGGACCCACAGGAGATCGGCACCCGCGTCGATCAGGCCCGCCTGCTGAGTCCGCGTCAGGAGGGCGAGGCAGCGGTCCTGTACGCCGGCGAGGATGCGCTCGGCCTCACTGCCGGGCGTCACGGCGTGGCCCAGCGCGAACCGCCAGCCGAGCTTGACCCGCAGGACGCCCGCGGTGATCTGGTGCAGCGCCACCAGCGGGGGCGCGGTCTCGGGCCGACCCTCGGTGACGACGTCGTCGAGGTGCCGCGCCGCGTTCCCCGAGAGGGCCTCCACGAGCGCCTGACGGTTGGCGAACCGGCGGTGGACCGTCGTCCGGGCCACCCCCGCGGCTTCGGCGATCTTCTCCATGGGCGCGGCGGGGTCGGCCTCCAGGACCCGCTCGGCGGCCTCCAGGATCAGCCGGACGCTGCGCTCCGCGTCCGCGCGCAGAGGGCGCTGTGGGGTTGCCTTCATCCCGCCTCCTCGTGCCGGGGAACCTGCGCAGACCGTACACCACTGGAGCTGTTCCTCAATTAACTGCTACATCACTGTTGCGGATAGCCCGAAAGTCGCTACAGTCATGACTCGACGGCGAGAGAGCGGCTCTTGCCGGAACGGAGGGATGTGCCATGTCAGCGACCCACCGCCCCACGGCCCTGGTCACCGGAGCCTCGTCCGGGCTCGGCGCGGAGTTCGCCGCGCAGCTCGCCGCGCGCGGCAGCGACCTCGTCCTCGTCGCCCGCTCGGCCGACCGGCTCCACGAGATCGCCGGGGACCTGCGCGCCCGGCACGGCATCCGGGCGGACGTGATCGTCCAGGACCTGACCGAACCCGACGCGGCCCTGCGCGTCCACGCCCGGCTCGAGGACCTGGGCCGCACCGTCGACCTGCTCGTCAACAACGCCGGCTTCGGCACCTGCGGCCGGTTCGAGGAGACGGACGGACCCCGCGACCACGATCAGCTCATGGTCAACGTGGTGGCGCTGGTGGACCTCACCCACGCCCTGGTGCCCGCCATGCTCGCCCGCGGCGGGGGTGCCGTCATCAACGTCGCCTCCACCGCCGGATTCCAGCCGTCCCCGTACTTCGCCGTCTACAGCGCGGCCAAGTCGTTCGTGCTGAACTTCAGCCTCGCGCTGCGCCAGGAGTACCGGAACCGGGGCGTACGCGTCCTCGCCCTGTGCCCGGGCCCGGTGGACACCGCGTTCTTCGACGTCATCGGCACCCGCAAGGCGGCGGTCAACGGCACCATGACCACCGCCGAACCCGTGGTCCGCGCGGCCCTGCGGGCCCTGGACCGCGACCGCGCCTACATCGCACCCGGACTCTCCAACACCCTGGCCGCCCACCTCACCCCGCGCCGGCCGCGCACCTTCGTCACGGCCATCGCCGAACGCATCACCCGCAAGGTGCTCGACGCCCCGCGTGCTCAGCGGCCCGCCGGGGCGGTGGCCGCGTGAGATCCGCCGCCCCGGCGGCCGGCGCGGCCGCCGCGATGCTGCTGGTCGGCACCTCCACCGCGGTCTCCGCCACCGTCGCCGACCACCCCGTCCACCTCGGCCAGGCCCTGCGATACGGACTCGCCGCGGTCGTCCTCCTGGTAGTCGTCCGCCGCCTCGGCTTACCGCGCGTCCGCCTCACCCGGCGCGATGTGCTGCTGCTCGTGGCGCTCGCCGCGACGGGCCTGGTCGGCTTCAACCTCTTCCTCGTCGAGGCCACCCGGCACGCGAGCCCGGCCCTGATCGGGACCGTCGTCGGTGCCGCCCCGGTCGTCCTCGCCGTCGCGGGCCCCCTGGTGGAGCGGCGGGCGATCGGGACCCGGACGGTCGTCGCCGCCGCCGTCGTCGCCCTCGGCACCGCCATCGCGGCGGGCCTGGGCACCGGCAGCCCGCGCGGAGTCCTCCTGGCCGCCGGCGCACTGCTCGGCGAAGTGCTGTTCTCGCTGCTCGCCGTGCCCCTGCTGCCCAAGCTCGGCCCGGTGCGCGTCGCCGCCTGGTCGGCAGCCCTGTCCGTCCCCATGCTGCTCACCACCGGACTGCTCTTCGAGCCGCTGCCCGCGCACCTGCCCACCGCGACCCAGCTGGCCGCCTTCGGCTACCTCGGCGCCGTCGTCACCGCCGTGGCGTTCCTCCTCTGGTACCGCGCGCTGCGCGACCTCGGAACCGCCCGCGCCGGGCTCTTCGCCGGCCTGGTGCCGCTCGGGTCGCTCCTCGCCACGGTGGCCCTGGGCGTGGGTACGCCGCGCCCCGCGGACATCGCCGGCGCGGTGCTCGTCATGATCGGGGTGACGGTCGGGATGAGCCGCATCTCGCCAGGGCGCATGTCCCCACGCATCCGCCCGGCCGCCCCCACGACCGCCTGACCGCGTCCCACTTCACCGCAAGGAAAGGAAACACCCCATGTCCGAGCCCCAGTCCCTCGCCGAGGTACGCGCGCGCATCGACGCGCTCGACACCGAACTCACCGCCCTGCTCGCCCGTCGTCAGGAACTCGTCCGCAGGGCGGCCGACTTCAAGACCGACGAAGGGACCGTACGCGCCCCGGGCCGCGTCGAGCAGGTCGTCGCGGCAGCCCGGGCGCGGGCCGAAGCCGCCGGACTCGCCCCCGAGGTCGCGGAAGCCGTCTGGCGAGCCATGATCGCGGCGTTCATCGACCTCGAACTGGCCGAGTTCAGCCGCGGCCGCGAGCGCTGAAGCCGCCTTCTGCGGCGGCCGCCGCGACGAACGCGGCGAAGGCCGCGGTGTTGACGGTGAAGGCGGGGCCGTCGGGGTTCTTGGAGTCCCGGACGGCCACGCGGCAGGGCTGGGCGGCGATCTCGATGCACTCGCCGCCGGTGTCCCCGCTGTAGCTTGACTTGCGCCAGGCGGCGGAGCCGAGGGGGGCGCACTCGATGCACTGGCCGCCCGTATCGCCGCTGTAGCTGGACTTACGCCAGGCGGCGGCGCCGAGGGGGGCACACTCGATGCAGTCGCCGCCGTTCGTACCACTGTAGGAAGACTTACGCCACTGCGCGCCCGTCAGGTTCTGGTTGGTCTCCATAGCGCTCCTCCATTACGCGGGCGATCAGTGCCGCCGAATCCTCGACCGAGAGGGCAGCGGCCTGCAGGTGATCGTAACGGAGGGAACCCTCCCTGAGAGCCTGTGGATTGGCCGTCATATGGCCCTGTACGAAGTCCTCGGTATAGAGGAGATCCGGGTCGTCCTCGAACCTCAAAAGATTGAACGAGCCCATCAGCCCCGTGTGCGCACCGGCCGTGAAGGGCAGGACTTGTGCCTGCACCCACTCCCGCCCCTGGAGGTTCAACAAGTGGGCGAGTTGGGCCCGCATAACGCCCCGGCCGCCGATCTCCTGGTGCAACACTGCCTCGCCCAGCACCACCCACACGTCGAGATGTACGCCGCCTTCGCCTCCATCTCCGCGTACGGCTGGAACCAGTGCGGCAGTTGGCTCCGCAGCACCAGCCCCACCAGCCGGGAGAAGGTTCCCCCGGTCCCCAGTGCCGCGTCGACGCGTTCCGAGAAGTCCCGCGTGGGGACCTTCCGGGCGGTCTCGATCTGGCCGATCAGCGAGGCCGTGCAGAAGATGATGTCGCCGAGCTGGGCCTGCTTGAGCCCGGCGGCCTCCCGCAGGCGGCGCAGTTCCGAGCCGTAGTAGTCCAGCGGTGAGGCGCTGGGATCGAGGTCGCGGATGTTGACCATGCGGCGGCCAACCCCAAGTTCACGCCGTGCGGCGTTCGTTTCGGTTCGTAGCCGAGCGTAAGCACGTCACCGCACTCTGGTGACATGGATCACGGGATTGAACCCTCACCGGCGAACACGAACGGCAGCTACCGCATGGGCTTCACCGTCGGCGAGCACTCGGCACGGCACATCAGGCGCATCCTGCGCATGTTCCTCACGCGGTGGGACCTGGCGGAGCTGAGCGACGCCGCCGAGCTGGCGATGACGGAGCTCGTCGCCAATGTCGTGCGGCACGTGCCGGGGAGGCGGTGCACCGTGCTCGTCCTGCGCCGCCCGGAGGGGCTGCGGGTGGAGGTGACGGACGGGTCCGCGCACCCGCCCGTCGCGGGGCGGCGGGGTGACGAACTCGCGGAGGGCGGGCGGGGGCTGCTCCTCGTCGAGGCGGTGACCGACCGCTGGGGAACGGTGCCGCTGGCGGACGGCAAGACGGTGTGGTTCGAGTGCGACGCGAAGCCGCGGGCGGCCGCGCCTTCGGCCGGACCGCGGATCCGGCCGATCAAGCGTGCTTCTTCGAGAGGTTGAACGGGGGACGTACTGAGCTCGGTAGCACCGGACTCGAGGCTGAGGGACGATGGATTCGGGGATGCAACCACTCGACACCGGGGAGTGCAGCCATGGATGTCAAGCCTGCCTGTGGGCCGGAGCGCGACCCCGAATTCTTCGAAGAGGTCGGCAGACTGTTCGCCAAGTACCCCGAGGCAGCTGGTCGGTATGCGGTGAAATGCAGAAGGTTGGAACTCGAAATACTGCGGATCGACTTCAAAAAGAAAATAGGCGTCACGAGTGTTGAAGACGGTCGCATCGTGACGGAGTTCGTCGATCGCGACACGGTCGATGATCCTTCCGAGCTCACCAGGATCTGCTGCGAGTGGCCGGACAATGACGACGGCCTTTGCAACTGGATATGCCCGAAGTGATGCACACCCGGCGCGTGGACCCCGGTGGGCGGAAGGTCCCCTCCGATGCGCGGCGGGCGGCGCCTACGATGTGACCGCCCAGTACGCACACCAGTCCAGGAGGAACCCGTGGCCGCTGCCGCGCCCAAGCCGGAGACGCTGGCCGCTTTCGAGGCCGCCAAGGGGTTCATGCCCGTACGGGAGGGTCTGGCGCTGTACGACGCGGCGTCCGAGGCCGCGCGGCTCGGGCTGCCGCTGCTGGAGGTCGGCACGTACTGCGGGCGCTCCACGATCCTGCTGGCGGACGCGGCGCGAGCGGCGGGCACCGTCGTCGTCACGGTCGACCACCACCGGGGCAGCGAGGAGCAGCAGCCCGGCTGGGAGTACCACGACCCGACGGTGGTGGACCCGGAGATCGGGCTGATGGACACCCTGCCGACGTTCCGCCGGACCCTGCACAAGGCCGGCCTGGAGGAGCACGTCATCGCGGTCGTCGGCCGATCGCCCCAGGTCGCGAAGGTGTGGGCGGGCGAGGTGGGGCTGGTGTTCATCGACGGCGGCCACACCGACGAGCACGCGACCGCCGACTACGAGGGCTGGGCGCCGCGCGTGGCGCCCGGCGGGCTGCTGGTCATCCACGACGTCTTCCCCGACCCGGCGGACGGCGGCCAGGCGCCCTACCGCATCTATCTGCGCGCCCTGGAGTCGGGCGACTTCACCGAGGTCTCGGTGACGGACTCGCTGCGGGTGCTGCGGCGTACCGCCGGGTGACCGCGTGACGCCGTACTCGCTGGCGTTCTACGTGGACGTCGTCACGAACGGCACCGTGCTGGGCGTACGCCCGTCCGACTCGCCCGAGCGCGTCACGGAGGTGCTGGGGACGGGCTTCGCGGAGAACCGCTACGGCGCGTGCAGTCTGGGGCGCGATTACGGCCTGGCCGAGTTCTTCTGGGACCGGGCCGCGGGCGGTGAACCGTGGTCGGGGCACCACGTCACGCTGCAGGTGCACCGGCTCGCCCACGGCGGCAGCAGGGTCGTCAACGAGGTGGTACGCGCCCGGTACGGGCGGTTCACGCCGAGGCTGCGGTTCGACAAGCTGCGGCGCCTGCTGGAGCGGCGCGGCGTGCCGCTGGTGGAGGTGCCGGAGGTCCCGGCGAACGCCCCGTACTACCGCCGGTTCCGGCAGCCCGGCTCCGGGGTGGAGGTGTCGGTCATCGGCACCTACGGCGAGTACAGCACGCCGGACGCGCTGCGGGTCGGGGACGTGTACAGCATCCAGTTGGCGGCCCGCTGAGCTCCGGGGCGACGGGGCCGGGCTCCTCTGCGGGGTTCGGTGCCATGTCGCACGGCCCTGCGCGGGCCACGTCGAACTGCGCGGGGGTGTCGCGGTGCCGCGTCGCCCTGCGCGGCGTGCCTACGGTGCCGTACCCGCGCGAGCGTCGCCCCGTGCCGTGTCGGCTCCACGGGGGCGTCGCACGGTGCCGCGGGGCGCGGTCCCACGCCCGCGGGGCGCCGGCGCGTAGCATCGCCGGGTGCACGACGACGACAGCCCCTCCCCCGCACGCCGCCGGACCGCGGCCCTCGCGACCGCCGCCGCTCTGATCGCCGCGGCGGCCGGGTGGCTCGTCTGGGAGACGACGGGCGGCACGGGCGGACCCGACGCGAAGGCGCCGCGGCGGGGAGCGGCGACGGCCTCCGCACCCTCGACGGCGGCTTCCACGGCCGGGGCGGTGCCCACCGCGGCGCCCCTCGCCGGAAAGGTCGTGGTGATCGACCCGGGGCACAATCCGGGAAATTTTACGCACACCCGGGAAATCGCCGCGCAAGTGGATATCGGCACGAATCGCAAGGAATGCGACACCACCGGCACCTCCACCGACGCCGGTTACACCGAAGCCGCATTCACCCTGGATGTTTCACACCGTCTTCGCACCCTGCTGCAAAAGCAGGGCGCGACGGTGACGTTCACCCATGACGCCGACCGGCCCTACGGCCCCTGCATCGACGAGCGCGCCCGGATCGGCAACGCGGCGAAGGCCGACGCCGTCGTCTCGGTCCACGCGGACGGCTCGGCGAGCGGCAACCGCGGGTTTCATGTGATCCTTCCCGCCCTGGTCAAGGGCGGTGGGGCGGACACGGCGGCGATCGTCGGACCGTCCCGCGCGCTCGGCGAGCACATCGCGGCGCGGTTCGCCGCGGCCACCGGAAGCGCGCCCTCCAACTACGTCGGTGGCGGCACCGGTCTGGACGTACGCAAGGATCTCGGTGGACTGAATCTGTCGACCGTGCCCAAAGTGTTCGTCGAATGCGGCAATATGCGTGACCCGAAGGACGCCGCATTGCTGACGGATGCCGCGTGGCGGCAGAAAGCGGCCAGTGGAATCGCGGACGGGATCAGTACCTACCTGCGGGGCTAGCCGAGACGGACGATAGATTCGGCCCGTACGATGGGGCCGCCCCCGTGCTTCGCGCCACCCCCGCACCCGACGAGACAACCGACGAAGGACTTTTCACGTGAACATCCGCTCCCTCACTCGAGGCGATGGCGTGGTGATCGGAGCAGCGGTGGTGCTGTTCATCGCCTCGTTCCTCGGTCTGACGCCCGGCATCGACTGCCCGGCCGGCAGCAGTGTGTGCCCGGACTACGACGCCCCGAACGCCTGGGACTCCCTGGGCCTCCTGATGAGCATGTTCCTCGCCGGTGTCATCGGCGCGGCCCTGATCGTCGTCGGCCGCGCGATGCCGGGCCGCAAGGTCGCCGGTATCGACCTCGGCCAGTTCGGTGTCGCCTTCTGCATCTTCGCCCTGTGGACGGCCTTCTGGACCATCATCGACTGGGAGCCGGACGCGGGCGCGGGCCTGATCCTCGGCCTGCTCGCCACCCTCGTGCTCGCCGCGGCGGCCGTCGCCGCTCCGCTCGTCCCGGCCCTCAAGGCCCCGCTGATGGGCGCCCCGCGTCCGCAGCAGCCGCAGCCGTACGGCGCGCAGCCGCCGGCGGGTTACGGCTACCCCGGCGGCCCGCAGCCGTCGTTCGGGGGCCAGCCGCAGGGCGGTTACGGCTACCCGGGCGCCCAGGGCGGTCAGCCGGGCCAGCCGCAGCCGGCGCAGGGTCAGCCCGCGCAGCAGCAGCCGGCGCAGGGTCAGGCTCCGGCGCAGGCGCAGGCGCAGCCGCAGGGACAGCAGGGCGGCGCCCCGTCGGACTTCTCGCCGTTCTGGTTCGCGGTCCCGGTCGCCCGTCCGCTGTACGCGGAGGACGGCTCGCCGACGCCGATCGCCGAACTGGCGCCCGGTACCTGGTACCTGGCGGTGGAGCAGCGCGGTCAGGGCCTGGTGGCCCAGACGCAGGACGGCCGCCGTGGCGTGCTCCAGGACACGACGGGCATCCAGCGCGGCTGAGACTCTCCTCGCACGGCCCCTCGCCCTTCCGGGTGGGGGGCCGTTGTCGTACAGTCACCGCAATAACTGACGTATCGTCAGGAGGTCGGTGTCATGCGGCTCGGACTGGCACTCGGCTACTGGGGGCGCGGGCCGGACCCCGGTCACGTGGACCTGGCGCGAGAGGCCGAGCGGCTCGGCTACGACTCCGTGTGGACGGCGGAGGCGTGGGGGTCGGACGCCTTCACCCCGCTCGCCTGGATCGCCGCGCACACGTCGCGGATCCGGCTGGGCACGGCGGTGGCGCAGATGGCCGCGCGCACGCCGACCGCCACCGCGATGCACGCGCTCACCCTCGACCACCTCTCCGGCGGCCGGATGATGCTGGGCCTCGGCCTGTCCGGGCCGCAGGTCGTCGAGGGCTGGTACGGCCGCCCGTTCCCGGCGAGCCCGCTGACCGCGACCCGCGAGTACGTCGAGGTCGTCCGCCAAGTCCTGCGCCGCGAGGGGCCGGTGCGGCTGGAGGGGCGCTACCACCGCCACCCGTACACCGGCGCGGACGCCACCGGCCTCGGCAAGCCGCTCAAGCCGATCACCCACCCCCTCCGACCCGGCCTGCCGGTCCTGCTGGGCGCCGAGGGGCCGAAGAACATCGCCCAGACGCTGCGCATCGCCGACGGCTGGCTGCCGCTGTACTGGTCGCCGCTGCGGACGGACGTGTACGACGTCGAGGACCTCCCGGCGGGGTTCACCGTCGCGCCGCTGGTCCGCGCGCAGGTGTGCGACGACGTCACCGCCGGGCTGCTGCCGGTCAAGGCGATGCTCGGCTTCTACATCGGCGGCATGGGCCACGCCGCCCGCAACTTCCACGCCGCGCTGATGGCCAGGATGGGGTACGGGACCGAGGCCCGCCGCATCCAGGAGCTGTTCGCGCAGGGCCGCCGCGAGGAGGCGGTGCTCGCCGTCCCGGACTCCTTCGCCGACGAGATCTCGCTGGTCGGGCCGCGCGGGCGCATCGCCGAACGACTGGCCCTCTGGCGCGCCGGACCCGTCACCGACCTGCTGGTGACGGCCCCGGACCCGGCGACGCTGCGGGTGCTGGCGGAGCTCAACTCCTAGGGAGTGACGGCAAAGCGGCGGCGTCCGCCCGCACGGCGGACGGGACGCGGCGGACACGGCCCGGCGTTTGGCAGGGGAACGCGGGGCAACCCGTACCGCATGTCTCCCCGTCATCGATACGGAAGCTCGCAGGCGGCGACCGCGGTCGCGGTCGTCGCGGACGTCCTGGCCGCCATCATCGGCCTGTGGATCCTGATGTACCTGCTGGAGGCCAACCGGGCCAACGACCTGGTGCAATTCGTCCAGGACGCGGCCCGCTGGCTGGCCGGCTGGTCACACGACCTGTTCACCTTCGACGTGGCGTGGCTGCGCGTCGTGGCCGGTTACGGTCTCGCCGCGGTCGTCTACGTCTTCATCGGCCACCTGGTCGCGGGCCGGCTGCGCCGGTACTGACGACCCGCCTGCCGTCCCGGCCCCGGGCTCAGCCCCGGGCCGGCCGTGCAGGACGGCGAACAGCCCCCGGGCGCGGCTGCCGTCCGGCATGCTCCAGGGGCCGGTGACGTGGCCGGTCGCACCGCCGGGAGGGACGAGCGGCCCGTCCGGCGCGGCTCGCAGGACCCGGTGCAGGCGGAGGACGGTGTCCTGCGCGAGGACCAGGTCGGTGCCCTCCGCGTCGTCCGTGACGGTCAGGCCGGTGGGGCTGGACCGGTCACCGGTGTGGGAGCGGACGATCTCCGGGTCCGGGGTGTCGCTGGCGCTCTGGTGCTGCGCCTCGGCGCGTCCCTCGACCAGCGCGAGCAACCGGTCGGCCAGCACCGGGTCGTGGCACCCGTCGTAGACCCACCGCCGCCCCAGCACCCCGTGCTCCGCGGTACCGATCAGGGCGTGCTCGGCCCCGTCGAGCGGGGCACCGCGGTAGGTGAGCGGCACCAGGTGGGCGGCCGGGCGGGCGCCGGAGGAGTCGGTGACCACCATGAACTCGATCCCGACCTCCCCCTGCGGATCGTCCAGCCGGAACCCACCCGCCTTGACCGGCTCGGCACCACCGCGGTACCAGGGCCTGGACGGCAGCCAGGAGGCGAGCAGCTCCAGCTTGGTCGGCGTGAGGGTGGTCCGGTGAATGACGGCCATACCGAGGGCTCTCTCTCGTTGCGCGGACTTCGACGCTGCGAGTCTGCCACCGGCGCGGAGGGGCGCGGGAGCCGGCTCGCGCGGGTGCATCAGGTCTTCGCTGGTGGAAAGCCATCACCGGGAGCCAAGTCGATTTCTGTGCACGTCACATGGCATGCTGAAACGATTCCCACGGCGTGACGGTGCGTGAAACGGGGGTTCCGCACCGTGGGTTACACCGTTCCCGAGGGTGTCGACACCATGCTGGACATCGTCGGTGTCGGCTGGCCGAACGTCGACGAGGACGCGTACGGCGACCTGGCGACGGCGGCTGCTCTCCACCGGGCAGAGCGAATCACCAGCGGCGCTCGACAAGCACGGGTCGAAGGTCCAGAGCAAGCACAGGAACCTCGCGGAGGCGGCCCGGCTTGTGGCGGGAGCGCTGGATCGAGTCGCAGAGCGCGACGGGCGGCGTCAACAAGATCACTGTCTTGAACGTTCCGAAACCATGACACCGAACACCGGCCCAGAAAGGCGGCATCCCGTGAACCCGCACGTCGAGCGTCTCACCGAGCACTTCCCTCCGCCCCCGGCGCTGCGGCAGAAGGACTGGGAGGAGATCGAGACGGCGCTCGGAACGGCGCTCCCGGCCGATTACAAGGAACTGGTCGGCATTTTCGGGGTGGGCTGTTCGACGACACCATCTGGTTGCTCGAACCGGGTTGCGCCAACGAGCACTACGACCTGCTCACCGAGAACGAAGGCATGCGCCGACAGGGGCTGGAGCGCAGCGGCTCCAAGCCCCCGGAGCTGGACGAAGAAGGCAGCGACGCCATCGCGTGGGCCCTCACCGAGGACGGCGCGACCCTGTACTGGCTCGTCCGCCCCGGACAGGGACCGGACAGCTGGACCGTCATGGTCAATGAAGGTCGCGGCCCCGATTGGGAACGCTTCCCCTTGTCCTGCTCCGCGTTTCTGGAAGCGGTCCTGGTGACCGGGGGCGTCGAGTCCGACATCCTCTACGACCTGCCTGCCGACAGCCACCGTTTCCAGCCGAGCTCCGACTTCCTGTAGGCCGCCGAAAGCTCCCGGACACCGGCCAACACGCCCACGACGCCTGGCCGGCGCGCCACGACGCCGCCTGGCTGGTGGCGGAAGCCGATACGTGCTGCCGGCCCTCCCAGCAGGCCGGTTTCTCCCAGCCGGACGACGGCCTCGCGATGAGGGGCAGTGTGCGGTGCCGGCGAAGGCAGCTACGCATACCGAGCCACCGAGGGGGCAACTCCGTAGGACAGCCGCGTCCAGGTCGCCGGCCGGATCAAGCCCTGAGCCGACGTCACCCCGTCCACGAGCTCCTGGGCGGCGCCTTCGGGTGGCCTCGCCTCCGCTGAAGGGGCCCTGCGCGGGAGATCACTATCCTGGACCTGCCGAGACCGTGTCATCGACCAATGACGCAGGAACGGGTCGGCACCCCGGGGTGACTCGTCCGACGACATCGTCCGGTTGCTCGAACCCGGTTGCGCCGACCAGCGCACAGCGGGCTCAGGTGCCGGGTGGAGGGTTGCCCGCCGGGGGGAACGAAGGGGACTTGCATGTGCTCAGACGGTACGGCTCGGGGCCAGGGGGCGGCGACGCCGCTGTGTGCGGAGGGGCTCGCCGCGTACCGCGACGCTCTCGGGGCCGGGTCGACGACCGGGCCCGTCCCGGAGTGCCTGCTCGCGCTCGGGCTGATGCGGCCGATGGCCGGGAAGCCCGAGGTCCTCGTACCCGTACCGCCGGACGTCGCGCTCAACGAGATGCAGCGGCCCGTCGAGCGGCAGATCCAGGACGCGCGACAGCGCATGCTGGCCATGGCGGAGGCCGTCGGGCCCGCCGAGCGGCTGTACCGGGAGGAGCAGGAGCACTTCGTCACGGCGGTGCGGATGCTGCGCGGCATCGATGTCATCAACGACACGCTGCGGACGCTCAACTCCTCGTGTCGTGAGGAGCTCCTGGCGGCCCAGCCGGGCGGTCCGCGACCGCAGTTCGTCCTCGACGAGACCGGCCCCCAGCTCCTGGCCATGCTGGACCGGGGCGTACAGCACCGCACGCTGTACCAGCACACGGTGCGCGCCCACGAACCGACGCTCGAGTTCATGTCGCGCATGCACCTGGCCGGCAGCCGCTTCCGTACCGACGGGGAGCTGCCCGGACGCATGATCATCTACGACCGGTCGGTCGCGGTCGTTCCCGACGACCGGTACGAGCGCAGTCACCACGCCCTGCTGGTGGAGCACCCGGGTCTGGTGCTGTTCCTGGTCAATGTCTTCGAGCACGCCTGGAACCTCGCGGAGCCCGTCGAGTTCGCCGCGACGGGGAAGCCCGCGGCCCTCACGGACGAGAGGCGCCTGTCCGTTCTGCGCCTCATGGTGGAGGGGCACACCGACGCGGCGATCGCCGCGCGTCTGGGGATGAGCCCGCGCACCGTGCAGAACCACATCAAGCGGGCGTCGGACGAGTTCGGCAGTCACAGCCGGACGCAGCTCGCGTACGTCCTGGCGAAGCACGGTGCCCTCGACTGACGCCGGCCTCACCGGGTCTGGACCTTCCGTCCCGGTTTGTTCCCCGTGCTGCTCTCCGCATTGCCTGATCACGCAAGCCGGAGGCGGTGCGGTCGGGGGTTGCGCGGTGCCATTCTGATCACCAGGCCGCGGAAAGCAGCGGCATTTCCTGGGGGATTCCGTATGCGCACCGCCTCATTACTCGGCCGCAAAGGCCGTTCCGCCTTCGGGGGAATTCCTCGTGCGGCGACCGTCTTCCGGGCCTCCGCCGCCATTCTGGCGA
Organism: Streptomyces sp. NRRL S-118; assembly: GCF_000716335.1. Taxonomy (GTDB): domain Bacteria; phylum Actinomycetota; class Actinomycetes; order Streptomycetales; family Streptomycetaceae; genus Streptomyces. The sequence goes on along the minus strand of NZ_KL591002.1, from coordinate 14,286 downwards.
AAGGGGCCGAGCCCGGGCCCACGGAGGAGTGGCGGGAGGCCAGACGTGTTCCCTTCGGCCATTCCGGCACCACGGGAATGGTGTACGAGAGTGTCCGCGGCGACGCTCCGGAACGCGGAGGGGCCGCCCGTGTGCGTGCTCCGCCGCAGGTCGCGGGCTCAGCGCCGCCGGGCGCCGGGCCGTTCCGTGCCATCCGTTCCGTTCGGGCGACCGAGTGACTCATCACCAGGAGAAATGGCGTCCATCCAGAGATGGTTCGGCGTCCTCATCGCCACCGCAGGTGTCACGCTGCTCGCCGTCCCGCTCGCTTCGGCAGCGCCTCCCAGCGTGCCTTGGAAGGCCGTGAGCGCGAACTCCGACTGGCATTGCTCCGACTACGTGAGCCCATACAACGCCGACGGTCTGAATTTCAAGTCGTGCGTCGTGGTCAATGCACATGACGACGCCTTGGGAGTCCTGGTCGTACAGAACCCGACGAACGCGGCCAGGACCATCAAGGGAGCCATCCGGCTGCCGCAGCTCGGCGGGGACGTCAACTGTGCCGAGACGCCCCTGCAGCCCGGTTTCACCCGCGGCTGCTACAGCACCACCAAGAGCCTGGGCTGCGCCCACTGCACCGGTCCCGTCAACACCCACCTGTTCGTGTGGGACGGGAGCGGCTGGAGCGAGTCCCTGGACGACAAGGCCAGCGAATGGACCGGCTACTGCTGAGCCGTTCACACCGCCACCTCCGCCCGCAGCAGCATCCCGAACCACCACTGACAACTACAGGAGCATCCATGAAGAAGTCGTTCGTACGCCGCTCGCTCGCGCTGACCGCGGCAGCCGTCGGTGCCGTCACTCTCGCCGCGTCACCGGCCTCGGCCGCGGAAGTGGGCTGGAAGGCCGTCAGCACCACTCCGGACTGGAACTGCATCCCGTCCGAATACAAACAGCACAAGGGCTCGAAGAACGTGTTCTTCAAGCTCTGCTGGGTGCACAACTCCAGCGGCGGCACCCAGACCGTCCTGGTGGTGCAGAACAAGGCGAACGTCGCCATCGCGATCGAAGGGGAGATCCAGACCAACTACGGCGGGGACGTCGACTGCGCCCCGTCCACCCTCCAGCCCGGCTACACCCGCGGCTGCTACGGCCCCACGAGGACGCCCACCGGCCTGGTGGTGTCGAGCGTGCGGCTCAACTTCAACGGTATCGACGACTGGATCTAGGGCCGGCCTTCCCCGCCCCGGTCGCCTTCCGCCCTCGCCGCGCCGCCTCGCGCCCGCCCGCAGCCGGCGCGCGAGGCGGAGTCCGCGGCGGGGGCTGTGGCGCAGTCCGCGGTAGGGGCCGCGCCGCCGGCCGGCCCCCGCGGCGTTCCTAACCGCAGCAGTCCGGTTCCAGCCCCCGCGGCAGGCGGTCGCCGCCGAAGACCGCGGTGGTCGCCTCCTCGCCGCCCAGCGCGGCCACCGCCAGCAGCAGGGAGCCCGCCGTCCAGGTGGTGAGTTCCTCCGGCCAGAAGGCGCGGTCGCCCTCGAAGACGTAGCCCGTCCAGTACATGCCGCCCTCGGCGCGCAGGTGGGCGATCGACTGGAGGATCTCCAGCGCCCGGTCGGACTCCCCCATCGCCCAGAGCGCCAGGGCCAGTTCGCAGCTCTCGCCGCCGGTCACCCAGGGGTTGGGCAGCACGCAGCGCACGCCCAGGCCGGGGACCACGAAGTCGTCCCAGGCGCTCTCGATGCGCTCCTTGGCCGCCTCGCCGGTGACGGCTCCGCCGAGCACCGGGTAGTACCAGTCCATCGAGTAGCGGCTCTTGTCGAGGAACCGCTCCGGGTGGCTGCGGATGGCGTGGCCGAGGGCGCCCGCCGCGAGCTCCCAGTCGGGCTGCGGCTCCTCGCGCTCCTCGGCGATGGCCAGCGCGCAGCGCAGCGCCTGGTGGATGGACGAGGACCCGGTCAGCAGCGCGTCGTTGACGGGGGTGCCGTCGGCCTCGCGCTTCCAGCCGATCTGGCCGCCCGGCTGCTGGAGGCGCAGCACGAACTCGACGGCCGCGTACACGGCGGGCCACATCCGGTCGAGGAACGCGTCGTCGCCGGTGGCCAGGTAGTGGTGCCAGACGCCGACGGCGATGTAGGCGCAGAAGTTGGTCTCGCGCCCCGCGTCCGTCACCCGGGTGTGGTCGCCGTCGTGGTAGGCGGCGTACCAGGAGCCGTCGTCGTTCTGGTGGCGGGCCAGCCACTCGTAGGCGCGGGCGGCCGCGGCGTGCTCGCCCGCCGTGTCCAGCGCCATGGCCGCCTCGGTGTGGTCCCACGGGTCGAGGTGGTGGCCGCGGAACCACGGGATGGCTCCGTCCTCGCGCTGCGCGGCGAGGATCCCGGCGACGGTCTCGGCGGCCTGCTCGGCGGTGAGGACGCCGGGCAGGACGAGGTGCGCGGCGACCCTTTCCGGTGACGTCACTTCGTCTCCGCGGCGGCGCTGGGCAGGTGGGGCTTGGTCGCGTACACCACGAAGCTCTTGCCCATGACGGGGTTGAGCGCCCGCTCGGCGAGGCGGGTGGCCAGGGGCTTCTTCATGATGTCCCAGACCAGCAGCTTGTGGTACGCCCGGACCGGCAGGGCCTTGTCGTTGTCGACGCCGAACGCGCACTTGAGCCACCAGTACGGCGAGTGCAGCGCGTGGGCGTGGTGGGTGCCGTACGGCTTGAGGCCCGCCTCGCGGATCCGGGCGAGGAGTTCGTCCGCCTTGTAGATGCGGATGTGGCCGCCCTCGACCTCGTGGTACGCGTCGGACAGCGCCCAGCAGACCTTCTCGGGGCCGTAGCGGGGCACGGTGACGGCGATGCGGCCGCCGGGCTTCAGCACGCGGACCATCTCGGCGAGCACGCCCTTGTCGTCGGGGATGTGCTCCATGACCTCGGAGATGATCACGACGTCGAAGGACGCGTCGGGGAAGGGCAGGTTGAGGGCGTCGCCCTCCATCGCGGTGGCGGTGGCCCCGGCGGGTGCCTCGCCTGCCTCCTTCATGGCGGCGAACCACTTGGCGACCTCGCGGATCTCCTCGCCGTTCTGGTCGAGGGCGACGACCTGCGCTCCGCGCCGGTAGCACTCGAACGCATGCCGGCCGGCCCCGCAGCCCAGGTCGAGCACGCGGTCGCCGGGGGCGAGCGGGAAGCGGGTGAAGTCGACGGTCAGCACGAGGGCGGCCTGCTTTCACGGTGGATGTCACGGAGGGGGGAGGGGGTACGGGAGGCGTGGGGGGTCAACGGCCGGCTCCCCGCGCCGCGATGGCCTCGCGGTACAGGGCCGCCGTGCCCTCGGCCGCGCGGGCCCAGGTGAACCTGTCCAGCACCCGGACGCGGCCGGCCGCCCCCAGGCGGGCGCGCAGCTCGGCCCCGTCGGCCGACAGCAGCCTGCCCAGCGCGGCGGCGAGGGCGCCCGCGTCGCCGGGCGGCACCGCCAGGCAGGTCTCCCCGTCGGCGCCGGCGACCTCGGGGATCGCCCCGCCCGTGGTGGCGACCAGCGGCGTCCCGGTGGCCATCGCCTCGGCGGCGGGCAGCGAGAAGCCCTCGTACAGCGACGGCACGCACGCCGCCTGGGCGCTCCGGTACAGGTCGACGAGCTCGGCGTCCGTGACGCCCTTGACGAACCGGACCGCGCCGTCGAGCCCGTACCGCTCGATGGCCTGCGCCACGGGCCCGTCCTCGGCGCGCTTGCCGACGACCACGAGGTGGGCGTCGGGGTTCTCCGTGCGCAGCTTGGCGAGCGCCTCGACGAGGTGGACCAGGCCCTTGAGGGGGACGTCCGCACTGGAGGTGGTGACGATGCGGCCGGGCACCTCGGGCACGGCCGGGTCGGGCGACCACAGGTCGGTGTCGGCGCCGATGTGCACGACCCGGATGCGCTCCTCGCGCACGCCGAGGTCGCGGACGATCTCGTCCCGGGAGGAGCCGGAGACGGTCAGCACGGACGGCAGGCGCCGGGCGACGCGCTTCTGCATGCGCGTGAAGGCGTACCAGCGGCGGACGGAGGCGCGGCGCTTCCAGTCCCGGGCGGCGTCCAGCTCCAGCTGCCGGTCCACCGTGATGGGGTGGTGGACGGTGGTGACGAGCGGGGCGCCGAGGTCCCCGAGCAGGCCGTAGCCGAGGGTCTGGTTGTCGTGGACGACGTCGAAGTCGCCGCGGCGGGCGCGCAGGTGGCGGCGGGCGCGCAGCGAGAAGGTGAGCGGTTCGGGGAAGCCGCCGGTCCACATCGTCGCGACTTCGAGGGCGTCGATCCAGTCCCGGTACTCGTCGCGTCCGGGCGTACGGAAGGGGTCGGGCTGCCGGTACAGGTCGAGGCTCGGCAGCTCGGTGAGCCGGAGCCCATCCAGGCCGTCGCCCTCGTCCAGGACCGGGTAGGGCTGCGAGCCGATGACCTCGACGGTGTGCCCGAGGCGCGCGAGCTCGCGCGACAGGTGCCTTACGTACACGCCCTGGCCGCCGCAGAACGGGTTGCCCTTGTAGGTGAGGAGCGCGATCCGCAGCGGCCCGTCCCCACCGCTTCCGACGGCATGGGCGCGGGGGCCTGCCTCTATGGCCTCAGCGGTCACTCGCGGCCCCCTTCTGCCTGCGTTTCGCCGGAGCGTAACCGGTCGCGCTAATCTAGAACAAGTTACAGACTTGATCGTTCTTGATCGTTCAAGGAGCTTCGAATCTACCGGCAGGTAGCGCCGCTGTGAGAGCCGGAACAGGTGATTCGCGCCACGGCGGGCGCCCCGCCATACTGTCGCGCACCAACGTCACGGAACGGGGCCACGGGGACACATGACAGGGGAAGACAGACCGGCGTCGCCGCCGCTGACCGAGCGCCAGGAGGCGCGCCGCCGCCGCATCCTCCACGCCAGCGCGCAGCTGGCCGGCCGGGGCGGCTTCGACGCCGTCCAGATGCGGGAGGTCGCCGAGGCCGCCGGGGTCGCGCTGGGCACGCTGTACCGCTACTTCCCGTCCAAGATCCACCTGCTGGTCGCCACCATGCAGGACCAGCTGGAGCACCTGCACACGACGCTGCGCAAGCGCCCTCCGGCCGGGGAGAGCGCCTCGGAGCGGGTGGCCGAGACCCTGATGCGTGCCTTCCGCGCCCTCCAGCGCGAACCGCACCTCGCGGACGCGATGGTACGGGCGCTGACCTTCGCGGACCGCAGCGTGAGCCCCGAGGTGGACACGGTCTCGCGGCAGACGACGGCGATCATCCTGGACGCCATGGGCCTGGAGCGCCCGACGCCCGAGCAGCTCTCCGCGGTGCGGGTGATCGAGCACACCTGGCACTCCGCGCTGATCACCTGGCTCTCGGGCCGGGCGTCGATCGCCCAGGTGAAGATCGACATCGAGACGGTGTGCCGTCTGATCGACCTGACGGCGCCGGCGCCCTCCCCCGCCGGCTGAGCCCCCTCCCGCCGGGCGCCGTTGCCGGCCACCACCACGGCGCGCGGCGGCGCCGCTCACTCCTCCGGCGGGAACACCGCCTCCCCGCCCGGCTGCAGCGTGATCGAGATCGCCTCCACCGGGCAGCCCTCCGCCGCCGCGAGGACCGCTTCGTCCGCGTCGGCCTGCGGGGAGCGGGGGCGGGACCGGCGGGACGGGTCCAGGGCGAAGCCGCCCGGGGCGTGGTGCACGCACATGCCCGAGCCGATGCACACGCCCTGGTCGACCTCCACGTGCCACCGGTCGCCCATCACGCCTCCCCGCGGCCGGTGTCGTACCCGGTGGGCAGGTGGATCATCTTGTACTCCAGGTACTCGCCGTACCCCTCGGGGCCGAACTCCCGGCCCAGGCCCGAGTTCTTGTAGCCGCCGAAGGGGCCGAGCATGTCGAGGCTGAAGGTGTTGACGTTGAAGGTGCCGGTGCGCACCCGGCGGGCGAAGTCGACGCCGTGCTCGGTGTCGGACGTCCACACGCTGCCACTGAGCCCGTAGTCGGAGTCGTTCGCGATCCGCAGGGCCTCGCCCTCGTCCCCGTACGGCAGGAGGCAGATCACCGGACCGAAGATCTCCTCGCGGGCGACGCGCATGGCGTTGTGGACGTCGCCGAGGAGCGTCGGCTCGACGTACCAGCCGCGTTCCGGGCCGGCCGGGCGGCCGCCGCCGACGAGGACCTTGGCGCCCTCCTCCTGGCCGATGCGGATGTAGTCGAGCGACCGCTGCTGCTGGCGCCGGGCGACCAGCGGCCCGACCTGGGTCGCCGGGTCGAGCGGGTCGCCGACCACGAGCGCGCCGGCCGCGGCGGCGAACGCCTCGGCGAACTCCTCGTAGCGGGAGCGGGGGGCGAGGATGCGGGTCTGGGCCACGCACGCCTGGCCGTTGTTCATCCAGGCGGCCGGGACGATCCCGGCGACCGCCTCGCCGAGGTCCGCGTCCGGCAGGATCACCGCGGCCGACTTGCCGCCCAGTTCGAGGGTGACCCGGGTGAGGTTGCGGGAGGCGACCTCCATCACGCGCCGGCCGGCCGCGACCGAGCCGGTGAAGGAGACCTTGTCGACGCCGGGGTGCCCGACCAGGTACTCGCTGACCTCGCGGTCGGCGGGCAGGATCGACAGCACGCCCTCCGGCAGCCCGGCCTCCCGGGCGATCTCCGCCAGCAGGTACGCGTCGAGCGGCGTCTCCGGCGACGGCTTCAGCACCACCGTGCAGCCCGCCAGCAGCGCGGGCCCGAGCTTGGCGGCGGCCGTGAACTGCGGGACGTTCCACGGCACCACGGCCGCGACCACGCCGACCGGTTCGCGCCGCACCAGGATGGGGCCGAGCACTCCCGCCCGCTGCGCCTCGTAGGGGCAGTCGCGCGCGACCGTGATCGCCGCGTCCCACACCATCATCGCGCCGAGCGCCTGCGCGAGGACGCTCCAGGAGTACGGGGAGCCGTTCTGCGCGCTGATGACGCGGGCGATCTCCTCGTGCCGCACGGCGACGGCGTCCTTGATGCGGGTGACGACGTCGATCCGCTCCTCCAGGGTCGTCCGCGGCCAGGGCCCCTCGTCGAAGGCCCGGCGCGCCGCCGCGACCGCACGGTCGACATCGGCCTCGGAGGCGTGCGGTACGCGGCCGATGACCTGCTCGGTGTGCGGCGAGACCACCTCGATGGTGCCGGTCCCGGCCGGGTCGACCAGTTCCCCGCCGATGAACAGCTTCCCGTGCTCGACCAGCTCGGTCATGGCAGTGCCTCCCGCCGGTTCCTGACAGTCCATCAGAACTGATACCAGTTCTAGTCACACTTGACCAGGTCGCGCAGCGGCGGTGGGAGCAAGCGGCTTTCGGGGGCGCCGGCACCCGACGCGGGGACCGGGAGACCCACAGGCCCGTGCGCCGGCGTGCGGGATGCGGCGGCCCCGGGATGGGTGCACTGTGGTAACAGGGGACCATCGGCACGGGTGGCCATTCCGCGACGAACTCCGAGTCGGCAGGGACGGATCCATGGGAAAGATAGTCGAGGTCGTGCTGCACAGAATCCAGCGCGACGACTTCAATGGTGACGATGAGGCCGTGATGGTAGTGGGCGGCCTGTGGGGATTCACGTCGCACACTGCCGATTCCCCGCCGGTGGACCGCAGGGACATCTTCAACTTCCCTCAGGGGCCGGTCAGCTTCGAGCCAGGCAAGACGGTGGACGTGAACATGGACGCCCGCTTCTCGGTGGGCACTCCGATTCAAGATCCCACAGAGGGCATCCCGCCCTGGCTCAGGTTCGGAGGCGAGCTGTTCGTGAAGCTTCCCGCCGTGCCGGGAGGTCAATATTCGCTGGGGCAGGAATTCACCAAGGCCCTGCATACGAACGACCTGATCAACGAACAGCCTTTCAAGCGTCGCGTCCGGTTCCGGATGGGTGACAGCGTCGAATTCCGGTGCGACTTCACCTACCGGTACGTGCACTACTTCTAG
>NZ_KL591002.1:936-6323 GCF_000716335.1 Streptomyces sp. NRRL S-118 | reverse complement strand
TAGTACTCCAGCAGGAGTTTGCTGTCTGACCTGGGGCGATGCCGGGCGGCTGGAGTGTAGCGGGACGGGAGCTGGTCAGGGGCGGTCTCGAAGAGACCGCCCCTCGATCGTGCGACAGCGTCGCTGGTAGTGGCAGTGGCGGGGCAGCCTCCCCACGTGATCACCGAGCATGCTGCCGAGCAGTGGGACCTTGAACTGGACGACCTCTTCGTGACCATCGGCCATCGCTTCGGCCGAGTCGAACTCCGTCGCCGCATGCGCGACTACGTACGCGGTCTGCTCGCCCCGGTGGCCCGCAAGAACAGCTGGCAGCTGGCCGAACAGGCAGGCCACTCCACTCCTGACGGCCTTCAGCACCTGCTCGCCGGAGCGAAGTGGGAGTCCGACGAAGTCCGCGACGACGTGCAGAAATACGTCGCCGACAAGCTCGGCGAGGACGGCGGGGTCCTCATTATCGACGACACCGGGTTCATCAAGAAGGGCACCACCTCCGCCGGGGTCCAGCGCCAGTACTCCGGGACCGCCGGCCGCACCGAGAACTGCCAGATCGGTGTCTTCGCCGCCTATGCCTCGGTCAAGGGGCGGGCGCTGGTCGACCGCGAGCTCTACCTGCCCAAGTCCTGGGCCGAGGACCGTGAACGCTGCCGCGCGGCCAGAGTCTCCGACGACCGGGAGTTCGCCACCAAGGGCGAACTGGCCCGGCGGATGGTGCTGCGTGCCCTCGCTTCGCCGCTGCCCATCGCCTGGGTCACCGCGGATTCCGCCTATGGACAGGAGAGTCGCTTCCGGCGGCTGCTGGAACAGTCGGGCATCGGCTACGTGCTGGCCGTGCCCAAGTCCCAGTTCAGCGTGGGCTGTCCCCGCATCGAGGGTCTGTTCGCGCAGGCCCCGGACGAAGCGTGGGAGAAGATCTCATGCGGCAACGGCGCGAAAGGACCGCGCGTCTACCACTGGGCGGCGGTGCGGCTGCCGGCCGTTGCCGAGTTCGACTACCAGGGTGAGGTCCCCTACCGGATGCGGTGGGCGCTGGCCCGGCGCAGCATCAGCAAGCCCGACGAGATCGCCTACTACCTCGCTTACGCCCCCTTGGAGACCACGGTTCAGGAACTGGTGCGGATCGCCGGGACGCGCTGGGCGATCGAGGAATGCTTCCAGGCCGCGAAGAACGAGTGCTGCGCGGGCCAGGGGCGGCGGGCAGGCCAGCGGCCGAGTCACTTCACGGTAACGGCGAGGGGTCGGCTACGGGCGGATCTGGGGCCATCCCCGCACACGCGGGGAACAGTCCGGTGGGATGTCGGTCCACACGCGCAGGTAGGGGTCATCCCCGCGAGCACGGGGTGCGGAGCGGCCCGGTGGTACTGCCCCCAGAGGCATCTGGGCACCGGGCCTGACTCGCACACTCCATACCGGCACGAGCTGCCCCGACCCTATCCGGCTGGATCTTGAGCCCGTCGCCCAGGATGCCCATGCCGTTCCTTCCGATCGGGGTAATGGTTACGGACGCGTCGTTACTTGCCCATGCCCGCCAAGACGGACAGCCGGGCGGCCGTAGCCCGACTCTCACGGACTCATTCAAAACCCCCTAACGAAGTGATCTCCGAGGTGGTTGGATCGCTCCGGAACCGATGATCCAGGGGTGCGAGGTGGCGCGGCTGAAGCCGTGGGAAGTCGACGACGCGTTGTGGCCGGTGGTAGACGGTCGCCAGGTGGCCCTCCCCATCTGGAGTGTCAAGGACCGCGACCAGGAGCACGAACCAGTCGTGCACCGTATCGCCGTCCCAGAGCGCCTCCACCGCCGCCACACGGCGCGGGAGGGCCGCGGCGCGGGCTGCGAGCGCGGGGAGGTCCAACGGATCAGGCGGCGTGCGCTGCACGCGGTCGCCCAGAGCCTCGCATTGGCGACGCAGGATTAGAAGTGTGTGCGCAGCCGGAGGGGTAGCTGTGGTCGGGCGATTGAGGCGACGGCGCCGAGGCAGAGGAATACGAGCATAAACAGTAGCGCGAGTGCTGATCCTGCGTCGTGCAAAAGCCAGGCCCATGTTTCTGGTGTGCCGTTCGGTCTCCAGCCACCGGCAGCGAGCACCAGTGGGACGGCGGCGATCGCGGCTGCGGCGAGTTGGTACCCAAGGAATGGATGCAGCAGCAGTGCGAGGCCAACGTAGCTTGCGACATTACGCCCGAGGATCACGGCTAGGTCGGAATCGAGGGCGAGATAGCAGACAACTGCGATGGCGGCTCCTGCGGCGGCCGTGAGCAGGCCCAGCGCCGCATCCCAGTGACGAATATTGCGTAGCGCGGTGTTCGTGGCGCGGGAATCACCGCGACCGAGCCCGTACAAAAGTGTCGCTGCCGGGATGAGCGTCATCAGGTGTGCAAGCAGGAATTGGCCGGACTGTCCGGTCAACACGGGAATCGGCAACTCCAGGTTCCCGATGGCAAGTCCCGTCAACATTGTGCCAAGCGTCGATGCCGCGATGAGGGAAAGTCCACGGGCTTTGCACCACCAGATCATCCTCGGCTCTCCGGGATGTTCAGCTGCGGCTTGGTGTCGCAGGCGCTCATCGCGTGGTGGTTGCGCTCGTACCACGCAAGCTGCTGCTTCGGAGACAGGGCTCGTAGCTTCTGCAGCAATCGGACAGTTTCCGGGTCAAAACGTGCCTTGACGGTGTGCATCGACGTCCCGGCGGTTGTCTGCAGCCAGGCCTCCATCAGGACAGCAGCGTCTCCGGCAGGGTAGGGGCGGCCGTTGAGGGCACAAGTGGGAGGTTGCGGCAGGAGCCCGGAGGCGATGCCCGCGGGGATCTCCTCGGGTCGGGCGTCGGGTGCAATGCCGAGCTTGGCCGCGCCGGGCTGAGGACGCGCGGCCATGGTGAGTGTGTGGGGGACTGGCACACCGGCCTGCTCCAGCTTCTCGGCTGCTGTGCTGGTGTCCTGGCGGACTTGTGCGGCATTCTCGACCTCCGGCCAGAGACAGATCTGGTGCCGGCCGGTGTTCTCACAGGCGAGTTCACTCGTGGCGCGGCCCTGCACGGCTTCCGATCCGAGGTCGCGCACGAGCAGCCACGCCCCGGTCAGGCTGCCGGCGAAACATACTCCAGCGACGGTCAGAGGGATGACGCTGCCTCGGAAACGGATGAGTATCAGGGCCGCAGCTGATATTCCTGCAGTGAAGACGATGGTTCCCAGCAGTGCCCTGCCGTCGATGGAGGTGTCGACGGAGCAGCAACTGCTGAGTCCACCTCCTACGAGGTGGCGCAGCCAGGGGACGTTCCACGAGGCAGGGTAGGCGGTGGCGACGAAGCTGCCAATGAGGGCGAGAGGGGCTGCCAGGACGCCGGGCATGATGCGGCCGATGATGCTGCCGACGAGCGCGTTTGCGATCAGCACGGCGGCCACTGCCGCGAGGATGCCGGGCTGTGGCAGCCCGAAGGACACGTCGGCCGCGACGGCTGCGGTGACGAGTGCGGCCAGAATGCCGAGGAGGCCTGCGGCGACAACGGGTAGCAGAAGCGGCAGGGTGATGGCCACAGGGTTGCGGACCGGGGCATGGCCGAACACTTGCCCCTTGGCGAGTCGAGCCCCCTCCCAAGCGGCGGAGCCGGCGCATGCCGCTGCCACAAACGGAAGCGCGAACGCGGCACTCCCTGTGACCGAGGTCCAGTAGTGGGGTGTGACCCAGGCGGTGAGGTCGTCGCCCAAGGCGAGCAGGATGAAGCCGATCAGAAGGGGGAGCAGAACGGTCGCCGACGAGGACCGTACGAGGGTACGCAGACGCATCGTCAGGCCTCCCTGGCGACAAGGCTCGCGTATGCGGCCTCGGCGCGCTCGCGCGGTGACGGTGCCGAGCCTGCCAGTGCGTAGAACTGCTCGGTGCTCCCTTGGAAGCAGACGGAGCCTCGGTCGAGGACGACGACTTCGTGGTAGAGATCAGCAAGATCCTCTGTCTGGTGCGTCGACACGAGGACGTGCACAGACTGGCTCAACTCCGCGACCAGATTTCGGAAGACACCTCGCTGGGTGGGGTCGAGGCCGGCGGTGGGTTCATCCATCAGGATGATTTCGCTGCGATGGGTGAGGGCTCCGGCGATGCCCATGCGACGCAGCTGCCCTCCAGATACCTCGTGGCTCTTGCGGTCGGCCAGCTCCTGCAGACCAACACGAGTGATGGCATGCGCGGATGCCTTCCAGGCATCGGACCGTGATAGTCCTTTCAGCCACCCCGCGTAGGCGATCTGCTCGCGAACCGTAAGTCCGGGCACGGGGGTGATGTGCTGGGGAATCCAGGCAACCTGCTGACGGTACTGGGCACGCTGGCGCCAGTTGGAAGCGTCGAGATCCCTCCATGCGACGCGCCCTCCTGACGGTGTCAGGTGGGATGCCGCCAGCGCTATCAAGGTGGACTTGCCCGCTCCATTCGGGCCCAAGAGCACTGTGGAGTGGCCCTCGATATGCAGGGAGAAGTCCAAGAAGACGTGCGTTCCTTTTCGGTACCGGAACGAAAGACCCTCAAATATCAGAGACATGCCGCGCATTCCGCTGCCCCGTTGTGGGGAGCTTGGCTGGTGGTGCTGTGCAGGGCGGTGCCCCGCAGCATGAGCCGCGGGGCACCGGAACATGGGCTTTGCTCAGTAGCTGATACCCACCGAGTTGACCCAGAGGTAGGAGCCGGTGGTGAAGCCGTCGAGCTTGAAATAGTAGCTGCCTGCTTCGACGTCGCCCCAGTAGACCCGGTTGCAGTAGTTGGTCTTGAAACCCTTGCTCGGGTCGGGGCCGAAGACGTCCTTGTGAAGGATGAGGCCGGCTGCCTTGAACCCGTCCCAGCCGTCGGTGGTACAACCACTGAAGCCGACCGACGTGCTGACAGAATCCCGGTTGTTATCAGTCCATCTGCTCGACTCCCCGCCCGCCGTCCACTTCGAAATGTAGGTCGTACGTGAGCCCTCCGCGAAGGCGGGGGCCGCCCCGGCGAGGCCGAGGATGGCGGCACCTACGATCAGGCCGCGGGCGGCACGGGTCCTCTTCAAGTTCACGCCTGTCCAATCTGTCAAGTGCTTTACGCCTTGTGCTGCACAGGAGCAGTGAGGGGGAGGCGTTTGTGCCACCCCCCGAAGGCACGTTTATTGATGCAGGTGTTCGAAATCTGCCTCTGGAAGCTATCTGCCAGAGGGAGGGACTCCGCAGCCTGATCCACTTTCTGGCTGGTTTTGCCTCAACTCTGGCGCGTTCACGGTGTGGTGTCGGCGGCCCAGGCCCTTGTACCAGCTCAATCTCCCCCGCCCGCCCCCGCGGTCCTTAGAGGTCGTTTTAGCCCGTTGTTTCATCTGGAACTCTTCTCTTTGGTCTGCTGTGTCGGGTCGCGCTAGGAGTTGTCGTCAAAGCGTCAGGCT
>NZ_KL591002.1:0-836 GCF_000716335.1 Streptomyces sp. NRRL S-118 | reverse complement strand
CACATCAGGAGTGATGCGAGGGCGACGGCCGCCTTGTGGGACTGGGCGGTCTTGTCGTAGCGGGTGGCGATGCCTCGCCACTGCTTGAGGCGGTTGAAGCACCGCTCCACGACGTTGCGGTGCTTGCAGATCTCCTTGTCGAAGGCCGGAGGGCGGCCGCCGAGGCTGCCCTTGCGGGCCCGGTTGCGGACCTGGTCGGCCGAGCCCGTTCCGGGACGGTGTGCCTGATGCCCCGGCGCCGCAGCCAGGTGCGGATCGCCTTCGCGCTGCAGCCCTTGTCGCCGATGACGTGATCGGGCCTGGTGCGGGGCCGGCCCGCTCCGGCCCGGGGCACCCGGATGGTGTCCATCAGCGCCGTGAACTGGGTGCAGTCGTTGGTGTTCCCGCCGGTCAGGACGAACGCGAGCGGGCGGCCGATCGCGTCGCAGGCGAGGTGGATCTTGCTGGTCAGTCCGCTTCGGGACCGTCCGAGGGCCGGGCTTCGGCGCCCCCTTTTCGGGCCCCTGCCGCCTGCTGGTGGGCGTGGACGATCGTTGGGTCGACCGACACCAGCCACTCGGTGTCACCGGCCGCGTCCGCCTTCGCCCGGGCGGCCCGCAGCATCCGGTCGAACGTGCCGTCCGCCGCCCAGCGGCGGAAACGCGTGTGGAGGCTGGTCCACGGACCGTATCGGCCAGGCACGTCCCGCCAGGGGACACCCGTGCGGAGCTTCCAGACGATCCCGTTCAGGACCCTCCGGTCGTCCAGCCGTGGCCGCCCCAGCGCAGACCGGGGCAGCAACGGGCGTATCAGATCCCACTCGGCATCGGACAGTTCATGGCGACGGATCACCACAC